>NZ_FNZV01000002.1 GCF_900109555.1 Pacificibacter marinus | reverse complement strand
CACAAAACCTCAAATCTTTCGTTGAACTTGACCTTGTGCGCGCCACAACAGACGGCACCGTTGACGTGTACGAATTGACTGCAGACGGCCAAGGCAAATTGCTCGGCTCAGCACCTGTCCACGCTGGCGCGAACCAAGACCTTAAAGTCAGCTTCAAATCTTTGACAAACCAAGATGTCGTTGCTGTTTTGACAACCAACGGCGGCGTGACTGCGACACAAGCTGTCACTGTTTCTGAATAACACCTCAGACTTCAGATTTCCTCCTCCATCGAAAAGGCGGCCCTCAAGGGTCGTCTTTTTTCGTTGGGGGTTGCCCCCTAAAGGTTGGCGCACGAAACACTTGTCTCAACGCGCAATTTCATGCTTTACGGCCCTATGAGTACAGATATGCCCCTCCACTACGACACGATCATTCTAGGTGCCGGCGCCGCTGGTTTGATGTGCGCCAGCTTTGCCAGCGCCAAAGGCGGGCGTGTTTTGGTTGTCGATCATGCCAAACGCCCGGGTGATAAAATCCGTATTTCGGGCGGTGGGCGCTGCAATTTCACCAATATGTACGCAGGCCCCAATAACTTTATCAGCGGTAATAAGCATTTCGCCAAGTCAGCTTTGGCGCGCTACACCCAATGGGATTTCATCGAATTGGTCGCCAAACACGGCATCGCCTATCATGAGAAAACACTCGGGCAGTTGTTTTGCGATGGCAAAGCCACGCAGATCATCGACATGTTGCTGGCCGAATCTCGTGCGGCAGACATCGCGCTTGAGACAACGATTGATGATATCAACCATGACGGCGCTGAATTTCGTCTGATCTTATTGGGCAAACACGTCACCGCGAAAAATATTGTTGTGGCCACAGGCGGGAAATCGATTCCCAAAATGGGCGCGACAGGTGCTGGGTATCAGATTGCCAAGCAATTTGATGTGCCCGTGACTGAGACACGCGCTGGATTGGTGCCCCTCACATTCGGCCCACAAGACCTAGATTGGATTGTCCCGCTGGCAGGCACCGCGCTGGACGGCAGATTGACGGCCAATGGCACCGCATTTGACGAGGCTTTGTTGTTCACCCACCGCGGCATTTCTGGTCCTGCCGTCTTGCAGGTGTCAAATTACTGGCATGAAGGGGACGCAGTGCAAGTCAACCTTATGCCAAACACATCTATTTTCGACGCCCTGCGCAAAGAGCGTGCTGAAAACGGACGTCGCCAGATGAGCACCGCTTTGGCCACGCTTTTTCCCAAAAAACTAGCCACCACTTTGGCCGAGAAATTACAGCTTACTGGCAATTTGGCGGATCAATCTGACAAGGCCTTGCAAGAGGTGTCAGATACCCTGCACGCATTCGCCCTTAAACCCACAGGATCCGAAGGCTATCGCACCGCCGAAGTCACGCTGGGCGGGATTAATACAGACGCGCTGAGTTCGAAAACCATGGAAAGCAAGACAGTCAAAGGTTTGTATTTCATCGGCGAGGTTGTGGATGTGACAGGCTGGCTGGGCGGGTATAATTTTCAATGGGCATGGTCGTCTGCCGCCGCTTGTGGTCGTGCGATTGCAGATCAAGGCTGATCAACGCTTTCCCTCGGGTTCATCCCCGCCTAAACTGATAAAAAATCAAGGATGCGTCATGAAAATTGCCAGCTTTAACATCAACGGAATCAAGGCCCGCATTGACGCGCTGACCGATTGGCTCAAAGAATCCGATCCAGATGTGGTCGTGTTGCAAGAAATCAAATCCGTTGACGAAAATTTCCCGCGCACCCATTTCGAAGACATGGGTTATATCGTTGAAACTCATGGGCAAAAATCATTCAACGGCGTGGCTATTTTGTCAAAATTACCCCTAGAAGATATCACCCGCGGCTTGCCAAATGGCGCTGGCATGGGGCGCGATGGCGCGGATGATATTGAAGCGCGCTATATTGAAGCGACCGTGATGGGCAAAGACAAAGCGGTGCGTATTTGCGGGCTGTATTTGCCCAACGGCAACCCTGTGGATTTGAACGCGGATGGCACCCCTGTTGAAGGGTCGAAATACGATTTCAAACTCAAATGGATGAAACGATTGCACGATCGCGCTGCTGAATTGTTTGCGCTGGAAGAGCCGTTTTTGATGGCGGGGGATTTCAACCTTATTCCACAAGCTGAAGACGCCAAACGCCCCGATGTGTGGCGCAAAGATGCGCTGTTTCGCCTTGAAAGCCGTAAAGTGTTTCGCAGGTTGATGGATTTGGGTTTTACCGATGCTCTGCGTGTCACAAACAGTGCCGAAGAAACCTATACGTTTTGGGATTATCAAGCGGGTGCGTTTGATCGCAATGACGGTATTCGCATCGATCATTTTCTGTTGTCGCCACAAGCCGCTGACACGCTGCAAGACTGTCAAATCGACGCTTATGCGCGTGCCAAAGAAAAACCATCAGATCATGTGCCTATTTGGGTTGATCTGGATCTTTAAACCGTAAATCTAGTGATTTTACGGCCTACGGGTTCTACGATAAAAAACGGCGCGTCCCATCTCAGGACGCGCCGTTTTTATTTAGTCGAATTCAATCAGATCTACGGCGCTTTTTCTCATCTGCGCGGGGTTTACCCAAGTGTTTACGCAGGCGAGATGGCACAGATTTGGTTTTATTCTTATAAGGGTTCGCGTCAGATTGATCACGGAAATACAACCGAATGGGTGTTCCCGGCATATCAAAATCGATCCGCAATCCATTGATAAGATAGCGCTTGTAGCTATCGTTCAATTTATCAGCGTAAGAACACATCACCACGAAACCAGGCGGGCGTGTTTTGGCTTGGGTCATGTAACGCAAACGAATACGGCGGCCACCCGGTGCGGGCGGAGGGTGCGCTTCGGTCATTGCTTTGAGCCAAGAGTTCAAACGTGCGGTTGGCACGCGGCGGTTCCAAATTTCATGCGCTTTCAAAATGGCTTCTTGTAGCTTGTCCAAGTTTTTGCCGGTTTTGGCAGAAACGGTCACAAGCTGTGCACCTTTGAGCTGCGGCAGCAAGCGTGCAAATTCTTCACGCAGTAATTTGGCTTTGTTGGACTTATCGCCCTCTTCGTCCCATTTGTTCACGGCAATGACCACAGCACGGCCTTCGCGTTCGGCCAAATCGGCGATGCGCAGATCTTGCTGTTCAAACGGGATGGAGACATCAAGCAAAACAACCACGACTTCGGCGAATTTCACCGCGCGCAGGCCATCAGACACAGACAGCTTTTCAAGTTTTTCTTGGATCTTGGCTTTTTTACGCATCCCAGCGGTGTCAAACACACGCACGGGGGTGTCGTTCCAATTCATCGTCACAGAGATACTGTCGCGCGTGATGCCCGCCTCAGGGCCCGTGAGCAGACGTTCTTCGCCCAGAAGTTTATTGATCAGCGTTGATTTGCCCGCATTTGGGCGACCGACGACAGCGATCTGCAGTGGCTTTTCAAAGGTAAAATCACGTGACCCACCCAAAGTCTCGCCATCTTCATCGAAATCTTCGTCGGTGAGAATAACATCGGTTTCAGGCGTGTCACGTTTGGCGCGCTCTTCGAATTCTTCTGAGATAGGCAAAAGCATATCATACAGATCAGACATGCCTTCGCCGTGTTCTGCAGACAGGCGCACAGGTTCGCCCAGACCAAGCGAATAGGCTTCTAAGAACCCAGATTCGCCAGCGTGGCCTTCGGCTTTGTTCACGCCCAAAATGACGCGCGCAGATTTACGGCGCAGGATGTCAGCAAACACTTCATCCGCAGGCAAAATACCAGCGCGACCATCCACCAAGAACAAACAAACATCAGCCATGCCAACAGCGCGCTCAGTGAGCGCCCGCATACGGCCCTGAAGGCTTTCATCGGTTGCTTCTTCCAGACCGGCAGTGTCGATCACGGTAAAGGGCATGCCTTGCAATTTGGCTTCGCCTTCGCGCAGATCGCGGGTCACGCCAGGTTGGTCGTCAACCAACGCAAGACGGCGTCCAACCAAACGGTTGAACAGGGTCGATTTGCCCACATTGGGTCGGCCGACAATGGCAAGTGTAAAACTCATGGGTGATCCCGCTTTTCATCTCAAGTCGCCCCGATACACCCAAAGCACCTTTGGGGTAAAGGGGCAAAGCTCATACAGCTCTATCAGGTCGCCTATTGAAGGGCGACCAAAGCCCCAGTTTCAAGCAAAACATACATGATACCGCCCACCACAATCGGATCAGCTGCAGCGCCCGCAGGCAAGGTCACTTGATCGGTCAAAGAACCAGACGTTGGGGCAAAGCCGCGCAACATGCCATCAGACGACGCGACCCAAAGCTTGCCGCCCGCAGCCACAGGGCCGTAGTGAGCAAAGACAGCTTTGTGTTTGCGAGGTTTGTCAGCGGTGAACAAAGGCAACTGCTGCCCCCAAATGCGTTCCCCTGTGGATGCAGACAATCGCACCAATTGTGCCCGGTCCGTGACAATAAACACAGAGCCACCAACAACGGACGCAGGGCTATAAGCCCCTTCACGTGCTGTCCAGCGACGTTCACCTGAGTCCATATCAAAGGCTGCAAAGCGACCCGCTTGGTTGCCCATATAAGCGGTATTGCCCACGATCACAGGATCAGAGGTGATATCAGAAACGTTCGCATAGACGACGCCCGCGCGTTGCCCTGCAAGCGATGCGGACCAAAGCCGCGTGCCGCCTTTGCGAAACAACCCGTACACATCGCCAGAGGCGAAAGGCACAACAGCCAAACGATCATTCACCGCAGGCGCAGGGGCCCCAACGCGCGATGCAATGGTTTCAGGGCCTGAAATTTGCCATTTGACCAATCCTGTAGACACATCAATTGCCCAAAGTTGAGAATCGCCAGCAACAGCATAAACAAGCCCGTTGTGTGCCGTCAGACCAGAGGCACCAGCGGCCTCAATCCGTTGACGCCAGCGTTCTGTCCCACTGGCAAGATCAAGCGCAACAATGTCACCGTAAGCCGTGGCCGCCAGCAGGGTCGTGCCAGAAATCGCCAAAGACCCGCCAGAGGCATCGCCTTTTTTCTCAGAGACGGGCGTCAAATCGCGGGTCCAAACCAGCGCGCCGGTTGTGGCAGACACCACAGAAACAGACGAACCAGCGTCATAGGCCGCGACCAGTCCTTGGGCTGCGACAGGTGGGGAAGTTATGCGCAGTTTACGCGTGTTTCCTTGGCCAATCGGCGCGGACCATGCCAAGCTTGGCGCAGATGCGGTAAAACGGTTATGCCCTGAAGCGTGCGAAGCAGCCCCGCCCGTGTTGGTCCAGTTGGCGCGTGCCACCTGTGTGCCCAAAGAAATTGGCGCAGATTTATTTGGCTGAACGATATCGCTGGCAGCAACGCCGCCGCGCAGGTCCAAACGTTCCCCGGGCAAAATCACCTCTTTGGCGCCGGAACATGCCGACAAACCAACCGCTAAAAGAAAAATCCCTGCTCTACCAGCCTGCGCGATCATGAGATGATCCCCTCATCAAAAGTCATTTACCTTGCGTGCTCTTCGTATGAGACGCTCGACTGAACCAAGCACAGTCGCATTCGGACCCTGAACTGTTTCAGAGCCCCGTTTTTTACAGTGCCGTTTATTGTGGCGCGGTATCGGCCCCAAGTGCAACTATCATTTGCAAGCTTCGGCGGCGCAATGCCTCTGTGGCTTCAACGTCTTGTGAAATCGCACGCAACCCATCAACCGCGGCTTCTATATCGCCCATCTCAACTTGAGCTGTGGCGATTTGTTCTTCGGCCAGCAAACGATACGGCGCGCCGGGTGAGGCGATACCAGCCAACTGCGTGATACGGTCTTCGGGCGTGATCTCTTTCGCCCCGATCATGGCTGTTTTCAAAATGGCCAAATCGCGGTAAATCGCATCCAAAGTTGCATCCACAGTATAAGGTGCCAGTGCAGTGATCGCAGCTTTTGAATCGCCTGCGGCATGCAATTCACCCGCACGGATCATATCCGCAACGATGCGCGCTGAACCGGTGATTCCAGCAGAACCCAGAGCTTCGGCACGGGCCAGTGCTTCGTCACCACTTGCCAAGGCTGCGGTGATCGCATCGCCATTGGCCTGTGCAATAGCTTGGGCTTTGGATTTGGACCACTCATTGTAAGACGCGCCGCCCACAATCGCCACAACACCCACGACAGCGATCCAACCATACCGACGCAAAACGGCGTAAAGTTTGTCGCGCTTGACCTCTTCGGTCACCTCGTCGATGAAACTGTCTGTATCGCTCATATTTGCCCCCAGATCGGTTTTGTCTTGGATCGATGCGCTCAATTGCAGACCGCATGCCTGTGTTTCTCTTTGCGCCACTCTTAGCCTGAACCGCAAAGCCTTGCCAAGAGCAACTGACATCTTGCGTGAGCCAAAGGGGCAATCGAGGCCAAATACTGGCGTCACACGGGATTGCAGCCTTTTATCTTTGACGGACCGCACCCCCTTTACCCAAGCGTCATAGCCGCCACATTTAAAAAAATGTTCGTTTTTCACTCAGAACATCACATATTTTTGGCCAACCAATGCGTACACGCTATATATCGTACGAAATGATATCGTGCCCCCTTGTAATAAAGGGACGGCCTTTCTAAATGGAACACAATGTTAATCCTATTAAGATTGACGCAAAGCCTAGATAAACACTGCCTCATAAAGACACGATCCATGCGATGAACGACACAATTTGTCATCACATGAGGACACGTAAAACAAAACCGGACGGCACATAGCCCGCCAGACCAACGGACACAATATAGACCATGCGCATCATGTCTCTCATCATCGCCTTACTTGTCAGTGTGGCTCTGTATTTCTTTATCTTCGAACGCGACAGATTGACGGGTGGCTCACAATCAGATGCCACAGAGCAAACCATTTCCGCCTCTGAATCTGACGCTGAATTTACCCCCCCCGGTCTGGCAGCTCCAGCAACAAAAGATGCAATTTCGGTTGTGGCGGTGCATTCCAAAGCCCGCGAACTGGACAGCGCAGTGGTGCTACGCGGCGAAACTCAGGCCGCGCGCCAAGTGCAAGTCTCAGCGCAAACTGGCGGGCAAGTCATTTCAGACCCTTTGCGCAAAGGCGCTTATGTCAAACAAGACCAATTGTTGTGTCAGTTGGACCCCGGCACGCGCGCTGCAACTTTGGCCCAAGCCCGTGCAAGTCTGGCCGAAGCTGACGTTGGCTTGAACAATGCGCAAAGACTGTCCGAAGGCGGCTATGCGGCAACCACCCGAGTGCTCTCTGCGGAAGCGGCGTTGGAAAATGCCCGCGCAAGCGTCGCCCAAGCGCAAAAAGACATCGACAGATTGCAAATCACCGCGCCTTTTGCGGGGCTGCTGGAAACAGACACCGCCGAATTTGGCACCACGCTGCAATCTGGATCTGAATGTGCAACAGTCATTCAACTTGACCCCATCAAACTTGTCGGCTTTGCGCCTGAAACCGAAGTCAACAAAATCGAAGTCGGGGCTTTGGCTGGCGCGCGATTGATATCGGGCAAAACTGTCTCGGGCCGCGTCACGTTTTTGTCGCGCTCGGCAGACCCCGCCACACGCACTTTTCGCGTTGAAATCGAAGTGCCCAACACAGACTTTAGCATCCGCGATGGTCAAACCGTTGAAATCGGCATCTCATCAGCAGGGCGCTTAGCGCATCTGGTGCCACAGTCAGCTTTGACGCTCAACAACGATGGGGTGATCGGCCTGCGCACAGTGACTGCAGATCATCTGGTCGCATTCATGCCCATCGAAGTGATCCGCGACACGCAAGACGGCATTTGGGTGGCTGGCCTGCCCGAACAGGCCGACATCATCACAGTTGGGCAAGAATACGTGCGTGAAGGTGTCGCCGTCGATCCGCATTTTAAGGAGACGTCTCAATGACTGGGATCGTCGACTGGGCCGGTGAACGCGCCCGCATGATCATGGCGTTTATCGCGCTCACGCTTGTGCTTGGGACCGCCGCCTATATCAGCCTGCCCAAAGAGGGCGAACCTGACATTGAAATCCCTGCCCTATTTGTGTCCGTTCCCTTTCCTGGAATTTCCGCTGAAGACAGCGAACGGCTTTTGGTTAAGCCGATGGAAACCGAAATGTCGGATCTGGACGGTCTGGATGTAATGTCGGGCACCGCTGCCGAAGGCTATGCAGGTCTGGCCTTGCAGTTTGAATTTGGCTGGGACAAAAGCCAAATCATGGCCGACGTTCGGGACCGGATGACGCGTGTCGAAGGTAAATTCCCCGATGGGGCCGACAATTACTCGATCAACGAAATCAACTTTTCTGAATTTCCCATTCTGATTGTCAATCTAACGGGCGAAGTGCCCGAACGCACCTTGGTACAATACGCCAAAAAACTGCAAGACAGACTTGAGGGACTTGAGCCCATTCTCAGCGCTCAGCTCACAGGCAATCGCGATGAAATGCTTGAGGTCACAATCGATCCCTTGCGACTCGAAGCCTATAACGTCACAGCCGCCGAATTGATCCAAGTTGTGACGCAAAACAACCAATTGGTTGCTGCGGGCGAAGTGACCACCCCAACAGGCACATTTTCTGTCAAAATTCCCGCGTCCTTTGATGATCAACGCGATGTGATGGGGCTGCCAGTCAAAGTGAATGGCGACCGTGTTATCACGCTGGGCGATCTGGCGTCTATCCATTTGACCTTTGAAGATCGCGAAGGCACCGCGCGCTTTAACGGTGTCGACAGTGTTGCGCTGCAAGTCGTCAAACGCAAAGGTTTTCCGATCATTGATACTGTTGATCTGATCAAAACCGAAGTCGGTGCCGAAGTCGCCACATGGCCGCAAACCTTGCAAAACGCTATCAATGTGGGCACCTCAAACGATCAATCCACACAGGTCGCGTCGATGGTCAGCCAGCTTGAAGGCTCGGTTTTGACCGCCATTGCACTGGTGATGATCGTGGTTTTGGCATCGCTTGGCATTCGATCTGCGCTGTTGGTTGGCTTTGCCATTCCAACTTCATTCTTGCTCTGTTTCATTCTGTTGGGCCTTATGGGGATCACCATTTCCAACATCGTTATGTTCGGCCTGATTTTGGCCGTGGGCATGTTGGTGGATGGCGCGATTGTGGTGGTGGAATACGCCGACCGCAAAATGGACGAAGGCCACGGCCCGATGGCCGCCTTTGTTGAAGCCGCTAAACGTATGTTTTGGCCGATTGTGTCCTCAACCGCGACCACGCTTTGTGCCTTTTTGCCGATGCTATTTTGGCCCGGTGTTGCGGGCCAATTCATGGGCATGCTGCCTGTCACCATCATTTTCGTACTGTCTGCGTCTTTAATCGTCGCACTGATTTATCTGCCTGTTATGGGCGGTGTGTCGGGCCGTATTTCACGCCTGTTTGATCGCAGTTCTGCGTTTCTCAAAGCGCGTCTGCCATGGTTTGTGCGCGCCATTTTGGTCGTGCCGTCGACCTATTTGGTCTTCATATCCCTGCGCCAAATGATGAACCCGGGTTACTTGTTTGGCGGCACAGCACCAGACGGCCCCGTCGGATTGATCCTAGGGGGCGTGCTGTTCTTGATCGGGTCGTCCCTGTCCGGCATCACCTTGGCCGCGGTCGCACGAGACAAGAAAGAAAAGAAAATCAACGCGGGCTACAAACGCTCTGCTTTTGGCTGGTTCACCTATGCGATTGCTGGCAACCCCGTCATGCCAGTCGTCACCATCGCGGCAGTAATCTTTGCCGTCGTCAGCATTTTCGGATATTACGGGGCCAACAACAAAGGCGTCGAATTCTTTGCCGACACAGAACCCGAACAAGCCATCGTATACGTGCAGGCGCGGGGCAACCTATCGCTTGATGAAAAAGACGCTTTGGTGCGCCAAGCCGAAGACATCGTGCTCACCCAAGTCGGGGTCGACAACGCCTTTGCCTTTGCTGGCTCAGGTGGCCTGAACGCAAACACCGGCGGTGGCGAAGGCCCCCGTGACACCATCGGCCAAATCCAAGTCGAACTGATCCCATGGGATCAACGCCCAACGGTGACCGAAGACGGGTTCTTGTTTTTTGAAAACACCCATGTCTCTGAGCAATACAACGGCACTTTGGTTTTGGAACAACTGCAAGAGCGGCTTGACCAAATCCCTGGCATCTTTGTTGAAATTTTTGCCCTGTCCGGCGGACCTGCGTCAGCCAAACCAGTGCATTTGCGCTTGATGGGCGATGATTTCGCAACGCTGGAAACCGCCACACAAATCGTGCGGGAAAAATTTGACACCACCAAGGCCTTGACCGATATCGAAGACACCCGCCCCCTGCCCGGCATCGACTGGCAAATCAATGTAGATGTCGCAAAAGCGGGCCGTTATGGCGCGGATGTGGCCACAGTGGGGGCCATGGTGCAACTGGTCACACGCGGGATCACGCTGGACACAATGCGCGTGCCATCGTCTGACGAAGAAATCGACATTCGCGTGCGTTTACCGGAAAAAGACCGCGTAATGTCCACTTTGGACAGTCTAAAAGTACGCACATCAGGCGGGCTGGTGCCGTTGTCCAATTTCATCACACGCGAACCGGTGGCGAAATTGGCGCAAATCGATCGCATCGACCAAAAGCGCTACTATGATGTGAAAGCGGGCGTTGATTCTGACCTAGAAACCGAAGACGGCATCACAATCACCCCCTCAGAACGCATCGAAACTCTGACCGAATGGCTCGATACCGAAACCCCTTTGCCCGAAGGCATCACATGGGAATGGACCGGTGACGACGAAGAGCAACGCGAGACAGGTGCCTTTTTGGGCAAGGCGTTTGGCGCAGCTCTGGCTTTGATGTTCATCATTTTGCTGGCGCAGTTCAATTCGTTTTACAACTCGGTTTTGGTGCTTATGGCCGTGGTGATGTCAGTCGCGGGGGTTCTTGTGGGCCTCTTGGTGATGGACATGACATTCGGCATGATCATGACGGGCACAGGCATCGTGGCATTGGCGGGAATTGTGGTGAACAACAACATTGTTTTGATCGACACCTATCAAGAATACTCGCGCTTTATGCCGCGCATTGATGCCATCGTGCGCACCGCAGAAGACCGCATTCGTCCGGTACTTTTGACCACGATCACAACCATGGCGGGTCTGACACCGATGATGTTTGGACTATCACTGGACTTTATCAGTGGTGGCTATTCGATCAATTCGCCGACGGCTGCCTTTTGGACAAACCTTGCCACAGCTGTGGTGTTTGGGCTTGGGATTGCGACAGTTTTGACGTTGATCTTTACCCCCGCCATGCTGGCCTTGCGGGTTTGGGCTTGGGTCATTTTGCGCTATATCTTCATGCGTCTTGCCGCGATGGCTGGCCGACAAGGCCAGACCGCCCGCGACTTTACTTTGGCGCGCGAAGCCAAGCGCGCGCGTAGTCCCGAATTTGTATGGGGCCTTGAAATGGAACCCTTTGCGCAAAGCGACAGCGAACAAGACGGCGATCTGCCCGAGACGTCGACCAAAGCGGAAACGACAAACCCAGCCGTAAGCAAAGACAAAACCTCAAACATTCGCGCCGCAGAATAAAGAAACCGCCCCCAACCAGAAATCGGGGGCGGTTCTCCATAGCTATTATTGTTTTTAAACGGCTTCGACGGCTTTAAGCGCCTCATGTACCAAAGCAAAATCAGCGCCCTCACGTGGGGCTCCTTCTGACAAAATGCGCCTCCAGCGCCGCGCACCCGGTTGGCCCGCAAACAGACCAAGCATATGTCGTGTGACCTGTCCAAGCTTGCCACCACCACTCAGATGGCGCTCGATATATTCTTGCATAGCAAAGACAATTTCCGCACGGCTCAGCGGGGTACGCGTATCGCCGTAAATCAAAGCATCAGCATTGCCCAAAATGTCATACGGCTGATAATAGGCCGCGCGCCCCACCATAACACCGTCCATTACGTCAAGCTGTTCAAGCATTGCTTCCTCGGTCGCAATCCCGCCATTGATCGACAGATGCAAATCGGGAAAAGCACGTTTCATCGCATGTACCAGATCATAATCCAGCGGCGGAATATCGCGATTTTCCTTTGGCGACAGCCCTTGCAACCATGCCTTGCGCGCATGAATGGTCAGCCGCGTCACGCCAGCAGATTGCATCTTTGTTAGGAAATCCGGCAGGATATCTTCGGCAACTTGATCATCCACGCCGATACGACATTTCACTGTCACATCGACGGAAGACACTGCGCGCATTGCGCTAACACAACGCGCCACAAGATCAGGATCTCTCATCAAAATCGCGCCAAAAGCGCCCGATTGCACCCGATCAGAGGGGCAGCCGACATTGAGGTTCACCTCGTCATAGCCCTCATCGCAACACATCTTTGTCGCTTCTGCCAATTCAACAGGATCAGAGCCACCAAGCTGCACCGCCACAGGGTGTTCTTGGTTTGAGAACGTCAACAAATGCCGCGCACCGCCGCGTACCAAAGCAGGTGCTGTAACCATTTCTGTGTACAAAAGAGCATGATGTGACATCAATCTGTGGAAGGTCCGGCAATGTCGATCTGTCCAATCCATCATGGGTGCAACGGACAGGCGTGACGCATTGCAAGCTGTTGATTTGTTTTTCATATTTACAATATCACATCCTTATCAGTCACTCGCAACAGAGCTTATTTTCGCTTATTTCTGCCCATTAAATGCTATTTGAACAGCTTGAGTTGTTCAAAAGCAAGATGAGTTGTCCAGATGGCGCAGATACAAAAACGAACCCTAAAGAATGGCTCAATATCATATGTTGCAAAGATTGCCATTCGAAAGAATGGTAAATGAGCCTACCGTGAAGCACGCTCTTTTGACAAACTTGCAACAGCTAAAAATTGACATGCAAAGCGCATGAAAGAAATCAACACCGCAGATTTTGAAGACTTATCAAAAAAGCGCGACACTGAAACTCTTTCTAAAGTGATAGACCTGTATATAGCACAGAGCGTCAAAGAGATCGGTCGCATGCTGGTCAAGGATCACCAGTTTTAGGCGATCATCAAATTGCCGTCGGGCGTGTTCCGCCCCGATGCGGGCGTGTCCTGCGCCATCGTGATCTTTACCAAAACCAACAGCAGCGGCACCGAAAACGTCTGGCTTTATGACATGGCCGAGGATGGCTATAAGCTGGATGATAAACGCACACCGAAGCTGGGCATTTTCGCCGCAGGATTAACCTTTGGATGTGATGTAGTTCAGTTCAGTAATCCAGTCCTGCAACTCGGTTTCTTTATTACCAAAGGGGACGACAAACTGTTGTGGGCGTCCATTTGAGTCTATGATGTGAAATCGCAACGAGTTTTGCGTGTTGCTGCTGGCTGTCGATGACAACTTACCAGAGCTGTTCTGGCTTGTGTTGATCGTAGTCGATGTTTTCGTTAGGTGTTCGAAGCGTTGCACCATTGAAAGCGGCACAGCCTCGACATTCCACTTCGTTTTTGCACCATACTGAAACGGCATGCGGGAATTTGAATCCAGCGCATAAAAAGCGAAATTAGATACCAAGCCGCCAAGCTCGAGAACTTGTGTAGGAGACGAAGCAAAATCATCGTTCAACACACGCAGATAATTCTTTCGAATAGACGTTATTAAAATTGAGGATGAAATAGAAAAGAGAACTATACACACAGCATACCCGATGAGTAACAAGACAGCACATAAAATAGCCCAAACTAAGACGATGAATAAAGCCTAATTGCAAATGCATCTGGTCCTGCATTAAATAATTCACGCTTGGCGTTATGGATGCAAAAACCGATACCCCCTAAGCTGGCAACAATGTTGGTGAGCCAATATAGACGTCGCATGATTACTGTGGCCGCTGGCAAAGGTACGTGAACGTGCTCAATGGTATCAACATCGGGCATGAAGTATTCCCCACCATTCTGACCCAATCCATCTTCGCGAAGAGCTTTCGTTCCAGATTAAATTTTTTGTTCGAAATTATTCGACATTTACACTTCCTCAAATAATACAGGATTTCGCTGTCACGCCTGATTATTAAAAACGACTTCAAATGGCTTTTCTATGACAAGATTCACCAAAGCGATTCTTTTCTATAGAGTTCTGTTTATTGGCGTCCGCTTCGATCAAACCGGCATCTGCCGCAAGCCGCTGGCCGCTTACCAAACCATCTGCAATGCACCGCACGACGGTCTTTTCGAACAGATGCCGCAGCAGTTTGCTTTCCCGAAAACGCCCATGCCTATTCTTGGAAAAGGTCGAATGATTTGACACTGGATCAGACAAGTCGTGGTGGAAAAACCAGTGGTACGCGAGGTTCAGATGCACCTCTTCGCACAGCCGACGTTCAGACCTGAAGCCAAAGCAATAACCCACCAACAGCATGCGGATCAGCAGCTCAGGATCGATGGAGGGACGACCGGTGTGGCTTTAGAAGTCCGCGAGATACTGGCTAATGTCGCCCAAATCCACAAACCGGTCAATCGAGCGTAGCAGGTGGACTTGAGACACATGATCTTCAAGCGAGAATTCATAAAACAACGCGCCTTGCGCCTCTTGCTTCGGTCCCATCATCGCCAATCCCCCTGCACTCACAGGTAAATTGAATCAGTTCCAGGCACTGTCTCATCATATTTTCTGCTTCCGCCTGTCAACTTTTTGACAGGTGAATTTTTCAATGTATTGTTTTTATTATATATTTAATGTCATACATTATGTTGATTATGTATGACATTAAATATAGCATTTAGAAAATAACTATTTGGAAAGAAGAAGAGTGAGCAAAGTTTCCGCTTCAAAAATTAAGCCCATAGACGCCGAAATGCTTGAACACCTTGTCGCGTCGGAAAACGGCAGAGATGTCCTTGAGGCACTGACGCTGATGATCGAACGCGCCGGTCTTGGCATTGGTGACAGGCTTCCACCAGAGATCGAGATCGCGAAAAAACTCAATGTTGGGCGTTCGAAAGTACGTGAGGCGCTTATTGCATGGCAAAATATGGGAATTGTGACCCGCAATAAGAAAGCTGGAACGCGCCTTGCTGCTGAAGTCTCATCCAATGATCTTCACATGCCATTGACGTTGAAACTGGAAGCCGAAAGCCTTTTGAGAACCCACGCTGTGCGTCGCCCACTTGAAATTGAAGTCGTCAGGGTTGCTTGCCGAAACGTGACCGAACAACAGGGCCGTGTGATTTTGGCGCGCGCAACAGAGCTGATAGCGGTTTATGAGGCCGGTGAAGACTGGCGCACGGCAGACCATGGTTTTCACATCACAATTTATGAAGCCTCAGGGAATCCTCTGTTTGAGCAATTAATCCGGCAAATCCAAGACGGGTTCAACGCCATCTACGAGGCCCCTTTTGGGCGTGCCCACCTAGGACAAGCGACGATCCCGTTACACCTGCCGCTTGCCAAAGCAATCGTTGCTGGCGAAGTCAAAATCGCAATCGCGTATATGGAGCAAATTATGGACATGGTCGAAGCCGAAGTGCGTGAAGTCATGGAGGAGCAGTCATGATGAATGACCAGAACATTTCCACGTTGATGGCCGAAGTTTTGTCAGACTCAAGTGGGGCAATCACGCCGCCAATCGTACAGACTTCGCTTTTCTCATTTGACACCTACAAAGACTTTGAAGATCGCATGGCTGGTCGCACAAACCAAGCGATCTACACACGAATTCAAAACCCGACAGTCGCTGCATTTGAGGGGCTGATGGCGAAGGCGGAACACGGCGAAGCCGCCGTTGGGTTTGCGTCAGGAATTGCTGCGATTTCGTCAACTCTGCTCGCATTCCTAAAGCCAGGGGATCGCATTGCCTGCGTTGAACATGTTTATCCCGATACCTACCGGTTTATGGAACGCATTTTGCGCCCTTTCGGTGTAGAGATCAGCTATCACTCAGCAGCAGAATTTGAGAACAATGAAGATCTATTAGCGGGTGTGGGAATTGCTTTTCTTGAGAGCCCCAGTTCGGTCATTTTCACCCCACTAAACCTTCCAAAAGTTGCGCAGCTTGCAAAGCGGCACGGCACGCTCACGATGATCGACAATTCATGGGCAAGCCCCGTCTTTCAACGCCCCTTAACTCTCGGTATCGACATCGTCATCCACTCGGCATCGAAATATATCTCGGGTCATTCGGATACGGTTGCGGGCGTCGTGGTATCATCCCAACCCCACATCGCCCGCATCCGTGATCTGACCTTATCGCTTTTGGGCGCAAAGCTTGCACCTTTTGAGGCCTTTCTGCTGACCCGAGGATTGCGCACTTTAAATGCCCGCATGATGCAGCATCAGGCAACGGCGAACCTGTTTGTCGATCGCTTGGCCGCAGTGCCGCAAGTCGTAAAAATCAATAGCCCAGGTGCAAATGAAGTGCCCGGACTGACTGGGCGAAGTGGACTTATATCCATTGAGTTTAACGATAATGTCGACATTCCAAAGTTTTGTGATGCACTGAAGCATTTCAGACTGGGCGTCAGCTGGGGCGGCTTTGAAAGCCTAATCCTACCAGCCCGCGTCGGGCTCGCACAGGCTGGCGAGAAAAACTCGATGCAAGCATTTGGCGTCTCACCCAACTTGGTTCGTATGAGCCTTGGGTTGGAAGATGCAGAAGATCTTTGGGCGGATTTCATGTCCGCCTTAAGCCAAAGCGCGACCTGAAAGGGTAAAAAGACGCTTCATTACAAAACAACGGAGGAAGACAAAAATGAAGAAATTATTAACAGGCGTAAGTGCCGCTGTCATGATGATGGCAAGTGCGTCTTATGCGGAAACAACGCTTAAATTGGTGGAGGTAATCACCAGCCCTGAGCGCACCGAAGTTCTGCAAGGCATGGTTACTCAATTTGAAGCCGACAACCCCGATGTGACGGTCGAAATCGTCAGCTTGCCATGGGGCCAAGCATTCGAAAAATTGGCAACTATGGTTGCGGGTGGCGACATCCCTGACGTGGTTGAAATGCCCGACGTGTGGCAGGCGCTTTATGCCGGAGCTGGCCAGTTGGCCAGCCTGACAAATCACGTTGCCGGATGGGAACATGGTGCTACTTTGACCGATAAGACCATCGCAATGGGAAGCCAAGCAGGCGATCTATACATGATCCCATATGGTTTCTATTTGCGAGCAATGTTCTACAATAAAAAACTGTTGGCTGAAGCTGGTATTGAAAATCCACCTACAACGATGGAAGAGTTTATGGCTGCATCTGCCGCAGTTTCCGAACTTGACGGCAAATACGGCTATTGTTTGCGCGGCGGCCCTGGCGGTACCAACGGCTGGATCATGTTTGCTGCAACGATGAATGGCTCGAATGAGTTCTTCACAGAAGATGGTGTCAGCCGCATCAACGAGCCAGGCTCCGTTGAGGGCATCCAGTTCATGATTGATATGTATCAAAACGGCAATGCCCCTCGTGATAGTGTCAACTGGGGCTTTAACGAAATTGTGGCTGGCTTCTATTCCGGCACCTGTGCGTTCTTGGATCAAGATCCAGATGCATTGATAGCGATTTCCGAGCGCATGCCTGCCGACGATTTTGCGGTGATCCCGATGCCCGTTGGTCCATCGGGCAAGGCATTCCCAACAATCGGATTTGCAGGCTGGTCCATCTTTAACTCGACCGAGCATGAAGACGAAGCCTTTGACCTTGTCGCGGCCCTTTCCTCACCTGAGGCGAATTCGGTTTGGGCACAACGCGTTGGCGTTATTCCGATCCACAAGGGCGCAGACCAAGATCCGTTTTTCCAGACCGAGCAGTTCAAAGGTTGGTTTGATACGCTAAACGGAGAGCAATACGAGCCAACGACAATGCCCACCTATCTTGAGCAATGGGGCTATTTTGCGAGCAGCGTTCTTCTTGAAACAAGCCAAGAAGCATTGCTAGGGCAGCGCACAGCACAAGACGTCGCCGACGAATGGGCGGAATTGCTCACAGACGAGTATGCAAATTGGCAGGCAAATCAGTGACCGATCGCACTTCCAAAAGTATTTTGCCCGGGGGAACCCGGGCACGACGCTCGCTCTATTGGCAGTATTTGGTTGAGCCCTACCTCTATCTGTCGCCAGCTATTTTCCTGATCGGCATAGTCATGATGATCCCGCTGATTATCGGTATCTCATATTCATTCCAGTCCATTGAGCTGCTCAAGCCATTCGACACCGGTTGGGTTGGTTTGGAAAACTATCAAAAGCTCTGGTCTGATCGTAAATTCTGGCTCGCTCTCGAAAACACATTTTGGTGGACGTTCTGGTCAATCAGTTTCCAGTTTCTGCTGGGTTTAGGCCTTGCGATGCTCCTGACCACCCAATTTTACGGTAAAAAGTTATTTCAGGCGCTCGTATTTCTACCTTGGGCCGTTCCGACTTTTTTATCAGCGCTGACATGGGCATGGCTCTTTAATCCCGTTATCGGCCCGCTTCCGCACTGGATGGCGAGCCTTGGAATATTGTCAGAACCCTATAACATCATGGGCGACCCCAATCTTGCAATGTGGGGGCCGATCGTTGCCAACATCTGGTTTGGTGTCCCGTTTTTTGCCATCACTCTCTTAGCCGCACTACAGTCTATTCCTAACGATATGTACGAAGCGGCCGAAATCGATGGCGCGTCTGCATGGCAGGTTTTTACCAAGATTACGCTGCCATTTCTTGCCCCGATGATTGCCATAACGGTGATGTTGCGCACGATTTGGATCGCTAACTTTGCGGACCTTATTTATGTGATGACAGGCGGTGGACCGGCGAACTCGACCCAAATTGTCAGTTCTTATATTTTCACGACCGCATTCCGTAAACTCGATTTCGGATACGCATCAGCAATCGCCGTCGCCCTACTCTTTATTCTCCTGACCTACGCGGTTTTCCTACTTTGGCTTCGTAAGAAGCTGGTCAAGACTTGAGGCTGATATCATGACAGTTGCACGCTCGAAACCCATCCTAACGGCTGGTAAATATGCCGCTTTACTTGCCTATTTGACCTTTGCGCTCTTCCCTCTTTATTGGTTGTTAAAAATCGCGATCACACCGGATCAATTGATTTTCTCGGAAGGCACCACTCTTTGGCCGTCTTCCCTAACGCTCGATAACTTCCGGACAGTTCTGTTTCAGACTGATTTCTTGTATTATTTCGGAAACTCTCTTTATGTGTCCTTGGGGACCGCGGCTGCGACAACGTTGATAGCGGCAGGCGCCGGCTACGCCTTTTCACGGTTCGATTTTGGTGGCAAAAAAATCATTATCGCCATCATGTTGATAACCCAAATGTTTCCACTGCTGATGATCATCGCGCCCATTTACAAAATGGTGGCGTCGCTAGGGTTGCTCAATTCCCTCACGTCTTTGATCGTCGTTTATACGGCGTTTAACATCCCATTCGCGACCTTCCTGATGCAGTCATTTTTTGACGGCATCCCAAAGGACTTGGAAGAAGCCGCGATGATGGATGGCTGCTCGCGGTTCCAAGCACTACGTAAAGTTATTTTTCCACTTACCTTGCCCGGACTTGGCGCCACGCTCGGCTTTGTCTTCACGGCTGCTTGGTCAGAATTGCTATTTGCTCTCATGCTCATCTCAAAGAACGAGGCCATGACTTTCCCAGTTGGTTTGCTGACCTTCGTGTCAAAATTTTCGGTCGATTGGGGACAAATGATGGCGGCAGGTGTGCTGGCGCTCATTCCAAGTTGTCTCTTCTTCATCTTCATTCAACGCTACTTGGTGCAAGGACTGACGTCCGGCGCCGTCAAAGGATAGGGGACCATTATGGCGCGTATAGAACTCAAAGACGTCGTGAAATGCTACGGGACTGTCGAAGTGCTGCGGGACATTAACCTCGATATAAAAGACGGCGAATTCATCGTGCTCGTCGGGCCATCCGGGTGTGGAAAATCAACACTATTGCGGATGATTGCAGGGCTAGAACCCATATCCCAAGGCGATTTCCTGATTGGTGGAGAGCGCATGAACGATGTGCGGCCGCGTGACCGTGACATCGCGATGGTGTTCCAGTCTTACGCACTTTATCCGCACATGGATGTGGCAAGGAACATGGGATTTTCGATGGAAATTCGCAAAGATCCTGCCAACGAACGGATGTCTCGCGTCAAGCAGGCAGCAGACACTCTTGGTCTGACTGCGCTGACGGAGCGCCTGCCAAAAGCGCTTTCGGGTGGCCAACGCCAACGTGTCGCAATGGGCCGTGCCATTATTCGCGACCCGCGCGCGTTTTTGTTTGACGAACCATTGTCCAACTTAGATGCATCACTGCGCGTCGAGATGCGCCTTGAGATTGCGCGGTTGCACCAAAAACTGGGTGCGACGATGATCTACGTCACCCACGATCAGGTTGAGGCCTTGACGCTCGCAGACCGCATTGTTGTGCTCAATGGCGGTGATATTCAACAAGTTGGAAGCCCGCTCGAGTTATATGAAAGGCCTGCCAACAAGTTCGTTGCCCAATTTATTGGATCGCCAACTATGAACGTTGTGTCCGTTACTGGCGGCAAGAATAAGGTCACGACCGCGGATGGCGTTGCCATCGCGCTACCGCATCTCAAGGGTACTGAACGCGCCGTAGAGATGGGTATTCGCCCTGAGCATATCGATGTCGTCGATGTAAATGCAGGGCATTTGATCGGCATTGCAGACGTCGTTGAGCATCTTGGATCTGACACCAATATCTATGTCGATGTTGAAGGCCTTGGCCCGATTTTGGTGCGCAAACACGGAAACATCCCAGCAAAAACTGGCGACCGATTGGGGCTACGTATTCAGTCTGAAAATGCACATGCCTTTGCGGCGGACGGTGTCGCTCTGCGGCAAACCAATACAAACGAGGCCTGAAATGACACGCAAGACTGAAATCCGTCGCGCCCTGGAAGCAAAGACCCTTTGGCTATCGTCGTGGATGATCCACAACGCAAACAACATCCGCGAAAAGGGGCGCATCAAAGTGGGCGGCCACCAAGCGTCGTCTGCCTCAATGAATGCAATTCTAAACGCTTTGTATTTTGATGTGCTGCGACCAGAGGACCGTGTGGCCGTCAAACCGCATGCCAGCCCTGTGTTTCACGCAATCCAATACTTGTTGGGCAATCAATCACTTCAGCAACTGCAAGATTTTCGCGGGTTTGGTGGGGCGCAGCCCTACCCTTCGCGAACAAAGGACTGCGATGACGTGGACTTTTCGACGGGTTCAGTTGGCATGGGTGTGGCGATGACCGCATTTGCAAGTATGACACAAGATTATCTCGCAGGTCATGGTTGGCTGAAAGGCCCAAAGGGGCGGATGATCGCACTTGTAGGTGATGCCGAGTTGGATGAAGGCAATATTTATGAGGCGCTTCTTGAGGGCGCCAAGCACGATTTGCGCAATTGCTGGTGGGTGATTGATTATAACCGGCAGTCACTTGACGGGGTTGTAACTCAAGGTTTGAATGCACGGTTCCGCGACATCTTTGTAGCTTGCGGTTGGGATGTCATTGAACTCAAGTACGGCACGCTTATGCAAGCCGCGTTTAAAAAGCCGGGAGGTCTGCAACTGCGCGCTTGGATCGATGGCTGTGATAACGGGCTTTACTCAGCACTTACGTTTAAAGGAGGAGCCGCATGGCGCGCCCGATTGGAAGCGGATTTTGTGGGCGACAACGAAGCATTGGCGCTTGTGGCTGACCATGACGACATAGCGCTTGCTCAACTGATGAGCAACTTAGCTGGGCATGACGCGGCTTTGATGGCGAAAACGATGAATGCCATCAGTCACGACCGCCCCGTTTGTTTCATTTGCTATACAGTTAAAGGCCATGGGTTGCCGCTTGCTGGTCATAAGGACAACCACGCTGGCATCATGACAAGCAGTCAAATTGAAAGTTTGCGCTCTGACATGGGCATTTCGGCTGGGGACGAATGGGAACATTTTGCGGGCATCAACATACCCAAATCCGAAATGCGTGACTTTCTTGAATCCAATCAGTTTAACGCGCGTGGGTATCGACGGTTTACTGCGCCAGCAATTCCAATATCCGAGCCCTTTACCCCTCGCATCAAATCCAATGCCTCCACGCAAGAGGCTTTCGGGCAGATATTGGCTGCAATTGCGGCAGATGCTCCTGAACTGGCAGAGCGGATCGTGACAACATCGCCAGACGTATCGGTTTCCACAAATCTTGGCCCTTGGATTAACAAAACGGGATTATTCGCAAAGACCGACCAGCCCGACGTGTTTCGTGATGAGGCAATCCCCTCAACCCAAAAATGACAACGAAACAAAGCAGGGCGGCATATCGAATTAGGCATCGCCGAAAATAACTTATTCACATTCCTTGGCGCACTTGGTCTTTCGCATTCTCTTTTTGGACAGCGCCTTTTGCCAGTTGGAACGGTCTATGACCCGTTCATATGTCGCGGCCTCGATGCACTGAATTATGCCTGCTATCAGGACGCGCGGTTTATGCTTGCTGCCACGCCATCTGGCGTCACGCTCAGCCATGAAGGCGGAGCGCATCAATCAATATCGACGCCACTGATCGGTATGGCGCAGGATGGATTGGCCACGTTTGAACCGTCCTTTGCGGATGAACTGGATGTGATCATGCGCTGGGGTTTTGACTATATGCAACGCACTGGCTCATCGACGCAGACAGAAGAAAACTGGTTGCGCGATGAAAAAGGCGGATCACTCTATTTACGTTTATCCACTTTGCCGCAGGAACAACCCGAGCGCACAATGACGGATTCATTGGCGCAAGATATCATCGCAGGTGGTTACTGGCTACGTCCGCTAACTGCCTCCACAAGTGTCATCATCGCCTATACGGGTGTCGTCGCTCCCGAAGCCATTTCCGCTGCGGGACTATTGGCAGAGGACATGCGCGACGTCGCAGTTCTTGCAGTTACATCATCGGATCGGCTCAATGCGGGTTGGCAAGCGGCAGAACGCGCACGGCAACGTGGCGACACGACGGCGCAGTCTCATATTGAGGCTCTCCTCATGTCTGTGTCTCGCGACGCAGGTCTGGTTACGATTACCGATGGCCACCCTGCTGGACTAAGCTGGTTGGGCGGCGTCACGGGGCATCGTACTAAATCTCTCGGCGTCGAGCATTTCGGTCAAGCGGGGACGATCGAAGACATTTACCACCTTCACGGCTTGGATGCGAACGCGATCATGCATGCCGCGCGTGCGTTACTTCCCGGGCGTGGTGCTCGCTATCTCTCGCCGCTCGCCGGATGATCATGAAAGGAAACAAAATGAATGTAACGACCTCCCCTGGCCCGCAAAACTATTCAGGCTTTTGGATCGACCATGCAGACCATCGCACTTGGCTTGCACGACAGGCAGATCAGCAACTCGCATTTTTCGCGCATAGCCTGCAAGCCGATGCTGGGTTTGCAACACTTGACCATTCGGGCATTCCCCTCGCCAACAAAACGCAAGAACTGCATACAACAACACGGCTGGTTCATTCGTACGCCCTTGCCAAAATTTGGGGGCACCCTGACGCGGACAAAGTGATCGAACAGGGTATGTCTTATCTGTCCGACCATCACCACGACTCGTTTTTTGGCGGCTACATTTGGGCGCTAAACGATGGTGAAATGGTCGACGACCGTAAGCTCGCTTATGGGCATATGTTTGTTCTTTTAGCCGCGGCAAGCGCGAAGCAATCCGGCCACCCGACAGCCGACGCGATGCTCAAAAATACAAGCAAGGTTCTGGATCAGCATTTTTGGGAGGAAGACACTGGGCTGTTTTGCGATGAGCTAAACCGAGACTGGACCCCATTTTCTACATATCGCGGCATGAACGCAAATATGCATGCAAGTGAAGCGCTTTTGACGGCTTATGAAGCAACAGGAGACGAAATATACTTAGATCGTGCTGGCCGCATCTTAGATTTTTTCATTAACAAAATTGCGCCGCAAAATGATTGGCGTTTGCCAGAGCATTACACTGAAAACTGGGACATTGACCATGATTATGCAGGAGACCCGATGTTCCGCCCCGCGGGCACGACACCCGGGCATTCATTTGAATTGGGACGACTATTGTTGCAACACTGGGACCTAAAAGGTCGTCCGCCATGTGACGCTCCATTAAAGGCACGACACCTTATCGAACGCGCCCTACATGACGCGTCACTGCCAGATGGCGGACTTGCATACACACTTAAATTTGGCGGTGACGTTGACGTTTCTGCACGCTTTTGGTGGCCAGTTACCGAAGCCATTGGCGCAATCGCTGCACTAATTAAGTTAGAGCGCCGTGAAGCCGATGAAATCTGGTATCGTAAATTATGGACGTTTGCGAATGCCAACTTCATTGATCACACGCATGGTGGTTGGTTCCCTGAAATTGACAATGCAGGCAATGCTACAAGTACAATTTTTGCTGGAAAACCTGATATATATCACGCGTTACAGGCGTGCTTGTTTCCGCTGACACCAGGCTTATCGAGGCATTCAGACGACCTGAAACATATGCGCTAAAAGCACTTAAGAAATCACTTTTTCCCTCGGTGCGATCTGGTTGTTGTCAGGCCGTATTTTGGTTTGTTCTACGTCAACGAATGCGGCGCCGGGGATCGCTAGTCGGTATTTATGATCTAGGACTTACTGTATTTGGTGATGGTTTTCTTCAATGCCTCGACACACAAAATGGCCCCCATTGTGTTAGGCAAAGCAAAAGCTGCGGCGCTGCGACGAACAGGCGTGTAGCATTTCAGGCCATTGATTTAATCGACATATAACTCAAACCACTTCCTTATCAGTCACGTTTAGCATAGATCATTTTTGCTTGTTCTTGTTATTCACCGCTATTTTGGCACGCAAAGCGTTTGACAAAAATCAGCACTACGAGCTTTGAAGACACACCTAAAATGCATGATGTATTTCAAGTTTTGGTGGCTAAATTTTATCTTTCAGAAAAAAGTTAAGCCATAAAGTTAATTTATTCACAAACATTCCAAATCATTGCATAATACAAAGAACAATAAACGTTTAGGGCTAAAGGCTGGGCACACTACGTTCTAGAAAACGCGATTTTTCAGTCTATTTCAGAACCATACAGACGGTTAACATGCTGCGTGGGACTTGTTCCCAAGGCCGATACTGCAGCTTTCTTAATTTAAGTAGGAGAGGGAGATTATATGAGAGTTCCAATCCCCACGAATGAAGCTGAACGGCTGTCTTTTCTTCAAAACTTACGGCTCGATCTTTCGCATCCTATCGATGAAATTCAAGGGCTATGCGAAGTGGCATCAAACTTGGCCGACGCGCCTATCGCATTGGTCAGTCTCATTGATGAAACGCAGCAAAATTTTCTGGCAAGCATCGGCGTTGGGGATTTGCGCCAAACCGACAGAGAAATTGCCATGTGTGCGCATGCAATTATGGGCAGCCAACAGTTTGAGGTGCCAGATGCACTGCTCGACGAGAGATTTTCTGACAATCCATTCGTCGTCGACGCGCCAAATATTAGATCCTATTTAGG
The DNA here is from genome assembly GCF_900109555.1 of Pacificibacter marinus. GTDB lineage: Bacteria > Pseudomonadota > Alphaproteobacteria > Rhodobacterales > Rhodobacteraceae > Celeribacter > Celeribacter marinus_C. Next base: position 355,995 of record NZ_FNZV01000002.1, on the reverse strand, counting down.
GACAGTTTTAGAACCCGAACCCGAAATGCGACTTGGCACACTGTGCGTTCTGGATATCAAACCCAAAGTTTACTCCGATGAAGTAAAGTTGTCTCTTTCAAAGATCGGAAAAGCAATCACAGCTCTGTTGATATCGCACCGAGAAAAGTTAGATTTAGTTGAACATTCAAGAGAACTTGAAGCCCGAAATCTCGAATTGGGTGAGATGACGTCATCTTTGCAAAGTTCAATGGAAAAAGTCATCGCGGCAGAAAGAGCCAAAAGTGAATTTCTGGCAATTGTCAGCCATGAACTTCGCACCCCTCTAACCTCGATCAAAGGCGCGCTCGGCTTGATGAAGGGCAACGCAATAAATGCCGACGTAGAGAAAACACAACGTTTAATCAATATCGCTTACGAAAATAGCGAACGGCTTCTGAATTTGATCGGCGATATCCTAACTCTTCAAAAAGAGAATTTCAGCAGCCCCAAAGCCGTACTTAACCCTGTTGATCTCGCCACCTTGATCAAATCATCGGCTATAGCATACCAAGATTATGCTGCGGATCGAGCCGTAAAATTGTCGGTATCAGGTGTTGAGCAACCTTGTTTTGTGAATGGTGATAAAACGCAATTGGATCAGGTCATCGCAAATATGCTATCCAACGCATTCAAATTTTCAAAGCCAAATGGCAACGTCGAAATCGGTTTGCACTGCTTGGACACAGGCCCACAGATCACGGTAAAAGATGATGGCGCAGGCATTCCAGAAGGGTCCAAGGCAAAGGTTTTTGGCCTGTTCTCACAAGTGGACAGCTCTGACACCCGTTCGCAGGCTGGGTCCGGGCTAGGCATGCACATTTGCCAGAAAATCCTCGAACAGCACAATGCTACCATAGACTATGAAAGCGTGCTTGGCGCTGGCACAACCTTCAAAGTCAAATTTCCTCCGCGCAGGATTTAGTCATAACCATTTCAATGTCACAGACCCAAGACCCAAGGGGCTCCATATTGTCGAGAACGCAATGACGCTTTAATCCGAGACATCGACAATAGGTATCACTGCACGCCCCACATAAAACAGGCGAACAACGCATCTGCATTGCTCGCCTGAAAATCTACAGGATATGAGGGTACGTTTAGGTTGGTGGACAGCTGTTGACCGGCGCGGATTTGGCAATTGGGAAACATGTTTCCCATTCTTCGGTTCTGGGTGGCCAAGGGGTTAGCATTTTAGGATCTTCCTCAAGCGTAAGGACACCAAGAGCTTGCAAATCCTTTACGCGACCATCTAAGTATTCCTTGAGAATAGCGCCCTGCCCGTCAACGATCGTGGCGACCCAGACGTCGTTTACAACTTGGCGATTGCCTCTTTGGAATGTCCGAAATTGCACTTCTGCAGCCACTCGGCCCGTTTCTGTGTCAATGTAAAATGCGTCTTCTGGGAAATAAAAGCTGGTGTCAGTCGCCTGATTACAGAACAAATCCAGATCGGCCAACATCGCATCAAGTCCCGTAACCGTCGTTGTCGGGTATGAGAAAATCACGTCATCATGAAACGATGAAGTCATGTATTCGGGTTCACAAGTGGTCCACGCCGCGGCGAAATCAAATATAACTTTTTGCATTTCCGCACGGGGCGTTCCGTCTGCCTCAACGGTCCCCGCAAAGGTGACACCGGGGCGAACCTCGTCTGCAAATACCAATTGGGGCGTGGCCATTGCCAGAACAGCAAAACTAGCGATCAGGGTCGAGGAAACGTTCATGTCTTTAACCTTTTTTCGTCTTGAAAGAATGCAAGCCGAAAAGAGGTTCGGCATATGCAGCTTACTCATTTAGGATTCTAATGGAAGGTCAAAATAGAACGTCGTCCCTTTTCCTAAAACGCTATCATACCAAACCGTACCACCATGTGCGTCAACGATAGATTTGACAATTGAAAGCCCTAGGCCGGTGCCTCCGCGCTCCCTAGCGTCAGACGAATCAACTTGTTGAAAACGTTCAAAAAGTCGCTCGCCTGCGGATTCAGGAATCCCTCTACCTTGATCTTTTACACTTATAACAGCGCGGTCTTGAACCCGCTCCAAGCCTATAACAACTTGGGTGCCCGCGTTAGAAAATTTAGCTGCATTTGAGATCAAATTGGCTAAGACCTGCCCCAATCTTTGGCGGTCTCCTCGCACAGATAGTTTGGGCAAATTGGCGTTTAAAGACAACTCTACATTGAAGGTCTCGACATACGGTTTATTACTTTCAACCTGTTCAGTTAGAAAGGATGCTAAATCCATTTCATCGGCATGAAAATTCATACTTCCTGACGACAATTTTTCAGCATTCAGTAAGTCTGAAATCAAAACGCCAAGCTGCTTGGCATTGCGCGACGCGATCTGAATGGGCTTTTTAAACGCTTCAGGAACCTCACCATAAGCGCCCGACCCCATGAGCGAAATGGCCCCACTGATCGACGTTAAAGGGGTACGGAGTTCATGATTAACGGCAGCAATAAATTCCGATTTAGCCAGATTGGCAGCCTCTGCGGCAATTAAAAGCTCATCTTTTTCCGCAAGTTGATTTCTGGCTGCGACAGCATCCAATCGCAGTAACAAAATCAAAGCCAGTGCCGTCAGCCCAATGGCAACCCCAATCGCTACATTCTCACCAGAAATACGGAGCAATGCTTCACGCCACTCTCGTGTTTCATTCGATGAGGCCTGCAGGACGTCAAGTGCCAATCCATGAATGTCGCGGTTCAAAATATTGAAGTCATTGATCATACTGTGGATCGATGCAGGACTCGCCGTATCAATGTTCATCACAAGCTGCTCGTACTGTAGCAGTTTAACTTGCAGCAGATTAATGACCGATGTGTCGACCTGATACTCTAACAATTTATCAGCGACTTCCCCACGATTTGCCCCGCTAACACGGCTCCAAAGAATGTCGAACCTCAGGTTCGCATTTTCAAAGGTCCCCAAACCCAATTCATAGCTGGCGATGGCGATCTGGAACTCTTGAACGTCGCGCTCAATTGCCGTCACGAACCAGATCGGCCCCGTTGACGAGCTATCACCCACTTGTAAAATCTGAGTACGCAAGCCCACGAGGCTAAGGGTTGCGGCAATTAATCCTGCAATCGCAAAGCCAAAAAGAACCAGCTTGAGCTGGAAAGCGCGTGGTTTCATTCCGCAATGATTTCCTCAAGCTGCCAAATAATCCGACCTTTATAGATTGAATCCTCTAGCTTGGGGTCCGACGAAATTGGGTACATAACCCACAATGGTCCCTTTTCGCGCACGGACATGGGCGCGCCGTCCATCTGGGTTGCAATGATGACATCAAATTCAAGCGCATCCGATACGGGAAACGAAATTTCGTAATCATTAATGGCGACCATTCGAACCATCTCATCATCAAGCAAATTCGAAGACGAAAGCACATCCCTTAAAAGAGGCCCTGAAAACACACTAGAGCCATCAATGAACGCATTCTTCGTCGCGTATTCTACTTGAGGCAAAGCCTGAAGTGCAGCGAGATCGTACTCTAACGAACTGTCATCATTTGAGACAGTCAAAACAGTTTGTGCGGCAACTGGTAAGGCAAAGGCTGCAAATGTAGCAGCATAAAAAGCAGTTCGTATCATATTCAATGGCCCCTTATTTGGTCGACCTTTCAACATCAAGTGTAACCACAATCAAGTGAATTCGACCATATTGTTCTCAAGATAAAAGTCTATTAAGGAGGAAACATGACAATTATGAGGCGCATTTCCGGTAAAAGTGGCACACTCCGCTATGTAGCGTCCGAATTGACCTTTACCGATGTCACTCTTTTCCTGCGCAGTCAGGCCACCAAAACCAAGATATTGTTGGCCCTAAAACCAAAAAAGGCTTCGGTATATAGGTGAACCAACCACTCTAGGGGCTGCAACGTTTAATCAGAAAAACTGCTGACATTTATCTGTACTGATCAAGAACCGACTACGTGCCGTGACTTTTGCACAGTAACTTGCCCCTACTCCCGTCAGAGCCATAGCCGCATTGATCCAATCGGACCAAGCTATTGATTTCATGAATAAAATCACAAGACATACCGCAGCGCAGATTACGTCGATTGAAATACAAACCAAAGACCAACCTGTCCGCTTCCGTCCTATTGTTAACCTTTTGTTAGCATAATTACGCCACAAACTTAGATCATAAAAACGGAACATTAAGTTGTCCAAATTTGCTCTCGTCTTGTCTGCGTACATCATAGATGTAACAGCTTCGATGTTCCGTAAATGATCAGAATTCAGTTCCAGCTTGGACATCATTTTCTTAGTGAGCAAAAGGAAAAAGCTCTCATGGCGAACGCTGCACCATTAATTCTGCACATCGAAGATGAACAGGACATTCAGGAAACCACCAAGCGCGCTTTAGATGCGATCGGTGGTCTATCGATTGTTCAATGCAGCTCTGGTTGTCAGGCTCTTGAAGTCGTTGCAAAGTACGCTCCGGATTTGTTCCTACTCGATGTGACTATGCCGAAATTAGACGGTATCGAAACACTTCGGCGCTTACGCGAGATCCCCGGATTTGATCAAACACCTGCCATTTTTATGACTGAAAAAGTTACGCATGAAGATCAGGAAATGTTCATGAATTGCGGCACATATTCAATCATCAAAAAACCGCTGGACCCAACAACTGTGGCTTCGGAAATCGTTGACGTTTGGACAAATGCGTTTCAGGCTAGAGTTGCAAATCCACAAAGGCACTAGAGTAACAAAACATGTTTTGTCACTTGGAGTGATACTTTTCACGTCATGTGTTTGATGTGATCAAGCTACACCATCGACCACGTTCATTAACGCTGCTTGCACCCTATCACCATCAATGATTTTAACCGGGCCCATCTCTGTCGCAGTCATGCCAATGCGCTTCAACCAGCGCTTAAATACCGCCGGAACAATACCAATAATATGAGTGGCCCCTACACTGCGTGCTGCGGCAGCCATTTCAAGCATCAAGCTGCTTTGAACTTGCATACGCAGCTCTGTTGGCACGGCTTCTGTCAAAAATAGCCGCGTTGCTTCCCAGATTTCTTTATCAACAGGGGCCGTTTCATCAAGCATGTCGGCAGGCAAACCTGGAAGCAGACCAAGCTGCGCATCTCTTAACATATAGCTGTGATTACCGCATTGCGCCGTTGTCGGTGAAATGCGGGCACCGCCCAAGACTGTGCCGTTGCCTTGCAGAACAATCCACCGCGCAAGTGGCGTGTCATATTGATCGAACTCCATGCCATCGGTTTCTGGCAACTGCCATCCTTTTTCAATGATGAACACGTCACGCCGGCCGCGCAAATAGCGAGAGTAAAGATCGCCATATTCGTGAAAGTTACGCACCGAAAGCGTTGTCGCCTCAATTTCAAACGGACTATCCACTGGCAGTTCTGCTTCTAGCTGTGGCACCTTCACAGTCTCGGGCTCAGCTTCGCGTGGCGTTTTCGATCCCGAACCAAAAGCAAAGAAAGGCCGCCTGATAGATGACGGCTCTTTACAATCAAACTCGTGCTGCGGAAGCAGCTTGGGAAAGGCTCGTTTGGCCTTTTTGCTTTCAATCACTTGGTAGCCTGCTCATGCTCGCGGCCTGCGGTCCGCACTTCTTTTTTATTATATAGATCAACACTAATTTGCCGCATCATTGACCATGATTTTGCCTCAATCAACCTATTTAAGTAATCAAAGGCAAAGTTTATTGCATCATTGATCATGATTTCGTCCCAATCAAAGGGTCTAGTCAAGGTCGGCGTTGGATCAAACGAAGATGGCGATTCAAAATGAATAACCGCGGTTACATTTTAGGCGCCGAATGAAATGATGAGAGATAGATGTGTACGTGCCGTTTAGAAAATTAACCGCGATGTGTGACGCTGACGTCGACATCCTTGCCCAGAAACTACGTGACTATAGTCAACTTGGGATTTCCTTGGTGTGGCAACGTCAGGTGATTTTTTTGGCCGCTCTTGGCTTAGCCGCATTCTATTACGATATAGTGTTGGCCGGTGTGGTTTTGGCGATGATCCTCTCGTCAGAATTATTCGACTTCTATTTGTTTCGCCGCATTCTGCGTTGCCAGACGTTCGATGTGCGCAAGGTGCGTCAGTTTCATATATTGATAGCCATCAGCACTCTCATAAGTGCGTCCGTGATCATCACATATGCGATCTGGATCGCCACCCTGCAGGGGCCGATCCCGCACTTTATGCCGCTATTTTTCTTGTTTGCTGCGGCTCTTTTTGCGTCAATGAACAACCACCAATTGCCGTCGGCCTTGTTCTTGCGGCTCGCGTGTTATGGTTTAGCATTTCTGTTCATCCCTGTTCGAGACATTGTTATTACGGGCGCGCCGCTTCATTCAGAACTTTGGGCGCAACTCTTTACCAGTATCTTTGTGCTGTTTTTCATCGTCGAATGCTCACGGATTTATCAGCACTTTTATAAGTCTCAATTGTCCCAACTCAGAAATCTGCGCAATGAACACGAAAAATCCAAAATTGCATATAAGGCCAAAACTGAATTTCTATCGACGATGAGTCATGAGCTTCGAACACCTTTGACAGTCATTAAGGGCGCGGTCGATATCGTGGCGTCAGGAAAAGTGGGTGAAATACCCGAAAAAGCCGAAGCTCTTTTGCAGGCAGCGCAACGCAACAGTGAACGTCTTCTCGGTTTGATAAACGAAATTCTTGATCTGCAAGACATCGAAACAGAAGCGATGCTGTTTGACTTTCAGGACATCAAGCTGTGGCATGCCGTCGAGGATGCCATTTCTAACAACAATCCTTACGCTGCGAAGCTAGACGTCACATTCGTGGCGACACCGCCCAGAAATGATGTCGTGGTATCCGTTGACAAAAAGCGCTTGGGCCAAGTGTTCTCGAATGTACTGTCGAATGCAGCCAAATATTCACCTGTGGGAAGTAATGTTTTCGTATCTATGGAAACGGATGGCGACACCGCTCGCGTGCTCTTTAACGATAGTGGTATGGGGCTTTCACCAGATAACTATGACACGGTTTTCGACCCCTTCACGCAAGTCGACTCTTCGGACACGCGAAAAATCGGCGGCACGGGTCTAGGTATGAACATCTCAAAACGCATAATGGAAACGCTGGGCGGCGAGATCGCATACAGCAAGAACGATGGCCTAGGGACAACATTCATCGTGGAACTTCCCTGCATCTGATGTGACGTTGGATACCCACGGGCAATCCTGTGGCGCACGGATTAATGACGCAGCACGTGATCAATACGCCCACTCTTGTGAATGACGCCCTATCTTGCAACAATCATAACCTGAAACGTCTTATGTCGCCTGTCCCAAATCGCCTTGGGGCGAAAGCGGTATGTCGATGTAGAACGTCGTGCCGGTGCCAATGTGGCTTTCATATGAAATAGAACCATCCATATGCTCGATCAGAAGCTTGGCAATATTCATCCCAAGGCCGGACCCACCAGACGCCTTGGACGAGGAACTCGGGACTTGGTTGAAACGCCCGAAAACTTGATCCTCGTTGCCTTGTGGAATGCCAATTCCACTATCTTTAATTGAAAACCTCAAATTCGAGCCAACCACATGCGTTGAGCATTCGACATGTCCTCCTTCTGGAGAAAACTTAACGGCATTCGAAATTACATTCCCAACGACCTGCTTCAACCGATGAATATCGGCGCGCAACGGCCAACTCTTGCCATCTGAAATGATGTCCAGCTTAATATTTTCTTTCGAGGCATAGGCATCGTATTCCTCGATAATGTCCTGCAAGAATTCTTGTGAGTTTAAATCCTGCAACTTAAGATTGATTTCTTTGAGATCGATTTTTTGAAGATCAAGAACATCATCTATGAGCTTCAACAACCTAAGACTGTTTCTTTGAGCGATGGTCAGCACGTTTTTCAAAGGGTCGCTAACCTCGCCTAAGGCCCCGTGAAGCGCCAAATCCAATCCTCCTTTGACCGATGTCATAGGGGTGCGCAATTCGTGGCTGATCATTGCAAGAAATTGGGACTTCGCGTGGTTTGCGGCTTCCGCATGTGCCACCGCCTCACGCAGGACTTCAGCCGAGCGTTCCCTTTCCGTGATATCCATCAGTGAAACGGACCACCCCAGCAGATTATTTTTAGTCTGGATTGGGCTTTCAATTGGCAGGGTCCGCAAATCGAAAACACGCCCCCCCAGCCGGATAGCCTCTGCACAGTTCAGTTCGCCGGTCTCTCTGAATTCCTGCAATCTCGGACCAATTATTTCTAAGTGATCCACAGTGTCGCCATTTTTCGGCATCTGTGTGCCAAATAACAATTTTGCCGCAGAATTTGCACCGGCAAACTTACCACCTGCATCCATGATGATCACAGGGTCTTGTGTGGCATAGAATAAAAGGTTTCGCCCTTGGGCTTCCGTATCCATCATCGAGTTGTTCAAAATCAACCAACTGAATGCCATGAGAGCCACAGCAAACATGAATGGTGTCGGATCAAGCCCGAAAAGCGCCATCCCCCAACCGACATAAGCGATATTGGCCACCAATGGAGTCGCCGTGATGATGAACAGGACCCCCAAAAAAGGCCGGACGCTCTTTTTAGCTTTGAAAAAGGCATAGATGAGCACGCTCAAGGCGCTCATGACAAAGAGGTATAGGAACGCGGCGACAACGTAAAAGAAAGGACCATGGTCATATACAACGAATGCTTTGCCCCCAGTGTCCACAAGCTGGGTATCCACGCCATAAATAAGATGCGTCTGGCCATTTGTGGTGGCAACGATGCTCACTATTGTGGGCACAATAATATACAACATCAAGCGGAACGGCTTACGCGCTTGATTGGTGTTCATCGTATAGTCGAACAAGAAAAACGCCCAAGCCATCGGAAGTAACACAATCCCAGGCCACGCGGCCAAAGACCACAACATCTTGCATGGTAGCCCATGTGAGCTCAAATCAATGACGACCGTAAAAAACCACCAAAGCATCCCCGAGAATGCGACGATAAACGCAGGCTTTCCAGCAAAGTTATTGTTCCGTGCGACCCACACCGCAACAAATGCACAGACGACCCAAAGTGCTCCGACAGAGGCAGAGGCAAGGCTGAATTCAAAATTCGTAAAGCAGGTCATGGTTGATTCAACAATCGGGGTGTGGCCGCAAAGCTATGTAGAGGGAATATCATATCGACATTGACTGGAATTGGCGCTAGCGACCGTTCACTTTGCATAAATTTACTGCATCCTTGTGTTTTCGGCCTAACGGCAATGACAGAACGCTACAATGCGAAGCCATTGTAAACAAGATTATATACCCTCCATGACGGTACAAATCAGACCAGAGTGTTCACCATCTCCCGACCATCGATCACACTCAATGGGGCCTATTGCTAAAACAAGGTTTCAATTATGCGTTGGTGTTTGTTTCATTTGGCTTGCTATTCAAAACTCATGCCTGCCTTAAAAATAAGACTAAATCAGCTTGCCTCGGAACCTTTTACAGCCCCTGAAGTTTGAGCTTTAATCACATGAATTTAAACAGATTTATAGCGGAGACGCCCCCAAAACAACGCAAAAAACACACAACATTTCATGACATCACAGCCACCTAGCTGATGATTTCAAATTTATGCACATCCACCATGCCACGATCAGTGATTTTAAGCGCGGGGATAACCGGCAATGCCAAAAAGGCCAGCTGCAAAAACGGCTCTTCCAATGTCACCCCAAGCGTTTTTGCCGCAGCTCGCAAATCAACAAGCGTATCGCGCACCACCTCAAACGGCTCAAGACTCATCAATCCTGCCACGGGCAAAGCCAATTCAGCAAGGATTTGACCGTCTTTGACCACGACAAACCCACCTTCGATTTCACTCATGCGATTGGCGGCCAGTGCCATATCATCATAGTCCACACCGACGCAGGCAATGTTGTGATGATCGTGGCAAACAGTCGACGCAATCGCCCCCGCTTGCAGTCCGAAGCCTTTAACAAATCCGCTGGCGATATTGCCATTTTTGCCATGTCGTTCAATCACGGTGATCCGCGTTAAATCGCGTTTGGGATCGGGCTTTTTATCACCATCCTCAATTGGGATCACCTCGTGCAGGTGCTCGGTGATGATCTTGCCTTCGAGAATGCCAATAACATCTGTCTCTTCACGATTGCCGGTGGTGCGGAAACTTTGCGCACTCACACGGGGCGCTTGAACAGAATTTCTGGCCACTGGAGCGATCTCCAAACGGGCCTCAAAATTCTTATGCGTCACCTCAACACCACCGCAGAACACTTTGGAAGCATTGCAGTTTTCTAAATTATCGATCACCACAATATCCGCGCGCTTGCTTGGCGCAATCATGCCGCGATCTTTCAAACCGAAAGCTTCAGCGGCTGACAGACTTGCCGCGCGGTACACCGCCAAAGGCGAACAACCAAGCGCGATCAGTGTGCGGATCATATAGTCCAAATGGCCGTGTTCACCGATATCCAAAGGATTGCGATCATCCGTACATAAGCACATGTAAGCCGAAGTGATATCCGTCAAAAGCGGCTGCAACGCGTGCATATCTTTAGACACAGATCCTTCGCGAATTAACACCCGCATTCCTTTGCGCAGCTTTTCACGCGCCTCTTCAAACGTTGTGGCCTCGTGTTCGGTCCGAATACCTGCGGCGATATAGGCGTTAAGATCGCGCCCTGACAGCTGTGGACAATGGCCGTCAATATGCTGATCTTCGAACAGTTTGATCTTGGCCATGGCTTGCGGATCGCGCAACATCACCCCCGGGTAATTCATGAATTCGGCCAGCCCAATGGACGACGGATGCCCCATAACCTGTTTCAAATCATCGGCCAACAATTCAGCCCCCGCCGTTTCCATATGGGTTGACGGCACACAGGACGATAATTGCACGCGAATGTCCATCAGCGTGTGCTCGGATGCCTCTTGGAAATAGCGAATACCATCAAGCCCGATCACATTGGCAATCTCATGCGGATCACAGATCGCAGTTGTGACACCGCGCGGCGTCACACAGCGGTCAAATTCGAACGGTGTGACCAACGAACTCTCAATATGAAGATGCGTGTCAATAAACCCCGGCACAAGGATTTGTCCTGTGACATCAATCTCTTGCTTGCCCGTATAGGTTTCAAACACTCCCGCGATACGATCACCGCAAATCGCCACATCCCCTGTGATCAATTCCCCTGTCATCAGATCAAAAATACGCCCGCCTTTTAGCACGATATCCGCAATCTCATCACCTTTGGCTTGGGCAATTCGTGTTTCAAGATTACTCGTTTTCACATCGTTCATAAAGACACTCCTAAATCGTAACAGCCGGCACACATTCCGTGTCAGTTTCTAATCCCATCGCGGCGCGGTCAGCGTCGCGGGCAGGTACAAGCCACACCACACGCGCGCCCTTGTCGCGTTCAGATTGGGCCAATTTACGTTGATCTGACAACCGCCAATCTGCTGTGCCGCGATCTTTGCCTACGACAACGCGATCAGCATCGCGGCGGGCCAGTTCCAAAATTGACGTAAAACTTTCATCGGAAACAATGATCAAATCGGCCTCTTGCAAACGTTGCACGGCGCGCAATGTCATCAAATCTGGCTCAGTGGTACTGACACACACCAACGAAATTTGCCCAACGTCCGCATCATCCGGTGCGCCGCCATTTTGGATCGCGGCTTTGATCAATTCAGCAGCTTCGCGCCCTGCCCCGCGCGCAAACAAACGGCGTGGTTTTCCATCATAAACCCAGCGCCAAAATGCACGGCGTTTGTCTTTGTGCACCTGTTGGGCCGCAGCGCTGCGCAACCGCCCTCCCAGAGCAACCAGATCGCCAAGGTTCGGTTCAAGCACTTGTTCCAAATGCGTTTTTATCTGCCGCGCCAGTACAGGGGCCGCGCCTTCGGTGCCGATCGCAACGACCAAAGGGTCGCGGTCCACAAGGCTGGGTGTATTGGCTTCGCACAGGTGCGGCTGATCAACGACATTGACCAAAGCACCAGCTTCGCGCACCAAGGCATGGATCGATGCATCTATCCCCGGACACCCAGTGCCAACAAAGGTCAAAGCCACGCCTTTAAAGAGGTCTGGCGTAATGGCACCTTTTTTGTGAAACGCACGTTTCTCATCGACAAGCGCTTGTAATTCGACGTCTAATTCCGGTGCGACAAAGGTGATCCGCGCTTCGGATTTCAACATCAGGCGCGCTTTTTGCGCCGCGGTTTCACCGCCGCCCACAATCACCACATCGCGATCTGCCATCCGCAGAAACATCGGGAAAAATTTCATTTGTGCTGTCTCTTTTGAAGCGCTTTTAGAAGTGTTCTCAGATCATTTGTTAAATGTGATCTAGGACCACGCAGCAAAAGACAAGGGGGCGCTCCGAAAAACGCCCCTCTTTTATATCTTTGCAAAACAATGTGGCACACAGGTAAAAGCGGCTTAAACCGCTCTTAGCTCGCAGTTAAGCGGTAAAATTTTACCAATCGAACGCTTTGACAACATTACGTTTGCCCAAAGTCAGCGCGTCGGACACATGCAGCATTGGACGCAGATCGACATCGGATGCCGCGTCAGCAACCAGTCGCGCCATATTGGCGTAAAGGTTCGGGTATTCCCCAGACAGGCCATCTTCTGCGCCTGTTTGGACCACACCATCAATCAACAACACGCCACCACCGTTTTTCAACGTCAAAACGCCAGCATCGGTCACAGCTTCGATTTGCCAAACATCATCGCCGGAATGATCCCAATTCATATCCGCCGTCACAGTTCCGCCATGGGGATGATAAAAATCAAGCTGTGCAGAAATTGGCGTATCGCGGTTTTCGGGAAAGTCCAAAACCGATGACTTCAAGTGGATCGGATCGGGCAAAATTTCGGTCACAATCGACAGCGCATTGATACCCGGATCAAAAACGCCCATGCCGCCCGCTTCGAACACCCAATCTTGGTTTGGATGCCATTTGCGCACGTCTTCGTGCCACGTCACAGTAAAGCTTTTGATGGTTTTACCCACCAGCCACGCTTTCGCAGCTTTAACAAAGGCAGCTTCGCGCGAATGCCAAGTTGCATACAGCGTCAAACCCGCTTTGGTCGCCAAATCAGCCAAGGTATGCACCTCGGACAATGTGGCCCCCGGAGGTTTTTCAAGCATCACATGACGACCCGCTGCAATCGCAGCTTGGGCATAGGCAAAACGTGGCACTGGCGGCATGCACAATGACACGACTTCGACCTCGGGGTGCGCTTTTAGCATCTCATCCATGTCGGTGAAATTTGGCACACCATCCACAACGGTGTTACGTGATACGGCTGCGGAAAGTTCCCATTCCGAAGATGCATTGAGCGCGGGGATGTGTTGATCGACGGCGATTTTACCGACACCGACCAAAGCTATTTTACGTGGCATAATAAGTCCTTAGTCGTGTAAATTAGTGGCTGTCTTTACCAACGGCATTGCCGCGGCAGCCCTTAAGAAAATCAAGATCCGCGCCGGTGTCAGCCCCTTCAACATGGGCATTGTGCAAGAAGGCATAGCCTGATGTTGGTGCATCATTGAGGGGCTTCCATGCTGCAAGACGTGCCGCCATTTCTGCATCAGAAATATCAACACGCAACACGCGGTTCGCCACATCCATCTCGATTATATCGCCGTTTCGAACGACAGCCAAAGGTCCGCCAGCCGCCGCTTCGGGTGAGGTGTGCAAGACAACCGTGCCATAAGCGGTGCCCGACATGCGCGCGTCAGAAATGCGCACCATATCGGTGATGCCCTTTTTCAAAACCTTAGGGGGCAACCCCATGTTGCCCACTTCGGCCATGCCGGGGTACCCTTTGGGACCACAGTTTTTCATCACCATCACGCAGGTTTCATCGATGTCCAAATCTGGGTCTTCGATCTTGGCTTTGTAGTCGTCAATGTCTTCAAAAACCACCGCGCGCCCTGTGTGTTTGAGCAGATGTGGCGACGCCGCAGACGGTTTAAGCACCGCGCCTTTGGGGGCCAAGTTGCCGCGTAACACCGCGATACCGCCTTGTTGAGTCAGCGCAAGTTCGAGTGGCAAAATCACATCTTCGTTGTAGTTTTCAACGTCTTTGACTTCATCCCAAATGGTTTCGCCCGAGACCGTGATGCAGTCTTTGTTCAACTGACCGCCCTCGCCCAAACGTTTGAGCACAACAGGCAGACCACCCGCATAAAAGAACTCTTCCATCAGGTACTTACCAGATGGCATCAGGTTCACAATCGTAGCAACATCACGGCCGCAGCGATCCCAATCGTCCAAGGTGAAATCAACTTCAACACGACCTGCCATAGCAAGCAAATGCACAACCGCGTTGGTCGATCCACCGATAGCACCATTGGTGCGCACTGCGTTTTCGAACGCTTCTTTGGTCATGATATCAGATGGTTTCAAATCGTCTTTGACCATTTGCACGATACGGCGACCAGATTGTTGCGCAATCACGCGGCGACGGGAATCGACCGCAGGAATGGCCGCATTGCCCGACAAAGCCATGCCCAAAGCTTCGGCCATAGACGCCATCGTCGACGCAGTGCCCATGGTGTTACATGTGCCCGTTGAGCGTGACATGCCCTGTTCGGCTTCCAAGAATTCCTCTTGGGTCATCTCGCCGGCTTTCACCGCCTCGGAGAATTTCCAAAGGTGCGTACCAGACCCGACACGTTCGCCTTTAAACTGACCATTCAACATAGGTCCGCCAGTCACAACGATAGATGGAATGTCGCAAGACGCCGCAGCCATCATCAAGGACGGTGTTGTTTTATCGCAGCCGACCAAAAGCACAGCACCATCAATAGGTTGCCCGCGAATGGTTTCTTCAATAGACAGCGCCGCCAAGTTGCGAAACATCATCGCGGTGGGACGAAATGTGTTTTCAGAGGCGGAAAACACGGGCACTTCTACAGGAAAACCACCCGCTTCCCAGATGCCCGCTTTGACCTTTTCGGCCAACTCTTTCATGTGGCTGCCATTGCACGGCGTCAGTTCTGACCACGTGTTGAGAATACCAATAATGGGCCGCCCATCGAACAGATCATGCGGGTAGCCTTGGTTTTTCATCCAACCACGGTGGTAAATTGTATCGCGTGAATTGCCGCCATACCAAGATTGCGACCGAAGTTTGCGGGGCCAAGAAGCGGGTTTGAACGTCATCGGATACCTTACAAAACGTTTACAGTGACTGTGCCAGACACAGCCGGTTTTTGAACCAAAGGATTGCGCAGCGGCAGACCAAAACCAGGGGCTTCGATTTCAAAAACATCACCATCTTGTGGGGCAATGCTATCAGCAAACGACAGGGTAGCTGTGCCAAAAAAGTGGACGTGCAATTCGCCAGGCTGGCGGAAAATATCGTATTTGAAATGGTGATGCTCAAGATTTGCCAAAGTGTGAGACATGTTGTCTTCGCCTGACAAGAATGGTTTTTCCCAAACAACAGCACCATCGCGAAGGATGCGTGACATGCCTTGAATATCGCGGGGCAGATCGCCGATCAGCATTTCAGGCCCAAAGGACGCAGGGCGCAGTTTGGAGTGCGCAAGCCACAAATAGTTTCCACGCTCAGTGATGTGATCGGAAAACTCGTTGGACAGAGCAAACCCAACACGGAACGGTGTGCCATCTGAAGAAATCACATAGATTCCCGCGACTTCTGGCTCTTCACCTGCATCTTCGGCAAAGCTTGGTGACACCAATGGCGCCCCTGCTGCAACTGCTTGCGATCCGTTGCCTTTGTAGAACCATTCAGGCTGTGCCCCGACGGTGCCCGCTGCGGGTTTTCCTGTCTCAAGACCCATCTGAAACATTTTCATAGAGTCTGTGATAGGCGCATCGACGTCTTTTTTGGCGTGCATTGAATTGCGCGTTGAAGCCGACCCCAGATGGGTCAGCCCCGTGCCTGTCAAATGACAGCTAGATGGGGCTTCATGGTGGATCGGCAACATCATCCGGCCCTCGGAATAGGCCGCATTCAGATCAATTGCCGCGCCAAACCCGTGAGCATGGATCACCTCAGCCAAAGATTTACCCGCTTCAGCAGCTTCCATTGCAAGATCATAAGTCGAGGTTGCATTTTTAACAGCGTAGGCTTCAGACCCGTCGCGGGCCACAACAGTGACAGTTCCGTCAGCATTTTTAACTTGTGACAATAGCATTGTGATCACCCTTGTTTTTGTTTGTTGTAGACGTCAAAGAACACAGCTGCGAGCAGCACGAGACCTTTGATAACTTGTTGATAATCAATACCAATACCCAAAATAGACATGCCGTTGTTCATCACACCCATGATGAAAGCACCGACCACAGCCCCGATAATTTTACCAGAGCCACCAGACATAGACGCCCCGCCGATAAACACCGCTGCAATCACATCAAGTTCAAGCGCAAAGCCCGCTTTCGGAGTGGCAGAATTCAAACGCGCGGCAAAGATCAACCCCGCCAGCGCGGCCATAACACCCATGTTCACAAAGGCGATAAAGGTCAGGCGTTCAGTTTTGATACCAGACAGTTTTGCCGCTTTTTCATTGCCGCCAAGCGCATAAATGCGGCGACCAATGACTGTGCGCTCCGTGATAAAGGCGTAGATGGCAATCAAAATAGCCATGGTGACAAGCACGTTTGGCACACCACGGAACGTGGACAGTTTGAACATCAAGAACACAAGTGCGCCAGAAACGATCACATTACGCACCCAGAACAAGCTGTTGGGTTCGCTGTCGATGCCGTATTCTGCGTCGCGGCTGCGTTTTTTCACCCCCATCACAACCACACCAATAGCGGCCACAATACCAAGCGCCAAAGACAGCACATTGAATTTACGCGCGCCAACCATTTCAGCCAAACCAGCGCCCCAAGCAGCGGGGAAGATGTCAGGCACAAAGCCCGTGGACAGCACTTGGAATTCTTTGGGGAACGGGCCGATGGATTGACCTTCGAGCAACCAAAGCGTCAGGCCGCGAAACACCAACATGCCCGCCAGCGTCACGATGAATGGGGGGATGCGCCAAAAGGCAACGAAATAGCCCTGCGCCGCGCCGATGATACCACCTGCGACCAAACACACTGCAATTGCGATTGGCACAGGAACGTCATTGCTGACGATCATCACGGCAGCCAAGGCACCGACAAAGCCCATGACAGAGCCGACAGACAGGTCGATATGACCCGCCACGATCACCAACAACATGCCCAAGGCCATGATGATGATATAGCTGTTTTGCAGCAAAAGGTTGGTGAGATTCACAGGGCGCAACAAGATGCCGCCCGTGGCGATTTGAAAGATTGCCATGATGGCAATCAGCGCGAAAAGCAGACCAAAGTCGCGCATGTGCGCAACCAGATGGGCCTTAACCGAGTTTGTATGTTTGTCCATTTGGCCTGTCCTTATTCCGTGACGATGAGCGACATGATGCGCTCTTGGCTGGCGTCTTTGGCGGCCAATTCACCGACCAAAGCGCCCTCGTTCATAACGTAGATGCGATCACACATGCCCAGCAATTCCGGCATTTCAGAAGAGATCATTACAACCCCTTTGCCATCTGCGGACAGATCATTGATGATCGAATAGATTTCGTATTTAGCCCCAACATCGATACCGCGTGTCGGCTCGTCGAGGATCAAAACTTCGGGACCTGTGAACAGCCATTTGGCCAAAACAACCTTTTGTTGGTTGCCGCCCGACAGATTTCCAACTTTTTGGAACACGCTTGGCGTGCGGGTTTTAAGCGCTTCGCGGTACTCTTCGGCCACTTTGGTTTCCGAGTTCGCATTCAATACGCCCGCTTTGGACACGCCGTCCAAATTGGCCAATGTGGTATTAAACTGGATGGTTTCATCCAAGATCAAACCCAAAGATTTGCGGTCTTCGGTCACATAAGCAAGCCCCGCATCAATGGCGCGATCCACCCGAGACACGTCTGCGACTGTACCGTGCAATTTCACTGTACCTGATATTTTGCGACCATAGGATTTTCCGAAAATCGACATGGCAAGCTCTGTGCGACCTGATCCCATCAAACCCGCGATGCCGACAACTTCGCCCGCTCGCACGTTAAAGGAAATGTCTTTGATCACTTGGCGCTCACTGTGCTCAGGGTGCCAAACGTTCCAGTTTTCGACCTCAAGCAACATTTCGCCAGCGCGGGGCTCACGGGCAGGATAGCGATCCGACATATCGCGGCCAACCATGTCGCGCACTATCTCATCCTCGGACACACCGTTAGAGGCGTCGATAGTCGACACAGACATGCCATCACGAATGACGGTAACAGTATCAGCGACAAATCCGACTTCGTTCAGCTTGTGCGAGATAATAATCGAGGTGACGCCTTGGGATTTCAGCTCAAGCATCAAGTCGAGTAATTTTTTGGAATCATTCTCTTGCAGCGCCGCAGTAGGTTCATCCAAGATCAGCAATTTCACGTCCTTGGACAGCGCTTTGGCGATTTCCACCAACTGCTGCTTGCCCACGCCAAGACTGTCGATGCGCGTTGTCGGCGCTTCACTCAATCCGACTTTGGCCAGCAATTTTTCAGTATGCTGGTTGGCTTCGTGCCAATTGATCACGCCGCCTTTGGCCGTTTCATTCCCTAAAAAGATGTTTTCAGCGATGGACAATTCAGGCACCAAAGCAAGTTCTTGGTGAATGATGATAATGCCTTGATCTTCGCTTTCGCGGATATTCTTAAACGTCGCAAGTGCGCCTTCGAAATGGATTTCTCCATCATAGGTTCCAGCTGGATAGACGCCTGACAAAACCTTCATCAGTGTCGATTTTCCCGCGCCATTTTCACCGCAAATTGCGTGAATTTCGCCCCGTTCCACGACAAGGTTCACCTGATCGAGCGCTTTCACGCCGGGGAACTCCTTGGTGATGGTGCGCATTTCTAAAAGTGTGCTCATGGATTGCCCTTTTCAAAGGATCTGGGGAGGACCAGCGCCTTTGTTTCTCTTGCCCTAAAAACGTGAGGCAAATACCGCTCGCCCCGACAAGGGACGAGCGGATTTAGAATTCAAACCAATATCCTACTTGATTTGGTCCATTGTGTAGTAGCCGGATCCGATGAGGATTTCTTCCCAGTTGGATGCGTCAACCGCAACAGGCTCCAACAGGTAGGATGGAACAACTTTCACACCATTGTCGTATGTGGATGTGTCGTTGATCTCTGGCTCGCTGCCACCAAGAACGGCGTCAACCATGCCCACAGTCACTTTTGCAAGCTCACGTGTGTCTTTAAAGATGGTTGAGTACTGTTCGCCTGCAAGGATAGATTTCACAGACTGAACTTCAGCATCTTGACCAGAAACGATTGGCATTTTCAAATCGCCAGAACCGTAACCGACACCTTTGAGAGATGACAAGATACCGATGGACAGGCCATCGTAGGGTGCAAGCACGCCGTGAACTTCTTTGTCAGTGTAGTTGGCGGACAAGATGTTATCCATACGCGCCTGTGCAACTGCACCATCCCAACGCAATGTGCCGACTTTATCCATGCCCATTTGACCGGATTGAACAACGACAGTGCCCGCATCGATCAATGGCTGAAGCACAGACATCGCACCATCGTAGAAGAAGTACGCGTTGTTGTCGTCAGGTGAACCACCAAACAATTCAACGTTGTAAGGGCCTTCGCCGAAACGCTGCTCAAGACCACCTACAAGAGAAGACGCTTGTTGAACGCCAACTTTGAAGTTGTCGAATGTCGCGTAGTAATCAACGTCGCCAGAATCTTTGATCAAGCGGTCGTATGCGATCACTTTCACACCAGCAGCAGCAGCATTTTCCAAAGCGTTGGACAATGTTGTGCCATCGATGGATGCAATCACCAGCGCGTCAACGCCTTTGGTGACCATATTTTCGATCTGTGCGAGTTGGTTTGGAATGTCGTCTTCTGCGTATTGCAGATCAGCGGTGTAACCGGCAGCTTCCAGTTCTTTCACCATGTTGTCGCCGTCAGCGATCCAGCGTGCTGAAGATTTTGTTGGCATAGAAATACCCACAAGACCGTCCGCAAACGCGGCTGTCAGACCAGCTGTTAGGCTCAAGCTTGAAACGGCCGCAGCAAGGGCCAGTGTTTTAGTCAATTTCATGTGTCATCCTCCCAGATGCAATGCATGTACCATCACGATGTCCGTCATTTTGTGACCTTCACCCGATGTGCGTCAAACTTCGACGCAGGCGTCTGTGAAACGCCTCGGCTCATAAGAGACATATATAACATCACCGTCAAATTATATTTTGTGATATTAGTATACCATTTACGCTATGTATAAATATCCCTAAGGTCAACCAACGCCACTTAAATACAGCCCACCGGCAGACCTCAAGAGGACCGATAAAAACATGGAACGATTGCTGCAAAAAGGACTAAAAATCAGCCACCTACGCCTTGCCGATGCATTAGCACGCGAAGGGCAATTGTCCAGCGCTGCCCTCAAAATGGGCATAGCCCAACCGGCGGCATCACGGCTGGCATCAGAAGCAGAACGCATCATTGGAGCGCCGCTATACAGTCGTGCGGGCAGAGGCATCGAATTGACCCCCGAAGGCTTGGCCCTCGCACGGCGTGCCACGCGGATTCTACGCGAAATCCAAGATGCTGATCGTGAGATTGATGAGCTTAAATCAGGTCTGTCAGGCCGGGTTTGCATCGGGTCAGTTACAGGCCCCGCCATCGAGCACGTGTTGCCTGCCCTGCGCCAAGCGCGGATTGCCTTGCCCAATGTGCAGATCGAAATTGAGGTCGGCACATCTGATACGCTTGGCCCGATGTTGCTGGACGGACAGATCGACTTTTCGTTGGCCAGATTGCCCACGGGCCAAGATGCGTCAGCCTTTCATATGACAGTGTTTGGTAAAGAGCCGCTCAGCCTTGTGGCACGCAAAAACCATCCAGTGTTTCGCCATGAAAACTATGCCAAAAACATCCCTGTTCCGATAGAAGACCTGCTGAACTATGACTGGGTGATGCCAAACACAGGCGCGATTTTGCGCAACACAGTGACGCAAGCTTTGGCGCGCAAAGGGCATCCTTCGCCTGAGCGTATTCTCAGCACATCGTCGTTTTTACTGGTGCTTGCCACCATTTCTCAAACCAATGCGATCGCGCCGATTGCCACCTCTGTTGCGCAAAGCTTTACAGTGGGCCACGATTCCAATGAACAAGACACGGGCGCTTTGGTTCAAATCATCGACACGGATGTCGTGTTTGAAATCGAAGACTATGGGCTTATGACCCGCGCGGGCAGCACGCTCACCCCTGCAGCACAGTCCGTTTTGCAACTTCTACGCAATGGGATTGGACTGTCTGAATCCTAACACGCTGCGACAGTTGCCCCTAAAAGTCAAAAGTCACCCATAGAATTTGACGGCCAGCGGCGCGCATCATTGGACAGATATCTTTGAGATCATCCTCTACAATATCTTTGCGCATGTAATAATCTGCCGCCCCATAACGACACCGCCCGCGTCTCTTCATAGGCATGCGCACATGGGCGAACCGCCATCCGCTTATTGATTAAAATTACGGGATAAAGCACTGCGCGAATGCGATTTATTATCGTGATAAAACCTAAAAAGCGCGCCCAATTCGGACGCGCCTCTCATGTTTTTACTGTTCTAATCTTAACTGAATTGAACGTTTTTATGCGACAAGGCTTTGATCACGCCACGCATTTCCGCCAAGCCGCGCAATCGCCCGACCAACGGATAACCGGGATGCGCGCCTGCGCCTACGTCTGTCAGAATTTCATGCCCATGATCAGGGCGCCAAACGATATCACAATCGCGGCGCCCTGTGTTACGGCGCGCCGTTTCTTCGCCCAAAAGCACCGACACCAATTCAACCATATCTGTGTCGCCTTCAAGGTGCGCGGCTTCTTCAAAGGAGCCGTCCGCATCTTTGGACACATTGCGCAAATGGGCAAAATGGATGCGGTCAGAAAATCTGCGCGCAATCGCAGGAACGTCATTCGCGGGGTTCGCGCCCAAAGATCCAGCGCAAAGCGTTAAACCATTTTCAACAGCCTTTTGCTGATCAAAAATCCAAGCGATATCTTCAGCATTAGACACAACACGCGGCAGGCCAAAGATGTCACGCGGCGGATCATCAGGATGCACAGCAAAGCGCATGCCCAAATCTTGGGCTGCGGGAATAACCTCAGCAAGAAAACGCGCATAATTGTCACGAATTTCATCACGACCAATGCCGTTATACAGCTTGAGCGCCTCTTTCATCGATGCCACATCATAGCGATCATACGCCCCAGGAAGCCCCGCCATAATCGCGGCAATCAGAGCTTCGCGATCAGTCTCGGAAGATGCATCAAACCATGCTTTGGCCTTGGTGATGATCTCGGGGGTGAAATCTTGTCCCGCCCCTTCGCGTTCAAGCATAAACATCTCAAGCGCACAGATTTGTACCTGTTCAAAACGCAACGATGTACCACCATTCTTGACAGGTTGATCCAGCCGCGTGCGGGTCCAATCAATCAACGGCATGAAATTATAGCAAATTGTCGTTAGCCCTTGAGCCGCCAAATTGGCCATAGATTGACGGTAATTTGCGAACAACTCGGACAAATCGCCCTCGCCACGCTTAATGCGTTCGTGGATCGGCAAACTTTCAACCACATGCCACTTCTGATCATGCCCCGCATCGGCAATCATCTTTTGACGCGCAGCAATCGCGTCCGTGGTCCAGACTTCGCCATACGGGATTTCATGCAGCGCATTGACGATGCCAAGCGCGCCAGTTTGGGCAATTTGACCCAGTTCAATCTTGTCGAGTGGTCCGTACCAGCGCCAGCTCTCAATCATTGTAAATCTCCACCATTTTACGCGCCCCTTGCGTCACAAGACCCTCATAAGCGGCTGTGACAGCGGCAACGAATTGCGTATTATTTTGCAAAGACATAGGGAAAATTCCCGTGACAGCAAGCAAAGCTTGTACCTTTTGTTCATTCGTTTCAGCAGCGTTGCAAAGTGCTTTCAAATGCTGCGCCATTGGGTCACGCACATCGATTGGCGCGCCAGTTTCGTCGACACCACCCACATAGCGCATCCATGCAGCCACAGCTAAAATGAGACCCGACATAGACCGACCAGCCGCAAGACCGTTTTCAAGTTGCGTTAAAATTCGTTGCGGCAACTTTTGCGATCCATCCATCGCAATCTGCCACGTCAAATGGCGGATCGACGGGTTTTCATATCGTGCAAACAGTGCGTCGGCATACGCCTGTAGATCCACGCCTTGCGGCGGCGTCAAACCGGGGATAATTTCATTGGTCCACAGCGACTTCACGAATGCGGCATACGCAGGCTGCGCCACTGTATCGGAAATGGTTTCTAAGCCCCCCAAGTATCCCAAATAAGCCAGACTTGAATGGGTGCCATTGAGACAACGCAATTTCATATCTTCAAAAGCAGTTACGTTATCAACGAGTTGCACACCAACAGCCCCCAAGTCAGGGCGCAGGTCGTCAACGAAATCATCTTCAATAACCCATTGACGAAACGGTTCCATCATCACAGGCGAGGCATCATATTTGCCGATCAAAGCGCCCAAAGCATCGATATCCTCAGGCTTGGTCGCGGGCACAATACGGTCCACCATGGTACAAGGGAATTTGACTTCTGCTGCGATCCAAGTGGCCAAATCCGCGCTCAAAAGTCCCGCCAATTCAAGCACAACACCACGCACAACGCGACCATTGTCTGGCAGGTTATCACAGGTCATCACAGTGAAAGGACGCAAACCAGCGGCACGACGGGCTTCCAAAGCGCGGACCAAAAACCCAAGCGCTGAGGCTGGGTTCGCAGGATCGCTTAGGTCTTGGACAATATCAGGATGGTTTTGCAACAATTTGCCCGTGGATGGTTCATGGCAATAGCCCTTTTCGGTGACCGTAAGCGTGACGATTTTCACGGCCTCGTCGATCATCGCATCCAAAACAGCCGCAGGGTTTTCGGGGACAACCAACACATTCTGCACAATCTCAACGTGGTGCGGAATTGGTCCTGTGGGGGCAAGTTCCAACGCGGTGTAAACACAGTCTTGCGGGGCAAGTTTGTCGCGTTGACCAGAGGATTTCAGCGACACCCCGATGATGCCCCAATCGCCGCCAGATTTTTCCATCGCTTGTGCCACATAAATCGCAGCATGAGCGCGGTAAAAGGCACCGAGGCCAAGATGGACGATACCAACAGCCGGTTTGGGGGCCTGAGATCGGCTGATCCGAGGCAGGGAATGCGTTTGTGTCATAGTGTCTGTATCCTTGGCCGAAAATGGTATCGTTTTATCAAATTGGACGCGCGAGATCTTATCCCGCGCGTCGCATATAAGGTCAGCGCGCCAGCCAACCTCCATCAACGTTCAAAACAGCGCCCGTGACATATTTCGCGGCCTTGGATGCAAGATATGCAGCCGTGCCGCCAATGTCTTCTGCATCGCCCCAACGGCCCGCTGGAATGCGCGCCAAAATGGCGTCGTTGCGCACGGGATCGTTGCGCAATGCTTCGGTGTTATTGGTGGAAATATACCCCGGAGCGATTGCATTGACGGTGATGCCCGCAGCGGCCCATTCGTTGGCTAAAATTTTCGTGATCCCAGCAACAGCATGTTTTGAGGCGGTGTAGGCAGGCACGCGAATGCCGCCTTGGAACGACAACAAAGATGCGATGTTGATGATCGATCCCGTGCCGCCAACGGCCATCAATTCTTTGCCAAACGCCTGACAGGTAAAGAACAATGCCTTTTGGTTGACATCCATCACCGCGTCCCAGTCTTCTTCGGAATAGTTGACTGAATCTTCGCGGCGGATGATGCCCGCATTGTTGACGAGGATCGAAATCCCCTGCCCTTTGAACACCTCTTTGGCGGCCATAGGGTCGGCGAAATCAAGGATCAGGCTTTCACCTGTGCCCCCGTTTTTCACAATCATTGCGACAGTGTCAGCACAGGTGCGACGCCCTGCGCAAATCACATGCGCGCCTTGGCCTGCAAGCGACACAGCAATGGCTTGGCCGATGCCTGTGTTGGCGCCAGTGACCAGTGCTTTGCGCCCTTTGAGAGAGAAAAGATCAGACATCAAAGCCCCCTTAGCGCAGTTCTGCAGCTTGAACGAAATCCATGTCGGTGTAGTCGACATTGTCGCCCGCCATCGCCCAGATAAAGGTGTATTCACCAATACCAGCGCCCGAATGGATAGACCATGTTGGCGAAATGATGGCTTCTTCATCGGCCACAAACAGGTGACGTGTCTCTGTCGGTTCGCCCATCAGATGCAACACGCGGGACTCTTCCGCCATACCCCAATAGAGATAAGCTTCCATACGGCGGTCATGCACGTGGGCAGGCATGGTGTTCCAAACGGAGCCCTCTTCGAGCGATGTGTAGCCCAAAACCAACTGGCAGCTTTCCATCACCAACGGGTGGATGAACATCTTGATGGTGCGTTTGTTTGACGTTGCCGCCTCGCCCATTTCGACCTTTTTGGCGTCTTCCACAGTGATCAACCGCGAGGCGTGCGTGTGATGCGCGGGGCACGACGTGATGTAGAAACGCCCCTGCCCTTTGAACGTCACAGGACCTGAGCCCATGCCAAGGTACAAAACATCGCCCTTGTTCATCGCATAGGTTTCGCCGGCAGCTTCAACCGTGCCCGCGTCACCGATGTTGACGATGCCCATTTCGCGGCGCTCAAGGAAAGTCGCAGTGCGGGTTTCGTCGACTTTATCCAGCGTCAAAGATCCGCCAGCAGGCACAGCGCCCCCAACCGTGAAACGATCGTAATGCGTGTAGACAAGGCGAATTTCGCCATCTGCAAACATGCCTTGGGCCAAAAAGTTGTCGCGCAACGTTTGGGTGTCCATGCCTTTGGCGTGGTCTGGATGAACCGCGTGGCGGGTTTCAACGTTCAGTTTGGTCATATCAATACTTTCTCAATCGTTTAAAGGGCAGCTGGCGTCGCGCCTGTCGTTACAAAAAATCGTCGCGGCGCGGCGTGAATGTATCAACTAGTCTACCAGTTTCATGACAGGTGCAACCATGTACAGCATTTGACGGAATAACAAAGCTGTCACCTGCTTTGACATCGAATTTTTCACCATCAATGGAAAAGGTAAAAGCACCGCTTTCCACGTAAGTGGATTGGATGTGCGGATGCGAGTGCAACGCACCCTCTCCGTCTTTTTCAAAGGAAAAGGAGACCACCATCAGATTTTCATTTTCCGACAAAACTTGGCGGCGCACAAAAGCGTCAACTTGGACTTCGGGGAATGTACGAACATGGGACATAGTAGTGGTCTCCTTTAGGTTATATATCAGTGTATTAGTGGAACAAAGACGGCAGCCAGAGCGACAGAACCGGAATATACGTCACCAATAAAAGCGTAAAGACTGAGGCAAAGTAGAACGGCCAAATCGTGCGCACGGCGTCCCAAATCGGAATGTTGCCGACAGCACAGCCGACAAATAACACAGAGCCAACAGGCGGCGTACACAACCCGATACCAAGGTTCAAAATCATCACGATCCCGAACTGCACAGGGTCAACACCAAAGGCCATCGCCACAGGCAAAAAGATCGGCGTGGTGATAACAATCAGCGGCGACATATCCATGAATGTGCCCAAGAACAGCAACAAAACGTTGATCAAAAGCAAGATCACGATTGGGTTGTCTGACACGCTTTGCATGAAGTCGACCATATGAGCAGGCACTTTGAGAAAGGCCAAAAGCCAGCCGAAAGACGCCGCACAACCGATGACCAAAAGCACCATAGCGGTGGTCCGCACAGCGCCTTTGACAGCAAGAACAAAGTCATTGAACGTCATGGATCGATACATAAAAAAGGTCACAGCCATTGCATAAACAACCGCCACACACGACGATTCAGATGCTGTAAACACGCCTGAGCGCACCCCGCCAAAGATGATCGCGACCAAAATCAGACCCGGCAAAGCAGAGACAATCAAGGTCAAAACCATGCGTCCGCCTGGAAAGGCTTCGGTTGGATACCCACGACGACGGGCAACAATGTAGGCCGCCAGCATCAAAGATAGCGCCAAGATAAGCCCCGGAATGATACCTGCTGTGAACAAATCAGCGATAGAAATACGCCCACCCGCCGAGATCGAATAGATGATCAAGTTGTGCGACGGCGGCAACATTAGCGCGATGATCGACGAGGTCACAGTCACGTTGACCGCGTAATCGGCGTCATAGCCACGCTTGACCATTTGCGGCACCATAAGCCCGCCGATGGCCGACGTATCAGCCGCAGCAGAGCCGGAAATCCCACCGAACAGCACGGACGCCAAGATGTTAACTTGCCCCAAGCCGCCTTTGAAATGGCCAACAGCAGCGCCCGCCAGCGCGACAAGACGCCGTGCAATGTCACCGCGCACCATCAATTCACCCGCAAAGATAAAGAACGGGATGGCCATCAGTGAAAACACCGACACACCGGAATTGAGCCGCTGAAAGACAACGACGGGTGGCAAACCTAAATACAAAACGGTGGCGAAAGACGACACGCCCAAACAAAACGCAACGGGCGTTCCGATCAAAAGCAACACAGTGAATGTGCCAAACAGAACCCAAAGCTCCATGCCTGGGCCAATTAAATCAGCGAAACCCATATCAGCGGTCCTCCAAAGGAAGTTCAGTTTCGCCAAAACGTGCGGTCACCATGCCGCATGAGCGGCGCAAAATACGCTCAATAGAAAACAAAACCATAAGGACCCCGCCCATGATGATGGACACAAAAGCCCAACCGCCTGAAATGCCGATGTTTGGGATTGTCGATTGCCATGTTTTCTCGGCCAACTGGGCGCCGTAGACAATCATACCAATGCCAAATCCGGTGATCACAATGTCAGAGATCGTGTGCAGCACATCTTTGACGCGCTTGGGCAAAACATACAAAAGCACATCAAACGATAGGTGATACCCCTCGCGCGTGCCCACGGCTGCGCCAAGAAAAATAAACCACCCCATGATCAAAACAGACCAGCTTTCGGTCCATGTCGGGGTATTGTTGAGCACGAAACGCCCAAACACTTGATAGGCGATAAAGACGGTCATCAAAACCAATCCCAGCCCTGCGAGCCAAAGCGACGTGCGGGCCAGAATGGCCATCACACGTGCGACTTTTTTCATAAATTGTTGCATATCCCCGCCCCTGGGTTGGCGGATCGGCTTTACATCACACGGACGGGATGAAGCCGATCTTTTTATTGAAAAAGCGTTTGCGACATATGCCGCAAACGCCAAGATCTAAGCTTATTCAGTCGCTTGGATACGTGTTACCAAATCTTTGAGTTTGTCAGTTGTGACGTATTTCTCATAGACAGGCACCATAGCTTCGATGAACGGTGTTTTGTCGATATCAGTGATGATTTCAACACCAGCCGCACGCACTTTGGCTTCAGATACTTTTTCACGCTCAGCCCAAAGGTCGCGCATCACAGGCACAGACGCTTTTGCAGCGGCGCGCACTGCCATTTGATCATCAGCGGACAATTTGTCGTAAGATGATTTGGACATCACCAAAACTTCTGGCACGATGAGGTGTTGGTCGAGTGTGTAGTAACCAGCAACTTCATAGTGGCCTGAAGATTCAAACGAAGGCCAGTTGTTTTCCGCACCGTCGATCACGCCAGTTTGGATAGATGAGTACACTTCGCCGTATGGCATTGGTGTCGCGTTCGCGCCAACAGCAGAGACCATATCAACGAACAAATCAGACTGCATCACGCGGAATTTTAGACCTTCGAGGTCTGCCATTTTGGTGATGGGGCGTTCTTTATTGTAGAAAGACCGTGATCCGCCATCATAGAACGCCAAACCGACAAGATCGTGCGCTTCAAAAGCTGCCAAAATCTCTGCGCCAATAGGCCCGTCCATTACGTTGTGCATGTGCTCAACAGACCGGAAGATGTAAGGCAAAGATGGGATCTTTGTTTCTTCGATGATGTTGTTGAATGGCCCCAAAGAGACGCGGTTAAGGTCGATCACGCCGAACTGAGTTTGCTCGATGGTGTCTTTTTCTTGGCCGAGCTGCGCAGAGTGGAACACTTCAACACAAAGCTTGTCACCTGTGGCTTTTGCCAACTCAGCGCCCATGACTTTAACAGCTTCCACTGTTGGGTACCCGTCTGGGTGTGTGTCGGATGAACGCAATGTCACCTCACATGCTGTTGCGGACACTGCAGAGGCTGCAATCAATGCGATGGCTGCCGTAAAGGATTTCAAATGGGTCATGTCGTCTCCTCCCTGAAGACTAAAGATAAACCGGATCAAAGCTTGTATGCTTTTTTGACCAAGTTGTAGGTGAGGTCTTGTGCAACCTCGTGAGCCTCGTTCACATTCAACCGCCCTGTGGCGACCAAAGTGGCGAGATATCCAGCGTCCACACGGCGCGCCACATCATGGCGGGCTGGAATGGAGCAGAATGCGCGGGTGTCGTCATTAAAGCCGACAGTGTTGTAAAATCCGGCGGTTTCCGTGGTGTTTTCGCGGAACCGTTTCATGCCTTCAAAGCTGTCATGGAACCACCAAGGCGGCCCCAGACGCAGCGCAGGATACACGCCCGCCAGCGGCGCAAGTTCGCGACTTTGCGTGGTTTCATCGAGCATAAACAAGATCACAGTCAGATCACGTTCCATACCAACTGCGTTCAACAAGGGTTTCAAATTGTTTACAAATTCAGTCTTTGACGGAATATCAAATCCCTTATCGCGACCGAACTGTGCCATCATCGGCGCAGAGTGATTGCGGTGCGATCCAGCATGTATTTGCAACGTCAAACCATCGTCCAAAGACATGCGCGCCATTTCGGTCAACATGTGTCCACGAAAGGCGTCGGCCTCATCCGCAGTACAGGTGCCTTTGAGCGCCTTTTGGAACAACTCATTCGCCACTTGGGGGCTGAAATCTTCGGTCCGCGCGGTTGGATGACCATGATCAGAAGACGTGACACCGCCAACCTGTTTGAAATACGCGCGACGTGCACGGTGGGCATTTAGATACCCCTGCCACGTCGCTGTATTTTCGCCAGTCAAAGCGCCAAGCTGGGCGATGTTATCTGTAAAGCCTTCGAATTCAGGATCAATCACATTGTCAGGGCGATAAGCGGAAATGACTTTGCCATTCCAATCGCTCTCAGCAATGGTTTTGTGATGTTTCAGATCATCCAAAGCCATCTCTGTCGTCGACAGGGCTTCGATATTAAACCGGTCATACAAAGCACGGGGCTTGAACGCATCGGTTTTCAGACACGCGTCGATGTGATCGTAAATCTCGCCCGCGGTCTCGCCGTTCAATGGTGTCTTGATACCAAAGGTTTCTTGAAAGGCATGGTTTAGCCAAATGTAGGATGGCGTGGCCCGCAAGAGGTAGAGGTTCTCAGCAAACACTTGCCAGATTTTGCGCGGGTCCTGTTCTGTCTCGCCACCATCAGCGCGCGGCACGCCAAGCGTGGCCAAGTCTATGCCCTGCGAACAGAACATCCGAAACACA
Organism: Pacificibacter marinus; assembly: GCF_900109555.1. GTDB lineage: Bacteria > Pseudomonadota > Alphaproteobacteria > Rhodobacterales > Rhodobacteraceae > Celeribacter > Celeribacter marinus_C. Next base: position 325,421 of record NZ_FNZV01000002.1, on the reverse strand, counting down.
TAGTGGTCTGGCGTGACAAACAAACGCGCAGGATCGGGAAAGTTTTCGTTCAACGCAAACCAAGACGGATCGGTGTGCCCATGCGGTGAGATGATTGGCAAATCTTTGATGCCATCGTAAATCTCACGCGTCAAAGCGCGCGTACGATCCTCAACTGGAAACAAACGATTTTGGTCGAGTAACGGCATACGATTCCCCCTGCACCCCATAGATTTGTTCAGTCATTCGAAAGCATTACTGACTGCACACTCAGGGGTATCCTTCCCTCTAGTAATCTAATATGCTAGTTAGTAATTCGTGTCAACGCAGCTTCACACCTGTGAAGCACAATTACGCATTAGGCCCGAATACGCATTGGGCTGGGTGGCGGTGCGACCACCAAGGATTGCACTAAGACGTGAATGTCGCGCATATAGGTCAAGCAAGAGACGCCAAGGAGAGACAGATGGGACACGATCTAAAACTGCAAACGCTTACACAAGACCGCCCGCCCTCTGTCACCGATGTCGTGTATGGGCAACTTTATGACAGCATCGTGGGCCTGCACATGCCCCCCGGAACAAAGATGTCCGAGGCGGATGTCGCGAAAAAACTCGGCGTGTCACGTCAACCTGTGCGCGATGCGTTTTACCGTCTCAGCCAACAGGGTTTCTTACTGATCCGCCCCCAACGCGCCACGGTTGTAACGAAAATCTCTACTGCAGCAGTCCACAAGGCGCGCTTTATTCGCACCGCCTTGGAACTTGAAACCACTTGCACCGCGATGAAAAAGGCGACGCCTGCAGATATCGCCCGCCTTGAAGATAACCTTGAGAAACAAAAGAGCGCCATCTCGGATGAAAATCGCGAAAGATTTCATGAGTTGGATGATGCCTTTCACGCCCAATTGTGCGCGATTGCGGGCCATCCAGAAGTGTGGACCCTGATCAAAGACAACAAGGCCCATATGGACCGCGTGCGGTATTTGTCCCTCGATAGAGAGGGATCTCAGATTGCCTTTGATGAACATGTAGAAATCCTCAAGGCTATGAAATCAAAAGATAAGAACCATGTTATAGAACTGATGCGCGCCCATTTGAATCGCATTGCGAAATCAATCAACACGATACATGCCGCACATACAGAATTTTTCGAAGAGGACGATCATGAAAACTAAAAGACTTTTGACGATTGGCGAATGCATGGTCGAAATGGCGCCAGACGGGCATGGGAAATATTCCATGAATTTCGCGGGCGATACTCTTAATACCGCATGGTACGCCAAGCGCTGCCTTGCAGGGCTCGACGATTATTCTGTCGGTTATCTCACAGCCGTGGGCACCGATAGTATTTCACAAAAGATGCTTGATTTCTTGTCGGAATCTGGCGTTGACAGCACATATGTCAGCCATACCCCCGACCGCACCCTTGGTCTTTATATGATCCAACTGGACAATGGCGAACGCTCTTTTGCCTATTGGCGTGACACCTCGGCGGCGAAACTTTTGGCTGCAGACCCAAGCACGCTTGATACCGCTTTTTCCGGCGACCAAATCTTGCTGTTCTCAGGGATCACACTGGCGATTTTGTCACCTGAGCATCGTCAAAATTTGATCGATGCTTTGGCACGGGCCCGCGCACAGGGCGCGCAAGTTGTCTTTGACACCAATATCCGCCCTCGCCTTTGGGAAAACCCAAATATCACCAAAGAATGGTTGTCAAAAGCGGCCTCTATCGCTGATGTCATGCTGCCATCTTTTGACGAAGAAGAAGACATGTTTGGCGATGCTAAACCGCAAGACACAGCCCTGCGGTATCGCGATCTTGGCGCACACACTGTTATTGTGAAAAATGGCGCACATGAAATGTATGCATGGTCGCAAGGCGAAGGTGGGATTTCAATTTCCCCCGATCCAGTCACCCCAGTCGATAGCACTGCGGCCGGCGACAGCTTCAACGCGGGCTATATCACGGCGCGTATGCAAGGTGCCAACCTCGAAGAGGCTTTGCGCGCAGGCATGATGCTGTCAGCGCAAGTGGTGCAACATCGCGGAGCCCTCGTTGCGCTCTAACCGTTGCTTGCACATCTAAGCTCACGCACAAATATAATGTGTGGGCTTAGGCTCTGTTTGCGTCCCCAAATTGAGCATATGCGAAAAATAATTTGTCGTTAAATAATTTATTAGAACTCTTGGTTCAATACTGCCTCAAACTTACGAGGTAGACATGTTCCATTTTCGAAATCCAAAGCGCGATACAGACACATCCTTAGCCACGTTAGCAGCCGCAGATGCAGCCCTTGCAATGATTTGGTTCGATTTAGATGCAACAATCACAAACGCAAACCAGAATTTTTGCCAAGCCATGGGCTATGATGCCAGTGAAGTCATCGGGCAAAAGCACGCCATGTTCGTGTCACCCAAAGAGGCGAAAAGCGCTAGCTACTTAGCGTTCTGGGATAGTTTGCGGGGCGGACAGACACAGCAAAAAACCTTTGCGCGCTTACATAAAAATGGATCAGTCGTCTATATTGAGGCCTCGTATATTCCGCTCAAAGACCAAAATGATAAAGTCACAGGTGTGATCAAAATCGCATCGAACGTCACTGAAAAAACCCTCAGTTCCAATCTGAATCGGGCGATGGCCGAAGCTGTGTCACGGTCAACGGCAGTGATTGAATTCACGATGAATGGCGAAATTTTAACCGCCAATGACAATTTTCTAAACGCTCTTGGGTACACTCTTGATGATATCAAAGGTGAACATCACAAAATCTTTATGCCAAAGAACGAAGCCAACACAGCCGAATACGCAGAATTTTGGCAAAAACTGCAAAGCGGAGAATTCATCGCAGGTGAATTTATTCGCAAGGCCAAAGATGGCTCCGATGTCTTTATCCAAGCCAGCTATAATGTGATTTTAGATCCACAAGGCAAACCAGAGCGCGTGATGAAAACCGCCATTGATATCACAAGTCAGCGCACTGCGGTCAATGACCTAACAGGCCAGATGAATGCCATCCACCGCGTTCAAGCTGTGATTGAATTCACCCCCGATGGTACAATTCTCACGGCCAATGACAATTTTCTAGACGCCCTCGATTACACGCTTGAAGACATTAAAGGCCGTCATCACTCTATGTTTGTGCGCGAAAACGAGCGCAACACAGAAGAATACACACAGTTCTGGGACATGCTCAATGCTGGTGAATTCATCGACTCTGAGTTCGTTCGTGTAACCAAAACGGGTAAAGAAATTTGGATTCAAGCCACCTACAATCCAATTTTTGACACCCACGGCAAAGTCTACAAAATCGTTAAATTTGCAGCAGATGTGACACTTTTCAAGACATCTATCATCGACATAAATGCTGCCATTACAGAGCTCAGCCGCGGCAATCTTGCAACCAGCTTGCCAGATGAGATGCCCGGCGAACTCGAAGCTTTGCGCACAAATTTCAATTCCTCACTTGGACGTCTTGCGGCGCTCATCCAACAAATCACTCTTGGTATCGACAACATACAAAGTGAAGTAGATGGGATTGCAGCAGCATCCGAGGACTTAGGGCACAGAACAGAAAGCCAAGCGGCTTCATTGATCGAAACGGCATCAGCCATAACACAGCTCAGTTCATCAGTAGAAAACTCTGCTGAAGGTGCCAAAACAGCCGCCAAAGCTGTGTCGCGTGCCCGCGAACGTTCAGGTGAAGGTCGCGAAGTAGTGGAACAAACCATCACTGCAATGACCGATATTTCGCACAGTTCTGAAGAAATTTCAAAAATCACGTCAGTCATTGACGATATTGCGTTTCAGACCAATCTGCTAGCCTTGAACGCTGGGGTTGAAGCAGCACGTGCGGGCGAAAGTGGTCGCGGATTTGCCGTCGTTGCATCCGAAGTTCGCGCACTGGCACAACGATCTTCAGAAGCCGCCCGCGAAATCGCAAATCTGATTGAAACCTCATCGAACCAAGTTAAATCAGGTGTCGCATTGGTCCATGAATCGGGGACAGCACTCAAAGAAATTGAAACACTCGTGTCGCAAGTCGATGGTCTTGTACAAAACATATCCAGTTCGTCCCAAGAGCAAGCCACCGGCCTAGCTGAAATCAACAAAGCCGTGGACCAACTTGATCAGGTCACTCAGCAAAATGCGGCGATGTTTGAAGAAAGTTCTGCCGCAGTGACTATGTTGAAAAATCAAGCACAGAACTTACACCGCGAGACCAATCAATTTAGCACGTAATAGCTGTATACTGACATATAGTTGCCAGAGAACAGATACCGCGCCACATGGCGCGGTATCTTAAATCACTTAAGCAATATCTGTCGGCAAGACCGACGCAGGGATATTTTGGTAGCTCACAGGGCGCAAAAAGCGACGGATTGACAAGGTGCCAACGGACGTTGCTCCAAAGTTGGTCGAGGCAGGGTATGGTCCACCGTGAACCATCGTATCACAAACCTCGACACCCGTTGGAAAACCATTTGCCAAAACACGGCCCGCTTTGCGTTCCAAAATCGGAAGCAAGGCACGTGCCTCATCTGCATCCTCATCATCAAGATGAAGCGTGCAAGTGAGCTGGCCTTTCAAAGACATTGCAACTTGGCGCATTTCGTCCATGTCTTTGACCCGAACGATCAAACCAAGAGGGCCAAAGACCTCTTCGCCAAGCACTTCATTTTTCAACCATTCTTTGCCAGTCGTTGCAAACAAATATGGCGCGGCTTCACGCAAATCACAGGTTGAGGTCAACAATTCTTGTACACCAGTGGTACCAGAAATCTGAGCGCTGCCTGAACGGTAAGCTTTGGCAATGCCATCTGTCAGCATGGTTTGTGGGCCAACTGATGAAAGCGATTTTGTTGCCACGTCAGTAAAAGTGTCTGCATCAGGCCCATCTAGCACAATACAAATTCCTGGGTTTGTGCAAAATTGCCCTGCGCCCATTGTCAAAGATCCAGCCCACCCAGCGGCAATCTCGGACCCGCGATTGGCCAATGCTGCAGGCATAAAGAACATAGGGTTCACCGAACCAAGTTCCCCAAAGAATGGGATTGGCTCAGGACGTTGAGCACATAGATCAAACAAAGCGCGACCACCACCGAGTGAACCAGTAAACCCAACAGCTTTGATCAATGGATGTTGAACCAAAGCAGCCCCAACTTCGCGGTTGCCGCCTTGAATGAAAGAGAACACCCCAGGATGTAGGTCGCAAGATTTGATTGCGGCATGAATTGCCTCAGCAACAATTTCACCTGTTCCAGGATGAGCCGAGTGACCTTTGACCACCACAGGACAGCCCGCAGCTAATGCCGCAGCAGTGTCACCACCAGCAGTTGAAAATGCGAGTGGGAAATTAGATGCTCCAAAAACAGCAACTGGCCCGATAGGGCGCTGCATCATCCGAATGTCAGGGCGCGGCATGGGTGCGCGATCTGGCAAAGCTTTGTCATATCTGCGATCCAGATAGTCCCCAGCCAAAATGTGAGATGCGAACAAACGCAACTGACCTGTAGTGCGGCCACGTTCACCTTGTAAACGTCCGGTTGGCAGACCTGTTTCTTCTGACCCGATTTGAGTAATGGCATCTGCCCGTGCTTCGATTTCATCGGCAATTGCCGTCAGAAATGCAGCGCGTTCTTCACGGCTGGAATAACCAAAACTCCAAAATGCATCCTCTGCGGCACGTGCCGCTTGCCCAACCAAATCCGGTGTTCCGACACTAAAATTGTGAGGGTCTCCAGTTGCGGGCTCTGACGCAAAAACGTCTTGAGTTCCGATCCATTCGCCACAAATGAGATGTTTTCCATGGGGTGTGAATGTCATGAGACTTCCTTTTTTGCCACTGTTGAAGTGCGCAGGTTAAATCACAAGAGATCTATTTTTGTCGACCAAGATCTCGTTCGCAAGTGCTATGAAAGGGCGCGTATGTCACGCCCTTCATTAATCATACTAATTGAGCCTCTTGCGCCAAAATGCAACCCCGATGGCGTGATTTGTGAACGCCAATATCAATTTTTAGGCCAAGCTCTCAATATCTCAATCCAGACTGTGCCTTGCACACCCATATGACACATTCTCGAGCCGTCATTTGAAAGCTTGACCAAGTGCAAATTACCACGGCTCTCAAAACCTGATTGCACGCTTTATTAAAGTGCCCCTATCACATCACACCCTCAAAAACCTGTAAGCTAAGCGGTTTAAACATATGTGCTCACAAGATTTTCAAGACGTTCCTGACGTCCTGAGCGAGGCACGGGATTGATATTTTGGGTCAACACATGCCGTTGAATGCCTTCCAATGTACCATCTTGCAGCATCTCTTGGTTGGCTGGCAGATCCCAATCGGCATAACGTTCCGCCCGCGCTTGTTCGAGTGTGCCATCCTCAAACATTTTTGCCGCAGCTTTGAACCCCCGAGCACAAATATCCATCGCGCCGACATGTGACAAAATCAAATCCCCAGAATCAAGAGATTGACGGCGCAAACGCGCATCAAAATTGGTGCCGCCTTTGGTCAAACCACCCGATTTGATCACTTCATAATAGGCCAACGCCGTTTCTGGCACGTTATTTGGGAACTGGTCCGTGTCCCAACCAGATTGATAATCATTGCGATTCATATCGATTGAACCGAGCATATCAAGCGATCCAGCCAACGCCAATTCATGTTCAAATGAATGCCCAGCCAAAATCGCGTGACCTTGTTCAAGGTTCATTTTTACTTCGTTTTCAAGACCATACCGCTTAAGGAATCCATAGACTGTGGCCACATCAAAATCATATTGATGCTTTGACGGCTCTTGTGGTTTAGGTTCGATCAAGATTTGCCCGTCCCAGCCCATCTTGTGTTTGTAATTCACCACCATTTCCAACATCCGCGCAGCTTGGTCTGCTTCACGCGATAAGTTGGTGTTCAACAAGGTTTCATACCCTTCGCGCCCGCCCCAAAGCACATAGTTTTCCCCGCCAAGCTTGATCGTCGCATCCATGCACGATTTGATCGTGGCGGCAGAATAGGCAAACACATCAGGATCAGGGTTGGTCGCAGCGCCAGACATAAAGCGGCGATGTGTGAACAGATTGGCTGTGCCCCACAACAGTTTCGTGTTGGACGTTTCCATTTTACCGGCAAAGTAATCGACGATCTCTTCAAGATTGCGTTGATTTTCCGCATATGTCGCCCCTTCAGGGCGCACATCCAGATCGTGAAAACAAAAGAACGGTGCGTTTAAAATATCAAACATTTCAAAAGCGACATCGGCCTTAAGCTTAGCGTTTTCCATCCCACCATCAAACCACGGACGTTCAAACGTACGTCCGCCAAATGGATCACCGCCCTCATAGGCAAAGCTGTGCCAATAGGCGATCCCAAAGCGCAGATGATCTTCCATCCGCTTGCCAAGCACAATTTCGTCAGGGTTGTAGTGTTTGAAAGCAAACTCATTTGTGCTGTTTGCGCCCTCGAATTTAATCTGGGGAATGTCTTTGAAAAAAGTGCTCATGTCAGGTCCTTTACGGCAGCTTGGCCCGCTTTGAACCGGGCAAAGCCAGCATCAAACGCGGATATAAGAGATGGATTTGGATCAATCGTTGCGTGAATTTGAGGCGCTGAAGCCAGCTCAGCTCCCCCGCCTGACGCGGCCATTTGACCAAGCCGCGCAGCCCCGAAGGCCCCGCCAAAATCACCAGAAACAGGCAAGTCAACAGATGTTCCCAGCGCAGTTGCGATGGCTTCGACCCAGTATTTTGATTGTGATCCGCCACCGACGGCCAAAAGTCGATCAATTTTAGTGCCCGTTTTGGCCAAAGCATCACGGCAATCACGAATGGCATATGTCACCCCTTCAAGCACTGCGCGCGTACCGGCTGCGGTGTCTGTGGCATGCTCAAGACCAGTAAAGGCCCCGCGAATGCTGGCCGAATTCAACGGCGTACGTTCACCGCCCAAATAGGGTAAAAACTGTGTTTTTGTCGGAGCTTGCAATGCGCCAAGCTGCGACGTGAGCGCAGCGGCATCTTGCCCTACAAAACGGCCATACCAGTTCAAAGCATCGGTCGCTGACAAGATCACGCCCATCTGGTGCCACGTGTTGGGCACAGCATGACAAAACGTATGTACTGCTGTGTCGGCATCGGGTTGGTAACCATCATTGGCTGCAAATAATACACCAGATGTTCCCAAAGAAACAAAGGCTTGCCCCGCTTTAACCACACCGACACCAACGGCAGACGCGGCATTATCACCGCCCCCGCCAGCAATAACGCAAGAGGCTTGGACACCCCATTTTTGCGCCAAAGCGGTTCGCAATTGGCCTGAAACTTCAGAGCCTTCGACAAGGCGCGGCATGTGATCGCGTGACATATCTGTGGCCGCGAGCAAGGCGTCTGACCAATCGCGCGCGCCTGTGTCGAGCCAACTGGTGCCCGCAGCATCCGACATTTCGGCGACATAATCACCTGTCAGGTACAAACGCAGGTAATCTTTGGGCAATAGAACCTTGGCCATTTTTTTGAAAATATCGGGTTCGTGCGCTTTAACCCATGCCAATTTAGGAGCTGTAAAACCGGGGAAAACAATGTTGCCGGTGAGCGCACGGAACTGTGGATCGGCATCTAAAGTGGCAGCCTCGGACGCGCTGCGAGTGTCATTCCACAAAATACAGGGGCGTAGCACCGTATCCTCAGCATCCAAAAGCACAGCGCCATGCATGTGGCCCGACAAACCAATCGCCTGCACAGCGCTTAGATCAATCTTGGTTTTCAAGGTTTGCATGATGGTGTCCGTCGCGGCGATCCATGCCGCTGGATTTTGCTCGGACCAGCCATCAAATGGGCGTTCATTGGTCAATGACACATGCGCCTCTGCCAAAATAATTTGGTCATCGTCCATCACAATGCCCTTAAGACCTGAAGTCCCGAGATCCAAACCTATGTACATTATGTTCTCCCTGCGCGGTTCTGAATTTGTTGCATGCAGCGCACCGCATGCAGATTGGCACGATGTCGAATCGCGCTTTGCATGCCGAAAGTGGCGCAATTTATTTTAACTGTCAAAATAAATAAGTCCGAAAGCTTGTGACATCTTGAAAGAATACTTAACCTCTTCCAATACCCACAATAAAAATGCCACTCTACACTACGGGTCCATCCGCTTATTTACGATAAAAATGAAAGAATATTGACCGTGCCTTCAAGTCTGCCAACACACCATAGTATGGACAAGGACGGATGCGGCCCGACCCTAACGAGACACGTTCAACCGAACAAGCCATTGAAAAGGCGCGTCTTTGATCTGGTGCGGGCGCGCGGCACAATCGCACGCGTGGATGTGGCCCGTACGCTCGACATTTCACCCGCCACAGTGACATCCACATCGGCCGATTTAATAGCACGCGGATTTATCGAAGAAACAGTTGTGCAACGCCAAGAGGCCAACACAGGGCGCGGACGTCCGCCCACTGGATTAAAGGTCACTGGATCAGCAGGCTATGTGATTGGCATCAAAATATCAGACCAGTTCAATTCAGCAGTCATTTTGGATTTATCTGGCACAAAGATTGACACCGTTTCACTGGCCACACACCGCGCACCGCGCACCGCGCGTGACATCATCCAAGAAACAGGCGCGCTGATTGACGCTGCTCTGCACGCCACAGGATTGGAAAAAGACGCAATCACGGCGATTGCCGTCGGCCTGCCAGGCATGGTCGATTTTGATGCTGGGCGTTTGATTTGGTGCCCATTTATAAAGGAACGCGACATTGCGCTGCGCGACATGTTGCAAGACGCATTTGGCTACCCCGTGCGCATCGACAACGATGCCAATCTGCTGACTTTGGCCGAGTTGTGGTTTGGCGCAGGGCGTGAGCGCGACAACTTTGCCGTGGTGTCCATCGAGCACGGTGTTGGCATGGGATTGGTGATCAATCACGAAATGCAACGCGGCGGCATTGGGCTTGGGATGGAGCTGGGTCATAGCAAAGTACAACTGGATGGCGCGCTGTGCAGATGTGGTCGACGCGGATGTCTTGAGGCCTATATCGCCGATTATGCTTTGGTGCGCGAAGCATCGACCGTGCTTCAAACCCCACACGGGAGCGAGACAACAAGCGATATGATCGAGACGTTGTTTGCACGCGCACAAACTGGCGATGCCGCAGCGCGTGCTATTTTTTCCAAAGCGGGCAGATACTTAGCCATGGGACTGGCCAATATTGTGACGTTATTTGACCCTGCGTTGATCTTGCTGTCAGGCGAACGTTTACGGTTTGACTATCTGTATGCCGATGAAGTTTTAGCCGAGATGCAGCGCCTAACAAGCGAGCAAGGCCGCGCACCAACACCGGTAGAAATCCACGCTTGGGGTGATTTAATCTGGGCGCAGGGCGCAGCAGCTTTGGCATTAGAGCACGCCACCGAAATTTTAATCGACTAGCCCGCGCGCGTATTCCACATAGGCAAAGGCCACGCCATCTGGCGACCAAGACGGTACATTAATCGTACCTTGCCCGCCAAACAAAGACACCAGCGTTTCGGGTGTCTCGCCTTTGCCTTTAAACAAACGCAACTCGACGTCTTTGCCCGCAGGATGGCCTTGGGTGCCTTCGGGATATGCAAGGTAGACGATTTTATCGCCCTCAGGCGCGGGGTGCGGGAACCAATTCACACGCTCATCATTGGTCATTTGTTCGGCATCGGAGCCATCAACACGCACCCGCCAAATGTCAGAAGACCCATTTCCCGAGCGCTCGGAATTGAACCAAATCCATTGTCCATCAGGGGTGTAATCAGGGCCATCATAGTGATGTGCGCTTTGGGTCACGCAAGTTTCCGCGCCCCCTTCAATCGCGATTGTGTAAATGCCAAAAACGCCATCGCGCACAGCCGTATAGGTCAGCGTTTTGCCATCAGGCGACACACCGTGCCACCAAGACGGGCTGTTGGACGTCACGCGTTGTGGGTCGGGGTCGTCATCGCCAAGGTTCTGCGTCCAGATGACAGACCCTTGGCCATAAGTGTGATCGGAAAAGATCAACGTTTCGCCGTCCGGCGTGATGCCGTGATCATTGTTGAGCTTGATACACAGGCCTGTGTCAATTTCCCACAGCTCAGGATTTTCCAGATCGACCCAAAACAGACTGCCATCCCCATTAACGATCAAAGCATCGCCTTCGGGCGTCCAATTTGGGGCCTCGATGTGCATATCCGTTTCCAAAACGGGGAACGCGCGCGCCTCTTCAAAATCATACACCATTATGCGAGAGGTCCAGCTCATCTGATCGTCCTTTAAACGCCGCCTTTAAGGGTGAGGCGTATATGAGAAATGGGAAAACAGTGCTTCGCGCCCCTGCCCCGTGATGTCCATCGCATACATGCCAACAAAGCCCCCCGTAAAGGACCCATGTTCGCCAAAGCCCGCCTCATCCGAGATAAGCGTGGCGTCCAAAGTGCCGCCGATGGGGGTCCAATCGCTATCATTCATGCGCCATGAGAACTGCAAATCGGCATGATCCACATTGGCCCGCATCTGGACAGGTCCATCAGGAATGGCAACAGCATCGCCGTGCCACGTCAGTTCATTGTCGGCAAAGTCGCCAAGACAAGACACAACGCGCAAACAGCGACCAATATCAGGCTCATAACAGACCAAAAGCTTGTGGAATTTATGGCGATTGTAGTAATGCGTCAGCCCAGCTGCTTGCTGATAAGTATCAGGTTCGAAAGACACTTCTGTCTGAACTTCAAACACGAAGTGTTCTTGGCGGCGCGCCACCAAAGCGTTTTCAAACCAAGAGCCAAAGCTCTCGCGCCCAATAACATGCAGGCCATTGTCGACCCGAAACAGGCGTTCAGGATGTGGATGACGCAACCACTGAAAATCGCTTGGCAGCTCAGTGCCTTTGAACTGGGTTTCACGTTTTTTTGGCACGCGAGATACTACATCTTTGAGCCCTGTCAGTTCAGCGCGCGGTACCAAACCGCCAGTCTCTAGATACAGCCAATCGTCTTTCCAAACGCCGCGCTCAATCCCCGTTTCACGCCCCATCGGGCAGAAAAATTGGCCCGAACCACGTTTTTGAATGGGCCGCCCCATAAGAAACGTATGATAAATTTCACCCTCAGGTGTTTCAACATATTGACCATGCCCCGTGCGTTGAATGGGGCTGGTCGTCAAAGGCGTATCTTTGGTGGTGACCACGTGTAAATCGGGGTGATCCTCATAAGGGCCCCAGATGGATTTGGACCGCGCAAGGCTGACCGCGTGGCCATACCCAGTGCCGCCCTCAGCCGTGGTCATGTAGTAATATTCGTTTCGTTTGAACACATGTGGTGCTTCGGTCAAACCATGAGGCGTTCCCGGGTAAACGTTTGTAACTGGCCCTGTCAGGCCGTGCTCAGGCGACCATTCTTGCATCAAAATCCCATCGAAAGACGAGTGCTTGGGATTGCCACCAGTGCCTGCGCCCCGATGGTTCCACTGCATGTTCATAAAGTATTTTTTGCCATCGGCGTCGTGAAACAATGACGGATCAAACCCAGACGAATTCACATACCAAGGATCGCACCAATCGCCATCAATTGTGTCGCAAGCGGTGATGTAATTATGCGCATCTTTGAACTTACCATTGAAGCGTTTTACATCGGTATAGACCAGATAAAACTTGTCACCATCATGGGACAAACAGGGAGCCCAGACACCGCAACTGTCTGGATTCCCTCGCATATCAAGCAAAGCCGCTCGATTAAGAGGACGCGCAACCAGATCCCAATTCACCAAGTCCTTTGAATGAAAAATCTGTACCCCAGGGTACCATTCAAAGGTCGATGTGGCGATGTAATAGTCATCGCCAACCCGCAAAAATGAAGGGTCCGGGTTAAACCCCGGCAGGATCGGGTTGCGGATCATTAGATGGCCCCTTTGTTCTCTGACGACAGTGCCCAAAGGTTGATTTGCTCTTCATCTGCGTATTCGTCGATCAAATCCAACTCTTCTGTTGTGAACTCAAGATTGGCGACAGCGCCAACACAATCGGTCACTTGGCTGGGTTTGGATGCGCCGATCAAAGCGGTTGTGATCCCGCCATTGCGTAGAACCCATGCGATAGCCATTTGTGCCAGTGTTTGCCCGCGCTGTTTTGCCAGATCGTTAAGCTTATTGAGGTTCGCGATGGCCCGCTCTGACACCATGCTTGGGTTCAAGGATTTGCCTTGCGTTGCGCGCGACCCTTCAGGAATGCCGCCCAGATATTTGTTGGTTAACATGCCTTGTGCGAGGGGCGTAAACGCGATTGATCCAACACCCAACTCTTGCAGAGCATCTTTCAGCCCATCGTGTTCCACCCAACGGTTGAGCATATTGTAGCTTGGCTGATGAATAACGCAGGGCGTGCCAAGGTCGTTCAAAATGGCCACAGCTTGGCGTGTGCGTTCGGTGTTGTAGCTGGAAATCCCAACGTAAAGCGCTTTGCCTTGACGCACGATGCTGTCCAAAGCGCCCATGGTTTCTTCCAAAGGCGTGTCGGGATCAAAGCGGTGCGAATAGAAAATATCGACGTAATCCAAGCCCATACGTTTGAGCGATGCATCACAAGACGACATCAGATATTTGCGTGATCCCCATTCGCCGTAGGGGCCATCCCACATGCGATAGCCCGCTTTGGATGAGATAATCATCTCATCACGGTAGCCCGCAAAGTCGGTTTTCAAAATCTCCCCAAAGGCAGATTCAGCAGCGCCCGGGCGCGGGCCATAGTTGTTGGCCAGATCGAAATGGGTGATACCTGCGTCGAATGCGGTGTGCAAAATATCGCGTTTGGTTTGGTGTGGCGTGTCATCACCAAAGTTGTGCCAAAGACCCAAAGATACCGCGGGTAATTTCAATCCTGAATTGCCGCAGCGACGGTATTTCATTGTCTCGTAACGATTTTCAGCGGGGGTATAAGTCATGACATTCTCCAAAAATAACGGAAGGCACAGCCCTCCTCGGCTGCACGATCCCAGTGCCTTGGTGGGCATGATGCGCAGTAAAACACGGAAAAAACCAGTGTCATGCCTGCATGCCCCTTGAGCACAAATGTGGAGGGCGCACCAACGCCGCGCCACTCCGTTGTCAATTTAGCCAAGCAGTTTCGCGGCCTCTTGTGGTGTCACGGCGGCCGGGCGCTCGCAGGTTGTTGTCATCTCGACAAAACGCCCCTCTGCGCCAGATTTCAACACGCCCGTCATCACCTCAACCGCATGCAGCGCCAATTCTAATGAACAGCGATGCGGACGGTTTTCAACAATCGCTTGGGCCATATCAGCCAACCCTGCGGTGCGGTAATTGGCGCGATCCACGCCTTGCCCATCCACTTGGTTGTTGATGCCAAAAGGGTGCTCTGGCTGCTTGAGTTCCTTGATCTCTTTGTCGATGCCCGAGATTTCCACAAGTCCGCCAAAGAAGTTCGGATCAGGCACAAAGATTGATCCTTGGGTGCCGTAAAGTTCCATGTTGGCATGGCGATGCGCCCAAACATCCCAAGACGTGGACAGCGTGATCGTGGCGCCAGAGACGAACTCAAGCAAAGCGTGAATGTTTGTCGGCGTCTCAACAGGGATTTTTTCACCAGCGCGCGGCCCCGGCGTGGTGATTGTGCGTGTGTCAGACGCCGCAGACGTGAGCGCCACAACCCGTTTCACAGGGCCAAGCAATTGAACCAGATTGGTCACGTAATACGGCCCTAAATCCAACATCGGACCGCCGCCTTCGACAAAGAAAAAGTCGGGATTTGGGTGCCACATTTCCATACCGGGGGACATCACATGCGCTGTGCCTGCGGTGATTGTGCCAACTTTCCCTGCATCTATGGCCGCACGCGCCGCTTGATGCGCGCCGCCCATCCACGTGTCTGGCGCAGAGCCAACCCGCAAGCCGGTTTTTGCACAAATACTGCGCAACTCTTCGCCCTCATCCAAAGTCAAAACAAATGGCTTTTCGGAATAGGCGTGTTTGCCCGCATTCAAAATTTGTTTTGTCACCCCGAAATGCGCCGCAGGAATGGTCAGATTAAGCACCAAATCGATGTCATCGGCAGCCAAAAGATCATCAACAGACAGGGCGCGCACACCCTCATATTCGCCAGCGCGCGCGGTGGCTGCATCCATATTCAAATCCGCGACTGCGCGTATGTCTAGCGCCCCAAAATTAGGGGCAAGATCTAAGTAAGAGGTCGAAATATTTCCACATCCAATGATGCCAACACCAAGCTTTTTCATAAAAACTCTCTTTCTTAAACTCTAAAATTTACGTGCATTTTCAATGGAAACTGCGGCAAATCGTTTGTGATCTGATGGGTTGTCATGTTCCATCACAAACAGATTGGCTGAGGTATATTCACGCACACAGGCCATGATTGCAGGCCAATCCATCGTGCCTGTGCCCGCGTCGGCCCAGCCGTCTTCTGATGTTTTTTCACCTGCTGGCGCGATGTCTTTAACATGAACAGCCGTGATCCGTTTTCCATAGCGTTTGATCACTTCGATCGGGTCTTTGCCCCCGCGCACAACCCAAGCAATATCTAGTTCGAATTTCAATGTTGGACCACCTTCGGCAATCAAGTCTTGGGGCAGTTCGCCCGAAGTCAAATCGTTGAATTCAAAATCATGGTTGTGCCACCCAAAGATCAATCCTTTGGCGACAAGAGGCGCGCCTGCTTTTTCCAAACGCGCCCCAAAAGCACGCCATCCTGCAGCGTCGGTAGGACGGTCTTCTGGCATCAAAAAGGGCACATAAACGTGTTCGATATTCAAAGCGCCACAAATGGCCAGAACCCGATCAGGATCATTTTCAACCATATCAAGTGAAAAGTGGCCGGATTTCATATGAAGTCCTGCTGCTTTGAGATTGGCTTTCAGTGCATCGATCCCGTCAAGTTCGTTGTAAAATGCGCCGTATCCTTCGCATTCGGCGTAGCCAAGCTCACCGATCATCGCGATGGTTTCGTCATTGCCCCAGTTGCGTGAACTGTAAAGTTGGTATGAAAAATTGGTCATGTCTGTCTCTCCCTTACGTTCCCATTGTGTTGTGAACGCTCATTTATCATCGCAACCAGCGCACCAACTTCCGGTGCGTGGTTGCCAAAAAACGGTGTTATGTCAGCCAAGTGTCATAGTCGGACACCAGCAGATGTTTTGGATGTGCATCCTCGACGATGTTCGAAAATCGGCCGATTGGATCGCTAAAAATATTGTCTGTGCGGTCGTCATTGACGTTGCTCACTTCGCCGATCAAAACCTTGCCGCCCTCGCCCCAAAAGGCATGCCAATGATGCGGTTCAAGCGTGACGCTTTCGCCGGGGGCCAGTGCAAGATGTTCGCCAGCTTTAAGCGTACGCCATTGTCCATCTGTCAGCACTTTCACAGGCGCTTGATCATCGATCGCACCATCACTGGTGGCCGTGAACAATTCGATAACCAAAGTTGCCCCGCCACGGTTGATAATATCTTCGGTCTTTTTGATATGACGGTGCATGGGCGAGATTTGATTTTCGTTCGAAATCAACATCTTTTCAGCGTAAAGCATGCCCATTCCAGCCGATACATTGGCATCAGATCCATTGCGTACCGTGAACAAAAACAGGCCTAAATCTTCAAAATGACCCTGCCCATAATCGGTAATATCCCAGCCCATCATGTGGTCGCGGATCATCGTGCCGTCTGCGGAAATATGGGCCTTGAATGCCTCGGGCGACAGGTAGGCAAAGGGGGGCATGATGAACCCGAAAGAGCGCATAAACGCGTCCGATTCAGTCAAGATGTCATTAATATCAGAACGCTTCATTGGGTTTCTCCGTAGGTCGCGGAATGCAAATCACGCAGGGTGAGTGTTGGAACCGCGCCTGCCTGTTCAGGTGTAAATGTAACGGTCAGAGGTTTTTCAGCCAAAAGCGTAAAGGCATTTTGGCTAAACCGCCCAGCCACATCAGCCTCTAAACTGACATAAAGGCCCAAGCCTTTGGCGGTCAGCGTCACTTCCGTCACGCCGTCTTTTTGCATCGTTTTCATGTCGATTTGAGGTGGTAAAAGATCCATGGATTTCCACGGCAGCGGTGCATAAATATCATTGCCAGACAGGGGCGTGCCCATCAGGTCATCCCCCGCATCCCATTCAAAATAAAGCACTTCATCCGCGTTCAAAACCGAAGACTGCAATCGCAATGCCTCTACAGCGCTTGCGTTTTCTACATTGACAGTGAAATGATCAAGGGCGCGCGTTTGCCCCGTCATATCCAGCGCAAAAATTCGCAGATCGACAGTGCGGTCCTCAGCCAGATCAGAGGTTACAGTGAAAACCACATCATCTTTATCTGGCGCTATGGCGACCAAAACTGGGGCGTAAAAGTCTTTGGCCATGTGGTGCAAAAGCTTCCAATTCCCACCATAATCAAGGCTCGACCACGACGCACAAGGCCATGTATCGTTAAGCTGCCAGATCAACGTGCCCATGCAATGGGGTTTGAGCGAGCGCCACCACGACACGGCAGTTTTGATCGCAAGGCCTTGCTGTACTTGGCTCAAATACACGAAATTTGGGAAATCCACGGGAAAGCGAAAATAGCGAAACATCGTCGCCGCAATGCGTTCATTGCCACCCTCATTTTTCTGGTGACTTTCCAAAACGGGGGCTGAAATGTTGCGGTCTTCGGCCGCGACGAATGTCTCGATGATCTGGTTGGACGGGTAGCTTTGAAAGCCAAATTCCGAACAAAACCGCGGGCGAATATCGCGGTAGTGATCAAAGTCTTTATTTTCATGCCACACAGACCAAAAATGCATATCGCCAGAGCTGTCATCATGCCACGCATCGCCAAAATCAAGTGGCCCCGCAGAAGGCGACGAGGGCCACCAAATAGCGTTGGGATGCGTTTCAAACAGCGCCTTTTCAAGCGTGCGATTCAAGCGATCATACATCACCAAATAGGTGTCACGGTTCTTGATGCTCTCGTCGTACCACGTCAAAGCGCCGATCAATTCATTGTCGCCACACCAAACGGCCAATGACGCGTGGTGGTGCAAACGTTGCACGTTTTCACGCACTTCAGCGTCGACATTTTGCAAGAATGCATCATCACAAGGGTATAAATTGCAGGCAAACATGAAGTCTTGCCAAACCATCAGCCCCATTTCATCACACAGATCATAGAACCATGTCGGCTCGTACCGCCCACCGCCCCAAATACGGATCATGTTCATGTTGGCATCGACCGCCGATTGCAGCAGTTTTTCCACCTCAGCGCGATTAATTTTGCCAGACAAAGCATCAGCGGGAATCCAATTGGCCCCTTTGGCAAACACATCGCGTCCATTGACGCGGAATTTAAACCCAACACCCGCATCGTCTTTTTCGGTGATCAGTTCCATTTTACGCAACCCGATACGACGCTCGTGAGTGTCTTCATCAAGACGCACTTGCAAATCATAAAGCGGTTGCATGCCCTGCCCCGCAGGCCACCAAAGTTCTGGATGCTCGACGCTAAACACGGCACGCGCAACGCCCTGTTCGATTTTCGGCGTCTGACTGCGCCCGCCAAAACGCATCTCAACCGTGTTGCCATCAGCGGCGTTTTGAACATGGGCAGCGACATGCAAAGTTGCTGCGCCGCTGGCATCAAACTCTTGGTCAATCATGATATGCCCCACGCGCGGCTGGGCTTTGGCGACAAGATACACCTGCCCCGTCACACCAAAAGGTGCCAGCGCGATGTTCCAATCCCAGCCAAAATCACACGCAGGTTTACGCAGCATATTGCCGTTCGGAATGGGACAATTGAACGAGTTAGGAATAGAATAGCGCTGCGCCTCTTGGCGGGCCGCGCCCTCGGATACCACCGAATGAAAGTTCAATTTCAGCGTGTTGTCACCGATTTTAGCCTGTTTGGACACATCCGCACGCCATGTTCGAAAACTGTTGTCCGCCTGTAAAACCGTTTTGCCATTCAGCACAACGTCAACAACCCCGTCCAACCCCTCAAGCACCAGTTCTTGCATCGTGTCTTGCAGGGTGAATGTTGTTGTGGCGGTCCAGTCGCGCGCGCAAATCCAACGCAGATCATATTCGTTGCGCCCCCAATAAGGGTCCGCGATTTTACCCGCAGTTTGCAGTGCGCTAATGCCATCAAACGGCAAGGTTACAGGCACGCTATAGGTGCCGCAATCATCGCGCAAAAGCCAGTTGTCGTTGAGACGCATGGAGAAGTATCCTTTGGGTAGAAAATTAGTAATGCATTGGAACATACCCAAAAGGGCACACCCCAAAGTAAGGCACAAAATGAGACCCCAAGACCGTGATCAAAAGGCGCTCTTAGGGCTGATAAATCAAAGGCGCTCTTCGCTGACTTTGTCGAACATAGACGCATGAGCGGGATCAAACGAAACCCCGAACGTGTCGCCCATTTTCACAGTAGATGTGCCATCCATCCGAATGCGAAACGGCGCGCCTGCAACATGGGTCCAGACCAAAGTATCTGCCCCCATAGGTTCAACAATTTCAGCAATCACATCGATTTGCACAGGACCATCCCCGCCGACAATAACATTTTCAGGTCGGATGCCAAACCAAGCAAGCCCGCCTAATTTGCCCGTTGGCGTGAACTCGTAGCCTTTGAGATCAATAGACAAATTGCCCGCTGTAAAGACGCCACTGTCCACGGTGCCTTCAAAGAAATTCATCGCGGGCGAGCCGATAAAATCAGCCACATATTTGTTCACAGGGCGATTGTAGATTTCTTTCGGGCTGGCGAGCTGTTGGATCAAACCGTCTTTCATAATCGCGATACGGTCTGCCAAAGTCAGAGCTTCGACTTGATCATGGGTGACATAAATCATGGTGTTTTTTAGTTGCTGGTGCAGTTGTTTCAACTCGACCCGCAAATCTGTGCGCAGCTTGGCGTCCAAGTTCGACAAGGGTTCATCAAACAAAAACACATCCACATCCCGCACCAAGGCACGGCCAATGGCAACACGTTGACGTTGCCCGCCAGACAAAGCGCCCGGTTTGCGGTCGAGCAGTTCTTCCATTTGCAAAATTTCGGCGGCGCGCGCGACCCGTTTTTCGATCTCGGCCTTCGGCACTTTTGCGTTTTTCAAACCAAAGGTCAGATTGCCGCGCACCGTCATCTGCGGATAGAGCGCATAAGATTGAAACACCATGCCAATGCCGCGATCAGATGGCTCGGCCCACGTTACATTTGTACCACCAATGTGAATTTGCCCGCCAGAGACTTCTAAAAGACCTGCGATGCAATTGAGCAACGTGGATTTCCCGCAACCTGACGCGCCCAAGAGCACGATAAATTCGCCAGAAGCGATATCGAGGTTAAGGTCTTTGAGCACTTTGACAGCGCCAAAATTCAGATCAAGATTTTTGATAGAAACGGATGGATTTTCGATGACTGTCATAGTCTTAGCCTTTCACAGCGCCGGCTGCGATGCCGCGAACGAACAGCTTGCCGGAGATGAAATAGATAACGAGAGGCACAAGGCCAGTGAGCAAAGTGGCCGCCATATTGACGTTGTATTCTTTGACCCCTTGCACGGAATTTACGATATTATTGAGTTGCACCGTCATCGGATAAATCGCGGGTTTGGTGTAGACGACGCCAAACAAGAAATCATTCCAAATACCCGTGACCTGAATGATCATAGAGACCACGAAAATGGGCAAAGACATGGGCAACATGATCTTAAAGAAAATGGCCCAAAACCCAGCGCCATCAACGCGAGCCGCTTTGAACAGTTCTTGTGGGATGCTTGAGAAATAGTTTCGGAATAACAATGTGTTGATCGGCATACCAAAAATCATATGCACCAAAACCAGCCCACCAAGCGACCCCATAAGGCCCAGTTCACGCAAGATGATCACGATTGGATACAGCATGATTTGGTAGGGAATAAAGGCACCCAAAAGCAAGATGTTAAAGAACACTTCTGAACCTTTGAACTTCCACATCGATAGGCCGTACCCAGATACGGACGCCACGGTGATCGACAGTAAAACGGATGGGATCAAGATACGCACAGAGTTCCAAAACCCGCGCGAAAGCCCGTCACAATTGATGCCCGTACAGGCCTCTGACCACGCTTTCACCCAAGGTTGAAACGTGATTTCGGCGGGGGGCGAAAAGATGTTGCCCATGCGGACTTCGGCCATGTCTTTGAGCGATGTCACGATCATCACCCAGAGCGGCAAAAGGTAGTACAAAGACATGACAATCAGCGTGCCATAGATGAACAAATTGGCCCCAGAAAAAGCGCGCTTTGGCTTGGGGCCTTTGGGGCCTTGCAGCTGCGCATCTGCGGTTGTGAGGTGTGAGACTCTGGTCATTGGTCTTTCTTGCCCCCGAATTGAAGATAAACATATGGGATGAGAATGATGACAACCATCACCAACATCATCGTCGAGGCAGCGAACCCTTGGCCCAAATTTTGGCGCCCAAAGAGCGTGTCATAAACGTATTTTGCGGGCACTTCCGATGAAATCCCCGGCCCACCAGAGGTCTGAGCGACCACCAAGTCATAAACTTTGACAATACCAGAGGCGATCAACACGAGGGCCGTCACAAACACGGGTTTCATCATCGGAATAATCACCACAAGATAGGTTTTCACCGTGCCGATCCCATCCACTTTGGTGGCTTTCCAGATGTCTTCATCAATGCCACGCAAACCTGCAAGCATGATGCACATGATCAGCCCCGTGCCCTGCCAAAGCCCCGCGATTAAGATGCCGTAAATCACGATGTCGGAATTATAGAGTGGGTCAAAAGTAAAGCTTTCCCACCCCAGTCCACGCACGATGGATTGCACCCCAAATTCAGGGTTCAAAATCCATTGCCACACAAGCCCCGTCACCACGAACGACAACGCAAATGGGTATAAAAAGATGGTGCGAAAGGTGTTTTCAAATCGAATTTTACGATCCAGCAAGGCAGCCAAGAGAAACCCTATAACCAAAGTGAAAACCAACGAACACAGTCCGTAAATAAACAGGTTTTCGACAGAGATCAGCCATCGCCGCGAACTCCACAGGCGCTCGTATTGATCAAACCCCACAAAGTCGAGTTTTGGCAAAAGCTTGGAATTGGTAAACGAATGAACAATCGTCCAGCCCGAACAACCGATAAAGATGACCGTCGCAGTCAAAATCATCGGAATGGCCGCGATCTTTGAACTTAGGTTTTTGAATATCTTGATCGGCGGCTTGGCATACTCGCGCCGCGCGTGATCAACACCGTGATCCGTAACTGCCATGGCAGAAACACCCCCCTATTGCGGGCTGACTGGTCTGTGCCAGTTCAGCCCAAAACTGAAAGATCTGGCCGCGCGTGACGCGGGCCAGATCAAGAATGCACGGGATCAATCAGCGTCAGCAATGATGCCAGCGTATTCCGCTTGCGCATCTGCCGCTGACATATCGGAGGACCAGAACTCAGTCATAAGGTCTTCGATTTGACCGGACGTGTCAGGGGAAAGCGCCATGTCGCCAGATGGCATAATGTTGCCAGACTCCAAGATCGCGAGACCTTTTTTCATACAGTCATTGGCGGCAGCCAAATCAACGTCACCGCGCACTGGCAAAGAGCCTTTTCTCAAGTTGAATTCAACCTGAACCTCTTTTGACAACATCAAAGCTGCCAATTCTTTTTGGGCTGCTTCGACTTCAGGATCGTCTTGTTTTGGGAAATAAAACGCATCGCCCGCAGTGTCGATCACAGCATTTACACCCAAGCCTGGAAGACATGTGTAATCGGTGCCCGCAACTTTTTCGGCAACAGCAAATTCGCCTTGCGCCCAGTCACCCATGATTTGCCCGCCAGCTTTGCCTTCAATCACCATAGCTGTCGCTTGGTTCCAATCTTGTACGTTGGTCTTTTTCGAATATTCGCGGGCAGCAGCAGCCGCGTCAAACACTTTTGCATAGGCTTCGCCGCCTGCAACGTCAGCGTCTTTTGCAATGTTCACAGCTTTCCAAGCGTCTTGACCTGCGATGGCAATGGCAAGAACGCCAAATGCACCAGAAGACTGCCAAGCCTGTCCACCCATCGCGAGCGGCACAATACCTGCCGCATCAAGTGCAGGCATAGCGGCAACATATTCATCCCAGTTTGCTGGAACGTCTACGCCGATGTCAGCAAAAGCAGAGTTGGACAACCACAACCACTGCCAAGAATGGATATTCACAGGCGCACAGTAAATGCGACCATCAAGCGTACAGGCGTCCAGCAATGATGACGGGTGAACCACGTCTTTCCAACCTTCGGCTTCTGCAACATCGGTGAGATCAAGCATAAGGCCGGCCTCAACAAGCTCTTGCGCTTGGCGGCCGTGGTTGAATTGTGTGGCGCCCATAGGATCGCCACCCAGAATGCGGGACACCATGATGGGACGCGCCGTGCTGCCGCCGCCGGCAATCGCACCGTCGACCCAATTGTGTTCGGTTTTCTCGTTAAATGCTTTGGCAAACTGGGTCACAGCAGCGGCTTCACCGCCAGATGTCCACCAGTGTGTGACTTCAAGATCTACAGCATGCGCAGTCGTTGCTGCGGCGCAAAGAGCTGTTGCGCTCAAAAGTGCTTTGGTCAGTTTCATGTTGGTCGTCCTCCCTTGTTTCGAAAACGTTACAGGATCACCTATAACGTTATAGATTTGCAAAAAGCCTAGATTCGGGGGCTTAGCATCTCTACAGTCATGAGTATGTCAGCAGATTTGAAAGGCACAAAGGAAAAAAAATCAAAATCGTTTTCTTGGCTTTTTTTACTGTACGCACGACATGTTACCGCTATCAAATACAGACCAACAATACGCAAAAACAAACTGCGACACGACAAAACAAGCGACGGCTGGCGCGAATCACTCGCAATAGGATGACTGCGACAACACGCCTCTACTATGGCAATAAGGATGGGATATGACTTCATCAGAAGATGACAAAATCGGGCTACGCGCAGGCGAACGTCCGACACTGAAAACCATATCCCGCATCACGGGGCTTGCCGTTGCGACGGTCAGTCGTGCGTTAAACGATGCCCATGATATTTCGCAAGACACCAAAAAGCGCGTCAAAGCCTGTGCGGATTCCATCGGATACCTGCCCAACAGAGCTGGGGTGCGCCTGCGGACAGGGAAAACCAATGTGATTTCGCTGGTGCTGTCGACCGAACACGACATGATGAACCACACCGCGCAACTCATTTCATCCGTCGCGGGCGCACTGCGCACAACCCCCTATCATCTGATCGTCACACCGTTTTATCCCGATGAAGACCCCATGCGGCCCATCAGGTACATCGTCGAAAATAGATCTGCCGATGCGTTGATCATCAACCAAACAGAACCAAAAGATGCACGCGTTGAATACCTGATCAAACGTGGATTTCCCTTTAGCACCCATGGGCGCACCAACAGTCCGATTGCCCACCCCTATGCCGACTTTAACAACTTTAAATTCGGCACCATCGGGATGGAGGCACTGGCGCGACGCGGGCGAAAATGCGTTTTGGTGCTGCCCCCGCCAGCCTATCAAAACTATGGGCGCGAAGTGTTGGACAGCACCAAACAAGCCGCAGAACGGTTGGGAATACGCCGTCTCGTGCTGCAAGACGTGGCATCCGATAGCCCTGCGCAAGATATCGAAATAGCCGTACGCGGGGTGTTGACCACACACCCTGAAATCGACGGTTTCTTTTGTGCGTCCACAACCTCGACCATGGTTGTGGTCGATGTAGCTGAAACGATGGGGCATAAAATTGGCGACACGATGGATGTGTTTTCAAAAGAAGCGATCCCGTTTTTACGTCGCTTTCGGCGTGAGATTTTAGCAGTGCATGAAGACGTCCGGCACACAGGCACAAGCCTTGCACAGGCTGTGATTCAGGCGATTGAAACACCGAATGCTCCGCCGCTTCAAGTGCTCGATACGCCCACGTTCGATGATCCACTACAGGGTTCATAAACCCTGATATCACATTGAAACCACATATATTATCTTGAGTACACAAGCACGAATTACACTTTGGGAGGAAACAACATATGGCAACGACACTGAAAGGTCCGGGGATTTTTCTGGCGCAGTTTGCAGGGGCACATGCGCCCTTTGATACACTGGAAAACATCACCAAATGGGCCGCGGGGCTTGGCTACAAAGGCGTGCAAATTCCAACGTTTGTGACCCATTTGTTTGATCTCGATAAAGCGTTTGAAAGCGATGCCTATATAGATGAGGTCAAAGGGATTTGTGCCGATGCAGGCGTGCAAATCACTGAGTTGTCCACCCATTTGCAAGGACAACTTGTGGCCGTAAATCCCGCCTATGATGTATCTTTTGATGCCTTCGCGCCTGCCCATGTGCATGGAAATCCAAAAGCCCGCCAAGCGTGGGCCGTAGATCAAATGATGAAAGCTGCGGTTGTCTCGCGCAAATTTGGGTTGAACAATTCCGTGTCGTTTACAGGCTCTTTGGCCTTTCCATATCTTTACCCTTGGCCACAGCGCCCTGAAGGCTTGATCGAAGAAACTTTTGCAGAATTGGGCCGTCGCTGGACCCCCATTTTAAATGCCTACGAAGACCAAGGGGTCAACATTGGCTACGAAATCCACCCTGGCGAAGACGTGTTTGATGGTGCCACATTCGAGATGTTTGTCGATGCCGTTGGCGGGCATGAACGCGCCCAGATTAACTATGATCCATCACATTTCTTGCTGCAGCAAATGGATTATCTAGCCTTTATTGACCTCTACCACGACCGCATTTGCGCCTATCACGTGAAAGATGCCGAGTTTAATCCAGATGGCCGCCAAGGCGTTTACTCAGGCTATCAATCTTGGATCAACCGCGCCGCACGGTTTCGATCTTTGGGCGATGGTCAGGTCGATTTCAAAGCTATTTTCTCAAAATTAGCCCAATATAATTACGACTCTTGGGCGGTTTTGGAATGGGAATGCTGCTTGAAATCACCAGAGCAAGGTGCGGCAGAAGGCGCGCCTTTTATCGCCCAACACATCATTGAAACGACGGACAAAGCCTTTGATGATTTTGCAGGTGGTGCTGTCGATAAGGCCACACTCAACAAAATTCTTGGGCTCTAACACTGTCTCTTTAGGAATTGATAACATGACACAAAAACTCAAATTGGGCATGGTTGGCGGCGGACGTGGTGCCTTTATTGGTGCGGTGCACCGGATTGCCGCACGCATCGATGACGAATGGGATTTGGTTGCGGGGGCACTGTCGTCCGACCCAGACCGTGCCGCAGCATCCGCCGCAGATTTAGGGATCGACGCCACGCGATCTTATGCCTCATACGCCGACATGGCCAAATCAGAGGCCGCGCGCGCCGACGGCATTGACGCGGTTGCGATTGTGACGCCAAATCACATGCACGCTGGCCCCGCGATTGCGTTTCTTGAGGCTGGCATTCACGTGATTTGCGATAAACCTTTGTCCGCAACCATGGAAGATGCGCTTAAAATCGAAGACGCGGTCAAACGTACTGGCAAGTTGTTCATCTTAACCCACAATTACACGGGTTACCCCATGATGCGCCAAGCCCGCGAGATGATCGCAAACGGCGAGCTTGGTGATCTGCGCATGGTGCATGTGGAATATGTGCAAGATTGGCTGACCGAAGCGGCTGATCCAAACAACAAACAAGCCGATTGGCGCACGGACCCAGCGCGGTCTGGCGCGGGGGGCTGTGTTGGCGACATTGGCACCCACGCGTTCAACCTTGCCAGCTATGTCACTGGTTTGGAAACGCAAAAGCTTGCAGCCGATCTGACAGCGTTTGTGCCGGATCGCCGTGTGGACGACAATGTTGAGGTGATGTTGCGCTTTAAAGGCGGGGCCAAAGGCATGCTTTGGGCGTCACAAATTGCGGTTGGCAATGAAAACGCGCTGCGCTTGCGGGTTTTTGGCACCAAAGGCGGCATTGAATGGGATCAAGAGACACCCAATCAAATGACATTTACCCGCTTTGGAGAACCCAAACAAATCTACACCCGTGGCGGCGCTGCTGCCGCTGGTGCAGGCTTGCGCAACTTGCGCACACCAGGGGGCCACCCTGAGGGGTATTTAGAAGCCTTTGCAACGATTTACGCGGAAGCTGCCCAGATCATTCAAGTCAAAAAAGATGGCATAGGCGTACCAGATGGCGTGCATACGCCGGATATCTCAGACGGCATTCTTGGGATGAAATTCATCGCAGCGTGTATCGACAGCTCAAACAACGACACAGCTTGGGTCAGTTTGTAAAAAGCACCCTACGACAGAAAAAAGCAGCCCCACCAATTGGAGGGGCTGCTTTTATTTTGTACGTTAAACACTCAAAGCCTGTTAGCTTACGGCGACATCCGGCAGCTCAAGTGCTTTGATTGCCGCGAATTGCGACAAGAACACCTGCCCTGTCAAAGCTTGCAAGAAATGCGATTTTTGCAAGCGATCCATCACGGGCCCTTTGACCTCAGACAGATGCAGTAAAATGCCCATATCTTTTAGACGCAGATTAATCGCTTCAAGACTTTCCAACGCGGAATGATCGATCTCATTCACAGCAGGGCACATCAAAATGATATGTTTGATCTCATCGCAATCGGCGACACGGTCATAAATGTAGTCTTCCAAAAACCGTGCATTGGCAAAATATAGGCTTTCATCCACGCGAATGGTCACCACATGCGGCGCGGTCAGAACATCGTGCCGTTTGATGTTTCTAAAATGCTCAGTGCCCGGCACCAGTCCCACTTCGGCAATATGCGGCCGCGATGTTTTATAAAGATGCAGACCAATCGACAAAATAACCCCAGCCGATACGCCCGTTTCCACGCCAAGCCCAAGCGTCAGCAGGATGGTAGCCAAAACAGCCGCAAAATCTGCTTTGCTATAGGCCCAAGTCCCGCGCAAGATTGAAAAATCAACCAGAGACAACACCGCGACAATGATTGTCGCCGCCAAAGTGGCAATCGGCAAAAAGTATAAAAGCGGTGTCAAAAACAGCGCCGCAAGCGCAATGCCTATGGCTGTAAAGGCCCCTGCAGCCGGTGTTTCTGCCCCTGCATCAAAGTTCACAACAGAACGTGCAAACCCGCCAGTGACAGGATATCCGCCAGAAATCGCAGCAGCAATATTTGATGCGCCCAAGCCGATAAGCTCTTGATCTGGAACGATCCTTTGGCGACGTTTGGCAGCCAGAGTTTGAGCAACAGAGACAGATTCAACGAACCCAATGATTGAAATCAAGACCGCTGAGCCAAAAAGCTGTGCCCAAATTTCACCTGAAAACACGGGCAACGTTAAAGGGGGCAATCCGCGTGGCACTTCGCCAACGATTTTCACCCCATGTTCGGACAATCCAAATGCAAAAGACGCAAGCGTCGTCACGACCACAGCAACCACAGGGCCAGCTTTTGCTGAGATATCTGCCATGCGTGGCTTCAAACCTATGCCGATCAAAAATGGCTTAAGTCCCTTACGCACCCAAAACAAAAATGCGGTCGCAGACACGCCAATGATCAACGTGATAACATTTAGCTGCCCCAAATTGCCAAGGATCGATTGGATCGTTTCAAACAACGTATGCCCCGACGCAGAGACACCCAAAATATGTTTAAGCTGCGATGTCGCGATCAGAATGCCAGAGGCAGTGATGAAGCCCGCAATCACTGGGTGGCTGAGAAAATTGGCCAGAAAACCAAGTCGAAACAGCCCCATAGCGAGCAAAATCAGACCAGATAGAAACGCAAGCGTGATGGCCGCCAGCGCGTATTCAGCCGTGCCTTGTAACGCCATATTGCCGACAGAGGCGGCAGTCATCAATGACACAACAGCCACGGGCCCCACAGCCAAAGCCCGAGAGGTGCCAAAAATGGCATAGGCGACAAGCGGCAAAATAGACGCATAAAGCCCCATTTCAGCCGGCAATCCCGCAAGCAAAGCATACGCCAAAGACTGCGGGATCAACATGATTGTCACGATCAAAGCCGCGACTCCATCATTGGTGAAGGTGTCGCGATTGTAGCGTGATCCCCATTCTAAAATGGGGAAGTATCGGCGCACTGCGTTGAGGTCAAAAGACATATCGGCGCTCATCCTTAAGTTTAAAAAATTGGCAAGAGCAATCAATCACGCAGCTAGATGTGCGCGCTTAGCGTCCTGCGAGATATGCGGCCATGCCGCTTAAATCATAGCCACCAGCAGCGGCTTGAGCGATGATATCTTGCGCGTCTAAAATACCTGCCTGAGACAAAGCCCAAAGCGTGCAAGAGCGCGTGCCAGAGCGGCAATAGGCATAAAAGGGCCCATCAAGCTCGGTCATAACTGTGCGCATCTCATCAGCCATTTCTTCGGTGAACTGGCCGGGATAAATCGGCAGATAACGAAAGTTCAAGCCCGCAGCTTTTGCAGCCGCTTCAAGCGCAGTAGATTGCAGCGCCTCTTCGACTTCTTCATCAGGACGGTTGCAAATCAGCGTCTTAAAGCCGCGCTCGGCCAAGGTACTAACCTCTTGCGGTAAAATTTGACCACTGACGGTGAGTTGGTCGTTTATGACATTGAAATCCATGACGCATTTTCCTTGATCTGTGTTGAACCGCCCTGCCCTAAATTTGTTGGGCAAAGCGGGATGTGTGTACGATCGGGATTATTTCAGACCGTTCACAGGTACCTTTAGGAAAGTTTTGCCATCCTTATCGGCTGGGGGCAATTCCCCACCGCGCATATTCACCTGCAAAGAGGGAATAATCAGCCGCGGCATCTCTAATTGGGCGTCGCGCGCTTCGCGAAACTTAACAAAGTCCTCTTTGGTCTTGCCTGCACCCACATGGATATTGTGTTCTTTTTCGGCACCCACAGTGGTTTCCCATTCGATATCGCGGCCATTTGGACCGTAATCGTGGCACATGAACAGACGCATATCATCGGGCAAAGCCAGAACTTTTTGAATGCTGTCGTACAGCGTCGCGGCGTCCCCACCAGGGAAATCAGCGCGCGCAGAGCCGCCATCAGGCATAAACAACGTGTCGCCCGTAAAGGTCGCGTTGCCCACGGTGTGCGTCATACAGGCCGGCGTGTGGCCGGGGGTGTGCATGGTGAAACATTCCATACCGCCAATTTTATATGTATCGCCATCCTTGAACAGCCGATCAAATTGCGACCCGTCGCGTTGGAATTCGGTGCCCTCATTGAACACTTTGCCAAACACGTCTTGTACCATGGTGATGTTTTCACCGATGCCGATTTTACCGCCAAGTTTGCTTTGAATATAGGGCGCGCCAGACAGGTGATCTGCGTGCACATGGGTTTCCAAAAGCCATTCAAGTTTTAGGTCTTGGGCTTTGATATACGCGATGATTTCATCCGCACTTTCATACGAAATGTGGCCAGCGGCGTAGTCAATGTCCATGACACTGTCCACGACGGCGCAAGATTTTGAATCTGGGTCTTTGACCACATAAGAAATGGTCCAAGTAGCAGGGTCGAAAAACGCTTTCACTTCAGGAGTCAAAGACATGTTAACAGGGTATGAGTGTGTCATAGGATCGCCTTTCGTGTGTGTATCAGGCCGCTGAACGCTGCGCGGACCGTTTCATTAAAAGTTTTGCCGTCAAAATCCCTACGACAAGCGCCGCGAAAAAGATGAAGACATTTATATTGCCTGTCCCAAGGGCTGGCAGTGCGCCACCGGGGCAAAAGCCCGCGATGCCCCAGCCAATGCCAAACACAGCCGCCCCACCAAGCAGGCGGGCATCAAGTTTGCGATTGGTCGGCACATTGAACCGTGGTTCGAACACAGGCGTGTCCCAGCGGCCAAAGACAAAGCGGTAGCCGATAAATGCAGTGATCACAGCGCCGCCCATAACAAAGGCCAAAGACGGGTCCCACGTGCCAGCAACGTCAAAAAAGTTCACCACTTTGGCTGGATTGGCCATGCCGCCAAATGAGATTCCAAGACCAAACATCAGGCCGATCAAGTATGTCAAAACATGTTTCATATTAGATGCCTCCCAAAACGTGGCGCACGATGTACACCGTGATGCCTGTGGTGATCATAAACGTAATGGTCGCGGCAATAGACCGAGGGCTGAGCCGCGCCATGCCGCACACACCGTGACCAGAGGTACAACCAGAACCATAAGTGACCCCGATCCCGACAATGAATCCGCCAATGATAAGCGCCACACGTGACACAGGCACGTCAACTGCAGGCATCACGCCTGTGATGAGCATGTAAAGCGTCGGGCCTGTGACCATGCCCGCCAAAATGGCGGCACGCCACATCCAATCTTTCGCGCCGTTTGGTTGTAAAAAGCCAGCCAAAATACCAGTCGCGCCAAAAACGCGCCCTTGCAAGGCCATCAGTAAAACAGCTGAGCCACCAATCAGCAAACCGCCGATCAAAGAGGCCCATGGGGTGAATTCCGTTATCATTGTGCGTTTCCTTACATTCTTATGCTGAGCTTTTGCAACGCAGCCGCTATCTTGACACCCTTTGTAAACACAACATCCAAAACTGTCTGTGAGTTAGTCACATAAAATTTCAAAAAGTGAATATGAAGCGGATCACCGACAGGGACGCTATAAGTTGCAGATGACTCTGTTGATCAGGTCACGCCCCCCCCCAAAGCGCTATGAAAACAAGGAAACCAAACTGTACGGTACCCTCAACCCTTAAAAATCGTGCCCAAAGCGCAACAATTCCGCTACGTCATCTTACATTGCACCTGCCATCAAGCCCGTCCGCCAGATTGAAAACACATTTGCAGTGACCTATATAAGGCTAAGGATTTAACCATGTGCATCGGTCCGTGGACCAAGTTGTTTGTCTGCGGGTGCGCATATCTAGTTCGTTACGAGGCTCTAATTTTCCTCGTGTTTGTAGTGGTAGTGCCAAATCATGTCGAGTTATTCGATCAACCTGTACAGTCTTTCCGACGCGACGACGAATATCTCGAATATTCTGACAGCCCAAACCAATGGCGCGCAGTGGGATGACAATCAGTGGTCTCGGCCGACATTGACGGTCAATACTGGCGCAACGGCAACCCATGTAACAGTAAACGACACAGATAGTGGATCGGCGGCGGACACGCTTGATGATGACAGCACCAACCAAGTGCTCACTGCACCGCTTACTATTGGTTCGACCACCTATGCGACTGGCACAGAGTTGCAAAACGAATACGAAGTCACACTCGTTGATGCGGACACAGGCATCTTCTACCGGGTCGTGGCCATTTCCGTACGAGAATATTCTAGATGGGGCAACTACACCGATAACATCATCGGCTTTACCTTTGAAGGCGATGTGCCTGATGAAGGTGTCACGCTCAGCTACCCCGGCAGCTATAACCGATGGGGTCGATGGGTTCCCGATTACAACAACAACTATGATGCTGATTATCAATCCATGGTGCCCTGCTTTACCAAAGGCACATTGATTGACACCGCACAGGGGCCGCGCGCCGTTGAAACGCTCAAAGTGGGTGATTTGGTGGTCACTGCAGATCACGGCGTTGCACCGTTGCGCTGGATCGGATCACGGCGCTTGCAAGCCGACCTCTTGAACACCGCACCGCAGATGTTGCCAATCCGGATCACCAAAGGCGCTTTGGGGCCAGATATTCCTGCGCAAGATCTGCTTGTCTCGCCACAACACCGGATGCT
Organism: Pacificibacter marinus; assembly: GCF_900109555.1. Lineage (GTDB taxonomy): Bacteria > Pseudomonadota > Alphaproteobacteria > Rhodobacterales > Rhodobacteraceae > Celeribacter > Celeribacter marinus_C. The sequence continues at coordinate 292,744 of NZ_FNZV01000002.1, read as the reverse complement.
GGTGCGCTCTCGCATCGCAGAACGTATGGCTGGCACACACGAAGTATTGGTGGCCGCAAAGCATCTTTTGTCCCTGCCCGGCGTAGAAATTGATCGTAATGTGACCGAAGTCACCTATCTGCATCTCGTCTTTGATCAGCATGAAATCATCTTTGCACAAGGCGCAGCCACAGAGTCGCTCTACACTGGCGAACAAGCACTCAAAGCCATCTCGTCTGAGGCCCGTCAAGAAATTTGGGCGCTATTTCCGAGCTTACTGACAGATCCAGAGGCGCCAAAACCTGCGCGCCAAATTTTCGCAGGCAAACTGGGCCGAAAACTGGCTTTTCGTCATTTGAAAAATAACAAGGCACTCGTTGCAGCGCCAGAAAAACGGCGTTTTCATTAACGTACAGGCGGATCAAACGCGCCTTTGCTTAGTCGCCTTGCGCATCCGCGCGTGATTTGCCTGAAACATTTTGCGCCAAAGTGGCGGCCATCAAGCCATCAAGATCACCGTCCAGCACACCTTTGGTGTCTGAGGTTTCGAAATTGGTGCGCAGGTCTTTAACCATCTGGTATGGCTGCAAAACATAAGACCGAATTTGGTTGCCCCACCCCGCATCGCCCGCGTTTTCATGCACTTCGTTAACCATAGCTGACCGTTTATCCAGCTCGATTTGGTACAAACGAGATTTCAACGCTTTCATGGCAATATCGCGGTTTTGGTGCTGTGATTTCTCGGATGACGTCACAACAATACCTGTCGGCGCGTGGGTGATCCGCACGGCGGAATCCGTGGTGTTCACGTGCTGACCGCCAGCGCCCGAAGAGCGATATGTATCGATACGAATGTCAGACGGGTTCACTTCAATCTCGATGTTGTCATCCACCACGGGATAAACTTTGACCGAAGTGAAAGACGTGTGGCGCTTGGCTGCGGAATCGAACGGCGAAATACGTACCAAACGGTGGACGCCGCTTTCGGATTTCAGCCAGCCATAAGCATTGTGGCCTGAAATTTTATAAGCGGCAGATTTGATGCCCGCCTCTTCGCCCGCACTTTCAGATTGCAACTCGACTTTGTAGCCTTTTTTCTCAGCCCACCGCACATACATGCGCGCCAACATAGACGCCCAATCGCAAGACTCTGTGCCGCCCGCGCCTGAGTTGATCTCAAGAAACGTGTCGTTGCCGTCGGCTTCGCCGTCCAGCAGTGCTTCCAATTCTTTTTCAGCGGCTTTAATTTCTAGCGCCAAAATCGCTTGCTCGGCTTCGGTGACAACCTCTTGGTCATCTTCCATTTCGCCAAGCTCGATCATATCGATGTTGTCTTGCATCTCTTGCGCGATGCTTTTGGCCATGTCGACCGCATCCATCAACATCTGACGATCTCGCATCAGTTGTTGCGCCCGCTCAGGATCGTCCCACAAAGTCGGGTCTTCGATCATCGCCGCGAATTCTTCCAAACGATGCGGCGCGGTGTCCCAGTCGAGACGCTGTTTGAGCAGCTCAACGGATTTTTCGATCTTCGTCACAGAGTTTTGAATTTCGGCGCGCACGTGCATCTACCTTATAATTTCAGGCCAAAAGGCCGCATCGGAATTGGGGAACACATTTACGAGCGCGGCACAGTAGACACAAGGGATTTCCCCCAATTTGGCCGCAAACCCGCAAGGTCTTTTCAAAGCCGCGCCCCAAAGCACGGCTTTTCAATGCATATTTTTTAGCAAAGCATAGTCGCGTCAATACAAACCGCCAGAAGACAGCGAATTGATGGTCGCCTTTTTGGGCACTTTAATCACACGACCTGCACCGGTTTGGACATCACGCGTGCCACTGCCACCTTGTTCATCGGGGGTGAAAAGAGGCAAATCTGATCCCATGGCAAAACCACCATCAAAGGCCAACCCAAAGACGGGTTCTTCGCCATCGCGGAAATATTCAGCCACAACATTTTCACCAGACGCATCATCCGCCAAACGTGCGCCAGTGAACCGGTCGATCTTGATAAATCGCCCGCCCGGAGGCACGCGGAACTTACCAGAGCCGTATTTTGCAACAGCTTTTTGCATGAATTCGTTGAACACAGGACCACAGAACCCACCACCAGATGCGCCCGGCATGGAACGTGGCGTGTCGTATCCAATGTAACACCCAGCGACGATATTTGACGTAAAACCAACAAACCAAGCATCTTTGCCATCATTTGTCGTACCGGTTTTACCCGCCACAGGCACAGGCAAATTCACGCGCCCAGCTGCGGTCCCGCGACTGACAACCCCCTGCATCATCGAGGTTAATTGATAAGCCGTAATCGCATTCATCACTCTTTCACGATTGGAAACAATCGTCGGGGCAAACCCCGCCTCAAGAGCAAGCAGATCACATTCATTACACTCGCGCTGATCGTGGCTGTAAATCGTCTTGCCCCAACGGTCTTGAACGCGGTCTACAAGGGTCGGTTCCACCCGTTCACCGCCATTGGCAAACATCGCATAGGCAGCGACCATTTTGAACAATGTAGTTTCTTCAGCCCCCAAAGACGACGCTAAAAATTGCCCCATCTGGTCATAAACACCAAAGCGTTCAGCGTAGCTTGCAACGACATCCATGCCGACCTCTTGGGCCAAACGAATGGTCATCAAGTTCCGCGATTGTTCGATCCCTGTGCGCAATGGCGTTGGTCCGTAAAAGCGGCGAGAAGCATTTTTAGGGCGCCAAACCCCTTGCGGTGTGTTGATTTCAATAGGCGCATCCACAATGATTGTCGCGGGTGTGAACCCTGAATCAAGCGCGGCGGCATAGACAAACGGCTTAAATGATGACCCCGGTTGGCGCGTGGCCTGTGTTGCACGATTGAACACCGAATGTTGGTAGGAAAATCCACCCTGCATCGCGATCACGCGGCCCGTGTTGACGTCCATCGCCATAAAGCCACCTTGGACCTGTGGCACTTGGCGCAGCGTCCAGCGAATGAAATCACCAGTTCCGTTATCGCCCGACGTCATCTGACGTAAATGAACCACATCCCCACGGGTGAAATTGTCTTTGAACGCGCCTTTGATCCAACCGATATCTTTGCGCGGCACAGACACTTCGCCGATGGTTTCCACCATAACGGTCATCGATTGATCGTCGATTTGGTCAACCGCGCCAACATACCATTTGCTGCCCAGCGTCACATCGCGCGCAACGTTTACGTCGGCCAAAGCCGCTTCCCATGTGCCACCGTCAAGTGCGGCAACATCAATGGTTTTGCCCGTTCCACGCCAGCGCCCGCCATCACGGTCCAACGTTTCAAGACGCCCTTGCAACGCATGTGCCGCTTGGGTTTGCAACTCGGGATCAATGGTGGCGCGAATGGACAGCCCGCCTTCGAAAAATTCTTCTTCGCCAAAATCTTTGGACAACTGGCGGCGAATTTCATCGGTGAAATAATCACGTGGCGGCAAAGCAGCACGGTAACTTTCGTAATCGCCGTTTTGCACCGATTTGATCGGTGTTGCGACGGCCCTGTCATATTGCTCTTTCGAAATATAGCCATTGTCGAACATTAGGCTCAACGCGACATTGTTGCGTCGGGCCAAAGCATCATCGTAGTTTTTCACAGGATGATAGGAATACGGCGCTTTGGGGTGAATCGCGAGAAAGGCGGCCTCTTCGATCGTCAGTTCACTTAGGGATTTGTTGAAATAGGTCTGCGCAGCGGCAGTGACGCCGAAAGAGCGCGCGCCAAGATCGATTTCATTCAAATAAAGCGCCAAAATATCATCTTTTGACAGTGTCTTTTCCAGCCGTGCCGCCAAAATGATCTCTTTAATTTTACGTTCGGCAGAGCGATCAGAAGACAGCAGGAAGTTTTTCATCACCTGTTGGGTGATCGTCGACGCACCACGACACCGCGCCCCTTGGAAACACTGCACAGCCGCTTTCAAAATCCCAACAGGATCATACCCTTTGTGGGAATAGAAATTCTTATCCTCGACCGAAATAAACGCGTATTTCACCAGATCTGGAATTTCATCTGCAGGGGTGTACAGGCGGCGTTCGCGGGCAAACTCGTCAATGATCCGACCTTCACTGGAATAAATCCGGCTCAGGGTTGGCGGAGTGTATTGCGCCAAAGCTTCGTGATCGGGCAAATCACGGCCATACATCCAAAAGATGCCGCCGATGACTGCAGCGCCCAAAAAGGCCGCTGTCGTGATCCACGAAAAAATAGTCCCAAAAAAGGAAAAAATAAACCGAGCCAAAGTGAGAGCCTTCCCGCCAGTGATCGCACGAGTCGCCCCCTGCGTTTATCGTATCTACTTATACGTCGCAGGCGCGAGGGTCAAAACCAACACGCAAGATTGTAAGCACAATTGCGCCATCCAAGCGGGGAATTTCACATGCCGTCGCGCAAATTGGGCGGTGATTTGACATATGGCACTTACTGCCGTGTCATTTGAGCAATCTCACGCTCTTCATCGACCCATGTAGACAGCGCATCACGGATGGCCTGTGCCGCCTTTTGACGCCATACGGGGTCAATCAAATTGGCACGATCCTTGGGGGATGATAAAAACCCGACCTCAAGCAAAACCGACGGTACATCTGCGGATTTCAACACTGAAAACCCCGCTTCCATCCGAGGGCGCGTGTGCATTTCAATCGTTTTTTGCAAACGCGACACCAAAGCATCTGCCAAGCGGTTTGTGCGCGGTTTCGTTTCAGTGCGCGCCATGTCCAACAACACAGCCGCGATCACATCATCTTGGTCGCTCAAATCAATGCCCGCCAAAAGATCAGCCCGATCATGGCGCTCGGCCAGTTTCAAAGATGCTTCATCTGACGCGCGGTCAGCCAATGTATACACGGTTGCCCCATCGGCTTGGCCTTCGGAAATGGCATCTGCGTGCAACGATAAAAACACATCGGCAGCCACAGCGCGCGCAATGGAAATACGGGTTTCAAGCGGCACAAAGGTATCATCGTTGCGGGTCAAAACCACGTCAAACCCACCTGCACGCACCAACACATCGCGCAGCTCTTGCGCAAAGGATAGCATCAAATCGGATTCGCGCTGACCATCGCGTTCAGCCCCCGGATCAATGCCACCATGCCCCGGATCAAGCACGATCCGCAAAGGACCAGTGCCAATCGGGGTGCGCGCTACGGGCCCGAGTTCAACCCGATCACCAGCAAGCGCAAATTGCGCTGTCTCAGGCACGCCAGAGGTTTGGGCAAAGCGATCTTCGGTCACAGGATCAAGGCTAAGATGCAGTGTCGCGCCTTCATCTGTGCGCAGCATTTGCGCGGCTTCAATGGCCACAGGTTCAGCCAAATCCAGCACCATACGCGACCATCCGGGGCGAAACCCGCCCACTCTGACGGCTGTTACAACGGTCGTTTGATCAAATCCAATGGGGTTAAATCCGGTCCAATCGACCTCGGCGAAATCGACAACCATGCGCAAAGGGTCTGTCAGGGTGAAAATCCTGTACGGCACGGGCTGACTTAACGTTAACGTCATCGTCGCGCCATTGCCACGATCCACAACCCGAGAGCTCGCGCCACCGACCTGTGCCAATGCGACAAATTCGTCTTGGGCAACTAGGTTTTGCGGGATGAAAGCCCCGCACACGCCAAGCGTGGCCGCGATTAAACAGACCTTGGAAAACTGCATTTTTACCTCATCTAGACCTTATGTTTGGTCCTTATGAGTACAACTGTAACAAGCCAAGGCTGTGATTTCCAGCACAGATGCGCCTGTCCTTCAGACTGAAACGCTCTAGCCTCTGCGCGCGTGCATGAAATCTCCCAGACGTTTGAGGCCCTCGATAATATCATCTGTGGCGCGTGCGTATGAAAACCGCAACGTTTGTCCGCCGCGTTGTTTGTCAAAATCCAACCCTGGCGTAACGGCAACGCCCGCTTTATCGAGAATTTCAGCACAAAAGGCACGGCTATCTTGGGTCAAATCCGACACATCGGCGTAGATATAGAACGCCCCATCAGGCGGTGCGATTTTGTCAAAACCGATGCGCGACAAGCCTTCTAACATCAACCGACGGTTTTCGGTGTAAACTTGCGTGTGTGCGTCACATTCATCACGGGCCCCTAAGGCCCCGAGAGCCGCAATCTGCGCCGCATGAGGCGGGCAAATAAACAAGTTTTGCGCCAGTCGTTCCACCACGCGCACGTGATCTTCTGGGACGATCATCCACCCCACACGCCAACCTGTCATGGAAAAATACTTGGAAAACGAATTGATGACATACACATCATCTGACAGCTCAAGCGCAGAAACGGCACGGCCCTCGTATTGAATGCCGTGATAGATTTCATCCGAGATAAAGCTGATATCTTTGGCAGCGCAAGCGTCTATCAACGCGCCCATGGCCGCACGGTCCAGCATGGTGCCAGACGGATTGCCTGGCGAGGCCACGATCAACCCATCCAAGCCCTCAGGCATATCACTGGGCACAGGTTGCAAGCGGTTTTCCAGCTTGGATTGAATGCCAATAGGATCAAGATCAAGTGCACTTAAGATTTGGCGATACGATGGATAGCCGGGCTCCCCCAGCCCCACTTTGGCCCCAGCATCAAACAACGCTGTAAAGGCCAAAATAAATGCACCCGACGAACCTGACGTGACCACAACGCGCGCAGGATCAAGGTCGATCCCGTACCAATCTTGGTACAGCGCAGCGATCCCTGCGCGCAATTCGGGCAAGCCCAAAGCAACCGTATACCCAAGCGGGCCTCGTTCCATTTCAGTGGCCAATTTGGCGCGCGCATTGCGGGGCGCACCTGTCGCGGGCTGGCCCACTTCCATGTGAATGATGTGACGTCCTTGGGCTTCGGCTGCGCGGGCGGCCTCCATCACATCCATAACAATAAACGGGTCAACGGCGCTGCGGCGTGAGGTTTTCATCGAAGCTTATTCTCTCAATTTGGGTGATCTATCGATGCCAGCGCACTGCACAAAACGCAATCCCGCAAAAGCAAATGAAACCCTTTCACAAAACTGTTAGCTGGACCCTATGCCTAAGTGTGTTAGAGATTGCAGGCAATTTTTGTACGGAGAGACCAGATGCGCGTTACCCGCTCCCTTTTGACACTTGGCGCAAGCGCCCTTGTCGCCCTATCCACAACAGGCGCAGCGTGGTCAAGCGATCTTGCCAACCTGTCCGACACTGACCGCAAAGCGTTTCAAGCCGAAGTGCGCGCCTATCTTTTGGACAACCCAGAAGTGTTGATGGAAGCTATCGCAGTGCTAGAAACCCGCAACGCGCAACAAGTCGAAGCCACAGATCGCGATCTGATTTCTGCCAATGCGGTTGCACTGTTTGAAAGTCCAAGCGATTTGATTTTGGGCAACCCTGACGGCGACATCACCATGGTCGAGTTTTTAGATTACCGCTGTGGGTACTGCAAAAAAGCCCACCCTGACGTCAACGCATTGCTGGAAAACGACGGCAACATCAAACTGATCGTCAAAGAATTCCCCATCCTTGGGGAAGCTTCCGTCTTAGCCTCGCGTTTTGCCATAGCCACACATTTGGTCGCGGGGAATGCCGCCTATGCCGAAGTCCACGAAGCCTTGATGACCGCGGGAAACAACGTGTCAGAAGCCAGTTTAAAACGCCTTGTGCGCAAGATGGATTTTGATGTGGACGCTGTAATGGCCAAAATGAATTCAGACGAAGTCACGCAAATCATCGCTCAAAACCACGCTCTGGGCCAAGCGATGCAAATCAATGGCACGCCGGCTTTTGTGATGCAAAGCGAACTTATTCGTGGCTATGTGCCCTATGACAGCATGGTAGAAATCGTGGCCGACCTGCGTGCCAAAGGCTAAATAAAACCAAACGTTAAAAAGAAAAACCCCGCCGAATACGCGGGGTTTTTCTTTTTATTACAGACAATTATAGCGCGATCTTATTCTGCCGCCTCAGCTTCAGCTGCCATTTTAGACGCGATTTCTGCGGCCTTTTTCTCAACCTGTTCGACGATATGTTCCACCATATCTTCATTGGACTGTTTGTGCGACTGCTTGCCAGCAAGGTACACCATACCAGCGCCAGCGCCGCCACCCGTCCAACCAACATCCGTCATCAAAGCTTCGCCCGGACCATTCACAACACAACCGATGATCGACAGGCTCATCGGTGTTTTGATGTGCTCAAGACGCTTTTCCAAGGTCTCGACTGTTTTGATCACATCAAAGCCTTGGCGCGCACAAGATGGGCAAGAAATGATGTTCACACCACGGTGACGCAGCCCCAACGATTTAAGAATTTCATAGCCAACTTTAACTTCTTCTACGGGATCCGCCGACAAAGACACGCGGATCGTGTCGCCGATGCCCGCCCACAACAATTGCCCCATGCCAATGGCAGATTTGATCGTACCAGAGGTTAGCCCGCCAGCCTCAGTAATCCCCAAATGGATCGGCGCGTCAGTGGCTTCAGACAGTTGTTGATAGGCAGCAGAGGCCATGAACACGTCAGAGGCTTTCACCGATATTTTGAATTCGTGAAAGTCGTTGTCTTGCAGAATTTTGATGTGGTCCATGCCACTCTCAACCATGGCATCAGGGCAAGGTTCGCCGTATTTATCCAGCAAATGTTTTTCCAAAGACCCCGCGTTCACGCCGATACGGATCGAGCAACCATGATCTTTGGCAGCATTTATCACCTCTTTGACGCGTTTTTCGTCACCAATGTTGCCCGGATTGATCCGCAGACACGCAGCCCCCGCTTCCGCCGCTTCAATCGCACGTTTGTAGTGAAAATGAATGTCGGCCACGATGGGCACAGGGCTTTCGCGGCAAATCTCTTTCAGCGCTTGCGTGGCTCCCACATCAGGGGCAGAAATCCGCACAATATCTGCACCTGCATCAGCCGCGCGAATGACTTGATCCAACGTCGCACGCACATCAGAACTGTCGGTGTTTGTCATCGTTTGAACCGAAATGGGCGCCCCACCACCAACCGGTACGTTGCCAACCATAATCTGGCGGCTTTCACGGCGGTAAATGTTACGCCAAGGGCGGATATGGTTTATCGACATGGAACACCTTTCGGATCAAAGATCGTCTTTGAGCTATAGATAGTTCGCGGACACCAAAGGGGCAATGGGCCATTCGCGCCAGGCGCGCACAGTCAGGGACATATGGCGCACACAAATCTATACGACAGGGGTCTTTAACGAAAATGAAGATTATTCGGTGGCTGTGTTTTGAGCAACTTTGAACATTTCAGTCACGAAATTATCGGCAGCCAAATCAACGGGCTCAAAGGTGCTGGAAATATCTGCCTCAGACAAGGCGATGTTTTTCACCACTGAGCCAGACTTCCCTGCCGGACCAAAGGCCTGCCCGTTCAAAGCGAAATATACGCCCCCGCCATTGCCAGTGCGCAAAAGCGGCGCTTGTTCCGTTGCGGGCAAGATATAGCGTTCGCCTGCGTCCAGAATTTTCTCAAACAAAACGGACCCATCGGCAGAACTGACGCGCACCCAAGACGGACGCACAGCCACCAAAGCCAATTCAGGCGCATCTTGTTCAACAACCTGCACCTCAGAATCGTCTATGCCCATAGCAACAGCTTGGGCCAATTGAAGTGTTGTTGCGTTCAAACGCTCTTCTGCGCTTTCATGCGCCAAAGTTCCGACAGACCGCGGATCAAGCGTTGCGATTGGCCCGTCACGGGGCACAAGCACAGGCGTGTTTAAAGCTTGCGGACGATACAAACGATCAAGTGCTTCTGAGGACACCCCAACGTTTTCATTGAGACCAGCGACAACAACAGAATTTTCAGGCAGCCCCGTGGTTTCAGACGCCACACCCGGTGCTTGGTCAACGGGGGCAAGCTGCACTTTTTGAATTTCTTGCAAAACAGACCAACCGCCGTACCCAATTGCCGCCACAAGTGCGAGCAGAACGGCTGTGGACCCAACGGCCCCAGGTTCAATGCGCGCAAAAAAGCTTTCGCTGCGAGGCACAAAAGAAGCGTTAGGATCGGAAAACGGATCATCTGACTTGCGTTTACGTGCTGCAATATCAGCGTTGGATGGACCACGGGGCGATGACGCTGCAGGGGACATGCCATGCGCCACGGCAAAGCCGCTTTCCGCGCTAAAGCGTGCAAAGGCCCATTCCGGGTCCAACTCTAGATAGCGCGCATAGGATCGCACGTAGCCAGCAATAAACCCTTGGGTTTGAAAGACAGAAGGATCGGCATTTTCAATCGCAGCAATATAAGTCGCTTTGATTTTAAGTTCGCGTTGAACATCAAGCAGTGACTTGCCAAGCGTCGCACGCTCCCCGCGCATGACATCACCGAGCTTAAGCTCGAAGTCGTCAAAACCGCGTGGACGCTGCTCTTCCTCGACCGGTGGTTTGTTCCACAGCCCCAACTTGCGCATACCTCGACCTGCCTCATCCGATAAGACGAATCGTTCGTCTATCGTTATTTAGTTAGCATAGGGTCAACAGCTGCGCACAGTACGAATACCTGCTACCCAGCCAATTCGGCACGATTCAGCGCACAATGCGCCCATAATTCGTCCAACGCATTCACAAGGCTGTCCATTTCGCGCGGGCCGTGCACTGGCGAAGGCGTAAAGCGCAATCGCTCTGTACCGCGTGCCACGGTTGGGTAATTGATAGGTTGAACGTAAATACCATAGCCATCAAGCATCATATCCGACATCAATTTGGTGTGTTTTGGGTTCCCAACAATCAAAGGCACAATATGGCTACCGTGATCAATGATCGGCAAGCCAAGCCCTTTGAGACGCAGTTTTAGGATTTTGGCTTGTGTTTGGTGGCGCTCACGCAGGCCTGGATCATTTTTCAGATGCGCAATAGAGGCCGCGGCCCCCGCAGCAACGGCGGGCGGCAAAGAGGTCGTAAAGATGAACCCCGGTGCATAAGATCGAATGGCATCACACATTTTTTCAGACGCAGCGATGTAGCCGCCAAAGACACCCACAGCCTTGCCCAAAGTACCATTCACGATATCAATACGGCCCATCAAACCATCGCGTTCGGCAACACCAGCACCACGCGCGCCGTACATGCCAACCGCATGTACTTCGTCAATATATGTCAGCGCGTTGAATTCGTCAGCCAGATCGCACAGCGCTTTGATCGGGCCAAAATCGCCGTCCATAGAATAGATCGATTCAAAGGCAATCAATTTTGGTGCTTTAGGATCATCGGCAGCCAGCAAAGCGCGCAGGTGTTCAACGTCATTGTGACGGAAAATGCGCTTGGCACCACCGTTGCGACGGATGCCTTCGATCATAGAGGCATGATTGAGCGCATCGGAATAGATGATCAACCCGGGGAACAGCTTTGGCAAAGTCGATAGCGTCGCATCATTGGCGATATAGGCAGATGAAAACACCAAGGCCGCTTCTTTTTGGTGCCAATCGGCCAATTCCGCTTCAAGACGTTTGTGGTAAACTGTTGTGCCCGAAATATTGCGTGTGCCGCCTGATCCGGCCCCCGTTGCATCCACAGCTTCTTTCATCGCGGACAAAACCGCGGGATGCTGCCCCATGCCGAGGTAATCGTTGCCACACCACACCGTGACGGGCTGCTTTGATCCATCGGGCTTATTCCACACAGCATGCGGGAAATTTCCACGCTCGCGTTCGATGTCAATGAATGTCCGGTAACGATCTTCATCATGTAGACGTTGAAGCGCCTCATCGAGCTGTGCGTTATAGTTCACGGGTCGTCCTCTTCTACGTACTTTCATCGCCAAGTTTGGCGGCTTGATGCCCAGTTTGCGAAACATATTCAAAAAACGCAAGATATTTGAGCAATCATGTGTGCGACGTTATCTGTCGCCTCTGGTTTAGCTTCTAACAAAAACATTTAGGAATGATCTATATCAAAGTGGCCCCCGCGACTGGACACCGCACTTGGGCGCGGTAAGTTGACGCGATATTACACTTCTCTCGCAAAAGGCGTCCCGCATTATGACCTCTCGTCTCACCCCCGTGTTATCCCGCATCGACACTGATCTTTCTGCATCCTTGGATCGCCTTTTGGACCTGATGCGATTGAAGTCCATTTCCACAGATCCCGCTTACAAAGCCGAATGTGCCCGCGCTGCAGACTGGTTGGTCACCGATTTGAAATCCATCGGGATTGACGCGCAAACCTATGAGACGCCGGGGCATCCTATGGTGATGGGGCACATTGATGGGCCGGAAAATTCCAGCGCACCACACCTTGTGTTCTACGGGCATTACGACGTGCAACCTGTTGATCCAATTAATTTATGGTCAAGCGATCCGTTTGATCCCCAAGTGGAAAACACCGCCAAAGGCAAAGTCATTCGCGGGCGAGGATCATCTGATGACAAAGGCCAGCTGATGACCTTTATCGAGGCATGTCGCGCATGGAAATCCGAACATGGCGCGCTGCCCTGCGAAATCACGTTTTTCTTTGAAGGCGAAGAAGAAAGCGGCTCGCCGTCATTGGTGCCGTTTATGCAAGAGCACAAAGACAAGCTCAAAGGCGATGTGGCTTTGATCTGTGACACGGGGCTGTTTGGCCACGATACACCCGCGATTGTCACCATGCTGCGCGGGTTGATGGGTGAAGAAATTGTGATCACCGCAGCCAATAAAGATTTGCATTCTGGCATGTTCGGCGGCATCGCACGCAATCCAATTCGGGTTTTAACCAAGCTTTTGGCGGGCTTGCATGACGACTCAGGGCGCGTCACCCTGCCCGGCTTTTATGACGGCGTGCCAGAATTGTCCGATGATCTGCGCGCGCAATGGGATGCGCTGGGGTTTGAGCCAGAACAATTCTTGGGCGACGTCGGCCTGAAAATTCCCGCTGGGGAAGATGGCAAAAGCGGGCTGCAAATGATTTGGTCCGAACCAACGCTTGAATTCAACGGCATCATTGGCGGCTACACAGGCAAAGGGTTTAAAACTGTTTTGCCATCACAAGCCTCGGTCAAACTGTCTGCGCGCCTTGTGGGTGATCAAGACCCGCATAAAATCCGCGCAGCCTTGCACAAGTACATCACCGCCAATCTGCCCGAAGATTGCACCGTCGAATTTAACCCGCACGGGGCCTCAAAAGCATCCGTCATGGCGACAGATCACCCCGCGTTTGAAAAAGCCCGCAACGCCTTGTCAGATGAATGGCCAAAAGAGGCTGCGTTCATTGGCTGTGGCGGATCAATTCCAATCGCTGGTCATTTCAAAAAAGTCGTTGGCGTTGACGCAATGCTGATTGGGTTTGGCCGCGACGATGACCAAATTCACTCGCCCAATGAAAAATATGACGTTGAGTGCTTTCACAAAGGTATGCGATCTTGGGCCCGTATTTTGGATGCCGTGTCACAAGACTAATCCCTGGCCATGAGACCTAAAAACGAGCACGCGCAATGACATTGACGGATATGATTCTTAAAGTTTTGCGTGTGCTTGGTGCCTCTGGCGTTTTGGCAGGGCTGGTGTTGCTGGCGCTTTGGGTGCCAAACCAGCCCGAAAAAGACCTGCGGGGGCAATGGGAAACCCAAGGCTCTGGTTTGATCTTTGACATTAGCCGCGCCAAAATCACGGTGTTCGAAGTCACCTCGTCCTCGTGCCGTATTGGGGCGCGGATGCCTGCACATCTTGGCTTGGCCCGCCGTTTTGCAGGCTACACATTCACCCGCAAGGGCGACCAGTTGCAAATTGATGTAGCAGACATGGCCGTGCCGATCACCGCAATCCGTCAAACCACCCTGCCCGCGCTATGCACAGGCGGCGCACCAGCTGGTCCGCGCGAGGTATTTGCCACCTTTTGGGACAGCTTCGAGACGCACTACCCCAATTTTGACGAACACGATGTCAATTGGCCTGGCCGATTGCACTCAGGACTGGCAACCATTGGCCAAAGCATCGACCCACAGCGGGTTGAAACTGCGATCGAGACCGCCCTCTTGGGATTGGATGATCCAAACATTCAATTCGCCACGCCAGACCGCAGATCAAGCCCCCACACCAGTGCGCCGTGGGTCGAGCACCAACAAGCGTATTGTGCCGCGACCGACGCCTATCTGATTGCCCCACCTGAGCACATCAACACCGCTGGTATTCGCCACGGATGGGTCGACACCTCCATCGCATTTATTTCAATCCACCACATGAACACTGATCCTGCTTTTGGCAAACATATGTCCGATGAAGCGCTACGTGTTGTGACCGAGTTGACGCAAACCTATCAAGATGCGGCAGGGATCGTGTTGGATTTGCGCTTTGCCACGGGCGGGTCAGATAAGGTGGCTTTGAGCTATGCCAGCGCCTTTTCAGACAACCTGTTTGTCGCGGGGTATAAAGCCACGCAGATGGCACATGAGCAATTTACGCAAAACACGCCTTTGTGGGTCACATCCACACAAACACCGCTGCGCCAGCCTGTCATCGCCCTGACCTCAAGTGAAACCATGGGCGCGTCTGAGGTGTTGGTGGCGGCATTAAAATCGCTGCAAAATATAACAGTGATGGGGATGCCGACCGCAGGCGCGCCGTCGGATATTTTAGGACGCACGCTGCCCAATGGTTGGAAGTTCACATTGCCGCATCAGCGCTTTTTCATGGCAAATGGGGATTTGGTTGGCACATCAGGCATCGCGCCAGATATATTGTTACCCTTTGATGCAGAAGCATTTTCACAAGGCAAAGACACCGCGTTAGAGGCCGCGATTGCACAGCTATTGGCGCAGTAACATCACAGCAGAATGATTGCTTATTTTAGATATGCTTGCGCATCCGCATCAGAGGTCAGCACAGTTTCAACCCCGTCTGACAGAGCAAAAACAACACCTTGATGATGGGACAGTTGCGCTATTTCGGGCAGATCAAGACCGCGCAACAAACCACGCAAAAACGCTGACACAACACCGTGCGACACGATCACCGTTGGCCCGCACACTCCGCCCAAATAGGCACGACACCGCGCCTCAAGCGCTTGCGCACCTTCACCATCAGGGGCAGATAAAAACAGATCAAACATGTCTTCTTCGGCAGCGGACCCGCCGCGTTCAGCCACGATATCGGCACGAAGACGGCCTTCCCAGCTGCCTGCGGACACTTCCATCAACAGGTCATTTTTTTGCACAACGCGCCCGTCAGCGGCGCAAGTTGCGGTATCCCAAGCGCGCTTTAGCGGGCTGGCATCCATCGCAATGTCCGGCATAGCTGCAAAAATAGGTTTTAAAATATCGCGCTGCTGCACAGCTTGCGCGTGGCCTTTTTGCGTCAGTGGGCTGTCCAAACGCCCTTGCAAGCGCCCCTCAAGATTCCACTCGGTTTGGCCGTGTCTTAATAGAAAAATCTGGTGTTCAATCATGCGGATTTATTAACGGGTGACATCTATGCGTGCAATGGAAAAGGCGGGCGTAAGATTAACTTGCCAAACACCTTAAATGTTCTTATTTTGTTCTTAACGCAACTAGGAACACAGTCATGCCCGACTCAAAAGAAACACCCAAAACGCATTACATCTGCCAAACGTATATCGAAAAGAAAAGCGGCAACGCTCAGCAAGCCAGCTTGCAGATTGGCAAACAAATCCAATACTCCACAGCCTCAGCCGCAGAAGAACGTGCAGAGCGCGAATGCCGATCTGAAAACTGCGTCGGCGCGGACGCTTATATGGTTGTCGAAGATCCCAATTCTGGCGAAGTCGGCCTGCCTACATTTTTAGCCAGACACGGCACAGTCCCCGAAATTGACGCTTTTTGACGACAGCGCTTTTTGATGACAGCGAATGTGCGATACATCGGCGGGCAAAATCACTAACAGTGCATCAACACTCTGCGAGCGCAATCGTCCCCTAAACGGGGACCGCGACCAAACCGATGAAATCGCCCATTTTCACCAAGCCCGGGACATGGCGCGCCGCGAGAATACCAGCCCGCTTTGCCACACAAGACACAGGGTCGCAGCCCGTGCGATCACTGGGCCAAATACGGGCAATCATTTGGTTTTTTTGTACGGTATCGCCAAGATCGACAAGATATTCGATCAACCCAGCATCCATAGAAAACTGAAAACAGTCCTCATCAGGCATATCAAGCTGCACCGTCTCTGACAGGTCAGGCGCACCCGACAAAATCCCCGCATGTTTCAACAAATTACGCGTGCCTTTGCCTGCAATTGCAACACTTTTGGCCGTGGCTGTGCCAGCCCCACCAAGCTCAGTGGTCACAAAAACCTTGCCTTGGGTTTCGACCTCGGTGTCAAACATGCCCACGTTGTCAATTTCCAACATCCGCACAGAATAAGGCGCGTTAAATGCCTGCATCGCGGCCATACAAGCGGATTCTTGTATTTTATTATCAAGCACATGTGCCGCAGCATAGGGTAAGAAATCCAACGTGCGGCCACCAGAGTGAAAATCCAAAACGATATCGGCAAGTGGTACCAAATGGGTCGCAACATAGTGTGCGATTTTCTGAGTCACACTGCCGTCAGATCGTCCGGGGAAATTGCGGTTCATATTGCCGCCATCAATCGGTGAACACCGCGTGCCCGCCTGAAAAGCTGGCGTGTTCATAATCGGCACAATAATCACGCGCCCGCGCACCTCGTCCGCAGACAATGACGTCGCCAAGTTTTGCAACGCAATCGGGCCTTCATATTCGTCACCATGATTGCCCCCGGTCAAAAGTGCGGTCGGGCCAGCGCCATTCGCAATGACCGTGATCGGGATCATAACCGACCCCCATGCACTATCATCACGACTATAGGGCAGTTTTAAAAAGCCATGATGCACCCCATCCGCGTCTAGTGGAATGGTCGGTTGGATCGGGTTTTTCATCATGATTTCACCCATAGTTCGCGCTCGGTAGTGCAAAAACACTCATGGCCCTCTTCGGTGATCAAGATCGGCTCAGTGATTTCCAATCCCCCATCATCCAACCATAGAGCTGGCATAAAGTGGAATGTCATACCGGGTTCCAACACGGTGGTGTCGCCCCGACGAAACGAAATCGTGCGTTCGCCCCAATCGGGGGGATAGCTGATGCCGATGGCATATCCGCACCGGCTGTCTTTCTCAAATCCCGCTTTGTTCAACGTGGCATTGAAAGCGTTGGCGATGTCTTGGGCCTGATTGCCGGGGCGCGCCTGTTCCAGACCCGCCTCAATCGCGTCAAGCACAGCATTTTCAGCATCGCGGTATTTCTGAGGCACATCGCCCAAAAACAACGTACGTGATTGCGGGCATTGATAACGCCGATGCGCCCCCGCAATTTCAAAAAACGTCGCCTCGCCTGTTTCCAGAGGCCTGTCATCCCATGTTAAATGCGGCGCGGTGGCATCCAAACCAGAGGGGGCCATGGGCACAATAGCGGGGTAATCCCCCCAAAAACCGTCAGCGCCACGAATACCTGTGGCGTAAATTTCCGCGATCAAATCGTTCTTGCGCATTCCGGGCTCTGCAAGTTCAAAAATACGCGCATGCATGGCCTCTACGATCCGCGCGGCGCGCTGCATATATTCAATCTCGCGCTCGGATTTCACCGCACGCTGCCAGTTTACCAACGCGGTGGCATCATTCAACGTAGCCTTTGGCAAGGCCTTTCCCAATTCGGCATGTGCCGTGGCAGAATAGTAATAATTGTCCATTTCAACGCCAATACGTGCGCCTTCCAGCCCTAAATCGGCCAAAATCCATGCCAAATCTTCCATCGGATGCTTTTCAGGGTTTTGCACATAGGTGTCATCATAGCCGCGAATACGATCATCACTTTGCATAAAAACAGTACGGCGCGCGCCAAGCGCATCCATGCCACGCCCCCACCAAACGGGATCGCCTTCATGGGTCAAAATCACGCCTTGAAACACATAAAACGACCAACCGTCATATCCCGTTAGCCACGACATATTAGAAGGATCGGTCACCACGATGGCTTCATGACCTGCCGCAGCCATCGCCGCGCGCGTTTTGTCGATGCGGCGGTAATATTCTGCATCGGTGAAGTTATTTTCAAATGTAGTCACGTCCCGTGTCCTCCTTTGTGAATGGCTGCAAGCGCGTAGGTGGCAATTGCCGTATCCTGTGCGCCTGTGCCGGTTAAATCAGCAATCGTAATGTCGTCTGAGGTGCGACGCCCGTGGTGTTTGCCTGTCAAAACGTCGCTCAATTCTGCAAGATTTGGACTATGATCAATGCGGTCACGGTCAATCACACCCGCCTCTATCGCAGCACGCAATTCCCCCATGGTTTTGGTTTGTGAAAACCTGTCCGCCACATATAAATCTGCTCGTGTCAGACATGCCGCTTCAAGTTCATTTTTAGATGATTGATCCGACCCCATCGCCGTGATGTGCTGGCCGGCTTGCAGCCATTCAGCCATCACGATGGGCTGTGTCGCGGGCGTGGTGGTAATAATTATATCCGCGCCAGCCACAGCTTTTGCGGGGTCTGTGATCACATCAACAGCTATACCCAAACGGGTGCTTGCGATGCGTGCAGCCTGTACAGCTTGGTCTGGATTGCGCGCCCAAATCGTTGCTTGTTTAATCGGGCGTACAAGGCAGAGCGCTTGCAATTGCAACAAGGCTTGCGTGCCCGCACCAAAGATCGCCGCGCGGTGCGCATCTGGTCGCGACAAAGCCCGCGCAGCAACAGCGCCAGCCGCAGCCGTGCGCAGATCGGTCAGATAGCCATTGTCCAACAGCACCGCTTGCACCTGCCCCGTTTGGGCCGAAAACAGCACCATCAATCCTGATGTTGACGCAAGCCCCAACGCGGGATTGTTAAAGAAACCGGGCGAGACTTTCACGGCAAAGCCCGAAAACCCAGGCAGATATGCGGTTTTGATATCCACCTCGCCGTTGACCATTGGCAAGTGCATCGACAATACAGGCGGCATAACTACACCGTCTTGCGCTAAAATTTTGAACGCATTCTCAATGCAGTCCACGACATCAAGTGTCAAAGGGACAGCGCCGCGCAATTGGTCTTCGCTCAAAACTGAAATGGCGTTCATACGGGATCACCGCAGATCAAGCGCTGATGCTGGCCCATGTCGATATTTCCACCGCTTAAGATAATGCCAAGCGGACCAGTGCTGTCAATTTTGCCCGCAAGCACTGCAGCAACGCCAACGGCCCCTGCGCCCTCAACGATCTGCCCTTCGTGCTCATAACAATGACGAATACCTGCTGCGATCTCGTCCTCGCTTAGCAGCACGATGTCATCCACAAGTGCGCGGGTCATGGCAAAGGTCAGGTGGTTGTCCAGCCCTATTCCGCCGCCCAAAGAGTCCGCAAGTGTTGGCAATTCGGGAACCTCAACGGGTTTTCCCGCCGCCAGCGAAGCATGCATCGCCGCACCACGCGCCATTGATACGCCGATGATGCGCACGTCAGGTTTGCGGGCTTTAAGGGCCGCAGCCACGCCAGACACCAGCCCGCCCCCAGACACTTGTACCAAAACGGTCGCAAGCTCGGGCAGATCATCCAAAAGCTCTAGGCCAAGCGTGCCCTGTCCCGCGATAACGTGGCGATTGTCGAAAGGCGGAATGGTGGCAAAGCCTTCGTCCGCGATCAACCTATCGACTTCGTACTGGGCCTCATCTTGTGACGCGCCGATGATGCGAATATCCGCCCCAAGCGCTGCAATTCCATCGATTTTAGCCTGAGGCACAAGGGTCGACATGCAGATCGTCGCACGCGCACCAACAGCACGGGCGGCGTGCGCCAAGGCACGACCATGATTGCCAGTTGAAACCGCCACAATACCACGGGCCCGCGTCGTCTCATCAAGTGACAAGACCGCGTTCATCGCTCCGCGCAATTTGAAGCTGCCAGTGATTTGTTGATGTTCAAGTTTCAGATGAACAGGCTGTCCGAGATACGCGCCCAAAGACGCAGATCGCGTTGTAAATGTGCGCCGCACATGGGGCTTGATACGCGCATGTGCCGCTTGGATTTCAGTCAGTGTTACAAAGGGTTGCGTCATATCGCACCGGATGCATCTGGGGGCGGGTAATCAAACAAACGTCCAGCACGGCGCGCAGGCGCTGGCAATCCAGCAAGGCCGCGCATGACCCAAAGTGTTGCTTGATTGGATGACACCACAGGCTTGCCGATGCGTGTTTCAATCGCGTCAATAACGTCGACCGCAGGCAGTGACGTGCATGATAAAAACAAAGCCTCCACATCGGGATCATCCAAAGACACGGCAGCCTCGACCAAGGCGTCCAGATCGATCCGCGCCATATCGCGATCATCGCCGAGACCAAAACAGCCGCAGCGTTTGACCGCAATGCCGTTGGTTTCAAAATAGCGCACAACGGGTGCTGTGGTTTCAGGCAAATAAGGAGTCAAAAGCGCGATACGTTTGGCACCCAGCGTTTTAAGCGCCGCAAGGCCCGCACTTGATGGGGTGACCACGGGTACATTCGGGCGGCTTAAACCAATCGCTTGGGTCACCGTTTCGTTGCTCAACGTGATTGACGCAGACGTGCAGGCAAAAGCAATCGCAGACAATTCCACACCGGGCACCAAAAGCGCTGCAGCGGTTTTCAGATTGGGGCCCATAGCGCGCAAATTGTCTGGTGTTGTTGGGTTATCAAACGGAATGCGCGCGACATGCAACCTTGCCTCGTTCCAATCGATCAGGCGCGCGGCGTCCCGTTCAAATGTCAAATCTGTCGCCAAAGCGATCACACCAAGACGCGGCAATGCCGTGTCGATCGGTGAAAATCGAGGGACGAGTGGTTCTATTTTAGCGGGATTTCCCTGTGACATAGCGTGACCTAAACGACCAAAACCGGCATCGATGCCAATCCTGTCACCTTGTGAGAAACACTGCCCAAAAAGTAGCCGTCGATTGACCCTGTGCCGCGTGACCCCAAAACGATCACATCCGCTTCATGCTTTTTGGCAAACTCAACAATGGATCGCGCAGGCTGACCAGAACGGGTAAAGGCACGCACTTCTGTCGCGCCCTCTTGTGTCGCAATTTTGCGCGCACAATCGGCAATTTCGCGGGCGTTTTCTTCCAACGCTTTGTCTGGCGTTGAATGCTTTGCCCCCCTGATCATCGACAAAGAGGCTTCGGTCATCGAATGATGCCGATACACCGTTAAGATCAAAAGTTTAGCGCCCGCCAAATTCGCAAGTTCGATAGCCTTATGCAGAGCGTTTTCCGATTGAGCAGAGCCATCACAGGCTGCGAGTATAGTTTTGAACATGGGATATTCTCACTTAAATGCGAGGTCACGAAGGAACAAAGCGATTTGCGGGAAGAAAATAAGTGCGACGGACACCGACAGCAAAATAGCGATAAACGGCGGTGTTCCACGGATCACTTCGATATAGGGGCGTTTAAACACAGCTATCGCGGTGAAAATATCGCACCCAAAGGGCGGCGTGGCCGACCCTATGGCAACTTGAAGCGTGATGATGATCCCGACATGCACCGGATCAAGACCAATGGCATCGACCACAGGCGCAAAGACCGGCACCAAGACCAAAATCACCACGATGGGATCAACAAACATACACCCAATAAAGAACGCCACAGAGATCACAAAGAGCACGCCAATGCTCCCCATATCATCAATGCCAACGGCGCCCAAAACAGCTTGCGGGATTTGTGCAAAAGAGATGATCCATGAAAAAGCAGCGCCCGCGCCAACCAAAATGAACACAACAGCCGTGATCAGCCCTGTAGATTTTGCAGTGTCAAACACACCGCGCAAATCAAGTTCACGGAAAATAACGACCTCAAGGATCAAAGCGTAAAGCACACAGGCCGCAGCAGCTTCGGTCGGTGAAAACACACCGCCGTAGATGCCGCCAATGATAATGGCAGGAAATCCCATCGGCCAAAGCGCCCTTTGCACAGCTTTCAAACGCTGCGCCCAGTTGGCGCGCGGTTCGGTCGGCACATCATTTCGGATCGCATAGATCACTGAAAAGATAGAAAAACAGACCAAGATCAAAAGGCCCGGACCGATGCCCGCGATGAACAGTTCAGCAATCGAAGTATTGGACACCACGCCGTAAATGATCATCCCGATCGACGGGGGAATAAGAAACGCGATGTCGCTGGAATTGACGATCAGCGCCAGAATAAAGCTGTCTTTGTAACCAGCTTTCAACATCCTAGGCCGCAAAGGGGACCCGATGGCCACCACGGTGGCTTGCGTTGATCCAGACACAGCGCCGAACATGGTACAGGCCGCAGCTGTCGCAACCGCCAAGCCGCCTTTGAGATGGCCGACAAAGCTCATGACCATGTCAATCAAACGCCCCGCCGATTGGCCGCGCGTCATGATATCAGCCGCGAAAATAAACATCGGAACAGCGATCAACGATGCGGGGCGAATGCCTGCAACGATTTGCTGCACCGCCGTTTCAATCTGGCTCAAATCGCCAAAAATTAAAAGAAAGCCCGTGAGTGTGCCTGCCATCAAAGGGATCATCATCGGGAACCCCAGCAGCAAAAGCACGATCATCACTCCAAATACGATCCATGCCATTGCTTAAATCTCCCGCTCGTCGTTGTCGTAGCCTTCCAAAACATTGGTCGACAGATATATGTCTGGCTCGATGATGTTTTTGATCGCGGTCAGCACATATTGCAGGCCCGTCAAAACGAAACCCATAGGCACCCAGCACAGCGTCACCCACACGGGAATTTGCAAGGCCGGAAGCACACGACCACGGCCCATTGTTGTCAAAAGAAATTGCAGCGAATACCACGCCAACCCCAGCATAAAGATCGCTGTGACAAGAGAAATTAGGATCGTCATCATTTTACGTGGCTTGGGCGGAAGCGTGTCATAAATCGCCGACATACGAATGTGTCGCCCATGCCGTGCGGCATAGCTGATCCCTGCAAAGGTGATCAGAATTATGAGAATGCGATTGAGTTCTTCGGAAAAGTACAGGCTTTCAAAAAACACCCGCCCTATCACGTTGGCAACAGTGTTTAGGGCCATCAACAAAACGCCAGCGGCCAGCATAAAGGCCTCAAGCTTTGCTATACCAATGTCGAGCACCCCCAACACACCGGGCAGCGCCGAGGTGTCATCGGTCAGGATATCTGCATCCGGCTCAACCAATGGCTGACTGGCGGCAAGCATGTCGTTTTCTTGTTCGTTGGTCACGGTGTTTGAATCCTGCACTCACAAGGGAAAACAGGCACACGGGGGATCCCCCGTGTGCCTGTTGTTGATCTTATTGTGTTGCGACCTCTGCCGCTTTGAGATCGGCTTTCATCTGGGTCAAAATGGCTTCGCCTGTGTCGCCTGTCATTTCGATATAGGCAGCTTCAACTGGACCAGCCGTCGCTTTGAATGGCTCACGCTCTGCCTCGGACAAAATGTTGATTTCCATCTCAGGTTTCGCAGCCAAGATATTGTCAAAGCTCGTTTTTCCCAGTTCAGACTGATACCCAAGGATGTATTCAAATGCCGCATCTGTGGCGTTTGCGATCACTGTTTTATCTGCATCGCTCAAGCCATCGTAAAAGTCTTTGTTGGCCATCGCAGCTGTGGTGAAGTTGTTGTGACCGATACATGTGATCACGTCCGTCACTTCGTACATCTTGGTTGAATCAAGGTAGAAACGTGGGTTTTCTTGACCTTGGATGATACCCGTTTGCAGCGCGCCGTAGACTTCGCCCCATGGCAGCGGCGTTGGTGTCGCGCCGAATGCGCTGTAGCTTTCCACCAACAGTGGGTTGGTCATCACGCGGAATTTTACGCCCGCAAGATCAGCAGGTGATTTCACCGGTTCTTGTGTCGTCATGCAAACTTCACCCTCTGGGTACATCGTCAACAGCTCAAGCCCCTGCTCTGCGTAAAGCGCTGGGAACATTTCTTTAATGGCTTTAGAATTGGTGAAGAATTCCTGCAGCGTTGCCTCGTCTTGTGGCAAAAGATATGGAACAAAGAACACCTGTGCTTCGGGGATCAAAGCACCTGTGAAGCCTGGTGACTGGTTCACAAATTGCAAGATGCCGGATTGTGCTTGTTCCATGATGTCGGCGCTTTCACCAAGTGTTCCAAATGGGAAAAGCTGCAGCGTGTGTTCGGAATTTGCTTCGATCTCTTCTTTGAATTTTTGGGCAAAAACACCCTGCACTTCTGATGCGGCTTCTTCGTGTGCGTAGCGCCAAGTGTCGGCAGTTGCAGCAGACGCGGAAAGGACAAAGGCCAAGGCGCCAGTGGTTAAGGCTGTTAGGTGATTGTTCATCATGTTCTCCAAAGTGTTGATGGGCCGCATTGCCAGAGTGACGCAGCGATTTTTAACCAAGACATGAAATCATCACAATTAAGAGTCAACATTTACATTAAATCATTACAATCTTACGATCCGAATAGTTAGCGCTCTCTATTTTCTGCATCAATTTTTCGCACGACATGCAAAGCCTCACGCAGAACCGTCGTATCTTCGACGCCCAATGCGATCCGAATACCCGGCTTTGACGCAAGCGGTCCGATGGAAAACGTAGAGCCTGGCGCAACAAGAATTCCCGCGTCACGAGAACGCTCAACCAAACGCGCCTCAGACCCGATATCGGCACAAGGCAGCCAAGCTTGCAAACCCGCACGGGTCACACGCACGCCATTTGGCGACAAGACGTCTTGCGCAATATCACCTCGCTCCCGCAATGCCACACGCTGCCAATCGCATAGCGCATCGGCAGTTCCATCGGAAATCCACTGGGTCGCGATCTCATACATAAGCGGCGTGACCATCCAATTTGTCACCATGTGCCGTTCGCGCACAGTGCTGGCCATCGCTTGCGGCACGGCCAAAAAACCAACCCGCAACCCCGGCATTAAACACTTTGTCAGGCTGGTAAAATAATAACAGCGCTCAGGTGCCAAAGCGGCAAGTGGCGGCAACGTGGCCTCTGCCGACAACGGCCCCCACGCGTCATTTTCGAGAATTGCAATGTCATATTTGCGCGCCACTCTGACGATTTCGCTCCGACGTTCGCGCCCCATGACACAAGACAAAGGTCCCGCCCGAGGCACAATAAACAAGGCCTTTACCGCCTCATTCTTACATATTTCCTCTAAAGCGTCGGGTAAAATGCCCTCATCGTCCATCTCGATACCGCGCAAACGCATCCCAAGACTGCGACACAAAGCGGGCAATGTATGATGCCCCATCGATTCCGTCACAATCAAATCGCCACTGTGAGCCACGCTCATCAAAGCAACCGTCATCGCCGATGTATTGCCATTGGTCGGGATCACATCACGACCATGGCGCGACACACCGCACCGCATCAACCAGTGATCCACAATGGGCACATGACGGTTAGCGATGGTGGACGCGCGAAAAGACGACAAAACCTCATAAGGCAAATCTTGGGCAATGCGGCGCAACGCAGTGCGCAACGCATCCTTTTGCAAATCCCCGACGATAGGCTTGATCAAAGCCAAATCCAATACCTGCGTCCCTGCCCGTACCGCGGGAAATGGCAACGCGTTATCATTGGCAATACCGCGCACAAAACTGCCGCGCCCGACCTCACCCACCACGTGCCCCGCTTCAACAAGCCGCGAATAGGCACGACTGACGGTTTGCACACTGAGCCCCAGCTGATACGACAGCTCTCGATGGGTGGGCAACCGCTCTCCCGGTTGAAGGGCTCCATCCTCAATTGCGTTTTCGATCACCTCCATCAACGACCTATATCGAGGGCGCTTGAGGGTACTTTTATCAGGGAGCCAATTATACATAACAATACTGTCCTAACTTTCATAACAATTGACAAGAGCACCCGTTACCTTGACGTGATAATGTAATGAATATGAAACGACTTAATAAGATGGATTTTGAACTGCTGTCCATCCTTGCCCGTGATGGGCGGTTGAGCAAAAGTGAGCTTGCCAGCGTGTAGGCCTAGGACCGACAAGCTGTTGGGAACGCATCCAAAAACTTGAACAAGCGGGCGTGATTACCTGCTATAGCGCGGATGTTTCTGTGCGGGTTTTGGGACCATCCGTGACGATGTTTGTACAGTGGAATTGGGCGAACACCGCACCCAAAATTTTGATCGGTTTAAACGTGAAGTTGCTCGATAAGATGAAATTGTCGACTGCTGGCCCTTGGTGGCGGCTATGATTATCTGATTCAGATCATCACACGCGACATCGTCAGCTACCAAACTTTCATGGAGACAGTGCTTGAACAACGCGTAGGCGTATCGCGGTATTTCAGCTATATCGTAACCAAATCTGTCAAAAACACACCGCCCCCTTTCGATAGTCTGTTGCCAAACTGACGGGTTTACCGAAAGATTTTCGGTTGGCCTATATAAATTAGCGCAAAAGCCTCGGTGCGCGAGACTGTAGTCTTCCCTTATAGACCACCATCTAGCACGAGGCGCACATGTCTGAGACACTCATTCCCAAAATCGCAGCTCTGGTCGGTATCGCCGATACAGCTTTGCTGCGGGACACATCGTTTATCGGCGGCACGTGGATCAAGGCCGCAGACAATGCCACCAAGGCCGTGCACAATCCAGCCAATGGTGCAGTGATTGGCGACGTGGCCTGTATGACCGCCGAAGACGCCAAACGCGCGGCGAAAGCTGCGCAGGATGCATGGCCAGCTTGGGCTGGATTATTGCCACAAGAGCGCACAGCCATCTTACGCCGCTGGTTCGAACTGATGATCGAACATCGCGAAGATTTGGCCAAACTGATGACCGCGGAACAAGGCAAACCCATTTCCGAAGCACGCGGCGAAATTGACTATGCCGCCGCATTCTTGGAATTCTACGCCGAAGAGGCCCGCCGCCCTAATATTGAAAGCGTCACATCGCATCTGCCCGATGCCGAAGTCGAGGTATGGCGCGAACCTGTGGGTGTGGCGGCGTTGATCACCCCGTGGAATTTCCCATCGGCTATGTTGACCCGAAAAGCAGCGGCAGCGCTGGCTGCGGGCTGCACAATTGTGGCACATCCCTCAATTGAGACGCCCTATTCAGCGCTGGCGTTGGCCGAATTGGCAACACGCGCAGGTGTGCCCGCTGGCGTGTTCAATGTGGTCACAGGCAATGCGCCCGATATCGTTGGCGCATGGATGGAAGACCCGCGCATTCGGGCCGTATCTTTCACAGGATCAACCGAAATCGGCCGTTTGCTATACCGCCAAGGTGCCGCCACAATCAAACGTCTGGTGCTGGAACTCGGCGGTCATGCACCGTTCGTAGTGTTTGCCGATGCCGATTTGGATCAAGCCGTTGAAGAAGCCATCAAAGCGAAATTCGCCACATCTGGTCAGGATTGCTTGGGGGCCAACAGGTTCTTGATCGAACGCCCTATCTATGATGCGTTTTGCGATGCCTTTGCTGCACGCGCCCAAGCTTTAAGCGTTGGCATCGGCATGGATGACCCTGACATTGGCCCCTTGATGAACGCCAAAGCCGTGGCAAAACAACAAGAGCACACCGATGATGCCGTGGCACGCGGGGCACGGGTGCTTTGTGGTGGCACGAAACACCCCGCAGGCGATCTATTTTTTGCCCCCACAGTTTTGGTCGATGTGCCTGCCGATGCTAAAATTATGCATGAAGAAACATTTGGCCCTGTTGCGGCCATTGCTGCATTTGACACCGAAGACGAAGCCATTCACCGCGCCAATGACACCGAATACGGGCTTGTGGCCTATTTGCACACCCAAGACCCACGCCGCATTTACCGCGCCAGTCGCGCGTTGCGCTTTGGCATGGTTGCAGTGAACCGCACAAAAGTGACTGGCGCGCCGATCCCCTTTGGCGGAATGAAACAATCCGGTTTGGGGCGCGAAGGATCACGCCTCGGCCTCGAAGCTTTTACCGAAATTAAATACGTTTGCCGCGACTGGGCATAGGCCCAGACAGAAAGGACTCTGACATGACAACATCTTTGACGAACGACCAATTGAGCCAATGGGATCATGACCACTTTTTCCATCCCTCCACGCATCTTGGTCAATTTGCCCGCCGCGAAATGGGCAACAGGATCATCACAAGCGCAAAAGGCGTGCACATCACCGACCGCGAAGGCAAAACATCGCTGGATGCATTTGCGGGTCTTTACTGTGTAAACGTGGGCTATGGGCGCACTGAAATTGCCGATGCCATCGCAGCGCAGGCGCATGAATTGGCGTACTATCATTCCTATGTCGGCCACGGCACCGAAGCCTCAATCACCCTATCGCGGATGATCGCAGAGCGCGCGCCAGAGGGCATGAACCACGTTTATTACGGCATGTCAGGGTCAGATGCGAACGAGACCAACGTGAAACTGGTTTGGTACTACAACAACGTTTTGGGCCGCCCGCAAAAGAAAAAGATCATCTCACGCTGGCGCGGCTATCATGGGTCTGGTTTGGTCACAGGGTCTATGACGGGCCTTGATCTGTTCCACAAAAAGTTCGATCTACCGCTTGATTGTGTGGTCCACACAGAAGCCCCCTATTATTTCCGCCGCGAAGACCGTTCTATGAGCGAAGCTGAATTTTCAGCCGATTGCGCCAGCAAGCTTGAAGAGTTGATCCAGCGCGAAGGCCCAGACACCATCGCCGCGTTTATTGGCGAACCTGTTTTGGGCACAGGCGGGATTGTTCCCCCTCCCGCAGGCTATTGGGACGCCATTCAAGCCGTTTTGAAAAAGCACGATATCTTGCTGATCGCGGATGAGGTTGTCACGGGCTTTGGTCGTCTTGGCACAATGATGGGGTCAGATCACTACGGGTTGAAACCCGATTTGATCACCATCGCCAAAGGCCTGACATCGGCCTATGCCCCGCTGTCTGGCTCAATCGTGTCGGATCGTATGTGGAAAGTGCTTGAGCGCGGTACAGATGAAAACGGCCCCATCGGCCATGGTTGGACCTATTCTGCCCACCCGATTGGTGCAGCGGCTGGCGTTGCCAACCTGAAACTTTTGGATGAGTTGAACTTGGTCAACAACGCCCGCGATGTTGGCGCCTATCTGAACACAGCTATGGCCGATGCACTTGGTGCTCATGCCAATGTTGGCGAAATTCGAGGCGAAGGCATGATGTGCGCGGTTGAATTTGTCAGCGATCGCGATGATCGGGTGTTTTTTGACCCAAGCCAAAAAGTCGCGCCACGCATTGTCGCCGCTATGCTGGACCGCGGCGTCATCGCGCGCGCCATGCCACAAGGCGACATCATCGGCTATGCCCCGCCGTTTTCACTGACCAAAGCGCAAGCAGATGAAATCGTCACCGCGACAAAAGCGGCAGTAGACGAAATCTTGTAACTGTTTTCTGAAAAATATAGCGCTGCGCATCATGCAAAATCGGCAGATGCGCAGCGTCCGACCCAAGCGATTTGACGCAGCTAAACAGAACGTTGAGCCAACGGCACGTGATTGGGATTTAGGTATGATACGGGGGTAAATGGTGGGTCGTGAGAGGCTCGAACTCCCGACATCTTCGGTGTAAACGAAGCGCTCTACCAACTGAGCTAACGACCCGCCGTGGCGCGGTATTTAGACTGAGAATGGATGCGATGCAAGAGGCATCACATCCTTTTTTTAGCTTTATGCAGCGTCATCCTCTGCGCCATCAGATGCGGCGATGCCATCCCCCTCAGCAGAGGGTGTTTTGTCTGCCAACATGCCCTTGGAGCGGCGCAATTTGGTAATCAAAATAAATGCATTCGAGATTTCTTTTTGGCGATTGACCGACAGCTTACCTAAAGGTGGCACGTTCAATTCGCCGCCATCTTGCAAAATATCGCCCATTTCTTTGAGCAAAGCTTCGATCACCTTTTTAGCCTCGCCTTTTTTAACACCAGAGGCATCGGACACACGTTCGATCAATTCTTTCTTGCGAACACTGTTCATCTGGCTGTCTGGAGCTTCAATTTGCTCTGCGGGTGTCGATATGACCGCCGTTTTTGTGTCTGTTTTAGGATCTGAGGCTGACAATTTAGAAGAGACCATGAGAAAACCCTTTAATGATTACTTTTGTGGGCACAATAGCCGCTCATTCTTGCTGGTTGCAAATGACAAATTATTAAAACACAGGGGCGGAGCACCGGTCGCAGCACCTTACGGCATGCTGGCGTCACTGGTAGCATACAGATGCCTAAATAAACCCCGAACTGTCACATAAAAAGGCGCCTCACGACATGAGACGCCTTTCTTTATTTTTAAATTATACCACACAGCGCAGGATAAATACCACACGATGGGCATCGGCTTAATGCGCGACGGGCACTTCAACTGGGGCTGGCGCAGTGGCTTTGGCCAAACGTGCAGCATCATCAGCCTCGTGATCCCAATCAATAGGCTCTGGTGCGCGCACCAAAGCGTGTTTGAGAACCTCAGACACATGGCTCACCGGAATGATTTCCAAGCCTTCTTTGACGTTGGCAGGGATATCCGCGAGATCTTTGACGTTTTCCTCAGGGATCAGCACGGTAGTGATACCGCCGCGCAAAGCCGCCAAAAGTTTCTCTTTCAAGCCACCAATCGCAGTCGCATTGCCACGCAACGACACTTCGCCCGTCATAGCAATGTCTTTACGCACCGGAATTCTGGTGAGCACAGACACGATGGTGGTGACCATAGCCAGCCCCGCAGAGGGACCGTCTTTGGGCGTTGCGCCATCAGGCACGTGGACGTGGATATCCAACGTGTCAAACACAGGCGGTTTCAGACCAATTTCGGGCGCGATAGACCGCACATAGCTGGAGGCTGCATCGATGGATTCTTTCATCACATCGCCGAGCTTCCCTGTGGTTTTCATCCGACCTTTGCCTGGCAAGCGCAAGGCTTCGATCTGCAACAAATCACCGCCGACCGACGTGTAGGCCAAGCCGGTAACAACACCAATTTGGTCTTCTTTCTCGGCCAAGCCATAGCGCATCTTTTTGACGCCCAAGAACTCTTCGAGGTTGTCAGAGGTCACCGCGACAGAATCCGTTTCCTTTTTCACGATCTTGGTCAAAGATTTCCGTGCAACCTTTGCCAATTCACGTTCCAAATTCCGCACACCAGCTTCGCGGGTGTAGTAACGGATGATGTCAGACACAGCGCCATCAGACAGTGAAAACTCTTTCGCTTTCAGCCCGTGGTTTTTGATCTGTTTTGGGATCAAATGCTGTTTGGCGATCTCTGCTTTTTCGTCTTCTGTGTAACCAGACAATGGAATGATTTCCATCCGATCCAGCAACGGCCCAGGCATGTTGTAGCTGTTGGATGTGGTCAAGAACATCACATTGGACAGATCGTATTCGACTTCCATGTAGTGATCCACAAATGTGGAGTTTTGTTCAGGATCAAGCACTTCCAGCATTGCAGACGCGGGGTCGCCACGCATGTCTTGGCCCATTTTGTCGATCTCATCGAGCAAAATAAGCGGATTGGTTGTCTTGGCTTTTTTCAACGCCTGAATGATCTTACCGGGCATAGAGCCAATGTAAGTGCGGCGGTGACCGCGGATTTCAGACTCGTCACGCACACCACCCAAAGAGATGCGAATGAATTCACGCCCCGTGGCTTTCGCAACAGATTTACCAAGCGACGTTTTACCCACACCAGGAGGGCCAACAAGGCACATAATCGGGCCTTTTAGCTTTTGGCTGCGCTGTTGCACGGCAAGGTATTCAACGATGCGTTCTTTGACCTTTTCCAGACCGTAGTGATCTTTATCAAGCACCTCTTCGGCGCGTTTAAGATCTTTTTTCACGCGCGATTTCACGCCCCATGGAATGGACAGCATCCAATCCAAATAGTTGCGCACAACTGTGGCTTCGGCTGACATTGGGCTCATGGATTTGAGTTTTTTCAACTCAGCCGCAACCTTTTCAGCCGCTTCTTTTGAGAATTTGGTTTTGGCGATTTTTTCTTCGAGTTCAGCGATTTCATTCGCACCCTCTTCACCGTCACCCAATTCCTTTTGAATGGCTTTCATTTGCTCATTCAAATAGTAATCACGCTGCGTGCGTTCCATCTGGGATTTCACGCGGGTTTTGATTTTCTTTTCGACCTGAAGCACAGACATTTCGCCCTGCATCATGCCGTAGATCGCCTCAAGGCGTTCCTCAACCGACAAGGTTTCAAGTAGGTTTTGCTTTTGAGCGACTTCGACACCCAAATGGCCCGCCACGAGATCGGCCAATTTGCTTGGGTCTTTCGTGTCGTCAACAGCTGTCAAAGCTTCTTCAGGGATGTTCTTTTTGACCTTGGCGTAATGCGCGAATTCTTCGGCGACAGAGCGCACCAAAGCTGTGACCGCAGCAGGATCACCTTCGACTTCGAACAATTCGGCTGTTGCTGCTTCAAAGAAGCGGTCATTTTCAACGAAATCGGTGATCTGAACCCGCTTTTCGCCTTCGACAAGCACTTTCACAGTGCCATCGGGCAATTTGAGCAATTGCAGCACATTGGCCAAAACGCCCATGCGGTAAATGCCATCAGCTTCGGGATCATCAATGGAGGGATCGATCTGCGCGCTCAAAAGGATTTGCTTGTCTTGCGACATCACTTCCTCAAGGGCTTTGACCGATTTTTCACGCCCGACGAACAATGGAACGACCATATGGGGGAAAACCACGATGTCGCGCAATGGCAGTACGGGATATGATTGAATTTGCTCGTTCATCTCTTGTCCTTATTTTGCAAAAAAGCCGGATCCCGCTTGGCGGCAATCATGGGCCCTTTCCTGACTAGGTTAATCACATTTGGGGCCTGCGCCCCTGATTTCAACCAAGTACAGTTGGATTTGCAGCCAGTTTGCCCGCCTTGTGCGCGGCCCGCAAGCGTAGAAATGCTGTAAATTGCCCCGAAATCACCAAGTTTTGCGTAACCTTTGCGTTTAAATGCACAATTTCGTCAACGGCGCGTGTGTTCACCTTAACGTCAAGTACGCTATTTGACTAAATTAGTTGGTTTTTGAATCATCTGTTTAAAAATTTAACCAGATAACGGGCTGCGATTGAGGCTATTGGGCACTTAAATTAAGAGCACAGTACGCGATGTGATGCGTATTACTTGACCCTGTCTTTGGGGGCGTGGCCGTGTGTGTGACGGGCAATGTGATATTGGGCGGTGTGATATGGGGCCTGGTGCAATTCACTTGCACCATAGGAATATGATCAAGAAGATTACGATCAGGGCTTTGCGTGCTATGAATACCTGTCGGGCTTAGCCCCTTGGCCTGCGCCGCTTTGTTAGGCAAGGCTGCGGACAAATGCAGCGTTGACGCCAAAACACTGATGCCAAATAATCCTCCGGCAAAACCCCAAACTTTTAAAACCTGCATGACAACACCCTTTCACTGATGCCCCATAGCTACGGGTCAGTTTCGGCGTAATTGTGGCAGATGCGCGAAACATAAAGACAAGGTAAACAAGGTGTTAACAGGTAAAATTGTCGGAAAATTTACCTAAAATACGAAAGGCCCCGCATCACCTGCGAGGCCCGTATTACATTTCGGTTTAAGCGCTACTCTCAAACGTAGCCCCTAAAGCGGTTCAATGTCTCCAGCAGCGCGCACAGCATGAAAATCAGCTTCCCATGCGGCAAACGTGCCCGCCGCAATCGCATCGCGCATCCCTTGCATGATCTCTTGGAAATAATGCAGATTGTGCCACGTCAAAAGCATGCCCGAGATCATCTCATGCGAGCGGAACACATGGTGCAGATAGGCGCGTGAATACTGCGAACACGCGGGACATGTGCAATTTTCATCCAAAGGGCGCGGATCATCGGCGTGACGCGCATTCTTGATGTTGATCGCCCCATGCCGCGTGAACACCTGTCCATTGCGACCAGAGCGCGACGGCAAAACGCAATCCATCATATCGATGCCGCGTTTGACCGCGCCAACGATGTCATCAGGCTTGCCAACGCCCATCAAATAGCGTGGCTTGTCTTGCGGCAGATAATCAGGCGCGTAATCCAACACGCCAAACATCGCCTCTTGCCCCTCGCCCACAGCCAAACCGCCAACAGCGTAACCATCAAAGCCTATATCGGTCAGGGCTTGAGAGCTTTCTTCGCGCAGCTCTTGTGTGACGCCGCCTTGCATAATGCCAAACAGCGCATGTCCGGGACGATCGCCAAAAGCATCGCGCGACCGCTGCGCCCAGCGCATCGACATGCGCATAGATTTGGCCACATCTTCCTCAGTGGCGGGCAACGCAGGGCATTCATCGAAACACATGACAATGTCAGAGCCGAGCAGCTTTTGGATTTCCATAGACCGCTCAGGCGTGATGACG
The DNA here is from genome assembly GCF_900109555.1 of Pacificibacter marinus. Taxonomy (GTDB): domain Bacteria; phylum Pseudomonadota; class Alphaproteobacteria; order Rhodobacterales; family Rhodobacteraceae; genus Celeribacter; species Celeribacter marinus_C. Next base: position 258,516 of record NZ_FNZV01000002.1, on the reverse strand, counting down.
TGCTTTGAGCCATCGACATGCGAGGCAAAGGTCACGCCCTCTTCCGTCAGCTTGCGCAGGCCAGCAAGGCTCATCACCTGAAACCCGCCACTGTCGGTCAAAATAGGCCGTTCCCAGTTCATAAACTTGTGCAGACCACCAAGGCGATCAATACGTTCCGCAGTCGGGCGCAGCATCAAATGATAGGTGTTGCCCAACAAAATATCCGCGCCTGTGGCACGCACACTTTCGGGCATCATCGCTTTTACCGTGCCAGCCGTGCCCACAGGCATAAAGGCCGGCGTGCGAATGTCGCCACGCGGAGTGGAAATAACGCCCGTGCGGGCTTTGCCATCAGTGGCATCGAGGGAAAATGAGATTCGTTGTGTCATGGGCAAGGGATTACCCCCAATTGGCGCGCTGGACCAGAGAGGCTATCATACAGAAGGCCGCAGATGACCCAATTCGCCATATCGTCCACACATCTTGCCCCTTCATCGAAGTATCAAAGCCCTGCGACTGTCCGGCGTGGTGTGAATTCGGTGAGGATGAGTGTTATCAAGCCATGGGTCACAAATGGGTCTCGTGCGAGGAACTCTTCCAATAAGCCGCGCTCAGGGGCCGTTGCCAAGATTGATCCACCAGATCGTGGCACCTTGGGACCAGAGGCCAAAAAGAACCCACGCGCATAGCCTTCATCCACAAAGGCGAGATGCGCCTCTAGATATGGCGCGACCTGATCCAGTGCGACCTTGTATTCGATATCAACGTAAAAGAGATTTTGATCGGCTGGAATAATCGACATATAAGCGACCCTTTGCGCATTATTTTAACCTTGGATACCCTTGCAATGACAAAAGGCCAAGTCGGGGACTGGACCTTGCCTCAGTCAAACCCTATATCTTTGGTCAAGTTTACACGAGGAACGCTATGACAGACTCAGACGCCCCCGTAGAAGGCACACCGCTGATCAAACCTTCCAGCACTGACCATCCGCTTCACGAAGCTATCGTCGAAGCTTGCAGGTCTGTGTATGATCCAGAGATTCCGGTCAACATCTATGATCTCGGGCTGATCTACACCATCGACATCAACGAAGAAAACGCGGTGCATGTGATCATGTCACTCACCGCGCCGGGCTGTCCTGTGGCAGGTGAAATGCCTGGCTGGGTTGCCGATGCGATTGAACCGTTGCCCGGCGTTAAACAAGTTGACGTCGATTTGGCGTGGGAACCTCCATGGGGCATGGAAATGATGTCTGATGAAGCGCGTCTTGAACTGGGCTTTATGTAAGCGCTCGGTCTTACGGCTCAATTAAGATTTAAAGCGGTCCTTCGGGGCCGTTTTTGTTTTTCTACCCCTGCTATATGCTTTGGCTTGAACTGCGCTCAGACTTACGCGCAGCCTAATTAGGGTGCAAACACACATATGCAATCCATTTAGGATGCGAAATACAAAACGCAGCCTATTTAGATTGCGAAATACAAAACGCAGCCTATTTAGATTGCATATAAACAAACGCACCCTATATTGGATGCATCATGACTCATAAAACACGCATAATAGCCGTTTTAACCGGCGATATCGTCGGCTCCACCGCGCTGGGCCCTGAAAAACTCGAACGGGCGTTCGACGCCTTGCGTGACTGCGCCGAAATGCAAGCCGAGTGGATGGGTAAGAGCCTGCACTTTACCCGCCATCGCGGCGACGGCTGGCAAGTCGCACTGGCCGAGCCAAAATATGCACTGCGGTCTGCCATTCTATTTCGTTCTTGCCTAAAGTCGCTTGGAAAAGAATTTGATACTTACATTGGGATCGCTGACGGCAAAGCCTCAAAAGAAATCAGCACCGACCTCAACAAAGAAACGGCAGGCGTTTTCATCATATCGGGCCAAGAATTAGAATTCATAAAAAAAGGAAAATGCATAGGCCGCATGCATTTTACACGCAGTCATCCAAGCGAACCATTTGCATTACTTTATGATTTAATTATTGAAAGCTGGACCTCGGTTCAGGCCGCAACCATGTACAAATATCTAAGCTCCCCCACTTCAGGATTTATAATTTCCGATCTAGCTGACGCCCTAAAAAAGTCACGCCAAACTGTGTCAAAAACTTTAAAATCGGCGGGATATGAACATATAAACGAAGCTCTCTTACTTATGGAAATGAAAGCCACCAATGTTTGAAACCCTGTCCGCTCTCTTCTTCGCCCACGTCCTAGCAGACTACGTGTTTCAGACCGCGAAGATGGTTCAAACTAAAGACCGTTTTGGCTCCATGGCCTTGCACACAATAACGGTTTATCTTTGTGCCGTTGTCGCTCTGGGGTCTATCGCGTGGCAAATCGCTGTCCTTGCTGGGCTGCACCTTGCCATAGACGCTTTGAAAGTCCTCTGGGTCAAAACCCGTGACGATGATGGGATCAAACCCTATTTGGCCGACCAAGTGGCACATTTCATCACCATCGCCGCCATCGCAGCTGTGGCCCCCACCCTTTGGGCAGATGGTATTTGGACCAAAGATTTGGCCCAAGGCGGCCTGTTGGACATCAGCGCTTGGGCACCCAAGATGATGTTGCTCACCGCAGGGGCCATCTACACCACCCGCGCGGGCGGCTTTGCTGTGGGTAAATTGATGACACCCTTTGCGGCAGGCGCGCCAACCGAAAGCTTGCCCAAGGGCGGCATGATGATTGGCATATTGGAACGTGGGTTGATATTTTTGATGTTCCTCGCTGGACAACCCGCAGGCATAGGCTTTTTGATCGCGGCGAAATCGGTTTTGCGCTTTGATGCAGCATCAAAAAACGAGAAAGCAGAATACGTGATCATCGGCACTTTGGCCTCGTTCAGCTGGGCGATTGCCATCGCGATCTTCACACTTGCGATCAACAATGGGTTAAACGACGCGCCGCTTCTTGAGATCATGGCCGCGAAAGACTAAGTTAGCCCCAAAGGAGAACGCACATGTTCGGTATTCCAGGCAAACAAGCGGTCAGCATCACGGCCAAAGCGGCAAAGCAGATCGCGAAATTGATGGCAAAAGACGGCTCAAAAGGCTTGCGCATTGGTATCAAAAAAGGTGGCTGTGCGGGCATGGAATATACCATGAACTACGTGCAAGACATTGATCCGATGGATGAAGTCGTTGAACAAGACGGTGCGCGGGTGATGATTGCCCCTATGGCGCAGATGTTCTTGTTTGGCACTGAAATCGACTATGAAGTCTCGCTGCTCGAAGCGAGCTTTAAGTTTCGCAATCCGAATGTGGTCGATGAATGCGGCTGTGGCGAAAGCATTAAGTTCGACGAAAATATTCCTGCACAAAGCGGCGTTTAAGTGCCTGCATCGCCAGAACTTATCGCCCACGCCCGTGATCTTTTCGCAGATATAGGCGAGATCACGGTTGGCGGTCTGTTTGGCGGCAGCGCTTTGTACGTCGAGGGCGATGTGATGTTTGCGTGCATCATCGCCGGTACGATTTACATGAAATCCGACGGGACCACACAAGCAGATTTCATCAACGCTGGATCAGCCCCTTTCACCTATCCAAAAGCAAATGGCGAAACGATTGTCGCATCGCTGATGTCACTGCCCGAAAGCGCCAGTGATGACCCAGACGAGGCCCGCGATTGGGCGCGCTTGTCCTATGCGCCCGCGTTGAAAGCGACCGAAAAGAAACGCATCGCGAAAGCGCGTAAAGCTGCCCAAAAGGCCGCTAAATCTTAAAAGCCGGGCTGCGCGTAAGATCCTCCCCGCCCGCAGAGATAACTCAGTTAAAATAGTCTCGCAAAAGCGCAAACAAAGACTGCCATGTCTTGACTGTCCCGCCTGCGCTGCAATGATGCGCAAAACAGATTTTAGGGGAGAGCGGCGCAATGGCACGCAAGTTGGCAGCAGGCAATTGGAAGATGAACGGAACACGGGCAAGCTTGGCCGAGGCAAAAGCACTGGCCAGCCAGTTCCCCGCCCCCAAGGTTGGCATTTTACTCTGCCCGCCCACAACATTGATCGGCGCGATGGCACAGGCACTCAATGGCACAGCCATCCAAACCGGCGGCCAAGATTGTCACCAAAATACAAGCGGCGCACACACGGGCGACACGTCGGCCACGCTGCTGGCGGACATTGGCGCGACCTCTGTGATTTTAGGTCACTCAGAGCGCCGCGCTGATCACGGTGAAAGTGATGCGCTTGTACGGGCAAAAACCGAAACCGCGCTGGCGGCGGGCCTTGTGGCCATCGTCTGTGTCGGCGAAACGCTGGCACAACGCGACGCAGGTGAGACGCTTGATGTCGTACGCACGCAACTGCAAGGATCGCTGCCTGACACCATCGACGCAGATAAAATCGTTATCGCCTATGAACCCGTCTGGGCCATCGGCACTGGAAAAGTTCCGACTTTGGATGAAATCGCGCAGGTGCATGCAGACATGCGCAGCACGCTCAAAGCGCGTTTTGGCGCCGATGCAGACGCCCTACCCTTACTCTATGGCGGGTCTGTGAAGCCCAGAAATGCGGCTGAAATTTTCGCTGTGCCCGATGTTGACGGCGCACTGGTTGGTGGCGCATCTCTAAAAGCCGCTGATTTCTCAGGAATTGTGACCGCGCTAGAGCAAGTCTAATCAGCAAAATGCCCCCAAAGATTGGTGGCGCGCACAGAACAAGCTGCGCGCCCTAAAATGGGCACGCTTTGCTTTTTTAGGGCGCGGTGACGTCGACATCATACAGCCAGCTGAATTTATCGATCACGGCCCGTGGTGCAATCGCCCCGCCCAATCGCAGCGCCATATGCCCTGCCACACGTTTTGCCCCACGCAAATGATAGTTACGCGCATTGCCATTGGCGACGTCGATCACCCGTGCCGCCCGCGCATGACGACGTGATTGATACGCTGGCAACGCCTGATCCAAGGGCAAGTTTGCCAAACAATCGGCCAAAACCCATGCATCTTCGAGCGCCAAATTCGCGCCTTGGGCCAAAAAGGGCAAAGTCGGATGTGCTGCATCGCCAATCAATGCGGTGCGTGCGCCATACCATCGCTGAGCCACAGGATGACGAAACAACCCCCAGCGCGAAACTTTGGTGACGCGAGACAGCAGACCTGTCACCCCTCCGCCAAAATTCGAAAAGTGATCCATCAGTAACGCGGGATCACCCACATGGTGCCACCCCTCATCAGTCCATTCCGCGCGCTCTTCAACAGCAACAATGTTAATCAACGTGCCGGCGCGCAGCGGATAGCACACAACATGCTTGCCCGCCGCCATATGCACCAAAGCGGCTGTTTCTTCGCCCCCGAGGGCAGGCACGGTGGCGCGCCATGCGGTTTGCCCAGTGAAAAACGGCTCAGCGGCCCCATTCAATTGTGTGCGCACTTTTGAGTGCAACCCATCGGCCCCGATCACAACAGAATGAGTGGCCTGCTCGGGCGCGGTATCAACCCCGTTTTCAAATAGCACAGATACGGAATCCGGTGTTTCCACGACATCGCGCACCGTATGGGACAGCTTAATTTGCACCCCAGCCTGTCGTGCACCATCGGCCAAAAGATCAATCAAATCAGATCTGTGCATCAGTAAAAACAAACTATCCGGCTTGTAGCGCTTGAAATCCATATGCAAAACCGTGCGCCCAGAGAGGCCATCCACCAAAGACACACCGTTCGAGCGCATCGCCACAGACCCCGCATCCAGCCCCAGCGCGGTTAAAACAGCCACGCCGTTTGGTGAGATTTGCAGACCAGCGCCCACTTCGGTGATCTCAGGCGCGCGTTCATAAACCGTCACCTGCGCGCCGCGCAGCGCCAAAGCTCGCGCCGCCGCCAAGCCAGCAACGCCAGCACCCAAAATTGCGATATCTTGTCCGATCAACATAAGCGACCTTTCTGGCAGTCATCTGGGGGCAAATGCACAAAGCAAAACACCGAAGCGCTTGCCTCGGTGTTTGACATATTTCTTATGGTGCGTCACCTGCGCGCAATGCCGCGCCATTTGGCAGCAAAACACAAAGCAAGCGGTCCAAACCGAGCCAGATCAATCGTCGCGATGGACTTTCTCACGGCGCTCGTGACGCTCTTGCGCCTCAAGGCTCATCGTCGCGATTGGACGTGCATCCAGACGTTTGAGCGAAATAGGTTCGCCAGTTTCTTCGCAATAGCCAAACTCGTCTTGGTCAATGCGACGCAGCGCTCCGTCAATTTTAGTAACAAGCTTGCGCTGGCGATCCCGCGTGCGCAATTCAAGTGCGCGATCGGTTTCTTCAGACGCGCGGTCTGCGACATCGGGAATACTGCGTGTGCCATCTTGTAGACCCTCAAGCGTGTTACGGCTTTCGTCGAGCAATTCAGCTTTCCAATTTTCCAATTTGCGGCGGAAATATTCGCGCTGGCGCTCGTTCATAAAGGGTTCGTCCACAGAAGGACGATAATCATCAGGCAGGGTTAATTCGGCCGTCATATTGCTCACCTCATTGTCGCCGATTGTATAAGTGTTGTCACTTATCCCCCATCGACTACCTCCAATTGCCGCTCATTTACCCTCTTTGACAGGGGATGTCACTAGGATATCTCCCTCGAGTTGTACCTTTGTGAAGCGCTGCTATGATCTGATCGAAATCTCTTTAAATTGGGCAGGCTTACCGATGAAATTTGCGTCAACTGATACCTACATTGCACCGCAAGACTTGGCTGTGGCCGTCAATGCCGCCATCACGTTGGAACGCCCGCTGTTGGTCAAAGGTGAACCGGGCACGGGCAAAACCGAACTGGCGCGTCAGGTGGCGCACAGCATGGGGTTGCCAATGATCGAGTGGAACATCAAATCCACGACCCGAGCACAACAAGGCCTGTATGAATACGATGCCGTGTCACGGCTGCGCGACAGTCAGCTGGGCGATCCACGGGTCGAAGATGTGAGCCATTACATCAAAAAGGGCAAGCTGTGGCAGGCCTTTGAGGCCGATGAAAAAGTGGTACTGCTGATTGATGAAATCGACAAAGCCGATATCGAGTTTCCAAACGATTTGCTGCAAGAACTCGATAAGATGGAATTCCACGTTTACGAGACGGGCGAAACCGTGCGCGCAAAGCATCGCCCTGTGATCATCATCACCTCAAACAACGAAAAAGAGCTGCCAGATGCGTTTTTGCGCCGCTGTTTTTTCCACTACATTCGCTTTCCCGACATGGATGTGATGCGCCAGATCGTTGAGGTGCATTTTCCCAAGCTGAAAGACCGTCTATTGACCACCGCCTTAACGCAATTTTTTGAAATTCGCGATACGCAGGGGCTTAAGAAAAAACCATCAACATCAGAAGTCTTGGATTGGTTGAAATTGCTGCTTGCAGAAGACCTAAGTCCAGAGGACCTTGCACGGGATGGTGCCAATGCACTGCCAAAACTGCATGGCGCTCTTTTGAAGAACGAACAAGATGTGGCCCTATTTGAACGCTTGGCCTTTTTGGACCGCAAGGGACACCGCTGATCGTAAAAATCACCTTCCTGCCCGAGATCCGCTCTGGCAGGCCTTGCCCCCACCAAAGGCCGTTCCGAGTGTTTAAATTTGCCCACAGACTGCGCGGCACTGCGCAAAAATTCACCCAGAGCTGGGCGCACATAACACGGATGCAATTGGCGGTGCTGGCCTGTGGTGTTTTGATCGGATGTGGCACACCGCAAAATCAACCTGCACCACAAAACACTGGCACAGCCCCCTCATATGCACTTGAATTGCCGCAAATGAAGCGTTTCAACTCCCTGCGCCCTGCCCCTATACGGCGCTCAAATTCAGCGATTGCGCGTGATTTTTTAGACCTGAGTTTTCAGCTTGAAAATGGCACAGATCTAACGCAGTTCACGCGGTTTGAAGGCCCCATCACCCTGCGTGTGACAGGCAATTCGATTCCCGCCTCTTTGGGGCCTGACTTAGATATTTTGATCAAGAGATTGCGGTCCGAGGCGGGCATAAACATCACCCGTGTTGCCCCCAGTGTAGACGCGAATATCACCATCCAAACCCTGCCACACAGCGAGCTGCGACGCCGTGCGCCCAACACGGCCTGCATTGTGGCGCCGAACATCTCAAGTTGGGACGGCTTTCGCAGATCACGCCGCGCCAATCTGAGCTGGGCTGCGGTGACACGGCGTGAACGCTTGGCGATCTTCATCCCCAATGACGAAGCACCACAAGAAATCCGCGACTGTTTGCACGAAGAATTGGCGCAATCGCTTGGGCCGCTCAACGATCTGTACCGGCTTGATGACAGCGTGTTCAACGATGACAATATTCACTCCGTCTTGACCGAATTTGACATGCTGATTTTACGAGCGACCTATGCGCCCGATCTGCGCAATGGCATGACCCGCGATGAGGTTGCGCTGCGTTTGCCCGCGATCTTGAGCCGCCTGAACCCTGCGGGCGATCGCATCAACACCCCCCGCATTGCCCCGACACCGCGTGTATGGATTGACGACGTATCGATTGCTATGGGGTCGCAAACCTCAGTGTCGGCGCGTCGCGCGGCAGCCAAACGTGCGGTTCTCACGGCCAGAGCCCAAGGTTGGAACGACACGCGTACAGGATTTTCGTTATTTTTGTTGGGTCGTCTGTCAGTGGGCGCAGATCGTGATTTGGCCGATGCTGCTCTGACACAAGCCCATGAGATTTACTCTGCCCGCGCCTCGACCGCGTATCACGCCGCCCATGTTGCCTTGCAATTGTCGGCGATAGCATTGCTGGAACGTGACTATGATGGGGCCTTAAAGCTGACAAGCGCCGCCATGCCTGCCGCCTATGATGCGGGCAATGCAGCGTTGTTGGCATCACTGATGTTGACCAAAGCCGAAGCCCTCAGGGCAATTGGTCGCGCCTCAGAAGCGCGGCTGGTTCGGCTCGACAGTCTCGGCTGGGCGCGGTATGGATTTGGTACAGATGAACAGGTTCTTGCTCTGACACGCGACATCGCAAATCTCGCGCGGCGTTAGGCACCCTGTTCCCCCAAAAACGTTCCGAACAGCGTACACAGCCTGTTTGGCAGATGAGGAACACAGAATATGATCGTCATTCTTTTGGCCATTATCGGCGCAGCTCTTGGTTGGCGCATTGCGTCAAAGCGCGAGGGAAATCGGCTTGATAAACTGCAATATGCTGCGGCATTAATGCTTGGGTTTAGCGTCATCGGTTTGTTTCTAACGCTGATTATCGACACATTCATCTAGGCGCGGCGCACAGTCTGCCCCAGCGAGCCCAACCATGTTTCTGCCCTTTTTCCAAACTCTGCGCAGTCAGAACATCCCAGTGTCTTTGCGCGAATATCTTGCGTTTCTCGAAGGTATTTCAATAGGCTTGGCGCGGTATGACATTGAGGAATTCTATTTCCTCGCCCGCGCGATCATGGTCAAAGATGAACGCAACTTAGACAAATTTGATATCGCCTTTTCACAGTCCTTTCAGGGTCTTGAAGACATTTCATCAAGTGAAGTGTTAGACGCGATTGATCTACCGCAAGACTGGCTGCGCAAAGAAATTGAAAAACATCTAAGCCCCGAAGAGCGCGCCGAGATTGAAGCGCTTGGTGGCTTTGATGTGTTGATGGAAACACTCAAACAGCGACTTGCAGAACAAAAAGAGCGCCACCAAGGCGGATCAAAATGGATCGGCACCGGCGGCACATCGCCCTTTGGCGCCTACGGTTATAACCCCGAAGGTGTGCGGATCGGACAAGATGCATCACGCCACAGACGCGCAGTAAAAGTCTGGGATAAACGCGATTTCAAAAATCTAGATGACACCGCGCAGTTGGGCACGCGCAACATCAAACTTGCGATGAAACGCCTGCGGTCTTGGGCCCGTGATGGCGCGCATGATGAGTTGGATTTAGACGGCACCATTCGTGCCACGGCTGAAAACGGCTACCTTGATGTCAAAACGCGCCCCGAGCGACGCAATGCTGTAAAAGTGTTGATGTTTTTCGATGTCGGCGGGTCAATGGATGATCACATCAAAGTGGTCGAAGAACTATTTTCCGCCGCCCGCTCTGAATTCAAACATCTTGAATACTACTATTTCCACAACTGCCTTTACGAAGGTGTGTGGCGCGACAATGTCCGCCGCTGGACAGCCCAAACGCCAACCCAAGACGTATTCAACACCTATGGCAAAGACTACAAAGTCATTTTTGTCGGCGATGCATCAATGTCGCCCTATGAAATAGCGATAAAGGGCGGCGCAAATGAACATTACAATGCTGAGAGCGGCGAAGTTTGGTTACAACGCGCACGCCAACACTGGCCCGATCACATTTGGCTCAATCCCGTCCCACAACAACACTGGCGTTTCACCCAATCCATTGCCATGATACGCACACTGTTCGATGACCGTATGGTGCCCATGACACTTGAGGGCCTCACAAAAGGCATGAAACTTTTGGGAAAATAGGCGTGCAGCAACGTAAAATAAAAGCACACACGTATAAGAATAGATGACACTGACTTAACGCCCACGATAGGCTTAGATTTCAAGATTGGCTTTAAGATTAGCTCACAAAAGGATAGCTCACGCGTGATACGTTTCATCAAACGCCTTTGGTCCAGCGCGCCTTTTGCCGTGTTGGTTTTGGCCGCATCTTTGATCGTCGCTGGCGTGTTTGCGGCTAGATCCATCGCCTTTTGGGCCTACTGGAATGACCCCGCGCACCGCGCACAAGCCATCGAACCTTGGATGACGCCCAAGTATATTTCCCATTCTTGGCGTGTGCCCCCAGACATTGTGATTGATGCCATGGGCCCGTTTGAGCACGTCAAAAAAGGCCCCATGAGCCTTGAACACATCGCGGCCACGCAAGACGTAGACCCACAGGTCATCGTGAATGCCATCCAAGACGCGATCCAAGATTTCACCGATGAAAGACAAAACGCCACCTCAAAACTGAAGCCCTCCAAGCGCTTACCACAGGGCGTAAAATGACAGATACGATTTTTGCGCTTATCACCACATACGGATACATCGGCGTTTTTGTTTGCGCCTATTTGTCCTGCCTTTTGGTCCCTGTCCCAACATCTTTGATGATGTTGGCAGGGGGTGCATTGGCCGCATCGGGCGATTTGTCAGCACCGATTTTGATCACAGCCGCCTTCACAGGTGCGGTTTTAGGTGACCAAACAGGGTACTTTATTGGCCGCAGGTTTGGCAGACGTGCATTGACTCGATTGTCGTACAACCGTGCGCGCGCCAAAGTCATCGCCCGCGCCGAACAAACCGTCGAAGATCGTGGTGGCATTGGCGTGTTTTTCTCAACCTGGTTGGTTGCCCCGCTGGGCCCCTATGTCAACGTCGTGGCAGGGGCCGCAGGGCTAAAATGGGCCAGGTTTACGGTGGCTGATATCTTGGGCGAAGCGATCTGGGTCAATCTATACATCTGGCTCGGCTTTGCTTTTGCAGGCAGTTTGACGCTCGTGGCCGAACTTGTGGGTGATGTGATGGGTTTGATCGCGGCGCTTGTGATCGCGGCCAGTGCGGCCCTTTGGATTGCCCATGTTTTGCGCGCACAGCGTATGGCGGATAGGTCTGACGCATCACATCCCGCAACAGATGAGAAAAATGCACCCCCCGCCCCCTTTGTCGCAGGCTCTGAAAGCTCTATATAAAGCTTATGTTAAAGTTTGCCCCAATTCTTATCGCGTTGATTTACGGATATGTGATGTACCGCACATCGGCCGCGCGCTCGTCTCGTGACTTGGCCCGCAAGTCTGCCGAACTTGCCGACACAGCCCTGCGCGAACAGTTCATGCGGCTGGCCCATGCGCTTGACCTGCCCCGTGTGCAGGTGTTTTTATACGACATCGACCCTGTAAATGGCTTGGCCGCCCCTGACGGCAAGGTCTATATCACACGCGGGTTCTACCAAAAATTCCGCGCTGGCGAAGTCACGTCAGAAGAAATGGCATCGGTCGTCGCGCACGAGCTGGGCCATGTTGCCTTGGGCCATTCGCAACGGCGGATGATTGATTTTTCCGGTCAAAATGCCCTACGCACTGCTCTGGCAATGGTGATTTCGCGGTTCATCCCTTTTGTCGGGGTCTATATTGCCAGCGCACTGACCAATATGCTGGCCGCGCGCCTGTCACGCCGCGATGAATTCGAAGCGGATGCCTATGCCTCAGCCCTGTTGCACAAATCTGGTATAGGCACTCACGCGCAGAAGTCTTTGTTTTTAAAGCTCAACAAGCTGACAGGCGCCCACGGCGCAGCCACCCCCGCGTGGTTTATGAGCCACCCTAAAGTGGAAGAGCGGATCAAAGCGATTGAGATGAATGAGGCGAAGTGGCAGGTTTGAGTTAAGTTATCGTAGCAAAAGCGAAAGGACTTTAGATGAACCTAGACTGGCATGCAGCCCCACTTAGCCGAGACACCAAGATAACGCCCAGCTATAAAAACACACAAAATGTGCGGCGGTTTTTGCGACAAGAATGCGGCGCACATTTCAAATTTGACCGGCCCTTTATGCAATGGATCAAAGACGGGACAGATTTAACGCTGGGGGATGTTGCAGACGAATGGACGCGACGACAAACCACGAGAACAGACGTGTAGCGGATCAACTCAACGCTTTCCCCAACCGTGGCAATCGCGCTTTTTTCATCAGTTTGCGCATATCCCACGGCTGGCCAGATAGGCGCTCGGCAGTGAGGCGAACCTGTTCGCAAGCGTCCCCGACCAGATCGGGATGATGCGAAGCGAGCTCCCATAGAAATCCATCAGGGTCACGCCGCTCGACACCTTCTTCGCGCAGGGTATTTTGTGGAAAATCGGATGCATTCATGGTGACAAGTTCGTCCGCATTGCCAGCAATTGCGGCGGCCAGAACGTGGATGTCATTTTCATCGGGCAAATACAGCCGCGCTTGCAATCCTGAATGGGGTTTGATGCTGGCGTTTGGCCATGCGGCTTTGATCAAAGCCACTTCAGCGCGGGCTTGCGCCTCGCCCGTGGGGCCGATTTTGCGCGCCGCGCGCGCCCATTCTTCTAAAATACGTTCGGACCATAGCGGGGTAAAGAGCCCCTTGGCGGCTACATTCAACAGAACCTCACGCATAACCGTGGGGTAGAGAACGCAGGCATCAAGGAGCACTTTTTTCATATATTTGAAACCCTTACGGCATCATGCGGTAGAATAGACCTTTAAGATATCCGCTTTCCGCAAGCTGCGGCATGAGCGGATGATCCGCGCCAGCAAAGCCCGTATGGATCAACTGCGCAGAACGGGTTGCACGGCCAATGCCACGGTTGCAAGAGTTGCGGAATTTTTCCAGATCGGCAGCGTGCGAACACGAACACAGTCCCAAATATCCGCCATCGTCCACCAAAGCAGCGGCCATTTTGGCAATGCGTTCGTACGCCCGCAGACCTTTTTCCAGTGCTGGTTTTGACGGAGCAAAAGCGGGTGGATCACAGATGACCACATCGAACTTTTCGCCCTCAGCCAGCAAAGCCGCCATGGTGTCAAAAGCATCGCCTTTGCGCGCAGTAAATTTGTCAGAGACGCCCATAGCGGCAGCGCCCTGTTCAGCCAATTCAAGTGCCGCAGCAGAGCTATCAACACAAGTGATAGAGGCCGCATCAGCAGCCAAAGCCGCCAAGCCAAAGCCGCCGACATGCGAAAATACATCCAAAACGCGTTTGCCGCGCACAAGTTTTTGCGCATAGGCATGGTTGTCGCGTTGATCAAAGAACAGGCCCGTTTTTTGACCGCCCATCAGGTCCGCCATATAGGTGGCCCCGTTCATGGACACAGGAATCACGCCGTCAACAGCGCCTTCCATAATCTCAATTTTCTCGTCCAAACCTTCCAGTCCGCGCGCGCGACCAGTGCCGTTCATCACGATCGTGGTGGCGCCGGTGACGGATTTGAGCGCAGCAACAAGTGGCGCGATCAAAGTATCGGCCCAAGCGGCGTTGGGTTGAATCACCAATGTATCACCAAAACGGTCTACGATCACGCCAGGCAAGCCATCGGATTCGGCGTGGATCAAGCGATAAAACGGTTCGGAATACAGCGTCTCGCGATGCTGCAATGCGTGCTTGACGCGCGCGGCAAACCAAGCCTCGTCAAACTCCATGTCAGGATCGCGATCCAACACACGCGCAAAAATGCGACTGTTTGGGTTCACGCCAACAAGGGCAAGAAAGTTACGCTCCGCATCCTCAAGCCGCGCAATTGCGCCGGGTGTGAGGGTTTTCGTGCGGCGGTCGACAACCAGCTCATTGTCAAACACCCAAGGGCTGCCGTGGCGAATAGCGCGGGCATTGGCTTTGGGTTTGAGACGAATGGTGGGCAATGTTTCAGAAGGATGCGTCATGCACTTCTCTTACTTAGGTTTTGCGCGCCATGAAAGAGGGATCGCACACCCCAAGAAGAACTATAGGTGATTGAATGCCTGTTTGTGCATCATCGCGCACGCCCAGCCGCCCAAAAATAAGAAAGTCCCGCAAAAAATGCGAGACTTTTCTATATGTCCAAACATTCGGACGATATTTATGCTATGCTAAAAGGCATAGCTCAGCGACTGGCAAATTAAGCTGCTGTGTGTGCTGTGCTGTTTGCGGCTGTTGTGTTTGATGTGAACAGACGACGTACAGATTTAGAAATGTAGGCAACCATGTCACGTGTCGCTTGAGCACGAAGAGCACGGGCGCGAGATTCGATTGCAGTGATGTCGATGTGGGACAAGTTTTCGTTAGTCATGTTAGTTACCTCTTGGGTCAGTCGATTGTATTTGGCGACCTGCAACTCTTTTCCAAAAGCACCGCCGCCTGTTGATCAATACTTAGCGTATGGGATCTGGCATAACCACTTCCCTTTGCGAAACCCCGCCATGCGCCTGCTGCATTGCAGAATAATAAAAGGTAAACGCCCTCTGTGATCCGAAGTATCAAGATTTATCGGCGTCACATATATGGTGCTAGAAACATGATACCTGCGACACTCTTTCCCTATGTCCATTTTCAATTTGACTGGACATTTTGGCGCATCGCGCATACGTTAGCGCTAACAAGGTGTGGTTTAGCGCTAACACTTGCTATACGCAGCATCTCAGACAAACACAGCACGATCTACATGACCCTCACTTGACCAAAGGCCCGCTCAAATGTCTCTTAACGCACAGATCAAAGCCGTCACGGACCGCATAACAGAACGCTCACGCCCCACACGTGAAGCTTATCTTGAGCGCATGAATGCAGCCGCAGAAAATGGTCCCGTACGCGCGCATTTGACATGTGGCAACCAAGCCCACGCCTATGCTGCAATGGGTGCAGACAAAGACGCATTGGTCGCTGAACGCGCAGCCAACCTTGGGATCATCACGGCCTACAATGACATGTTGTCCGCACATAAACCCTATGAACACTACCCCGATATCATTCGCGACGCGGCCCGATCCGTCGGTGCAACTGCGCAGGTTGCAGGCGGCGTACCTGCCATGTGTGATGGTGTCACCCAAGGCCAGCCGGGCATGGAACTGTCCCTGTTTTCACGTGATGTAATCGCCTTGGCTGCGGGTGTTGGCCTGTCGCACAACTGTTTTGATGCGGCCGTGTTCTTTGGTATTTGCGACAAAATCGTACCGGGTCTGGTGATGGCGGCCGCAACATATGGTCATATTCCATCCATTTTCGTCCCTGCAGGGCCGATGACCTCCGGCATTCCAAATGATGAAAAAGCCAAGGTGCGTCAACAATTTGCCACAGGCGAAATTGGTCGTGACGAGTTGATGAAGGCTGAAATGGCGTCCTACCACGGTTCAGGCACCTGTACGTTCTACGGCACTGCGAACACCAACCAGATGTTGATGGAAGTCATGGGGCTCCACATGCCAGGCGCATCTTTTGTCAATCCGGGCACCGAACTGCGCGATGCTTTGACCACAGCTGCGGCCAAACGCGCGCTTGAGATTACCAATCTGGGCAATGATTTCAGACCCACATCGCAGATTTTGGATGAAAAAGCCTTTGTGAACGGCCTTGTCGGCTTGATGGCCACGGGCGGCTCAACCAATCTTGTTTTGCACTTGCCAGCAATGGCACGGGCTGCGGGGATCATTCTGGATTTGCAAGATTTCTCTGACCTGTCAGAAGCTGTCCCGTTGATGGCAAAAGTGTACCCGAATGGCTTGGCTGACGTGAATCACTTCCATGCGGCAGGTGGGCTTGGCTATATGATTGGTCAACTTTTGGAAAACGGCTTGCTGCATGAAGACGTGAAAACCGTCGTGGGCGATGGCCTGTCTTTGTACACCAAAGACCCAAAAATCAAAGACGGCGAACTGGTGTTTGTGGATGGATCGAAAGATACCTTGAATGATCGCATCCTGCGCCCTGTTTCAGATGCGTTCCAAAAAACCGGTGGCCTGAAAGAGCTAAAAGGCAATATTGGGCGCGGCGTGATGAAAGTGTCTGCAGTCGCCCCAGAACGCCGCATTGTCGAAGCTAAAGTTCGTATTTTCCACGATCAACGCGATGTAAAGCCCGCCTTTAATCGCGGTGAATTCACCGAAGACACGGTTGTTGTTGTGCGCTTCCAAGGACCGCGCGCCAACGGCATGCCCGAATTGCACTCGCTCACGCCGACCCTATCAATCTTGCAAGATCGCGGCCTGAAAGTCGCGCTTGTCACTGATGGGCGCATGTCTGGTGCGTCAGGCAAGGTTCCGGCGTGTATTCACGTGTCGCCCGAAGCCGCCAATGGAGGCCCGATCGCAAAGCTGCGCGATGGTGACATGGTGCGTGTGGATGCCGAAGCCGGCACTCTTGATGTGCTGGAAAAAGATTTCGACACGCGTGCCCCCGTTGAGATTGACCTATCCGGCAATACCTTTGGGTTGGGCCGTGAATTGTTCGAAGTGTTCCGCCAGAATGCAGGCAACGCAACCGAAGGCGCGGCCACAATCTTGTAAGTGACCAAGTATATAAACGGAAAAGCCGCTCTGATCCCTCGGGCGGCTTTTCCACAAGATAAGCTTCACCAGCCCTTGTAAATATGTGGCAACTCTGTCGATCTCTTGACCTGAGCGCTCCAATAGGTTTGTTAGGGCTAACATAGTTAAGTATTGCGGCAAAAGGAGCCCCATCATGACACCACAAGAGGCCAGCATCGCCTGCGCACAGGTTTGCGCACTTGCCCCCGTCGTTCCCGTTCTCGTTGTCAACGATGTGGCCCATGCCCGTCCTTTGGCCGAGGCGCTTGTCGCTGGTGGGCTGCCCGCATTGGAAGTCACCCTGCGCACATCTTGCGCGCTTGAAGTGATTGCTGAAATGGCCAAAGTTGAGGGGGGCACCGTTGGTGCAGGCACCCTTTTGACCCCAGCAGATGTTCAAGCCGCAAAAGCAGCGGGCGCAAAATTTGGCGTCTCTCCTGGGGCAACAGATATGCTTTTGGACGCGTGTGAAGCGCTAGATATGCCGCTTTTGGCTGGGACATCCACAGCCTCAGATGTGATGCGACTTTTGGAACGCGGTTACACCGTTGCCAAATTTTTCCCCGCAGAAGCCAACGGTGGTGCCCCTGCGTTGAAAGCTATTGGTGCGCCTTTGCCACAAATGAAGTTTTGCCCAACCGGCGGTATTTCGTTGAAAAACGCGGATCAATACCTGTCTTTGTCCAACACGCTTTGTGTTGGTGGTTCATGGGTTGCGCCAAACGATCTTGTGATCAAAGGCGACTGGAAAGCCATCGAAGAATTGGCCAGCGAAGCCGCCGCCCTGCCACGCTAAAAGCGCGGCAATACCAGCTTAAAGATCGCGCCGTGGGTCACGCAGACTTACGGTGCAATCCATTTGAACTATACCGAGTGGCCGTGCTTTTCGGTGGATTGAAACTTGCAGCATACGCCATGCTTGCATTGTGTTGGACTGACAATGCCCCTCTTTGCATTGCATCAACGCGCCGCTCAAGGCCCTTGCGGTGACTGCCATTGTGTTTAACGTCGAACATTGTCCAAAGCGTCGCAGGCCGCGTGCCAGAACGGCAATAGGCCACGATCGGTTTGGGACAATCTAAAATAAGCTCATCAAATGCATTTTGGTCCTCGGGCGAGGCACCGACAGCTTCAATTGGAAGATAAACAGCTTTAATTCCATAGCGTTTCGCCATTTCAGCAATCTTGGCAAACGCATCAAAATCACCGGTCTCACCATCTGGCCTGTTGCAGATCAGTGTTTTATATCCAGCGTGCACCAAACTTTCGATGTTTTGTGCCTCGACTTGATTGGCAATACTAAACATCCCGTTGATCCGTCTGACTTGCATTGTAAACTTACCTTTAAAAATCGGCGTACTACGCCCCAAAATTCAATTTTGCCCAGCCAGTCAAGACTGACAAGACGCGGCAAAAGCCCCTTTGAACGCTCAAAAGCATTCATTAAATTGTTGTATGGGCTTTCGTTGTATTGGTCGTAAAGTTATCTTGTTCTTAGTCGCAGCAATGTAATGACTTTCCGCAACAACAGTTAAAAAAGACTTATTGATCGTGCCAAAGCACGTCGTGATTTAGATAGAATTGTTAATAATAGAGACCGCGATGATCAGCGATGAAACCGCTCTATTTATTGACCGCGGCGCGCCCGTGATCCGCCCCGCCGACCGCTGGGCCCAAGCAAACTGCCAAGCCCTTCGCGTAACACCAACGTCATAGGATGCTGGTCCTGTGGGCCTTGTTCATACAGGCCAAGCAATCTGCGAATGGCAATATCAGGCCGCAAATCTGGTCCAAGTTTTATCGCCCAATCTAAGAAAATAGACCGCGCCTCAGACAGAGTTATATTTTCAATACGATAGGATTCACGGATCAATCCACCGGGATCGAGCGCGTCATCATAATCAAGTGTTTCGCGAGGTGCCAAAGCGTGAATTCCTTTGTCGGCCAGTGTGTAAGCCAGAATGTGATCCAAAGTGATAGCTAACCTCTGCATGCAGCCAAAACAAGTGTATCGTTCGGCTCAAAGCGGCGGCACAGAACGGTTCAAAACCCGCGACAACACGTCAGCAGCGGCATCGCAAGCGTCAGAGATTTGATCTGCCAGCACATCAATGCTTTCGGCCTTGGTGGAGCGCAGTAAAAAATCACGCCCATCGGTGCCAATCACCGCAGGATCTAACACGCCCCCCGTCAACAAACGGGCCGCCGATTGCAAACGCCATGTCAGTCGATAAGTCGTGCGCAATATGTCGTGTTCATCGGGGGTGATCCACCCAGCACGCACCCCGCATTCCAATTGGGCATAGATATCTTGTGTGGGCGAACTGGTGATCAAAGCGGCGGCTTCGGCCAGCAATTCAATATCCATCATACGCCCCGCGCCACTTTTAGCATCCCACGTGGAACCAGGTTTGGCCTGCGCCAAGCGCGTGCGCATTTCCATTGTCTCTTGGCGAATTGCCGCGTCATCCTTGCGCGATTGCAGCAACTCTATGCGAAACGCCTCAACGGCCTGCGCCAAAGACGCATCGCCCACAACGGGGCGCGCACGAGTCAACGCCAAATGTTCCCAAACCCAAGCCTCGTTGCTTTGATAGGATTTGAAACTTTCAAGCGATGTGGCAACAGGACCGGATTTTCCAGAAGGGCGCAATCGCATGTCCACCTCGTACAGGCGTCCTTCGGCAGTTTGAGCCGTCACAGCCGTGATCAAAGCTTGGGTCAAACGCGCGTAATATGTTCGTGCGGCCAAGGGGCGTTTGCCATCGGAATACTCAACCCCATCCGCATCATAGATCACGATCATATCAAGATCAGAGGCCGCCGTCAGCCGCCCTGCCCCAAGGGACCCCATGCCCAACACCAAGGCCCCGCGCCCCGGCGGTGTGCCGTGTTTTTGCGCAAAGGCATCGACAACCACAGCGTAAAGCGCCGAGATAGACGCAGATGCCAAATCGCAATACTGCTGACCGGCTTCGTCCGCTGAAATCAGACCACGCAATTGATGCACGCCAATGCGAAAATGCCATTCTTTGGCCCAACGGCGCGAGGCATCCAGCGCATTTTCGTAATCATCTGTACGCGCCAACAAGTGTGCCAGCTCAGATTCCAACGCGGCACGCCCCGGCCAAGGGGCAAAAAACGCCCCCCCAATCACAGCGTCCAAAACGGCCGCATTGCGCGACAGATATTGCGCCAAATGCGGCGCTGTTGATGCGATATCAAGGATCAAATCAATCAGCTGTGGATTTGCCTCAAACAATGCAAAAAGTTGAACTCCTGCAGGCAATCCCCGCAAGAACCCATCCAAATGCGCGGCTACTTCCAATGGGCGATCTTGGGCTTGGATACGGGTCAATATCTCACGTTCCAAACGCTCAAAAATAGCCTGAGCCCGCTCAGATCGCAGCGCAGGGTAGCTTTGCCAACGCGATGTAATCGCACGCAATTCCGCTGATTGTTCCACACCAGACACATCCATCTCTGCTGGCGCAAAAAAACCTTCGGTCACGTCATGTACACGGGCGCAGCGTTGTAAAATATCGGCGCGCATCGACGCGGTGTCCGTGCCCATAAGATGCGCCAAACGATCAAATTCTTCTGGCGTGTTTGGCAAGCTGTGAGTCTGCTGATCGCGCAACATTTGCAAGCGATGTTCTACCTCGCGGTGCGCGGTGTAATCGGCGATCAAAACGTCTCTGGTCTCACCTTCGATCCAGCCCTTGTGCGCCAAAGCGCGCAAAGCATCACAAGTCCCACGTTGACGCAACTCTATGTCACGCCCGCCAGCAATCAATTGACGGGTTTGGGCAAAGAATTCGATTTCACGAATACCCCCAGACCCCAATTTCATGTTGTGCCCTTCCAGCTTAAGCGCCCCGCCCAGCCCTTTGTGTTTGCGGATTTTTAGCCGCATATCATGGGTCTCTTGGATCGCAACGAAATCAAGATGCTTGCGCCAAACAAACGGCGTCAACGTGTCTAAAAACTCAGCACCGGCTTTGATATCGCCCGCCGCAGCCCGCGCTTTGATATAGGCGGCACGCTCCCATGTGCGCCCGACGCTTTCATAATAGCGCTCTGCAGCATCCATAGCGAAACACACAGGCGTCACAGACGGCTCTGGGCGCAACCGCAAATCCGTGCGAAAAACATAACCCTCAGCCGTGAGTTCCGACAAAGATGCCATCGCTTTGCGGGTCGCGCGAATGAAACCGGCACGGGCCTCCATACGGTCATCAAGGTCGAAACGGGTTTCATCAAACAGGCAGATGAGATCAATATCAGACGAATAATTCAACTCGCCTGCCCCGTGTTTTCCCATGGCCAAAGCCACCATACCACCGCAGCTTTCGATGTCATCTTGGGTCTGCCCCGGCAGTTTGCCTCGCGTGATTTCGCGACCGACATGCAGACGCAGCGCCGCGTGTGTGGCGTGATCCGCCAGATCCGACAAAGCTCCCGTGACCTCATGCAAGGCCCAAACGCCCGCCAAATCGCACAAGCCCGCCAGCAAAGCGATGCGGCGTTTGCCCATGCGCAACCCGTCATCCAAAACATCCGGCCCAAGCCCGTCGATGCGTGTCAGTTCCGCCGCCAACGCCGCCTCAGGATCATCAAAACTTTGCGTGATCCAATCTGCTTCGCGCAAAATCAGGCCGTGTAAATATGGGGCGCTGCCCGCTGTTCCCATAATCACATCACGCAGCGCCCCAGTAACATCAGGCACTGCCGCCAAAGCATCAGCGCCGCGATCAGGTTCATAGGCGCGCGGAATCCGCGTAATACGATTGGAAAATTGTCCTGACACCTGTTGCTCTCCGATTGATTGGGCACGTTATAAGACCCAGCATGCAAGGCTTGTGCAAGGCCCAATTGCATGCAAATTTGCGTGCAAGCAATCCACACAAGGCTAGGGAAAGTCTATGTCAAAAAGTCTTAAACGGGTTGAAACGGCACTGGCAACCTCAGGTGTCGCGGTGCAAATCATAGAAATGGACGGCGAGACCCGCACAGCCGCGCAAGCTGCCGATCAAGCGGGCTGCACATTAGATCAAATCGCCAAATCCATCATTTTCCAAGGCACAACCTCAGGTGATATCTATCTGTTTATCACCGCAGGCGGGTCTATGGTTGATGCACTCAAAGCGGCTGATGTCGCTGGCGAAGATTTGACTCGCGCAGATGGAAAACTGATCCGCAAAGTAACGGGGTTTGCCATTGGTGGCGTGTCCCCAGTTGGGCATTTGAATGCCCCACATCTGTTTTTTGATCCAAAGCTCGATGATTTTGATGTGATTTGGGCCGCTGCCGGCACGCCGCGACACATCTTTTCAATCAGCCCGACCCAGTTGCAACACATCACCCAAGCCAAACGCGCACATTTCACTGCCCGCTAGAGCAACCAAGATAAAATGTGTTGAGGAAGCCCGTCGGCTGATCGCTTAAATCCATCAAGCGCAAACAGAATTTAAAACAAACCCGTTGAAAAGTTTGACTGGTATTAGGTTTCAACAGTGCCATTGGACCCGAAGGCAATCCTAGGTTAGGCTCAAAGTCAGATCAGTCAACATTGACGGGTCTAAACTGTTTGGAGACTGTTATGTTCGCATTCGTTTTGCAAAATCTGACATCTTTGCTTTTGGCAGGTGTCCTTGTGTACGTCGTTTACGCGTCGGATCGGTTGAGAAACAAACGACCTGTTCAACAAATGCTTTTGGGTATTATTTTTGGCGTGATGGTGATGTCGCTTGGTATGAACTCAATCTCGTTCAAAATCATTCCAACCCAATTTGACGCCAAAGCTGGGCCACTCATTTTCGCGGGCTATCTTGGTGGGCCAATTGGCGCTGTGATTGCTGGGGCTTGCGGCGCACTCTATCGATATTCGCAAGGCGGAGCCGCTGTTAACATCGGTATCTTTATGAACCTTGCGACCCCGGCCATTGGGGTTGCCGTATACTATCTGCGCCCAGCCCGAAATTGGCCTGTTACGTCAAAATCAACAGCTGCCTACCTTATGCTGGCGCTCGCCTTGCTTCATATTGTGCCGCTTTGGTATCTGAGCCGTGTCAATCAAGACCCCGATGCGCATGTTATCGCCGCACAGGTAGCAGTCGGATTTGCATCCATCGGTGTTTTGTCGACTTTGGTGACATGGCAAGTTCTAAATTACGCATTTCGCTTTGCCAATGTTACCGTTGAAAGCGCAGATTCTGTAAAAAAGCTGGATTTGGCAATGCAAATGTCAGGCATGGGAATGTTTGACCAAAAGAAAGACAGCCTTGGACCTTTTTTTGATGAAGGATTGATGTCAATCTACGGGCTGGACAGACCCGCTGGACAGGTCCTGATGCCTGAATGGGAAGCCTTGATTCACCCAGAAGATTTGCCGCGCTTGCAACGAGAAAGACAGCAGATGTGGCAGGGCACGCAAACATTGAATAAAACAAATTTTCGCGTGCAGCGCTCCGATGGAACGCTTCGGTATATTCGCGCAAGCTGGATCGCCGATTTGGCCAAAGATGGCACAACAAGCCGGATCATAGGTATGCATGCAGACCTAACAGACATTCGAGATTCTGAAAAATTGCTACAAGATTCTCGAAACCGCCTTGAGCACATCATTGAAAAGCTTCCGGGCGTGGCTTTGGAAGTGGATGGAACGGGCCCCGATGGCCCCAAGTTGTTGTACATCAGCCCCAAATGCCACAAAATTTGGGGGGTTACAGACCAAGAATTCTATGCCGACCCCAGTCTATTGATGAAAATGCATGATCCCGACGACATCGAAAAATTTCTTAAGGTTTTGTATGAAAGCTTTGAAACAGGCGAACCTATTTTTCATCGATATAAAATCACCACACGCGACGGGCAAACGCGCTGGCTTGATTACCACGGTGGTACGGATATCGAAAAAGGCAGAGCACTGATAAAGGCCATCATTCTTGACGCCACAACCGAAGTCGAAGCGCAAAAGAAAATGGAAAGAGAAAGTGAAATTTCCCGCCGTGCTCAGAAAAACGAAAGCATCGGCCAACTCACAGGCGGTGTGGCCCATGATTTCAACAATCTTCTGGCTGTGATTTTGGGCAATTTAGAACTGTTAAGTGATCGCGACGTGCCCCCAGTCGAACAGGATTTGATCGATACAGCCATTACAGCCACGTTGCGTGGCGCTGATTTGACCAAAAACATGCTCGCTTTTGCGCGGCAGGCTCCATTGACCCCTGTCGTTTTGGATCTAAACAGCGTTGTGCGCGAGGCAAAGAACTGGATCGGGCGCACATTACCGGAAAGTGTCAACGTGGAAACATCGCTTCTGGCAGGGTTGTGGCCTGTAAAAGCGGACCGTGCATCACTGGAAAGTGCACTGTTAAACCTAACATTGAATGCGCGTGATGCTATGGAAGGCCACGGAAATCTGACGATAGAAACCGCAAATGTGCGCATTGATCAGGCCTATATCGACGCCCGAAATGAAGAACTTGCACCGGGCCGGTATGTGATGCTGGCGGTCAGCGATACTGGACCCGGAATTTCACAAGACACCCTCGCCTCTATTTTCGAACCCTTTTTCACGACAAAACCCCCAGGTCTGGGGTCTGGACTTGGCTTATCGATGACGGACGGCTTCATGCGTCAATCTGGCGGCACCGTCCAAGTCTATACAGAAATCGATCAAGGCACGACTTTTAAACTCTATTTCCCTGCAACCAACATGCAACAAGAACAAATTACTACACCTGAAATGACGGATCACAACCCTGCACATAAAGGACACAAGTTGCTTGTGGCAGAAGACGAAAAATCGGTGCGCGAAACATTGGTTAAAGTGCTCGAGCACTCTGGGTACCATGTCACGGCGACTGCCTCTGGCGACGCAGCCTTTGCCACCTTCGAAGCAGATCCAACCTTTGACCTATTACTCACTGACATCGTGATGCCCGGAAAATTGCAGGGGACGACCCTCGCCAAAGCCCTCAGAGCACGATGGCCAGCCCTGCCAGTGATCTTTATGTCTGGTTATGCAAGCGAAGCGACAGTACATGGAAATGGTCTAAGACCCGAAGACATCCGAATGATGAAGCCCGTGCAGCGCACTGATCTTTTGGATGCCGTCGCAAAAGTTCTATCATAAGTGTCGCAAAACCTCATCCTGCCCCATACTCGAAAATCAAAAGGTGTTGGCGACATCATGTTGGCACGCGACAAGAATAGACACATGTACAAAAGCTAAATGCCTATCTAAGCACAAATTCAGCATAGGTCCCATGATGCATCGTGACCATTGCCGTACAAACTAAGGCCTGCCACTAAGCAATATTCTTGGTTAAAACAATTCAAGCTCGTTAGATGCAGGCACTACTGGAATAACTTCCGTGACACATGCATCTTCGACAAGTTTCTGTCGAACACGGCCACTTTCGGGGTAAAACTCAAGACGTCGCGCCTGATTGCCTCCAAGACTTTGTCCCACGCATGGAATGTTTTCACGCTCTAAGTAAGAAAGTACAAACAAACCGTTACGACTTCCTGCATCGGTGAGGCCACGGCACATTTCTGCTCCACCAAAAACTTTTGCGCGCAAACAATTTTTTCTAGCACCAGAGCGAATAAGTGTATTGATTAAAACTTCCATCGCATTTGCCCCGAAAGAACTGGAATCGCTTTCTAATACCTGCGGTCCGTTGGGCAACAAGAAATGGTTCATTCCACCAATATTTGCGTCGGGATCCCAGATGCAAGCTGCGATGCATGAGCCCAATATTGTAGAAATAACAACCGTAGGGGAACAATCTACCGCGAACTCACCTTGAGTGATATAAGCGGATTTACCTTGTAGGATTTTGTTGGAAACATTCGTCATATTGCCCCTCCCCGAACTGGGGTTTCTGCAAGTGCAAGCATCTCATCTCCAAAATTTGCAATATCAACCCATTTTTCAACCCCGCCCAACTGTCCCGCAACCTTAGGCATTCCAAAAACGACGCATGTTTCACGCGATTGGCCTAAGGTTTTAGCGCCATTTTCTCGTAATTTCTGCATTCCTTCGGCTCCATCTCGCCCCATACCAGTTAAAATGCCTGCGACAATTCTGGGTGCAAATTCGGTCGCAGACAACATCATTGAATCAACGGAGGGACGGTGCCCAGAAACTGGAGGGCCCTTAAATAACGAAACTGTGAGCGCTTTGTTCGAGGTCAAGTTCAGGTGAAACTCCCCCCCAGGGGCGATCAAAACATGTCCCGGTGAAAGTGTTTGCCCCTCCTGCGCCAAAGATACTTTTGGTAACACAAGCTGATTCAACCTGGCTGCAAAACTAACTAGAAAAGGTTCTGGCATATGTTGAGTAATCAACGTCGGGGGGCAGTTTTCAGGAAACCTCAATAATATCTGCTCCAAAGCATCGACGGCACCCGTCGACCCCCCTAACAGACAAATCCTTTTAAAGCGCCTTGGATGATTTAAAACTGGGGCCACCGCACGTACGACCCTACCTCCAACACGCGCTTGCGACGCTAAAACAATCGCATCCGCAAGATTTGAGAAAGAATCTTCTTGCTGCCCAAGTCGCGGTTTTTCTATGCATTCAATCGCCCCTAACGCCAAAGCATCAACGGCAATAGAACTGCCTCTTTTGGTTAATGTACTCACCATAACAACAGGCATTGGACGATGTCGCATCAACCGTTCTAGAAACTCCAAACCACTCATGTTTGGCATTTCCACATCAAGAGAAATCACATCAGGTTTATACGTATTTACAGCATCTCTTGCCTCACGTGCCGTCCCTGCTTCTGCGACGACAGTGATCCTTGGGTCTTTCTCAAGAATAGACCGTATAAGCCGCCGCATTGTCGGAGAGTCATCAACGATAAGTACACGCGATTGTTTCACAAAATTTTCCTGTCCATATTCGCAAGCTGTGATTGAGAAGTTCTGTCGAGAATTAGAAATCTTCCCAATCATCACTCAAAACGGGTTGAGGTACTGGCTGTGGCGCATTCGCGACCTGTTTAACTGATTTAACGGGAGCCTCTTCGCGCGTGGTTGTTGGCGCTTTTGTTGTGAAATCGGCCTGAACGACACTTGTTTCGGTTTGAGCAGATGTCTTTGAAATCGAGAACCGTGAGGTCGTCACATTTAGGTTTTCGGCTTCTCGCGTCAGGGCATGACTTGCTGCGGTAGTCTCTTCAAACATGGCAGCATTTTGCTGGGTCACTTGATCAAGCTGATTTACGGCAGCGTTGATTTCCGCGAGACCACTAGATTGTTCTCGTGAAGAATCTGCAATTTCCGTAACGTTGATAGCAATTTCAGACACTGAGCTGACGATACCTTTTAGCGCATCGCCCGTTTCACCAACAAGACCTACACCTCGTTTCACCAAGGCCCCAGATTTTGAAATGAGGCTGTTGATCTCACGCGCAGCCTCTGATGATCGTTGAGCAAGCGCGCGGACCTCGGATGCAACAACGGCAAAACCCCGTCCGGCCTCTCCTGCGCGCGCCGCTTCAACACCGGCGTTCAGTGCCAATAGATTGGTTTGGAAAGCTATATCGTCAATGACAGAAATAATTTTTGAAATTTGATTGGACGAGCTTTCAATTTCACTCATAGCTTCGACCGCTTCTTGCACGACTTCACCCGAGGCTTCAGCATTCGATTTTGCGGATGCAACCATTTGGCTTGCCTGATTTGCCCCCTCAGCTGCAGATTTAACCGATGATGTTAGTTCGTCTAGTGCCGTCGCCGTTTCTTCCAATGTCGCAGCTTGTTTTTCCGTCCGGCGAGACAAGTCATCTGCTGCATTTGAAATTTCGCTGGCTTCACCTCGGATCATGTCAGCATTTTCGACGACGCTACTCATGGCATCCAAAAGGTTTGTCATTGCCAAGTTAAAATCATTGCGGAGCGTTTCATATTCAAGAGCAAATGGGATATCGATCTGGCTGGTAAGGTCGCCTTTTGCAAGACGTTTCAGGGCCACTCGCAGTCCTTCGACCACGGTATCTTGTTCCGCTTTCATCTTTTCTTGACTGGCTTTCGAAGCCTGCAGTGCATTGTGGCTTTCAGTTACATCTGTGCCAAGCAAAATGACTCTAAAAGGATTACCGCTGGCATCTTTTACAGATGAAAATGTTCCATCCAAGATTGATATTTTACCATCGGTGGATTTCAAATTGAAACGTCCAGACACGCTGTCACCTCTCAGTAATCGATCCCAAACCGGACCATTCTGAGCTGCCATCTCAGGGTCGAAGTTAAACAATTCATCATGTTTAAAGCCAAGAATGTCCTGAGCTTTAGTTCCCGTCATTCCTGCAAAATTAGCATTTGCACCTATGAGCTTACCGTTCAATTCGAATTCGGCCTTTGCTTGGTTGCTATCGAGTGCGGCTATGACAGCTTCGCTTGTTCTAATGTCAGTGACATCTTTCCATTCCAAGACACACCCAATTTGTTTACCTTCCAAATCAAGGACAGAATTGATGTCGAGAGAAAAGTAGGTCTCCCCCACTTTAATATCCGCCGCAAACGGCATCGCGTTTGGATCTTCCAGAACCTTGCGGTCCTTTTCAGAAAATTTATGGAATGTATCGATGTTTGCCCCGACAAGGTTTGTCGCGTCAAACTCTGAATAGGCTAACCGAAACGTATTTTGATGTTCCGACATAAGTTTAGACGCTGCAGCGTTTATGTAGGTGACATCAAAGTTCTGGTCGACCATCATCAAAGCGGCAGACGAGCCCTCAAATGCTGACCCTTTGAATAGGCCATCTCGTGTCGCTTGTTCAGCACGCCCAAGTGCATTGCGAAATTCGTCCAACGCGTTCGCAATCCCACCGATTTCGTCCCCTCGCCCAGTTCCAGGAACCGCCGAAGAATAATCGCCGGTGGACACAACACGCATTGAGCGTTCCACATTTGTCAGAGGTTTTGAGATTGTGCGCGAAATGAAGTAGGCAATCGCAGCGACGACTAAAATCATGATCAGGCCATCACGGATCATATCATTTCGCAATTGATTGGCGGGCAACAGAATTTCATCAATACTTTGTTCCGCAATCAGCGCCCAACGCACGCCATGAAAATCAAGCGGGCGGTAAGCTGCAAGGTGCGCATGAACATGGCCTGCTGCAGTATTGTTCACAGTTTCACGCAGCAAACCTGTTTCGCCTGCAATTGCATTTACTGCCGATTGAAAATCAACGCTGCCAACCAAAACTTGATTGCCAAGGCCGTGGATAGGATCACTGCGCAGCAACATGTCTTCGCCGATGATATAGGCATCGCCGGTTTCACCAAGTCCCGTGGCACGTGTCATAATCGCATCAATACGCTCTGCAGACATTTGGAACGCAATCACACCCTTTGTTTCGCCTTTACGGTTCACAATTGGGCTCCCGATGAAGGACGCAGGAGTACTATGGGAGGGTTCATATATGGTAACGTCTTGGAAGAATGTTTTTTGACCTTCGCTTTGAAGCGAGTCTCGCACGATCGCACCCAAAGCAGTCTCTTTGTATTGACCCTCTAGGAAGTTGGTCGCAAAATCACGCTCTTTAAAAACCGAGTAAATAAGTTCGCCTGAAGTGTTGAAAATGAAGACATCATAATACCCTTTTTCGTCAACAAGTTTACGGAAAGACGCGTGATACAACTTGTGGACTTGACTGTACGCAGACCCATCTTCGGCAAAATCAAGAAGATGCTTTTCCCCTTCAACGTTCGGATTATCATCAATGTAGGCATTTTGCAGATAGGCTTGAGGATCACCGGGGAGTGCGCTCCAAGCGACGTCCAATCCGCGCACAGCAGAAAGTACCGTTGGGCTTTCCGCCTGCCCGCGAATATCAATATCAATGCCCTCAAGCCACGTATTGAATTCTAAGGTGCGTGCCTCGGCAATTGTGGATAGCAAGTCTTCTGCTTCGATCAAAAGTGCCTTTGACGCGTGCCGATAAGACGTATAGCCCGAAATACAAATGGCGAGTGCTGTCAAACCAATCATCACAATTGGTAGCTTTTGCGCCAACTTAATCTTCTTAAAAAAGTTCATCACTTTCTCCTCATCGTGCGGCAAATGCGATCCACGGGGCTCCGTGAAAAATGCACAAAAAAATCGAACGCAGTGGTTCGTCTGCAAAGAGAAATGGCGTGAAGGGGTGAAGATTCGTTTAAGTCGCACAAGTTTCATTGATTTTATTCGATGCATTAGAAACAATGTTGCGGCGAGGGTGTGACACCAACATTCATAAAAAGTACAATATAAAAAACGTATTGATATAATGACTTAAGGGAAACATCACCTGAATGAGCAGGATTCAGGTTCCCTCTTTTTCAACTCAAACTGACTTGAAAATCACTAAATAAGTTATTCTTGTCGCGCATATTTTGAAAAGTATCACCGCTTGCGGCAGCCCCAAATGCCTCAGCCGTGCGGCGACACACGATTATACGCCCACAAATATATGCAGGTGCTCAGGGCGAAATCCGATGCTTAGATTTACGCAAAGAGGATATGGTTGGGGGATGTCAGCTATTATACTGGCGCTGGTAAAAAGATCACGCCAGCCTACAGAAAGCCAAACTCTTTTAGGTCTCAAAACGTCTAAGTGTCGTGGCGCGTTGTACGCCACGACACATTTCAAAGAGGTGTTTAACCCAAGAGCGCCAAAATTTGCTTTGCCGCTTCGGCAGAAGACGCCGGATTTTGGCCCGTAACAAGATTACCATCACGCAACACAAAACTGGCCCAATCATCGCCTTTTTCGTACTGTCCACCATTGGATTTAAGCATGTCTTCCACCAAAAATGGCACAACATCCGTGAGCCCAGCAGCGGCTTCTTCGCTGTTGGAGAAACCGGTAACACGACGCCCAGAGGTCAAAGGTTTTCCATCCACACCAATGGTATGAAGGAACACGGCAGGCGCGTGGCACACGGCACCAACGGGACGATCAGTCACAGCAAAAGCTTCGATCAAACGCTTGCTATAGGTGTCTTCCGCGAGATCCCAAAGGGGGCCGTGACCACCGGGATAAAAGATCGCGTCAAACCCATCCGCTTCGACATCCGTGATCTTAAGTGTTGTTGCGAGGTGCTTTTGAGCGTCCGCATCAGCTTTAAAGCGCCGCGTGTCATCGGTTTGCGAGCTTTCATCATCACTGCTGGGGTCAATCGGAGGCTGGCCGCCTTTTGGTGACGTCAGCGTAATCTCAGCCCCTGCATCTTTGAACACATAATAGGGGGCTGCGAATTCTTCGAGCCAAAACCCTGTCTTTTTACCTGTGTCGCCCAGTTGATCGTGCGACGTCAGTACCATTAAAATCTTCATACGATGTCCTTTCAATTTGAGCCAACGCGGATCACGCGCTTGCCAAAGTTTTCGCCGTTCAACAGACCAATTAGGGCTTCAGGCGCATTTTCCAACCCGTCGATCATTTCTTCGCGGTATTTCACCTGTCCGCCTTCAACCCATGCCGCCATGTCTTTGGCAAACTCAGGGTAGAGATGACCGAAATCATCAAAAATGATAAAGCCTTGGACCTTGACCTTTTTGCGCAGAATTTGCCCCATCAACCAGTTCATCCGATCCGGCCCTGCAGGCAGTTCAGTCGCGTTGTATTGCGATACGAGACCACAAACAGGCATCCGTGCGTTGGGGTTCAACTGTGGAATTACCGCATCCAAAACCTTGCCGCCGACATTTTCAAAGTAAACATCAATCCCATCTGGGGTCGCTTTGTTAAACTGCTCGGCAAAATCATCGGCCTTGTGATCGATACAGGCGTCAAAGCCCAATTCATCAACCGCATAGGCACATTTCTCAGCGCCCCCAGCAACGCCAACAACACGGCATCCCAGAATTTTACCAATCTGGCCCACAGTTGCACCAACGGGGCCTGTGGCCGCAGCCACAACAATGGTTTCGCCTGCTTTTGGTGCACCGATTTTGATCAGCCCAGCCCATGCGGTAAATCCGGGCATCCCCATAATCCCAAGCGCCCATGACGGGTGCGCAGGCGATTTTCCAAGGTTGGTCACCGCCGTCCCATCAGACAAGGCATAGTCTTGCCAGCCATGAAAACTAAGCACCCAATCACCCGGTTCAAACCCATCCAAATGAGATGTGACAACCTGCGCAACCGTGCCACCTACCATCACGCCACCGATTTCAACCGGGGCTGCGTAAGATGGCGCATCGCTCATCCGACCCCGCATATAAGGGTCAAGCGATAGGTATTGCGTGCGCAACAACATTTGGTTTGGACCTGCAGTTGGCACGTCGGTTTCGATCAATTTCAAAGTGTCCGCTGTTGGTGCGCCTTTGGGGCGTTCAGCGAGAACAATTTGGCGGTTCAATGTTTTGATATCTGTCATGTCGAGATCTTTCTATACAGCGGCTTCAAGAATGCGACGTGCGACTTCAGGCGTGATAGCGCCATGTTCGCCAAGTGCGGTCATGCCGTGGTCAGTCAAAGCGCCGATGATGGTGTCGATGTCTGACGCGGCGACATTGTAATCGCTGAGGCGGGTTTTAATGCCAATCGCGTGGAAAAAGTCGCGTGTGGCGTCGATCGCAGCATCAATGCGCGCGTCTTCGTCACCTTCGTGGATGTTCCAAACATTGGCACCGTATTGCAGCAGTTTTTCACGTTTTGGACCACGTTGATCATTCATCAATGCAGGTAAAACAACGGCCAGCGTGCGGGCGTGATCTGTATCGTTAAAGGCGGTGATTTCATGACCAATCATGTGGCTCGCCCAATCTTGTGGTACACCAGCACCAATCAAACCGTTCAACGCCAGCGTTGCTGTCCACATCAAATTGGCACGTAAATCATAGTCTTCAGGGGCTTCAATCGCTTTCGGACCAATATCAACCAAGGTGCGCAACAACGTTTCCGCAAAGCCGTCTTGAACATTCGCCGCCACAGGGTACGTAAGATATTGCTCGATGATGTGAACAAAGGCATCAGCCACACCATTGGCGATTTGACGTGCTGGCAAAGTGTACGTCAGTTCAGGGTCGAGCACTGAGAAAACAGGGTAGCAATGGGGGCTCATGAACGGCAGTTTAGCCCCTTTTTCAGCGTGAGTGATCACCGAACCGGAATTCATTTCAGAGGCTGTGGCAGGCAAAGTCAAAACCGTACCAAATGGCATAGCTTCTTTCACAACGGAGCCGCGTGAAGTCAAAATTTCCCATGGGTCGCCTGAAAATTTCGCTGCAGCCGCGATGAATTTGGTCGCATCAATGACAGACCCGCCACCAACAGCCAGCAAAAATGTGATGCCATTTTTGGCAATAACATCAACAGCTTTAATGGCCGTCGCAAAACGTGGATTTGGTTCAATACCGCCAAATTCAACAACTGTTCGATCCCCAAGCGCCTTGCGCACTTGTGCCAAAACGCCTGTGCGTTCAGCGCTGCCACCGCCATAAGTGATCAAAACTTTGGCATCGTTCGGCACCTGAGCGTTCAAATCCGCAATACGCCCTTTACCAAAAAGAATACGGGTTGGGTTGTGAAAATCAAAATTGTTCATAGCCTAGTTTCCTTGTGTAACGACGTGCAAGCGCACTTCGATATTTCCGCGTGTGACGCCTGAATCTGTTGCTGATGTTTTGTAGAAAATATTCATAGTTCGTTCCCTTTATGGACCAGTCGGCGCGCTGTTGTGCAAAATATTATGCGGGTGGGATTGCCATTTGAGTGGCCCGCAGGGCAGCATCTAATGCCGTATCATCACAAGACAACCCAGAAACCAAAGTGGCCCCCAGCCACTGATAGTATATTGATTTTGCGATATTATTAGGGTCTTTCAACGCCGCGATAGACCCCTCAGACATGCCCTCTTGCAAGGTATGCGTTAGAGCGCTGATGATACTGTCGACGCCTTGATTTAAGATGCGGCTCATGTCGGGCGAAAGATCGGCAACCTCTGCCGATAACTTAACAACCAAACAGCGATCTTGCAGATCATCTCCTGTTTGTTTGCGTTTCCAATCCTCAAAATAAGCAAGGAATCGGTCCCGAGATGTACGCGTTGTGTCGTTGAGCGTCTCTGTCAGGGCTTGGCGATACTGCGCGATAAAATCTTCCAACAGTGCGCAGCCATAGGCCTCTTTCGAGGGAAAGTAGTGATAGAATGATCCCTTAGGCACATCGGCCGCTTTCAGCAATTCGTTCAAGCCAACGCGGGCATAGCCATGCTGCGCGGTGAGCCTGCGACCAACTGCCAAAATTTGGCGTTTCGTATCTTTTGTTTGCGTCTTCATGCAGTTCAGATAGGCTCCATTAGACCAGTCGTCTAGTGGCTGCGCCTCATATTTCCGTGAAGACCCTTTGCGTCTATGCCGCACGTCATCCCCGCCCATTTAATAGAAATAGCGGCCTTGGCGCTTTGTGCGAACACTAAGATTGATGAATTGCATGTGCCGATTGACAAAACTATAATTATAGTTTTAATTGGCATCATGATGACACATACCTCAGCCGCCCTTTCGCTTGCAGCCCTTGGCCACGACACCCGCCTGACAATCTTTCGATTGCTGGTACGGGCCGGAAACGATGGCCTGAACATTGGGGATATCGGCACGCATCTGGGCATGGCTGCGTCAACACTGGCCTATCACATCAAGACTTTGGTCGACGCCGGACTTGTCACTCAAGAACGTCAAGGACGCCAGATTGTAAACCGCGTCGATTTCGATGTTATGCATCAAACTGTCTCGTTCCTGACATCGGAATGCTGCACAGGCGTCGCACTCACTCAGGAAAATGCTGCGTAATGGTTGCGGTTCATTTTTTCGCCGAAAAAAAACTATATATTTAAGGATATAGATATGAAAGACCTCTCTCTTGTTCCTCCGTCACGGGCCAGTACCATCCTCAAACACTTGTGGGTAAAAGAAAAAGTCTGGCTGTTCTCGGCAGGCCTGCTTGCAGTGCTGTTCATCCTTGCGCCCCCATTTGGCATCACCACAGCCCGTTTTGCAGCACAAAATCTGCTCAACGTAGCGCCCTTTCTGGCCCTATCGGTCGGGATAGCCGCCTCTGCGGGGGCGACCGGCGCAGATGGTTTGATCGCACGCGCGTTTACTGGATCACCAGCGGCCATGATCTTGATTGCAGCAGTGGTCGGCGGGCTTTCCCCTTTCTGTTCTTGTGGCGTCATCCCTTTGATTGCTGCTCTTTTGGCTATGGGCGTGCCTCTTTCAGCCGTTATGGCGTTCTGGCTTGCCTCGCCAGTGATGGACCCGTCGATGTTCGTGCTGACCACAGGCGTGTTGGGAATTGAATTTGCGATCGCCAAGACCATCGCGGCTTTGAGCTTGGGCATTTTCGGCGGCTTTGTGGTCCACGCCCTATCTCGTGCGGGTGGCCTGTCCGATCCTTTGCGCGAGGGTGTCGGCAATGGCGGGTGCGGTGGGGCCAAGGTCCGCACAGCTCAACCCGTTGTTTGGAAATTTTGGCGCGATACGGCACGGGTGCAAAAATTCTGGCGCGAAAGCATCAAGTCCGCGCTTTTTCTTGCCAAATGGCTAACACTCGCCTTTATTCTGGAAAGCCTTATGTTGGCTTGGTTGCCTGCTGATCTGGTGGCCCGCTCACTTGGCGGCACTGGCATCATTCCTATAGGGATCGCAACACTGGTTGGGGTGCCCGCATACCTGAACGGCTACGCAGCTTTGCCGCTGGTTGGCGGCTTGATTGGGCAAGGCATGGCCCCCGGCGCGGGTCTTGCGTTTTTGATTGCTGGCGGTGTCAGTTCACTGCCCGCAGCCATCGCTGTTTGGGCTTTGGTCAAACGACAGGTGTTTTTCCTATATCTTGGCCTTGCGTTGGTCGGTTCATTCAGCATCGGCGTGCTGTTTCAGCTCTGGGCCACGCTATAAAAACTGTTTAATATCAAACACGAAACAGCCCGACACCAAAAATGGATCGGGCTGTGTCTTTCGTTTTAATAGCAACGTATCTTAGAGTACTCAGGTCAGGTTTTGTCTGGCACTGCGACGGTGCAACAGCCACAAAACCAACGGGATCGCCCAAATCGCGATGGAAAATAGACCAAGCCCCGCCGCAATTGGACGCTCAAAAAAGGCAAGAAAACTGCCGTCAGATTTGATCATAGACGTGACAAAGTTCTGTTCCAACATCGGCCCCAAAACCAACCCCAAGATCGCAGGCGCGATGGGGATGTCGTTTTCTTCCATCAAGAACCCGATGATACCAAAGATCAACATCAAGCCGATCCCAAAGACCGAATTGTTGATGGCAAAAGACCCAACCATGCAGAACATCAAGATCACAGGCATCAGCACTTTTTGCGGAATAGACAAAACGTGGCGCGCGCCCTTGATCGCGATCCAACCCAGCGGCAGCATGATCAGGTTGGCCAGCAAAAACACGATAAACACTGCATAGATCATTTCCGGCTGGGTGATGAACACCATAGGCCCCGGATTGATGCCTTTGATGTACAGCACACCGATCACGATCGCAGTGATGGAATCGCCGGGGATGCCAAAAACAAGCGCCGGAATCCACGCACCGCTCATGGCACCGTTGTTTGAGGCCCCCGCCTCGACCAAACCTTCGACATGGCCTGTGCCAAATTTCTCTGGTGTTTTTGAAAATTTCTTGCTGACGGCGTATGAAATCCAAGCCGCGATGTCAGCCCCTGCGCCGGGCAATGCACCGATTGCGGTGCCCAGAATACTGCCACGCAAAGCCTGCACAGGATAGGTCACAAGATTGGTTGCCTGTTGGCGAAAGATGCTTTTGCTCATGGCCGCGGGCGGGCGCACATCACTGGCACGCTTGATAAAGGCACGGATGACTTCGGACACAGCGAACAGACCGATCATAGCGGGAATGAACTGCACCCCGCCCATCATCTCGACAGACCCAAAGGTATAGCGCGGCACAGCAGCAGGGTTATCCAGCCCAACCGTGGCAGCAAACAGTCCGATGAAAAGCGCGATAAGCCCACGCGCAGGGGAACCCGGCGAGATGAACACAGCACAGGACAGACCCAAAACCACCAGCCAGAAATACTCAAACGACGAGAATTTCAAAGCGATTTCAGCCAAGACTGGCGAGGCCGTGATCAGCACGAGCGTGCCAAAGATGCCGCCGATTGACGAAAACACCAATGACGCGCCAAGGGCCGCTTCGGGGCGACCTTGTTGGGTCATGGCGTAAGCGTCTTGCACATAAGCAGCACTCGCCGGCGTGCCGGGCATTCGCAGCAAAGTACCAGGAATATCGCCCGCAAAAATCGCCATAGCGGTGGCTGTCACGATGGTGGCAATCGCAGGCACAGGGTCCATGAAAAAGGTCACAGGCACCAACAGTGCCGTGGCCATGGTTGCAGTCAGACCCGGAATGGCCCCGACAAACATACCAAAGGCGGCAGCGCCAAAGATTACGAGCAAGACATAAGGTTGGAACACAAGGTTCGCAGCTTCGATCACAATTGACATGAAAAATTCACCAAAAGAAGTTCAAGAAATCACTGCGCGGCAGCGGGACGAGCAAAAGCTTGCCAAAGCTCTGTTGAATGGCAACAGACGTCACGGCAGACACAATGATGGCAGTCGGAATGCGCACCCCAAGGATCAGCATTGCCACCAGCATCACGCAAAAGGCCGTGGGCAAAAATCCCACCACCGGCGAGACAACGATGTAGGCCACAATCAGCCCCAGCACCGCGAGCATACGCAGCACGGCCGAACCACTGCGGGTCCATTCTGCCAGTTGCAACCCCGGCAAACGTTCGCCCGCCATGACGGCTTTGGTGATGATGAACACCCCCACAAGGCCCGTCACAAAAGCAATAGCGCGGGGCATTGTGCCTGCGCCGTAGTCCTGTCCGGGGATCGCGTGAAAATTTATCGCTGAGAGATAAATCGCGATCCCTCCCAGCAGGGTCAATAAACCCAATGTCAGATCGGTGACGCGCATCCTGTGTCCTGTCGTTGGTCGCTATATGATGTGCCGTCGCCGATGTTACGGCGACGGCGGAGGTTACGATTTGGCACGTGGCCAGTTAATGCTGCTATTTATTGAGCGGCTAGACCTGCTTTGGTCATGACTTCACCAAAGGCGGCATCATCGGTAGCCACAATGGCAGCAGCATCGTCACCTTTAGCCCAACGCAGACCAAAACCGCGATCCTTCATAAACTCCTGATAAGCCTCTGAATTATATGCAGTCTCAATCGCATTCATCAGCTTGACCTTGACGTCCTCTGGCAACCCTGCAGGGGCGGCAACAGACCGCCAAACCGCGACAGTCCAATCAGAACCTGTGGATTCAGCCAATGTCGGAACATCAGGAAAGGCATCTTGACGATCCGCAGACATCGTCGCCAAGGCCACAACGCGCTTGGCATCAATCATGGACCGACCTTCGGCCAGCGATGATGGAACGATATCAACACCGCCCGCGACCATGTCGGTCAGACCGGGTGCGGCCCCTTGGCTCGGCACGAATGTCACGTGATCAGGTGCCAGATCTTCCGACAACAACCAGCCCGCAAGGCCAACATGCCAAATTCCGCCCTGCCCCGTGCCGGAAGCTTTGAACGTGCCAGCAGGTTCGCTTTTGATTTTTTCCAACAACGCTTCAACGCTGTCAAAGCCAGCATCTGCAGACACCATGACCCCACCGGGATCGGAGTTGACGATGGCCAAAACATCAAAATCTTCATAGGTGAGTTCTGTTAAACCCTGCCAATGCATCATGTCGATTTCGATGGTCATAATCCCGATGGTGTACCCATCTGGATCAGCGTTGGCGATGGCACTGTGGCCCACAACGCCCGATCCGCCAGTGCGGTTCACCACGTTGACCGGGACACCAAGCTCTTTTTGAATTTCAGCGCCCAGCAAACGGCCCACAGCATCTGTGCCGCCGCCCGCGCCCCAAGGCACGATCATTTGAATGGGACGTTCAGGGTACTCTTGTGCCCATGCGGCGCTAGTCATGGCCATCAGGCCCCCAACAGCTGCGATAGTTTTAATGAAATGCATTTAATTCTCCTCCTTTGCGATACCTAGAGATCCTTTCGACACCCACGGCTCTGGCTGGCCGTAAAACTGTACTGAAAGGCGCATAAATCAGGTGAACAGCACACCAACAGGGCGCGCAAATTGCACGGTTATATCCTGTTGTTCTGACGGTGTTTACTGGTCTCCCAACCCTCTCCTCACCGTTGACAGTATCCAGCGGCGTGATAACGTCCAATGAATAAATATGGCTCTGCGATCGCGAAAGACGATCGCTCTGAAGGAACAATAAAACGTGGACCGAGATATAACAGCCAACCTGAAAGTGCGGCACATGTCGCTGATCGTGGCCTTGGCGGATCACGGCACCACACACCGTGCAGCAGACGCGCTGAATATGACGCAATCCACCGCATCCAAGATGTTGCGCGATGTCGAAGACATCTTTGAGGCTGCCCTGTTTGAGCGCAAACCCCGCGGCATGGAACCAACACCGCTGGGGGCATTTGTTATCACAAATGTGCGGGCGCAACTGTCACGTCTGCATAGATTTTCAGATGAATTCCAAGCCCGCCGAGCGGGTGGATATGGCTCTCTTTCAGTGGGCGCGATCACAGGCGCGGCCCCAGATTTTGTGGCGCGGTCCGTGGCCGAAATCAAACGCAAACGCCCGCAACTTATGGTGTCTCTGCACGGCGAAACCAGCGATGGTATTCTTGACCAGCTTGAGGCAGGCGGGCTGGATCTTGCGGTGGGACGCTTTAGCACAGAGCGGCATCGCCACGTGTTTACATTCGAACTGCTCGCCGAAGAACGGCTGGTCGTTGTCGCGCGGGCGGGCCATCCGCTACACCGCGCTGGGATCATGCAATTGGCGGACCTGACCGAATGTTCTTGGGTCTTGCAACCCCTGTCAAACCCGTCACGACAGGTGCTTGATGCCGCTCTTGATCAAGCTGGATTGGGCCGCCTTACAGATACGATAGAATGTTCTTCGATCTTGCTTATCTTGAACCTTGTGCAGGTCTCTGACGCCGTAGCGCTGCTGCCCGAAGCCGTGGTCGATGCCCATATAAAAGCGGGCCTTTTCACAACCCTTCCCATTCAGCCAGACATTCGGCTCACCGGATTTGGACTGGTGACGCGGCGAAAAGAAACATTGGGAGAGGCCGCCTTGGAATTTTGCAACATCTTGCGATCACGGGCAAGCCTTTGATGTTGCAGGATTAAGACTGCGACATCAATGCCGATCCACATTCAAAACGGTTTATAACATTGATATAACTTATAAAAATTGGTCACTGAAAGAACATGCCAATGTCTCTGTGAATGATGCACTCGTTGATCTTTCCAATTGAATGAATAGACCCTACCACCATTCGCCCCCTACTTTCAAACGAACCATAAGAAATGGCGAAACGATGCACAGACGCGTTTCGGCCTGATGCGATGCGGATGGCCCTGCGCCCTGACTTAACACTGCCCCAGCTTTCATCAGATTTGAGGGTCGGCTTAGCGACGCTGAACACGTGAACTCAATAGCACCAAACGATGGCCTAATGTCTGGAGCCCACGAAGATATCAACCAAAAGAACGTCGATCTTCTCAAAGACGTCCAGCTTCTGTGGCTACGTCGAAAAGTGACAATTTTAAGCAGATCAGCATGCGATGACAAAAAATAATATCTCTGATGAAGATTCCCATTAGCTTTTGGATACAGAATCCAATATACGTCGATTAAAGCAGTATTATGGAACGCGTAAGGACCAGAAAACTGCCCTCAAAACACAGCTCCACGGTTCAACAACTGCGAGCATCGATAGGCCGAAGGTCCATTTGGGCCTCTCGCAAATAAGGAAAACGACTATGTCCAATATTTTTGCAGGCACAATGCCAGCACTTATGACTCCGTGCAAAGACGATCGAACACCAGATTTTGACCTGCTCGTCAAAAAGGGCAAAGAAATGATCGCGGCAGGTATGTCCGCCGTTGTTTACTGTGGTTCAATGGGCGATTGGCCTTTGCTGTCCGATGAACAGCGCATGGAAGGTGTCGAAAAGCTTGTAAAAGCTGGCGTCCCAGTTGTCGTTGGCACAGGCGCGATCAACACGAAATCTGCGACGGCACTTGCGGCTCATGCACAAAAAGTTGGTGCGGCAGGCTTGATGGTTATCCCGCGTGTTTTGTCCCGTGGTTCATCAGCTATTGCGCAAAAGAACCACTTCAAATCGATCTTGAACGCAGCGCCAGATGTGGCTGCAGTCATTTACAACAGCCCAGTTTACGGGTTCTCCACACGGGCTGATTTGTTTTTTGCTCTGCGTGCAGAGCATTCAAACTTGGTTGGGTTCAAAGAATTTGGCGGCAAAGACGATCTGCGCTACGCCGCTGAACACATCACATCGCAAGACGACCAAGTCACATTGATGGTCGGCGTTGACACCGAAGTGTTCCACGGTTTCGTCAACTGTGGCGCAACAGGTTCGATCACAGGTATTGGAACTGCATTGCCAAAAGAAGCCCTCTTGCTTGCGTCGTTGTCGCAAAAAGCAGCGACTGGTCACGCCGAAGCCCGCAAACGCGCTTTGGAATTGGAAGAAGCCATTGGTGTTCTGTCCAGCTTTGATGAAGGCACAGATTTGGTTCTTTATTACAAGCACTTGCTTGTTTTGAACGGCGACGAAGAATACCGCCTGCACTTCAATGAAACTGATGTTTTGACTGATGCGCAGCGCAACTATTGCGAACAACAATACACGTTGTTCCGCACATGGTTCGCGGACTGGTCCAAACTTGGCGGAGTCATTGCTGAATGCATGTAATCGACAGTCACACAGGCGGGGAACCCACCCGTGTGATCCTTGACGGTGGTCCTGATTTAGGGTCGGGACCACTGTCCAAGCGCGCGCAACTCTTGGCGACGCAGCACAAACAGTTCTACCATTCTGTTATCTTAGAACCACGCGGGCAAACCGCGATGGTCGGGGCGCTTTTGGTCGAACCCGTTGATCCAAGCTGCGTCACAGGCGTCATCTATTTCGATTCTGAAGCCGTGCTTGGAATGTGCGGTCATGGCACCATTGGTTTGGCTGTCACGCTGGCACATCTTGGTCGGATCGATATTGGCACCCACAAGATTGAAACCCCTGTTGGTGTTATCGAAATTTGCCTCACCGATATGAATACTGCGACGATCACAAATGTCGAAAGCCGCCGCACGCACCGCGCTGCCCAAGTCGAGGTTGACGGGCTGGGCACGATTACAGGTGATGTGGCGTACGGTGGGAACTGGTTCTACATCATTGACCCAAGCCCGATTGCGATTGAGGTCGATAATATTCGTGCGCTCACCGATGCTGCGATTGCCATTCGCTTGGCAACAATTGCCCAAGGCATTGGCGGTGATGCGGGGCAACCTGTTGACCATGTGGTGTTCCAAGAACCATCGCCCGAAGACGGCATTCACAGCCGCAACTTTGTGCTGTGCCCCGATGATGCCTATGACAGATCACCCTGCGGAACGGCCAGTTCAGCACGATTGGCCTGTCTAGCGGCTGATGGCTTGCTAGAGGCTGGTCAAGACATCGTCCAGAAAAGCGTGATCGGCAGCCCTTATCGAATTTCGTATCAACCGGGCCCGAACGGCGGGGTCATTCCAAAAATCACAGGACAGGCCTTTGTCATGGCCGAAAGCACCTTGCTGTTTCATGCAAACGATCCGTTCAAAAACGGCATCAAAGCAACGTCTAAAAACCAGAGTTCGACTTAATCGAGCCATAAAACGGCAAGTTCACTCAAGAGCATGCCACACACCCCCAACAGTCCAGAGGACCCAATGAAAATATTCAATATACTCGCCGCAACTGCGCTTGCAGCCACCACATTTAGTCCAGCCCACGCGGCTGAAGTCGATTGGAAAATGACTGCCGGTGTCGGCGAAGGGTCATTCATCTACCAGAATTTCATGGAACGGTTTGTTAAGAACGTCTCCTCAATCACAGCTGGCCGTGTCGATATCCAGTCCTTTGGCGCTGGCGTTTTGGCCCCTGCGTTCAAAGCCTACGAAGTCGTGCAAGATGGCGTGATCGAAGTTGGCCACTCCACACCGTCGTACTTGGTGAACCAAGATGCGACCAACGCCATTTTCGCCAGCTTCCCCGGCGGCATGTCACCAGAAGCAACACTGCACTGGATCTATGAAGGCGGCGGCGAAAAAATGTTGCAAGATTTCCGCAGCGAAGACATGGGGCTGCACAGCCTTGTTGTTGGCATCGGCACCTCAGAAATCATGGCGCACTCGAATGTTAAAATCGAAACAGTCGAAGACCTCAAAGGCTTGAAATTCCGCACATCCGGCGCGTTTGCGGCTGTTCTGCAAGAGGAATTCGGTGGCGTTCCAACCGTGGTTCCAGGCACTGAAATCTACTCTCTTTTGCAACGCAAAGGTGTTGATGCAATTGAGTGGTCCACTCCAGGTGCGAACATCACTGAAGGCTTCCACGAAGTGGCGCCTTATATGATTATGCCTGGCGTTCATCAGCCATCATTCTTGTGGGAAGTGTTTGTCAAAAACGAAACGTGGGATGCGCTTCCAGCAGATCTTCAAGAGTTGATCACAGCCGCAGCCAAACTCACAACGTATGAGGGTTTCACACGTTTTGGCGATGCTGATGTGAAAGCAATGGCTGAGTTCCGCAAGACAAAAGTCGAACTGGTCACAATGCTGCCAGAAGAGTCTGAAAAAATTCGCCAAGCTGGCCGCAACTGGGCACAAAAGAAAGCCACAGAGCAATCTGACGCTGGCAATGCGCGCATGCAAGGCGTTCTCGACAGCTACCTCGCATACCAAACAAATTGGGCTGAAAACTCGGGCTATCTGGTTCGCGATTCCGCTGAATAACTCAAACTATCTGAGATGGTCGGCCGCGTGTGTCGGCCATCTTTTATGGAG
This sequence comes from Pacificibacter marinus, assembly GCF_900109555.1. Classification (GTDB taxonomy): domain Bacteria; phylum Pseudomonadota; class Alphaproteobacteria; order Rhodobacterales; family Rhodobacteraceae; genus Celeribacter; species Celeribacter marinus_C. Next base: position 214,579 of record NZ_FNZV01000002.1, on the reverse strand, counting down.
GCCGCAATGATTTTCCTACGCAACATCTGTGAACAGTTTTCAGCAATTTTGGGTTTTTTCGGCCGCTTGGCCATCTTTTGCCTGATCGCGGCAATGCTATATGAAGTGGTGGCACGTTATGCCTTTGGGGCCCCAACCCTTTGGGCGTTTGACATTTCTTATATGTTGAACGGGTCCATTTTCTTGCTTGGGGCTGCGTATTCTTTGCAAGAAGATGCACATGTTCGCATTGATTTCTTGTCGCAAAAATTTCCACGCCGCGTTCAACAAATTCTGAACGGCTTGGTGTATCTGCTCGTTATGGCGCCCATCGGCTTTGCCTTTACAAACGTGGCTGCAAACAAAGCATTCAAAGCGTTCAAGACAGGCGAATTGGAAAGCGTCAGCCCATGGGCACCGCATGTTTGGCCATTCTATTCGATCATCGCACTCGGGCTATTCGCGTTTTCCCTACAATTCATCGTTGAGGCGATCAACTATTTGTCTGGCACGAAAACCCCCGGCGAAACCAACACCGAACTTCAAGATTTGGAGACCTAGTCCATGATTCCTCTACTTATGTTCGCGACCTTGTTCGTGCTGGTTTTCATTGGCGTGCCTGTCGCCTTTTCCCTCATGATCATTGCGATTGCCTTTGGCTACACAGTGTTCGGTGATCTGATTTTCTTACAACTCTATGGGCCGTTGCTGAGCACCGCGTCAAACTTTGTGCTCGCAGCGATCCCGCTGTTCATTTTCATGGGCGCGGTGCTGGAACGCTCAGGCATCGCCAAGCGTCTGTTCTACGCCCTGCAACTTTGGCTCGGGGGGCTGCCCGGTGGTTTGGCCCTGTCCACAATCGCGATGTGCGCCATTTTCGCGGCTGCATCCGGTGTTGTTGGCGCTGTTGAAATCGTCGTTGGCATGATGGCCATTCCGCCAATGATGAAAGCTGGATACAAAAATGATCTGATTGCCGGCACGATTTGTGCAGGTGGATCATTGGGCACCATCATTCCGCCCTCTGTCATCGTTGTTGTCTATGCCTCGATCGCACAGCTCTCAACCGGTCAACTTTTTGCGGCGTCCATCTTACCCGGATTGCTTATGGTTGTGTTCTTTGTTGGGTATATTTTGGTGCGCAGCATCATGCACCCAAACGATGCGCCGCCTTTGCCTTTGGCTGAACGCACGACACCCGTTGCTGAAAAAATCAAAATTTCGATGACCGCCATGCTACCCCCGTTGGCGTTGATCGTCATGGTGCTTGGCTCATTGTTGGCGGGCATCGCATCAGCGACCGAAGCTGCTGCGGTTGGCGCGGCGGGCACTGTGTTGCTGACGTTGATGTTTCGTGAATTGAACCTAAAATTAATCATGGATTCACTCGGTGTCACATTGCGCATCACCTCCATGATCATGCTGATCATCGCGGGCGGCACCATGTTCACAAGCATCTTTGCTGTCACAGGCGGCGGAAATTTGGTGCGCGACACCGTGGAAACCATAGGATACGGCAATGTCGGCATCATCGCCTTTTTCTTGACCGTGGTTTTCTTTGCCGGATTTGTGCTGGATTGGGTGTCCATTGTTTTGATCTTTATCCCGATCTTTGCGCCTATTGTTAAAAGCGCGGGTATTGATCCCATCTGGTTTGCTATGATGGTTTTGGTCGTGATCCAAACCTCGTATTTGACACCGCCTATGGCCCCATCGATCTTTTATCTGCGATCTATTGCCCCCAAAAGCATGACTTACGGCCAAATGTACCGCGGTGTGTTGCCTTTCGTCGGAGCGCAAATGTTGGTGCTTGTCGTGATCATTTTGTTCCCTGCAGTCGTCACATGGCTGCCATCCGTGCTTGTGGGGCTCTAATGGAACAAAATCACGTCACAATCGTTGGCGCTGGCATTGTCGGTATCAGCATTGCATTGGAGCTACAGACCCAAGGCTTTAAAGTCCGTGTGCTTGATCGTTCTGGCGTTGCCAACGAAGCTTCGGCAGGCAGCGCTGGGGCTTTTGCATTTGCCGATATTGTCCCGCTGGCCACGCCAGGTATTATGCTGAAAGCGCCCAAGTGGTTGCTAGATCCGCTTGGCCCACTGTCAGTCCCACCAGCTTATGCGGTGAAAATAGCACCTTGGATGTTACGCTTTTGGCGCGCAAGTTGGCGGGACCGATACCAAGCCGCACTTGCAGCACAGTCAACCCTCAATGGCTTTTCGAGCACTGCGCTAGAGCGCCAGATCAAAAATGTGGATGGCGAGCCATTGATGCAGCGCGATGGTCAGATGCAACTCTATGAAGGCGAACAGGAGTTCCGCGCGAGCCTTAAGTCTTGGGAGGTGCGGCGCGCATTTGGCATAGCATTCGAACACTTGAAAAGCCCAGAAGAGATTGCCGAAATTCAACCCGGCCTTGATCCCCGTTTCACGCACGCAGCTTTCACTCCTGACTGGATGAACACGATTGATCCACGCAGTTGGGCCGAACATTTGGCCCAAGCTTTCAAAACCCGAGGCGGCGAGATTGAGCGCGTCGAGGTTTTGGCGCTTGAGCAAAGCGGTGATGGTTTTGAGTTGATGACACCAAACGGACCCTTAAAAGCGTCTCAGGTCGTCGTCGCGGCAGGTGCATGGTCGCATCATCTGGCGCGCACACTTGGCGATCGTATCCCACTGGAAACCGAGCGGGGATACAACACGACCTTGCCCGCGGGCGCATTTGATCTGCGCACTCAACTCACTTTTGGCGGGCATGGGTTCGTCGCATCGCGTATCAACGGTGGGGTGCGTATTGGCGGCGCGGTTGAACTTGGGGGGCTAAAATTACCACCGAACTTCAAACGCGCTGAGATTTTGCTGAAAAAAGCCGCGCAATTTCTTCCCACCCTGAACACCGCCGATGGCAAGCAATGGATGGGCTTCCGCCCTTCCATGCCCGATAGTTTGCCCGTGATTGGCGCGTCGCCGCGTGCATCCAAAGTGATTTACGCCTTTGGTCATGGCCACTTAGGGTTGACCCAATCGGCTGGCACGGCTGAGCTGGTTGCTGCGTTGATCTGCGGTAAAACCCCGGCTGTTTCCACCGCGCCCTACGCGCCAACACGTTTTTGACAGATAGGAAACCACAGGCGGGGCTAAGTTGGGGTCCCGTCTGTGGCCACATCGTAGAATTACGGCAATAGCGCCCGCAGATCGGCGTACAAATCAGCAGAGATTTCGACATACCCACGTTCAATGTTGCGGGCACGTGCCGCAAAGCGTCGCTGTGACGGCAAGCGCGCCCCTTGATCAATAATGTCGGCAAACAGGCGTTCGGCGCGTGCGTCATTTTCAGCAACTTTCCCGCCCGAAAATTGCGCCGGATCAAAGGCGAGAATAATTTCGCCATGATAGGGCGCGCCGCCCTGCCCTTGAGCAAACTCCATGCTTTCGAGACTGGTCATATCGTCAATCAGTGGCCCTGCCATCAATTCAATCATAATGGACAAGGCGGACCCTTTGTAACCGCCAAAAGTCAACATCGCACCTGCCATAGCAGCATCAGGATCATTTGTCGGATTGCCATCTTGATCGACGGCCACACCGTCTGGCAGCGGTTTGCCAGCTCGTTTGTAAAGTTCGATTTCTCCGCGTGCAAATGCGCTGGTGGCAAAATCAAAAGTAAAAGGTGTTTTGTCTTTACGCGGCCAACTGAAAGCCAATGGATTGGTGCCAAGTGTGCCCCGTGTCCCGCCAGCAGGCGCAACCCACGAATGGCTGGGAACCATCGCCATCGCTGCCAAGCCCGCTTGCGAGAGGCGTTCCACCTCGGGCCACAGAGCAGAAAAATGAAAACAACGATTGATCGCAATGGCAGCAATCCCAAACTCACGGGTCTTTTCAATCAACTGAGGAATGGCGGCTTCCATCGCCAATAAAGACATGCCGCCGTGTGCATCGGCTTTGATGATGGCTTTTCCGGCTTGCGTGATGTCCGGCACAGCTGCACCATCAATTTTACCCGCTTTAATTGTCTGAATGCACATAAAAAGCCGAAACAAACCATGCGACTGGCAATCATCCAGTTGGCATGTATACAACATTTTAGCGATTGAGGCCGCATGGGCGTCATCATAACCGGCACCGACAAGCACATCGCGCGCGAGTGGACGTATTTCATTCAAAGGGATTTTGACGGTGTTGTTCATGATTTGACTTTTCCACTTACAGCAAATATTTGGATAATGAATACGCAAGCCTTACATGCCTGTACAGGTTTTTCTAGCTTCAAAATTTAGCAAATTATTATTGAAAAATAATATATTACGATAAACTGTATCCAAAGTACCAACCAACAAGAGAAATTAAAAGTGTCCAGCAAACGAGCAATAACCCGACAGAGCCTACCTGATGTGATCGCAAATGATATTCGGGAACGTATTTTGAACGGTGAATTGCCAGAAGGGTTTACCATCCGCCAAGAAGCTTTGGCAAAAGAGTATGATGTATCGCGTATGCCTGTGCGTGAAGCGCTGAAACGGCTCGATGCAGAAGGCTTGGTGCAGTTAACAAATAATCAGGGCGCCATGGTGACCAAGCATTCCTTGGACGAAATCGGTGAAATTTTCGATCTTCGTATTCTCATTGAGGTGGATCTGTTCCGCCGTGCCATTCATGCAATGACAGCCGCTCAGATCGAGCGTTGTGAAGAAATTCTAGAAGCGATGGAAGCCTCATATGATGCAGACGATGTCAGCAAATGGGGGGCGATGAATTTCAAATATCACGCAGCACTCTATGCCCCTGCCGGCAGAGGGCTGACCAACGATGTTTTACAGCGCATTAACCTTCAATCGGATCGGTATGTGCGCATGCACCTCAGCGTTATGAAGCAACTAGATCCAGCTCGAGAAGAGCACCGAGAATTGCTTGCGCTTGCCCGAGCGGGGAAAACGGATGAAGCCTGTGCTTTATTGACCCGCCATATTTCACACACCAAAGACAATCTGCTGGAATTGATGATCGCCAAACGCGCGGATGAAACGGTATAAGCCGCGGCCCACTGTGAAGATCGCGCTATCAAGCCCTATTTATAACGTGGCCAAGTGTCTGCAATGCGGTAACCTTCGGGCCACGGATCGCTTGGGTCGAGCATATGTTGATGCGTTCCTGTCACCCAGCCACGTCCACTAATTTGCGGACGAATGGCAGGGGTTGTACCGACTGTCGTTTCCCCAAGGATTTCACCGTGAAACTCTGAGCCGATAATCGACACACCCGTCAATCGATCTCCGACCTTCATTTCACCTTTGGCGTGCAAGAGTGCCATGCGGGCTGACACGGCTGTGCCTGTTGGACTGCGATCAAGTTTGCCCGGCTGAATTGAGACCACCGATTGAGCCCGCAGACCGGACGCATCGCGCGTCAAAGCCCCCGCAAACAGACAAAAGGAATGATGCCGCCAGTCAGGTTGCGTTGGGTGATGAAAGACCAATTGCTCATTCGCGGCGTTGGTGATTTCAACGCCAAGCTGTGCAAGGGTTTGCGCATGGTCTGCGTCCAGCGTCAGGCCCAGAGAACTGGGATCAACGACAACAAAACTATCACCGCCAAAGGCCGTATCCACAAGAATTGTGCCCAAACCTTCGATCTCAAGCGGGACGCCCAAAAGCCCCGCAAATGAAGGTAGGTTTTCAACCTCGATGCGTTCTGCTTTGCCATTGGCGCAATGGGCGCGCACATGAACAAGCCCGCCCGGAGCTTCAAGCGTCATTTCTGTTATGGGTTCCACCATCGGGATGATGCCCGTATCGAGCAAAACCGTGGACACACAAATAGAGTTTGACCCCGACATAGGCGGCGTGTCTTCAGGTTCCATGATAATCCACGCAGCCTGTGCATCTGGATGCTTTGGCGGCACGAGCAGATTCACATGTCGAAAAACGCCACCGCGCGGTTCATTCAAGACAAAATTGCGCAGCGTATCGTCTTGTGCAATCCAGTTGCGTTGATCCCAAAGGGTCTCGCCTGGAGGCGGGAGGACGCCACCAACAATCACATCGCCAACTTCGCCTTCAGCGTGGCACGACACCACATGGATCACTTTTGTGCTGCGCATATCTCGGGCTTATCTAATATTGGACAGGAATTTTTGCAGATGCTCAGATTTCGGCGCACCGAAAATTTTGTCAGGACTATCAATCTCTTCGATGACACCTTGGTGGAAAAACGCCACCCGATCGGACACATCCCGCGCGAAATTCATTTCATGCGTCACGCAGATCATAGTCATACCCTCTTCTGCCAACAGCCGCATGGTATCTAAAACCTCACCGACCAGCTCAGGGTCGAGCGCTGACGTGGCTTCGTCAAACAGCATATATTCAGGTTCCATAGCCAAAGCGCGCGCGATGGCAAGGCGCTGTTGCTGCCCACCCGACAGTGCGCTTGGATACACATCCAGCTTGTCTGCGAGACCGACATGCTCCAACTGTTTGGCCGCAATGTCGCGCGCTTCAGCTTTGGTTTTGCCCTTAACAATTCTAGGGGACAAAGCCACGTTTTCAAGCGCTGTCAGATGCGGAAAGCTGTTCCATTGTTGAAACACCATCCCTAGTTTTTGCCGCAATGCGTTGATGTCTGTGCCTTTGGCATGAACGTCTGTTCCGTCAACTTTGACCGAACCAGCCTGAATTTCTTCAAGGGCATTGATACAATACAACAACGTGGATTTGCCAGACCCTGACGCTCCAATGATGGACAATACTTCGCCCTTTGGTACAGTCAGGTCGATGCCTTTAAGTACTTGCAGAGTTCCAAAGTACTTCTCTAATCCGCGTATTTCAATCATGAGGTCCACCGTTTCTCGATGCTCGCGGCGTAGCGCGAAATTGGATAAGATAACGCAAAGTAGAATGCGCCAGCGATTGTCAGGATCAATAACGGTTCTTGTGTGCGTGTGATCAAAATCTGACTTGCTTTCAAAAGCTCAATGTAGCCGAGGACAGACACCAAAGCGCTGTCTTTCATCACACCCAATGCCACGCCCACCCATGACGGGAAAACCGCACGCCCCCCGATGGGCAGCACAATATAGCGCAGGTCTTGCCAATAGCTCATGCCCAAAGATCGTGCGGCACGGCGCATGGGGCGGCTCACAGCTTCCATGCCGCCACGGGCCACATTCGCAACGAGCGACGCGCAATAAATGCCCAAGATGACAACACCCGAAAAGAACGGATCAAGGTTCAATCCGATGATCGGCGCAAAGTTATAAAATAGCACAAGTTGGATGATCAGCGGAACAGAGCGAAACACATCCAACAAGGGACCGAGTGTAAGCGCTGCGGCCCAACGGCCTTCATACAAGATCCAACCAAAAACGACCCCAAGTACGGTCCCAATTGTAATGGACAAAGCTGAGATCAACACTGTGCGCCATGCTGCTTCCATCAGGTACCAAAGATCGCTGATTTGCAGGCCAGAAAAGAAACTTATCGTCGGTTCCATGTGTCTACCCTTAGTACTTGAACAGACGGGCGGCCAGCAAACGCGAGGCCCCCAGTATGAATTTTACGATGGCATAATAAATGACCGCGGTGACCGCGAAGTATTCAAAGATGCGGTAAGTGCGGCTGGCAAGCGCCTGTGTTTCACCAGACAGTTCACGAAAACCGACCAGCATTCCAAGCGATGACATCAACACAGCCCAAACCATTTGGTTGGTCAGCGGATGATACACGATCCGAAACACTTGAGGGATGATAATGCGCGAATAGGCTTGCCACCCGGTCATGCCCAAGGACCGCGCCGCGCGAAGCTGCGTATCCGGTATGGCCTGAAACCCACCGCGAAAATTCTCAGCGAGATACCCAGCACAGTTAAAGCTAAGGGCCGCAAGAACGATCGTATATGGGGTCAAATGCACCCCAATTGCGCCCAAGCCAAAGCCAAAGAAAAAGAGCTGGAACAAGGCGGGCGTGTTGCGGGCCAATTCGACCCAAGTTGATGCAAACCACTTGGCAGGGCCGCGCATGTGCATGCGTATCAAAGCCAATGCCAACCCTATGACGATCCCAATGACCATCGACAACACGGCGATCTGAAGAGTTGTCAAACCGGCTTCAAGTAAGTCCGGCAGGTTTTTCATGACGGGTCGCCAATGGAAATTGTAGTCGAACATACATGTAGCCCATCTGGTAAAACGCCCAGCCCACATTCGTCGTGGGCTGGGAGGTTGATTTAGTACATTACGCCGGGAATACGCAGTTCAGGAGCGTCGCCGCCAACATATGTGCCCCAAAGCTCTTGGTAGCGACCTGAGCGAACTTGATGCGTCACAAACAAGTTGAGGTAGTTCAACCATGTCACATCTTCGCGTTTGCCAACAACAGAAGTATAATCAGTTGTCCATGGCATACGTGGGCCAGCGACGATGTTGTCGTATTGCTGCGTGATTGGCAGAACGGTTGTGTTGGTGGTGATACCGATATCAGCTTTACCTTGCGCCACGGCCAAGAACACTTCGTTCTCAGACTGGTAGCCTTGGTAGTTGTCTTCTTCGCCCCATTCAGCAGCAATCTTGAGCCACTCTTGCTCAGGCACAGTGCCAACAGCTGCAGCAACGCGTTTGCCGCGCATGTCTTCAAATGTTTCGATGCCAGTGTCTACACCAACAACACCTTGCGCATAGTAGATCGCGTAAGGGATTGAAAAACCAACAGTCCGCGCACGCGCCAAGCTGTCAGAGGTGCCACCGAACACAACATCAGCCCGACCAGTGACGATCACAGGAAGACGCTCGGACCATGTCAGTGGCAAAATTTCATGTTCAACTTCAAGAGCAGCAGCCAAATCGGCGCAATACTCTACGTCAAAGCCTGCTGGTTCGTTGTTAGCATCGCGGTAACCGATTGGTGGAAAGTCCAAAACGACGCCACAGCGCAAAACGCCGCGATCAACCACGTCATCAAGCGTATCCGCTGATGCTGTCGTGACCATAGATGAGGTAAAGAGGGCCGCTGCAGAAAGAGCGATAAGGATAGTTTTTTTCATGTCAATTCCCTGTTGAGGTGATTCTGTTTCTTGTTTTTTGTTTCTTAATTGGATACAGGATACATGACGCACAGCCTAAAAATCAACCAGAACTTCCCGCGACATGCAAAAGCGCTTCTTTAAACGACATAAAGTCGCCATTTCTAAGCAAGCTTACATGGCAGTAATGGCCCTAATGCCTAATTATTGACCTCTTCCATTCAGCCTGAAAGACCACAGATGATTAACAACATTGAACCCACCGCAGTCCTTTTCGTGAAAAGTGACGCCAGAGGCCAAGTTTTGACCTGTAAAGAAGGGCTAAGTTTTTGGGGCGGTGTGGACCCTGATTCAGGCCAGATTATCGACGCGCTCCACCCCGATCACGGCGCATCGCTTGCTGGCAAGATTGTCTTAATGCCAACATCCAGAGGTTCGTGCAGTGGCAGCGGTGTCATGTTGCAGTTGGCGCGCAATGGTCAGGCCCCCGCCGCTCTCGTTTTTCGCGAAGAAGAAGATATCCTAACGCTTGGCGCGTTGATCGCAGGCCTTCTATTTGATCGCCCAGTAGCAGTTCTGCGCCTTGGCGCGCCCATCTATGACGCCCTGTCTCAGGCGGATGAAGCGCAAGTGCGCGGTGAAGAACTCCTCTTTGGTGACCGCTCAATCGCACTCCACACCCTCGGCGCGCACTCTTTGCAGTTAACCGATGCCGATAAGCGCATGAAGGCAGGCGAGGGCGGAGAGGCGCAAAAAATTGCAATGGACGTTCTGTGCTTGATGGCCGCTGCACAAGGGGCAACCAGCCTGATTGATGTCTCGCGTGCGCATATTGATGGATGTATTTTGGCCCATGATGCCAACTTGGATTTCGCTGAAAAAATGCAAGAAATGGGCGCGAAAACGGTCATTCCAACAACCATAAACGCAATTTCCGTAGATCGTGAAAACTGGACCACACAAGGCGTCGTGCCGATTTTTGGCTCCAAAGCCAGCCGATTGGCCGATGCTTATGTCAACATGGGGGCGCAAGCCACGTTCACCTGTGCACCTTATTTGCTCGAAGATATCCCTGCAGAAGAAGAAGCCATTGGCTGGTCTGAATCCAACGCTGTCATTTATGCAAATTCGGTGCTTGGGGCGCGCACGCAAAAGCATCCTGACTATCTCGATCTGTTCATCGCCATGACAGGCCGCGCGCCCAATACCGGCGTTTACCTGACACAAAACCGCCACCCACACTGTGAAGTCCACGTTGAATTGCCTGAAAATTATGATGATGCTATTTGGCCAATGCTTGGTTGGCTCGCAGGCGCTAAATCTCCAAATGGCATTCCTGTACTGACCGGACTGGAGCATGCAGCCCCCACTCCAGATGATCTAAAAGCTCTTTGTGCGGCCTTTGGCACGACCTCGGCAGCCCCGATGTTACACGTGCGCGGCCACACCCCAGAAGGCAACCTGCCCCTGCGCGACGACAGCACATATTTCGACATCACGATCACAGATTTAGCTGACCTTTGGGGCACCTTTAATGCTGCCGATGATCATGTGGATTTGATAGCAATTGGCAGCCCTCATGCGTCACTCACTGAGTGCCGTAAACTTGCTCAGCTGCTCAAAGGGCGCACGTGTACGCCGCGGACAAAAACCATTGTGACTGTCGGGCGAAACACGCTTGCTCTGGCGACGAAAGAAGGTCTCGTCGCGCAGCTAGAAGACGCAGGCGTTCATATTTACCCTGATATTTGCTGGTGCTCTATCACTGAACCGGTCTTTTCCACGACCGCCAAAGTGTTGATGACAAACTCCGGCAAATACTCTCATTATGCAAAAGGTCTAACGGGCCGCGATGTGCGGTTTGGCAGCCTCAAGAACTGCGCCGATGTCGCCGTAAACGGCATTGCCCCAACGGGGTTGCCGGACTGGCTGACAGCTAAAGTGTAAAGTGCGGTTGTTTACAGACATCTCGCATGTTGACGATAGCTTCCCTCTAAAGGTCTCAAACTGAACCTTTCACGGTTTGAGACCTCTCCTTTGATAGCATTGACCAATGGCTGACGCGCAAGCAGGTGTCGGATAATCTGGGTGTCGGGATGTCGATGCGGAACAATGGTCAAGTGCCGCCGTTGAAACGTTCTTAAAAACCATCACAGCCTGATAAACGCCGATCACATCCCATCAGGTTCGGTGGGCGAGCCGTAGATCACATAGGGTATCGATGTCCAAAAGTGCATGTGCAGGCAAAGACAATATTTGTTTTTCGGGCAATGCTTTGATCACGCGCCCAGCGCCCTGATCGCCCTTAAGCGCCATAAGCTCAACAAAATAAGATGCGGGAAACACCGCTGGCGGTAAAGTTTGATCGCCAAAACGGCTGGCGGCAGCCATCGTATGCGCCATTTCAAACAAGGCGGCCATATGCGCGGCGGGCACATAGGGCATATCCGCAAGCATGATAAGCACCTGCGTTGCGCCCCGTGCCTTGGCCTCGCACACCCCTATACGAATACTATCGCTTTGCTGCGCCCCCTCTGGCACGTGCAAAACCTCTATCCCTGCCGCATTAGCGATCTCGGCCACTTGATCGCTTTGCACACAAGCAAGGCTTGCGTCCAACCCAAGCGTGCTTAAAGTTTCAAAAGCGTAAGAACACAGCCGGCGTCCATTCAAGTGGGCCAGTAATTTGTCATCCACCCCAAAGCGTCGTGAGTGGCCCGCAGCAAGGACAAGCCCGACCCGCATCAAATCTGCCCTTGTGTGGCGTTAAAGGACAGGACTTCGGCCAAGACAGACACAGCCAAAGTGCGGGGATCGCGTGTGGAGCGGATCAAACCGATTGGCCCCTTGATGCGCGCAAGATCGGCGTCACCAACACCTGCGGCACGAAGTATTTCGATCCGCGTATTCGCGGTGCGTAAACTGCCCTGTGCCCCGATATAGAACGCTTGGGATTTGAGGACATCCAAAAGAATGCCTGCCTCCCAATCGTGGCTGTGGAAAAACAGGATCACGGCAGTATGGGCATCAATCGCAATGTCACTGGGAATGGCCGCTTGGGTGATGTGGCGTGTGCGCAAATCGGGAATGGCCCGCAGCCCCGCAGCCAGCGTATCGGTATCAGGCGATAGCAGTGCCGTGTCATACCCCGCAGACGCCGCCATCCCTGCAAAGGCGCGGGCCTCGGCCCCTGCCCCCAAGACAACGAAACGGGCGTCGGGTAGAATATGCAGCTGGATGTTTTGATCTTGGGCACTCTGATCATCAGCGCTATGCGGCACGATTGAAACCCCGCCAAGTTCCATGTCGATCGAAAGCGTCACGACTTGCCGTTCGGTGATGCTTTGAGATACCGCGCGCAATTGGCCGATGTCGCGAATAGGCACGAGAAAAATATCCAGAGTTCCGCCACAAGGCAGCTGAATATCCATAAAGGGTGACCCCTGACCATACCGCAGCTTGCGTGGGACCTTATCCTTGAGCACATGCGCTGCGTGCTGGGCCACATCGCCGTCAATACATCCAGACGACAGCCCGCCAAAGCAGGTGCCATCTTGCATTATAAACATGCTTGCCCCAAGGGGGCGAAACGACGGGCCAGAGACATTGCCTATCATCGCCAAAACACACGACGCATCACCGTCACCTATGCAATCTTGCGCGTGGGCTATGGCCTGAGAAAGAGGGAAATCGAATGCGCGAATTGTAATCATGCAAACGGTTTAACGCGCCTGTACCACGAGGCAAGAGAAGCGGCACAATTTTCTGAGAGGCCATAGAATATGCGCCTCAGTCGCTATATTTCAAAGCAGCTGCGGCGCATATTCCGTCACACTCAGCTTATGACGCGTCCAGTGCTGCGGTGCCCTGGCTGGGTGTCCCATGTAAATTGAACCATTTTGAGTTAGAGTTTTCGACTGCTATTTTCTTGGCGGAAAGAAGGAGAGGAAGCGATGACAGCGCCCAAATTCACGGACGCGTAAGCGACCTGACCTGACTTCGCCTGATCCGGAAAAGACTCATCCTCGCATCAGACAAGCGCGACCAGTTTCAAATCATCAGGTGCATCTTGCCTTCAGCGCGCTGTTGATCGAGCTTAGCAACGCTTCTGAAAGCTGGTTGACGTGGCCTCAACTATCGCGTGCAGTCTCCTGTAGTTCTTCGAACAGGTCCTGCTCGACTGCGCGGGGGATACCCCAAGGGCAGAGTGCTTCGATCTGTCGGCGACCAAGTTTATTCAATGTTTTTATGTTATCTACATAAATCTTCTCGGGGTCCGAAACGTGAGCGAGAACTTTAGTCATCTGATCTTGACGCAAAATATGTATGGTCGGATAGGGCGAGCGATTGGTAAAGTGACTCAGATCGTCTGCAGCTACACCGTCAAATTGATAGTGAGGATGAAATGACGCCAATTGCACATGCTCTGTCAGCTCGGCATTCTCCAAGAGATGCTGAAACCAGTCGAGTAAGTCGAGGTAATCACCGAAGTCTTCTAGACCATGAGTGAACATGAGCAAACTTGTGGAAATATCAATTTCGTTTGCCCCAAGCAGGCGCTGTAATTCATCCACACAGAACTGCTTTAGGTGTGTCTCGGTGGTGGTATCACATACGGCATAATACACTTGGTCTCGAGCTATGACGCTAGAGGCGAATGGGCATAGATTTAATCCGACGACCATTTGATCAAGCCATCGACGGGTGCTTTTAACCACGTCTTGATGAGCTATTGATAGCGTCTTGGGGTCAAACTTATTGATACGATAAATCCTTTCTTGTTTGACTAACTTAAAGCATATTCTGCCCATATTTCCAATTTGTTTGCAAAAGCCAAAACCGTCGACTCGGCGCAGTTACAACCCTCTATTGTGTCATACCATCCTTTGCCATTGGCAAGCGGCCCGAACCGGACCTTAATCTCGGCGTCAAGCGCCACATTGCAGCTTCACCAGACCCACCATTCACTGCGGGTGCTCGATTTCAGTCGTGTCCGAGGTCGGGTGTGCGGGCATTGCTGCCATTTGTTTGCACTTGGCGTATGGCTCTTTTGGGAATGAAGTATTATCTTTTATCGCTCTGGACACTTGGATTTGAAAAAAGGGGAAAACGATGAAAAAAGACGATGCTGGGGCAAACTATATACTGACAGCGCTTCTTCCCCGTTTGGAAAAACTCAAGCCAGGCCTCATTGAGGAGCTTGCTCAGGGAGTAAACGCGGACAAGCAAGCTATAAAAAATTCTGGAAAGCTGACCTCTGAGCTTGAAGAGGTCTTTATTTCGGCTGAGAAAATACTCGGTCGAACATAGGCACCTCGGAGAAGAGCAACCATCGATCCACGCGCAAATCTGACCGTCGTACACGCCGTAGCATTGGTCGCTCTGGGTTCCAAGTCGACCTCTGCTGCACCTGCATCCAGATGGGCATTCAGAAAATGTCACCGATTTCTGCTGTGCGGATAGAACTGCTGTTTTGGCTTCATCCGTAAATGGCCGTTTTAGTACGCTAAACCAATCGAGCCAGCCGTGTTTTCAGCGCCTGTGCCAAAGCGGTGCGTTCGATCGCTGGTGTCGTGCTGGTATCCCAAGTTAAGACCACCCTATCATCCGTCCAGCGAGGTTTAACGTGCATGTGCAGATGAAAAACCTCTTGTCCGGCAGCTTGTCCATCGGACAGAATTAAATTTACACCTTCACAATCGGTTACATCGCGCAAAGCCGTTGCAACCATTCCAGCAGTTTGCATGATTGCCGCACCCGTTTGCGCGTCAAGCTCATCTAATCCAGCGAAGTGGCGTTGCGGTACGACTAAAGGATGGCCCTCTAAAGACAGGAAAACCAGCACAGTCTCGTTTTGAAAGAGAATATATGCAGGTGCTTTACCTGCAGCGATTTCACAGAAAATGCATGCCATAGGTCTATCTACAAGAAATGTTTACAACGAGCTAGGCCGTTATCTTGGAGCAGATAGGTCAACAGATATGGATCAGGGCCAATGCTCGGATGGCTCATTGATCGCGACATCAATCCTCATATTCCGGTGCTGGATAAAGCAGGCCAGACGGCGCATGGAGGCGTAGCTCAGATGTTGCGCACAGAGCGACTCTAAGAAAACTCACATCTGAGGGCGCAAATACTTAACTTTGACGTTGCCTCAAAACCGCACAAAGATTCTCATACGATGAGTTCGTGTTGGCCCATTAACCTGATGTTTCTAGCAAGTCACATCAGGCATTTCAGTTTTTCTCTGAGTTGGTCAGCGGGCGACTCCCGCCGCCCGCGCTTATGGTGGCTTTCGTGAATGCTTAGAGGCTTGCCGCCTTTTTGATTGCACGCCCGCCCTGCATGATCAGTGGAAGGTGGGCCCCCTGTCCGGTCAGCAAGTCGAGGTTTTCCAGCGGGTTGCCCTCGACAGCGATGATGTCGGCATAAGCACCAGGCGCTATAACGCCCACTTCGCCTTCCATCCGCAGCACCTTGGCGGCATCGACGGTGGCGGAGCGGATCACCGCATCAGCGGGGATATAGCGGCCGCGCAGCGGGAATTCGCCCGACTGTTCGGTCTGCATTCCACCCAACAGGTCCGAGCCGTAGCCCATGGTCACACCAGCGTCGTGCAGCTTCACCAATCGCTCCAGACCCGCCTCACGGACGTCGGACACCTTTGCCACCGATTCCGGCGGCAGACCGAACTCTGCGCCTTTGCGGGCCAGCAAGTCGTAAGTGATGTTCGTTGGCACCACGATGGCCCCTTCACGCGCTACACGCTTGATGGTCTCGTCACCGATCAGGTTGCCGTGCTCGATGCAGGTGATGCCGCAGTCGAGCGCACGTACGATGGCTTCATCGGCATAAAGGTGCGCAGAGACATAAGTGCCAAAACCATTAGCCACTTCGACCAGCGCCTTCAGCTCGTCGACCGAGTAGACAAGGTAACCGACGGGGTCCGAGGGCGAGGATACGCCGCCATCCGCCATGACCTTCAAGAACTGAGCGCCGCCCTTTAGCTCTTCCCGCGCAGCACGCAGCAGCTCGGGCTTGCCGTCGCAGATCCGCCCCAGCGTGCCGAGCGCCTGAGCGTACCAGCCAACATCACGGTTGTCATAGGGGCCACGGTAGTCGGTGTGGCCGCCGGTCTGGGACAGGGCTTTCCCACAGATCACGAGACGCGGTGCGGTGAAGTGGCCTTCTTCGACGGCCTGCTGCAAGCCACGGTCGGCGCCGCCCAGATCACGCACAGTGGTAAAGCCGCGCATGATCATGTTCTTCATTAGGGTCGCGGCACGCGCCGCCACCAGTGAAGACGGCAGTGAGGCATTCAAACCAAGGTTCGCACTTGAGGCGATGGTGTGAACGTGGCAGTCGATCAAGCCAGGCATGACAGTCAGCCCGTTGAGGTCCAGCTCTTCTGCCGCGTTAAAGGATACTTGCGCACCCACCTCGCGGATGCGGCCATCTTCGATGGCGATCTGCATCGGATCGGTCGGTTGCGGCGCGGTACCATCAACGATGCGGGCGTTCTTAATAAGTAGAGTGGTCATTTCTGTCGTCCTTTTGGTGTCAGATCAGCGCTGGCGCGAGCGTCTGCGCGATTAAATTTATGTCAGTCATGTCCTCGGAGGAGTAGCTATCCCGCGCGGCGTTCAGCGATAGAACCCCTACGCAGCGCCCCGCCCAGACCACGGGTGCACAAGCACAGGCTTCGCAGCCCTTGGAGAGGATCAACTCGGCGTCGGGGAAGGCCCAGAGCACGTCCTCACGGGAGTTACCGAGCCAGCTCTGGCCGCCATCCAGCACCACTTTGCCCCATTCGGTTAGGCCCATGGGCTTAAGCGCTCCTGTGGGGTAGTCGGGCTCGGAACTGTGCATGCGCATGACGTTTCCAGTGCCTGGCAGGTTTTTCAGTACAGTCAGAAAACGAAAGCCGAAACGGGCTTCGCAGATGTCTTGTACGGTTTGAAACAGGGAGTATGGCTGATTCAGTTGGGTCTGCGCGCGCATCAGCACAGAGAGATCGACAGTTAAGGTAGTCATTGTTTCATCCATATAAGAAGTTTGGGAGCCACAGGGCTATGTCAGGGAAGACAGCCAGCAGCACGACACCCAGCAGCATCAGCACGAAAAATGGCAACGCGGCGCGTGCTACATAGCTGATAGAGCGGCCCGAGATGCCCTGAAGAACGAAGAGGTTAAAGCCCACAGGGGGGGTCACCTGTGCCATCTCAACCATCAACACAAGGTAGACACCGAACCATATCGGATCGAAGCCCGCCTGAAGCGCCAACGGAAGTGAGATCGGCAAGCTCATGACCACAATTGAGGTACCATCGAGGAAGAATCCGAGGCCGAGGTAGAACAGCGACAACACCACCAGCAGCCCCCATGGCGGCAGGTGCAGCGAAGCGATACCGTCAGCCACATCCGCAGGGATATGCAAGTAACCGATGGCGGTGGACATGAAAGCTGCAGTAATCAGGATTGAGCAGACCATACATGAGGTGCGCAGCGCCCCCATTAACGTGTCCCGCAGCAAGGCCAGCGACAGCTGACGCGTGACCAACGCAATGGCGATAGCAGTGATGACGCCGACGGCGGCGGCTTCGGAAGGAGTCGCAATGCCAGTGTAGATCGAACCGAGGACGATGGTCATCAGAACGGCCAGCGGCACGAGATCCCATATCGCACGCAGGAAATCGAGCGCATTGCGTGCCTCGCGCTTTGCTGGAACCAGTGCAGGACTCAGTGTCGTGCGCAACATGATATAGCCTGAATAGAGCGCGCTGATCATCAGTCCCGGCAGTACGCCAGCGGCGAAGAGGCGCGAAATCGACTGCTCGGCAAGGATGCCGTAGACGATCATCACGATTGATGGTGGAATCAACAGCCCGAGGCTGCCCGCGCCAGCGAGAGAGCCGAGCGACAGGCGGTCGTCGTAACCACGTGCAGAAAGCTCGCGCGTGGTGATGCGGCCCACGGTGGCGGTGGTGGCTGGGGACGAGCCTGAAACTGCTGCGAAAAGCGTGCACCCCAGTACGTTGGTGTGCAACAGGCGGCCGGGGATGTAGTCGACAAAGGGTGACAAACCGCGAAACAGCCGCGCTGAGATGTCGGTACGAAAGATGATCTCGCCCATCCAGATGAACATTGGAATGGCTGAAAGCTCCCAACTGGTAGAATAGCGATAAATGATGCCCGCAGCGATCGAACCGATGCGCGACAGGTCCATACCATGCAGGAAGAACAGCGCGGCGGTCGCCACGAGGGCCAACGAGATGAAGACCCAGACACCAAGCCCGAGGAAGAACAAAAGAAAGGCCAGTGTCGCGGCCGCAGTAAAGAGCGTGTCCATATGATATCTCCGATGGGTCGGGTTATTCGACCGGCGTGGCCAGCGGCGTATGCGGGGCGGGTGACGGGTGGCCGGTGATATGGCGCAACCCATGCGCAAAAGCAGCCAGCGCGAAGACCCCAAGCCCCACCATGATCGCCCCTTCGGGAATCCACGTCGGCACGGCGGCAACTGAAGAGGAAACGGTGCCCCGCGACCATGCCCGAGCGACGCGGATCCAGAACATCCAAGCCAGCCCAACAGAGAGCGCACAGGCCACCAGCGCCGACACGGCGGTAAGCAACTGCTGCGCCCGTTCAGGCAGACGATCAAGCACGAGACCGACACGGATCAGGTCTCCATGTTCAAGCACATATCCCAGCGACCAGATGATACAGATGCCAATCGCGTAGCCGACAAATTCGTCGAGAACGAAAGTCGAGGTGGCGAAGAAGCTCCGCAGAATAATCTCGTAGGCGATGTGGCTTACCATATAGACCAGCGCACATGCGGCGATCACGGCAGCCAGTCGAGACAAGGCGAAAACGTTGGAATAAAAGCGGGCCATGCGGACCTCCAAAAGAGAGAAAATGCGCGGGCAGCAACAACGGCCGCCCACGCCAGTCGGGGAGGTATTAGCGGCTTTGGTAGGCTGTCATGATCGACTGCGCGCGTTCACCAGTCTCTTCGAGCCATTTGTCGATGAATGGTTGCGCGGCTGCGGTCAGGTTTCGAGCAAAGTCAGCGGGGATTTCCTCAGTCACAGTCATGCCGTTTTCGCGCATTGTGTCGAAATCCTTGGCAGTCGCATCAGCCAGCAAGCCCCAGCCGAAGTCTTCCGCCTCAACCGCAGCCTCCTTAACGGCAACCTGCGTCTCTTCGCTGAGATCGTCCCAAGCATCGAGGTTAAGGTGGATCGCTTGCAGCGAGGAGGCATAGTTCACATTGGTGAAATCCGACTGCAGTTCCCACATCTGTACGCCCACGCCGCCATTGGGCGAGGTGAGAACGGCGTCGATCGCATTGGTCGAAAGCTGCGCCGGGACATCGGCCCAAGAAATTTGGATCGGGAAGGCGCCAGCATTTTTAATTGTTTCGGTGGAAGCGACATCATAGGTGCGTACCTTCACGCCTTCTAGGTCGGCGGTAGACGTAAAGGGCTTGTCACCCCAAAGACCCGAGGACGGCCACGGCGTTGTCAGCAATAGCATCTGGTTGTTGTCTTCTAGGACCTTTTCATACTCTGGCTTAGCCAACACGTAGAGGTCATGAATATCCTTGGATGTCGGTGCGAGGAAAGGCAGTGACGACAGCTGAAAGATGGGGTCGATACCAGTCCAGAAAACGAAGGCCGAGGACGCTGCCTGCAGGGCGCCGTCACCGACAGCATCGAAATGATCAACGCTTTTGTAGCCGAGCGACGCGCCGTGGTGGATCGTCACTTCAATCTCACCATCGGTCTTTTCGGCCACTGCCTTAGCGAAAAATTCAGCGGTTTGTCCCTGAAGCGAACCAGCAGGATATTCGTTGGACAGATCCCAAGTGGTAGCAAACGCAGGTGTGGCGGCGAAAAGGCCAAGGCCTACGAGAGTGCTAAGAAGGGGGCTAATGTTCATGTGATCTTCCTTGTTGTGGCCCGTGCGACCGAGCAGTCTTTGCAGTTCACCCGCGTCCAATCGGAACCTTGCGAGCAGCACTGTTTGTATCATGCAATCAGGTCTGTTCGCAAATCAAGGTGTGACATGTGAAAAAATATGCCGCAGACAAAAAAAATGGCATTGAGCACCAAAACATGCGTCAAGCCATTGTAATAATTAATCTATATAAGATGTTAATTTTCGAGCATTTTGGCTAAAAGCGTCAATCAGAGCGCAAATCAGGCCTTTCGAGCGATCTGTTTCCACAACTCAATCAGCTTTTTTACCGTCTGCGGGTCTGAATCAAAGCTCTGATGCATGGCGATTCCTCGGAGCACGGAGAGGTGCAACTGCACCTTCAAATCTGCTTCGGTATCATCGATATTTCCACCGACCAGCCGTACAGTGATCCGGTCCCGTTTACGAATCCACGTCACGAGAATATCGCGAAGCGCATGGCCTAGCTCGTTGTTTTGGCGCGCAGCCAACATCAACTCCATCGCCGCAATGTAACGGCGGTTGGCAAAGATGGCACTCCATAGAGCGTCAACCAACTCATCCACCGAGAGCTGTTTTTTGTCAGGATCGAGTGAGAAAGGGTAACCATCTCGCCACTCGTCGACCAGCTTTTCAAAAGCAGCAACCAACATGTCGTTGCGCGTGGGGAATTGGTGGGTGAGCGCGCCCCGAGACACTTGTGCCCTTTGCGCGATAAGCGGGGTTGATATCTGCGCGTAGCCAACATCAACGAGCGCCTGAAGCGTCGCTTCGCAAACTTTGCTGCGGGTTTCCTGCGATCGCTCAGCCTGCGTACGTCGCGTGTGTGCGGCAATAGGCAATATGGTCTCGGCGCTCATACTCTGTGTCCCGTGATCGTAAACATACAAACCAGTCTACCTGTTTTTAGACACCTTGCAAACGATCGAGTCATGGTTGTGGCAGAACCGTGGTTTTCAGTCGCCATTGATGATGCGTTTATAGCGAAACGCGTGCGAATTCTCATCAAACTCGGCTGGCAATACGATTTATCCGAGCAGGCGGTTGGATACTTTTGCGATTGATACATGAGATTGTAACAAAGTGGTTTCTATGCTCTGACTGCTGAATGAGCACCTGTAGCAAGTTTTCGAATGTTGAAAAAATTCAGGAACGGATCGCTCTTTTTGATCGAGACAACGCAGTCAATATAATCGGTATTTGTGGCTTTGCCGGTGCCGGAAAGACTTCCCTTTGTAAGGCTTTAATTCAGGAGCATCCAGAGCGTGCCTTCAGGCTAAATTGTGATTTATTTTCGGCTCTAAGCCTCGCAGCTCGACCATGGCATGCTTCCAGTTAGCTCCCCCCCCCTGGTTCGAAAATACATATGTTCGCCCATCAAAGTGCAGCAATTCGTCATCGTCAGTGAAAAAGCGTTTAGGGTCAAAGTTGAACCCTTTTTTTTGCTCGAGCCTTCTTTGCTAGACGATGGAAGTTCTCTGCGTTCACGTCCCCAACAACCGAAATGAGAACGCGATTGCGTCGCGGTCCGCAGTGTTTTGCTATATCTGGGGGGCGATGCCTTGCTCTACGAGATAGGGAAACGTCTGATAGATTGTCTGTCGTTTAGAGAGTCCCATTAACTTGCGCCCACCAAAGCATATATCGTAAATTGTCCGGTCTCGGGTAAGTGACGCCTCAGAGCCGCAAGAGATCACCCATGAAGCCATTGGGAGGGCGGCGCATTTTATCGAAAGCTTAGCCAGTGATACTTATCGCCTTGAGGCAACTGCTTGATCGTTCCAATCTGTATCAAATGTCATGGCATTCGCAGTCAGTCATTCTTCCATAGCTGTCTTCGGTCGTGTCCCGTGAAAATTGTCCGGAATCGAAAGACCACGCTTTGAGTTGCGCTTCCGTGGCGCACGGCTTGTCCCTGCCGCGGCTATGGCCCACAGGCAGAGCAATAAATGACCTTATCCAAAAGGGTATAAATCAAGAAAATATACCATTGCCGGAACGGGCGCGACCGCGATAGCCAAAGTCAGCGCCGTAGGTCTTGTCGCATAAAGCCCACTGAAACCGGCGATCAGAGCAAGCCCCCCTCCACCACCTATAATCGCATTTCCCGGAAGGTTCAAAAGCAGACCTAAGACAATGTACTTATACCGGATCACCGCCGTTGGAACCCACTTCGGCAGCCGCGCCTGCAGCAATTTCTGCCTTTGTTCTCCATCCATTGGTATAATTTCATCGATGAGATCGCTCACGCTGGTCAAACGTAGATCCGTCGCAATCTGCTTGAACACAGCGCAATCAACCCGACGCCCCACAAAATAGGCCAACGATAGACCTAATAACGTGCCACAGTAGACGAACGGTGCAAGCGTGCCGCCCTCGAGCATCATCAGGGAAATTCCGATTTCGGCCCCTGGGACAAAGGGAACGGCCATCAGTAAAACATAGACCAGCAAAAGAGCGCCGAGCACCCCAATGCGCACTCCGGCGGCGTTTTCCAAATCTTCGATCTTTACCATCAGCCAGCCAACAGCGAGATGGGTCAGCCAGATCAATAATACAAAGATGGTGACACGCAGGACTATTCGAAAAGCTGGATACCAATCGCGCCTCTGTCCGCGGTCAACCTTGTCCAAGAGACGCCCCTTTGCGGCGATCCGGCGTATGAGCACACAGCGCTGCTAATACAGAGCATAACGACCATAGAAAGATAGCGGGATGTTGTATTTGCATCTAAAAACTCCTGTCCATCAGATTGGACCTCAAATCGCTGATGTGCCAGACATTTGTTCGCAACATCGCGTGAAGGTGAACGGCACTGAGGCTTTCACGAAGCTGTGTTCACAAAAACTGTAACAATGTGGCATTTCACAAGTCCTACCTAGACTGACACTCAGGGGCAAAAGGCGTAAAAGCGGTTTGTGCTGCTATGCTAGAATGCATCGTGCGGGATTTTCAGTCTGCGCTATATCCGGTTTACCCCGCGCGATTTTGACTTGTCGCCATAGTTCCCGACTGTGAAACCCAATCTAGATGGACATTTTGGGTTCAAGCAACGACCTTGGAAGCCTTGGAACACGTGAAGCATCCCATCTATGAACAACCACGCGCAAATGGCACACACATGATGACAAGTTCGTCAACTCTTGCATCGGCGATATCTTTGACACCCATATTTATGCAAGACAGCACATTTATGCGAGACAGTCCAAAACCTATACGCCTCTGCGCCCCAATGAAACGGATCATAAAATGACAAACCTCGAACACAGTTTTATGACCGGCTTGGATACGGTGATCCTGTTCGTAGTTTTGATCGAGACAGCGGCAATGTTGCGCGCGTTCATCAGGGAAAACGAACATGTTTGATGCAAGAATTCAGCCACTGCAAAAACGCTTGCTTGACCGGCCAGCAACTTGGCTTGTCTCGCGGGGCATAGGCGCAGATCAGATCACAATTGCCGGATTTGCCATCGGTCTTCTAGCTGTGCCAGCGATTGCCTTTGGCGTCTATTGGGCAGGGTTGTTCTTTCTCGTCATAAACCGTCTCGCGGATGGGCTTGACGGTGCAGTCGCACGGATCACTGGCCCGACAGATCGAGGGGCCTTCCTTGATATCGCGCTGGACTTTGTATTTTATGCCGTATTCCCGTTAGGATTTGCCATGGCAAACCCTGCGAACGCTTTGCCTGCTGCCGTTTTGATTGCCGCCTTTGTTGGCACGGGGTCGTCGTTTTTGGCATATGCCGCCATCGCGGCCAAACGCGGCGACACAGCCGATGATTTTCCAACCAAAGGCATCTACTATCTTGGCGGCTTGACGGAAGGCTTTGAGACGATCGCTCTCTTTGTCCTGATGGTGCTTTGGCCGGCGCTGTTTCCATTGCTCGCCTATCTTTTTTCGGCGGCCTGTGCGGTCACCACTCTCTTGCGCTGGTCACATGGTTGGACCGCCTTCGCACCAACCGACCTGAAAGAACATAAGCCGCAGGATAGACACGATGCACGGCCACAGTCTCAATCAACTTCAACACAGGACGTCTCATGAAACATCTTCTCATTGCCGCGCTCGCATTTTCGTTTGGCACACCTGCACTGGCCGATTGGCAGCAAACGCTTGATGAAGCGCGCGGCCAGACCGTATTTTGGAACGCTTGGGGCGGCGACGAGCGCACCAATGCGTTTATCGCTTGGGTGAGCGAACAGACAGAAGCGCAATATGGCGTGAAAGTCGAACAGGTGAAGCTGTCGAACACAGCCGAAGCCGTAACGCGTGTGATTTCTGAAAAAGCTGCAGGGCGGGATCAGGATGGTTCGATCGATATGATATGGATCAACGGGCCGAACTTTCTTGCGATGAAGGAACAGGGTTTGCTGCATGGCCCCTTCGTGGCAGACTTGCCAAACGCGCAATATCTTGATCTAGGCCCGACTTCGGCAGCGTCGATCGATTTTACCGTGCCCGTTGAAGGTATGGAAAGCCCGTGGCGATTGGCCAAGTTTGTCTTTACCTATGACAGTGCCCGGGTTTCTGTTGTGCCGCGCACCATGGCTGACTTTGTCAGCTGGGCCGCAGATCACCCCGGCGGTTTCACACATCCGGCCCCATCGAACTTTATGGGGGCTACCTTTCTGAAACAGGCGTTGATCGAACTGGCACCCGATGCCTCGGTGTTGCAACAGCCTGTCAGTGACGCCGCGTACGGCGTGACGACAGCACCGCTTTGGGAATGGTATGATGCACTCCGCCCCAATATGTGGCGAGACGGTAAAACATTCCCTGAAAACGAGTCGATCCAGCAACAGATGTTGAACGACGGCGCGGTGGATATTTCGATGTCACTTGATCCCGCCTCAACTGCTGCGGCGATCGCCCAAGGGCTTTTGCCAGAAACCGCCCGTGTTTTCGTGCCCGAAGACGGCAGCATCGGCAACATCAGCTTCGTCGCTATCCCCTACAACGCGGCGCACGCGGCAGGTGCCGAAGTCGTTGCGAACTTCCTCATTGCACCTGAGACCCAAGCGCATATGCAGAACATTGATGTACTGGGGTCGTTCTCTGTTCTGGACCCGTCCAAACTTGATGCCCCTGCCCTAGCAACATTTGCAGCACTCCCCGCATCCGATGCGCTTCCCACACTCGAAAGTCTGGGGCCGACGCTTTTGGAACCTCATGCCAGTTGGATGACTCGACTGACCGAAGACTGGGCACGGCGCTATACGAAATGAACAATGACGGCCGTTATCTACGCTTAACCGTCCTGAGCATTGTTGGTTTCAGTCTAATTTTACCGATTTTTCTTGGGTTTTGGCAAACAGGGCGCGCAGCGTTTGGCCTGTTTCCCGCTTTGGGGCGGGATACGCTATCGCTTGCGCCATGGCGTGAATTGGTAATGCTTCCGGGGTTTGGCTCCAGTTTAAAACTTACGCTCGTGACGGGTGTCAGCGCCACTGTATTTTCGCTATTGCTTGCCACCGGATTTTGCGCGGCGGTTCATTCGCGGGTCACACCGGGTGCCGGAGCCCGCATGCTCACACCGTTTCTTGCCATTCCGCATGCTGCACTGGCCGTTGGATTGGCCTTTGTTCTTGCCCCGTCTGGCTGGATCGCCCGAGGGCTTGCACCCTTTGTGGGGTGGGATCGTCCACCTGATTTAGCGACAGTAAACGATACATGGGGTCTGGCTCTGATAATTGGCTTGATGATCAAAGAAGTACCATTTTTGCTTCTAGTCATCCTCTCGGCGTTGACCCAAATCCCTGTCGCCAAACATGTGTCGGCCGGACGCGCACTTGGCTATGGACGCGGCGTTGTCTGGGTTAAAATTATAATGCCGCAGGTTTGGCCAATGATACGGCTCCCCGTCTGGGTCGTTCTTGCCTATGCGCTCTCGGTCGTCGACGTCGCAATGATCTTAGGCCCGTCCAACCCACCCACGCTGGCTGTCGCCATCACACGCTGGTTCAACGCCGCCGATCCGGGTCAAATTTTGCCAGCCTCGGCGGGCGCAATCCTGCAAGTCTTAATCATAGCACTCGGCATCGCAGTTTTTGTGTTAGGTGAATGCCTTGTGCGCCGCGTTGGGCGTTGGTGGTTACGTCGCGGCGGACGCGGACTTTCAACGGAACCGGGTTTGCATTTGGCCAGCGTTATAACTGTAGTTCTGATGGCAATTGGAATGTTGGCTATGCTCTCACTCCTGATTTGGTCTCTGGCCTGGCGCTGGCCCTTTCCGCAATTTCTGCCGGAAAGTTGGTCCTTGCGATCATGGACCAACAGTTCAAGCGGATGGCAACGCGCATTAAGCAATACAGTTTTTCTAGCGATAACGACAGCGGTGCTTTCGGTTGCTCTGGCGATTGCATGGCTCGAAGGCGAGGACCGCGCTCGACGGGGGCGTGCGGCATGGGCAGAAGCGTTGATCTATCTTCCACTTGTGATCCCACAGGTCGGGTTTCTCTACGGACTTAATATCGCATTTTTGAAAATTGGCATATCGGGCGATATGACTGCCGTTATTTGGGCACAAGCAATCTTTGTCTTTCCTTATGTGATGATTGCATTGTCAGATCCTTGGCGCGGCCTTGACCACCGCACTTTGGACAGCGCAGCCGCGCTTGGTGCCGGTCCGTTTAAACGGTTGGTGAAGATTAAATTACCCATATTGTTACGTCCAATCCTAACCGCGACCGCCATAGGCGTAGCGGTTTCCGTTGCTCAATATTTGCCAACCCTTTTTATGGGTGCTGGCCGCATCGCGACGCTCACAACCGAAGCTGTCACCCTATCGTCTGGCTCTGACCGGCGCGTCACTGGGGTCTATGCCGCATTGCAAACAATGCTACCATTTGTGGCCTATTTAGCCGCGTTTCTGATACCCGCTTTCCTACACCGCAACCGCCGCGACCTGAACGGAACCATACAAACATGAGTCTTGATCTAACCTCCCTTACGTTGCGAACCCCAAGCGGTGAACTGCTATTCGCGCCCCTAACGCTAAGCGTGCCGCTGGGCGATGTTGTGACCGTGATGGGGCCGTCCGGCGTCGGGAAATCAACGCTCTTAGATGCGATTGGTGGTCATCTGACACATGGTTTCTGTTGTTCAGGTTCGATTAAACTCAACGGGCGGGAAATAAGCACGATACCGGCAGAAACCCGTCAGGTCGGGTTGATGTTTCAAGACGCCCACTTGTTTCCGCACCTTTCTGTCGGAGACAACCTCGCATTCGGATTACCTTCACATATCAAAGGGCGCGCAATGCGGCGCAGCACGGTTGAGGCGGCCCTAAAGCAGGCTGGTCTAGCCGGTCGTTACGATGATGATTCAGCGGCGCTTTCGGGTGGTCAGCGGGCGCGCGCAGCACTTATGCGCACCTTATTGGCCGAGCCTGAAGCGGTTTTGCTTGATGAGCCATTTTCCAAACTTGATTCAAGCCTACGTGACGAAATACGGCATTTTACATTTTCGCACATTGCAGCGCGCGGTATACCTGCGCTCATGGTCACACATGACGAAGCAGATGCTCATGTTATTGGAGGGCGTTGCATTGCTTTAAAAAAGCCTGAGAGTGATTGATCAGGGACTGTTGGGATCATATCTGTATTGCACAAAATTTTAACTCTGGGCTCGTGGACCTGTCGCGATTTCGAGCCGCTCCACGTGTTCGTTCAAGCCACCATCCTCACAACGTCTTGATAGCGGATTGTGTAAACCTGTCCAAACAACTCGCGCGTCACAGGCATGCCGTTCGGCTGACGGATAAGCAATGTCCGCTGTCGGCGATTTAGACCGCCTATTTATTGCATAAAATACATTGATCACGCACAATTCGTTGCGGTAAACGTCGTGTATGCAAAACCTTGATCCAAGACAAACCTCCTGCTTCCTGACCGCAGTTCAGTGTGGAACAGTGCGTGCCGCCGCTGAACAGCTGGGCTTGGAACCTTCGACCGTCAGCCGCAACATCTCTGCGCTCGAAAAAGTTCTCGCCACGACCTTGGTCGAACGTGGGCGACTTGGCGTTCGCGCGACCGAGGCGGGAGAATTGTTGATCGCGTTTCTCTCCCAACAAGAAAGCGTATTGGACCTTCTTCAATCTGAGTTTGACGCCCTTGCGGGTATGAAGCGCGGCAATGTATCAATCGCCGTTGGCGAAGGATTTGTTGGTGACTTGTTTGACAACACCTTGGTTGCATTTTCATCAGCCTACCCCGACATCACATTTTCTCTGTCAGTCGGGTCTACAGAGGATGTCCTGCATCAAGTCACGTCAGAGCAGACACATTTAGGGTTAGCCTATAATGTTCCGAAAACACCGCACGTGCGGGTTCAAACATCTTGCGCCCAACCACTTGTAGGATTGGTCAAACGCGGTGGGTCATATGATTCAGGCCGTCCTTTCACATTGGATGAACTTGCCGAGATACCCTGCGCGGTGCCCCCAAAGAGCTTTGGAATTGGGGCGATGATCACGGCAGTTGAAGCCAAGCAAGGGGTAAGGCTGCGGGCGGTGATCGAAACAGGATCGATCTCTGCGCTCAAGGCGTTCGTGCGCAACGACATGGGGTGTACGATCTTGCCAAGGTTTGTTGTTGAAAGCGAACTTTCAGCGGGTCTCATGGTGGCGCGCGCGATCCCACGCACGATTTTCCCAGACGGCCAGTCTTCGCTCATTCGAAAAGAGGGCCGAAAGCTCCCGCAGGCAGCCCAACTTTTAGTGAAGTACCTAGCGGGCATGTCAGCATTTCAATGACCCCATTTGTTGCATCTGGCGCAACTAAATTGATTAGGCATTGATATTTATTGCGTCATTTCAATACGACATAGTTGGATCAACACAAGTAAGGATCAATGACAATGCGGCTTGGAATTATCGGATGCGGGAACATGGGCGGCGGCATGGCATCCCAGCTTATCAAAAACGGGTATGAAGTAACTTGCTTTGATCCCAGCCCTGAGATCAGCGGCAAAATGGCAACCCTCGGGGCAACGACAACGACGTCAGCTGGCGCTTTGGCCAAAGCCTGTGATGTCATCATATTGTCATTGCCGAAAGCCGCCGTCGTCGAAACCGTGATGGTCGAAATATTGCCAGACATTCAAACTGATACAGTGATTTTGGACACCTCGACCTCAGTACCCGCAACCTCACAAGCCATGTCTACCAAGGGCGAAAATCACGGATTTTCGTTTGTTGACGGTCCTGTCAGTGGCGGTCCTGCTGCTGCGAATGCGGGTACGATGACGATGCTTTTGGGCGGTGATCCTGACGCCATTGAAACGCTGCGGCCAGTCTTGGATTTGTTGACCGCGAAAACGGTCAAAGTGGGTGGATCAGGTGCGGGACACGCTGCCAAGATTGCGAACAACATGCTCTGCGCAGCCAATCTGGTTTTGGTCGGCGAAGCGGTTCGTTTGGGTCGAGCTGCGGGCGTCGCGCCAGCAGACCTGCTTGAGGGGATCAACGCTGGGTCTGGTCGTAGCGGTGTCAGCGAGGTCAACTTTCCCAAATGGATTTTGAATAATGCGTTCGATTCCGGTTTCACAATGGGCCTGATGCGCAAAGACGTAGGGCTTGCGCTTGATCTTGCGAAGTCCTCAGATGTTGATCTGAGCGGCTTTGCGGCAATCGCGGACATTTGGCTGAACGCATCGACGGATATTGCTGATAGCGACGATTTTAATGCAATCGTCAAAACAAGCCCAAAGGAGGTTTGAAATGACAGACCGTAAGCAAAAACTACTGGAGGCAATGGCGGTTGTCGGGCTTGGCACACACCCTCAAAGCCTGATCAACGGCGAGTTGGTCGATGGGACGGGATCCGAAGTGCAATTGGTTGACCCCTTCACCGAAGAGGTTCTGTTTACCTATGCCGACGCAGGGAACGCATTGGCAGCGAACGCCTGTGACGCCGCGCGACAGGCGCAAACGGCATGGGCCAAAGGCATCTCGGCAGCAGCCCGAGGGCAGGTCATGCAAGACATCGGGCGGGCTGTCCTTGAGAAGGTCGAGCCCCTCGCGACGATCGAAGCTATTATTGCAGGCAAGCCGATCCGAGACTGTCGGATCGAAGTGACCAAGGTCGCAGAAATGTTCGCCTATTATGCGGGGTGGGCAGACAAACTGCACGGCGAGGTCATCCCAGTGCCGTCTGGTCATCTGAACTACACACTACGTGAACCGCTTGGCGTGGTGTTCCAGATCACCCCTTGGAACGCACCTATTTTCACCGCAGGTTGGCAGATCGCACCAGCCATCGCGACGGGCAATGGCGTGGTGATCAAGCCCAGCGAGCTGACGCCACTCACCACAGTCGCCCTTGTTAAAATTGCCGAAAGTGTCGGCTTGCCCGTTGGCTTGGTGAACGTGCTGTGCGGTTTGGGGCCAACATCAGGACAGGCCGCTATCGCGCATTCCGCAGTACGAAAAGTTGTATTTGTTGGCTCGCCCGAAACAGGCAAACGGGTCGCCGTTGCCGCAGCCGAGGCCTTAAAACCTGTGGTTCTGGAACTCGGTGGCAAGTCGGCGAATATCGTCTTTGAGGATGCAAATCTGGAACATGCCTGTTTGGGCGCACAGGCGGCGATCTTCTCCGGTGCGGGGCAAAGCTGCGTGGCTGGGTCACGATTGCTGGTGCATAAATCGGTTCACGCCGAATTGGTTGGTATGCTGTCAAAGGGCATGAACAACATCAAACTAGGCGATCCATTGGATGACGCAACCGAAGTTGGCCCGATTAGCAATGCCCGTCAGTTTGCCCACGTCCGCGACATGGTCATGAACGCCAAAAACGCAGGGGCATCCGTTCTCACGCGCTCTGATACTAAACCCCAAGGCTACTTCGTGCCGCCAACGATTTTGGACGGCCTGTCCAATACCGCGACAGCCGCCCAAACCGAAATTTTTGGCCCCGTTGTTACCGCAATCCCGTTTGAGGACGAAGCCGATGCAATTGCTCTCGCCAATGCCACCAACTTCGGTCTGGCAGGTGCGGTTTGGACCGCTGACGTTGGCCGTGCGCACCGGATGGCAGATGCCGTGCGCGCAGGGACATTCTGGATCAACAGTTATAAAGCGATCCATGTGTCTTCCCCCTTTGGAGGCTCTCTCAACTCTGGTTTTGGACGCTCTAGCGGCACGGATGCCCTGATGGAATACACATCCGCCAAAAGCGTCTGGCTTGACAGCGCGCCAACACCACGGATCGCTTTCGGCTATGTGTCCTAAAGGAAAAATTGATGAAACTGGTTGAAGACGTCCAAGCGTTGTTGAACGGTGACCCACAATTGGCGAAGGTGCTTAGTCTCAGCGCCTTTGAGGATTTCCCGCAATTGGCGGGGGCTTTGTTCTGTCAGCTTTGCAACAGCGTTTCCATTGGGAACGTTGTTCAATCGGTCTATGCCTCGGATAGCCAACTGGTTAAAACAACCGTCTATGACATTGCCGAAACCGCGCGTCGAAATTTTGAACCAGGTGGCCAGCCCGCAACATTGCTGTTCTCTCGAGGGGTGCAGGCCATCATGGCGCACCGCGTAGCCCACAAACTTTGGGTGGACGGTGATACGAACCTATCACTCGCGATAAAGGTGAGTTGTGGACGCGCATTCGCGACGGACATCCACCCTGCCGCACAGATCGGCGCGGGCCTGTGGCTTGACCATGGTTTAGGCTTTGTCGTCGGTGAGACGTCTGTGATCGGCGAAGACGTATCGATTTGGCATAACGTCACTCTTGGCAGCACGCTGAATGATAGTGGTGCACAACGCCACCCTCATGTTGGCACAGGTGCGGTGATCGGTGCAGGAGCCATCCTTTTGGGCGGTATCACCATCGGGGCGCACGCTAATATCGCAGCGGGTTCAATCGTTGTGGAAGACATCCCCGAGGGCATGGTTGCTGTTGGATCAAAAGCCCGATTACGCGGGTCAGCACGCGTCAGCTTTGTGCAGACAAAAGGGACCTCATCATGAACGCTTCATTTGGAATTGATCACCCGCTGCTTGCGACCCGCGACATTGATGCGCTGCGCGAACGCCTGATATCTTTGGGCTTCAACATGACAGCCATCGGCAAGCACCCTTGGGGCACCAGCACAAGCCTTGCCATGTTTGACTGTTGCCTGCTTGAGATTATGGGCATCTATGATGACACGCTGCTGGACGAAGTACCTGCGGGGGATTTTCGGTTTGGGCGGCATGTCTATGAGCATTTGAATATTCGCGAAGGCGTCGCCCTATCGGCGTTGCACAGCACCAATTCAGTGGAGGATGCCAAACATGCGCAGAAAGCGGGCTTGGCCGTCGCTGGGCATTTGGACTTTGGGCGCGATGTGATCCTGCCTAACGGTACGGAGGGGCGCACAAAAACCACGCTCGCGCTGATGCCCGATGCCACATTCCCGCGATTGTCGTTCTTTTTATGCCAGCAACATCGTCCCGATCTTATCTATGTGCCAGAATGGCTGAAGCACCCCAACACAGTCAACGGCATTTGTGGGGTAAATGTTGTTGCTCACGAAAAGCACCATAAAGCCCTCAAGGCCCAGCTCGGTGGCTTGTACAAAGGCTTCGAGGTTTTGAGGGGAGGCTTTCAATACTGGACGGCCAATGGAGTGCTAAGGGTCTTAAGTGCTGATGCGTTTGAACGCGAAATTGCCCCCCTTACCGATGAAATTCGCAAAGAAGACACCCCAAGTATTGTCGGAATGGACTTCACGACCGGCGATCTGATTGCTCTGATGGATTATATTACGCAGAGCGAAGTCGAGCATCGCGCTGTCGAAAACGGTGTGGTTTTGACCGACCAATCCCTTACAGCCAATACAATCATGCGCTTCTTTGAGCGTCGGTAAGGTTCACTGTGAAAGACAGCAAACGCGAAACGTTCTCCGCCACCATAGATCGCATTAATCTGCGCTCTGGCAAAACCGTGATTAAGTATGGTGAGCAGCAAGAACACTTGGGGTTCTTTGATAAGGGATGAAGGTAAAACCGGACCTTCGCTGCGCAATGCATCAAGGTCCGCTCCGCAGAATAAACTGACGTTTGAATGATCAAAAAACATGAACGCCGTCACCTGCGCCTTGGAATATAAAACCCGTTGATATACTGGAATATAGCCCCCTATGTTTTGCGTCTTGTTTCCCATCGGTTGCTCTCCTTCTCAACGTCTTCATGCGAACCAGACATCAAATCCTCGTGCTGATGTTGCTGAACCCACTTGTTCAGCGTCGAAAGCCCCACACCCAAATCTGATGAAAGCTTGGGCCGCGTTAAGTCAACCGCTGACTTTGCACGGCTTTTGAAACCGCTCTGGCTCACCAAACCCGAAACCGCCAGTCGCGTGCGTCAGAGATGTGAACGGGTCATGACATGGTGCCTTGCGCATGAGTTTGCCGCGACCAATCCTGTCTCGGCAGTGACAGCACTCCTACCAAAGCAAAAAAGCAAGCGGGACCGCGTTGTCAATTTCCCATCAGTTCCATGGCGCGACCTGCCACCTATTGCGACCCACCTATTTGCGCGCACGGATTTGAGCGCACGGATTTGAGCGCACGGATTTGAGCGTTGGACGCCAAGCTCTTTTGTTTTTGATTTTGACAGCTACGCGTTCAGGTGAGGTGCGCGGTATGGCCTGAAGCGAAGTTGATCTCAAGACGCGCACCTAGCCCACCTCACCTAGATTAAATGCCTTAGAAATGCGTTCTCCAGTAAGGGTGTAACTCATCTATAATGAGAGCATGTTCATGTGTGCGTTTTCCGTTGAGGTGTGGGTGATCCAATGGCAAGTTCGCATGCGTGTGCCCGACTTGGCTTCTGTCGTTTGCAGGCCACTGCACGAGACAAATTATGATCCCCAAAAGCGTAAGGCTCGCCAACACAATCAAGGCTGGGATCATTCCGAAGGTCGTCATCGTCCACCCCGACAGCGGATAGGTTATGAGCCAACAGCCATGGCTTAGGGCAAATTGCACAGAAAAGAGCGCAGTGCGATCCTCAGGGTTGGCCGAGCGTCGCAAAATGCGCCCCGAAGGTGTGAGCACAACCGAGTAGCCAAATCCAACAAGTGCCCAAGCCCCGAGTAAATAGGCCCAGCTTAAGCCGTTTATCGCGATCAATAGGCACAGACCGACCAACGCGAACAGCATCAAAAACGCACCCGATATCATAGCCAGACGATCAGAGACCCTTGTGAGAAAACGCGGCAAAACTAGTGCTGCCAGCATTGATCCTGCTCCGAAAGCAAACATCGTCCACGCAAGCCCGCTATCAGAAAGACCAAGCAATTCTTTGACAGCAATGATTGTGTTGACCAAAACCATCGCGCCAGCAGCAGAAGCAGCAAGGTTCAAAGCAAGCAATCCACGTAAGCGTGGTGTCGCAAAATAGATATGAAATCCCCGCGCCATGCCACCGAAGACCTTGCTTTGCTTGGCTGTACTGGCAGACGGCAGCAATACAGACGCGACGAGCAAGGCAGACCCCACAAAGCCAGCCACAGTCCCTAAAAAGAGCGATCCAGAGCTCATCACGAGCAGCAAAAGCGCCGCCACAGTCGGGCTCAAAATGTTTTCCAGATCATAGGCCAACCGTGATAGCGATAGCGCGCGCGTATAATCGGCTTCATCGGGAAGAACATCAGGCAATGTCGCTTGAAAGGTTGGTGTGAACGCCGCCGAAGCTGACTGCAGCGCCAAGATCAATAGATAAACCTGCCAAACTTCCGTTACGAAAAATAATGCAAGCGCACATGTCGCTCGCACAATATCGAGGCCAATTAACAACCGGCGACGGTCCATCCGAACGGCAACCGCGCCAGCGATTGGCGCGACACAGACATATGCGATCATCTTGATGGTAAAAATGATGCCAAGCGTCTTGGCTGCATTCGCGCCAGAGAGGTCATACGCCAAAAGACCCAACGCGGTTGTCGCCAACCCCGTTCCCAAGAGCGCAACAACTTGTGCCGCAAAGAGGTTTCGATACGTGCGATTGGAAAGAATGTTCAGCATAATTACCTCAAGTGTTGGTGGCCCCTGAAACATGGGCAATGGACATATACCAATATGTTAGACGTGCTTGTGCGCTTCAAACGCGCTGGCTTTGAGCGCCGGCATACAAGGGGAAATCGATAGTCTGCCCCCCTGTACAACCGACACCGAGCCGCTGAATTTACATAAGAAAACTAGGTAGCCAAAGCGACAATGATGGCACCAATATCAAGACCAACAGCAATGCAATCATCGCGAGTAGGAAAGCTGTGTTCGCACGGGTCACCGCCATCACCTCTTCATTCCCAATCCGTGCGGCCACCAAAAGCGCAAGAGCAACTGGAGGCGTCACCTGCCCGATGGCGACAGTCATCACCATCAGAACCCCGAAATGCACGAGGTCTACATCCAACGTCATCAACGAGGGCAGCAAAACAGGCATAATCATCGGGATCAAGGGATCGAGTACCATGCCCGCGATCAACGCAAGCAACAGCAACGAGACAATTTGAAGAACCACCGATTCAAACGGGAACAGAACCGTCATAACCTCAGCCAAAGCGATAGGGACGCGAGCTTGTGACAAGGCCCACCCTAATGCCGTAGACAATCCAACGACCATGAGAACTTCGCCCGTCAAAATGGCGGCATCTACAGCCACGCGGTAAAGACCGCGAAAATCGAGGCTACGATACACGATCATAGATAAAAAGAGCGCGTAAGCGACCGCAAAGGCACCAGCCTCAGATGGCGTAAATAGGCCAAACACCAATCCGCCAAGGATCAACACAGGCATTCCCATCGGCAAGATCGCCGCCCGTCCAGTCTTGACCAAAAGCAGCCAAGAAAATCCTTGCGCGGGTTTCCAACCATGATATCGCGCAAGAAAACCAATCGTAATCATAAGAGCCAATGCCATAAGCAATCCCGGAATGGCCCCAGCAAGAAACATTGCGCCCAGCGAAGTCCCAGTCACTGCAGAATAGAGGATCATTGGCGATGACGGAGGCACCAAGACCCCGATACCAGACGATGTCGCGGTCAATGCCGCCGCGAATGGTCCGGGATAGCCAGCCTCCTTCATCTTTGGAATAATGACAGACCCGCTGCCCGCAAGATCTGCAACAGAGGTGCCGATCATGCCGCCAAACATCAAGCTGACAGCGACATTTACATGTGCCAAGCCGCCCCGCATCCAGCCAAGCAACGCGCTGGCAAGCGCGAATAGGCGATCCGCTATTCCCCCTGCATTCATGATACCGCCAGCCAGAATAAATAGAGGTAATGTGACAAGGATGTAATCAGACAAGCCGACCAATGTCTGTTGTGGCATCGCCAGCATCCAGCCACCCGAAAAGGTCAAAAAGACCACAACTGACGCCGCCAACGCCACGATGATCGGCAAACCAGCGAGCGCAAACACACACAGTGTTACAATTGTTGCAGCAGCGAGGCCCATCATGTCGTACGACCTCCGAAGGCTGCTTGTGCAGTGCGCAAGAGCAACACGGCAGCCATTCCCGCCATGCTCAGCATGAGAGCTGAAATACCAAGACCTTTTGGCATCCTTAGGATCGGAGAAACATCCGTGCCAAAGAGGTTGAGATAGGCCCCGATTTTTACGGCGAAAAAGGCCAGCGTGAAACTGCCTATTGCGCCGCAGACAACACCAAGTATACGGCGCGCACGGATCGGTAGACGCATGACCAAAACATCACAGCAGATCAAACTCCCACGCCAGACTCCCAGAAGTATACCAACGGAGGCGACCCAAATCATCGCTGTCATAACGATTTCTTCGCTCCACGGCAGAGGATTGTCGAAAATATACCGCCCCAGCGCATTCGCCAACACAAGAACAACAATCAATCCCATCAGCGCCGCGGCGAGCATTTCAGTGCCATGAATTGCTATCTTAGCGATTGGCCCCTTGACCGCGTTGCCTCGTATAAAGGTGATTACCGTGTTCATTCTCTCACCTCAGGCAAGCCATGTTGGAAAAGTGCGCCGTAGCCAGGGCAATCATCCGCGACACCCCCAAGACGAAGCGAATGCCAAAACGATGATTGGACAGCAGAAACAACTGGTTTCCCCAATTCCTTTTCGACAGCGTCGATCAATCCAGCGGTTAAGAAATTCGTGCAGCTGATGAACACCGCATTTGCTTCTGGCGTATCCATTTCACAAATCATGTCGAAAGTTTTTTGCAGCGGCACTTCAGCCAAGGCCTGATCCGTGTCGATTTTCAGATTGCGACTGGCGACAACGGGGTGGCCATTTTCTTCGAGGAACCGGATGGCACGGTTGTGAACCTCATCAACATAGGGCGTCGCTAGAATAACGGATTCGGCCCCAACCGCTTTCAAGCCAGCCAGTGACGCCGTTGAGGCCGTATTCACTTCAATTCCCGGCGCCCATTGCTTTAGTTTTGCAATGAGGGCCTGATCATAGGCTGTGCCATGCAAAAATGATGCAGAGGTTCCGCCGAAGCATAAGACATCAATAGGCGCCGAAGCCAAAAGGCGTGCTGCTTGTTCCAATTCAGGCGCATCCATCATCGCCTGAATGCCTTCGACGGTTACCTTTGGCAATTTTATCCGCGTCGTGTGAATGGAAACACCTTTTGGGGCCATGGCCCACATTTCAGCTTCCATAACAATGGAGGATGCCATAAAAATCAGCCCAATCCGGCAGCGATCACCATTGCCATCATAGGTGAATTTGGGGGCCATACGGCCCCCATTTATCGTGTTGATTTGCGTACTCACTGAAGCATTTCCTCTACAGCGACCATGAATTCTGGCGACACAATCTGAGCAAACTCATCGCGCAAAGGCGCAGCGGCTTCTTTAAACGGCGCCAAGTCAGGTGTATTCACCTTCAAGCCTGCCGCGGTGAATTCGGTGACCAAAGACGCGTCACTGTCATCAGACAAAGTGCGCGTGGCCGCGGCACTCACTTTTGCGGAAGCCATGACTTTTTCTTGTTCTTCTGCTGAAAGTGCGTCCCAAACTGAGCCAGCCATCGTCAATGTGATGGGCGTGTAGACGTGATTGGTAAGCGAAATGAATTCTTGAACTTCGTCAAAGGAAAACTCTTTGACCACTGAAAGGGGGTTTTCTTGACCGTCCAAAACCCCTTGGCGCAAGGCAACATAGACCTCGCCCAATGCCAAAGGCGTTGGTGCCGCGCCAAGTGCTTGGAATGCCATGATACGTGTCTGCGACCCGGGTGTGCGTAGTTTTAGCCCAGCAAGATCAGCAGGCGTCTCGATGGGGCGCACAGAGTTACTGATCGCACGGAAACCCAGCTCACCAAAGGCAAGAACTTTCAATCCGTTTGTTTCAAGCAAAGAGTCGGCCAACATGCTGCCAAGTTCGCCGTCAAGCAAGGTGCGCGCCGTTTCTTTGTCATCGAACAAGAAAGGCAAATCAAAGATCGCAAATTTGGAATCCAGTTCGACAATGTCGGACCCCAAAGGAACAACATCCAACTGACCTGCGCGCAAAAGTTCCGTCAGGGCCGTTTCATTGCCCATAGCTCCGCTTTCAAAGAAGTCGACGCTGAAATCTTCTGACGCCAACAAGTCGTCTTTAAAAACTGTAAGCATGACATTGAGCGGGTCACCTGGCGGTGTTTCGACCGCCATCGTAAGTTTGGTTTCTCCGAACCCCGGCAAGGCTGAAAACGCGGTCAATGCCGCCGCAAAAGCAAGTGTAATAGGTTTCATTGTGAACTCCCGTTGGTGTGCATGAGGCAATAGTGTCCTTGTGGACGCTTAGAATTGGAAATCGGACAAAACAGGTCTCTTGGGAGGGATGAAATAAGCCCCACAAAAGTAGTTTTACATCCAATTTCAATTTAGACGCTGCCTCTTGCAGCACGTCCCAACAATTACAGAAAACCTATCCTCTACGAAGCTATTCCCACATGAAGTCCATCAAGTAATTGATTTATATCAATAAAATAAAATTCCGATTTTCAAAGACACTCATATCAGAAAATTCACACCGTGGATTCGCACAATATTTACGCACATTTTTGGGAAATATAGGTCGCAGACGATTGATAATCCCGCCCCTTTGAATGGGGGGCATCTAGCGCGCCGCGCTTTAGGCATGCGCGTGATTTATGAAGTGTCCCCCTAAAACGAAACAAGGTTTTAGGCTGCTAAGGCTGAGCCTCATCACTTGAAAACCAAATACTAATTGAACGCAGCCTTCGTTGCATGATTTGATCCCCGCATCGCAATTGCACGAACAATCCAAGACTTTAAGCCTCTCGCGCCATCGCCACAAACGCATATTCCAACTCGATGATTTGCGGCAGAACCGTTGCTTAAAACCTTTACACACACATTGTTTTTCACCGTCTTTTATGGAGCGTCACCTCATGCCTGCCCACACAGTCCGCCACCTTTCACAGGCGCTAAACATTGAAGACTTGCGCACCCTAGCGCGTAGAAAAGTACCTGCTTTCGCTTTTTCTTATGTCGAAAGCGGCGCTGAAGACCATGCCACACTTGAACATAACCGAGAGGTTTTTAAAGGCCTGCGCATGATCCCTCGGCAATTGCGCGACATGAGTGAAATCGACACGACCACACAGTACTTCAATCGCCCAGTGTCGCTGCCTTTCGCGATATGCCCAACAGGTTACAATGGCATGCTTAGTCGGCATGGCGACCTGAAGCTTGCAAAAGCCGCACGGAAATTTGGCATTCCTTTTATTCAAAGTACGATGTCGACAAGCAGCATCGAAGCAGTCGCAGCTGAACTGCAAGGCAATGAACATTGGTTTCAACTTTATGTTCTTAAAGACCGCGCGATCAGTCAGCGCTTGATGCGCCGTGCCGCGGATGCTGGATGCGAGACGCTTGTCATCACCACAGATTCCGTCATCATTGGAAACCGTGAGGACGACAGAAGAAATTTTGTGCGCCCCCAAGTTTTGACCTTAGCTAAAAAGCTCAATGTTGCCCTACACCCACGCTGGGCTTTAGATGTTTTATGGCCAGATGGCGTCCCGATTTTTGGCAACCTGACAGAGTTTCTTCCTAAGGATCAGTGGTCAACGGCAGGAGGTGCGCATTTCATATCACAGCAAATGGAACGCGCGCTCGATTGGAAACGCATAGATGAAATTCGGGAAGATTGGTCTGGAAAACTCGTCATCAAAGGTTTGCTTCACCCTCAAGATATCGCACTTGCCCTTAAACACGGCGCAGACGGTGTCATTCTGTCCAATCACGGCGGCCGGCAGCTGGATGGCTCAGTCAGCCCCATGGAGCAACTTCCTGCAATTGTCGAACGCTTTGCCAGCCAATGCGAAATCTTCCTCGATAGCGGCTTTCGGCGTGGCAGTGATGTGGCCAAAGCGCTGGCACTAGGCGCGCGAGGTGCATTTTTAGGCCGTGCCACCCTTTACGGTCTCGCGGCGGGAGGGCAGCAAGGTGTAGAGACCGCCCTCCGGATGCTATCAAATGAGTTGGAAACCTGTATGGGGCAGCTCGGCTGCGCCAATGTACACGACCTTATGGCCACCCAAATGATCGTGCCGTCTGCGCCGTCACTCAAGCATTCGTTAGAAGATGCATAGGCAGTACATCGATATTTCCAAGCCTCTCGAAAAGAGCAAGGCCTAAGAAGGGTTTTGGCTACTCTCTACTATGGAAGTTCCTTCTTTTCTATCGAGATCGATACGCGCAGTGTCACCTTAAAGAAAATTTCAACCCAGTCACAGTGGAACGTTTCCATCAGCCTGAACAGATGGAAACGCGCGCTGTCTCGCTGGGAAAATAAAACTAGGATATGAATATGACAGTCGAAAAAACGGACACACTTGTCGTGGGAGCTGGGCAATCTGGGATTGCGATGAGTGAGCACCTCACCGAAATGGGGGTGCCACATATCGTTCTAGAGCGCAGCAGAATTGCTGAACGCTGGAGATCCGAACGGTGGGATTCACTGGTTGCAAATGGGCCGGCATGGCACGATCGTTTCCCCGGTCTTGAGTTCGACGATGTATCCCCTGAAACGTTTCCCCCAAAGGAACGCATGGCGCGCTATTTTGAAGATTATGCCACAATGGTGAACGCCCCTGTGCGCACCAACACCGAAGTCAAATCCGTCAAACGATGCGAAGGTCGTCCCGGTTTTATGGTCTCAACCTCACAAGGCGAGATCGAAGCTCAGCGCGTTGTTGCTGCGACAGGCCCATTCCAAGTGCCACTCTATCCTAAGATTGTCCCCGAGACATCCGACATCCAGCAAATCCACTCTTCTGCATATAAAAATCCCGACCAATTGGCTAAGGGAGCCGTGCTGGTTGTTGGCGGCGGCGCATCAGGATCTCAAATTGCCGAAGAACTGCAACGAGACGGGCGTAAAGTGTATCTGTCGATAGGTGAGCACTACCGCCCTCCTCGTTCGTATCGTGGGCGTGATTATGTTTGGTGGCTTGGCGTTCTGGGAAAATGGGACGAGATCAAAACCGAAGCGAAAAAGAAACACGTGGCTTTTGCGGTCAGTGGGTATGACGGCGGCAAAACAATCGATTTCCGCCGCTTGGGTAACATGGGCATCACCGTACTTGGCATCACCAAAGCCTATCAAGATGGCGTGCTGACCTTTGCCCAAGATCTTGTTAAAAACATCAATGAAGGTGACGAAGCCTATCTCGACGTTCTCAGAGAAGCGGACGCTTACGTTGAACGTAATGGTATCGATCTTCCGCTGGAACCAGAGGCGTGGGAGGTTCAGCCCGACCCAGACTGCATCGTCAATCCTATTCTTGATCTCGACATGAAAGAGGCTGGAATTACGACTATTATTTGGGCAACGGGGTTCAAATTCGATTTCAGTTGGATGCAGGTAGATGCGTTCCATCCAGACGGCACGCCGTTTCACAAACGCGGAATTTCTGCAGAAACAGGGATTTATTTCCTTGGACTTCCAGAACTGACCAACCGTGCATCATCCTTTATCTACGGATGCTGGTACGACGCAAAGTATATTGCGACCCATATCGGCGTTCAGCGAAATTATGTCGCGTATAAATCAGAATAACGACCAAGACCTACGCTTAGACATCTGATCTAGTTTATCAAAAAGCAAATGGCCGTTTCAACATCTGATGATGCTGATGCGGCCTTAACTCCATAAGGATTACCCAATGAAAACTGTCATGTTTCTCAACGGCCCCAACGCCAATTTATATGGTCTTGATCCAAAAGGGTCATATGGAAACGATAGTTTTCCGCAAATTGAATCTGCGTGTATGGCCTGCGCTGAAGATCTCGAACTTGAGCTCATCTTTCGCCAATCTAATCACGAGGGCGTGCTGATTGACTGGATTCAAGAAGCCCGCACGAGCTGTGATGGAATCCTCATCAATGCCGCGGGGCTAACCTATACCTCTATCGCCATTCTTGATGCATTGCTGGCCTTTGACGGCCCCATTATCGAATGCCACATGAGCAACATTTGGAAGCGCGAGGCCTTTCGCAGCCAATCATTCATCTCCAAAACTGCAACTGGCGTGATTGCCGGACTAGGTGTGCAAGGATATCTTCTGGGGCTCACAGCAATGAATACACTGATCAAGGATACGCAAGCATGACAGATAGTCTGGTATTTTACAGTAAACCCGATCCGTTTGAGGCGTGGCGCGATGCATTGACACCTCACTTGGGCGATCAGGTCCGCATCGAAAATGCAGACGCAGTCACCGACGTCGATGATGTACGGTATGCATTGGTTTGGATGCCCCCCATAGGCTTTTTCGATCGTTTTCCTAACCTTGACTTGGTGATCAACCTCGGGGCTGGCGTGGATAGGCTCGTTGCGCGTGAAGATCTTCCAGATGTGCCTATTACTCGACTGTCTGATCCCAAAATGGGCCAGATGATGGCAAGCTTTGTGTTGTTTGCTGTCCTGCGTCACGCACGCGAAATCCCTTACTTTCAAGCGGCCCAAGTACGCAAGGAATGGGCCTATAAACATCCCCGCGCAGCCAGTGACATTACGGTTGCTGTTCTGGGGTTGGGGCAACTCGGGGCGCTTGCGGCAAGCGAAATCGCGCGGCAAGGTTTTAACACCCATGGCTGGGCCACAAAACCTCAAGCCCTATCAGGGGTAACCGTCCACTGTGGCGATGATGCCCTCGACGCACTACTGAGGGATGCTGATATCGTGGTTTGTATGCTGCCTTTAACGCCAACGACCCGCGAACGTCTTGACGCGAGCAGCTTTGCCGCAATGAAGCCGGGAGCTGCTTTTATTAATGTGTCACGCGGCGAAGTCGTGGCGGAATCCGCACTCATAGAGGCGCTGCGCTC
This sequence comes from Pacificibacter marinus, assembly GCF_900109555.1. GTDB lineage: Bacteria > Pseudomonadota > Alphaproteobacteria > Rhodobacterales > Rhodobacteraceae > Celeribacter > Celeribacter marinus_C. Next base: position 171,292 of record NZ_FNZV01000002.1, on the reverse strand, counting down.
TGGCCACCTGTCAGGCGCGACATTGGACGTTTTTCAGACTGAACCGCTTGGGTCTGACCACCCTCTTTGGTCGATTCCTAATGTCCTCATTACCCCGCATCTTGCTTCCGTCGCGCTGCCCAAAAGTGCCGCACCACAAATTGCTGCCAACATTAAAGCTATCCAAAACGGCGATGCATTGAGCAACGAGGTTTCCAGAGTGCGTGGATATTAGGCACTCTAAATATACCTTTGTGATTGCGCTCTTGCACCGCAGCGCCAAGTATAGGTATTTCTATTTAAAATCACAATGTTAAGCTCCTAGAGTGGTAAAAACTTTGTAGAGGATTGAAATTTGTGATTTTTATAAACGTCGTCATTCACACAGGCTCAGGTTAAGAGACGGCCCCTCCTCGGATAGGCAGTCACCCCAGTTTCGAAAGACGCAATGTCACTTACCCAACCGGAGTTTAAAATGAAAAAACTACTCTTAACCGCCGCTGCGATAAGCATGTTTTCCCCTGCCGCATTTTCTGAAACATTGACAGTCAGCAGCTGGGGCGGAAGCTTTCGCGACTTGATTGATCAAACCATTGCTAAGAAATTCACTGAAGAAACAGGCGTCGAAGTCGAATTCATCACTGGCGGCACCATCGACCGCCTGAACCAAGCAAAGCTGAACCGGGATATGCCGGAAAGCGACGTCACTTTCACCACATCACACATTGGTTGGCTTTATACCAATGACGGGTTGTTTGAAGAGTTGGACATGTCCAAAATTCCAAACGCAGAAAACCTTGTGGAACAAGCCAAAATCAGCCCTGCTCACATCGGCGCATGGGCATATGTCTACACAATCGGCTATCTGCCTGATTCAGTGCCAGAAGGTATGACATTCGACAGCTGGAATGACCTATGGTCGCCAGAGTTAGAAGGCAAAATCGCGGCACCTGATTTTGATCCCTCGCACATCATTTCAGTCGCAGCAAAGCTTGAAGGCGTCGACATTGAAAACTGGCAGGATGCTTCCGAAAAGTTATTGGCCCTCAAGCCTAACTTTAAGGCCTTTTACACCAATGATGCGAACTCTCAGCAATTGCTGTCAACAGGCGAAACACCTGTGCAAATCATGCTCTCTATGAACGCTTACCACATGCAATCAGAAGGCTTAGACGTGCAGATTGCTATTCCCTCCGAAGGTGCTGTTCTGGGGGTCGATACCATGGGCATCACAGCAGGCACGGATCAAGAAGAGTTGGCATACAAGTTCATCAACGCGGCTCTAGACCCTGAAGTTCAAGCACAAATAGCTGAAATCAAAAAAGGCAGCCCGGTTGTATCAAACGCCGTACTCCCTGACGAGATCGCAGCGCTCCCTGGCATTTTCACGACGCCCGAACAGTGGGAAAGCGAAACGCTTATTATCCCGCATGATCTTCGTGCTGAAAAAACAGCCGAATGGCGCCAGTGGTTTTCGGAAAACATGATTTCCAACAACTAAGACTGACCGATACGACAGCCCAGCAGTCTAAACTGCTGGGCCCCCTCAAACAGAGTAGCCTTTTTTAATGTCGAAACGCCCTTTTCTTGGATGGTTTTCCCTACCCTCGGTCTTGATTGCATTTGCGATCGCCGCCTCTTTTATTGCGATCGTGCAATACAGTTTCAGGGCCTATGTACCCGGATCTCTCGATCCTGGCGGTTTCACTTTGGATAACTTTACGACGCTTTGGAAAACTGTCTACGGGCAAGCTTTTTTGAACACTGTATTGCTCTGTTTATGGACCGCAATATTCACCTTATTGATCGGCTATCCGCTTGCCTATGCAATGGTGCGCGCGCAATCGGTGAAGCTTCGCAGTGCCATTCTGTTGATCTCACTGACCCCGCTATTCCTAGGCGAGATTGTACGAACCTATTCGTGGATTATCGTGCTGGGCAATCGTGGCTTTGTAAACGCGACGCTCATGCAGATGGGGTTCATTGATGCCCCCATCAACTTTATGTTTACCATGACAGGCGTTGTCATCGCTTTGGTGCATTTTACATTGCCCATTGTGGTGGTGATGTTGGCCGCCGCCTTGTCCCATATCGACATGAACCTTGAGCGTGCCGCGACCTCTCTTGGCGCTGGCCGTGTGCGCGTCTTTGCAAGCATCACCTTGCCCCTGTCCATACCCGGTATCGCCGCTGCCACGTCAACTGCATTTGCCTGGACATTCTCGGCGTTTGCAACGCCGCAGATGATTGGCGGCGGCAAGGTACAGACCATTTCCACATTGGTTTACCAAGTTGGCTTTGCGTCGTTCAACTTCCCGCTCGCGGCATCGCTGTCGTTGGTCGGGCTGCTGTTCACCATTGCAGTGCTTGCAATTTTTAATACCGGCATTCGCCGTTTGGAAAAATTCGGAGCACATTCATAATGAAAAAGTCTCTCTTTGATCATCTGCTAGACTGGAGTGGTCGGGTCCTTTTGACCATGATCCTCGGCTTTGTGCTGCTCCCCTTTTTAGTGGTTTTTATCGCCTCCTTTAACGACAGTGCAATCCTATCCTTCCCACCCAAAAACTGGTCTTTGCGCTGGTATTCTAATGCTATTGAGTATCGAGATTTCGGCAAAGGACTGATCAACTCTCTTAAGGTTTCAGCCATTGCAGCAACGTTTGCGATGATCGCAGGCTCAGGCTTTGCATATGTTTTGAACCGCTATGATTTCTCACTGAAATCTTTGTTGAACAGCATACTCATGTCGCCTTTGATCATTCCAAATTTCACCATTGGTCTTGGCTTGCTTATCCTATCGACGGCAGCATCTCTGCCGAGAACAATTTGGCTGGTGGTTGCCGTGCATGTCATCATTGTGCTGCCTTTTGTGATCCGTTCTGTCTACGTTTCACTGCAAAACTTCGAACGCCGCTATGAGCAGGCCGCTGAGAGTCTCGGCGCAGCACCGCTACGTGTTCTGCTGACCATTACGCTTCCGCTTTTGGTGCCGGGTCTGATTTCTGGCGCGCTCTTTGCTGCCATTTTGTCCTTCAACGAGTTTACGGCCTCACTGTTTGTCGTGAACCAAGGCACCCAAACATTCCCCGTCGCGATGTATAACTACGTCCGCGAATACGCCGACCCAACGCTGGCCGCTGTCTCTGTCATTTACGTGATCGCCGTCGCAGCCCTGCTCCTCGTCGTGCATAAATTCTTCCGTCTTGAAAAGGTCCTCAATGTCGAATGAGATTTCCCCCAGTGTTCTGCAGAACAACACCCAACATCCAGCCGTTCAAATCGATGGTGTTGGCAAGTCTTTCTCCGGAACCGTCGCGCTAGAACCTGTCTGGCTGAAAATTCGCCAAGGAGAGTTTCTCACCTTGCTGGGCCCATCAGGCTGCGGAAAAACCACGCTGCTTAATCTGATTGCGGGCTTTCTTGAGGCGGATTGTGGCGAATTGTTTATCAACCGCGACCTTGTAACCCAAGTGCCACCACACCGGCGCGAAATTGGCATCGTGTTCCAAAACTATGCTTTATTCCCGCATATGAATGTGGCGCAAAACGTTGGCTACGGCCTACGCACACGCCATGTTTCCAAAGCTGAAACTGCAGAGCGCGTGCGTGAAGCATTGGAACTGGTCAAGCTCGGGGACTTTGCAGATCGCAAACCCAATCAACTCTCGGGCGGTCAACAGCAACGTGTTGCGCTTGCGCGTGCCTTGGTTATTCGCCCAAAGGTCCTGCTTTTGGATGAACCTTTTTCTGCGCTTGATCGAAATTTGCGCACAGCAATGCAAGTCGAGCTTAAAGAAATTCAAACCCGTCTCGGCCTCACGACAGTGTTTGTCACCCACGACCAAAGTGAAGCCCTCAGCATGTCAGACCGCATCGCAGTGATGTCTCGCGGGCAGATCCGTCAAATCGGGTCTCCGACGGATATTTACGACCGGCCTCAAAACCAATTTGTGTCAACCTTTGTCGGCGATGCAAACCTGTTTTCTGTCACTTTGCTGGACCGCGATGAAACCTTTGTGCGTCTCACGGTCGGCGAAACACAATTGCAGTTAGAGACGTACCAAGATGATCTTCCCGAACCTGGCCCAGTGACATTATTTGCCCGTCCCGAGCAATGCAAATTGACGCAAGCCGGACAGGCCGGAAGCATCCCCGCAACCGTTGCTTTGACCGTCTATCAAGGCAGTTATGCCGAAGTGCATCTCGACTGCGCCGCCGCGGATAATCGCGTGATGCAACGTGTTCCAGCAAGCGAAGCGCCAAGCGCAGGCACCAAGGTTGGTATCGCGTTACCGTCCCGTGGCCCTGCAATCTATAAACTGAATGGAGAGGTCGAATGACCAATACAATGCGTGCAGTGATTGCAAGCAAAGCTGGCGGCCCAGAGGTTCTCGAACTTGTTGAGCGCCCCATTCCTGTACCTGCAGCTGGAGAGGTCCTTATTCGCGTTGCCGCATCAGGTATTAACCGACCTGATATTATGCAGCGCTCAGGCGCTTTGCCTGCACCTGCCGATGTGTCCGACATCCTTGGGCTAGAAGTCTCAGGAACCATCACACGCCTTGGTAAAGGTGTGGATGGTCTGTCCGAAAATACAGATGTGATGGCCTTGGTCAAAGCTGGCGGATATGCTGAGTACGTTCTTGCTAAGGCGGATCACTGCCTTCCAATTCCTGAAGGACTAACCAAGGCAGAGGCTGCCGCACTTCCTGAAGGACTATTCACGATTTGGCACAATCTCTTTGATCGTGGGGCCCTTAAAGCTGGCGATCGTGTTTTAATTCAAGGGGGTGCCAGCGGTATAGGAACACTGGCATCGCAACTCACGACGGCTTGGGGGGCTGACGTTTTTGTCACCGCAGGCGGCACTGAGAAATGTGCGAAATTAAGTCAGATGGGCATACATGCCATTGACTACCGTACAGCGGATATCACCGAAGAAATTATGCGCGTGACTGACGGTCACGGTGTAGACGTCGTTCTCGACATTCTTGGTGGCGATATGATCAACAAGCACCTTGCCTGCATGGCGCAAGGTGGACGCCACATCGGCCTTGCATTTATGACTGGCATGATAGCGCCAGTGGATCTTGGGTTGGTTATGCGAAAAGGTCTTTGGCTCAGCTCATCCACGCTTCGGCCGAAAAGTGATACGGAAAAGGCCGAGATCGCACAGAGCGTTCGTGAAAAGCTTCTGCCCCTGATTGCCAGCGGAGACGTCCGCCCAGTGACATCCCAGACCTTTGCGTTAGATGATGTGGCGCAGGCGCACGCGCTTTTGGAAAGTGGCAACAATATTGGTAAGATCGTCTTGGCGATGCAAACGGCCGCGTTATGAAGCTTTCACTCTATTGGGGATCGGCGTCACCATTCGTACGTAAAGTGATGGTTGTCGCGCATATGTTGCAGATTGAGGACTCCATCGAGGTGCTCGACAGTGCAGCGCACCCCACGGACAGAGACACACGCATTCAGGCCTTTAATCCGCTGGCGAAAGTCCCAGCGGCTCGGACTGAAGACGGTGTTGTTTTGTATGATAGTCGCGTGATTTGCGAATACCTCGACACTGAAAAAAATGGTGGGATAGTCCCGCGCGCAGGTGCCCCCCGTTGGACTGCGTTGCAACGCCAAGCCCTCGCCGATGGATTACTGGATGCGGCATTGCTGATCCGTTACGAAACGCTGGTGCGCCCTGAACCGCACCGCTGGCCACTGTGGATCGAAAAGCAAACCGAAAAAATCATGGATGCGCTCGACGCTATGGATGCCGACATTCCAGATGATGGATGCCAAGACATCGGCGCAATCACCTATGCCTGCGCCCTTGGCTGGCTAAACTTTCGCTTTCCTGAGCTGAATTGGCAAGAAAAGCGGCCTGCGTTGGCGCATTGGCACGCCGAGTTTGAGAAAACCCCTGCCTTGATAGCCACCCGCCCCACGGCCTGACCCCCTTCAGCAATGACCTCTGCGATATAAAAAGGAGCATTCCGATGCCACACATCCGCCACAGAAAATTCAACACAAAAGAAACGTACCCTGAGCAAAACCTTGATAACGATTTGTCGCAAGCCGTTATCGCCAAAGGCGGAACGACAATATTTTTGCGTGGTCAGTGCCCCCAAGATTTGGATACGGCAGAAAACATCCAAGGCAACGACCCTGTTGAGCAAACCCACAAGGTCATGAGCAATATTCGCCAACTTGTAGAAGAATGTGGTGGCGAGATGCGTCACGTTACGAAACTGGTCGTGTATTTGACGGATGTACGCCACCGCGAGGCCGTTTACAAAACCATGGGTAGCTATATCAAAGGCGTTTACCCAGTCTGCACTGGGCTGGTGGTTGTCGCCTTAGCGCGCCCTGAGTGGCTGGTCGAAATTGATGCCACAGCAGTCATTCCCGACTGATTTCAATTGTGTAACTTTAAGGCTTAGCGCCATTTTCCGCACTAAGCCTGAACACAATCGCATTCACCTTGAGCCCTTCCCCTTGGAGATCACATGACTTTTTCTATCATTGGCCACTGCCCTGACACCGGTATGTTTGGGGTCGCAATATCATCGTCATCCCCAGCAGTTGCTGCACGGTGCTCCTTTGCACGTGCAAAGGTTGGTGCTGTTGCGACACAAAACATCACGGATCCGCGATTGGGTCCACATGCTCTTGATCTGATGGAACGCGGCGCAAGCCCATCAGAAGCCCTATCAATCCTTGAGCGTAGCGGGCCACATATGGGCTACCGACAAGTTCTAGCCGTCAATCGATCAGGCCAAAGCGCAATCGTCTCAGGCACTCACGTTTTAGGTCTATGGTCTGAAGCCACAGGACGCGACACAGCCGCCGCAGGTAATCTATTGGCGGATGCAGGCGTGCCAGAAGTCATGGTGCAATCCTTCATTAACAGCACGGGTCACTTAGGCCAGCGGCTCTTGGGGGCTTTGCGCGCAGGCTTAACGGCTGGCGGCGAAGCTGGGCCAGTCCATTCTGCGGGTTTGCTGTTGGTTGATCAAGAAAGTTGGCCTCTGGCGGAACTGCGCTGTGACTGGACAGAAGAGTGCCCCATTACAGCCTTGGAAGCCTCGTGGGTCGTTTTTCAGCCCCAAATGGAGACATATGTCACCCGTGCGCTCGACCCGCGTGATGCGCCCTCTTATGGTGTTCCGGGCGACGAGTAACTACAGTTTACGAGCGTAAATCCAAAGCAATCGCAGCTTCCAAGAAAGGTCCAGTTACATCATGCCGTTACGATTTACTTTGAGACAACTTGAATATTTCATTGCGGTTGGCGAAGCTGGAAGCATTGCTCTAGCTTCTGAAATGGTCAATGTCACAGCGCCCTCAATGTCATCAGCCATTGCGCAGCTTGAGGCTGGATTTGGCGTTCAACTGTTTACCCGTCGCCATGCCCAAGGATCAGTCCTGACACCTGCGGGCGTGCGCTTCACGGAACAAGCCCGCGAAGTTTTGGCCAATGCTGCGCAGCTCAACGATATGGCCAATATCTATACAGGCAGCGTTCGCGGTCCGCTCAGGGTTGGTTGCCTGAAGACATTCGTTCAAGTCATGGTGCCACAGTTGCGTCGTGGTTTTGAGGACAAGCATTCCAACGTCGATTTCAACCAAATCGAACTGGATCAAGCACAGATATTCGATGCCTTAGGCTCTGCCAGAATAGATATAGCATTGACCTACGACCTTTCATTACACAGTGATATCGACTTTCAGCCACTGCAACCCTTGCCACCTTATGTTATGGTCGCAGTCGATCATCCCTTGGCCGGCTTTAGCGAATTAACAGCGTCTGATTTGATTGATCACGAAATGGTACTGCTCGACATGCCGCATAGCTCCGATTACTTTTTGTCGTTTTTTCGCAGTTTAAGCCGCCGTCCCAGCATTGCAGAACGGACGTCCGAGATCACAATTCAGCGATGTTTGGTCGCAAATGGCTTTGGCTTTGGTATTTCAAATATGCGCACAGTTTCAAAGACTTCTATGGATGGAATGCCGCTTAAATTTATCCCGTTGAAAACCGATGTGCCACCACTTCAACTCGGTATTGCCCTGCCCAAAGCGAGCCATGTTTCGCGTACGATTCAAGCCTTTATTGATCACTGCCACGAAGCCGCCGATGCCAATAAACTCCCCGGCCTCGTGATATAATAGGAAAGCTAAATGAGCTCCGAGATTTTAGACATTCTGACAAAACTGGTCTCATTTCAGACTGTGTCACGCCAATCCAATCTGGCCTTATTGGAATACGTAGAAGGCTTACTCGGCCCGCTTGGTGTACGGCTTGAACGGTTTACCAGCAGTGATGGCACGCGCGCAAACCTCTGGGCCAGTCTCGGGCCGCAAGGGTCTGGCGGCGTGGTCATGTCTGGGCATTGCGACGTGGTGCCTGTGGCAGGCCAAAATTGGAGCAGTGACCCATACACATTGCGCCGCAAAGATGGCAATCTATACGGGCGCGGCACGGCAGACATGAAGGGTTTTTTGGCAGTGGCCATCCACACGATGATGCAAGCAGCCCAATCCCCATTAAAGCTACCTTTGCACCTCGCCATTTCATATGACGAAGAGATCGGCTGCCTCGGTGTGCGCGGGATGCTGGACTCTCTTGCCCAACGTCCAGAACGCCCCGCGCTTTGTATTATCGGTGAACCAACCGGAATGCGCATCGCAACGGGCCATAAAGGCAAGCGCGCGTTACACGCCCGTTGCCATGGGCAAGAGGCGCATTCTGCATTGGCACCGGATGCCCTGAATGCCTTACACCTTGGCGCGGCCTTGATTGCGCGCATTCAAGATCAACAAGCTGAGCTTGAACAGCATGGTGCCCGCGATATGGTCTACGATATTCCTTATTCCACACTTCATGTTGGCACGATGCAGGGGGGCACAGCGCTTAATATTGTGCCTAACTTGTGTGATATCGAATTTGAAATACGCAACATTGCGGCGGATGACCCTGACACACTTATTGACAGCATCACTGACGACGCGACTGCAATCGTAGAACCGCATAAAAGCCGCTTTCCGAATGCACGCATCGAGATCAAACAAGTCTCCGGCTACCCTGGCTTAGATACGCCGCTAGACACCCCAAGCGTCACCTTTCTGAACACGTTGATGGACCCAGAGAGCGCTCTCATTAAAGTCGCTTTCGGCACGGAAGGCGGCCTGTTCCAAGAACGCCTCTCAATACCGGCAGTGATTTGCGGACCGGGACACATGACACAAGGGCATAAGCCCGATGAGTTCGTCAGCGAAGCACAGCTTGCCAAGTGTGATCAATTCCTTTCAGCGATAACCGCGGCCCTACAAGACGGTATGGAACCAACCCTTCAAGCCTTCTAACCTTGCCCACTCTAGTGTGGACCTGCCGCGTTTTCGGCCTCCTCCATTGATCGTCCCTAACCAACGTACCTAGCAAAAGCGACGAAACTAAACGCTGAGCACCGTCGTGTGGGTCGCCTTAGGCAGCCCCCCAGATCGTTATTAGACCTCGCCTCACTGCGTTAGAATGGCATCAAGATAATCAGACCCCAGAGGAATAGGGCGATAACGGACAGCAGTCACATGTTCAACATTGTACCCATTAGGACTTCTCAGCTGATGACTTAAACCAGAAATGGACCTGTCGCTGAGCTGATCCCATGCATGCGGCATACATCAGCAGTCTTCTCGCCAGCTTCCTGTTCCTTGATCAGCGCAATGATCTGCTCGTCCGTAAATCGTGCCTTCATTTGTCCGTCCGTGTCTGACGTCAGCGCCTATGGGTCCAAAAAACGTCAAAAAAGGCTGGCTAGCATGCAAGCACGCAAAGACAGGCACAACAAGCATCGTACCGCTGTTTATTGACAACCCACCCCACTACTATCCGAGCAATACATATCTTCAGGCCTGTATCGACGCATCGCCCCGCCATCTAACATACCTAAGCACCGCCCAAGGTGGATCGCGCAGCCCCAAAGCTGCCGGACAGTGGTTTGCACAAGCAGCGCGCACAGCAGGCATTCAAAAGACAGCCCACGGCGTCAGGAAACTATTAGCATCCTACATGGCCGAACATGGGGCAACAGACGGCCAACGCATGGCGATCCTTGGCCACGATACAACCTCACAAGCGCAAGACTACGCAAAATCCGCAGATGCCCGCATGATCATATCAGGAACAAAATTTGACAACTCACCCCAACAAGTTGTCAAACTTGTCCGTAAGTAGCTGTAAACAATAACAAAAAATTGATAGTGGCGGACAGACAGGGATTCGAACCCTGGAGACGGTCTCCCGCCTACACACTTTCCAGGCGTGCGCCTTCGACCACTCGGCCACCTGTCCGTTGGCGGGTTTCTAACGAACCGCTGCAAGGGGGGCAAGCCCTCAATCGTACCAAAATGAAGGTTTTTGAAAAATAGATTTAAAGGACTGTTTTTATTGTATTTCTATCAGATTAATCGAGGTGAATAGTGACACGCCGGTTCATGCGGCCCTTTTTCTCGATCTTACCAATCCGAATACGTCCAATTTCCGAGGTACGCGCCACATGAGTGCCACCACAGGGCTGTAAATCCACCTGATCTGAGGTATCGCCAATCCGTACAAGACGCACATGTCCCTGCCCTGTTGGCGGCATCACAGACATGGTTTTTACGATTGAAGGATCGGCAAGCAATTCAGCGTCGGTGATCCATGTGTCGCTGACTTGTAAATCTTGTTCAATCAAGGCGTTAAGCGCATCTTCAAGGACAGTTTTATCGTCAAGCGGCATATCCATCGCGAAATCAAGACGGCCCTTTTCTGAACCGATCGCCCCACCCGTGACAGGCAAGGGAATGACCACAGACAAAAGATGCAGCGCAGTGTGTATCCGCATATGACGATGACGCCGCACCCAGTCCAGACGCTGCAAAACCTGTGTTTTCAAGGGCGGCAAAGCTGAGGGTTCAGACGGCACCAGCACAATGGTGGTATTGTCGCCTTTGATCGTCGTGGCAACATTGATCGCGCCGCCGTCCCATTCAAGACGTCCACTGTCTCCGGGTTGGCCGCCCCCTGTGGGGTAAAAAATCGTTGCATCCAAAATGATGCCGCCCTCTGGCGTGTGGCCGACAACCTCGCCTTTGACATCCTGCAAATAAGCATCATCGCGAAACAAGGCTTGGGTCATGTTGTTTCTGCCTCGCTGGAACTGCCATCGCTCGGTACGTCGTGGGCGTCTTGATTTTGGGTTGTGACAGGTTTTATTTCAGCTTTGATGTCATCCTTGACTGTTGCGGCTTGCGTGCGGCCCGCATGCAAAGCTTCTGGATTTCTAAGCCAAATATCACGTTGCGCGAATGGGATTTCTATACCGTTCTCTGCAAATTTTTGCGCGATTTCGTGGTTTACATCACTGGTCACCTGCAAAATCGTAGAGACATCTCGCAAAATGGCGCGCACTTCAAAATCCATTGAATCTGCGCCAAATCCCACAAACCAAACCTGAGGTGCGAGACCATAGGCGATGCCGGGCTGCGCTTCGATAATTTCACGCAAAATGGCGTCAACACGGCGCGTATCTGTGCCATAAGCCACCCCGACTTTCAACGTCACCCGCCCTAAAGAATTGCCGCGGGTGTAGTTGGTAACCGAGTTTGAAATCAGATCCGCATTGGGAACGATGACGTCGGTGCGATCAAAGGTTTCAACACGGGTCGAGCGCACTGAAATATTGCGAACAAAGCCCATTTGACCGCCAACTTCGATCCAATCCCCTTCGGAAATGGGGCGTTCAATCAGCAAGATGATACCAGACACAAAGTTTTGTACGATGTTTTGCAGGCCAAAACCGATACCAACGGACAAGGCCCCCGCGACCAGTGCGAGCGCAGACAGATCAATGCCTGCAGCCATAATCGCGCTGATCGTGGCTAAAAATACGCCGACATATCCGGTGCCTGATACAAGCGCGTTTTGACCGCCTTTGTCGATTTTTGTCTTTGGCAAGATGGTTGAAGACAAAGCGGCTTTGATCAACCGCGTCAAACCGAATCCTATAGCGAAAACAATGAGAAACGTTAGAACGTTGGTGATGGACAGATGCGCATCCCCCAAGGGAATCCCCTGTTTCATCCGCGCCCAAATTTCCCAAAGCTGCTCAACACGTGCGCCCCAAACCAAGGCGAAAGCCGGCAATGAGGCTGTGAACAAAGCAATCGAAACCAACACCGGAACAAGGCCTTCGCCTGCGTCCTCATCGCGCTTGATCAGCGCACCATGAAGATCAGAGGCGAACCGAGAAGTCACCAAAAGCGTGCAGAGCAACCCGATGGTCAAAACCGATGGGTAAACAATGCCGCTGGCCGCGGGCATGTACCCCACAGCCCCCAAAAGAATGGCAAGCAATGCAGCGGGGCGTAAAATTTTGACCGCGGAACGCGCCACCAAGGCAACAAAGCCCGCGCTGGCACTGGTTTCTTCAACGGGACCAAAATTGGCTTTTTGCGCGCGATCCAGAGCAAACAAAATTTGTGCCAATCGAAACAACGACAGCGCAGTGAGCACCACCAAAGGGAAGCGCAAAACATTGAAAGACCCTGCATCATAACCGTCGATTTTGGCCAAATCACGCAGCAGCAGATCAACACCAAACATGACAGCCATAAGAGCCAAATGGCCCGAAGCTTCGCGTGCTTGCACAGGGGATAAATCAAAGGTCGCGTCAGAGGTTTCTGTCGCAAAAAACACCCGCGACGCCAACCAGCGCGCGGTGAAATAACACATGCCAATGACAGGCAAAGCCGAGAACAACGCACTGCCACGTTCCCCGAGCACGGTTGAAATTTGTGCAGCTTCACTGAGGGTAAACAGCCCTGCAACAGGCAAAACGACCTGTCCCAAAGAGCCAACAAACCCAGAGACGCCCTGCCCCGAAATACCGCTAACCAAGCCTTTGACCTTGCGCGATGCTAAATCGGAAAAATGACGCCCCCGCAGGATCAAAAACAACGCAACTATGACCAACAAAAGCCCCGTGGCTGCGTTAGATTTCAGTGTTTTTTGCACGGAATCGCTGTTGATATTATCAACCATCGCGGTCCATGCCGTCAGCCCAGTATGGGATAAATCCGCAATGGCTTTGGGCCAAATTACAGGGTTCAGCGGTGTTGGCCCAAGCTCCATCAAAGCATCCGCTTGGCGCGATTGTAGTACGCCATCGATTTCGCCAATCAGTCCATCTGCACGGGTGTATGATTCATCAGCGCTGCGGACAGGCGCAAGTGCCGCGTCCAATTGTTTAGACAACTCGGCCCGCCGTGCGGCCACATCGCTGGGCTCTTCTGCACCATCTGTCGGCGCGGGGCCCAGTGTGGCGACTTGCGCGCGGATCGTTTCAATCCGCGCGGCATTGGTGGATTGCGCAAGCAAAAACCGTTGCCGCCATTCCACCAAATCACTGCGCGCCGATTCAAGGTCTACATCCGCAGTGGCGACATTTTCTAAAGACGTTTCAATGTCTTGCGCAAATGTTTGCCACGCTTTGTAATCGGGTGCCGTCGTGTCTTGCCCCAGAACTGCCACTGGCAGGCACAGGGTTAAAACCAAAATAAGGCGGCAGATTAGATGGCGCATTAGCCCTCGTATACGTCTGGCAAAGCCCGTGGTCCGCGATCAAGCCACGTTGGTACAGGCAAGCCTTTTTCTTTCAAAAACTCAGGGTTAAACAGCTTTGATTGATACCGCGTACCATAGTCGCACAGAATGGTTACGATTGTATGCCCTGGTCCCATTTCGCGCGCCATTTTCATTGCACCCGCAACGTTGATACCAGACGATCCACCCAAACACAGACCTTCATGTTCGAGCAAGTCAAACACAACAGGCAAAGCTTCGTGGTCGGTGACTTGGAACGACATATCGGGTGTGAACCCCGCGAGGTTGGCGGTGATACGCCCTTGGCCGATGCCTTCGGTGATCGACCCACCTTCGGATTTCAATTCACCCGTGGTGTAATAGCTGTGCAAAGCCGCGCCCATGGGATCGGCCAGACCGATTTTCACGCCTTTGGGCTGCAATGCCATACCAACGCCTGCCATGGTGCCGCCAGACCCGACAGCACAGATAAAGCCATCGACTTTGCCATCTGTTTGGTCCCAAATCTCAGGTCCCGTGGTTTCAATATGCGCTTGGCGGTTGGCGGTGTTGTCGAACTGGTTGGCCCAGATCACGCCCTCATTGGTCTCGCGTGCAAGCTGTTCGGCCAAGCGACCAGAATACCGCACATAGTTGTTTGGATTCTTATAAGGTGCCGCAGGTACTTGAACCAATTCGGCCCCAGCCAAACGCAGCATGTCTTTTTTCTCTTGGCTTTGTGTCTCGGGGATCACGATCACAGTGCGAAAACCCAACGCGGAACCGACCAACGCAAGCCCGATGCCTGTGTTGCCTGCCGTGCCTTCGACAATCGTGCCGCCCTTTTTCAACAGCCCTTTGGCCATCGCATCTTTGATGATGTAAAGCGCTGCGCGATCTTTGACAGATTGGCCAGGGTTCATGAACTCGGCCTTGCCCAAAATCTCACAGCCAGTCGCCTCAGACGGGCCCTTTAGGCGGATCAATGGCGTGTTGCCGATTGTGTCGATGAGATCTTGGTTCACGCGCATATCAGGGCGCTCCTTTTAATTTCGTGCTGTTTGAATATGTAGAACGAAGGTTCGCCACACTCAAGCCTCGCCGCACTATTCAAGGACACTGTTTTGCAAAAGCGGCCCGCCTAAGAACAGAAAGCCAAACCACGATGTGTTATGACGTGCCGCGTTTTTCCAATTCAAGCCAAATGCCATCTTGTGATCGCACCGTTAAATGCGCCACGGGCACGGGCATCTTGTTTGCAACCACGCGCAACTTGTAAGCCTGCGCAATCATCGCCAAAAGCATCGGTCCCTCAACCATGGCAAAGCCCGCCCCAGTGCACACACGCGGCCCTGATGAGAACGGAATATAGGCATCGCGCAGGCATTGTTTTCCGTTGTCGGTTTTGAACCTGTCAGGGTCAAAGGCATCGGGATTATCCCAAAAACGTTCGTGGCGTTGTAGATGCCAAGGCGACAGCACAATCTGACTGCCAACAGGCACATCACGCGCACGAAACCGCTCAGGACAGGTGGTTTCGCGCACCATCATCGGCACAGGCGGGTACAACCGCAACGTTTCACGAAACACATCTTTGGTGTAGCGCAGCTTGGACAGGTCCGAGAACTGCGGATCATCGCCAAACGCCGCGCCCTCGGCTGCGACTTTTTCTTGCACGTCAGGATTAGCCGCCAAAAGCCATAGCCCCCACGCCAAAGCTGAGGCAGAAGTTTCATGCCCCGCTAAGAAAAAGATCGCCACCTGATCGACCATTTCCTCAGCCGTAAAGGTCTGCCCCGTTTCGGGATCGGCAGTGGTCATGATCTTGGTCGCCAAATCATCGGGTGCTGTGCCCGCATTGATTTCGACCATCCTGTCGTCCGTCAACTTGCGGATCAAAGCACGGATGACCTTGGCGGTTTGTTTGGTACGCTTGCGATGAAACCGTGGCATCCATTTCGGCAATGGCACAAAGGCCGCGATGTTTAAAATCGGTTGTTCGCGCTGATGATCTTGAAACTGGGCAAACACATCACGGGCAATTTCATGTTCGATGGGAATGGAAAACAATGTGCGAAAAATCACGTCGGCTGCGGCATGTGACGTGTGTGGCTCCATGTCGATCGGGCCAGTTTGCCCCTCAAGACGTGCCACGGCAGAACGCCCCGAGGCCACCATAGCGTCAAATGTATCGCGCAGACGCCCGCCCTCAAACGCAGGGTCAATAATGCGCCGCTGGCGTTTCCATGCTTCGCCATTGGTCAAAAATACCGACCCATCGCCCAACAGCGGCCTAAGCCCCTCAGCGATGCGCGATGACTTTGGAAAATCCATGGGCCGCTCATTCAGAACCCGTTTGATCAAATCTGGTTGGTTGACCAAATATGACCGAAAAAACGGCGTACGAAATTCGGCCATCCAAGCGCGGTACAACTTGGCAGGCTGCGCCGATAAAATGTCTTTGCGAAACAATTTCACATAGTTGCGCAGACTGGTTTTGTCGGCCCGCGCGGTGGGTTTTGGCGGGATCATTTTTGAACCCTTCATGACGCCATCTCCGTATATCTGTTGGCGGCTGTTTCAATGCGACTTGGGCTTGGCGCGTGGTCTTTAAAACGTGTTTTCAGCGTCTGAGGCCCTGCCGTGATTTTGAAATAATCGTACTGTGCAGGCCGATCAAACGCGCATAAATATTGAAAATGCAGCCGGAAAAACCGCCGTTTGAGTGTGGCTTGCATGTCCAACGACAAGGTTTGGGTGAAGGCGGCAGAAATAACCAAAGGCCACTTTTGCCCTTCAGGCGCAACACCGGACACTTTCACAGGATCACACAGTGCAAACGAACAGGGGTCACCGGGCGCTGTGACATCAAGCCAAAACAATTCGTCTCGTGCTGACAGATATGCCAAATCACGGCGCAAAACCTTGGCGTCGGGCAAATAGCTGACCATCGGCACGACCTGCCCCAACGATAAAAATGCCAATCGCGGCCCGTCTTTTGGCACCTGTCCTGCGCGGATCAAATCCGCCAAAACCGTCACGCCCAAATGCGCGCCTGAAGAATGCCCGACCAGCAAAACTTCGTCCCAATCTTGTGTCAAAGCCTCGGCAATATCGGATTGAAACGCAGCACGACGCGCGATCATCGCGGGCGGATCGGCCCCACGCCACCGCGCCGAAAACCCGTAGTCATGCATCAAATAATAGGCGAAAAATTTACCATCTTTGATTTTGAACCAACTCAAAACCCCGTAAGAACACCCTAGAGAAATAATTAAAAACAGTGACTTAAACAGATAACCTTGCGTAATCAATGAAAGCAAATTGTAAATCCCGCTCCCCAAAGCAATCGCAATCAAAAGCTGAACCAAAAGGATCGCCACGGGGTAAAGCGCTGCCAAAACAGGACCACGGCGCAGCTTCATCAACCCGCTCAAAGCGCCTGTTGAGATGTAAATCCAAGCGGTGCGCAGCAAGATCCAATAGGTCTGAAAAACACCGACATCCATGCTGGATTGTACGATATCGGACCAGACCAAAACATCGATGTCACTGCGGGTTTGAACACCATCGATTGTACTGTCAACGTGCCAGCCAAAGCGCGGGCCTGACTTGGCGGACAACGCAATGTCATAACCAGAAATATCGGCCTGTTTGGTGCTTTCAGTGCGGTAAAGTTCACGATATCTGCGCGGTGGAATCGGGTCATAGCCGGGAATATAAAACACCCGTCGACGCGTGACCGTTTCACCATTTGAACTGTTCATACGCGAAACTCGCTGCCCTACATCCTGTCTCTACAGCATGTTAGCGCATGTTTTACGATTGCGTAAGCGGTATCACCCCAAAGCGCTCAGACTGGGAAATGTCTCTAAAAGCCAATAGCTGAGCCGTGAAAACGCGCCTGTCAGCAACATAAGGCCCACAAACACCAACAGAGCGCCCATGACCTTTTCAATCAGCCCCATGTGACGCTTGAGACGGTTCATAACAGACATCGCGCGGGTGATGAAAATAGCGGACAGCAAGAAAGGCAGCCCCAGCCCAATGGCGTAAATACCCAGCAATGCCGTGCCGCGCGTGACCGAGCCCTCAGTGGCGGCAATCGACAAGATCGCGCCAAGTTGCGGACCTATGCAAGGCGTCCAACCAAAGGCAAAGGCCAGACCAAGCACATATGCGCCAAAAGACGATCCACCTTGATCGCCAGCGTCAAGCCGCGCTTCGCGGTCTAGAATGGGAATGCGAAAAACAGACAGAAAGTGCAGCCCCAAGATGATGATCACACCGCCTGAGATACGACTTAAAAGCACTTGATTTTGCAGAAAAAAACTGCCCAAAAATGATGCCGTAAACCCGAGAAATAAGAACACGGTCGACAGGCCAAGCACGAACATCAATGCGGGTACAATCGCTTTGCGTGTGCCGCGATCGTCGGTCAATTCCCCCATCGAAATACCAGACATATACGCCAAATACGGCGGTACAATCGGCAAAACACATGGGCTGATGAAAGATGCAATACCAGCGGCCAGCGCCACAAGCATGGCGGGAAGCAGGGTCGCGTCAAAGAGGTCAATTCCAAACATGCGTAAGTCATGCCACGGGTTTGGCGCGAAGAAAAGCGGCGCGTGGTCGCGGCTGGTCACATTCATGTGGGCGCTCGTAACATTGGCGGGCAAGCCGCTGCCAGTCCCGCCCCCAAAGCAAAAGGGCGGCCAGCATATACTGACCGCCCTTTGAATAAGGTGTTTGGGGTTGGCGTTTTAGCCGCCCATGCTCCACCAGCCTTTGCGCTTGGGTTTGACCGGCGCTTCTGGCGCAGGTTCCACAACCGTTTCTGGTGTTGCCGGAATTTCGACCACTGGCTCTGCCACTGGCGCAACAGGTTCTACGACAGGGACTTCCACCGGCGCAGGCTCTGGAGCAACCGGTTCAGACGCAGGAACCTCAGTTGGCGTTGGCGCTACAGCTTCAACAGCAACATTCTCAGCAGCTGCAGCTTTTGCGGCTTTATCTGCTTCAATTTCTGCTTTGGTCCGACGTTTGCGCGGGGCACGTTTCGGTTTTTCAGCAGGTGCTGCTTCTGAAGTCTCAGCGTCAGCCACAACTGGCGTTGCCTCGGCATCGGCATCGGCCTTTTTACGGCGCGTGCGTGTGCGTTTTGGTTTTTCCGCAACTGGTTCTTGCGCAACTGGAGCTTCGTCTGTTGAAGACTCTGTTGCAGAAGCATCAGGCCCCGCAACTTCAGCAATCGCAGCCTCATCCGCAGCAGGCTCAACCTTTTTGCGGCGTGTGCGTGTGCGTTTCGGCTTTTCTGCGGGCGTCTCTTCAGACGCCACCTCGGGGGCTGCTTCTGCGCCAGCGTCCGCTGGTGCCACCTCAGTCGTTGCGCCATCAGCGCCTTCGGTTACGTCAGCAGCCGCAGTTTTGTTGCGCCCCCCACGTGAGCGACGTGTCCGAGTGCGCTTTGGTTTGGCGTCATCATCGGATGTCGCATCCGCATCTGTAGATGGCGCATCGGATGTCTCGGTAGGCGCGTCAGACGACGTATCGCCATTTTCAGCGCCCTCTGCGGATGTTTCACCCTCAGATTGATCCTCGGCTTGATCGCCAGATTTGCGGCGACGACGACGACGACGACGTCGTTTTTTCGGTTGATCTTCGTCCCCTTCAGCGGCGGGCACAACAACGGCCTCTTCCACTTCAGCCTCAATAACCTCTTCCGCCTCGACTACGTCCTCATCGAGTTCATCCATAAACGAAGCAGAGGCAGAAATCACATTGGTCGCGACCTCTTGGATCACCCGTGTCGCGGTTTTGAATTTCTCCATAGAGAAGTCAGGCGAAATCAGATGTGGGTCGGCTTCGATCCGCACAGCCATGCCATA
This sequence comes from Pacificibacter marinus, assembly GCF_900109555.1. Taxonomy (GTDB): domain Bacteria; phylum Pseudomonadota; class Alphaproteobacteria; order Rhodobacterales; family Rhodobacteraceae; genus Celeribacter; species Celeribacter marinus_C. Next base: position 151,801 of record NZ_FNZV01000002.1, on the reverse strand, counting down.
ACGCGCTTCGATCTGAGCGATCTTTTCACGTTTCATGTTCATCAAGTAATTGACGATGGCAACAGGCGCTTTCAGCAACACTTCTTTAGAACGACGGCGGGTGCCCTCTTCTTCCAACTGGCGCAAAATGGTCAGAGCCATGTTGTCATCGGAGCGGATAAGACCAGTGCCGTGACAGATGTGACATGGCTGGGTTGTCGCCTCAAGCATACCGGGACGCAGGCGTTGACGTGACATTTCCATCAGACCAAAGCCCGAAATACGGCCCACTTGAATGCGGGCACGATCGGTTTTGAGTTTGTCTTTCAGACGCTTTTCAACCGCCGTATTGTTGCGACGTTCTTCCATGTCGATAAAGTCGATCACGATCAAACCAGCCAAATCGCGCAAACGCGCTTGGCGTGCCACCTCTTCGGCAGCCTCAAGGTTGGTTTTCAAAGCTGTGTCTTCAATTGATCCCTCTTTGGTCGAGCGACCAGAGTTCACATCGACAGAGACCAAAGCTTCCGTCACTTCGATCACGATGTAGCCGCCCGAGCGCAATTGCACCGTGGGATTGAACATCGAACCTAGGTAGCTTTCGACTTGGAAACGCGCGAACAGCGGCAGGTTTTCACGGTAGTTTGTGACGTTTTTCGCATGCGTTGGCATGATCATCCGCATGAACTCTTTGGCGGTGCGGTAGCCTGCATCGCCTTCGACAATCACTTCATCGATATCTTTCGAGTAAAGATCGCGGATGGAGCGTTTGATCAAATCGCCCTCTTCGTAGATTTTCGCAGGCGCGACAGATTTCAGCGTCAATTCGCGGATCTGTTCCCACATGCGTTTGAGGTAATCGTAATCGCGCTTGATTTCGGTCTTGGTGCGTTGCGCGCCAGCCGTGCGCACGATCAGGCCTGCGCCTTGTGGCACATCCATCTCGTTGGCGATTTCTTTGAGCTTTTTGCGGTCGGCAGCGTTGGTGATTTTGCGAGAAATACCACCACCGCGCGCTGTGTTTGGCATCAAGACGCAGTAACGCCCAGCCAAAGACAGGTAAGTTGTCAAGGCAGCGCCTTTGTTGCCACGTTCTTCTTTGACCACTTGGATCAACAGGATTTGGCGAACTTTGATAACTTCTTGAATTTTGTAGCGACGTGCACGAACTTTGCGACGTGGACGAATATCTTCTTGGATATCGTCGTCAGAAACGTTTTCGATGTCATCATCATTGTCGTCGTTTTCATCGCTGTCGTCAGAATCGTCTGATGTATCGACGTCGGAAGACTCATCATCCGCAGATGTTTCTGGTGTGTCTTCTGGTTCTTCAACAGGCGTTTCGTTCACTGTAAAAGCGGGCGATGTGCCCTCTTCAACATCAGCGAAATCTGCGATCATTGCATCTTCGGCGCTGCTTTCAGGCTCAACGACATCCATGCCGGACACGTCTGAAGCGCCAGTTTCGGTATCGCCAGTCTCGGCATCGTTCGTCTGGCCCTCAACAGTATCGATATCGGCAGTCGCCACCGCATCATCCGATACAGTGTCTTCCGCTTTGCTGCGTGTCCGAGAACGCGACCGACGACGTGAAGAGCGTTTGGGCTTTTCGTCTTCTTCTTCTTGCGCCTTTGCATCAGCCAGTTCTTCGGCCAAAATCGCTTCGCGATCCGCGATTGGGATTTGATAATAATCAGCATGGATTTCGGAAAACGCCAAAAATCCGTGACGGTTTCCACCGTAATCTACAAAAGCAGCCTGAAGGGATGGTTCGACGCGTGTTACGCGTGCGAGGTAAATATTGCCAGCAAGCTGGCGTTTGTTTTCGGATTCAAAGTCAAATTCTTCAACCTTGTTTCCGTCGACCACCACAACGCGGGTTTCTTCCGCGTGGGTGGCATCGATAAGCATCTTTTTAGCCATTGTTGTCTTTCAACACCCGCAATCGGCCCGTCTCTCAAAGAGGTAAGCGCACGGAACTGGGGGTGATTTTTGGGGGCAATGCCAGACGCGGGCAAAAGAGCGGGGGCGCTAGCGCCCTCATACAGCTCAAAATTTGCCTCTGCGCGTTGCATCGCGTTTTTTCTCCGGCGCGCTTAAAACAAAGTGTTTCACGCACCCATTCATAAATCCTGCGGCCATCGTTGGGGCCATCAGGTGTTGCTCTGCCACGCGGTTTTGTCGTGCCGTTGGCGCTATCGGTCTGCGGTGTAAGCGGGCGGCACACTATTATTTGGTGCCATCTCCAACGCTTGCTTGCAGCGAATTTGTCAAACGCAGTGCTAATCCAAGTCGATCATGGCACAGGCGTATCCTTTATCAGTAGTGGTCACTGTGGATGAATACAACATGCAATTTCATCGCAAGGCCCTTGTTTCCCCTTGGGCTGATAAAACTATTGTTGAACAGACATAAAAAGTTAACACTATATTGCACAAGACAGCCTGTTTCAAAACCCAACTGACGTGTGATCTGTCTGTCATATAGCTTTAAATGCAACGTTACCAAAACGTCGCCCGCACGTCATTAAACCTCGCGACTGTGCCGTTCATCACGTGATGATATTTTAGCCAATAGGATACCACTATGACACGCATGCCCCTTGGAATTTCTGTTCTAGCCTGTGCCGCAGCTTTGCCTGCTTTTGCGTCTGACGCCACTGACGCGCGCATCGAGCTTGGTCCACGCCCTGCGTATTTGATCTCAACAATGGATGACAGCCCGCTCAAAGACGCGCTGGAAGCCTGTGCCACAATGGAACCTGTGCGCACTGATTTCTCAATCGCGCACCGTGGTGCCCCTTTGATGTTCCCTGAGCACACAGAACAAGCCAACCGTGCAGGCGCTTTGATGGGTGCTGGCATCATGGAATGTGATGTGGCCTTTACGGATGATAAAGAACTTGTATGTCGCCACGCGCAAAACGATCTGCACACCACAACCAACATCATCGCGACAGATTTGGGCGCGAAATGCACCACGCCCTTTACGCCAGCAAACGGTGATGAAAAAGCGCAAGTGGAATGTCGCACATCAGACATCACATTGGCTGAGTACAAAACGTTGAACGGCAAAATGGATGCGGGCAATTCATCTGCGACAACTGTCGAAGACTACATGAACGCCACTGCAAACTTCCGCACCGATCTTTACGCAACAACAGGCACGCTTTTGTCGCATAAAGACTCCATCGCGTTGTTCAAATCCTTGGGTACTAAATTCACACCTGAGTTGAAAACACCTTCTGTTGAGATGCCATTTGACGGTTTCACGCAAGAAGACTACGCGCAGAAAATGATCAACGAATACAAAGACGCAGGCATCCCAGCCTCTGACGTATTCGCGCAATCTTTCAACTTGGATGACGTGCTGTACTGGATCAAAGCCGAGCCCGAGTTCGGTGCTAATGCTGTATTCCTAACAGAACCAGCAGAGGGCTTTGACCCACAAGATGCAAACACATGGCTCGAAGATTTCGCAGCTTTGAAAGCGGCTGGCGTCAACAACTTGGCCCCGTCCATCAACATGCTGGTTGTGAACGACGGCAACGACATCGTGGCCTCAAACTACGCAAAAGCCGCCAAAGAAGCAGGTCTTGACCTGATTTCATGGTCGCTTGAACGCTCTGGTCCATTGGCGACAGGTGGCGGCTGGTATTACCAATCCGTGACAGACGCAATCAACACCGATGGCGATTACTTTGAAGTTTTGGATGCTTTGGCAACCGACGCTGGCGTCAAAGGCGTGTTCTCTGACTGGCCTGCAACTGTGACATACTACGCATCTTGCATGGGCCTGAACTAAACGTGGCTTGAAATAAGTCTCGACACTAAATGACGAAAAGCGGGGCCATTTGGTCCCGCTTTTTTATGTAATCATCGTACATCCAAACGCGGTTTGCGCGTTATGACTACGCCTGCTTAGACGTGACGGTCATGCCAAACATTTCAACCGCATGTCGCAAATCTCGCGCCACGCGTTGACCTAGGTTTGGCAAAGGCGTGTTCGGCGTGCGCAGATCCGGGATTTGTACAGCCATGCACCCTGCCCTGATCGCCGCCGTGATGCCTGTGTCGCTGTCTTCAAACGCAGCGCAGTCTTTGGGATCAAGCCCCAAAGCCGCAGCGCCTTGCAGATACGGCGCAGGATCGGGTTTGTTCGCCGTGACCTCATCCCCCGCGATGACGTGATGGAAATGCGGCAACAGCCCCGCTTGGTCCAATTCATGCCGCGCCACCGCACCCACGGTCGATGTCACCACAACCATCCGCGTGCCTTGGGCGGCAAGCCCTGTGATCACTTCGCGCACATAGGGTCGCAAAGGAATGGCATCAGCCAACAGCGTGGCTTTGCCCGCAACCCATGCGCGTTCAAAACCGTCTATGTCCAAACGCCCGTGCAAAAACTCGGCAACCTTAGCCGAATTCACCGCTTTTGAACCGCCAATAAGCGACAAAAATACCGGATCGGACCGCTCGGGGCCGATATCAAGCTCTGCGCAAATCTGCGCAAACAGCTTTAAACCAAGACGCTCGGTGTCAAGCAACAGCCCGTCCATATCAAACAAAAACCCCTTGGGCGTTTGGTGTGTCTGGAGCGACGTTCTCATCAGTGCATCATCCAAGGTAATCAGACCTTTGCAGACTGTATTTGGCCATTTTTTCATTCAAAGTCCGACGCGGCAGGCACAGTTCGTCCATCACAGACACGATTGAGCCCTTGTGACGACGCATGGTGTTGTCGATCAACATCCGCTCAAACGCTTCCACATATTCTTTCAGCGGTTTGCCTTCAGTCGTCATGGTTTGCTGCTCGACATCATCGCTTTCAGACAACAACAAAGACGCAATTGATCCAGACCCCCGACGGTTTTGCAACACGGCGCGCTCAGCAACATTAATCAACTGACGAATGTTGCCCGGCCATGGCGCTTGCAACAATTGCGCGGCTTCCTGCGCGGCAATCTCGCGGGTGTCGCAACCGTATTCTTCAGAAAACTGTTGGGACAATTGTGTGAACAATAGCAAAATATCTTCGCCCCGCGCCCGCAACGGTGGCAAGGTGATTTTCATCGCGGCCAAGCGGAAATACAAATCAGGACGCAACGCGCTTTCACAGGTTTTGCCCTGCTCTTGCAGGTTACAAATCGCAATAATACGCGTTTCAGGCGGCGTGCCTTGGTCGTTCATCCACGACAACAACCGCGCTTGCAAATCTGCGGGCAGTGCTTCGATGTCTTCCAAAACAAGCGTGCCACCGCGCGCTTCTTCGATCAGCGGAATGATTTGCCCATCGGGGTCAGGCCCGAACAGGCGTTTTGCCAACTCATGTTCTTCGCGGCCCGCACAAGAAAAGGTGACGAACTTTTTTGATGCGCGCGCGCCAACCGCGTGCAGCGCATGCGCCACCAAGGTTTTGCCCGTACCCGTTTCGCCATCAATCAACACATGCCCGTCGGCTTGGCCAAGGTCCAAAATATCTTCACGCAGACGGTTCATCACGGGGGACGCGCCGATCAGTTTCTTCATCAAGCCTGTGCCATCGGACAATTCCCGACGCAGCGCACGGTTATCAAGCGTCAAACGCCGCGCATTGGTGGCCTTTTTCGCAAGCTCGGTCATACGATCAGGGTTAAACGGCTTTTCCAGAAAATCAAACGCACCGACCCGCATCGCTTCAACAGCCATAGGCACATCGCCGTGGCCTGTGATCATGATGACAGGCAGCCCTGAATCCACGCTCATCAATTTGCGCAAGAACTGCATCCCATCCATGCCGGGCATCTTGATGTCAGAGATAATCGCCCCCGGATAATCAGGGCTAAGCGCCTTGAGCGCCTCTTCGGCACTGGCAAAGGTTTCTGTGTCAAAGCCGGACAGCGCCAGCCATTGGCTGATCGATTGGCGCATATCTTGTTCATCATCAACAATCGCGATTTTCATTGCAGTGGCCATAGTGACACTCAACTCCTAGTCTTTCTCATTTGGCGTAATGCCAAAAATTATTACGGTCGGATTAATTCCAGACCCTGCGACGCGTGGCGTCTTATTCTTATTGTGCAGCAAGGCTGCCCTCTTGTGATATAGGAAGGATCATTTCAAATTCAGCCCCACCTGCGCTCCAATTGCGCGCTGTCAGCCTACCGCCAAGTTCATTGACGATGCCAGATGAAATGGCAAGTCCCAGTCCAACACCGTCTCCGGGGGCTTTCGTCGTGTAAAATGGTTCAAATAAAGTATCGAGATCTTCGATCCCTGCCCCGTTGTCACGCACCAAAACTGACGCCTGCGCCCCGCCTGATACCAAGATGCCAATCTGCGGATCGGCCACGTTTTTCGAGGCATCAAACGCATTGCGCAACAGGTTCACCAACACCTGTTCAAGCCGCACACGATCGCCTTGTACGATCACAGGTTCGGGTGGCAAAGTACGCGTAATTTCCACTGATCTTTGGCGCAATTGCGGTTCCATCATCGACAGAGCCGAGGCCACACAATCCCTTAAATCTATGGGTTCTAAGCTATCAGAGCCCTTGCGCGCATAGGATTTCAACTGACGGGTGATCGCGCCCATACGGTCGATCAAATCGTCAATCCGCCCGAACGATGCCAGCGCTTCATCGGGGCGCTTGCGTTGCAGCAAAAGCTTGGCCCCCGCCAGATAGGTTTTCATCGCTGCAAGAGGCTGGTTCAACTCATGTGACACCGCGGCAGACATCTCGCCCAAGATCGCCAATTTAGACGATTGCAACAAGGTTTGCTCGGCCACTTCAAGGCTGCGTTCGGCACGTTTGCGTTCGGCAATTTCTCGCTGGAGTGCCGCGTTAAGCTGGCGAAGCCCCGCTGACTCTTGTTGAAACAGGCCCGCACGCGACATAGCGCGGCGCGAGGTCAGATAGAAAACACCCGCCAAAAGAATGGCAAAGCCCATGATTTCCAGTGCCAAAACGCCGTTCACCGGCTCGCGCACAGAACTATACGTGGTGAAAGAGGCCATGCGCCAACCGCGAAACGGCAGTCGGCTTTCCAACCGCATCACAGCTTCGCCGCCCAAATATGCTTCGCCCGGAATGGCATTCCAATCAGATGTCAACCGAAACGCGCGCTCAATAGCTGTGGGCGCATCGGTGACGGACAAAGCCTGCGCTTCGGTTTTGGATCGCCAACGTGGCTCGGTGGACAAAATGATTTGCCCCTCGGAATTCATCACGATGACAGCGTCAGAAATGCCGGACCAGCTTTGTTCAAATTTGGCCAAATCCACTTGAACGACAATCACCCCCGCCAAAGCGCCGCTCACCTCAATCTTGCGGCTGTAAGTGAATTGGTATCCACCGCTTTCATTCTGCGTGGTGTTGAACAGCGTCTCATTGGACCGCAAAGCATCAATAAAGCTCGGCGATTGGCGGCGGTTCGATCCTAAAAACGAACGATCCGTCGCGGCAACCACGCGCCCGCTTTCATCCAACAGAAAAATCCCTGCGGCGCCGATTTCTTCGATGTAAGAAATCAAATGCTGCGAGGTCTGCGCATAATCATCAGTGTTGAGCGCCGACACCAAAACAGGATCGCGCGACAACAAAATCGGCACGATGGAATTGCGTTGGATTTCCGACAAAAGGTTACCAGAATACAGCGCTTGGCGCACTTCGGCGCGATTGCGCGTGAGAATGGTATGACGTTCAGTGAGCAACAAATTTGTCACCCAAACCACTGAAATTGCAGCCACGACAAAGGCCACAAGCGCAAGGCGACCACCCCAAGTCAGGGTGCGCGGTCGCGTTGAAGGCTGAGGAGGAAGGGCTAAAGAACGATCTTGCATAGTCTGAGTTTACGCCTGCCCTGTGCAGCGCTCAAGTGCAGATACATTCTGGCACTATGGCTACGCGGAATTAAGCTTATGAGCAGAACAAAAGAAAACCGCCCCCAAATGGGAACAGTTTTTAGTGCGCAGGGATAGAATTATAAATATTCCAGATCAAAGTCTTAGCTTACGCAGGCACAACAGCCGACACCAGTGAGTCAAAGAACCCCTTGCCGTCCTCATTGCCATGCGCCGCTTCAAATGCGCGCTCTGGATGGGGCATCATCCCAAGAACACGGCGGTTCGCAGACAAGATGCCAGCAATGTCGCGCGCAGACCCATTTGGATTGTCACCGTAACGGAACGCCACGCGGTCCTCGGCCTCAAGCATGTCCAGCGTGTGCGCGTCAGCGGTAAAGTTGCCATCGTGGTGCGCGATTGGCACGCCGATCATCTGACCTTTGGTGTAGGACGATGTGTAAGCGCTGTCTGAGGTCGCGACCTGCAAAGGCGTGGTTTTGCAGATGTATTTCAAACCAGCATTGCGCAGCAAAGCACCGGGCAACAGCCCCGCTTCGGTCAACACCTGAAATCCGTTACAAATGCCAAAGGCGTATCCGCCACGTTCCACATGGGCTTTAAGCGCCTGCGTGATTGGCGAATTGGCCGCAATAGCCCCGCAGCGCAGATAATCACCGTAAGAAAACCCACCTGGCACGGCCACAACATCAAGCCCATCCGGCAAAGACGTTTCTTTGTGCCAAACCATAGTGACATCAGCCCCAGAGTTGCGCAGGGCAACAGCCATGTCGCGGTCACAGTTCGAGCCAGGAAATTGCAATACGGCGGCTTTCATCAGGGGCTACTCCTAGGCAGATGATGGGCTTTAAGTTTCACGTGCCTGATACGCTGAGTAAGGCATTGGATCAAGCCCCATTGGCCGTGTAATTGGCCGCCTATGCGCGGTATGCCCCCAGTAGATTGGGCATCAGGTCCTGCATCAAGTTGAAAAAATTCAGTCCATTCACGGAACTGCGCAAAACCACAACAAAAAAGCCGCCCCAAACGGAGCGGCTTTCTAACAATCAATCGTCTGAAAGCTCAGAGAATTTCGATGGTGTAGCTTTCAATAACCATATTGGCCAATAGCTTTTCACACATGGATTTGATGGTGTCCTCGGATGTGCCATCGGCCAGATCAAGTTCGATCACTTTGCCTTGGCGCACGTCGTTGACGCCGTCAAACCCCATCGCGCCAAGCGCGTGGCGCACGGCGGCGCCTTGGGGGTCCAAAACACCGTTTTTCAGCATTACATTCACGCGGGCTTTCATAGTCATGAGCCTTTCTTTAGACGTCTAAGTCTTTGTAAGTCTTAAAGATGTGCAAGGAGTTTCCCCGCAGATCAGTTGATCACAGAGTTGGCAGCAGCAGGGCCATTTGTTGGCAAAACACCCAAACGACGCGCCACTTCGGTGTAGGCGTCTGTCAGGTTGCCAAGGTCACGTCGGAACACATCTTTGTCGAGCTTTTGCCCAGACTCGATGTCCCACAACCGGCAGCTGTCAGGTGAAATTTCATCTGCAACGATCAGGCGCATGAAATCGCCTTCCCAAACGCGGCCAATTTCGATTTTGAAATCGATCAACTTGATGCCAACGCCGTACATCACGCCCGCCATGAAATCATTGACCCGCAACGCCAGCGCCACGATGTCATCCATGTCTTGCTGAGACGCCCAGCCAAAAGCGATGATGTATTCTTCGGGCACCAAAGGATCGCCGAGATCATCGTCTTTGTAGGAAAATTCAATAATAGGGCGCGGTAAACGCGTGCCCTCTTCGATGCCCAAACGTTTGGACATAGACCCAGCGGCAAAGTTGCGCACGATCACTTCCAAAGGCACGATTTCACACTGGCGGATCAACTGCTCACGCATATTGAGACGCTTGATAAAGTGGTTCGGCACGCCAATGCTGTTGAGACCTTCCATGAAGAACTCGGACAAGCGGTTGTTCAAAACACCTTTGCCATCAACAACAGCTTTCTTTTCAGCGTTGAACGCAGTTGCGTCATCTTTGAAGTATTGGATCAAAGTGCCCGGCTCAGGACCCTCATAGAGTGTCTTTGCTTTGCCTTCGTAGATTTTTTTACCACGCGCCATGGGGTCTCCAAATAGATAAGGGGGCCGGGAATCATATGCCCAGCCTCTCTATGTGGCTCTTTAGGGCAAGCAGCGCGTTCAAGCAAGATCACGGGCCTCGCGATGCGCGCCAAATCTGTTACCAAATGGTCATAAATCGCCACAATTATTAACCGAAACCCCATGCGGGCGCGCTATATTGCCACAAACAGGTGCGACTTTCGCACACTGACATTCAATCACCTCTTGAAGCTCGTGCCTCGCACCGTCATATCTTAGGCCAAACCAGCTTGGAGGATACACCATGTCAACTTTTGATGATCGCGAATCTGCATTTGAAAACAAATTCGCCCATGACGCAGAAATGCAATTCAAAGCCGAAGCCCGCGCCAACAAACTTTTGGGCATCTGGGCGGCTGGAATTTTGGGCAAAGACGATGTCGACGCCTATGTGCTTGAAGTGATCAAATCTGATTTCGAAGAAGCTGGGCATGACGACGTGATCCGCAAAGTTGTTGCAGATCTTGGTGACAAATCTGACGAGGCCACAGTACGCGCCAAACGCAGCGCTTGTTTGATCGAGGCCAAAGGCCAACTCGCAGCAGACTAAGCGCTCAAGCGCCCCTCTCAAAAATACGATCACAAAAATACAATCAACGGCCCGCATCCACGGGCCGTTTCGTATATACGCATGTGAAACAAAGCCACGAGGTGCAGACCTGCGCGGGCCGACTTTTCGACCTCAAATGCTTCAAACCTTTCATAAATGTGGCCTCACATTAATGATATCTTGGCACTCTGGACGTTAAACCTATGACCTCAAAACTTAGCAAAACGCCCTGTGCGCCAGCTCAAAAGGTCCCGATCGCCCTCATGCGCCATGCCCGTTTCGATATAGACACGAATGACAGCTCTGCGCACGGCACCGCAGCGCCACGGCAGACCGCGCGCCCCAAACTGACAGCAGGTAAAAGCGTGACACGGCCCCCCAAACCGGACGGGCTGCAAAAATTACTGGTCAAACAAGCCGTGCCCTTGATGATGACACTCATCATCGTCTGGCTGCTTTGGGGCAAGGTGTCTCATCTCGACGCAAAAGCCATTTTAAGCACCGTTTCCACAGTGACACCGCTGCAATGGGGTTTGGCGATGCTCGCAACCACGGGTAGTTTTTGGGCCGTGGGACAATATGACAACGTGCTGCATGCGCAACTTGGCACAGGTATTTCGCGAAAATCCGCAAAAAGATCAGGAATCGCTGCGATTGGATTATCGCAATTTTTGGGATTTGGCGCACTCACTGGCGCTCTTATTCGGTGGCGCATGCTGCCTGAAATGACACTTTGGCAAGCCACACGCCTGTCTGCCGCTGTGGCGCTCTCATTTCTGGCGGGCTGGGCAGTTGTCGCTGCCTGTGCCGTTTTGATTTTGCAGCCTGATATTCCGTGGATGAAATCTCTGGCTATTTTTGCCATCTCGCTGGTGGGTGGCATGGCCATTTTATCTATTTATCCCCCTGCTCCACTGGTCAGATTGCCTTGGCCTGCGTTGCGCACAATGGGCACAGTCGTCATGCTTGCAGCCATAGATACGGTGCTTGCGGGAGTGACGCTTTACATTCTTTTGCCGCCACAGATTGATATCGGCATTGGCCAATTGATCGCGGCCTATCTGTTTGCCCTTGGGGCTGGGCTTGTTGGGGCAACCCCTGGCGGCATCGGCCCGTTTGAAGCCATGCTCGCCTCGCTTTTGCCGTCTGTGCCGCTGGAACCTTTGCTGGGCGCGGTGGTCGCATATAGGATTGCATATTACGGCGTGCCTGCCTTCATTGCGGCCTGTATTGTGTTGATTGGACCGCGCAAATGCAATCTGTCGACGAAAGCACAACTGACCAAAACGGCCCAATCGCCTTATCTCACACCGCAACTTGAACGACAGCTGTTTGCCGCCACACGTGCTGAAACCAATTTGCTGCGCACCCGTGATTTTTCTTTGCTCACAGACAAACGCGGTCACCATGTGGCGCTTGCTGCCCCCATCGGACAATCCTTGGTGATGATGTCAGACCCGCTCATCGCCAAAACGGGTCTAACCGAAGCCCGCCTTGCCTTAAGCCAAACGGCACGGGCGCGATTTCGTATGCCTGCGATTTACAAATGCGGTGCGCGCATGGCCGCTAATGCCCGCATTGCTGGCTGGACCATCATTCCAACCGCCGAAGAAGCGTGGCTTGTTCCTGCACAGTTCACTCTTGAGGGGGCTGAACGCCGCCAATTGCGGCGGGTTTTGCGGAAAGCACAAGAGGCGGGCATCTCGGTGCAAGAAGGTGGGCGCAATTTACCCCTTGCCGACATGGACCGTGTCGCAAAAGATTGGAAAGCCCTTCGTGGTGGCGAACGCGGATTTTCAATGGGCACCTACACCCGTGACTATATTTCGTGTCAGCGCGTGTTTTTGGCCTACAAAGACACGCGTCTTGTGGCCTTCATTTCGCTACATGAAACCCGTAATGAAATGACATTAGATTTGATGCGCCATTCCAAAGAGGCGCCAGATGGCACCATTCAAATGCTTATCATCGCGGCCATCCATGCCGCGACGGCCTATGGATGCCCCCGCCTATCATTGGCGGCTGTGCCGTGGTCTGGTGTCGATCAAAACCCGATCCTGCGCGCCTTGCGTCAGCGGTTTTTGTGCAAATCCGGTCACACGGGTCTCAAACGGTTCAAAGCGGCCTTTGGGCCAAACTGGGAAACCCTTTACTTTGCAGCGCCGTCGCGCATAGCCCTTGCAGTGGCGGGCATGGACATATTGCGCCGCGTGACAGCCCCGCCGCGCACCGTCCGCGATAACCCGATGAAAGCCCACCGCTTTGCGACCCACGCCACTTTGCGATTGTTTGGCAAGACATCACGCAAAAGTAACCCCTAAGCCTTATAAAAGCGCTGTCTTGCATGAATTTCATAATCGTTATGATTTGAATGAATTTGCTTCATCGCCCGTAGTCTGGCAAACAGCCCTCAAAGAATGCGGGTGACTCCCGAGCCTTGCGCACATTCAAAAACTGCCTGTCCCTTGGATTTGGCCTCAAAAACCGGATTAGACCATGACCGATGCCCTCACCCGCCTGCTCAGTGAACGCGATTGGCTTTTGGCCGATGGCGCGACGGGAACCACCTTGTTCAACATGGGATTGCAATCTGGCGACGCGCCAGAGCTGTGGAATGTTGAGAAAACCGAAAACATCACAAAATTGTACGAAGGTGCTGTCAACGCAGGATCAGATATCTTTCTAACCAATTCATTTGGTGGTAATGCATCGCGCCTTAAACTGCACGATGCTCAGTCGCGCGTGCATGAATTGAACAAAGCAGCTGCCGAAATTGGCCGCGAAGTGGCAGACAAATCTGGCCGCACCGTGATCGTTGCAGGGTCGGTTGGCCCAACCGGCGACATCATGGAACCCACAGGCACATTGTCCTTTGCCGATGCCGTTGAAATGTTCCACGAACAGGCTGAAGGCCTCAAAGCTGGCGGCGCAGATGTGCTGTGGATCGAAACAATTTCTGCCCCCGAAGAATACCGTGCCGCCGCCGAAGGCGCGCGTCTTGCGGGCATGGCTTGGGCTGGCACGATGTCATTTGACACGGCAGGGCGCACCATGATGGGCATCACGTCATCACAATTGGCACAATTGGTTGAAAAAATCGAAAACCCACCTGTAGCGTACGGTGCAAACTGTGGCGTTGGATCTTCAGATTTGCTGCGCACGGTTTTGGGATTTTCGGCGCAAGGTACAGACCGCCCGATCATTGCCAAAGGCAACGCAGGCATCCCGAAATATCACGACGGGCACATTCACTATGATGGCACGCCTGAATTGATGGCCGATTACGCCTGCATGGCGCGCGATGCGGGCGCCACCATTATCGGTGGGTGCTGTGGGACAACCCCAGATCACCTACGTGCTATGCGCGAGGCTTTGGAAACACGCCCACGTGGCGAACGCCCAACACTAGAAGCCATTACGGAAAAGCTCGGCGGGTTTTCATCGCCCTCGGATGGCACAGATGACAAAGGTCCTACACGCGACCGGTCTTCATCACGTCGCCGTCGCACCTAAAGCCATCACAGATTTGCGGTCAAATGAATCAACCACGCTCAAAACAACGACAATTGGTCGCCCGCCTTTGGCGGCACGCGAAACATGTCCGTCCGCAAGGGCGGCAGTTTCGCGACCAATCCTGTGCGGTTGAGCGTGATTTCAAACCGCTTTGCCATCAAGTCGGCCCATTCGCCCTGCCCTTTCATGCGCGTGCCAAATCGGCTGTCATAGTCTTTCCCGCCGTGCAATTCGCGCACACGATTCATCACCCGCGTCGCGCGATCGGGCACGTGTTCGGCAAGCCATTCTTGAAACAACGGGGCGACTTCGCGGGGCAGACGCAGCATAATATAAGAGGCCGCCTTGGCCCCATTTCGCGCACACGCGGTCATGATCGCTTCCAATTCATGATCGGTGAGCGCGGGGATGACTGGGGCCACCATGGCGCGCACAGGAATACCCGCATCGCTCAACATGCGAATGGTTTTCAAACGTCGCGCAGGGGCCGGAGCACGCGGTTCCAATTGACGCGACAAGGTCGAGCCCAAGGTGGTCACCGAAATGCAAACATGCACCAAACCTTTGTGCGCCATGCCACGCAAAATATCGATATCGCGTTCAATCAAGGTGCCTTTCGTGGTGATGGCCACCGGATGATTGTGATCGCTCAAAACCTGCAACAGGTCGCGCATCACGCGGTCACGGGCCTCAATCGGTTGATAAGGGTCGGTGTTGGTGCCAATCGCAATAGGACCAACGCTATAGGATTTGGCCGACAATTCCCGCGCCAAAACATCTGCAGCGTCCTTTTTTCGGGTCAATCGCGTTTCGAAATCAAGCCCCGCCGACAGGCCAAGATACGCATGACTCGGGCGCGCATAACAGTAACTGCACCCGTGCTCGCATCCCCGATAGGGATTTACAGAGCGATCAAACGGCAAATCAGGGCTGGTGTTGCGCATGATGATTTTACGCGGCCGCTCGTCAACAGTGGTGGTGCGCAGGATCGTTTCTTCGAACGGCGTGTCCCACCCATCAATGTAGGTTTCGCGGGCCAAGCGTTCAAACCGGCCAACCGCATTGCTGGCAGCGCCGCGTGCCTTGGTTTTCAGGCCAAGCGGAAGTGCGGGCCCAAGGGGGAGTGTGGAATCATATACCATGCCCTAAATGTAGAACAAAATAAGAACATTTGCCAAGCCCCTCAGCGTAGGCTAGGCACAAATAAAACAGCGAACACTTTCAAAGCTGCATCCACAAAAGGAATTGCATATGTCTGATCAAGGTGACGATCTCGTCCTGTCCGAGCTCAATGATTCCGAGCTTGTCGAACAGATGATGGATGACCTGTATGACGGTCTCAAAGATGAAATCGCAGAAGCGGTGCGCATTTTGCTAGATCGCGGTTGGGTGCCTTACGACATCTTGACCAAATCTTTGGTGCTCGGCATGCAAATCGTTGGTGATGATTTCCGTGATGGCATTTTATTTGTGCCAGAAGTGTTGCGGGCCGCCCAAGCGATGAAAGGTGGCATGTTTATTCTCAAGCCGCTTTTGGTCGAAACCGGCGCACCCAAGATGGGCAAAATGGTCATCGGTACCGTCAAAGGCGACATCCACGACATCGGCAAAAACCTTGTGGCGATGATGATGGAAGGCGCAGGTTTTGAAATCATCGATCTGGGCATCAACAACCCCGCAGAGGACTACATCAACACGGCGATTGCTGAAAATTGCGACATCATCGGCATGTCCGCGCTTTTGACCACAACGATGCCGTACATGAAGGTTGTGATCGACCAGTTGACTGAAATGGGCAAACGCCAAGATTACATCGTTTTGGTCGGCGGCGCGCCGTTGAACGACGAATTTGGCAAAGCCATTGGCGCAGATGCCTATTGTGATGATGCAGCGATTGCTGTGGAAACAGCGAAATCCATGATTGCGCGCAAACACAACCAAGCGTGATTTGGGCCAATGGCCGAAGTGATACTTGATATAACAGACAAAGCCCTGCGTGATACGGGGCTTTGTCGGGTTGGCGCAGGCAAAACATTGGTGATTGCTTGTGGTGCTTTGGCACGCGAAATTTTAACCATTATCGAAGTGAATAGCCTAGACCACCTGACACTCACCTGCCTGCCTGCCATTTTACACAACACACCCAATGACATTCCACAAGCCGTTGCAACAGCTGTTGAAAAACACAGAAATGAGTTTGAAACGATCTTGGTGGCTTACGGAGATTGCGGCACAGGCGGGCGGTTACAAACGACATGTGCGCGCCTTGGCGTAACTATGATTGACGCGCCGCATTGCTACGCGTTTTTCGACGGAACCCAAGATTTCATAGATCGCGGCGAAGTTACCAGCTTTTTTCTAACAGACTTTTTGGCCCGCCAATTTGATGCCTTTGTCTGGCAACCGCTTGGCCTAGACCGCTATCCTGACCTGTTGGACATGTACTTTGGCAACTACGAAACGTTGGTCTATTTGTCGCAAACAGATGATGCAGATCTCATGCGCAAAGCCAAAGACTGCGCCGATAGGCTTGGGCTAAAGTTTGAACATCGCCACACGGGCTACGGCGAACTTGCACCATTTTTGCGACCCTGATTTTACAGTCCCGGAATTAAGCCGCCAGATGCGCTGCGGCCGTTTCGTGAATACGCGCCACCATCGCACGCACGCCATTTGAGCGCTGTGCAGACAAATGATCGTTCAAACCAAGACGTCCAAGTTCAGCAACGGCATCGACTTTGCTGACCTGTTCTGCCGTCAATCCCGCATATAAAGCGTGCAAAACCGCGATCAGACCTTGGACGATCATCGCATCTGATCCGCCTTTAAAATCGAACACCGCGCTTGGCCCCTGCCCGTCAAACGACGGCACCAACCACACCTGCGATGCACAGCCTTCGACCTTGGTGGCGGGCACTTGAAAGGCGTCATCAAGCACAGGAAAGGCTTTGCCCATGTCGATCACATGGCGATAGCGGTCTTCCCAGTCGTCCAAAAATTCAAAGGTTTCGGCAAGCTCTTCAAAGGTCTCATTGGCCATCGGGGCGCTCCTGTCTGATCTTGCGCCAGACATAAGGCTTTGATCGGGCAAGGTCCAGACACAGCCGCACAATGCTGGCTGGAAAGCCGCTTGAAACCCTTTTCAAACGCCGCGAAGTGCGATAGCCAATGTGCATAGATTTTGAAGGATGTAGACATGCGGCGTCAGGTGATCATTTCTGTTTTGGCTTTGTCCCTTTTGGGAGGCTGCGCACGCGTGAGCCAATCCAAACTTAATCCGCTCAATTGGTTTGGTCCCTCGCAAGAGGTTGCAGCCGCTCAAGCAGGTCCGCAAACCATCATCGTGCCATCGCTTGCCCCCAAACGCGGCTACCCAGATTTCCAAGACATCCGCACTTTGGTGCCCACATTGGATGACGTGTCTATCGTGAAATCTGCCTCTGGCGCGATTGTCACCGCCGCAGCCACACTTCCAAGTGTTGGATATTATGACGCAGAATTGGTGCACGTTGACACAGAGTCCCCCTCAGAACTGGTGCTTGATTTTCGCGTCCAAGCGCCAAGTGCTGTGACTGTGGTTGGTACAAAAGCGCAGCGTACAATCACCGTTGCACGATCAATTTCCACTGCTGATCTGGCCACCATTCGCACCATTACTGTGCGTTCGGCGTCAGGCGCACGGGCTGTGCGCCGCTAAGACTTTACATCCGATTTTTCCCGCGCCAATGTGACCCTCTGATTTGCTTTACTCAAAGGTTTCATTCATGGCGCACCCACGTAAAATCATCATCGACACGGACCCCGGACAAGACGACGCGGTCGCCATTTTACTGGCGCTTGCCGCCCCTGAAATTGATGTTTTGGGGATCACAGCCGTAGCGGGCAATGTCCCTGTCGCTTTGACCGCAAAAAACGTGCGCAAAGTGTGCGAAGTTGCAGGGTGCCCAGATGTTTTGGTGTTCGCAGGGTGTGATGGCCCAATGGTGCAGCCTTTGGTGACTGCAGAGCACGTTCACGG
This sequence comes from Pacificibacter marinus, assembly GCF_900109555.1. Lineage (GTDB taxonomy): Bacteria > Pseudomonadota > Alphaproteobacteria > Rhodobacterales > Rhodobacteraceae > Celeribacter > Celeribacter marinus_C. Next base: position 133,737 of record NZ_FNZV01000002.1, on the reverse strand, counting down.
CGCGACAGGTCTGGATGGCATCGAATTGCCCGATCCGACAATGCCTCTACAAGATGGTCACGGCGTTGATTTTATTATCGAAACTATTCGAAATGAGCCAAGTGGTACTGTAACACTGTGCCCACTTGGACCGCTCACAAACATTGCCACCGCCTTTGAAAAAGCGCCTGATATCGTTGAGCGTGTGCAAGAAATCGTGCTGATGGGCGGGGCCTATTTTGAAGTGGGCAACATCACACCCGCCGCAGAATTCAACATCTACGTTGATCCAGAAGCCGCCGATATCGTGTTTAAATCCAGTGTCAAAATCACAGTCATGCCATTGGATGTGACCCACAAAGCCTTGGTGACACAAGCGCGCCTTGAGCCGTTCAAATCCATGGGACATGTCGGCGATGTTGTGATCGGATGGATGGATTTCTTTGAGCGATTTGACATCGAAAAATATGGTTCTGCAGGCGGGCCTTTGCATGATCCAACCGTGATTGCCTATGTGATTGATCCCGATATGTTCAAAGGCCGCTTTATCAATGTGGAAATCGAAACCAAATCCGAACTGACACGCGGGATGACCGTGGCTGATTGGTGGGGCGTGACAGACCGTGCCCCGAATGCCATGTTTATCGGCGACGTGGATGCGGATGCATTCTTTGCGCTGCTGACCAAAAACATCGGCACACTCTAACCCTTGAAGCCCTTTGAGCAATCCTTAGGTAAGGCGCATGGACATCATGACACAGTTTGACAACAGCTACGCGCGCCTGCCTGAACGGTTCTTTTCAAAGGTCGATCCGACCCCCGTGCCCACGCCAGAAATTATTTTGTTCAACACAAAATTGGCAGCGCAACTGGGGGTCAGTGAATGGTCTGAACGCCCGGATATTTTGGCGGGCAACACCGTGCCAACAGGCGCTGACCCACTCGCGCAAGTCTATGCCGCGCATCAATTTGGGGGCTGGGTGCCGCGCCTTGGAGATGGGCGTGCTATTTTGCTGGGCGAAGTCGTCACCGATCAAGGCCGCTTTGACATTCAACTCAAAGGCGCAGGGCGCACCCCCTATTCACGCAGCGGGGATGGGCGAAATTGGCTTGGGCCCGTTTTGCGCGAATACATCGTGTCTGAATTCATGGCGGCCATGAACGTGCCGACAACGCGCGCTTTGGCTGCGACCGCCACGGGCGCACGTGTGCAACGCGAACGCGCCTATCCTGGTGGCGTTGTCACCCGGGTTGCCGCCAGCCATATTCGTGTTGGTACCTTTCAATATTTCACGGCCCAAGGCGATACGTCTGCTGTTAAATTGCTTATCGATCATGTGCGCGAACGCCACTTTCCGCAGGCAGCAGACACCCTTGGCGTCTACGAATCCATTGTCGCGGCACAGGCAAAATTGATCGCAAAATGGATGGGCCTAGGGTTTGTACACGGCGTGATGAACACCGACAATATGGCCATTTCAGGCGAAACAATCGACTATGGCCCCTGCGCGTTTATCGACAGCTATGCATCCAATGCGTGTTTTTCATCTATCGACCATCAAGGGCGCTATGCCTTTGATCAGCAATCCAATATTGCCGGATGGAATTTAGCGCAGCTTGGCTCATGTTTTGTGCCACTGCTCAGCGAAGAGCTTGGCGGGCAAGAGGCCGCAGTTGAAAGCTTAACGGATGTTTTGAACAGTTTTCCTGCCATCTTTCAGGCAGAATGGCGCAGTGTTTTTGGCGCGAAACTTGGCATTACATCGCCTGATGAGACGGATTTAGAGTTGGCTCAAGAGCTATTGGATCTAATGCAAACCCAGCACGCAGATTTCACCAATGTCTTTGCAGGGCTCAGCACGGGTACAGCACGCGATGAATTTACGGACCCCAGTGCCTTTGATCTGTGGTTTGAAAAGTGGCAGGCGCGCGTCACGTTGGATGACGACGCACGTGCTGCGATGAATGCGGCCAATCCGAAAATCATTCCGCGCACGCACCAATTGGAACAGGCTATTCAAGCCGCAATCGAGGGCGATTTTGCCCCTGCGCAACGCTTGGCGCGCGTTTTGTCTGACCCTATGCATCTCTCACCCGACGATATCGATCTAACGCGCCCGCCGCTGACACATGAAATCGTACCCAACACCTTTTGCGGCACCTAAATTACTTTGAGCGGTATTTGGCGAAAAGCCGTTTGTTGCGGGTGATGATATCGCGAAAGAACGTCGCAAAAGGGGCGTCGGAATCGCGGATCAGATAAATCACCCCAGCGCCACTGCCAACCAACCCGCCAATCGTATCCACAATCAGGTCCCACATCGTGTCTTGCAGCCCATTTTTTTGCATAGACGTGCCAAAAGTTTGGTCCATTGCGTATTCGAAAATTTCCCAAAGAGCACCGATGCTGATGGCGAAACAAAGCCCAAACACCCCGATGGCCAAAGGCGGCGCAGCGAACCTGTCACCCTGAAACATCATGAACACCGCAAGAAACCCGATCAAACCAAAGCCCAAAGCGGACCCGCCGTGCAGCACCACATCCCACCACCAATAGCGGTTGTAAAAATCGACCACCTCGCCCAAGAACAACGTGGCAAAGATGAACAAAATGATCGCGCCCATAAACCGGCGCGGCACATAAACATCAAAGCGCCGTGCGACGACCAATGGCACCAATGTCAGAGCAAAAGTGCCCAACGCCAAAAATGCCGATGCATACCGCCCCGTGAACACCCCCGCGACAAAAGCAAGGATAAGCAAAAACCAGATAATTTTGGTGGAAAATGTCGCGTCTGGTAAAACATTTCGGGGGCGTTTAAAGCGCATGGGGCATCTTTCCTAGAACTGCTTTGACGATTTAACCCCGTTTTAGGGTGCAAATCCGAATGTGAGACCCCATATTAAACCTATGACCCACAAAGAGATAGAGACAGTCGTATCAACTCCGCTTGAGATGCGTTTGGCATCTTACAACCTGCGCAAATGTCGTGGCACCGATGGAAAACGCGCTCCGGGGCGTGTTTTGGACGTGATCAACAGCATCGACGCCGACGTCGTGGCGCTACAAGAGGCCGATATGCGCCTTGGCCCGCGCCCTGCCGCATTGCCGCCACGCATGATTGAAACGCATACTGATTTCACGGCCGTGCCTGTTGCCACCTCTGCCGTGTCTGTCGGTTGGCATGGCAACGCGGTGTTGATCCGCAAAGGCGTTATGGTGGAACAGGTCACACGTTTGGATTTACCGGGGCTAGAACCGCGCGGCGCTGTTGCCGTCGATCTGGCGCATCTGCGGGTGATCGCGGTGCATTTAGGGTTGCTACGCCCCAACAGGCAACATCAACTGCATGCCATTCGCGCAGCTCTTGCGCAGATGGATGATCGCCCCACTGTGATCTTGGGCGATTTCAACGAATGGTCGCGCACTGGCGGCTTGTCCCCGCTCAAAGATGCGTTTGATGTCATCGCCCCCGGTCGTTCGTTTCATGCCGCACGCCCCGTGGCGGCGCTAGACAGAATTGCGCTGAGCCGCGAGCTGGAAATGCGCGATGCTGGTGTGGTTGAAACGGACCTGTCGCGCCGCGCCTCTGATCATTTGCCGATCTGGGCCGACCTTGCGATGCGGAACACACCGAATACAACGGCGCAAACCTGAGAATAGGTGTGCCTTTGAACATTGCGTGATAGACTGTTTGAAACAGGCTATCAAAAGGCAGCGTCCATGACATTTTTGCAAATTGCGTCCCTTCTTATTGTTCTAGCGGGCGCATTCGGCGCGATCAACTATCTGTTTTTGAAGCTGCCCAGCTCTATTGGCATCTTGGTTGTGGCTTTGATTGCCTCTGTCGTCGTGATCGGTCTTGATGCCATTTGGCCTGCAATGAGCGTCGAAGAAACCATTCGCGCCACGGTCCTATCTGTCGATTTTTCAGGCGCACTGCTGGAAGGCATGTTGGGGATGTTGCTGTTCGCCGGCGCGATGCATGTGAAAATTTCCGATCTGCGGGCGCAGTGGCGCGTTGTGGTTTTGATGGCCACAATGGGCGTCGCCCTATCGACTGTGATTTTCGGCATCGGGTTTAGTTGGCTCACGGGGATGCCAATCTTGATTGCCTTGACCTTTGGTGCCCTGATCTCGCCCACAGACCCTGTCGCAGTTTTGGGTGTTTTGCGCCAAGCGTCTTTGCGCAAAAGCCTAGAGACCAAAATTGCAGGGGAAAGCCTGTTCAACGATGGCGTTGGCTATGTGGTGTTTTTGGTTCTCTCAGGGCTGGCCTTTGCCACAACGACAGGCCACGCAGATGTACATGGATCAAGTGAAAGCGCGGTCATGGGCGCATCCATTTTGTTCGCACAAGAGGCCATGGGCGGTGCGATTTTAGGCATCGTTCTTGGCTGGTTAACCTTTCGCGTGATGCGACTGATCGATGATTATTCATTGGAAGTGTTGATCACACTTGGCCTTGCTTTGGGGGGCTATGCTTTGGCAGTTGCCTTGCATGTTTCTGCACCGATTATGGCCGTCTGCGCGGGGCTTTTGATCGGCGATGTGGGGTCTCAATATGGCATGTCAGATGAGACCCGCAAATATGTCGACGCTTTTTGGAAAATGATTGATGAAATTCTCAACGCTGTGCTGTTCTTGATGATCGGCTTTGAAGTCTTTGCCATCGCCTTAGACAGTGCATCCGTCATTGCGGGGGCCGCCGCGATTGTTTTGGCTTTGATCGCACGGTTTGCAGCGGTTGCAGTGCCCGTGACCGTACTCAAACCCTTTCGCAGCTTTTCCCCAGGCGTGATCCCCATCATGACTTGGGGTGGTTTAAAAGGTGGGATTTCCGTCGCCTTGGCTTTGTCTTTGCCGGACGGCGAATGGAAACCTTTGATCCTTACAGCGACTTATATGGTGGTGATTTTTTCAATTATCATCCAAGGGTTGACCGTCGCGCCACTCGCCAAACGGGTTGGGCGTGAACCCGAATTGGACATGGATTGAACCAAAGGGCATGAGCCGAAAAAAACGATGAGATGCACGACGTCAGTACTTTAAGAACTGGCTGCGCCGCGCAGGATCATACGTGCGACCCGTGCAAAAGCTTCGTCAAAATCTGTCAACGAGTAGAGCGCTTTGACATCGTCGGGCAACCCTTCAAAGTGCTCGGGCTTTTCTGCGGCCAAATGCGACGCGCCCTGCAGCGCGACAAATAGCGCTTGGGCCAAATCCATAGCCCGTTCGTGTTCCAACCCGCGGGTTTTGATCAGACGGGCCGCAAAGCGTTCCATTTGCACTGCGACCTGACGCTTGGTTTCAATCAAGCCATCGCGGGGCAATGTTGGTTCAATGGTTGTCGTGAAACGCGCCAGCAACGGTAAAAACAACGGGACTTCTTTGGCGGCGATCAACATTTCCGCCGTAAGGGCGGTGTCCATAGCCGCATGAGGCATCACGATTGAGATATATGCCTCTAACGATTTAAGATAAATTTCCGCAAACAGTTCTTCTTTGGTTTCAGCAAAGAGATAAATCGCCCCCTTTGCCAATTCAACGCGCCGCGCCAGTTCTGACATGGAAAAATTTGAAAACCCTGTTTCATCGATCAGTTTGCAGGCGCCCTCCAAAATCTTTTCAATTTGACTTGCATTCGTAGCCTCATCAAAGGCGCGTTTCGAGTTTTCCATCAAAGACATTCAGGCAATCTCCATAAGTTCTACGCACCATTCGCCATAAGGTTTGGGTACCTACACATTCGGTTTTAAAGTCGAGGCAGGATTCGCATGAAAAGGTTAAAAAGAACTTTGGTTTTGCAACTCGCATCAAATTCTAATGATAACGTCCACTTCATCTCTTGCCCTTAGAGAGACCACACAGAGGTTTGAGCATTTTTCAAACGGGTTTGGGTTTGGTAAGGTGGCAAGATGACCGCCCCTGCCTCGATACCCCATTTCGCCAAGACCACTGGAAAACATCATGCCTGATACGATTTTAGACCGCTGCAAACAAAACGGGCTACGCATGACGGGCCAACGTAAAATCATTGCTCAGGTTTTGGATCTGGCAAAAGATCATCCTGCCGTAGAAGAACTGCATGCCCGTGCCCATGCGCAAGATTCAAAGATTTCATTGGCGACCGTATATCGCACAGTGAAAACGCTCGAAGCCTGTGGGATTTTGGAAAAAGTCGAATTTCGGGATGGGCGCGCACGATACGAAGCCGCAGGACGCGCCCATCATGATCACTTGATTGATGTGGATACAGGCAAGGTGATCGAATTTGTTGACCCCGAAATTGAAGCCTTGCAAGACAAGATCGCAACCAAGCTTGGCTATCGGTTGACGGGGCATCGGCTTGAGCTGTTTGGGGTTAAAATAACGTCTGAGTGACAAAACGTTGACACGTTTGGCCAAAGTTGGCCCCAGACTGTCACATTTACACAGGGAGTCCCAAAAAGTGTTACCGCTAACACCCAAAGTGACCTTATGTTAGCGCTCAATTGTTGACGCGCTGTTCTGGCCTGCTATCAAGCGCATGAATGGCCCGTAACCAACCACTTTGAAAAGGGACGCCTACATGAGCACCATCATTGATATCCTAGGTCGCGAAATTCTTGACAGCCGCGGCAACCCAACTGTTGAAGTCGACGTTATTCTTGAAGACGGCACAGTCGGCCGCGCTGCGGTCCCATCTGGTGCGTCCACTGGCGCGCACGAAGCTGTTGAAAAACGCGATGGCGACAAGAACCGCTACCTTGGCAAAGGCGTGTTGGAAGCAGTGGCCTCGGTCAACGGAGAGATTGCAGAAGCGCTTGTCGGCATGGATGTGACCGAACAAGAAGCCATCGACGCTGTGATGTGTGAACTTGACGGCACACCAAACAAAGCGCGCCTTGGCGCCAACGCAATTTTGGGCGTGTCTTTGGCGGCTGCAAAAGCGGCTGCTGATTTCTCTGCCCTGCCTTTGTACCGCTACATCGGTGGCGCATCTGCGCGCGTTTTGCCTGTGCCAATGATGAACATCATCAACGGTGGCGAACACGCAGACAACCCGATCGATATCCAAGAATTCATGATCATGCCTGTGTCAGCCACCAGCATCCGTGAAGCCATTCGCATGGGCGCTGAAGTGTTCCACACTTTGAAAAAAGAGCTGTCCAACGCGGGCTACAACACAGGTATCGGTGATGAAGGCGGCTTTGCCCCTGCGATCAACTCTGCCCGTGAAGCACTTGATTTCATTATGAAGTCTATCGAAAAAGCAGGCTACACTCCGGGCAAAGATATATACCTTGCTCTGGATTGCGCGTCATCTGAGTACTACAAAGACGGCAAATACGAACTCAAAGGCGAAGGCAAATCTTTGTCATCAGCCGAAAATGCTGACTACTTGGCGGCCCTGTGTGACGACTACCCAATCATCTCGATTGAAGACGGCATGGACGAAGACGATTGGGCTGGTTGGAAACTTTTGACCGACAAAATCGGTGACAAAATCCAACTCGTCGGCGATGATTTGTTTGTGACCAATCCTGTGCGCCTGAAAGACGGCATCAAACAAGGCGTGGCCAATTCTATGCTCGTCAAAGTCAACCAAATCGGCACATTGTCCGAGACTTTGAAAGCCGTCGATATGGCTCACCGCGCGGGCTACACCAACGTGATGTCACACCGTTCCGGCGAAACCGAAGACGCAACAATCGCGGATTTGGCCGTGGCAACAAACTGTGGCCAGATCAAAACAGGGTCGCTCTCGCGTTCTGACCGTATGGCGAAATACAACCAGCTGATCCGCATCGAAGAAGAACTCGGCGCTACAGCAGAATACGCAGGAACATCCATCCTCAAATCATGAGGCCGCGAGCCGCGGCGGGCATTATTGGTGCCATGCTGAGGTCGAATGACTAAATTACGAAAGCCCCGCCAATTTGGTGGGGCTTTTTATTAGAAAAAATACCTGCATTCGTAAGATCATCATCAAAAGATGCAAATCTCACATAAACAGTCAGGTCTAATCGCGAGCAACGGACCATATAACAGCCTAATTTACGAAACGCTGGCCTCGCTTCATTTCAATGCTCTCATAGCTTGGAGGCTTACAGCCAAGCTTGATGCCTAGAACGGCCTATTTATTAGGGCCCTAATGATTTGTAATCTCTTCGCCTCAAGCGAAAATTCAACCTACGGGTCACACTCACCTCTAGCTCACCCTTGTCACCCCCGCGACACCCGCCCGCCCCCAATCGCAGCCGCGACGCCTGTGGTCGTCGGGCACGACGTTGGCAGGCCACGGGTGACGCGCATGGCGAGGTAGGCAAAGGCTTGGGCTTCCAACATGTCGCCGTCCAAACCGACCGTCTCGATCGGCACAACGGGGCAATCCACGCCAGCGGCGATCATCGCCATCAGTGTCGCGTTTTTGCTGCCGCCACCACAGACCAGCACCCGTGCAGGCGGGCGGGGGCAATGCTCCATCCCTTGCGCCACAGATGCGGCCGCCATAGCCGTTAAAGTGGCTGCAGCATCGGCGTCGTTTAGATGCGCGACCTGCGCTAAGACATCGTGAAAATCGTTTCGATCAAGCGACTTAGGTGGCATTTTCAAAAAATAAGAGTGACGCATGAACTGACCCAAAAGGGCTGCATCCACTTGACCTGTCGCGGCCAAATCGCCATTTTCATCGTATGATTTGCCCAACCGTGTCTGCATCAGATCGTTGATCGGCGCATTCGCAGGCCCTGTGTCAAATGCCAGCAAAGCGCCCGTATCGGCGGGATTTTCGATCAAGGGATCAACCCACGTCAGATTGCCAACACCGCCAAGGTTCAAAAAAACAACAGGCTCAGTCGCTTTGATATAGCGCGCACAAGCGTGGTGGAAAAACGGTGCAAGCGGCGCACCCTGCCCGCCCATTTTCACATCGTTCGAGCGAAAGTCCCAAACCACAGGCTTGCCCGTGATCTGCGCCAAGACCCCGCCATCGCCCGCTTGATATGTACCAAGCCCTTGGGGATCATGAGCAAAAGTTTGCCCGTGAAACCCAACCATTTCAAACCCTTGCACCTGTGACAATGCTTCAGAGTGCGCCGTTTCGATCAATTCAACCGCAGCCTCGGATGCGGCCCAAAGCCCCAATTGCGACCGTAAAAGGGCTTGTTCAGATTTAGAATAGGCGCGGAAATAACTGTCGCCAAAGTCAAAAATGGTCTCGCCATCTGTGTGCAAAAGCGCCACATCGACCCCGTCCAAAGACGTGCCAGACATGCAACCCGCGACCCAAATCGGCGTAGCTTTGTTTTTCGCTGACATGACACTCTTTCCCTTTGGCGTTTGGCCAGATATATCAGGCATCGCACGCCCTACAAATGGATAATGAGCAATGACATACCACCCAAAATCAGACTTTATGGCAGTGATGATCGAGCGCGGCTTTCTGGCCGATTGCACGGACTATCAAGGCCTTGATGAAGCCCTGAGCAAAGGTGTTGTTTCAACCTATATAGGCTATGACGCCACAGCAGCGTCATTGCATGTTGGGCATTTGCTGAACATCATGATGCTACGTTGGTTGCAAAAAACGGGCCACCAACCGATCACCTTGATGGGGGGCGGCACCACTAAAGTGGGTGACCCAAGCTTTCGCGCCGATGAGCGTCCGCTTTTGACTGACGCAAAGATCAACGAAAACATCAACGGGATGCAAAAGGTCTTTGCAAAATACCTGTCTTATGATGACACGCCCACAGGCGCGAAGATGTTGAACAACGCAGAATGGCTGGATGGGTTGAACTATCTTGAGTTTCTGCGCGACATCGGCAAGCATTTCTCGGTCAACCGGATGTTGTCGTTTGAAAGCGTGAAATCACGGCTGGATCGCGAGCAATCGTTGTCGTTCCTTGAGTTTAACTACATGATTTTGCAGGCTTACGACTTTTTGGAACTCAACCGTAGGTACGGCTGTGTGTTGCAAATGGGCGGGTCGGATCAATGGGGCAATATCATCAACGGTATCGACCTGACGCGCCGCGTTTTGGACCACGAAATCTATGGCCTGACCTCGCCTTTGCTGACCACATCTGATGGTAAAAAGATGGGCAAATCCCAAGGCGGCGCGATTTGGTTGAACGAGGAAATGCTCAGTTCTTATGAGTTCTGGCAGTTCTGGCGCAACACCACAGATGCAGACACGGGGCGTTTCTTGAAGCTCTACACAGAGTTGACCGTCGAGGAATGTGATCGTTTGGGCGCGCTGGAAGGCTCTGACATCAATGAGGCCAAAATCATTTTGGCCAATGAAGTCACAGCGCTTTTGCACGGACGTGCGGCAGCTGAAGCGGCTGAGAAAACCGCCCATGAAGTGTTTGAAAAAGGCGGCACAGGCGATGACCTGCCAACGCTGGAACTCACCGCCGATGATATTGGCGATGGCATTTCTATCGTGCAGCTTTTCGTACGGGCAGGTCTGTCTGGCACAGGTAAAGAAGCAAAACGCCTTTTTGCCGATAACGGTGCGAAAGTGAATGACGCGGACCACAAAGATGCTGGATTTTTGGTAACGGCTGCGGATTTGGCCACCCCAATGAAACTGTCAGCGGGCAAAAAACGTCATGCTTTGATTGTGCTAAAGTAACAAAACTGAGCAGACATAAACGAAAAGGGGCTGCATTTGCGGTCCCTTTTTGCATTCAAATAACGCAAACAAAGCTTATGCCCTTCAAACGCAAAAGGCCCCGCAAACTGCGAGGCCTTGAGCAAAAAATCTATGGCAAATCGACTTAGTCGGTGACAGTCACAGAGACCATTTTATCAGGTTCACCAATCACAGAGCCGTTCGGGCCAGTGCCCTTTTTGATCGCATTGACGATATCCATGCCCTCAGTCACACGGCCTACAACGGTGTATTGCCCGTTCAGATGTGGCGCAGGTGCGAACATGATAAAGAACTGCGAGTTGGCGGAATCTGGGCTTTGCGACCGCGCCATTCCGACAACGCCTGTATCGAAATTCTCATCTGAAAACTCAGCTTTCAGATCAGGGTACTCAGACCCACCACGACCAGCGGCTTGCATTGAAAAGGCATCGCTGCCCATTTTGCCGAATTCGACATCACCCGTTTGCGCCATGAAACCATCGATAACACGGTGGAACACCACGTTGTCGTATGCGCCTTCAGTCGCCAATGTGGTGATATGCGCCACGTGACCTGGGGCCACATCGTCGAGCAAATCAATGTGGATCACGCCGTTGGCGTCCCCTGCAACGGTGATATCAAGCCCGCTGGCAAAGGCTGGTGCTGATGCGAGCACAGCCAAAGCTGTTAGGGTTGATTTAAGCATCAGCCGCCACTTTCATTGAAATCATGCAGTCAGGGTATTGTGCTGGCTCGCCGCGTGTCACTTTGTCGACAGCTTCCATGCCAGAGATCACGCGCCCGTAGACTGTGTACTGGTTGTTCAGGAAGTGGTTGTCGGAAAAGTTGATGAAAAACTGCGAGTTGGCAGAGTCTGGGTTTTGTGAACGCGCTGCACCAAGTGTGCCGCGATCATGTGGCAAGCTGGAAAATTCCGCAGGAACGTCTGGCAAATCAGAGCTGCCTGTGCCGGCGCGGCGAATTTCGAAATCTTTGTTTTGGTTGCCAAACTGAACATCGCCAGTTTGCGCCATAAAGCCATCGATCACGCGGTGAAAGACAACGCCGTCATAAGCGCCTGAGCGTGCAAGCTCTTTCATACGTGCGCAGTGTTGCGGCGCAACGTCTGGCAAAAGTTCGATCACAACTTGGCCATGCTCAAGCTCAATCAGGATTGTGTTTTCTGGATCTTTGATATCGGCCATGGTGTCGTTCCTTGTCTAAAAATAGGTCTGTTTGGCGCGCAATCTAAGGTGCAAAGACGCCAAGGGAAAGAGCAAGTTTCACCTTAGGCGTCCCCCTGCCAAAGATGTGACCATTGACGCGGACGACATGGGCGGGCAAACAAGGGGAAATTCATCCAATAGACCCTGTAAGGATACCCTCATGGCTTGGAAAACGCTCGACGACATGGATTTAGGCGGCAAGATTGTTCTCACGCGTGTGGACATCAATGTGCCCATGGAAAATGGCCGCGTCACAGACGCCACCCGCATTGAGCGCATTAAGCCGACAATCGATGACATCATCGCCAAAGGCGGCATTCCTGTGATGCTCGCGCATTTTGGTCGCCCCAAAGGGGAATATGTCGCCGAACTGTCGCTGTCGCACATTATGCCTGCCGTGACCCAAACACTTGGGCGCGATGTGACATTCATTGAAAAACCAACCCGCGAAGCCCTGGATGCTTTGCCAGCCGGTTCTGTGGTTTTGGTGGAAAACACCCGCTTTACCGCGATGGAAACCGACAATGACCCACGTATGGCGCAGTTTTTAGCCTCGTTGGGCGACATTTTTTGCAACGACGCGTTTTCTGCAGCGCACCGCGCCCATGCGTCGACCACTGGCGTGGCCAAGCTTTTGCCATCCTGCGCTGGCCGTTTGATGCAAGCTGAATTGTCCGCATTGGAAGCCGCATTGGCGCGCCCTGAACGCCCTGTTGTTGCGGTTGTGGGCGGCGCGAAAGTGTCGACCAAACTGGAGCTTTTGGGAAACCTTGTGCGTAAAGTCGATTACCTTGTGATTGGTGGCGGCATGGCCAACACGTTTTTGGCAGCGCAAGGCATCGATGTTGGCAAATCGCTGTGCGAACACGATCTGGCCGACACTGCGCGTGACATCTTGAAAAAAGCGGGCGAAGCAGGGTGTGAAATCATTCTGCCGACCGATGTGGTGATTGCTTGGGAATTTGCCGCCAACACCAAACATGAAACGGTGAACGTCGATGCCTGCCCTGCAGATGCGATGATTTTCGATGCAGGCCCTGCGTCCGTGGCGCGGATCAATACGGTCATCTCAGAGGCGAAAACTCTGATCATGAACGGACCGCTTGGTGTGTTCGAACTTGAGCCCTTTGGCACTGGCACCTTTGCGATGTTGGCGCAAATTGCCGCGCAAACCGAGGCGGGAAAATTGATTTCTGTCGCGGGTGGTGGCGATACTGTTGCAGCGGTGAATGCCGCAGGGGCCGCAGACAAATTCACCTATATTTCCACCGCAGGCGGCGCGTTTTTGGAATGGATGGAAGGCAAAGTTCTTCCAGGTGTTGAAGCGCTCGGGTAGACGCCCGATAACACCAGCCAGACAACACCAAAATAGATCGATAAAGACAGAACACCCGCCTCGTGAGAGCGCGGGTGTTCGTGCGACTCACCCTGTGACTCAGCCCGCGCATACTGGCCCAAAAGAGTGTCAAATTTGACAGTGCCAACAAACCGTTAGCGCAAACAAGACGACTGTTAGCGTAACCATTTGCCCTGTTAGCGCGACCACAATTGCAGGACATCAAAAGCCGCGTTACGCACATCTCAAACTGATGGCTTGCCTCGCCCGTGAGGCCCAGATCAAATGAGGAACTTCCATGTCGATCCAAGAAATGACAGCAAAAATCCGTGACGGACAAGGTTTTATTGCAGCGCTTGATCAATCAGGAGGCTCCACCCCGAAAGCTTTGGCGCAATACGGGATCAAGCCGAACGAATACAACGGCGATCAAGAGATGTTCGACATGATCCACGCCATGCGGTCACGGATCATGATGTCGCCTGCATTCACCTCGGACAAAGTGATCGGCGCGATCTTGTTTGAAATGACAATGGACCGCGACGTGAATGGCAAACCGACACCACAATATCTGTTTCAAGAAAAAGGCATCGTGCCGTTTTTGAAAATCGACAAAGGCTTGGAAGACCCTCAAGACGGCGTCAAATTGATGAAACCCATGCCGGGTCTTGACGATCTTTTGGCCCGCGCCGCGTCATTGGGCGTGTTTGGCACCAAAGAACGGTCTGTGATTGATGCGGCAAATCCTGTTGGCATCAAAGCAGTTGTCGCCCAGCAATTTGAAATCGGCGCTCAGGTGATCAAAGCGGGTCTTATGCCCATGCTAGAGCCAGAAGTGACCATCAGCATCGCAGACAAAGCCGAAGCAGAGGCGATCTTGCGCGATGAAATCATGGCACAGCTTGATGCGATGGATGACAGCAAACAAGTGATGCTGAAACTGTCCCTGCCCACCGTGCCCAATTTCTACAAACCGCTGGTGGATCACCCGCGCGTTTTGAAAGTTGTGTCTTTGTCTGGCGGTTATTCGCGGGAAGAGGCCAACGCAAAATTGGCGCTCAACACCGGTATGATCGCGTCTTTTTCTCGTGCTTTGATACAAGGGTTGAATGCAAAACAGGCAGATATCGATTTTGATGCCATACTTGGCACAGCAACGACAGAAATTCACGCAGCTTCGGTTGCTGGATAAAAATACTCTATTTAGAGACTTCAGACGGGCGCAACACCAAATGTTGCGCCCGTTTTGCATTTAAAAGGTCGACACCTAAATCACTGACTCCAAAGGTTAATACCCAAGCAGGGCCTCATCAGAAAAATTTCGCTTAATGATTCGAAAGGGGATTCACAAAGCGATTCGCCTATGACATAGTCATCCAACGGACCGCCCATAAGAGGTGGCCGCAGCAGAAAATACAGGCAACCCCTATCATGGCGTCTCAACGCAAACGTCCCTCTGTCGCTGTTCTGATATATACAGCCGTAATCGTCACTTTGGGCGGTTACTTCACCTTTGCTTCTGTGCAGGGTGAGTACGGGCTGTTCCGCCGCATTCAAATTGCAGCGGAGCTTGAAGACCTACAAGCGACAAGTGCGACTCTTGCGTCGGATCTTGAAGTCATGCGCAATAAAACGTTGCGCATGTCGGATGATTATCTGGACCTCGATCTTCTCGACGAACAAGCTCGAGATGTTCTTGGGTATGTGCGCGCCGATGAGTTGGTCATTCGCTAAGAGTGTTTCTAGAGCACTCTTAGCGAACCCAATCCTCACACTGCCCTGATTTTTACACTCGGCAACCACCCCAATTCCATATAAAATGGTATCAAATCCATAGCTTTGCGTTCCGCGCATAGCTGCTGCACGCCACGCATGGTAAATTATCCGTGCAATTGAGCGCGCAGTGCTATATAATATAGTTTAACACTAAACTATATCTGCGACTTTGGAGGAGGAAGCCGAATGGCGCCCAAAAAGACCACCGCAAATACAGCGAGCACAGCAAACGTTTCAAAAGACGAGTTGCTCAAGTATTACAAGGACATGCTCCTTATCCGCCGTTTTGAAGAAAAGGCGGGTCAACTTTACGGCATGGGCCTGATCGGCGGCTTTTGTCACCTGTATATCGGCCAAGAAGCCGTTGTTGTCGGGCTTGAAGCCGCGACCAAAGAGGGCGACAAGCGCATCACATCTTACCGCGACCACGGGCACATGCTCGCTTGTGGTATGAACCCTGACGGGGTGATGGCTGAACTCACAGGTCGCGAAGGTGGCTATTCCAAAGGCAAAGGCGGCTCCATGCACATGTTCTCGAAAGAGAAACATTTCTATGGCGGTCACGGCATCGTTGGCGCGCAAGTGCCGCTTGGGGCTGGTCTGGCGTTTTCCGACAAATACAAAGGCAACGACAACGTGACCTTTGCATACTTTGGTGATGGCGCGGCCAACCAAGGTCAGGTCTATGAGACCTACAACATGGCGCAGCTTTGGGACTTGCCGGTGATTTTCGTCATCGAAAACAACCAATACGCTATGGGCACATCAGTGCAGCGCTCAACCAAATCCCCATCCTTGTGGGAACGCGGCGCGGCTTACGGCATCAAAGGCGAAGAAGTCGACGGCATGGATGTGCTGGCGGTGAAAGAAGCGTCCGAGAAAGCTGTGGCACATTGTCGTGCGGGCAAAGGCCCCTACATTTTAGAAGTGAAAACATACCGTTACCGTGGTCACTCTATGTCTGATCCTGCCAAATACCGCTCACGCGAAGAAGTGCAGAAAATGAAAGACGAACGCGATCCGATTGAAGCTGTGCGGTCTTTGTTGCTGACTGGCAACCACGCCACAGAAGAAGATCTCAAAGCGATCGACAAAGACATTAAAGTTGTGGTCAACGCCTCAGCCGAGTTCGCCAAAGCAAGCCCAGAGCCCGCTTTGGAAGAGCTTTGGACAGACATTTACGCCTAATCCCGAGAGAGGAATTCACTCATGGCAATTGAACTACTTATGCCCGCCCTCTCCCCGACGATGGAAGAAGGCACACTTGCAAAATGGCTCGTCAAAGAGGGCGACACCGTTAAATCAGGCGATATCATCGCTGAAATTGAAACCGACAAAGCGACGATGGAATTCGAAGCTGTGGACGAAGGCATCATGGGCAAAATCCTGGTGGCTGAGGGCACAGAAGGCGTGAAAGTAAACGCTGCCATCGCGATCTTGGTTGAAGAAGGCGAAGACGCATCAAACCTGAGCGCGTCTGAACCAGCGGCAGCCCCTGCGGCGGCGGCACCAGCAGCCGTCGAAGATGCACCAGCGGCATCTGTTCCTGCAAAAGCAGCCGCGCCAATCGTGTCAAAAGCGGTTGAACCGGACTACCCTGAAGGCACAGAAATGAAATCCACCACGGTGCGCGAAGCAATCCGTGATGCGATGTCAGAAGAAATGCGTGCCGACGAAAATGTGTTCTTGATGGGCGAAGAAGTGGGCGAATACCAAGGCGCTTACAAAATCTCCCAAGGCATGTTGGACGAGTTTGGTGCCAAGCGCGTGATCGACACACCGATCACCGAGCACGGCTTTGCCGGCATCGCTACAGGCGCGTCATTCGGCGGCCTGCGTCCTATCGTTGAATTCATGACCTTTAACTTTGCGTTGCAAGCGATCGATCACTTGATCAACTCTGCGGCCAAAACATTGTACATGTCTGGCGGTCAAATGGGCGCGCCCATGGTGTTCCGTGGTGCAAACGGCGCTGCGGCTCGCGTTGGCGCACAGCACTCGCATTGTTTCGCCGCATGGTATGCGCAAATTCCCGGTTTGAAAGTCGCGATGCCTTATTCAGCAGCCGATGCCAAAGGTCTGATGAAAACAGCAATCCGCGACAACAACCCTGTGATTTTCTTGGAAAACGAAATCTTGTACGGCAAATCATTCGATGTGCCTGTTCTGGACGATTTCACCATTCCATTCGGCAAGGCGCGCATCTGGCGTGAAGGCTCTGATGTCACCATCGTGTCTTTCGGCATCGGCATGACCTATGCTTTGGAAGCGGCTGACAAATTGGCCGAAGAAGGCATCTCAGCCGAAGTCATCGATCTGCGTACCTTGCGCCCGATTGACTATGACACGGTGCTGACGTCTGTGATGAAAACCAACCGCTGCGTGACCGTCGAAGAAGGCTTCCCAGTGGGCGCAATCGGCAACCATTTGTCTGCGACAATCATGGAACGTGCGTTTGATTACTTGGACGCGCCAGTGATCAATTGCACAGGTAAAGACGTACCAATGCCTTATGCTGCGAACCTCGAAAAACACGCCTTGATCACCACCGACGAAGTCGTCGCTGCGGTCAAAGCCGTGACATACCGTTAAGGAGACTGATCACATGGCTATCGAACTTCTCATGCCCGCGCTTTCTCCGACAATGGAAGAAGGCACATTGGCCAAATGGCTGGTGAAAGAGGGCGACACAGTGAACTCTGGCGATATCATCGCCGAGATCGAAACAGACAAAGCCACGATGGAATTTGAGGCTGTCGACGAGGGTGTGATCGGTAAGATCACAGTCGCGGAAGGCACCGAAGGCGTGAAAGTTAACGCGCAGATCGCGATTTTGTTGGAAGAGGGCGAAGACGCCTCTGCGATGGACAGTGTTGGTGCGGCCCCCGCGGCTGCGGCACCTGTTGCTGACGCGCCTGCTCAAGCTGAAACAGCGGCTCCCGCTGCGCCGTCCCCTGCCCCTGCAGCCCCCGTGGCAGCCAGCGGCGAACGCATTTTTGCATCGCCACTCGCACGTCGCATCGCGGCACAAAAGGGACTTGATCTGTCAGGCATCTCGGGCTCAGGCCCCAAAGGTCGCATCGTCAAAGCAGATGTTGAAAACGCCACAGCAACACAAGCTGAGGCCCCGAAATCCGCAGCCCCAGTTGCAGCGGCAGCAGCAGCACCATCTGGCCCCTCTGCAGATGCAGTTGCCAAAATGTACCAAGGTCGCGCGTTTGAAGAAATCAAACTCGACGGGATGCGCAAAGTTATCGCGGCGCGCTTGTCCGAGGCGAAACAAACCATTCCGCATTTCTACTTGCGTCGTGACATCAAACTTGATGCGCTGCTCAAATTCCGCGCGCAACTGAACAAACAGTTGGAAGCACGCGGTGTGAAACTGTCCGTGAATGACTTTATCATCAAAGCCGTTGCCATCGCTTTGCAGCAGGTTCCAGAAGCCAACGCTGTTTGGGCTGGCGACCGTGTGTTGCAGATGAAATCATCAGATGTTGCCGTGGCTGTTGCGATTGAAGGCGGCTTGTTCACACCTGTTTTGGAAGACGCAGACATGAAATCTTTGTCCGCTTTGTCCACACAGATGAAAGACATGGCGAAACGTGCGCGCGAACGCAAACTTGCACCACAAGAATATCAAGGTGGCTCTTTCGCGATCTCCAACTTGGGCATGTTCGGCATCGACAACTTTGATGCGATCGTGAACCCACCACATGCGGGTATCCTCGCTGTTGGCGCAGGCAAAAAGCAACCTGTGGTTGGCGAAGATGGCGAATTGACAGTGGCGACAGTGATGTCTGTGACCATGTCTGTCGATCACCGCGTGATTGACGGTGCTGTTGGTGCGAACTTGTTGAACGCTATCGTTGACAACTTGGAAAATCCCGTGGCGATGCTCGCATAACAGCGCATTCCACGCACCAAATTAAACACAAGCCCCCGCAGAATTACCGCTGCGGGGGCTTTTTTATGTAATATACGCTAGATTTTAACGCGTTATTTTTCGCGTGCGCCAATCAATTGGTTCATCGACACAGACGGCTGCGAACAGCCCGCTTCGCCAACCACTTTGGCAGGAACGCCAGCCACGGTAGTGCACGGTGGCACGTCGTTGAGCACGACAGATCCCGCAGCAACACGTGAACAATGCCCGATTTTGATGTTGCCCAGAACCTTGGCCCCTGCCCCAATCAACACACCATCTTCGATTTTCGGGTGACGATCCTCGTCTTCTTTGCCTGTGCCGCCTAAGGTAACGGAATGCAAGATAGACACGTTGTCGCCGATCACACAGGTTTCGCCAAAGACCAGCGCATGAGCATGGTCCAAAAACAGCCCTTGGCCAATTTTACAAGCGGGGTGAATGTCGATGGTGAACTGTTCAGACACGCGCATTTGAATGAAATAGGCCAAATCCTTGCGACCATTGCGCCACAACCAATTGGCAATGCGGTAAGCTTGGATCGCTTGGAACCCTTTGAAATACAACAAAGGTTGAATGTAGCGGTGGCATGCAGGGTCGCGGTCATACACGGCAACTATATCAGCGCGCGCAGATTGACCCAAGGCGGGATCATCCGCGTAAGCTTCGTCAATCAATTCACGCAACAACTGTTCCGACATATCGGCAGAGGCCAGCTTTTGTGCCACGCGGTATGCCAAGGCATCTTCCAGCGTGCTGTGATGCAAAATGCAAGCGTGAATCAAACCGCCCAACAAAGGCTCGGCTTCGACCGCTTGGTGCGCTTCTTGCACGATTTGCGTCCAGACGGGGTCCAGTTCTGAAAGTTTGGTACGTGTCTTTGCCATCAAGCCGATCCTCTTTTCTCAAGTCTACTATAGATAGGCTCGCTGTCAAAAACACAAGTCCGCGCGCGAGATGAAATACACGCAAAACGATGTAGATATGCGTAAAGCCCCCCATACCAAACAGGCACAGGGGGTTTTAAATTTTAGTATTCCACTTTAAAATCAAACACCTAAGCGGCGGGCAAAGAAAACTGCGCATAGTGGATCGCCAAACGGATTTCACCCGTCGCAAAATCTCCACCTTCTGCCGTCAAAATCAAATCTTCGCCAGAATAATAGGTCAAGGGCGTGCCGGTGAGACCCCGCATCCAACTGCCAGCAGACAAAGACAGACCCGCCCCGTATCTATTTGTCGACCCAGACACCCCAACAGAATACCCCGTCAAAGTGCCCGTAATATCGTCCAAAACGCGGCCTGTGACACCGTATACAACGGCCTGTCCCGGCAACGCAGACGTCAACGCAGACGTGGCCCCAGCACCGATAATATGGTCGATTTCAGTGACTTTATGCTGCATCCCTGCACCGTTGCCAGACAAGGTTTGCATGCCCATGATCCAAGCCGTGCCATCAAACGCGGCCCAGCCATTTTGATCGTTCACATAGGCCCGCATGCCAAGCGTTACGGGCACGAAAACCCAACCATTGTTGACAAACAAAGCGATCTCGCTGTCGCGTCCAGCCCATTCATTAACGGCAGAGGTCGCAACACCGTATGCGTCCCCCTCTTGTGGAGAAAGCGGTGGCGTTGCGTCTGTCACGGACAACAAACTCAATTGCATCAGACCATCAAGGCGGGTCAAAGCTTCATTAACGGTGACATGTTTTTGCGCCTGAGCGGCCTGCAAAAGGGGTAGTGAAAAACGGGTTGTATCACTCATTGAGATCAATCCTTTTGAAAAGGCCCGCACCGAAACTATCGGAAATTTGGGCGATTTGAATGGTGTAGAGGCCAGACAGGCCATCTGCAGTTTTTTGAGACGCGAGGTACGTCCACGATGGGCTGCTCACGATGTCTTCGCGCACAACACTGCCGCCTTGCACAACTTGAACGACATAGCTTTGCGAACTTTCCCCCAAAGGCACCTCGACAGATTGCCAACTGTCACCATCAATGCGCGTGCGGCGCACCCACGTGAGGGTCGTATCCCCAGATGCATGGGGCACAGCGCGCAGATGTGCCGGCGCGTAGGGGCGCAGCCCGATGCCGTCAAAGGCTTGAACTGTATGCGCGTAGCTTGGATCATCATAGGGGCGCTGCGATGGACCAATCCGGTAATGCCGCGCAAGACCACGAGCGGACTGCGCGATATCAATCTGGCGCAGAGCGTCGTTGATCAACACAAAGCGCGATCCAATCGGCCATTCCGCCTGTAACGCATCCGTCCCCGCCTGCCCGCGCAAACGCAGGGACACCTCATAGGTTTCTGGCGCGACAAGTTCGGCAGTGGCGAACTGAAACACTTCCCATTTTGTGCTAGACCCATCGCCGATGACAGCAACATTCGCCCCATTTAGCACATCCGCTTGTGACACCGAATTCAACGTGCCCCGCACCAATTTGACCCGCAGCGCAAGACCACGATCCCAAAGGGCGGGGTCTGCGGTAGACAACTCAGTCTGTGTGGTGCCGATCGTCGCCCAACTTGGTACCAGCTTGTTCAACTCATACCCGCTGTCGGAACTTGAGCCATAGACAGCCGCCGATCCTGGCCAAGGGCGCGCAGTTGCACCGATGTAAGGCGCATAGGGCGTCTTGTCCCCTGTCAAAAGCGGCAAATCCAAGAACTGTGACACAACAGGGACAGGCGCGTAAAAGGGTTGCGCCTCAACAATTTCTTCAACCGTATCAGAGGGTTCATAAAGCTCTTCTTCGACACGCACAGCTTCCACTTCACGTACTGACCCCAAGGTCGCATGATCCACACGGTAGCGGGTTTTGCCCTCATCGCCCTCAAGTTCGATCACATCCCCCGCCCCAAGCGCGAAATCTGACGGGGCCAAAGCAAAGCGTGCCGTGTCTCGCGCCACCCGCGATTCTGCCAACCAACGTTCAACAATCTGGCGGCCTTCAGTGCGGGTCAGCGCCAAAGGCAACTCGGATTGAGACACCAAACGGCTGTCTTCATCAGGGAACATCGCTTCTTCTGCACGCGCACTGTAATCCGCATCAGCATCCACAAATGTCAGACGCACTTTACCCGCAACTTCTGCTTCGGGGGCGCGTGTCAATTCAAGCGCGCCCTCTTTGTCAGATGTCATAGCAAGTTGGCTTTGCTCAAGCGTTCTTTGTGATTTGCCATCGCGCGAGCGAAACGTCAGCACGCCATCGCGTTCAATCGCTTCAAATCCAAAGGCCAGCATCAAGGGCTGCAACGCTGAGCGCCCGCCTGAGATTTCACCCACAGTGTACCCGCGCACAATGCCGTAGAGTTCGGATGTTTCAACGTCGCGCACCCCAGAGCGGTCGCAGATTTCAGTGACCACATCCGCCAAAGATCGCGCTGTAGAACGCCCGTTTAACCAATGCCCTTTTGCGTAGTTTCCACCATCGCTCCACAAGGATGTCACAGATGGGAACGCAGGATAAGGACGCCCATCCCATGCCCAAACATGAGCACGGCTCATGTCAATCATCTGCCCGCCATAAATTTCAGACACTGGATTGGTATCGCTTTGGGCCCAATATTCGACCAGTGAGCGAACATATTGAAGCTGGATAAAATCATCACGGCGACCGTTTGAATAGGCTGGCAACGCGCTTTCAGATGATTTGGCATCCAAAAATTTGTTCGGTTGATTGGTGCCTTTGTCAATCGCGGCACAGCCAATTTCGGTGAACCAGATCGGTTTCGATTTTGGCTCCCAAAGTGTTGGTGTCTCTATGCGCACACCTGCAATGCGCTCGTGGTGGTCGTTTTCCCACCAGCCGCGAATATCTTTGTAGCGCCAAACCCAATCTTCGCCATATGCGCCATCTTGAATCGGAGTCCGAATTTGCGCTTTTGCGTGCTCATCAAAGGCGTAATACCAATCATAGCCTTCGCCACCTTCGATATTGGATTTCAGGTAGTCTAGATTATAGATCGACCCATAACTTTCATCCGCATGGCCATCTTCATCGCGCCAATCCGACAGGGGCATATAGTTATCGATGCCGACAAAATCGATGTTGTCATCGGCCCAAAGCGCATCCAGTGGATAATGCAAATCGCCGTTCAATGTATAACCAGAATACTCTGACCAATCAGCGGCATAGCTGATTTTACATGCCGCCCCCAGAACGGCCCGCACATCGGCGGCAAGCTGCACCAAGGCATCCACAACCGGAAAACCACTGGCCCCACGAATGCGTGTCAATCCGCGCATTTCAGACCCAAGACAAAAGGCTTCGACCCCGCCTGCCGCAGCGCAAAGATGCGCGTAATGCAAGATCATGCGGCGGTAAGATGCCTCATCAGGCCCCGCATACACAACAGTTTCACCGACAATATTAAAGTCATTGACCTGAGCCGCGCCCATAAAGGCGGCAACCTGTGCATCTGCCCCAGAAGTGCCATCTGGACTGCCAGCTTGTTGCGGGGCCAAGGATGTCGTAATGCGCCCACGCCATGGCAAAGCAGGTTGATCCGCCGCGCCAGACCATGGGTCTTGCAAGCCATTTCCGGCCAGTTGTTCCATCAAGATAAAGGGGTAAAACATCACCTCTTGGCCTGCGTCCTGAAGCGCTTTGATGGCTTCAACGACGGACTGATCCGACGGGGTTCCACCGTAGACAACGCGGTCATCCGTATCGCGTGGCAGCACCTGAGCCGTCGCACGCGTAAACCCGCCTGCGGTCCACGGCATCGATGCGCTGTCCACTTCGGCTTGTTCCACTTTGGGCAACAAATTACAGGTGCCACAGCGCAAATCATCACCGAACCAAGACACCACCAAAGAGGTCGATCCACAATTAGGCAACTCGTCTTTGAGTGCATCCACAGAGGTGTCAAAATCGGTTTTGCCCGACCCTGAATTCATATTGGCCGCAACAGTTTCACCAAGTCCCCCCGAAATATACACAGGCGATGTGGCCAAAGCATATTCCCCCGTGCCAGGGATCATCGCCACAGCGTTGACCAAATGGGTCAAATCGCTTTTGGGGCCTGTCGCCTGATCTGGGCGCATCACTTCGAATGTAAATTGCGGCACACGGTTGCCAAACCGCTCAAGGTTGAGATCCTCAAACACAACATAAGCAATGCCGCGATACGCAGGCACCTGACCCGCGCCCTCAACGGCTTCCATTTTCGGGTCAGGCAGTTGGTCATTGTCCCCAGCGTACACCCGCATGGTCATGTCTTCGGGGGCAATTTCGATGCCATCCGCCCAAATACGACCAACGCGGGAAATTTCGCCTTCGCACAGCGCGATGGCCAACGAAATCGAATAGCTATACTGCGTGACCGTCGGTTGAGATGGCCCGCCTTTGCCTCCGCCGCCCGTCGTGGTGCTTTGTTCGTTGAACTGTGTGGCCCAAATGATCTGGCCACCAACCCGCATACGGCCATAAACCTGCGCGATGGCAGTGCCCTCAGATGCGCCCGTTAAGCGAAACCGATCCACTTTGCCGGTTTCCACAACTTGGCTGCCCACGCCCATAACGCGCTGATCAATCGCACGCCCGATGGTGGCCCCAATCGCGCGGCCGATGACAACAGACGACAGGCCAAATATGCCGCCGCCAACAGAAGCCCCCGCCGCGGCCCCAACTGCAGAAAGTACGATCGTCGCCATGATTTAGCCTCCGAGGTTCGCAAATGAGAAACAAGCCGCCACACGGCGACGCCAAGGCAATGTCAGCGCGTTCTCGACAACGCTGTGCCCGCTATAGGCGTGAATAAATGTCGGTGCCTCGCCCGCCATCCCAACGATTCCAAGATGCTTGGCCACACCGCGCGCGCGCATCCGAAACAGCAACACGTCACCGGCAGCCAAATCGTCGATCGGCTTGCGCAATAGGTGACGATTGGCGGCTGAAAACAAACGTTCTTCGCGCTGCGGCTCAGACCAATCGGGGGTATAGGCGGGCACCAATTCGGGTTCCTGCCCATAGAGTTCACGCCAAATTCCGCGCAGCAAACCAAGACAATCGGTCCCTGCACCTTTGCACGATGCTTGATGCACATAGGGCGTGCCAATCCATGCGCGGGCATGATCTGCGACTGCTTTACCATCTATCATGCGTCACCATCCGAACCGCTGCCGTACAAGCTACCGCCTTCATTCAGGTCACTTGAGACGGGATAGGATGTTAGCCAATCTTCGCCTGGAATATGAGGGAAGCCCTGAAAGTTTTCGAAATTATCGAACTTGAGGCGACAGGTTTTTGCACGGCGATCACAGCCCGCCTCGATCCGAATTTGATCACCTGAGGTTAGCTCTGCCCGTAGGCTTTCCCACAGTTCAATCCGGCGACCATCAGCGCTCAATCGATCATTTTTGACAACGCCAACAAGGCCTTGCGCGGCACCGCTGAGGACAACAAATTTGCCGCGCTCGAACCAACGGTCATCAAATTCCGTCAGATTGGCAAAAGAAAACACCTTGGTATCTTCAACAGTTTCCACCGTAATTTCAGTGCTATACCCCAATTGATTGGCATCGAACCCACAGCTGGCATCGCCCAGAACAGCCGAACATCCGGACTGGTACACGCGCCCTTGCGGTTGATTCAAAGCCTCTGTCAGGCCACGCAATTCAGCGCGAAACCCACCAACTGCACGGGTGATTTCACCAAATGTGCCGTTGAACTGCAAAACACGCTCGTCCACATTGGCCCAATTGACCAACCATGATCGAACCGAAGCACCATCAAACCGCCCAGCTTGGATATCACTTTCGGTCACAGCCGCTGACGACAACGCGCCAAGCGCTTCGGTGTTGTCCACAGACAAACCCGTGGATTGCTCAAGCGCATTTGCCGTCATGCCGGTATCAGCGCCAAAGGTGATCTGCTCAAACGCAAGGTTTGTGTCATGATCAGTGAACCCATAGGTTTTCCCATCTTTTCGTACCACAGCCCAACATCGGCATACCGTTGTTGTTTTGCTTGCCAGATGTGCGCCAAGTGCAAAATTATCAGCCATCACACACGCACCTCAACGATAGGAACATTGGGCACTTCGCCGGCTTGAAAGGACGACACAGAGGTCGCGATACGGTCTGTATCAAAGCGAACTGGCACATCGAATTCGAACCCTGCGGACACCGCAATGCCCTCTTCTGGGGGTGTTTGAAATGTGACAAGTCCTGTTGTCGTATCGACATCCCAACCGATAGACTCTTGCATTTCAACACCTTGGGTGCCGACCTTAATCGTGCCTACGACAGGTTTGGTTACTGGGCGTACATAGGTCGCACTGCCCGAACTGTAACTTTTGTTCAGTTGAAACACAGTGGTTTCGCCATCGCCGATAGCGATATTTTGGTCTTCAAAATGGACCGCCTCTGATGACTTAGATGTCTTAAAATCCGACCAATCTTTCCACCGAAAGCCATAAAGCTGCCCTTGGCGTGCTTCAAAAAAAGCGATCAAAGCTTCGATGTCATCCAATGAACGCATGCCCAAACCCGCGTCATATCGCCTGCGCGAGTGAGCCCAAGGCGTGTTACGCTCTTCAAATCCGTTCGCCAAAGTGACGACTTCGGTGCGCCGCTCGGGGCCACCCACGGAGCCAAAACTCAGGTTCGCTGGAAATCTAACATTGTGAAAACCCATGTGTTTTCCCCTCCATCGGATGGTTGTACGGGCGACAGCCCTGCTTTGAAATTTGCGTTACTGGTTGCGCTGACCGCGCCCCATCGCGCGGCTCAGTTGAGCTGCGATTTGCGATTGCGACCGTTTGAATCCCGCAACATCTGGCGTCGAAATATTCATCGTGACATTGACGCTTCTGGCCCCGCCTTCTGCGCGCACCCCCAGCTTGCCGTTTGCCCCGCGTGACAAGGGCATAATCGCCTCGGGTCCCGCTTCGCCCATCAATCCCGTGCCGCCGCGCATCGGAAAATAGGTCGGGCTGGACACCACGCCCCCCGTTGCAAAAGGCGTCACGCGCCCTTGGGCAAAACTGCCACCATTTTCAAACGGCAAAAGCCCTTGAATGATGGCTTCAAGTCCGTTGCCCAAAGCCGACCCAACATGGTTGGTCACGGGTTTGACAGCGGCGTTATATGCAGCATCCAACATCGACTTCCCGACACCGCGCATCGCTTGTGCCAAAGTGTCTCCGTCGAAAACCAGCCCGTCTATGGCACGTTTCAGCCCGCGTGAAATCCCACGCTCCAACGTACCAACTTCGCGATGAGTTTCAGCTACAGTGGCCTGTAAGCGCACCATCTCTTGGTTAAACGCAGATGCCATCGCTTCTGCGCCGCCAATCGCATCTTCCATTTGCGACAGCTTGTCGTCGAATTTATCAAGACCGTTAATGTCAGCCATTTTCTTGCCCTTTCACCGCGGCACTATCCGACGTTTTATCGGGATAGGCCTGTGCCAATTCATCAAGTCGCGACCGACTGAGCGGTGCGGATCCAGATCCTGCGCCAAGCATCAACAAAAGCTCTGCGGGGGTCAGCGCCCAAAACTCATCCGGTCTAAGGCGCAGCCCATTCATCCCTGCCCGCATCAAGGCAGGCCAATCAAAACCACCATTTGAAATCAAAGACATATGATCTATCCTGGCACGGTAAAGGCGCGTGCGATCAGCGCAGCCCCCACCCGTGCTGCTTCCAAAGGGCCGCCCGATATTTCAGCCGTCAAAATATCATCGTAGCCGCCGTTCCAACCGCCCCCACGCAGGCCAGCAACGACCAGTCGCAACACGTCAGAGGTGGAAAAGTTGCCCACTTCATAGCGCTCAACCATCGCCACCAAAGTGTCTGTTTCCAGACCGGCCTCAAGCTCAGCCAAAGCACCAAGTGTCAGTTTAAGCACATAGCGTTTGCCATCCAGTGTCAGCGCCACTTCGCCTGCATAGGGGTTCGCCATCTTACACCGCCGTGAATGTCAAAGCGCCAGCAGAGGCCATGGACAGCTCATAGGTGGCCTCGCCATTGTGCGAGCCTGCGTATTCGATGGACGTCAATTGAAACGCGCCCTCGACAGTGCCAAAATCAGGAATGATCACTTGAAAATTGGGCACTTCGGCGTCAAAGAAAATCTGCCGCGCGCGCTCGTCGGTGTTTTGGTCTTTGAACACACCAGACCCTGAGATAGACGCGGATTTGACCCCTGCTCCACCCAAAAGCTCGCGCCAACCGCCAGAGCTTTCCAGCGATGTCACATCAACACTTTCGGTGTTGAATGAAATGCGCGTGGCCCGCAGACCCGCGATGGTTTCAAACTGACCAGCACCAGTCATATCGAGTTTGATAAGTAGATCTTTTCCGTTTTGAGCAGCCATTGCATAAGCCCCTTTAATGAAAATTAGATATCTTCGACGCGCGCCATGAAACGAATATCGATTCTGCGCACATCGCTGTCTTGAACGCGTCGCGCTTTGGCGGACACGAAATAAAGCCCGATCAAACTGCCGCGAGAGAGCGTTAAATCCGCATC
Source organism: Pacificibacter marinus (assembly GCF_900109555.1). Classification (GTDB taxonomy): domain Bacteria; phylum Pseudomonadota; class Alphaproteobacteria; order Rhodobacterales; family Rhodobacteraceae; genus Celeribacter; species Celeribacter marinus_C. The sequence continues at coordinate 105,384 of NZ_FNZV01000002.1, read as the reverse complement.
GACCAGCACATCTGAAATCGCTGCAGCCACGCCTTTTGCAGTTAAAAATCCCGCAGTATCAGACACAACGCTGACCACAAATTCATGGCGTGCGCCGTGGCCTGTTTTGTCAGAGGCATCGACCACATCTTCAGGACCAAGGCTCACATAAAGCGAGGGCACAGTCCCTGCAGGAGCTGCATCGTAAATTGCGCTACCGACTAAGCTGCCGAGCGTCACATCATCGGAAAGTGCTTGAAATACAGCCGTTTGTAAGGCTGCTGAGACGCCGTAGCTCATGATGCAACCTCCTCACGCGATTGACAGACCAAGTAGTGCGCTTGCGCGTTCAACTCGACGACAGACAAGATACGAAACACGCGCCCACCCTCGATAAAACGCTGATCAGGCTTAGGGCGACGCGGCGAACCTATTGGGGCGCCACGCACAATGACTTTCATCGGAACACGGGACACAGTGAGAAAATCCTCAGAACGCTCCGTCCCCGTGCCGGCCTGAATAGACGCCCAAAGGGTGCCAAGCTGCGTCCATGTTTCCACATAGCCGCCAGCCCCATCCGACGTGCGCTGCGCCTCTTGCAGCACCAATTTACGATTGAGATGAACCCCTGCTGACATCAGCCGCGCCCTCCAAACAACCGCACGTTACGGTAGCGATCTAGCAAAGCGTTGACGCCAAATGGCATAGGCCCTTCACTGGTGCCCGCTTCATGGCGGTGCTCATAATAATGAGCCGCCAAAAGCATCACGGCATGGGCAAGATCGCTGGGCAGATCACCCCATGCGGGGCCAAATCCAGCGGTAAATTCAATCCGCACAGAGCCTGCGACAGGCACAGAAGGCAAAACAAATCCACTGGACACAATCCGCGGACGGTGTGTGTCTTTATCCAGCAAATATTTTCCTGCATCGATCACAGTTTCTGCGCTTAGGCGATCCACAATTACCAGTGCGGTGATCGTGGAAACGGGGGCAACAGGCAGCGTTTGCGCGCCAAGATCGCGCCACGCTGACAAGGTCCAAGCAAAATCACGTTCAATCAAAACTTTACCAGTCCGCGCCTCGACTGCTGCGAGTGCGACACGCAAGTACGTCTCAAGAACCCCATCCTGAACCCCGTCATCGCCAAAGCCTGTGCCCAGTCTCAAATGATCTTTGAACTGTGCGATCGGCAGCACCACGAGGGGTACTTGGCTTTGCTCCATTAACATCATGGTACATCTCCGATTTCCGGGTCCCCCTGCCACTTGTGATGATGGATGCGCGCCCCCGTGTTGCTCGGACGGAGGGGGAGCAGCTAGACAACACGTCAAACGAGACGCGCACCCACCGCTCGTGCCTGATCCGATCAGGACCAAACACGAACTCGTTCTTTCCGGGTCTTAAGCGATTGAGAACTTAAGCAACTTGATCGCCGCAAAGTCACTCACATCACCACCAACGCGTTTTGTGGCATAGAACAGTACATGTGGTTTCGCAGAAAACGGATCACGCAAGATGCGCAGATCAGGACGCTCAGCCACAGTGTAGCCTGCGGCGAAATCACCAAAGGCAATGGCAGCCGCATCTGACGCGATGTCTGGCATGTCTTCTGCGATCAACACGGGGTAGCCCATGAGACGTGCAGGTTCACCAGCGGCCAGACTATCAGACCACAAGAAACGGCCATCCGCATCTTTAAGCTTGCGCACTTGACCCGCTGTTTTGGAATTCATCACGAATGTCCCGTTGGCGCGGTACTGAGCACCCAAAGAGTACACAAGTTCGACAATCGCATCCGCGGGGTTACCAGCGTCAAAACCGCCATCCGTGCCTGTCGCGATGTACCCCAACGCGCCCCAGGCCCATGTGTCATTGTCGATCTGAGCGTGCGCCAAAATGCCTGTTGGCTTATCAACGCCGTCACCATTGATAAACGCGGATGCTTCTGAGGCCGCAAATTTATCGGCAATACGGCCCGCAAGCCAAGCCTCAATATCAAACGCAGCATCATCCAAAAGGCGCTGAGACGCTTTTGGCAAAGCAGACAATTCAAACAACGGAATTGAAATACGATCAATCGTCGGCGTGCCAGTGTCAGACACACCACCCGCTTCAGACACCCACCCTGTGCCAACATCAGTCGTGTCGATCAACACATCATATGATGTGGCTTCAACGTTGACGACGTTCGCAATGGACCGAATGGACGCCGTAGATTTCAAAACGGATTTGATCGTGTCCGCTGTTTGCGGGTCCACCAAATACCCGCCATCGCCATTCACGGCTGTGGACATCGCTTTGCCTTCCAGTGCAAGACCGCGCAATGCGTCATCATCACCGTTACGCACATATGTGCCGAATGCAGATTTATGGGACATGTCTACCTCTTGGGCTACGGAAAGGGCCGGACGGCCAAAATTGTGTGATTTACGATCAAGCATGCTCATGCGCTCTTCCTGTTCTTGAAACTTGGTTTTAATTTCGGTTTGAAACTCTTTGAGATCACTCATGAAACCGGCCAGCGCGGTCTTCACCTCAGTGGCAGGTCCCGTCGGGATCGGACCTGATTTGGCCGAAAAATCGGACACACCGATACCGGCCCGAGCCTTTGTCTCGGTTTTGCTCATCCAAACAATCCTTCGTGTTTTGTTGGTTTAGAGGGTGAAAGCGCTGACCTTAATCGCCGGCCAGCAGCTTGCGTGCGCTTGTGAAAGCGTCCGCGAGATCACGCATCAGTGTTTCAGTACCAAAGGGATCATCGCCCTTTTCCTCTGTCACCAGCCGCGCTTCTGGAAGCATGGGAAAGGTCACTAACGACACCTCCCACAGTTCCAATTCCGACAAAATCCTTGCAGCTTTGCCATCCTTTTGGTCATGGCCCTTTTGGGCACGCACCGTACGGTAACCAATCGACAATCCGTCAATCGCTCCCGCGCCAATCAAAGCCACAGCTTCGCGGCCCTTTTCGACATCCGTCAGCAGACGACCTTTGACATAAAGCCCCCGCGCATCTTCACGCACTTCGTCCCAAATTCCGATGGGTTGGGCGGGATCATGCTGCCACAACATCTTGACCGAACGCCCTTTGGCCTTCAGATCCGCGAGCGATTTTTTATAAGCACCCGCTTGCACAATATCGCCGCCTTGATCCACGTGGCCAAACAAAGACGCGTAGCCTTCGATTTCGACACCATCGGTGACTTTAATATCTTCGCCAAGTCGCATAAATTTATGCTCAAGGCCGCCTTGAAATTCTTTACGCATCTGGCGTCTCCTCAGTTTGCACATCGCCATCACCTGCGGGCATTTCATCAAAAACTTCGGCCTGCGCATTTTCTGTCAAAGGCGGCAATCCCAACATCGCGCGTTTTTCATCCGCCGTGAGAAAGTCAGCCTTGGCCACGCGGTTCCACTGGGCGTCACGTTCTGGCGCCAATGCCGAAACCTGATCCAAATCCGGTTTCAATTCGACCGCCTCACCCGTCATTTCAGACAACCAATGCCCGATAGAGCCCGCAACTTTTTGCACCAACGGCAACACCGTCAGGCGGTAAAAGGCGCGATTGGCCTCTTGATAATTGCCGTAAGTCGCATCGCCCTGAATGCCCAAAAGCATCGGAGGCACCCCAAAGGCGAGTGCGATTTCACGCGCTGCGGCCTCTTTGGTTTTTTGGAACTCCATATCTGACGGGCTAAAGCCCATCGGCTTCCAATCCAGCCCGCCTTCCAACAACATCGGACGACCCGCATTGCGCGCACCTTGGTGATGGCTTTCCATTTCCGTCAGCAAACGATCATATTGATCCGAACTCATGCTGGATTGCCCGTCAGAGCCGCCATACACAATCGCACCAGAGGGTCGAGCTGCATTGTCCAACAAGCCTTTTGACCAACGCGACGCCGAATTGTGCACATCAATCGCAGTCGCCGCCGCTTGGATCGGGGACAACCCGTAATGATCATCCGCAGGGTGGAATGATTTGATGTGGCAGACAGGCGAATGACCGTTTTCCACATGGAACCGATGCTTGCGGTTGCCAACAGCATACTCATAGGCAATCGGCCAACCATCTGTCCCTGGCACCAAACTCATCCGATCAGAGCGCAAGACATGCAACTCAGCCGGCACCTGCCCCCAGTCACCCACGGCTTCCAAATAGCCATTGCCCGACAGTAATATCTGCGCGTAAAGCGCTTCAAACAAATCCGAGCGCCCCTGCACAGGATTTGGCCGCGAAATCACCGACAACAGCGGGTGATCCTCAAAACGCGCTTCCCGGTTTTGCAACACCAAAGGCAAAGCACTGGCCGCTTCGGCGATCAATTTCACTGACCGAAACCCGACAGGATTGCCCGTAAATCCAACACGTGTCAGCGTGGTTGTGTCGCGCGGGCTCCATGCCACACGGCCTGCGCTTGAATAAGCTATTGCTGGTCCCGTGGCAGAGGCTTTCACCTCAGGCTGCGCTCCTGCGCCTCGCTTCATAAAGTCAAACACCATATCCGTGTCTCTCCTTAAAACTGTCCGCAGATGCCGAATGACACCCCGCAAAATGCACCCCTTGGGTCATCCCCAAACGCCGCATGGCTCACTGTTCAAACTTCGACCCTCAGGGGCTCTCGCAAGCGATGCCACCCGAGGGTCTGGAAAGGGGGCATGATCCGCATATCGCGCATCTCAGCCCAACGCGGTGCCCGCGCCTTCCCCAATCTCGTGACCTCTGACTGCGCTCACACATCGCTGTGTGCATCTGCGCGCCTTCGGTAGAAATAGTTTTACGGGATAGGGAAAAAGAACTTGCTAGCAGAGCGCGCGGCAGTCCATTCAACACGCAACACCAACACACAAGACATTGATAGTAATATAAAAATACAGAACCCCGCGATCAAACATGCGGGATTTGAATTAAAAATGGCCCCGTCTTCGACACAAAGGTGCAAAAACAGAGCCATCACGTTGGCAAGCTATTTAAATGACATTCAGCCCAAGGTGCGAATGCGCGGGCGCGTGTGCCCCGCGGCTGGCGCAATCATCAATTCATGAACGGCCCAAACCAGCGCATCCAAACGATCAGGCGACCCTGACGCTTTATAGCCCTGTGCTGTCATTTTGGTCATTTGATCCTCTAACTCACCAAGCCCACGGGTGTGAAACACGCGACCTTGATCATAGAGCGCTGACACTGGTTCGGCGCGCGCCGATTTGCCCCGCGTGGCACGCACAGATTTATAGGACACCATAGGATCAAGTTGTCGCACAACTTGTTCAACAAGATCGCCCCCTTGATTTACCTCTGCCACCATTTTATCGGCGTCCCACCGCTCCATCGCATCCAACGCAGCTTGCGCCCACACCGTTGGTGAAGACGCTGAAACAGTCGCATCCTCCAACACATAAGCGCGCCAATTTTGCGGCGTGCCTTGAGTGACGGCCCCGACCACCACGATACCGCAATCATCCGAGCCCTTATGACCTGTCACAGGCGGATCGACAGCGACCACGATGCGGTCAAATTCTGGCAACTCATCGGCGCGGTTTGCCTCTAGTTTTTCCAAAGACCACAATGCGCCCTCTTCCTCGTCCAGCAATATCCCGTCCAATTCTTGACGACCCAATCGCGTGCCTGCGTAGCGTGTGCGCACTTCTTCCAAAAACGACGGCGCTAAATTGGCCGCGTTCGCCTCAGTGGGCGCGCGTGTCACAGTGCTGGATTTCAACTCTAATATTTCTTTGAGAATGCCCACATTGCGCGGCGTTGTCGTGACCACTTGACGCGGGTCATCCCCCAAGCGCAATCCAAATTGCAGCATGTCCCACGCCTCACGCGGCTTTTTCCACTTGGCCAATTCATCAACCCATGCGGCGTCAAATTGCGGACCGCGCAATGCCTCGGGATCATTGCCAGAAAACACCATGGCTTCTGCGCCGTTTGGCCACGTCAATGCGCGGCGTGTTCCATTCCATTTGGGCCGACGATCGGGGGGCGAACAGGCCAGAATACCACTGTCACCAAACACCATGACCTCGCGCGCTTGGTCATACGTCTCACCGACCAGCGCCACACGTTTGGCGCGGCCCGGTTCCAAAGACCGCGATCCTTCGACCATGGACCGGACCCATTCAGCCCCAGCACGGGTTTTGCCCGCGCCGCGTCCGCCCATAATAACCCAAGTGCGCCAATCCCCAGATGGGGGCATTTGGTGATCCAACGCCCATGCTTCGAATAAAAAAGGGAGCGCCAAAAGCGCTCCCCGATCGTTGCTTTCCAGATCATCCAAGAACTGGGTTTGTACCGCAAGATCTTCGGACGCGATCCAAGCTATCCAAGATCGAAGCCCGCGCGGCGTCAAAATCGATGGCGCTGTCTGAAGTCGCAAGGTCGAGTTTTCGTCTGTCGTCATCAACTTTCTGCCTTTCTCTCAAAGCCGTGTCTTGAGTCTTGCGCATTTCTACGATTGCCCTTTGAATATCGGGCCCAACACTCAAGTCACCGCTTTCCAATCGGCACATCACCGCGTCGAGCGAAGCAATGGACCGTTCGAGGTTTCTATTTGCGGACCCAAGGATCTCTTTTGGGCCATAGTCATCCCCCACAGATGATTGCAAAGTCATGTCTTACCTGCCTCTCATGCATTCTCCGCACAAGAGACGTGAGACGGGCTCACCCCGTAAAACCGATTTGGGATTTTGTGATCCCCTCAGACCACGCCAAACCGCTTCCCACGCCTTCTAGCATAGGAAAAGGAATGGCATAGATAACGCATAAAGTCAATTTATTAATAGTTTTCAATAACTTAACTAAAGGATCGCACCCATTACCAAAAGATGAATTCATACCAAGGCACAGACCTTGCCCCTTGAAACAAAAGCGAAAACCTTACATGACAGATGAAAGCCGACAAAAGGATCCGCGCATCATGGCAGGCCAGTTTTCCAAGACGCTCAATGAACTCTACGAGGGCAACACGGATCGCGCGCATCGGTTTCGCTATGGCATTTTGATCTTTGACCTGATCACAATTTGCTTTGTGATTGCCACGTCTTTCATCACGCACACGCCCCTGATTGAAGCGCTCGACATGGTGTTTGGCGTGCTTATCTTGCTCGATTTCACCATACGGGTCTACACCGCAGACAGGCGGTTCCATTATCTCACACGCGGCTCAACCTTGGCTGATATCGCCGCGATGGTGTCGTTTTTGGCCCCCCTGGCAGGCGAAGGTCTTGGGTTTTTACGCATTTTGCGCACCTTGCGACTGCTGCACACTTATCAATTGATGAACCGTCTGCGCCAAGACTTTAAACTGTTTCGCAAACACGAAGAGATCGTCATCGCTGCGATCAATCTGTTGGTGTTTATCTTTGTCACCACAGGGCTGATCTATGCGTTGGAACACGATCACAACCCGCATATTCGCAACTACGCCGACGCGCTGTATTTCACCATCACCACGCTGACAACAACGGGGTTTGGCGATATCACGCTCGAAGGCACCACAGGGCGAATGTTATCCATTGCCGTGATGTTCTTTGGTGTCACGCTGTTTTTGCGTCTTGCACAGGTTTTATTTCGCCCCTCAAAGGTGAAATACGAATGCGAAACCTGTGGGTTGCTTTTGCATGATGCCGATGCAAGCCATTGTAAACACTGCGGCGAAACCGTGCATATCAATACCGAAGGATTGTATTAAACGCCGCTATTCTACCACGCTGCCAAAGATCACAGCACAACCTGCCAGCACGGCAACCAGCCCGAAAAACGCCACGCGCCAAAGCGACTTTTTATCGCGCAGGGCAAGTCCGGCTGCAATCAACGCTTGCAGACTGTAATAGGCGGCAAAGGCTTTGGATGCCCAAGCAATGATTTGAAAAATATCGGAAAACCACGTGAGCGCCAGCCCAAGTCCAACCAAAACCGCATAGCCTGTTTTGACCGAAATGCGCCCCTTGGTCAGCTCTTCGATAAGACCGCCCGCACCAGAGGTATCGGCAACAGCGGCTGAAAACTGCGCCGCAAGCGCTGCCAAAACCAACAAGGCGGGCAACACAGGCGCCACCAAAGCCATCATGTCAATAATTGCCGTTTCCGAGGTTTGAATTTGCTCAGGCAAAAACACATACGCCATCAACACCACGTAGATCATGTAGATCCCCGTCGACAGCCATTGCGCCAACCGCATAGATCGCACGCGTGTGGCAGCGCTGTAGTCATGCCCCAAATACCGCGACGTTTCAAAGCCTTGCACGGTGACCAACAGGCCAAGCAATAGCCCCACACTGCCCCATCCGGTCAACCGCGCAGGGGATAAAACCAATGCGTTCTCTTGCACTTTGCCAGCGAAAAACCACGCCAGCCCAAACAAAAGCCCACCGATAATGGCAAGCTTGAGCGCGACAGACACCTGTTCCATCCGCTCCAACGCGGCAAACCCTTTTGTCCAGCCAACAGTCAAGATCACCATGAACACAGCAGTGGTCACGATCCGTGCCCAAGTCACGGTATCAAAGGGTGTCAAACTGACAGCAAATGACCCCAACAGGTTCAAATAATAAGCAACCGAAATGATATAGGCAAAGGATAGCACCCAAGACGATAGGCTTTCCAAAACCTGAGTGCGCCCAGTGTGCGGCGCATGATCCAAGGCCAAAATGTTAAACCGTATCGCCCCGCCAATCGCATAAGCAAACAGGCACAAACCCGCCATCATCACAGGTGTCCAACCACCATAGGCCTGCGCCAGAATGGGCCCAAGCACCAAAAATCCGCTGCCGATGATCGACGCCAAAGGGGTGATCGTGGCCTTCCAAAGGGGCGCTTTGGCCAAACGCGGCCATGCCAACACCCCCATCAAAACCAATACAGTCAAAGCAATACCAAGGGTTTGCATGTCAGATCCTTTTCAACGCGAAAGGGCGCGATCCTCTCGCGCCCTTTTCATCATTTTATACCTGCGTTACTGACTGGTGCGCTGTGCTTCGATATCACGCCATTTTGCAACATTCGCGTTGTGATCTGCCAAACTCACAGCAAAAGCATGCCCGCCGGTCCCATCCGCCACAAAAAAGATATAGGGCGTCTCGTCTGGGTCCACTGCAGCCTGCAAAGACGCAAGCCCCGGATTGGCAATCGGGCCAGGCGGCAAACCTTCGACAACATAAGTGTTATACGGGCTTTTAGATTGCAGTTCGGATTGACGCAAACCACGCCCCAAAACACCATTGCCGTTGGTCACGCCGTAAACAACCGTGGGGTCTGTTTGCAAACGCATCCCTTGGTTCAAGCGATTGACAAACACGCTGGCCACTTGGCGACGCTCATTTGGAACACCTGTTTCTTTTTCGATGATAGATGCCAAGACCAAAGCCTCTTGCGGTGTGGAAATTGGCAAATCATCCGCGCGCTGCGCCCAGACATCCGCAACCCTTTGGGTTTGCGCCTCAGTCATCCGTGCAATCAAATCATCCACATCAGAGGCCACGCTGACCTCATAGCTGTCAGGTGCCAATGTGCCCTCGGGTGGCATCTCGGACTCTTCGATTGAGCCCGTGAGGAAATCAACGCCCTTAAGACTTTCAACGATACGCCAAACGGTTGTGCCCTCGGCCACGGAAATGCGATAACGCGTGTCATTTGCGCCACGCACTTGAGTGTATTTTTCAGGCACTTCTGTCGCGTCATTTCCCGTAACATCGGGGAAATACTCAGCAACTTTCATGTAAGATTGCGTCACAGGATCAAGTTCACGCACCAAAACATCCGTGCGCGTCACCCCAATGCGGTACACAACTTCGGTGCCACATGTCGACGCGCCGCCCCGGGTAACGATGTCGATAATCTCTTCCATAGATGCGTTTTCAGGCACCAAGAATGCCCCAGCTTTCAACTGGCTGACTTTCTCGGTGTAGTCCGCGCCCAAACGGAAAATCATGCCGCTTGAAACCGCGTCCAAACCTTCCAATTGCTTGGACACACGGGTCATGGTCGATCCGGGGGCAACACGCAAACAAATCGCAGAATCCAAAGGCCCCTGCGCTGTAAATTGCGCCTTTCCCCATGCAATTGCACCTGCCACCATGACAAGGGCAACAATCAGCAACGTCAAAGCATTAGATGCGATAGCACGCCACATCAGTCGGTCACTTTCTTAAGCACCAAGGATGCGTTTGTGCCGCCAAAACCAAAGGAATTGGACAAGGCCACATCAATTTTGCGTTCCACTTTTTTGTTTGGTGCAAGATCAAGTTTGGTTTCAACCGCTGGGTTGTCCAAATTGATCGTGGGTGGTGCGACTTGGTCGCGGATCGCTAGGATCGAGAAAATCGCCTCAACCGCGCCAGCAGCCCCCAAAAGGTGGCCAATTGACGACTTGGTCGATGACATCGTTGCTGTCGCAGCCGCATCGCCAAGCAAACGCTCAACAGCTGCAAGTTCGATGGTATCTGCCATCGTAGATGTGCCGTGCGCGTTGATGTAATCAATTTCAGATGGCTCAATGCCAGCGCGCTCCAAGGCCGCTTTCATTGCGCGAAATCCACCGTCCCCGTCAGAGGCAGGGGCCGTGATGTGGTACGCATCGCCAGACAGGCCATAGCCCACGACTTCGGCATAAATTTTCGCGCCACGGGCTTTGGCATGTTCGTATTCTTCCAAGACAACAACACCTGCGCCCTCGCCCATGACAAAGCCATCTCGGTCTTCATCATAAGGACGCGATGCGGCTTTGGGATCATCGCTGCGTTTGGTGGACAGCGCTTTACAGGCGTTAAAGCCAGCCATGCCAAGTTCGCAAATCGCCGCTTCTGCGCCACCGGCAACCATGACTTCTGCATCGCCCCATTGGATCAAACGTGCAGCATCGCCAATGGCATGTGCCCCTGTGGAACAGGCGGTCACAACAGCGTGGTTTGGCCCTTTAAATCCATACTTAATAGAGACTTGACCTGAAATCAGATTGATCAAAGACCCAGGGATAAAGAAAGGTGACACACGACGTGGACCTTTTTCTTTCAACAAAATGGCTGCGTCAGCAATCGATGAAAGACCCCCAATGCCAGAACCAAGCATCACACCTGTGCGCAGGCGATCCTCTTCATCTTCGGGTTTCCAATTGGCATCACTCAAAGCCTGTTCTGCGGCAGCAACGCCATACAAAATAAAGTCATCGACTTTCTTTTGATCCTTGGGCGCCATCCAATCGGTCGGATTAAACGTGCCATTGGTGCCGTCGCCGCGTTTGACTTCGCAAGCGTAATTCGTGGCCAAATGGCTCGCATCAAATCGCTGGATTGTTCCGGCGGCAGATTCCCCCGCCAACAAACGCGTCCACGTTTCTTCAACACCACATGCAAGTGGTGATACCATTCCAAGTCCTGTGACAACTACTCGGCGCATTTCGGCCCCCTCATTTATAATCTCTTTCTCAATACACGCCCTTGGCGAGTGATGAAAGACCCCGCTGCACGACAAATTTGGTTTCGGCGGAGACGTGTAAACCAGATATTGACCTTCAACGGCTAAAACAACGGTGCCAGCACATTTTTAGGCAGGAGATCCCGTTGCCCATTTTCGCACATTGGTGCGGTCCGTCGCACCTATATATGCCCTCACCACAAGCATATAATGCACTACGCTGCGGTGTTGTCAGATGTATCAGTCACATGAAATTGGCCTCTCGGGCTTGGTGTATGGCCCTTGTGCTGACGCTGACGTTATGGGCCAATCACGCTGTACAAGCGGCCCCTTCGTGTGGGCTAGAATCTTGGATTATTGGCCTAAATGCTGCGGCAAACACCTATATCAGTGTGCTTGGCACCTCAGAAGAACTCAGTGCCGAACGTGCCTTTCGCGCACAAATGGAACGCTATCCACGGGATCGATTGGTCAAACAAATTCAAAGCGCGCAGCTTGGGACCAATAAAAATGCGCTGAACGCGTTTATTTCTGCCCGTCGCCATCTTTACAATTTATCAAAGGACAATTGGTCTGAAATGGCCATGCGCTTTGGTACAGACCCGCTGTTTATCCAACAAAGCAAATCCATGGCAAATTTTTTATTGCACACTCACTGTGACCCCATTGCTGAGGATTTTTTAAACGAAACGAACAGTCACGCCTCTTTACTCAAGCGTATCAGCACGCAAGTCGCGAAACTTATCAAACCAACGCCCCACGCCAGCACACAGTCAGATTTAATCCTCAAATCCAGTACCTTGGATCGTTATCGCAGTCAGATGGGTCTGGCCCAAAATACAACCACGTCCACTGCATCGGAATCCTCTTCAAGTATGCTGATACTTTTGGGCATCTTTACCTTTGTCATATCTGCCGCGATCTGGTTTTGGATGCGTCTCGGCATCGCACACCGCCGCGCCTCGCGTTACCCGTGCAACCTTCCAGTTGTCATATTTGACGGCGCAATGCCAACATTAGGGGACTTGCGTGACATCAACCCATTCGGCGCAAAAGTGGAAACGCCGCTTAATGCCCAAATAAATTCCAAGCTTTTGTTGACCATGAATAAAACAAAGCGAAAAGTGAGAGTCATGTGGGCCAATACACATTTTATCGGTGTCAAATTCGACGTGCCCCTGTCCGAAGCAGAGATCACAGATCTTTTGGATGATTTTTCGGACAGCGCCACCCGATCCAAAGAAAGCTCCGATGGCTTCGCGGCATTTCTAGAAGAAACCTATAACCTGCCTGCGCAGCCCCTTACAGACTATCTGTCTTCTCCCACCGAAATGAGAGCACGAGAGATTCCCCCAGATGACGTAGAACCAGTTGTTGGAGAATATCGTGGCGTCACTCTTAAAAGCGCATTCAGTGACACAGAGGCACAAGCCCCCACACCAGAAGATGAAATCCCTAACAGCGAGATATCTGACGGCGAAACACCTAACGACATGAATCCCCTCAAAGAAGAAACCCAAAATTAAACAAGCATGAGCATTCGATGGCATAAAAAAAACGGCATCCCAAAGGAACGCCGTTTTTTATAATTCAGTCTAAGTTTAAAACTTAGGAAGCTTCAGTGATAAATTTCACTGCATCACCAAACGTTTGAATGGTTTCTGCTGCATCATCAGGGATTTCGATGCCGAACTCTTCTTCAAACGCCATAACCAACTCAACTGTGTCAAGGCTGTCAGCGCCGAGGTCGTCAATGAAAGACGCTGTCTCTGTCACTTTGTCTTCTTCAACGTCGAGATGCTCAACAACGATCTTTTTCACACGATCTGCGATGTCGCTCATGTTATTTCCTCATAGTTTATGGGCCCGGTGCCCAATTATAGTGGCCCTCGGGCCTTTCAAAACACTGCGCCTTCCATAGGAAAGACGCCGCACTTTATAGCGACGGCATTGTGCCCTCACTGCGAATTCTTGGGTGCTAATAGCACAAACTTTACCAGTGGCAAATGATTTGTCCGTATTTGTGCAAATCCCGCGTCTTGCTATATATCAGGCCTCAAATTCTGCCCCATGTCAAACACCATATCCGCCGCGACGCACAGGTTTTCAACGGCAAAGCCATAACGCAAGACTTTAGAGCATCGCCATGCCGCCATTAACGTGAAGCGTCGCCCCAGTGGTATAGCCTGCCTCATTAGACGCCAGATATAGAACCGCTGCCGCGATTTCAGCTGGTGTTCCCATACGGGCAGCAGGGATTTGCGTGTTGATTTTCTCTTTTTGATCATCGGTCAATTTATCAGTCATCGCAGTCGCGATAAAACCGGGCGCCACGCAATTCACAGTGATGCCACGCGATGCAACTTCGTACGCCAATGACTTGGACATGCCCACAACACCCGCTTTGGACGCCGCATAGTTGCCTTGACCGGGATTGCCTGTCGCGCCCACAATCGACGAAATATTGATGATACGCCCCCAACGCGCTTTCATCATCGGACGCAACACACCCTTGCACAGGCGCATCGTTGAGGTGAGATTGACGTTCAAAACGCTGTCCCATTCATCATCCGACATCCGCATAAACAGATTGTCGCGCGTGATACCTGCGTTGTTGACCAAAATATCGACCGATCCCATGGCCTCAGCCGCAGCTTTGGGCAAGGCCACGACGCTGTCTTTGTCGCTCAAATTACACGGCAACACAAAAGCGCGTTCGCCAAGCTCTGCAGCCAATGCTTCAAGCGGCTCAACCCGAGTGCCAGACAGACCGACCGTCGCGCCGGCTGCATAAAGCGCTTTCGCAATCTCGCCGCCGATGCCACCAGACGCCCCGGTTACCAGTGCATTTTTACCTGTAAGGTCAAACATTTATCATTCCTTTTTAGAGCAGGGCCAAGGCCCTCATTCACTTTATGTGAGATTAGCCTTTGAGCTTTGCAATATCATCAGGCGTGCCAATGGCCGTGCAAGCAATTGATTTTTCGATACGGCGGATCATGCCAGATAGCGCTTTGCCCGCGCCCACTTCATAGATCTCTGTCACACCATTTCGCGCCATATACATGACGCTTTCACGCCAGCGCACAGATCCCGTCACCTGATCCACCAACAAAGATCGGATCGTAGCAGGGTCGCTCACAGCACCAGCACTGACGTTAGCAACAAGCGGTACAGATGGCTGCGCAATTTCGACATCATCCAGTGCTTCGGCCATAACTTTCGCAGCGGGTTCCATCAAAGCGCAGTGGAATGGGGCAGACACAGGCAACAAAACAGCCCGTTTCGCCCCCTTGGCTTTGGCAATTTCACATGCGCGTTCAACAGCCGCTTTGTGACCAGAAACAACCACCTGCCCCGGATCATTGTCATTCGCAGCCTGAACAACTTCGCCATCTGCAGCGGCTTCGGCAGCAACCTCTTTGACTGTTTCGAAATCCAAACCCAGCAAAGCGGCCATCGCGCCAATGCCAACAGGCACGGCTTGTTGCATCGCCAAACCACGAGTGCGCAACAGCCGCGCGGTGTCTGCGACACTCAAAGCGCCCGCAGCAGCCAAAGCAGAATATTCACCAAGTGAATGCCCTGCCACATAGCTGGCCTGATCCAAACCAAACCCTTCGGATTCGAGTGCGCGCATGGCAGCCAAAGACGTGGCCATCAAGGCAGGTTGCGCATTTTGGGTCAAGGTCAACACATCAGCATCGCCTTCCCAAATCAGCGCAGACAGCTTTTCACCGAGCGCGTCATCAACCTCGTCAAAAATGGCTTTTGCGGCGGGGTAAGCCTCTGCAAGGGCTTTGCCCATACCAATTGTTTGGGCACCCTGCCCCGGAAAAACCAATGCGCGCGTCATGTTCGCCCCTTTGTTCATTTCTTTTGTGGCCTCAAGGGCCCCTTTTATGGGTCTAACAATCTGCGCGCGACACGGCAAGGCCATCTGAATTGTGCGTTTTTTGCCAGTCTCGCTTTATATGGATTACACCAAAGCTAAGCAGGGAAATTAAACACCCAAACGGGGCCCGAACCCCTTGCGCTCTTGGCTCTGATCCGTATAAGGGCACATCGTTTCCGCATGGATAAATGAACCAGCGCAGTCTCTCGTGGTCGGGCTCGCGGAAACGGGTAGTGTACCGACCTATGAAATGCGCTCGAAAATAGCACTGGAGCTTTCATGCCACTATACGAGCATGTCTTCATTTCGCGTCAGGACTTGTCCAACGCACAAGCCGAGGGTCTCGTTGAGCACTTCTCGACTGTTCTCGCAGACAACGGCGGCAAAGTCGTTTTCTCTGAGTACTGGGGCGTCAAAACGATGGCCTACAAAATCAACAAGAACCGCAAGGGTCACTACGCTTACCTGCGTACAGATTCCCCATCTGCCGGTATTCTTGAAATGGAACGCCTTATGCGCTTGCATGACGACGTGATGCGTATCTTGACCATCAAAGTTGACGAGCACGCTGACGGCCCATCCGTTCAGATGCAAAAACGTGACGAGCGCGAACCGCGCCGTGAACGTCGTTAATCGTCAGTTCAGGAAAGGACCACATCATGGCCGCTAAACCATTCTTCCGCCGCCGCAAAGTTTGCCCATTCTCTGGCGACAATGCACCTGCGATCGATTACAAAGACACACGTCTTTTGCAACGCTACATCTCTGAGCGTGGCAAAATCGTTCCATCCCGTATCACTGCAGTCTCTGCGAAAAAACAGCGTGAATTGGCTCGTGCCATCAAACGCGCTCGTTTCCTCGCGCTTCTGCCATACGCTGTTAAGTAAGGGAGCTTAGACAATGAAAGTTATCCTTCTTGAACGCGTCGCAAAACTCGGCCAAATGGGCGATGTTGTTGCAGTAAAAGACGGCTACGCGCGCAACTTCTTGTTGCCACAAGCTAAAGCTCTTCGTGCGAACGACGCAAACATCGCGTCTTTCGAAGCACAAAAAGTTCAACTTGAAGCTCGTAACCTCGAAACCAAAAAAGAAGCAGAAGCAGCTTCCGCGAAATTGGACGGACAACAGTTCGTCATCATTCGCTCTGCTTCCGATTCTGGTGCGCTCTACGGTTCTGTCACACCACGTGACGCTGCCGAAGCTGCTGAAGCTGAAGGCTTCACAGTGGATCGCAAACAGGTTGCTTTGAAAGCCCCGATCAAAGATCTTGGCCTTCACGAAGTTGCAGTTGTTTTGCATGCTGAAGTTGAAGCGACTATCGTTCTCAACGTTGCACGCTCAACTGAAGAAGCGCAGTTGCAAGCCGATGGTAAATCCATCCAGCAACTCGCAGCAGAAGCTGAAGCAGAAGCTGAATTCGAAATCGCGGAACTCTTCGACGATATCGGCGCAGCAGCTGCAGACGATTTTGGTGATGATGACGAAGCCCCTGCGGCTGAGGCACCTGAAGCCACTGAAGAAGACTAATCTTCTTTATATCGTTATAATTTTAAAAGCCTCGCGGTCTGCGGGGCTTTTTTTATGGCTGAAATCCCCACGCACAGCTCAGCAAAAACCCGCACACTGGCATGCAAGATTTTGCCGATCTAATTTTTTGGATTTGCCTTTAAACGCAACCATGGTCATTTGAGGCAACCATCTGGAGTGTCTCATGACCATATCCCTATCCCGCCGCGGCTTCATACTATCGTCACTGTCTTTGATCCCCCTCACGTTAGCGGGCTGCGCGCGCAAAGACAGTCCCACCAGTCGAGGCGCCTATAGCCCGCCGTTGTTTCCCAATGAGACCCCCACACTGCGCGCAAAGATCAACAAATGGGCGGATTACTATGAAATCCCCCGCGAGCTGATCCACCGACAGGCCATCCGCGAAAGCACTCATCGGCCTTGGGCGCGCAACGGGCCATATTATGGCCTGCTGCAAATTTTGCCCCAAACGGCAGGCACAATGGGGCACTCCGGACCGGCAGAGGAACTGCTCGAGGCTGATGTAAACCTGAAATATGCAGGGAAGTATTTAAAAGGCGCGTATCTAGTATCTGATGGCGATATCAACGACGCGATGAAATGGTATGCACGCGGGTATTATTACGAGGCGAAACGTTTGGGATTGTTGCACGAGACGGGACTAAAAAACTAATCCACACATCGCTATAGAGCAGCAAAGACGCCCCTGTTGCGCCGCCTGCCCCGACACCAAACACATACAATTACAAAAAGGCCGTCCCTATCGCTAGGAACGGCCTTAATTTTTGCCCTATCAGCAAGCCACCCAAAATTGGCTGGCCCGCTTCAGGGGGCACTGCCTATGGCAGTTTATTCTTCGTCGAGTGCTTCTACAGCTTTTTCGAGGTCTGCTTTTGAGACTTCTTTTTCTGTCACGTCAGCGTTTGAAGCAATCCAGTCGACAACTTTGTCTTCAAAGATTGGCGCTTGAAGTTGCTGGCGCATTTGTGGGTTTTGCTGAACGAATTCAAAGAACTGCTGCTCTTGACCTGGGTACTGACGCGCTTGCGTCATAACCGCTTGTGTCAATTCAGCGTCAGTGACTTGAATTTCTTGTTTCTGACCAAGGTCAGCCAACAAAAGACCCAAACGCACGCGGCGCTCAGCCAAAGTTGTGTGCTCTTCAGTTGTCTCGATCTCGGGGTGATCGTGACCTTCAACTTCAGGGTTTTCTTCGTGCCACAACTGGTGCGCAATTTGGTTTGCTTCTGCTTCAACCAAAGATGGTGGAAGTTCGAAAGAAACTTTGCCGTCCAGTTGGTCAAGAAGCGCGCGCTTCATGATTGCACGTGCCGCACCAGCGTATTCGCCTTCGAGGCGCTCAGTAACCTGAGCTGTCAAAGCTGCCAAATCTTCGGAACCGAATTTTTTAGCAAGCTCGTCATCAATCGCCGCATCCGCAGGCGCTTTCACGTCTTTGATTGTGCATTCAAAAACAGCCGCTTTGCCAGCGAGGTTTTCTGCGCCGTATTCCGCAGGGAATGTCACTTCGACGTTTTTCTCTTCGCCAGCTTTTACGCCAACGAGTTGTTCTTCAAAGCCCGGGATGAAAGAACCTGAACCAAGAACGAGTGGGTAATCTTCAGCAGCGCCGCCATCGAATGGCTCATTGTCAACTTTGCCCAAGAAATCAAACACAACTTGATCGCCATCAGCGGCAACGCCGTCTTTGGTTTCAAAGTTTTGTGCTGTTTTCGCAAGGTTCTCAAGAGCCTCGTTCACTTCAGCGTCAGATGCTTTGACAACGAGTTTTTCGAGTTTCACGTCGGACAAGTCAGCGTCAGGAATAGTTGGCAGCGCTTCGTACGTGATGTTGACGATAACGTCGTCGCCCTCTTTCCAATCTTCGCCGCCATCCATTTTCACGTCAGGCTGCGCCGCAGGACGGTCGCCAGATGTCTCAAAGTGATCGTTCATCGCCGCATCAACAGTTTCCTGCATCGCTTCGCCAAGAACCTTTGGACCGAATTGCTTTTTGAGCATCGCCATAGGCACTTTGCCTTTGCGGAAACCCTTCATTTCGATTTCAGGCTGCGCTTCTTTGAGTTTAGCGTTTACCTTTTCGTCGAGCTGAGCTGCGGTGATGGTGATCTGATAGCCGCGCTTCAGACCTTCGTTGAGGGTCTCGGTGACCTGCATGTTGGCGTCCTTATATTATACGTCTAGACTTTACGTCATCGTTAGACCACCCGCGGGCAGCCCTATAAATCAGGGGTTCTTCTAGGGGGTCAGCTGCAGTCATGCAAGGCGATTCCATTCCCAATGCCCCTGTCAGCGCGGTACAAAGCATTTTAACTGACGTTGTGCATCGCACTCATACCGATACCCCCGTGATTTGATGGCCATCACGGTGACCAATCTCAGCAATCTGGCGAATGTCATAGCTTTCGCCGTTATAAACCACCCAATCTTCGGTTGTGATCGGATATTAGGCGCGGGCCTTTCTTTAGCACTTTTACAAACCACTGGAAGCACTGCTCTGAGCGTCATCCGAATGAACTCCAGCCAGCAAAGCGACCGCAGCCAAGCAGCAAGGACATCAAAGCTATACATACTCATGGCCGACCTGCGCGCTTTATTTCAGAGGCTGTGGCTTTGATTTACACCAAGGTATATGTTTTCATATATCTTATAACATATTGTCATATATGAAATATTTACAAAAATGCCCGCTGGTGAAAATTTAAAAACGGCGTATAATCCTTTCAAAATCTGAAGGGAATTTTATGCCATATCCACCAAAAGATTGGTCGCATTTTTTTGGCGATGATGATCCCAAAATTGGCTACAATCGACTTTGGTTTTTTTTGATGCGGGCGCATCGTAAGATTTACCCCAAGATCTCCAAAGTTTTGCGCGATGAGGGTATGTCTGATCCGATTTGGTACGAAATTCTTATGTATGTTGAAAAAGCGGGTGATGCGGGCCAGCCGATGGCCTCTTTAGAGAATGAGTTATACGTGCCACAATATGCGCTATCGCGTCACATTTCTCGCATGGAAAAAGCGGGCTATATTCGTCGCACCTATTTGTCTGATGGACGACGTAAGCAAGTCCTATTCATTACAGAAGACGGTAAAGGTATTCACGGCCGCATTTGGCCCGCATACCTTGATGCGATACAAACCGAATTCTCGGAAAAACTCACCACCGACGAAGCCTATGATTTGGCGCATAAAATGGTAAAACTTTTTGTGCAGGGCGAGTCAGAACAACCCGCCCCATAAGCTTTCAATATCTGACGATAACCTTAGAATTCCACAGTCGCGATCAATGAAATTGTGCGACCTGGCTCTGCTAATGTTTCAAGACCATACTCGGCACCGTATGTAGCGCGATCAGCGTATTTTGCATCAAACACGTTGTCGACAGTGACGCGCACCACAAGATCATTCACATTTGGAACGTGGTACTCGGCAAAGAGGTCCAGAACGGCGTAACCCGCATATGAATAATCAGTGGCGTACTGAACATCATAGACGTTCATCCCGCGGGCCGCCTCGATTGCCCCACCAACGACAAGATTGTGATCGGGCAGTTCTTGTTGCATTTCAATGGCCAGAACTTGACCCAACGCTGTTCCGCTATCTAACACGGCGTAGTTAGACGTTGTTTCCCCATTCCATAAAGCTTGTGTGTCACTGAATGTCAGACGCGCGAAACCAGATGTCCAGTCATAGGTCGCGGAGAGATTGTAGCCACTGCTTTCATATGTACCGTGGCCCGCGACATAGGACCCAGAAGTTCTGTCCCAATCGCTGGTGCGTACATCGTTGAGGCGCGTTCTGAAAATTTCCGCTCCAAAGGTGAGATTTCCGGAGCCATAATCTGCACCGAGGATAAAGTTCTCACCTCGTGTGACTTCTACGAGGCCACTGTAGTCCCAATCATCGCTAAA
Source organism: Pacificibacter marinus (assembly GCF_900109555.1). Lineage (GTDB taxonomy): Bacteria > Pseudomonadota > Alphaproteobacteria > Rhodobacterales > Rhodobacteraceae > Celeribacter > Celeribacter marinus_C. The sequence goes on along the minus strand of NZ_FNZV01000002.1, from coordinate 84,633 downwards.
GAGAAAGTTGTCTTCAATCGGAATGCCACCAAATACCGAGGAATAGCCGCCGCGCACAGTCCATGAAGGTGACACTTCGTAGGTTGCGGATATGTTGGTGCTCAGCCCTGTGTTACTGTATTCACCTCCATCCGTGTCGGTAAAGTTTTGGTGGTCGATACGCAGACCTGTGGAGATATCAAAGCCTGGAGAAAATTCGAAACGCGCTTGAGTAAAGATACCCACGTTGTCAAAAGATTCTGACCCTGAAACAACACCAGTGGATGCGGTGGAGTATGTACCGGTTTTGCTGATATAATCGACACCGGTCGTGATGTCGGCTCCGTTTGCAAGGTGGAAAGTATTTTGAATGGTTGCGCTCAGAGTATCTGTAATGCCGTTGCTGTCGTAATCTTCCGGCTTGAAAATCTCGGTGGAAGAGTATCCCAAGGAAATTTCAGGGTCCCAAAGACCGACCGCTTGAGTGTTCTCGTATTTCAAAGAAACAACGTTGCGCGTGGCTTCATAGAGATAAGTGGCTGCACTTGTTGAACCGAAGTTGGCTTTGGCATTTCTCGTCCCGGCGTCTGCCATTTGTTGTGCAGAAAATTCAAACCGATGGCCTGCATCGGCTTCATACGCTGCTTTGATGAGGCCAATTTGGAGATCGGTTTCTGTGCCGTTTTCGACATCGCCTTCTCCATCGGTATATTCGCCTCCGCTGACGTATTTTGCGTAACCGAGAAGTTCAAAACCTCCGGTCTTTTGGGCCAAAGTCAAAGATGTACCGAATATGTCACCGTTGTCAGAATAACTAAGGCGAGCTTGGCCGCCGAACGTTTCACCATCTTCGAGAATGTCATTCGCATCAATGGTTTCCATGCTCACTGCGCCAGCGAGAGCTTCAAAGCCAGCATCAGCAGGAGCAACGCCAGGATCGACCCGAACGTATTTCATCATACCTGGGTCGAACGCATTCGCAGACGCGTGGTGAAAAATACGGTTGTTCTGGGCAACACCATCAACGGTGACGGCAAGGTTGAGCATATCTACGCCGTTAACATAGATCTTTTGTGCCAGAGGAATGGCCCCCCCTACGGATACAGACGCGACACCTGCGAAAAGGTCTTTCAAATCGCCCATGGAAGCGCGATCAATCTCAGCATCTGCAACGTAAACCGAGCTCGCTTGATCTGCAGCATCGCCGAGCGGATCTTCGCGGCGTACCTCTATGGGATCCAGAGACACAACGTCTTGCGCCAATGCGCCTGTCGTTGTGCATAAGGGTAACGCTGTGCCGCACATAAGCAGGGCTACAACAGTGTTTTTTTGATGTGTCATACGAGAGCTTTCCAAGAGTTAGATTTGGCCAAGAAGATAGATTTGGCTCGAGAAAATCTCTAAAAGGAGTCTCTGGCTGGGCTGTTTTGCAGCTCACCCTTAAGTGCAAAAATCATCACATGCAAGTGCATGTTAAGGTGCTTTTAGTATCCTTAGTAAAATAGTCACATAATGGTGCCACTCTTAAATCAGAGTAAAAACCACAGAACGTCTTTGGTTCGCGGTGTCTTGATTTTGGCATCCTTCAAACTCAAGCTGACAAATTTATATCTGTGAAATTTTCACTATGAGTAAACCTAATTAAGTGTGAATAAATGATGCTTTTCAGTCGCTCCCCCAAAAAGCATTGGTCGAGCAATTGGGACGCCGTGGCGGGCTTGGATTGCCCACTTTCTGGAGCGACAAGTACAGCGACAAGTACAAAGAGAACGCCCACGTTTAATGTTCAGTTGAGAAGTCTTCCAACAGTGCATCCGGATCAATGCCGCGTTTTTCAGCACTGGCGCGCACAGCACTTCGCAAAGCCGGTATTTTGTTCAGAAGAATCTGAAACTGTGCCACGTCGAGAACGAGCAATGTCGTTGGGGCGATGGCGCGCACTTCGGAACGGGGCGCGTTTTTCATCAAGATGGAAACTTGCCCAAACATATCGGCCCGACCCAGCCGCGATATCTGGCCTGCAATTTCCAACTCGACCGCCCCCGATGCGATAAAAAATACGTGCTTCAATGCGCCGTCTTTGCGCAAAATAATGCTTCCTGCGTTGACATAACGGGTCTTCAAAGCGCGACCAAGTCGCCGCACGGATTTGGCGTCCAGATCCGCGAACGGCGGAAACTGTTTGATCAACTCAAAGCGCTTCACAGCAAAATCAAGAGGAGGACGGCCTTCTGCTGTGGCCCGCCGCCGCGTCAGGTCATGCATCAAAGTTGTATACACTTCTGCACCGATCAGCCCGTCTTCGCGCATGGCCTCGTATTCTCGCTCCTCAAACCGCAAGGTGGTACGCTTTATAAAACGGCGCTCCAATTCTTCGGCATATCCAGGGTATTGCAACCGCAGGCCGTCCAAAGCGGTTTCCACCAGCTCGATCCGCCGCGAAAGCATGTTTGATAAAAGACCGGCGACCCGTCGTCCGTGAATGCGGCGAATACGCCCTTCAATGAAAGAACCAAGATCACGCAGAGTAAGTCGTTGTGACAGCAAAAGCTCGAAACGGTCTGCCGTCAGACGCACCAGAGGCGCAGATAATCGCAACTTGCTGTGCAGCAGCCCCGCCGCTCGGAAAGCGCGCCCATATGCGATCGAACGACGCGCAGCCCGTTGATAGCCCGCCCGCCCATCCGAACGCGCGCCTTCAATCAGCCGATCAGCATCCAATAGAGTTTTCTCAGCCATGCGCGCCGAAATCGTGCGCTCATGTACTCGGTTCAAGATTGTGTCACGCTCGAATCCTGCCAACGCGATCAGCCCCAAAGTAATACGGTCACGATCAAGAATATCCTCGCTATCTTCCGCAGTTTTTACAGCGGTCTCTAGGCGGTCGCCAAACACCTTCGCCTCGGAGCGCACGACATCATGAGTGAGGGCGTAGTCCTCAGTCGTGCGCGCCACATCTTCGCGCACGGTTTGCAGTGCAACAGCGACGACTTGCCGCGACATCGCTTCGTCAATTGGTGACAGGCGATCAAGTCCCAGCCAGCCGATAACGGACCGTAGCGTCGTCCCCTGTACCAGCAAGGTAAATAAGGTAAAACCAGTGGCAAGAATACCGACCAGACGTTTGACTTCTACTGGTACCCGCAGGCTTTCGGTTACGGCGAGCGCCAGCGCAAGTGTCACAGCGCCCCGCAGTCCACCCCAAAGGATTGCGGTCCGGTAAGGCCGTTCAACAGCCGGCGAGACTCTGAGAAATGTCAGGAATGGCAGCAGCCCGAAAAGTATAACCACGCGCGCAGCAAACGCCGCGAGTATCACGACGCCAATGAGGGCAAAGTCTTCGATCCTGACATCTGCCAGCAACCGAGGAATCAGCAGTGCAGCAAGGATAAAGATCAAAGCGCCAGCCCAGTGGGCAAGTAAATCCCAGACCTCGCGCAAATTGACCCATGCGTGAGGTGGCAACCGCCCTGGACCGGTCAAGTTTAGTGTCAGCCCCGCCGCGACAACAGCGATCACGCCTGATGCGCCAATGATTTGTTCAGACCCGATATAGGCAAGATAGGGTAATGCTACAGACACAGAGGTCAGTGCCAATTCATGTGCGCTGAACAGGGACATTATCCAAACCGCAATGCGTGCTGCAAGCCAGCCTGCCAACGCCCCCCCCATGATCAAGACTGGGAACTGAGCAATGGCGTCGCCCAGTTTAGGGTCGGGTATGCCGAGCATAACAAACCCCATGAACAACCCGAACAGCGCGATAGCGGCTGCGTCGTTCAGTAGGCTTTCGCCCTCGATGATCCGTGAAAGCCTTCGAGGCGCCGAGATGGACCGAAAGATCGAAACAACTGCGGAAGGGTCAGTCGTCGATACGATTGCCCCGATCAACAGACACGCCGCCAAGGGCAGCGGACTTGCCCAAGAAAGTGCGTACCCAACACTGAAAGTCGCTAAGATCACCGCTAAGATGGCCAGAACCATAATAGGAACCCAATCGTCCAGCATCCGACGCAGGTTCATCCCCAATGTTGCCTGAAACAGCAGTGTCGGCAGAAAAACATACAGGAAGACGTTCGACCGAATTGGAAACTTTAAGATCGCCTCCGCGACTGGATTAAGCGCATCCGTCAGATCCGTGCGCAAAAAGAAAATCGCGCCCGAGCCGATGAGGATGCCCAGAACAGCGAGGATAACGCTATATGGCAGGCGCAATCGTGCAGCGAGCGGCTCAGCCGCGCCGATGACAACAAAAAGCGATGCGATGACCGCAGTGATCAGAACAATATCCATGATTTCAATTAACAGTTTTAAGAGTTTTTGGAAGAGGCAGAGTTGCGGTCGGACGGAAGTTATTTTCTCGAAAAAAGTCATCTGGCCGACCAAAGCCAAGGGCCACTTTGTCCCGCATTTCTGACCTTGCGCAGCGCGCAGTGAATGCCTGCATCAGGGAAACGGAGGGAACCATCGATACAATGTCCCCTCAGCCAGCTTTTGTGATTTGAGCTGTTGCACACAAAATTGGGCGCAACGTTCCTGTGAAACAATCCCTGATTATCAAAATCAGTTGCTGCGCAGTAAAACCGCCATCAACCAAGTGGTAGCATAAAAGCCTCCGTTCAAATTGACATCGGTAACTTTGTTGAATTTGATAGTTATACGGCCATCGACGAGACCCAAATAGCTATGCAAATGCTCTTGAAACGTTTGATTCCCGCATACCTGAAATTCTCAATGCAGCTTAAGATGGCGACTGACTCATATTAACTGCCGACCACGGGAATGATCCAACATGGCACGGCCACGACCATACACGGGAAAGAGTTCCCTTACTTATGGCTCAGAAATACGGTGATCCCACTTTCACTTTGCCTGATACTGTCGCGGCTTGATGCCGCTTGTATTGCACCGACTTGTGATTAATTTTAGTATTAACTCACACTGCAAACTTGACACGGTTCACAGCGACCACGCCAAAGCCATCCCCTTTAAAACAAAAAGCACCGCAGCCAAATAACCAAGGCTGCGGTGCGTATTTTCTATTTCATGCCAAGTTCGAGGCGAAGCGTTTCGGCAAGGTCATTTATTGTTGAGGTCACATCTGCGCCGTCAGTAACTTCCACCAAAGCTGCTGCGATCTGATCTGTTACAGCAACACCTTGTGGGCCTGGGTAAGAAAACCACGGGCCTGCATGTGCTGCAACTTGCGCATGGGCAGCCTTGGCATTTGGATTTGCTTCATAATAAGCGCCAAGATAGCTTTGGTCTTCAAGAACGATACTGTTCGCCGGCGCATAACCTGTATTCTCAACAACGATTTTTTGACCCTCTGGGCCTGTTACAAAAGACATGTAATCCCAAGCAGCTGCTTGTTTTTCAGCATCGTCTGTCAACATAACGATCGCTGATCCACCCGTTGGGAAGTATACATTTTCTTCTGCGGATACGGGCGTGCCCAACACTGTCACGTCAAAACGGCCATCTGCGCCTTCTTCAAATCGCGTCAAAAGAGACGACGATTCAAAGAACATTCCCAAAGTGCCTGCAGGGTAAGATTGGCGTGCTTCACTTTCTGACAAAGAGGACATACCACCCTCTGACGCAAAACGCTGGTACAGACCCGCAGCAGCCATGCCTTCATCGGAATCAAAAGTAATATCAGATTCATCTTCAAGCATTGGACGCCCGCCAAACGAGCCCAACAATGACTGAAAACGCCAGTCGTGACGGCCAATACTAATGCCTTCGATGTTATCGCCCAGTGCATCAATTTTTGCGGCCAGCTCTATGATACCGTCAAAATCAGTTGGGAAATCTTCCATAGATCCCCCAGCTTGCGTGACAAGGTCAGGGTTTACATAAAGGACCAATGTTGACGCAGAGGTGCCCAAAGCATGTTGAACATCTTGATATTGCCCCAAAGACAGTAACGCAGGTGTATATCCTGCTGCCGCAGTGTCAGCTGGTAAAAAGCCGTCCAGAGGTTGCGTCAGACCGCGGTCTTCCAAAATACGCCAGCGGTTTAAACCCACATAAGCAACGTCAGGTTCTGTACCCGCGATAGATTCGCGCAGCAGCCGCTGTACACCATCTGCATACCCTTCGGCGGGACCGTCGATGATAATTTTGACATCAGGATTGGCCGCCATAAATGCGTCAGCCAACATGTCTTGAGTTTCGGCCCAGATTGTCGGAATCGCATAATGAACGCGGATTTCCGTTTCTGCCATCGCAGTGGTCGCAGTGAGCGCAAGGCCTACAGAGAGAAGAAGAGATTTCATTGGTAGCTCCATGAAGTAGATTTTGTTAAGTCGAATTGAGATGAGATGTTTTGTTTCGTTTTGCTCGGCCTCATCCTTTAAGCCCCGTACTCGCCAGCCCTTGTGTGAAGCGTTTTTGAGCCATCAGAAATCCGATGATCAACGGGGCGGTTATCAGTGCGGCGCCAGCCATCAGCGGCCCGACGTCGTCGCCACTTTCTTGGTCCCGGAAGAAAAGGATGCCGCGCGGCGGTGTCGCAAGATCTGGATCCGTTGTTGCGATCAACGGCCAGAACAGATCGTTCCAATGCGCGGTGACGGAAAAGATGGCAAAAGCAATGACCGTTGGCATGCACAGGGGAAAACCGATGCGCCAAGCAATGCCCATTTCGCTCATGCCATCCACCCGCGCCGCGTCGATTATTTCGTCGGGGATTTGCGCATAAGCTTGGCGCAACAAAAACAAGCCGAATGCAGTTGAGACAAAAGGCAAGATGAGAGCCGTATAAGTGTTGAGAATTTTCAATTGCGCGAAGCCGATAAAGATCGGAATTGCAGTCACGTGAAAAGGAACCAAAAGTGCTGCGACAATTGCGCCAAAAAACAACTTTCGCCCCATAAAATCACGATGCGCCAATGCATAGGCGCAAGGAATGGTCACCACCAACTGGAGAACTAAGATAGAGCCGGTCACGATAACCCCGTTCAACAGGTAAAGTGGGATGTCCGTCTCAACGATGGCCTTCCAGTAATTCATTAGCGTTGGATGTTGTGGCAAAATCCGCAAATCCGCTGTGAAAATCTCGCCTTGCGGTTTCAAGGAAATTGAAATCATCCAAAAGAACGGAAGCAAAACCATCGCGGCACCAATGGCCAGAGCTCCCACGACAATGATATTTGAAAGTTTCATCGGTAATGGACCTTCCGCTCGACGATCAGCATTTGGATGGCTGTCAGTAAAAGGAGGGCAAGAAAGAAGACCACTGTGATCGCGCTGGCATAGCCTGCTTTGAAGTACACAAACCCTTCGCGGTAGAGCGCATATACGATTGTATCAGACGCATAAGCAGGACCACCGCCTGTCATCGCCGCCACAGTTTCAAAGATCCTAAACGCGGTTGCCGCAGTGACGATCATCACAAACATTGTCGTTGGCCCTAGCATGGGCCAGGTCACGATCCAAAACTTTGCCCAACCGCTTTGAGCCCCATCGACTTCAGCTGCGTCATATAGGGTCGATGGGATTGCGGCCAAACCTGCCAAAAACAAAACCATATTGTAGCCAACGCTTTGCCACACACCGATCACAGCAAGCGTATAGAGAACCAGATCGCGGTCGCTTAGCCATCTTTGTGGCTGCAATCCAAACATGCTCATCCAGTTATTGATCAACCCAAGGGATGGGTGTAGCAACATTTGCCAAGATACGGCCAAGGCGACCATCGTAGCCGCGACAGGTAAAAAATAAACTGTACGCAAGATGGCCGAGATGCGGGGCAGTGTCTTTGATAGATTGTGCAACCCAATCGCCACCAAAAGACCAAATCCCACAGAACAGGGGATCACAATGGCGGCATAGATCAACGTATTGCTCAGGGCCTTTCGCCCAATCTTTGACCCGAAAAGAGTAGAGAAATTATCAATTCCGATCCAGTTCGCCGAGCTGGCACCAAATTGATAATCCGTGAAGGCCAGTACAATCACAATCGCAACTGGCATAAAAATGAACACGACAATCAAGATCGCCGCGGGGCCAACCAGCATCAAGTCGGTAAGGTGTTTGCGCATCACTGTGGCACCTTCTGACGTTGCCCTTGGCGGTCAAAGAAATGCATGGCGCTTTGTTCAACGGCCAAACCTACGGTCTGACCTTGGCTTGGCAACGACTGTGTGCCACGCAACATCGTGCGCAGTGTCGTGTTATTTTGGGTTTTCATCCGTAGGATCGTTTCTTCACCGTGAAAGGCGATGCTTTCAACGACCGCCTCAAGCTTGCCATTTGGTGAAATACGCACATCTTCGGGCCGCACCCCCACATGACACTGTCCGCCTGCGGTATGCAGTAATTCCGCCTCCCCTGGCGGCACCATATTCATGCGGTGATTGCCTATAAATGTCGCCACAGCGATGTTGGCAGGGGTCTCAAATATATTCTTGGGTGTACCAAGCTGTGCAATCTGACCGTCAATCATCACGGCAATACGGTCCGCCATAGACAGAGCATCAGATTGATCATGTGTCACCAAAAGAAATGGGTATTGCGTTCGCCGATGCAATGCGCGCAGCTCGTCACGGGTATCGCCGCGCAGTTGCGTATCAAGGTTTGACAGCGGTTCATCGAGCAAAAAGGCAGAAGGATCACGCACCAGAGCGCGTGCCAAAGCAACGCGCTGCTGCTGACCGCCAGAAAGCTGGCTTGGCTTACGTTGCAACAACTTCTCTAGGCGTAAGGTTGTGGCCACCTCGAGCACACGTTTCGCAATTGCATCCTGCATGCCGCGCACAGAATTACTAAGAAGACCCGCTCCCGGTAACCTTTGGAGTGCTGACATTCGCCCAAGTCGCAAAGGCATTGATATGTTTTGGGCAACCGTCAAATGCGGATACAGCGCATAGGATTGAAACATCAGAGCAATGTTGCGTGCAGCAGGCCCCTCTTTGGTCACATCGCGCCCATTCAGCATGACCCGACCACTGGTTGCCGTTTCTAAGCCCGCAAGCAATCGCAACGTTGTCGACTTGCCACAGCCAGACGCGCCCAACAATGCAACGAATTCTCCTTTGTGAAGGGTCAGAGAGATATTTTTAATTGCTTCTGCTTCACCAAATTTCTTGGTGACACCCTCGAGCGAAATTCGACCAGAAACCTCGCTTTGAGTTACGGCGCTCATTCTGACACAGCCACGATCGGAGCTGAGGCCAGCAAGGCTCCAAGTGCCAGTTCGATACCTTCCTCTGCTTCGGATGCATGACACACACCTTCAACATCTGCGGCACCTGCAAGACCGATCACCGGTTTGGAGAAATGCAGGCCATAGGCGACCTCGCTCAGCGTGCCATATGAGCCGCCAACAGCGATCAAAACCCGTGCAGATTTGGCAATGATCATATTGCGCGCTTCCCCCAATCCGGTGGGAAGTGGAATGCCGACAAATTCATTCGCATCATCAGGCGAGCTGCCAGGCAAAATACCAATCATCAAGCCATTCGCCTGCGCGCACCCCTTAGAGGCTGCCTCCATCACGCCAGACCTGCCGCCACAGATTAATGTTAGCCCCAGCCCGCCAAGAACAAACCCTACGCGCTCAGCCGCAGCAATCTGCGCATCACTCGCATCGCGCGGTCCGATGATCCCAACAACGAGATGGCGTAAGTCCGCAATCTTGCCCAAGTGTATAAGGGCATCTTTTGCAGAAATAGAGGCACCTTGCTCTGCATTCTTTAGAGGCTGGCGTGTCCAGCTTTTTGCGTCCAAACTGAAAGTGCCAACGCTGATCTCGCCTCCTTGATGAATCCTGATCGTCTTTTCCATATGCCGTGTCTTCCAATGTGATGAGTCGCCTATTTGGAAGATTTCTTACATTTATAAGTAACAAATCGATGACAGTTTTGCGCATTTCTCAAACTTACCATCACCCCCTCCGCTTTGCTGATATTGAGAAGGAATGCATCGCCCTGAAAGCACAGAACTCTAAAGGCGTTGAAAATAAACCATAAGTATCTATAATTATGCTGAAAAATATACGCCCTGCGACCAAAAACTAAAACAAAATACTCTGAGTGCTATGCGGGCCAGTAGGAGGACCTCATGCATATGGTAACTTCTGTATTGAAATACCCAGAACACAATGTAAGATATCCAACACATTTAGGGAAGGCTGAGCGAATGACCAAACAAGTACAGACCCAAGCGCTTTCCCAGAGACAAGCAGCCATTTTATCCCAAGTTTCTCAGCATGGTTATGTGACCATTGATGCGCTATCGGCACAGTTCGATGTATCAGACCAAACAGTACGCCGCGACATTATCGAATTGTCGAACCAAGGCCGCATTCAGCGGTTTCATGGCGGAGCTGGACCAATTGAGTCTCTGGAAACCCAACGCCTTGATTACCTGCAAAAGCGCGGACAAAACCTTGCCGAGAAAGCGACAGTAGGTCGCAAAGCCGCTGCTTTGATACATGACGGAGCAGCACTGTATCTGGATGTAGGGACAACAATCGAAGCCTGCGCGCACGACTTAGCCAAACGCAAAGGTTTTACTGTGTTCACCAATTCGATGCGTGCTGCTATGGCGTTTGATCCCAAGCACCATCAGGTTTTTGTTTTGGGTGGGCGAATGGCGGGCGTAGACGGGTCGCTTGTTGGCAATGATGTGGTACAAAAACTATCTGAAATTCATCTTGATTACGCTTTGATCGCCTGCTCAGGCATCGACGAAAATGCACGAGTTATGGATTTTGACATATCCAAAATCGCAGTAAAAAAGGCCGCGATGGCTGCAGCAAAGCAGTCGTTCCTGCTCGCGACACTTAGTAAGCTGAACCGGTCTGCACTCGCGGTGATATCGCACATAGATGATTTCGAAACTGTTATTTCTGAAAGAGATTAAGCGTTCGACCCGTCGCATTTTAAGAAATGACATGCCTTCTGAGAAATCATTAGAAGCGTAAATGTGATATTCTGCATTATTGATTGCCAAACGATCACTCAATTGCCGCATCGGGCGTGAAAATCAATTGATAGTCACTCAATTCACTCGGCGGGTCGATCGCCATTTCGTTTAGGTAAGCCATGACTGCGCCTTGCCCCCTATGAATATCCTCAACGGCGAGGAATGCAGGCATGACCGCATTCACGTCAAAGAAATGTTCGTGTACGCCGACCTGCGCATCGATATCGACCGTGCGTGCGACACCGCTAGCAAAGATATACGGGGAGGCTGAGAGACAGATGTTCCCTGCCCCCAAGACTGTGTCCAAATTTTCTTGGCGCAGCCGCTGACTGATCAACAACGCGCCTGAGACCGACCCGCCGGGTGAATTGAGCCGCACCGTTCCGAAATCGGTTCCCTCGGCGTTTAAAAATGTCTCAAACCGTTCTGCATCACCCGCAGAAATAGCGCCGGTCATTGTTAATCCAGCACCGTCTCTGCCGAACACCAGCTGGGTTGGCATATCGCTGGTAGAAGTAAAAGGGCGTTGCGGATTTCCTTCGCGCGCAGGCGCGAGTGGCGTAATCGCAGGACGATACCGGCGCGTCTGATCGCCTGGGTTTAATCTTGAACGGTCGTGGCAAGGTGTTGTTCAACAGCAGCGGCCCCCGCCAAGGCTGCGGTATTCAGTCATGATGACACTGCAATGATCGCAGCCGATCCAAGCAGCATCGCCACAAACAAACCCAGTCGCGCTCCGACCGTGCGCACAGCTGGCAGCAAGCGTATGAGATAGGACCAAAAGACGAAGATACCGACCGAAACAGCGATGGAATAGCTGATCGCGGCGAAAAAGCTCAGCGCACCATTGTCGTCTAACAGCGACGTGACCCCAAGATATGTGTAAATCCCAGATGCGACCGCCAGCACACCGAGTACTGCTGCAGAGAAGCTTAATTGATTTTCATCAGCATCATGTAAGGTAGCGATTGAAACTGGACGCTTAGTGAATGGAAAAGGCAGCCGTGAAAAGCCCAAGTTAATCGTGAAAGTAGATGCGTAATTAAGAGCTGTCATTAGCCGATTGCAGCAACACCGGCAACTTTGGGCCGTTCCGGTAGCTCTACACAAAGGTCGAAAACCGGACCTTCGCTGCACCGCACACCAAGTTCCGCTATGCGGGACTTAGCTGCTCTTCGCGCACATGTCCCAATGGCGGCTTAAAGTTTAGCTTGTCGTTGCAACCAAACCTCAACAAGTAGCAGGTTCGGTACCCAGCATGCCCACGCGATGACTGCGTATGAAATCTCAAAAGGCCATCCGATCATTTGCGATATTGGAATATAAAGACGCAATGTGACTGCGGCGAATGTCAGTGCGGCAGACCGGAGTATCCACACTCGATGCTCAGGTATGCGGCGTGCGCGCGCAAGCCAAATTCCGCGCGCGGTTGTTCCAAGCCATGCAACTGCCAAAAGCCCGAAGCCCAGCCCAGCCACCGGTCCCGCATCGGTGTTAAGCGCCATGAACGCCCCCCCGATCCCAGAGATCAGTATCGCTAACCCATATACACGACCGGTCCAGCGGTGCAGGCGGGGGCGTCGCATTCGGAGGCCTGCCCAGAACTGAAATGGCATCAGCAATAGCGCCAGCGGCGCAAATCCGACGTGGGCAAAGAAGAACAATGGGCGTTGTTCCGCATGATATAGCATAAACGTCATACTGACCTCGACGCCGAGAACGATAAAACGCCATGACGCAAGCGCTACAAGGATGCTTAACAGCGCGACAAGTGATTTTGGAATAGTTGATAGGGACATATGGCTTCTTTGACGTTTGGGCCCATGAGGCATTGAACTTTACACCGTCAAGATTAACGCAAAACTTGACGCTGTCAAGGTGGCTGTTAGAATGAGATATATGGCAAAACAAAAATCAAAACATCACCACGGGAATCTTCGTTCAGCCTTGATTTCCGAAGGGATCCACATTTTGGAAGTCGACGGCGTTGCTGGGCTGTCATTGCGTAAGATTGCGACGGCAGCCGGCGTGTCACATGCCGCCCCAGCCCATCATTTCAAGGGTAAAACGGCATTGCTTGTGGCAATTGCTGCATATGGGTTTCGGATATTCACGGATTTCATGCAAGAAGGCCGGGAAAATGCAGGGCCAGGACCGCACGAGCAGATATTGGGGTTATGCCAAGGATATCTTGATTTTGCAGAGAAACATGGTGCGCTTTTCGAGTTGATCTTTTCAACCGAGATCAAATCCCATGCTGATAAGGACTTGCAAAACGCCTCGTTGCGGGCATTTCAATTGCTGGAAGAAACCTGCGCGCTATTTGAGCCGTCGCGATACGCTGAAAAGGGCAACGAGATCATGGTATGGTCCTTAGTGCATGGGTACGCCACACTGCGTATTCATAACAAACTGATGTTGCAGAGCGATGGTTCGGAAATGCCATTTGAATTGATCTTGCCTCGGTTGGACCCAAAAAATAGTAACTTGCTAAAATAGATGCGACAGCCGCACCCCATTGGCGATCAGAAATTGGCATAAGGTGCGCTATTTCTGACAAGCAACGCGATCACATCGTTTTGCTTGTCAGACATTCATGCAGCATAGGATGATGTGGGCTCGTTACGGTCATTCGCCGCAGGCAGATCGAACTTACGATATGCGGAACAGAGCTGCCTTTTGCTGGTGTGGCTAATGCTCACGCAGAAAATCTTCTCATGTGCAGCAGAGCATATTCGGCATTGTATCTTCTCTCGATATTTCGGGCGCAGAGGTGCCTCGTTGTGGGCATGACATGAAATGCACCGGCAGCTAACTGAAAGGTCGAAACAACGCTTTCCTCATTTATCGTGTTCGGACAAATGATTCACAAGCATATGGGAATGCACCGAAATTAATGGGTGCGTTCCCTATTTTTACTAAAAAGTTATGGGCCATAAGGTGCTACACGTATACAGATATGGCTCCATTTACAGCTTTGCAGCCAATCGATTAACGGCTTCGATGACCCGATTTTGATCCTCAATGGGCATTTGTGGCCCAATTGGCAAACTGAGCATGTCTTCTGCGAATTGTTCTGTCAGAGGGAAACTCCCTTTTTCATAGCAGGCCGTTTTATAAGCTTCCTGTAAATGAGGCGGGATAGGATAGTGAACTAATGTGGAGATCCCCTCGGCAGCGAGGCTCGACATAAGTTCATCACGTTTTTCATGTCGTATAACAAAGAGATGCCAAACGGGCACTGCCCAATCGGGTACAAACGGTAAGGTCACTCCACGTAAATTATCGAGGTAGTTTTTAGCAATAGCCTGCCTTTTTGACGTCCAATCGACAAGGTGGTCCAGTTTCACGCTTAAGATCGCGGCTTGAATTGGGTCTAATCTACTGTTTGTCCCTTGCTCCACGTTCACATATTTTTGGTTAGAGCCGTAATTTCGCAATGTTCTGATCCGCGCGGCGATATCAGCGCGATTGGTCGTAATTGCGCCCCCATCCCCCAAAGCCCCTAGGTTTTTTCCTGGATAAAAACTCCAGCAAACGACGTCGCCGCGACCACCAACTCGGGCTTTTTTGTATTCTGCACTGTGTGCTTGGGCTGCATCTTCGATTACAGAAATTCCATGCTTACGCCCAATCGCAATCAACGGATCAAGGTCACAGGGTTGACCATATAAGTGCACCGCAATAATCGCGCGTGTCTTCGATGTAATTGCTGCAGGCACAAGCAAAGGGTCAATATTGTAAGTTAATGGATCAGGTTCCACAGGGACAGGTAGAGCCCCCACAGCTGACACCGCAAGCCATGTCGCAATGAATGTGTTTGATGGTACAATGACCTCATCCCCGGGGCCAACATCCAATGCACGCAAGCTAAGGATTAAGGCATCAAGCCCGTTGGCCACTCCGACACAATGTTCGGCTTCGCAAAATTTGGCAAAGGCGGTTTCAAACGTTTCGACTTCGGGCCCCAAGATATACCAACCGCTGTCCAAAACACGTGAAACGGCCGCATCAATTTCAGATTTCAAGGCCAAGTAACCGGCCCGTAGATCAAGAAAAGGAACAGATTTTCCGGTCATATATAGGCTCTTCCAAATATAACTAATTCCAACATTCATACCACGATCCACCCCCGTTACAAGCGGGTGGAATTACACGTGACAGGCCTTCAACCCTACGAAATTCGCGCCCTCCAAAATAGGAAACCCTTTCACGTAAAGATACAAAGTAAATATGCATACAGTCGCGCATGGGGTATGATAGCCGCACAAAGCATTGAAACCCCGTGCAAAGCAAACGGCAATGGTCATTTAAGAATTGCGTCCCATGCGCACTACAGATCGCAACGCCCTTCGAATATCTACCCTTGTCGGTGAGCATGCAAAAAGATAGTCATAACTATCCGTTTCGAAGTGTATTTTGGAAAAAGACATATCATGCATCACTCTGCAGCACAGATTTCCCCATCGGGTTTGATAGAGGATAATGTCGTGATAGGCGCGTTGGTTGGTGCCCATAGTTCTGTATCGCGGAACGTAGCACCTGATACAATTGTTGTTGGGTCTCCCGCGAAAGAAATCGGCCAAACAAGTCTCATAAAACTCAAAATCAAAGATAAGACGCCCGCTTCCCCCTGGCGTTGCCATTTTCATCGCGGATCCCCATCAGACGTTGTTCAGAAGTGGCAACAAGAGTTTTCAAATGGATGATATCGGTCAAAGCCAATCCGCGCACAGCATCACAAAGTTAGGATTACAAGACATAGGGCATTCAATGGACGACAATGCGCTTTCGTGTTCATATATGCTACTTACATATAACCAAGAAAAAACCGTCGCGGCAGCCGTCCAAAGCGCGCTGGAGCAAACTGGTCTAGCAATCGAAATCGTCATTTCAGACGATTGCTCTGTCGACGGGACTTTCGAAGTCATCAAAAAAACTGTCGCTGATTATAATGGTCCCCATCGCATTATTCTAAATCGAAATGATTCTAATTTGGGTCTCGCAGGTAATATCGCGAAAGCGCATGAGATCAGCACGGGTGATGTCATAATTGCAGCAGCAGGTGACGACATGTCATTTCCGCAGCGGAGCCAGCGGATCATGGATGTATTTGCAAATGAGCATCCCTTGCTAGTGTGTTCGTATGCAAACGTCATAGGTCCCGATGATCAGGATATTCCTGGGAACTCTCGAACTGCCCTATTTTACCACACAACTGATCTTAACAAAGTAGCTCGCTCAAAATCACTTTATATTGGTGCAACAGGCGCTTGGCACAGAAAGTTATATGAAAAATACGGTCCACTTGACCCTGATGCCTACGAAGACCTTGTACTTGGTTTTCGTGCGGCGCTTGAAAACCGCATAAGCGTTATTCAAGAAGAGCTTGTAAATTATCGATTGGGTAGCGGACTAACCAGTTCTGACAATTATTTCGAAGATATCGCTTCCTTCCAAACTCGGCGCATGAAAGGCTTTGTCGCCAATCAGGCTATTATGCGTCAGCGTCTAAAGGATGCCAAAACATTTAAGCTTCCAAGCAATTCAAAAGTTTGGAAAATTCTCAAAAAAAGCAGTGCTAAGGAAAATTTGAGCTTGTCCTACTATCAGGACAGTACATTTGAGTTTATTCTAAAATCGCTTCGTCATCCATTGTTCGGGCTGTCCATATGGTATTCCGAAAAACGACGCGAACGAAAAATGCAACGTCGCATAGATCAAAAAGTGGTGCAGTGATTTGGTCAAAATATCTGTCATGCTCCCCGTCTACAACGGTGCGGATTTCCTTGAGCTAACTCTTGCTTCGCTCGGTGAGCAAACCACTGACGCTTTCGAAGTGCTTTGTATTGACGACTGTTCAACTGACAACAGCGCAGAGATTATAAAGCGTTATGAGAAACAAGACCCTAGGTTTCGCTATATCAACACCGAAACCAATTTGGGTTCTGCGTCAAAATCACTGAATTTTGCAACCCGCTTCATAACTGGATCGCGCTTTGTTTACAGCTCACAAGACGATTTATTTTCAAAGGACTGGCTGCAGAAATTGCATGATCGCTCGATGGAAACCGGTGCCGACGCAGTTTTGCCCGATGTGGAATTTTTCTATGAATCTAGCAAAGCCAACCGACGAATATCAGGATACCATGGGGATCATAGCGCACGCATAACTGGGCGTGACGCCTTCGCTGCTTCATTGGATTGGAGCATACCTGGCAACGCGCTGTGGCCTGTCGAATTCCTAAAAGATCAAGGTTTTTATGAGTTTAACGCCTTTTCTGACGAATACACTGTGCGCAGTTGGTTTCTAAAAAGCAAAGAGGTCGCGTTTTGTGATGGCGTATTTTTCTACCGTCAAGATAATCCTAACGCGATCACAAAAAAGCCCAGCCCCAAACGACTGGATGAGGTATACACCAATTTAATGGTTTGGCGTTTGGGAAAAGAAAATAATTTTGATACTTCGGTGCTTGGGCCATTTGCGCTTCGGACATTTAGATCGCTTATTCGGGCGCAGGCGACGATCATTAACAACCCCGAACTTGCCGGCGAAACATTGCGGATGACGCAGATTTGGGATGATTTGCAATCACCCGCTTTCCGAACCTCATTAGAGGCAGGTGTCGCAGACAAAAAGAAACCATTGATCGGCATGATCTATCTGAAAGCACATCGTTCACTACGATGGTTCAAACTGTTGGTGCGACTGTCAGCTGCCACAGCGCGCATCAAAGATAAACGTGGCAACAAGGCGTCCCCTACGAAGCCTTAAGCCTGATCCATAAATCGATAACACTAATCAAAATATTCGAAGGGGAAACGATCAAATGAAAGACGCCCGAAACGCGATGCTTGTATCACAGACAACACGCCGCATACTGCAAACAACCAGATGATCCGAACTCTCTCTTAGTTTTCGCCGCCTTTGGTGCCAAACCCCCTGACGACGGACACCAGATTTGGTGATCTACCAATCTGTTGAACGCGCACTCCTGCAACACAATTTTTCTTTGGACTAATTTCAAGAAAACCCATTGAATTTATATCTTCAAGATTGCACTGGTGATGTTCCTTGCCCATGATCGTTTGTGAGGGAACGACCCGTCGGTTATGTGACACCCATTCAAATCGAGTATGAAAATATGCCAATATCTGATTGTCGAATAATTGATCTCCCAAAGATAACCGACCAGCGCGGAAATCTAACTTTTGTTGAGGGCGGCAATCACATCCCATTTGATATCAAGCGAGTCTACTATCTTTATGATGTCCCGGGTGGATCTGATCGCGGCGAACATGCACACAAGAATTTGCATCAGTTTGTGATCTGTATGTCGGGCAGCTTTGATATTTTGCTCAATGACGGGAAAAATGAACAACGGTTTCATCTAAATCGATCCTACTTCGGTCTTTATATATGTCCAATGATGTGGCGCAATTTGGACAACTTTTCATCTGGAGCCGTTTGTATGGTTTTGGCCTCTGAAGTTTACGATGAAAACGATTACATCAGAAATTTAGACGAGTTCAAATTGGCAACCAGCTAAACCTAATATCAAGATATACAGTCATAGCTCCGCATTTGATCACTCTTCAGACACTATCCCACTAAAGTCGCATAGCAGAATTGGACCTTGGCGCAAAGCGCGGCTAAAGGCTGGAATGGGCCCAATATGACCAATGCTTTGTGGTCAATGAATGATCGCTTAGGAGTAAACTGGAAATCAATTCAGAGCTAACGGCGCATAGTTTCCATGCAGTGATTTTGATTTATTCTGCTAGGCGTGCTCCTTATACTTAGCCGATGAATGTCTGATTCAGAAAATTCTGCCGGCACTCAACCCAATACACCTAGTTCAGGTCCCATTAAATTTCCCCTCCCTGCGTTCTAGGAGGGCTGAAACAGCTTCGGCATGATCTTGTGTTTGGTGAGCAGCTCCTTGGTAGGCAGCGGACAGTTCGAGGACCTGATCCAGCGTTGAATTGGTTCCCTCGCGCATCAAGCGTTTGGTAAGCCTTAGTTGGCGGGGCGGGTTGCGTGCAATGCGCTTGGCCATGTTCATGGCTGCGTCCATCAAGCCTTCGGGCGGCGTGATCTGCGACACCAACCCCCAAGCCAAGGCCGTTTCGGCATCGATGGGGTCTGCGGTAAAGGCCATCTCTGCCGCGCGGGACAGGCCGACCTGACGCGGCAAAATCCAAGACCCACCGTCGCCCGACACAATCCCCACATTGACGAAGTTTTCGGCAAAAACCGCCGTTTCAGACGCAATCCGAATATCGCAGAACAGTGTCAGATCACAGCCTGCGCCATAGGCCGGACCGTTTACAGCGGCGATCATCGGTACTTCGACAGACCAGACGGCTTTGGCCACGCGCTGGATACCGGCGCGGTAGCTGTTGCGCACAGCGATGGCATCTCCGTTGAAAATGCCTTCCTTGTCACGCATATGTTTCAAGTTGCCGCCCGATGAAAACGCCTTGCCCGCGCCCGTCAGGATCGCACAACGGATCGATTGGTCGCTGTTCAGCCAATCCATCGCAGCGCATATTTCTTCGACGACATCTGTATCGGTGATCGGATTGCGTAGATCGGGCATGTTTAGGGTCAGCGTCGCAATGCCGTCTTCTTGAGTGATCAGAAGCTTGTCGGTCATTGTTGGTTTCCTTTCAGCACAACCGCACCGGCGGCCTGAAGCTCGTTTATATCAAATTCGCCTTTATCGAGAAGGTCGGTCAAGACCGACAAGGTATCAGCCCCCAAATCCGGTGCCGCCTTGGGCGGGATCGCAGGCGTACGCGAAAGCTTAAGCGGGGAGGCAACCCCCTGTAACATGGCGCCCTCTGAATCGATTGGAGCCGTGCGCAATCCACGTGATTTGACCTGCGGGTCTTCGAAAACCCGTTCGACATCATTGATCGGCCCGACCGGAACGCTGGCCGCGTTTAGTCTGGCGATCCAGTCATCCATCGTGCGCCCCGACATGACGCCTTGCAGGATCGCAATGAGCGCGCCGCGATTGCGGACACGTTCGGGGTTTGTCGCGAAGCGCGGGTCCTCTGCCAGCCCCGGCATCCCCGCCACCTTACAAAAGCGCGCGAATTGACCATCATTGCCAATGGCGAGGATCACATGCCCATCACGCGCCTCGAAGGCCTGATAAGGCACGATGCTGGGATGGGAGTTGCCAAGCCGTGTTGGCGATTTGCCGGTGGCGAGATAATTCATGGCTTGATTGGCCAGAGTCGCGACCTGAACATCCAACAGCGCCATATCAATGTGCTGGCCTTCGCCGGTCGCATCGCGGTGACGCAGCGCGGCAAGAATACCAATGACTGCATAAAGGCCCGTCAAAATATCCGTCAGTGCCACGCCGACTTTCATCGGCTCCGCCCCCGACGTGCCATCTCTCTGGCCCGTGACGCTCATCAGGCCGCCCATGGCCTGTATCAAAAAATCATAGCCTGCGCGGTCGGCGTAGGGGCCGGTCTGTCCGAAGCCCGTGATTGAGCAATAGACCAAATCGGGTTTAACCTGCTGCAGGCTTTCATAATCCAGCCCGTATTTCGCCAATCCGCCCACTTTGAAGTTTTCAATCACCACATCCGAAGACTTTGCCAAAGCCCGCAATGCCCGCTGCCCTTCCGGATGGGCGATGTCGATCACAACGGATTTTTTGCCTCGGTTTGTACTGTGGAAATAGGCCGAGCCTCTGTCTTTTCCGCTGTCATCCGTGACATTCGGCGGACCCCAGCTACGGGTGTCATCACCGCCATCGGGGCGCTCAACCTTGATCACCTCCGCGCCAAGGTCGGCCATGATCTGGGTGGCCCACGGACCCGCCAGAATGCGTGTCAGATCGAGGATGCGGATACCCGAAAGAGCCGAGCCTTGTGCTGGATTACTGGTCATGGCGTTGCCTACTTCACGCTCGAAAAAGCAGTCGGCGTGAGAAAGCTGGAGGCAATATTGGCGACCACTTCACCATACGCTTCCTGATGTGCAGCGCGGGCCGCCAGCCACTCGGGGTCCGAGGCAAATGCATTCCAGAGCTGCTCTCTCTCTGCCAGCGACTCCCAGGCAAGAAAGTAAGTCAGGTCATGGTTTTTGGGGCCAACCAATGTGGTGAAAAACCCCGCCGGACGCAGCCCGAGCCTGCCCCAAATTTTCAACGTCGTGGTCTCGAACCGCTGTAAGAGTGCGGGCATTCCACCCGGCACACAGGAATAAACCCGCATTTCGTAAATCATGTGACTACTTTCTCTTTGCTACGCTCAGCCTTGGCTGTTTTGATCGCATCCTGCGCCTGCGCCTGCGCCTCGTTCGCGCGGGCGTAGAGGCCGATGATATCCGCGGTATTGGACGGGTTGATATTGGCTCTGGCGTCGCCCGCCCCCCATGATCCGCCAATAAAATTCTGTTTTTGATCCGACATATCGGTCTCCTGAGCGGGGTTAGCCTATTTCAGCGGTTTGGTCTGAGTAGCGCACCGTAAAACTTATTGCGCCTTCGTTGAGCATCCAACGGTTCACTGTGTAGCTACGCAAACCGGCAGCGTGGAATGGATCGGCATCCGCAAGGGCGCGGGCTTCGGCTTCATCCTTAGCGCGCACAATGATCATGCCGCCGTAAGGGATTGCCTCACCCTCTTCGAATAGGGGGCCGGCACCGAACAGGATGCCGTCGCGCTCCATTTTAATCTGATACTCCAGATGGGCGGGCAGCAGGTCTTGCATCGCTTCGCCGCGCGCCGGAGTGGTGGTGATAACATAAAGGGACTGGCGCAACATGCTGGCATAAAGATCTTCGGGCTTTGTCTTGCTCATGATGCAACTCCAGAATTGGATGGGGTTGGCCCGCCAACTGACCGTCGGCGGGCTAGTTAGATTAGCGTTTCTCGATGCCTGCGCTTTCGATCACATCGGTCCAGACCGAAATCTGATCTTCGATAAGCGCTGTCATTTCCTCGCCCGTGGAGGGGGATGGCTGCGCACCGAGCGACGAGATCATGTCGTTCACAGACGTCGCCGCCAAAGCCGCGTGGACTTCGCTGCGGATACGATCAGCAATCTCGTCAGGCACACCTGCGGGCATGCCAATCCCTGTCCATGACACAACGTCAAAGCCTTCGGCGACGGTCTCGGACACGGTTGGCACATCGGGGGCATCAGGCCAGCGTTCGCCAGATGTGATGGCGAGGATGTCATAGACGCCTGCCTCCGCCTGTGGGCGGATGACCGTGCCTGTGTCGATGACAACATCGACTTCGCCACCCATCAAGGCGGTCGAAGCGGCGGCACCCCCTTTATAAGGGATATGCAAGAAGTCAGCGTCTGTGCGCAGGTCCAGCAATTCGCCGGTCAGGTGCTGTGTAGACCCAACACCCGAATGGCCGATTTTAATCGTCCCCGGCGCAGCAGCTGCCGCGGCAATCAAGGCCTCCATGGACTCGTATTCGCCAGAACGGGCTGCGACGATGAAGGGGAACTGCCCAAGGGTCGAGATGAAGGTAAAGCCGTCTACGGATTCGTAAGGCAGGCTTTCATAAAGTCCTGCCGCGACAGCGTGGCCTCCGACCATCAACTGCATGGTGTAGCCATCTGGATCTTCATTGGAGACATAGCCAGAGGCCACCGTTCCACCTGCACCGGGGCGGGATTCCACCACAACAGGTTGTCCAAGTCCTTTGGACATCTCTTCCGCCACGATCCGCGCAACCGTGTCAGCGTTACCGCCCGGGCCAAAGCCGTGAACAATGCGCAGCGCTCGGTCAGGAAATTCCTGTGCCGCTGCCGGCAAGGCAAGCGCTGCCATAAGGGGTAGCGTCGTCAGTAGTTTCTTAAACATTTGGTTTCCTCCCAATTGTTGAGCCCTTTTTTCAAGTTTCACCCTAGGCTCGATAAGGTGTGCCGCGCTCATGGTGACGTGCGCGCGACTTTCCGTCGTAGTGATAGACATGACCAAAGAGCCCAAACGATCAAAATAACTGAGCAGACGAACAAAACAGCGCTGATCGGGCGGGTTACAAAAATTGTGAAATCACCACCATAAAGCAACATTGTCCGGCGGAAATTATCCTCAAGCAGCGGACCAAGCACAAAGCCCAGAAGGACCGGCGCAGGTTCAAAGCGGTAGTTTTTCATCAGGTATCCGAGGATACCGAAGGCCAGTGTCAACAGCACATCCGTCACGCTGGTTCTATGTGAATAAACGCCAACACAGATCATCAGCAGGATCATCGGGTAAAGCTTCTGGTATGGAATCCGTAGCAACAGCACCCAGAGTTTGATCAGCGGTATGTTAATCAGCAGCAGGATAATGTTGCCGACAAAGAAACTGGCGATCACGCCCCAGAACAGTTCCGGTTGATCCACCATCAAGCGCGGGCCGGGGATGATGCCATTCAAAATCAGCGCGCCGATGATCAATGCCATCACCGCATCACCTGGCACTCCAAGCGTCAGGGTCGGGATAAACCCTGTTTGGGACGCCGCATTGTTCGCGGACTCTGGGGCCGCAAGGCCAGGCAGATGCCCCGTGCCAAACTTCTCAGGCTTGCGTGAAAACCGCTTTTCAATCGCATACGCCATAAAGGACGCAATCGCAGCTCCTGTCCCAGGTAGGGCACCAAAAAACGAACCGATGCTTGAACCGCGCACAATCGGAAAGACCAGCGACTTGGCCTGTGCGCGTGTCGGGATGACATCACGCATGCTTACGGACAGTGGAGCTGCACCGCGCATAGGTCGGCGCGAGGCGTGGCGGATGACTTCACTCACGCCGAAAAGGCCCATCGCGAGCGACACAAGACTAATGCCATCGGCGAGTTCAGGCATCGCAACGAAACGATAGTATCCGGTTGTCGCGTCCGCACCAACCAAGCCCAGCGCAATGCCAAGAACAACCATCGCAAGCGATCTGATCTGTGATCCGGTCCCGATCATCGAAGCCGCCAGAAGCCCGATGATAACAAGCATCGCATATTCAGGCGCGCCAAATTTTAAAGCGATCACCGTCATCGGAATCGCGGCCAAAACCAGAACCGCCACTCCGACCATACCCCCCAAGAAGGATGAAAAAGCCGCAACGAATAGGGCAAGCCCCGCACGGTTACTCTGGGCAAGTGGGTAGCCCTCCAGACAGGTCACAACCGAGGACGGCGTTCCTGGCAAATTCAGCAGGATTGACGCGATGGAGCCGCCGTATTGGGACCCGTAGTAAATGCCTGCCAGCAGGATCATCGACGTGGTGGCATCAAGGTAAAACGTCACCGGCAGCAACAGCGAAATCGCCGTGATCGCCCCGACACCAGGCAGAACCCCGATAAGCTGTCCTAGAAATACGCCGAAAAACGCGTAGATTAAAACGTTGGGTTGCATCACAACCGAGAGGCCAAGGATGAATTGATCCAGCATTACAACCTCCAAAACGCTGGAATTGGCAGCTCAAGCCCTACAAGGAACAAAAGCCAGCCCAAAGCCGCCGCGGTAATTGCATAGATCAACACGGTCAGCGGCTTGGCCTGATCATCGGCGAACATCGAAACGCCAACCGCCAGAAACATCGACGGAACAAGTCCCGCGCGCTCGACCAACAAGGCAAAGATAATAATACCCACCGAGACAAAGCAAAGACCCCGCCACTGAATTGCGCTAGGGCGCTCCAACGCAGGGTGGCGCAGATCAACGATCAAAATGGTGACGGCGAGAAGGGAAATCAGAATTCCGATGGTCTGCGGGAAAAAGCCGGGCCCCATCTGATTAAGCGACCCCGTTGGGTAGCCCCAAGCAAAAAACGAAATAACCAGACCAGCCGCCAAAAGCACGCCCCCGCTCACAGCGCGGGCCGCTTTGCTCTGTCCTCCATGATCCTCAATGTTTGCCAAGGTTCCCTCCCAAGAACGCGAATTGCCAGTTCTTTAGTTACTTTCTGCTGTCTCTCATTATTCGATCTGCATTGTCTCTGGTTGCGCCACGCCGAGCCTGTCCCCCAAAGCCGTCAGCCGATCTAACGTGCCGTCGGTCAAGGGGATGCCTGCCTGCATCCGCGCCTTCGACATGTGAAAACCGCGTTCACCGGGCATGAAGATTTCCTCGGTGCCAGGGGCCTTGGGTAGGCCCTTTAACCGTTGTCCAAGCTCCGCGATCTGATTTGCAAAAACATCTGGTGCCCCAAAGGCGTCAATCTTTATCGCCAGCGCCGCGCCATTCATCGCGCCCTCGCCGCCGCCCAGCACGGTCGAGATAACTGGGTTTGCCACCAGCACGCTGCACAGCACTTCGATCATCAGCGACAGGCCCGATCCTTTGGGGCCGCCAAGCGGTGTCAAAGTCGCGACCCGTGATGGATCCGTCACCGGATTGCCATTTGCATCAATCGCCCATTCCGGCGGGATCGCGGTGCCGGCATCCTTGGCATGCATGATCTTGCCCAAGGCGGCGGTGGACGTGGACATGTCCAACAATAAGGGCAGGTCATTTGACGGCGCGGAGATAGATATCGGGTTGGTCGACAACCCAGAAACCTTTGAACCATGGTAGGCCATAAGCGGGCCAGATGCTGTCATAACGATGCCGATGTAGCCGCGCTCTGCGGCCCGTAACGCGAAGTATCCGACAGCCCCAGCATGTGTGATATCGCGCGCGGAACACCAGCCGATGTTGAATTTCTCGGCAAGGCCAATTGCCGTGTCCATTGCCGCGACCATCGCAGAAGGGCCCGGTGCTTTTGCTGCATCTAGAACGGCAATGGCTCCGTCACGGGTTTCCAACTTAGGCACGGCGGTTGGGTTGATCAGCCCCGTCTCAACCATCTCAATATAGCGCGGTATGCGCAGCACCCCATGGGAATTCGCCCCGCGCGCATTAGCCCACACCAGAATATCGGCCGTGCGCTCCGCGTGCGCTGATGCGTAGCCACCCGCCTGCAAAAGGGCCGAGGCATACGCCTTTAGGGTCTGCGCATCCAACAATTTCATGACGCGTCGCTTAGCTGGACGGGGAAGAACTTGTTCAGCCAAGCCTCGACCAAGGCTTGCGTGTGTGGGCGGTCTTCGTCTGACACGGGGAAATGTGACATGCCGGTCGGAATCATAAGTTCGGCATTCGCGCCGGCTTTTTCGAACAGCCGGATGGACTGCTCCATCGGCGTAATCACATCGTGGGCCGTATGGAACAACAGCAGCGGACGCGGTGCGATAGAGGCCACAACGTCATCAGCACGGAAGTTATACATGCTGATTGCGGTTTCCACTGGAACCTTGAACTGCGCCTTTGGCGACAGGTTGACCCGCAGTTCTGGCGGGATCGGCACCACGTCGAAACGCGACACCCACATGCTTTCGCCAGTCTCGGCCTTGTGTTTGCGGCCTTTTTCCAGAATGCCTGTGAACTTTTCCCATGCTTCCGGCGTCGGATGCTGGCCGCGGAACTTGCGCTCTCCGTCGCCCCAACCACAGAACGACATGACGCAGGCAATCCGCTCGTCCACACCGGCTGAAAAGATCGCAACCGCCGCGCCAAAGCTGTGTCCCGTGACACCGATGCGCGCCGGATCGACTTCTTCGAGCCCCGACAGGAATGTGACGGCATTGCGCGTGTCAGCCACCTGATCGAAACACCGGACCTCGCCGCGCGCGCCTTCGCTTTCGCCACAGCCACGGAAATCCATACGGAACACACAGTATCCAAGGTCCGCAATCATGCGGGCGATGATTTCCACGTGTGATTTATCCTTGGTGCCCACGAAACCATGAAGAACGATAAACGTCGGCAGGCGCTCACCGGGCTTGCGGGTCTTGGGCACATGAAGCACGCCAGAGAGTTTCAAGCCATCGGACATAAAGGTATGCTGCTGTTCCATGTGGTCATGCCTCTTTCAAGTCAGGTCGGGGCTGCGTTCAGGTCGCGGTCCATGTGTTGCAAAATGCCGTGAAGGCAGAGAGGTGACCGCGCAGAAAGGCTTCGGTCTCGGGGTTGGTGGTGGCGCCTGCGTCCACATCCAGTTTGCCTATGGCCCCTGCGATCTGCACCTCGGGCTTGGCCATCACGATCATGTCCTGCGACAAAAGTGTCTGGCGCAGGCTTTCATGGACGCGTGCACCACCAAGAAGGCCGGGCGAGACGCTCCAGATCGAAACCGGTTTGTGCGCCAAGGGACTCGGGTTTTTTCGTGACAGCCAGTCGATTGCGTTCTTTAGACCGCCGGGGATGGACCAGTTGTATTCAGGGGTCACAATCAACAACGCGTCAATGCCTTCGACTTGGGACATGAGTGATGCAACGGTGTCTGGCATGCCTGCGTCCAGCACGTCTTGGTTAAACAGAGGTAGAGTGCCCGGATTGGGCAGGGCCACCGCCTGCGCGCCATCCGGCAACAGGCTTGCCGTTGCCCGTGCTGCTGCGCGGGATAGGGATGCACTCCGCAAGGAGCCTTCTAAGATGCCGATTTTCAACATGAAACGTCTCTCCTTTTTAGACCGTAGGTGCCGACCAAGGGAAATGATGCTCACGCCACGGCAGCGGTGCAGGTTCCCCCCAGACATTCATCACACGGACATTTTCGGGTCGCTTGAGAGCGGTGATAATGTTCGGCTCATAGCGGTCGTCATCATTGATCAGAGCCATGTTTCCGGCGAGTTCAACCATCGCACCACAGGTGTCGATGTAATATGCAAACGTATTGTCACCGGGCCGGTGCCGCCCTGGGCCCCAGATGAAATTCTTGCCAATCGTGTCGAGGCGGTCGCCCAAGTGGCAGTAGCTCGAGAATTCGGCCACTTCCCAAGAATAGTGATGAAGACCAATGTCTCCCTTAACAATGCCAAGGATGTGGTGCAGTCGGTTCGCGGCGCGCATCCAGTTCAGGCCATCATCGACCATCCGCTCGGACAGACGCATGCCAAATATCTTCTCCATCTGGCCCCGAGTTTCCGCAGGCTCCGGAGAGAGAATGTTAACATGGTCCAACCGCAAGGGCGCCATGCCCGGGGTCGGGTGGCGGTTGCCATAGATTTCTGTCTCGACAGGACTGTGAAGCTCGAACGTGTGGCCTTGCGGAGTGACGAACTGCATGCCCGCGACACAACAATCCAAGCTTGGCTCGTTAGAGATCAGCTTACAACCGGCCTCCTCGACACGGCTGGCCGCCTCTGCCACAGCGGCCTCCGAGACCGCCTCAAACCCGAGAGACCGCATCGCATTCTCGCCAGACTTATGCAGCACCAACTCTGCCTTGCGCCCATTTGAGGACAACCAGACGCAGTCTGTTTCTTCCCGCGTCACGCGCAATCCGAGAACATCGCACGATTCTCGAACCAAAGCTTCAATATCAACGACGTTCAGTTGAACGTGCCCCATCGAGTTCACCAGATAGCCCATGGCTACACTCCTCCAACACTTGTTAACAAATGGGTAACATACATTTTCGGATATGCAAGATATTTTCGAAACTTTTACAATTGTAGAATAATATCTGACCGCGACGAGGTCTGCTGCGCGTTAGATCACGCCGAGCTTTCGGCCTCGACGGCGTTAGAAAGCACGCCGATTCCCTCAATCTCCACGTCCACCACGTCCCCCGGCGCCAAAAACTCCTTGGGATCGCGGGTGATACCGAAGCCAGTGCAGGTGCCGGTGACGATCACGTCTCCGGCCTGCAACGGCGCGAAAGTCGAGATGTAGGAAATTAAATAAGGGATATCGAAGATCATCCGCGAAGTATCGGTGCGTTGCTTTTCCACGCCATTCACACGGGTCGTGAGGGCCAAGCCCTTTTCAAGGCCTGACAGATCCGCCGGCTGCACCATCCAAGGGCCAAACGCGCCGGTTCCGACAAAGTTCTTGCCGGGTGTGAATTGATGAGAATGCTTTTGCCAATCCCGAACGCTGGCATCGTTGTAAATGGAATAGCCTGCCACGTGACCCATGGCGTGTTCCGGACTGATGTGTCGTCCTCCCTCGCCAATAATCACAGCCAACTCACCTTCGAAATCCAGCTTTTGCGAAGACCTTGGTTGGATCAGGGGCGCGCCGTGGCCGATCTGTGAAGATGGAAGGCGCAAGAACAGCACAGGATAGTCTGGGACCTTGTCCGGATCAGTATTGTCCTCCCAATAGTTGATCGCGGCCAGTACAATCTTGTCGGGATTCGGAATCACCGGTTCCAGCTCTACATCCGCAAGAGCAAAGTCAGCGCCACCAAGATCCGCAAGGTCATCGCGCGGCATGCCGGCTGAAATATAAGATTTAAGATCAGGGAATTGGCCGCCCAAGCGTGCGCCCAGATCATACAGATCCTGTTTTCTAACACACCCCCATGAGGGCGTTCCGTTGTGTGAGAAAGAGACAAACTTCATCGATTACCCTTCTTCAATTCATCACCTACGACTACATTGAAGTTATCTGAAATACACCTATAATTTCGAAAGTTGTGGTCAGTGTCGAATTTTTGGGATATTCGAAAGCTTGTAGTGAAGGTCGGTCGGGGCATAGGATGCACGCTACCTAAATGTTTGATTAAGATAGGAGAGCCATGTGCCGCCAAACAGTTTGGATCCGACAATTAGCCAATCCTTGACCCGAGACAGGGCCGAGAACCGCGATGTCCTGACCCGCTTACGCACAGACATCGTCAGCAGTGAGTTCGCACCCGAAGCACGGCTGAAATTTGCAGAGATGACAAAGCGCTACGACGTTGGCGTCGGGACCCTGCGCGAGGCTCTCTCGCAGTTATCCTCCGAGGGATTCGTAACCGTGGAGGCAGGCAAAGGCTTTAGGGTTGCGCCGGTCTCTGCGGAAGAGCTGCTCGAGATAACCGACCATTTTATCAACTTTGAAAAGCGTGCCGTGCGCGAGGCTATTGAGCATGGCGGTGAAGATTGGGAAACCAACATCGTGGCCGTCCACCATCGTCTCAGCCTGATCGAAGGGCTGCCGTGGGAACGCCGGATGGAACGTCATTCAGAATGGGTAGAGCGCCACCGAGAATTTCATGAAGCTCTCGTTAGTGCCTGCCAAGGACAATGGCTGTTCCGCCTGCGTTCGATCATGTTTGACCAACTCGACCGATACAGATTTGTGACCAAACGCACGCCTGAGGGTATGGGCGGCCGCAAGTTCGAAGAACATCGCGACATTATGACGGCAACGCTCGCGCGGGATGCCGATCTTGCGTCAAGCTTGATCGAACAACATATCCGCGACACCTCTGAGCGTGCGATAAAACTGCTATGACGGATACCTTGGGGCGATTGCCCGCCGCGTTGTCACCAAACTCGGTTTTAATTGGTAAGGATATGGCCCCTACCTGACCGACTGGTTGGGTGAACTTAAAGGCGAAGCACTTGCCGCGCTCTTCTCGGGGAGTCGGGCGGCGATTCTGGATAGATCCATTGTCGGCGCAGCAGGCCTGCAAGCAAGCTGCGTACGTCTGAACGATAGGACATCGTCCCCACCCAGTTCCGTGTGATCGTTACACGCCGCCCAAAGTATGCCTGCCGGCCATGCACGAATGGGGTTGTTCAAGCATCAGCCCTCGCCCAGCTTAAACATACTTACTGTTGGGATTAATGTCGTCCTCAGTCAGTTTAGGTACCTTTGTCGCCAGCAAAGATGGTAAGGCTGGCCGTCTAATTGCGCTCGTTAACGAGACGCGGGTAGAGGCCAGCTGCAGTTTTCACCGTTCTATATTTTAAACTGCAAAAGCACGCGCGATTTGAACAGTATCATATCCCGCACCGAGGCAAGCAGACAGCAAAAGGCGCGCTTTCACTGCGGAAAGATCGCCCGCCAATATAGCCCCCTTGTCCACAAGAGATACTCCGCCGCTATCATTACCATAAACCGCGCGCGTGCGACCTTCAAAGCAACGGGATGCAACCACGACATGTATGCCCATTTGTGTAAGGCGCTCTGTTTCATTTGCAAAACCATCGGGTGCGTTACCGCGGCCAAACGCGGATAAAATGATCCCGCTTGCGCCATGATCACCCGCAAGAGCCATGAGTTTTGGCGTTGCTCCCAGACCAAGCGCGATCAGTTCCACATTCGGATCAAGCGCTTGGGCCGCAACCTGCGGGCGTGTATGTACAGGGCGCTGATAGAGATGCACTTCACCAAAATCGACTTCACCAAGTTTGCCCAACCCTACCGAGCGAAACGTATCAACCCGTGATGTATGCGTTTTGCAGCCATAGCGCGCACCGTGAATATCGCCCTCAAAAAGAATAACAGGCCCGATTCCGAACAGATCATCACTGGCCGCAGCGCTTAGTGCATCGCCAATGTTACGCGGACCGTCCGTATCCGACAGGCCCGCATGACGTTGGGCACCCGTGAACACCACAGGCTTTTCTGAGCGCACCAAAAGCCACGCAACAAAGGCGCTTTCTTCCATCGTATCTGTCCCGTGCGTTACGACGACACCATCTACGTCGGGAGCATCAAGCAAGGTATTAATGCGTGAGCATAAACGAAACACCGTTTCAAGATTTAGGGCATAGCTGCCGCAAGACTCAAAGTTTTCGACCTGCACCTCAAGACCTTTAGGTATTTCAGGAAGGCTTTGTAGTAAGGTTTCAGCATTAATGCCCGCGGTGACGGCGGCGGAGCTCTTGCTTTTAGCAGAGGCAATAGTTCCCCCCGTAGCAAGAAGCGTGATCTGTTTCATAGATAAAAACCTTTAGCTGGCACGTTTTGTTGAGCGATACTTTTGAGCTGCGAAAGCGACCAATTCATTCCAACGTCGCACAACATAATTGTGTTCATCCATTGTTGAATTCCAAATCGCGATGTGTTGTCCCCGCTCGCGCCAGGACCCACCAGTTCGAACTTGCCCTGCCCTTATCGCAACTCGACCCGCGACATCTTCTAGGTCCTGCGTGGCGGGCAACCCTTCATACCAATAATCCCAATAGGCCTTCGGCATATGGTCTTTCACAGGCTCAGGTACGGACATGTAATAACCTTGCTTGGCGACAACAGCGCCAGCATACCCACCAAGATACCAATTCAGCCAAGCGTAAGCGCGATCTAACGCCTCGCCGTCCAGTTGGCGCGACAAGCACATACCGCCATGCCACGCGCGGTAGCCTTCTTTTGGGCGCACTTGACGCGCCTGAATACCTTTACGGCGCATTTCAACAATCGTTGGTGACCACATGGAAGCGAGCTTTAGCTCACCATTTTGAAACCGCTCAACAGGCTCATCAGCGCGCAACCAAAAGGGGCGAAAATGCCCAGACGCGACCAATCTCTTGGCCTCATCAATCAATAGATCAATTTCAGGCACGCTCATGTTGCCCATGTCTTCAAAAGACATGATCCCTGCCGAAGATAGCGCCATCGCTAAATCAAACAGGCCGATCGCAGGCTCATCAACCAAAGCGACCCGTCCTGACCATTGTGGGTCAACCAAAGCCGACCAGCTTTGAGCGTCTTCAGCAAGAGATAGACCTGTCGTTTCAACCCCAAAACTATCGAAATTATAAAAGGTGGGGAGCATAGAAATCTGCGCACTTGGTTTGTCTGAAAGTGTCATATCATCTTGAACGAAAAGCCGTGAGGCAGGCACATCACCAAGCGCTTTTGTACCCTGCGCAGGAGAGACCCGTGCGAGTTCATCGAGTTGATCCCAATGAGTGATGCGCGCCGTATCGATTGCCTGCACAGCACGCCAATACCAAACAATATCAAGGTTGTGGAAACATTGATCATAGATATCAAAGCTTGCAGGTTCGAAAGCCGCCGTGCGCTGTGCGCTGTTGAAATCTTTCTCGATAAATTCCAAGGGAAAGCCTAAATCTGCCTCTGCGCGGTCTTTAAGATAGCGCCAAGGCTGGATTTCAGTCGTGAGAATACGAAGGGGTTTCGTCATCGGGCTGCTGCCTTCACAGTGTCGACATTCATGAATGCGTGAAAGGAACGGCGGATTTTTTCAGGCTCAATGTCTTCCAGAATAAAGATAAGATGCGAGCTTTTTGACCCGCTTTGATCCATCCCTTTAGGCCAATGATCCATATGCGTTGGGGCATGTATTAAATGCTGAACCCCATGAATCGCGATTGGTAATGCCTCGCCTTCGATGGCTAAAATGCCCTTCACCCTGAAAATCCTATCTCCGTACTTATGGAGCAAAAGCGTAAGCCATGTTCCAAACATTGTCCAATCTATACCCCCCTCAATTTCAAGGGAAAAGCTTGTGACACCAAAGGTTTCGTCGTGATGGCGATGTTGATCGGTGAGGCTGTCGCATTTGGTTGGGGCATCATGCCCGCACCCCGGTCCGCAGATGTGGTTCTGAGTGGCGCTCTTGCTTGACGTGAAAAAGGACAATGGGCCAAAGTCAGCTAAAATCGTTTCAACAGACGACATGCTCGTGATAATATTCGCCGCAGGATTGACGCGTAAAAGCCGTTGGCGCAAGGCTTCTTCCTCTTGTGGAGCGGCAAGATCGGTTTTCGTTAAAACGATACGATCAGCCGCTGCAATCTGGCGCACAGCTTCGGCGCGGTGCGTGACTTGGATATCCGCGTTGACCGTATCCACAGTCGTCAACACACCGCCATTGCTGAAATGCGAGCGCAGGACAGGATGCGCAGTGAGCGTTTGCAAAACGGGATAAGGGTCGGCCAATCCTGTCGTTTCGATCACGACGCGCTCAAAACTAATTTCACCCCGCGTGCGCATCGAATGCAAATTGGCCAGCGCGTCGGCAACTTCGCCGCGCACGGTGCAACAAATACACCCCGATTTCAGTAAAACAACATTCTCATCAATCTGATCCAGCAAATGATGATCCAGCCCCACTTCACCAAACTCATTCACAAGCACCGCTGTCCCTTCCATCGAAGGGTGACGCAACAAGCGTTGCAGCAGTGTTGTTTTTCCAGAGCCTAAAAAACCTGTGAGTAAAATAACGGGTGTCATGACAGCGCCTGCCCTTCCATCCATTCAATAAAGGTATCATCTAACGGGTCGAATTCGCGACCTGCAAGAGCTTCGGCTTCGGGCCAAAGATGCGAAAGAGCTTCGAACACGCTTGAGGCCCCCGTTGGCGAGGCGACCACATAAGAGCGCCCTTGCCAGACATCCAACTTAAGGCGACGAAAGGACAAGACAGCATTGGCAGATTTCAATCGACGCGCTGTTTCTGTACGCCGCGCCAAGGTGTCGTGATTACGCGTATAAACGCCCGGGCGGACCACTGCATTTGTCCAGTGATCATCACATCCCAAAATACCACACAGAGAACACATGCTATCGTCCCTTTTACCTTAGCTGTTCAAAGGCGATGCCCCTTTAAAATGGGACCGCCTCAAAAAGAGTGGCGTGGGCAGCGCACCGCCCACGTCTGCCTTGAAAAGCAGTGCTTAACTGCGAGGAAACTTTTTATCGTAGTTATCCGCCATCTCATCCATGGTGACGAATTTGACGCCTTCATGAGATGCGATGTGTTTGAACAACCGCTCAAGCATCAATAAAACCTGTGGACGCCCTGAGACATCGGGGTGAATGGTGATCGGAAACACAGCGTAATCCATGTTTTCGTAGACCCAATCAAACTGGTCTTTCCACATTTGTTCGATGTCACGTGGGTTCACAAAGCCATGGGAGTTTGGCGATTTTTTGATGAACATCATGGGCGGCAGATCGTCGAGATACCAGTTGGCTGGGATTTCAATCAGATCGGTTTCTTCGCCGCGCTCCAGCGGTTTCATCCAATCCTCTGGCTTGCCTGCATAATCGATCTTGGTCCATTTGTCGCCAACCCGCACGCGGTAGGGTTCAAAGTCTTTATGCATCAATGAGTGATCGTATTTGATGCCTTTTTTCAAAAGCAACTCATTGGACACATTTGAAAATTCCCACCAAGGCGCCACATAACCTGTTGGACGTTTGCCAGACAAATCGGTGATCAGATCGATACACTTATCAAGAACAGCTTCTTCTTGCTCAGGTGTCATGGCGATTGGGTTTTCATGGCTGTACCCGTGAATGCCAATTTCATGACCGCGCTTGGCAACTTCGGCCATTTGCTCTGGAAATGTTTCCGCAGAGTGGCCTGGAATGAACCAAGTGGTTTTGATGTCCAGTTTATCGAACAGGTCGAGCAAGCGCATTGACCCAACTTCGCCTGCGAACATGCCGCGCGAAATATCATCCGGGCTATCTTCGCCGCCGTATGAGCCGAGCCAGCCAGCTACAGCATCCACATCAACCCCGAAACCAACGAGAATTTCTTTTGCCATTGTAAAGGCCTCCTTTTAAGTCATTAAGTGTGAATTAGAGTGATAGAAGTCGGGTCGACCCCAAGGGTCACAGGTGCGCCGGGCACAAGCGCGCGCACATCATCACGGTCCGCGCTGATTTCGACGGACACATCATCGCCACCCTGATCAAGGCGCACTTTGAGATGCCCGACTGACCCAATCAATTGACGACTGCTGAGTGTCCCGCTGAGACTGATTTCATCAGGCGTGCCTTGAGGGGAAATCCGAAACGCTTCAGCAGGTACAACGGCCATCGTTTCATCGCCTTTGCCAACCCCTTTGAGAACACCGTAAGGTGTGTCAATCAAACCAAAACCTGCGCTTGACGCGCCTTTGGGCGTGCCTTCGATTAACGTATTCGAGCCAATGAAATCCGCCACAAAAGGTGTATTTGGGCGACGGTATAGGTCTTTTGGCGAAGATACCTGTTCCACCACCCCATTTGACATCACAACCACGCGGTCTGACAATCCAAGCGCTTCGGACTGGGCGTGGGTAACAAAGATAAAGGTGATCCCAAGCTCGCGTTGAAGCAGCTTCAATTCGTTTTGGATGATGCGACGCAGGTTAGCGTCCAGCGCCCCGAGCGGTTCATCCAGCAATAGGATTTCTGGTTCAACAACCAGTCCGCGTGCCAAAGCAATGCGTTGGCGTTGCCCACCAGACAGCATATCGGCCTTGCGGTCGGCAAACTGTTCGAGGTCGAACATATCAAGAATGCGATCGACCTTCCGGTTTTTTTCAACCTTGGGCATACCTTTAACATCAAGACCAAAGGCCACGTTTTCACGCACCGACATATGCGGGAACAACGCGTAGTTTTGGAAAATCATAGACGTCGGGCGTTTCTCAGGCGGCAAGTGGGTTACGTTTTGTCCCATCATCATGACATCACCGTTGGTGATATCCTCAAAGCCTGCGATCATGCGCAGCGTTGTGGATTTCCCACAGCCACTTGGCCCTAAAAAGGCAACGAATTCCCCCTTTTCAACCTGTAGGTCGAAATCGGATACGGCAACAGTGCCATCAGGATATGTTTTGCCGACAGAATTCAGCTCGAGATCATAGACCATAACGATCAGCTTTCATTTAAAAGTGACATGTGAGAGGCGCACGGCGGGGAGGATCATCCGCACGCCCCTCGCTTGCTTTATGCGTTTAGGAATTCATCCCAACGCTGGATCAGGTGATCGTATTCATCTGGCCACTGGTGCCAGTAAGCGACGTTAGAAGAACGCTCAGCAAGTGAGCCACCATCACGCAGATCGCCCGGATTGATGCCACGCTCAGCTGGGCCAGTCCAAGGCGCACCTTCGTACCAAAATGCGTATTTCTCAGGATCCATAACATCTTTGATATTTTTGGACGGTGAGTAATAGCCTTGCTCGGTGACTGCGATGCCAGGTTCACCTGACAACCAGAAATCTGCATAGGCGATCACAGCTTCGCGGTTTGGCGACCCTTTAAGCATCGATGGACCAATCGCCCAGCCACGGTAGCCCTCTTTCGGGTTGGCGTATTTGGCTGGTTTGCCCTGTGCCTTGACCGCCATGACAGCAGGCTGCCACGCGTCACACACAACCATCTCGCCAGAAGCCATCAAGTTTACAAGCTCGCCAAAGTCACCCCAAAGCGCACGGAATTGACCCGCTTTCTTTTTGGAAATCAAGAATTTCGCGGCTTCATCAATTTCAGATTTTGTCGGGTTCCCTGGGTTTTTCGCTTCAAGCAAACCTAAGGAATTCATCGCCAAAACAGCTTGACCGATTGCGATTAGCGGATCGACGTTAAGGCCAGATTTGCCTTTCCATTTCTCGTCGAAAAGCGCTGTCCAAGTGTTGGCTTCTTCTTCGCTCAAAACGTCAGGATTGTAGCCGATAGAGTCGAAGTTATAGACGGCAGGCACCATGTAGAGTTCGCTTTGCGCATCGTCAGCCCAGATTTGACCAGAGATTTGTGCGCTTGGAGCCCATTTAGGATCAACCGTGGTAAAGGTATCGCGGATACTCGACCAATTGCTAATCTCGCTGGCAGGAATGGTTTCGACGTTATCTGTCGCGATCAAGGCAGGCAGACGCTCGGCGATGATTTCCCACACGTCATAGTCTGAAGACCCAGACAAGATTTTGGTTTGCGCATCAGGATAGGTTGACGGCGTCCCTGATGTAGCACTGACACCTGAGGCAGATTTAAACATTTCAAGAATGCGATCTTGAACCGTCGTAGACAGACCCGTCGTGCGCAATTCTTGCTCAGAAAGGTTGGCAGCATAGGCCATGCGCGCCCAAGGATGCATCCCTGTTCCAAGGGCTGCGGCCCCCGCAGCAGCGGCCCCGTATTTCAAAAAGCTTCGACGATTTGAGTTCTGTGTCATGGGTATTTTCCCTGATTGTAAAAGTGTTGAAAAAGATAAAGGGCGTTGGCCGCCTCTTTTTGTTCGAGACCTAGTACCGACCGGGGGTCAGCCCACCATCAACGGTGACGACTTGCCCTGTCAGGTAAGACGCATCTGTTGAGGCAAGAAATTTGATCACATTGGCAATTTCAGAAGGATCCCCAAGGCGCTGCATCGGGATGTAAGGCGAGGCAATATCTGCCGCCTCAGGCCCAAGGCTATGACCGGGGTTCAGCAACTGAGCGGTGCGGATATAGCCGGGTGCAACACCGTTTACGCGAATGCCTTTTGCTGCATATTCAACCGCCAATGCCCGCACGAAACCAATAGCGCCAGCTTTCGCCGTCGAGTAATGCACATGTTCGTCCCAGCCATAATGCGACCCCATAATCGAGCTAAGGCAAACAATCGACGCCCCTTCTTTCATGGTAGGCAAAGCGGGGCGAATAACGCGCATCATGCCGTATAGATCGATGTCGATGGTATTGTGCCATTTCTCATCGGTCATTTCAGACATCGGCACCCGCAAGGCAACGCCCGCGTTTGCGACGATCACATCAAGACCGCCAAAGCGCGCATTCAGATCAGAAACCAGCGCGTCAGCTTGTTCGGTTGAACGCACATCTAGCGGGTGAAATTCAGCACTGCCGCCTTGCGCTTCGATTTCAGCAACGACAGCTTTGCCCTCATCCGCCAAAACATCTGTCACGATAATGTGGTCGCCAAGGCTGGCAAAACACAGAGCGCTTGCGCGGCCAATGCCGATCCCTGCGCCCGTGATCAATACAACTCGTTTATCCATTTTTTCGTCCTCTATTTGGCGCATATTTCACAGCATCACATCGCCAGAATTTGGCCCAAGCGTTTGACCGACAAAAAGCGCGGCATCATCAGAAACAAGAAAGGACACGACCCCGCCCACTTCCGATGGCACCCCAAAGCGTCCCAAGGGCAACTCGGCCTGTTTTGCGGCCTTCCAATCCTCAGAAAGCGCCTCGACCAGTGGTGTGTTGATTGGTCCGGGGGCCACAGCATTGACGCGGACGCCCCGTGCAGAGACTTCGCGGGCCAAGGATTTTGTCATGCCGATCACAGCAGCTTTTGCGCCCGCATAATGGGTCAGTTCAACACCACCGACTTGCCCAAGTTGCGAGGCAATATTGATGATATGGCCGTGCTTTTTTTCAAGCATCGCGGGCAGGAATGCCTGCGTACACAAGAAGTTCCCGCGCACATGCACCGCAAAGATTTTATCGAACATCTCAAGTGAAATATCGCCAAACAGCGCTTGATGACCAAAGCCTGCGTTATTGACCAGAATGTCGGGCATCCCCAACTCTTGCGCAATATTTGCGGCCATCAAAGCCACCGCATCCGCATCGCTCACATCCGCAGCATAGGCACGCGCATCGCCGCCTGCGGCTTTGATCTGTTCGACCGTTGTTTGCGCGCCCTCTACCGTCAAATCGTTGACGGCGACGACATGGCCATCTTGGGCAAGGCGCATCGCGATTGCGGCCCCGATGCCTGATCCCGCACCTGTGATAAGAGCAATCATGCCGCATCCTCCTGCCCGCTAAAGCGCGATGCCTTGGCTGTAAACCGCTTCATCAAGAGGCCGTAGATGACCAAAAGCGTAAAGCTGAACAGCGTTGTCAGTACGCCAAAGGCAAAGAGGTTCGGATAGATTTCGACTGAGAATGTGCCGTAGATCGACAGGGGCAAAGTCAGATCACGCCCCGCCGTAAACAGCGTGCGGGCAAATTCATCGTAGCTCAGCGTAAAGCTAAACAGCATGGCTGACAGAACACCGGGAAAGATGATCGGAAAGGTCACACGACGAAAGGTTTGCGCAGGCGTCACACCCAAGGAAAGTGAGGCTTCCTCGACCGTACGATCGAAGCGGTTGAAGATCGCCAGCATGATGAGAAACGCGAATGGGTAGGTGTAGACCACATGCAGTACGAAAGAAGTGCTCCACCATGCGCGGCCAATGCCTAGCGTATTCGACAAAAGCGCCATCCCAAGGCCGACCAGAACACCCGGCACCATCATGCCAAGAATGATCAGGTAAAAGGCAGGGCCTGACCCTTTAAATTTTGTGCGAAACGCCTCAGCACTCATCACGCCCAATATTGTCGAGACAACAGTCGTCATAAAGGCCAGCATCATAGATCGCACAAGGCTTTCACCAACGGGCAATTGTGACACGCGTGAACTTTCCGCCAGTCCTAAAAGATGCTGATACCAATATGTCGACCAATCACGGATCGGGAATTGTGGCCCCCCATCAATACTTTGAAAGGACAGGATCGCCAGAACGATCATCGGACCATAAAGAAACAACAAGAACAGGGCAGTATAGGTTGCTAGAGCGGGGCGTAAGATACCAGATTGCATGGCTCACATTTCCTTTCGCAAATCGACAAGGCGCAGCGCCAAGGCGATCACAGCGGTGATGATGATGGTCAAGACGACCCCTGCAACAGCGGCAAAGGCCCATTTCAGCGAACCCACTTGGCTCACGATGATATTGCCCAAAAGGTTGACTTTTCTGCCTGACAAAGACGCGGCAGTGGCAAATTCACCCAGCACCATGACAGAGACAAAGATCGAACCGACCATGACGCCTGGCAATGAAAGTGGCAGGATGATGCGGCGGAACACGGTGCCAAAGGAGGCACCAAGATCACGTGCAGCTTCGATGACTGAAATGTCGATCCGTCCCAGCATAAAGGTGATCGGCCCCACCATGAACACGCAGTAAATCTGGGTCATACCAACAAGAACGGAGAACTCAGAGAACAGCAGAAAGGTCAGCGGTTCGGAAATGACGCCAAGCTTAAGCAAGATCGTATTGATCGCGCCCTCTGTGCCCAACATCGGACGCCACGCAATCACGCGGATCAAAAAGGACGTCCAAAACGGGATGACACAGGCCACCAAAAGTGCTGTTTGAATGGTCTTATTCCGGACGAAAAGCCCGATAAACAAAGCTACGGGATAGCCCACCAAAATGGTCAAAACCAAAACGATAAGCCAGATGCGCAGCGTCGTCCAAATCGCACTTAAATAGGTCGGCGAGCTTAAAAAGCGTTCCCAGCTTGCGGTGGTTAGCTCGGAATTTACCGCAAAAGTTGTTTGCGTCCAGAATGATACATAGACAACCATAACCATGGGCAAGACCATGAACAGGGCCATCCAAATCAAACCGGGTGTCAGCAACCCAAGTGCACGGCGGCGATCTTTGCGTTCGCGTATCAACGCAGGCGATTCAGCGGTCTGTGCTGAGGTGGCAAGGGTGTCAGTCGAAAATGCAGACATCAGACAGCTCCATGAAATTGGCGCAAGGCATTGGAAGGAAAGTGCAGATCATAGTGCTGCCCTTCGATGAGATCCGGCAGGCGTGGCTGGCTCAGATGGTCGATAATTTGTAAAAGCGTGCCATCTGCGGCCCGAAAGAATGACAAAGCAGTCGGGCCGTTAAATTCGCCCGTCAAATATTGCGCGTGCACCCTAAGGTGATCTTTCGGCGCCCTACCCTGCGCACTGACATCCATCTGGTCAAAGCGCACAGCGATTTCACCCTTCACAGACATGCCGTCGCATAACGTCCCATCAAAGGTGTTCCATGCATTCATATGGCGCGCGGCTTCGGCCGTGCGCGGCTGGCTGAAAAGTGTATCAGGCGTATCAGACTGCGTGATCCGACCATTGGCCAGAACTGCGACTTCATCGCCCATGGTCAACGCTTCGGTTTCTGATCCAGTCACGTGCAAAAAACTCACGCCAAGACGTTGGCGGATTGCACGCAATTCATCACACATGCGTGCGCGCAAGTTCGCATCAAGCGCCCCGAGCGGTTCATCCAAAAGCACAATACGCGGTTCACAAACCAATGTACGTGCAAGCGCGACCCTTTGACGCTGGCCGCCCGAAATCGCACTGACCCCGCGATGCCCAAAGCCGTCTAGACCCACGAGTACCAAGGCCTCTTGGGTACGATCCTTGATTTCAGTGTCGTTGTTCAGCGCCTTATTCGCGCGATACCGCAAACCAAAGGCGACATTGTCAGCAACACTCAAATGCGGAAACAGCGCAAAATTCTGAAAGACAAATCCAATATCCCGCAGATGTGGCGCTTGCCCATCGATGCGCGTTTGATGGATCGAAATCTCACCGTGATCTGGTTCTTCAAACCCTGCGATCAAACGCAAAAGCGTCGTCTTACCAGACCCAGACGCGCCCAAAAGGGACATATAGGTATCGTCTGGCACGACGAAATCAACACCATCTAAAGCGACAGTGTCGCCGTAAGAGCGACTAATTCGGCTTAACGTCAGCACAATATTTTCCCCGTTGGCAATTATGATTTTTATAATACAAACATCATTTGTGACGGATTCGTAAAGTGAATAATGATTTTTTCTTAGTGAACAACAAATTTATCCCTAAAAATTTGCATCTAAATTACACTTAATGAATTGAAAATAATAAACTAAATAAGGAAGCACAAAAAATAATCATTATTGATTTTTGCATGCAAAAATTAAACACTTTTCAGAAAAGCAACCGTGACGTATGTTCTAAACTGGCATTGAAGAGGCAGAAATGGTCATCTCAGAGACACAGAAAATTGAAAAACACACCCCCGAAAAGCGCATGCCGCTCTTTGAGGTTGCTTCAAATTTCATTCGAAATAACATTGAGCTCGGTCACCTCTACCCTGGTCTGGTCCTTCAAGAGGGAGCGCTGGCGGATCGACTAGACATGTCGCGCGCCACCATCAAACGAGCGCTAGAAATTATCGAAACAGAAACCTTGATCGAACGTTTTGCAGGGCGTGGGTTCTTAGTCTCTGGTGGAGATACATCTCCAAAACGCGCCAACTTACGCGAAATAACTTTGGTACATAGCAACGCGCAGGAAGAGTCAGGCAAACCTAGCTGGCTTAGAGTGTACGATGATGTGGCGTTTCATGTGACGCGCAGTCCAGTGTTTGGCCGCTGCCGCATCTTTGAAACTTTGATGGCCGAGGAATATCATGTTTCACGCACCATCGTTCGCGATGTCTTGGCGCGCCTACAAGAGCGCGGGTTAGTTCAAAAAAACCGCACCTCGCGTTGGGTCGTCGAACCGCTTTCGTCCAAGAAAATCAGAGACAAATACGAACTGCGCAAGATTTTGGAAGTTGCTGCCCTTGCCTCGTCCAAACTGCCTCACCGACATTTGCAAGACCTTGCACAAGAAATCGGAGCATTGCCTCGGGGAGAACCGATAACCTCTGAGAAATGGACCGCAATCGACAAACAATTTTTCGACATGGTGATTTTGTCCACGTCGAATGAAGACCTCGCGACGGTGGCTAGCAACAACAAATTAGCGTTGGAAGCCTGCCAATCCGCCCTGTTTTCTCTTGGCCTACCGCCAGACACGCAGTCCATCATGGAACTCGGTCACGTGATTGAACTCGCGCTTTCAGGCTCAACATCAACGGCCTCCGACATGCTAGCACAACACCTCGAAAAAGCCTGCAATCGCACGATCGCGCAATTGAAAATTACCGCAATAATCGCCCCCCCCACAGACTTCCCTTCTTATTTGCAATTTTCGCAAAGCTAGTCTCAGAACCTATTAACTTCATTGCGTAAACGATGGACCGCTTGGCGAGGTATCCGCGCTGCTCCCTCTAATTCTGCTTGCGCGGGCTCACAAGCAATCCCGACTATGATATCTAGGGCGGCTGCGCATCGCAGTCGTAGCGGAGTAAAAATCCGCCAATTTGTGTCCTTCGTTATCCCATCCCATCGCCGTAAACTTCGCGACCACGGCGCGCTTTGCGTGAGTGCGCCATCAGCTCCCCACGGTCATCCATTTCATAGCCCGCACGTTTCATGCCGCCTTCCCAACTGTGCCGTGCGCCGCCAATCGTGACGCCCTCAGGCAACAAACCATTGCTGCGCAAATACTTGTTCACCGCTGCGCTGTAGTGACGTAAGGGAAGCACGGGTCTAGGGTTAAAAACCTTCCGGACTTTTGACCCTCCCCCCCCTTTGTGGAAATGCAGCTCTATTTTCTTGCGGTCGATGCGCCCTATACGCCGTAGCCCTGCATGCGGTCCAGAGCATCCCGCAGGGCCGCTCGCAGCGCGGCGCTGTTGCGTGAGCTCCGTCCACTCATATTTGCGCAGCACTTCACTCATTGACAGGCCCAGCAAGCACACGGCCCGCACCGCGTCCAAGTCCGAGATCATCTTGCACACGCGCCCTGCCCCGCGTTTTGACGGGCGGACCTTGCGCATCGGCATTGCCACGCCGCGACCGACTTTGCGTTCAAACGCCTCAAACTCTTGACGTGCTGCCAGTCGCAGAACAACGGCATCCACGCCGCTCGAAAAAGACGACATGGGCGAATTTATTGAGACGCAGGCCAAGAACATCATGGATCCGACACCCGCGATCCTTGCCGGCGTACAGGACGACAACAACGACGATTGGGAAAACCGCCTGATTGAAACGGCCTGCAAGATTGAAGGGCGATACGGCCAGCTCACGCAGCTTCTGCAAATGTCCAAACAGTTCCTCGTCAATGAAACCAGTGATCTAAAACTAACCACCAACCGCGATACGGGCGAAGCGGGAATGAAGTTCATCAATGAGCACAAAGGCCTCAATGGTCAGCCGCTGAACCTGCCAAACCTAATCATCATTGCAATCCCGGTGTTTTTGAACGGCCCGCTGTACCGCATGCCCGTGCGCTTTCGCTACCGCAAGTCCGGCGGTCAGGTGAAGTTCATCCTGTCGATCGACAACCCCGAGAAAGCGTTCGAGGCGTCCTTCGATGAGTCCCTCGACCTCGCCGTCGCGCATACAGATCTGACGCTATTCAAAGGCACGCCAGAAGCGTGACGCATTGGTGTGGGCCGTGCTCTGCGGCCTCATCCCATGCGGCATGACCGTCTATAAATCAAAATGAAAGGGGATCGACATGGGGCAAGCTTTACCAATCGCCGTGGCAGAAAAAAATGCAGCAAGGCTGTTGGACATGCCGACATCAGTGTTCCTTGATCTCGTCAACAAAGTGGCCCTGCCAAGGCCTATGCAAACGCAACGGCTGGCTCACCGGACG
This sequence comes from Pacificibacter marinus, assembly GCF_900109555.1. Taxonomy (GTDB): domain Bacteria; phylum Pseudomonadota; class Alphaproteobacteria; order Rhodobacterales; family Rhodobacteraceae; genus Celeribacter; species Celeribacter marinus_C. The sequence continues at coordinate 39,924 of NZ_FNZV01000002.1, read as the reverse complement.
AACAGGACGTTTTCATGCGGGGAAAGTATCTTGGAACAAAGGTAAGAAAATTGGCGCGCATCCAAACAGTGCAGCCACGCAATTTCAAAAAGGACAAACCCCACCCAACCGCGTCCCGTCGTGGACATCTCAAAATTATCTGGCGGCTCGTATGAAGCATGGCCAGACGTAAAGCTCCTTGCCTTTGAGCGCTCCTGTTTGACCAACGATCTAACAACTGCGCTCACGGCATTTGAGGTGGCTATCGGCACAGGTCAACGCATCGGCGATTGTGCGAAGATGGCTTGGGATGATTTTGACGGCGAATTCATGAATGTTATCCAGGATAAGACGAAGGCCAAGCTACGCGTTTATTGCCCAGAACGCCTGCAACAATATCTTGGATCACTCCCCCGAAAAGGGCGCCATATCTTCCCAAAAAACCTTACGCAGCCCATTGGTAAGCGCCAAATTCAAAAATCAGTGGAAGACGTGCGGGGTGCCATCGGAATCATGGGTGGCAAAGATCGCCTTGTGCCTCATGGCTGGCGCGACACAGCAGCCAAACTACTTGCTGAGGCCGGATGCTCCGACAGCGAAATCCAAGCAGTAACGGGGCACAAAACTCTGACAATGGTTCAAAAATACCGTACTCAAGCCGACCAAGAAACGTCATCTAAACGTGCGCAACAACGCAGAGAACAAAACAAGACTGTCCGTTAAATTTAACCACTACAGGGCCGCGCAATATCAAGTGCAGTTAGCTGCCATTAATCCACGCAGCGAACGGCACTGAGCAGACCTTGGACGTGGTCGCAGCAGACTGCCGTTTCGAGCTAAAACTGACCGATGCTGCGGCACGTGCGAATGGCGGCGAACCGCGGCAAGCGGACGTCGGCTTTGCAATTACATCCCTTTTTGATGACTGCAAAAGTACACGATGAAAGCGTCGCTTGAGAATTAAACCCCTTCGCCCTGCATGATGCCTTGATCCAAGGCGTCGAGGCAGTCGCTATGCCACTGCGGGCCGTAGCCGCAGATACCAGTACCAGACACGATAAACCTCAAGCGCGATCAGGGGGCCAAAGTGGACAAGGGCGGTACCGCGCCATTCCAATTATGCAAAGCGGCCCAGTGCACCAGTGTCAACACAGCTGCGGCATAGGTCCAACGTTGCAACCACTTCCACCACGTGCCCATTTTGCGCACGCAGTAATCCATTGATGTCAGCGCCAGCGGCACGAAGATGATAAACGCAACCCAGCCGGTCCAGATGTAAAGGCTGGCAGTTCATCAACAACTGTGGTCAGTGACGCCTTAATCGTTCCATGTCATCCCACCTGTGATCACCATACCAATCATCGTGCCGTAAAGCGACCAGTGTACAATTGTGGCAATCTTGTCCTGCATCGGGAATGTGCCTGGGGCGTGACCAGGCGCACCGTAGTGGTAGCGCAGATAAAGCCGTGCCATCACAGCAAGAAAGACCGTCGATCAAAAGCCCACATAAATCCAGGCCATTGTCATATCGTTGCCAGCAGGAGTGTTGCCTGTTTGCATGGCCTCAATGGTGCGTTTCATAGGCTTGTTGAAGAGCCATTGCACCCAGATTGCCGCGAAGACGACCCAGTGCAAAATAATCTGTGCGGGGCGGTAGACTGTGGGGAAGAGGTCATCGTGATCTCTTATTTGCTTGGTCGAAGTGTGACTTGAACGCCTGTGGGGTCGGTTCCGCGCAAGGCATCGCCGTCTTGGCGCAGATGTGGTGAGGCGAGAACCTCTCCATGTGTGAATAACTCGTAGCGCACCAACCCAGCCATATCTTGCGGCATAGGCGGGTTATTGGGACCGGCCCAGATATTCATGGCCAAACGGTGCGTGTTGGGAGCGCCCGCGCCCATATCGGCAAAACCCCAATTGTCCAACGTCAGGTGACGCTTAAAACCAAGGGTCTCGAACCAATCCAAAGCAGGCTCAAGTGCTGCCACTTTGAAGTGCAAATGTGCGAGGTAGCTGTCATCGGCCAAAGGGGCCATCGGGTCTACGCCTGCAGCATGGGCGAGCTCGGATTTGACATCCAGCGGTCCTCGGCCAGAATGCGTGTTGCCGTCAACATCGTATAACGTCAGCCCTTGGTTCATGTCGCCAAAATGGGAAAACCGTTCGGGCGTCTCATAAGTGATTTCGATTTCCAGACCATCTGGATCATGGAGGTACAGCGATTTTGCCAGCAAGTGATCCGTCGGCCCGACTTGCACCTTCAGGTGAATCAGGCGTGCGAGCGTACGCGAAAACTCAACCTGACTGCTTACGCCAATCGCGACGTGATACATGCCCGTATAGGGCGCTGCGACAGGAGTTTTTGCGCCAGCATGCAGGATGAAGAGAGTTTTGTCTTGCGTGCCAAGTGCTGCGCCTGACACCTGATTGTCACGCACAATCAGCCCCAATGCATTTGTCCAAAATGCAATCGCACGATCAAGGTTGGTTACCTGAAGTTCGACAACGCCCCAAGACAGGCGGTCAATCTGCGTGGAGTGGCCAGTGTTGGCAGAGAGAGGGGTATGTAGCATCGAAAGCAACCTTTTGAGTAAAGGTGCGCCCCAGCCGGAGAAACCGGAGCGCGAGATGTGATGGATTAACCGCGTGGTGCGATTGGTGCCTTGTTTGTGCGTCCCCAAACAACCAAAGCGGCGAGTGCGAACAAAATGGCATTGACTGGAACCACTTCGAATTCACCGCGAGAAATGTGGACGCCAGAGGCCAAAACCATAACAACACACAGACCACCTGCAGCCCATTTTGTCAGATGCGGCATAATGCGGGTGGCAGCCGGAAGGATAAGACCAAGCGCGCCCGCAACTTCGGCAAGACCAATAAACTTGATCAATAAGAAGGGCGCGTTTTCGGCCCAGCCCATGCCCATGGCGACCAATTCGGCCGATCCGGACATCAACTTTGTCGCGCCTGCCATCAGGAACATTGCAGCCAGTAGGCCTTGGGCGACCCAGAGGCCAATATGCCAGCGTTTACTGGTTTGTACGGGGTTTGTGTCAATCGTTTTCATGTCGTTCTCTTTCTAAAAATCGCTTCTGCAGCGAGTTATGATGAGAACAGTAATAAACCATTCCCCTCGCGACATCATTAGGTTATTTATTGATCCACCGTTTACTGAGAGTTGATAATGGACACACTTCTAAGCCTGCGTGTTTTTGCCGAAGTTGCAGAACACAAAAACTTTTCCGCCGTGGCGCAACGACTTGGCCTCTCGCCTGCAATGACGAGTAAACACGTCAAACATGTCGAGGCGCGCGTCGGTGCGCGCCTGCTCAATCGCAACAGCCGGAACGTGAGCCTGACCGAGGCCGGCGCGCAGTATTTACAAACAATCCGCCCTTTGCTTGACGGGCTTACCGAAGCCGAAGCGCAATTGACGACAGACAGCCTTTCGCCGCGCGGTACGCTCAAAATGTCGATGCCTGCTTGGATGTCCAATCCGGCCTTTGCGAAAATACTGACCGCCTATCATCAGAAAAACCCGCATGTGACTTTTGATATCGACCTGAGTGGCCGCAAGATTAATATGGTAGAAGAAGGTGTTGATCTGGCACTGCGCGTTGCGTTCAAATTGGACGATGGGCTGATCGCACGAAAACTGGCGGAGGTCACGTTTCAGCTGGTGGCAGCCCCTTCATTTTTAGACAACTTTGGCCGCCCCAAAACTTCAGAAGATCTGAACAACGCCCCAATGCTTGCCTATTCTCAAGTTGCAGCGGACGGACGTATCAAATTTGGTGGCGAAGAGGGGATGGATATTAAACTCCGACCAATTTTGACAAGCTCTAACGAAAGCATTCTTCATCAAGCGGCTGTTGCTGGCATGGGCTTTGCCATGCTTCCGAACTGGTCAGCCCAGAACGATGTAAAAGACGGCCGACTTGAAGCAGTATTACCAACGATTGCATGGCCGAAATTGCATATTCAAGCTATTTACGCTGATCGTAGCTATCTACCTACAAAGGTAAGAAGTTTTCTGGATTTCTTGGCTGGGCCGGATGGGTTCTCTGGCAGTTTGAAGTAACGTATCGACGACCAAATGTATGACCTAGGCGGTCAAGTCTTATGGTTATAGTACCGCGCATGGCAGACCATAGCGATGATCCTATTCTCGTCGTTAATGTTTTTGCGGCAGCCGAAAGGCGCGGATGTTCGAGTAAGAAACTCTGCCTCTGGCACTACGCTGGACCAGCCTTTTGCGAAAGAAATGTCATTTGAATTGGAAAGCTTATCTTTAGGAAGTGACAGAATTTTAACCCTAGCGGGCAATGCTGCTTCGCCGAAAAGCATTCCATGTCAGATGATTTCAGCAAGCGCTTCGATCGTGTCTGCAATGTTGTTGAAGACCTCGCCTCGGCTTTAGAAGAGAGCCCGTTTGCACTAAGTGCATTGCATATCGAACGTGCAGATGGGCCGGATTACTCCCTGATCAATCGCGCAATGTTTGAGTTACTCCAAGCGAAAGCCGCTGTTTGGGACGAAGCTCAACGCAATCCAGATCAGGAAGCCGATGCGATAAAAGCTGAGCTGACTCGTCAAATGGCAAACCGACAAACAACTCGACGCGTTGTTGGCCCGCATCGCTGAAACCAGCAACCCCACCGTCATCTGCCTATGAGACGAAGATCACCAAGCTAGAGCAAGAAAAATTAGTTTTGATTGAAAAGCGGGAGAAAAAATCCACATCAAAGCGCACATCCGAGCAAATTTTCGAACTCGCGGTACAATTCCTGTCAAACCCTTGGAATATCTGGGAAAATGTAGACCTGACACTCAAGAAAACAGTGCTCGGATTGGCATTTAAAGCCCCATTGACCTATGATCGCCAAAATGGATTTCTAACCCCGCAAATGTCTGTAATCTTTAGGTTTTTGGATGATTTTTACTGAAAAGCAAAATGGTGCACCCGAGAGGATTCGAACCTGCGGCCTCTGCCTTCGGCGGGCACTGGGATGACACAAAACCTCTTATTTTACTGAGTAAATACACTCAAACTTCGCGCCAGTTTCATTAGGGTTAGGGAGTTTCATTGCAATTCATTGCACAACCTGCCTCCTTCCACGATCTGCCATGACGGCAACGGCTTGCTATTGATGGTATCGGCTATGATGCCAATACCGTTACCCGACAACCCAGACGGTAACGGGTAATTTCTATCTTGAGCCTAAGGGCCGTTCACGTACTTGGCAGTCATGAAATGTGATCACGCGGTCTACAGGATTCCTGTGCCTACATAGTTTCATGTAGCCAATCTAAAATACCCAGCCTTGCGCACCTGCCACAGTGTCAGGGCGCTGTCGGCAACGATGCCGCCTCCGAACAGCAACGCAATCTTTTGCAGATCCGGAACGAAAATACCTGTCCAATAAGCAAGGAGGGCTGCGCCATAATAGACGACGCTGACGAAAAGTGACTGGTAGAGCATCAAATCCGTTCGTCCCATACCATATAGGTAACTGTCGAGGATATGGTTCAAGGCGAAGACCACGTAAAACCCAAGCATGAGCAGCACGAGCGACACAATGCGCTCCGGCTCGGGTGAGGCCATGATAGTGCTGATAAACCAAGACCATGCTAGGATCGACAGGACCCAGAGGCAAACTACCCCACCAACTATCCAAAGGTAGCCCGCAAGGCGCCCCTCAAGTCGCCCAGCATGATTACCCGCATCCTGGCGAAGAAGGATTCCGAGGGTAAGCACCGGCAATAGAAGCCAGCCCCAAATAAAGCTGTTAGCCACCCAGAAAACACCCGCCTCATCCACTTCATTCATCAAGCGCAGGATCATCAATGAAAATGCGAGATTACGAACGGCGGATTCCAGTCCAGATTTTGCGGACACGCGAAGCCAATCAGCAACCTTTGCCGCGAAAGCGCGACAATGACAATAATGCAAATGTCGTTGAGCGCGCCGACCATGTATCCAATGGCTTCAAGACTGATGTAGTGAGAGGTAGTAACCTGCAGGTCTACTTGCTGGGCCATCGCCTTGGTCAACCAGTCCGCGCCAAACAGTATCCCGAGCGTTAGCACCGCATAAGCTGCTAATGTTACAAGAAGAGAAGTGCTTACCCTATCGCGCAGCTCAACTCGACTCCCGATTGCTTGGCCAAATAGGTAATAGAGCGGCAATAAAAGAGCTTCTTGCACGACCTCGTACGTAAGGCCCAGCCATGCTGCCTGTGCTGCGATCGAAAGACTCCAAGTATCGGGAAGGCTATTGAGAAAATATATCCTAACGGTGGAGTATAGGGTTGGAATAAATGCTGTCAGAAAAATGGCTGACCATAGTCATAATTGATAAGGCGGACTGACGAAAACAAAAATTACTTCCTTAAATAACAAGGTATTGAAAAGTTCTTGGCGCAGTTATCTGGCCGTGTCGTCTAAGTTAAAATGCAATGTAGACGGACGTATCTTGAGTGTACTTCGCACAACAGCGGAAGTTCAATGCCTCTTGTTTCGGAGAAGTGGCAATGGCTGTGACCTGCTCCCCGAAACTTCCCTCAGTTTGATGTAGAGTTTGCTCAACCTTCGAAGGAGCAAACAAATGCGACAGAGTCGTTTTACTGAAGCCCAAATAATCAGGATGATCAAAGAACAGGAAGCTGGGATGCCGACGGCAGAGGTGTGTCGCAGACATGGCCTGAGCCCTGCTTCGTTCTACAAATTCAAGGCCAAATATGGCGGCATGAACGTTTCTGACACCCATCGCCTTAAGTCGCTGGAGGACGAGAACGCCAAGCTGAAGCGCCTTCTGGCGGACACGATGCTCGACAATGTTGTGTTGAAAGATTTGCTGGGAAAGAACTGACGACACCGAGTTTGCGACGGGCTGTAGCACGCAAGGCAATGCGGGATCATGATATCTCGCAACGTCGAGCGTGCAGGCTTGTTGGTGTCGATCCCAAGACCGTCCGGCGTGACAAGCCGCCGGATAAACCTGAAGTTCGCGAAGAGATGAAGGCGATTGCCAGCAAACGGCGTCGGTTCGGCTATCGCCGGATTGGTGTTTTGTTGGAACGCAAAGGCATGATTATGAACCACAAGAAACTGTATCGTCTCTACACCGAGGAAAAGCTGGGTGTCCGGCGGCGCAGAGGCCGTAAACGTGCGCGTGGATCGCGGACACCTATGCCCGTGGCTTTGCGCCCAGGCGAGCGCCCCCTCTCGGTGGTTGGTTGCAACCACCTGCCGGTCAACGGGATCGTTGGATTTTGTGTCTGATACGTTCGGCGCATCTCGTAAGTTTCGCATGCTGGCAGTGAATGACGACTGCTGCCGTGAGAACCTGTGCCTGATGGCCGATACCAGCATCTCTGGCGCGCGGGTTGCCCGTGAATTGGACGCACTGGTGCGCGTCTACGGAAAGCCTGCTTGTATTGTCAGTGACAACGGGACGGAGTTTACCAGTCGCGCGATCCTGAAGTGGGCTGGCGATAACGACGTGGATTGGCATTACATCGATCCGGGCAAACCGCAGCAGAATGGCTTCATCGAAAGCTTTAATGGCAGCCTGCGAGACGAGCTGCTGAATGAGGAAATCTTCGACACTTTAGATGACGCCCGCAGAAAACTGGCGCTTTGGCGATACGACTACAATCAGGTCAGACCGCACTCGTCTCTCGGGAACAAAACGCCCACTTAAGCGCGCCGGGCGCTTGAGCAACTTGAGGGCTCCGCGCACGACGCGCTTGCCCAAAAAGACGATCACGAATATGAAATCCAAACCCGCAAACTCTCATTATGAATGAGGGAGCCTTGGGGGGCAGGTCAGATGGTTCAATCTTCGGCAGGTGATCGCCTATCTAGGGATAGCCAGCGATACATAACTGGAAGCAGGGCAAATCTCGGTGACAATACCGGGTTAGTTCTCAGTGACATTCAACAAGCGGATAAGGAGTTCTATTTAAGCAGACATTTGACACTGTCGCATGGTCACGGTTGTCTTAGCAAAGGCTCGTCCTTGCTTTTAGAGTATCTCGTGCGAGCAAAGAATCTCTATGTTTCAGAGGGATTCACATACTGATGGCACTACAAGGTGCGTCCCTGTAAACTGGGCGCCTAAGTTTAAACGTAAACTTTCACTGTCAGATCGATCTTAAAACGTTGGCGGTGTATTCACCCATAAAATACGTGTAGTGCCATCAAATGTATTGCGGTAGCGGTGTGGGAGGGGCGATGAAAAGTAAAATGAATCGCCCTGAACCAATGAAATAAGCTCGCCATTTACAAAAAGATCAGCTGAACCTTCTAGGACATATCCAATCTCTTCGCCTTCATGCGTAATATCTCCGCCGCTGTCGGCTTTGGGTTCTAGCGTATGAATGTTGGCATCGAGTTTGGTGCCAGGGTAACTGGGCGACAGTCGCTCGATCACGATGGCAGGCTGATCACTTTGACGTCTCACGATGACAGAGGGCCGATCTCCGGGGCGGTAATGGCGAACATCTTGACCCGCGGCCTCTGCAAAGAGCTGCAAAATAGATGTATCCAAAGCAGACGTGATTTGGTGCAGGGTTTTAAGAGATGGGGACGCTTGCTCTGTTTCTATTTTGGACAACATTGATAGAGAGCAGCCGGCAAGGTCGGCGAGTTTTTTGAGTGTGAGGCCTTTGTTTTGTCGTTCGTTCCGTAAGCGCGCGCCGAGATCTTGAATCGGCGTTTGTCCTTGATTTGGGTGTTCCATTGTTGGCCTTCGATCTTCAGCGGGTTCTTGGTTTTATGTATGAACGATATTGAAGGTTTTGCAAACCAGCAGGTGATAGCCCTCTGTTGTTGAGTGTTTGAGTATCAAACGGGCATTTTATTGCTTATTTTTTCACCACAATCGAAATATTTCTATAAATAAGGGAATTTTTGAAATTGATTTGAACGTGGTTCAAATTCTTCATGCATACAAAAACATGAAGCCGAGCAGCCTATATCTTTCGTCAGCTGCAATTTTATGGAATTAAAAGTAGGAAAACTGTCATGGCATACGCCGGAAATCGACGCACAATCATCTCCGCTGCACTTGCAGCATCACTTTCCCTGAGTTTCGCAAGTGCGGCAATGGCAAAAGACACCGTAAAGGTTGGCTTTATCGGCCCATTGACTGGCGGTGTGTCTAGCATTGGCCTTGGCGGCCGTAACTCTGCCGAGCTCGCTGTTGCTCTGCGCAATCAAAATCCAGACTCCAAATACGAGTATGAGTTGGAAGTGTTGGACGATGAGTGCAAACCAAACGTCGGCGTACAGGTCGCAACCAAGCTTGCTGCAAGCCGCGATGTTGTTGGCGCTGTGACGCATTACTGTTCGTCCGTGGCGATGGGCGCTGTTGATATCTATCACAAATTCAACTTGCCTGTGATCGTATGGGGCGCTGTATTGCCTGACATCACTTATGGAAATGATTACACCGAGGTCCACCGTATCAATGGTACGATGATCAACCAAAATGATGCTGCGGCAGAGTTTATGACAGACCAAGGGTACAAAACTTGGGCGATCATTCATGATACGACTGACTATGGCAAAGGCCACAATACTTACTTTTCTAAATACCTGACCGAAGACGGTGGTGAGATTATTGGAACCTTTGGCGTCACGTCAGATCAACAGGATTTCACAGCTGAATTGACCAAAATCAAACAGTTGAACCCTGAGGTTGTGTACTTTGGCGGCTTGACGCCGCTTGCTGTGCGTATCCGCCAACAAATGGACAAACTTGGTATTGAGGCCCAATTCCAAGGGGCATCTGGTTTGAAATCTGAAGCCTACTTTAAAGGGTTGAGCGGCGACTTGGCTGAAGGCACTGTGACATTTTTAGAAGGTGCGCCTGCTGAAAAATTGCCAGGTGGCGAATACTTCATGGCTGAGTATGAAAAAGCTGACTTTGGCGAAGCGTTTGAGGCATACGGACCGTTTTCTTTCTCGGCAATGAACTTGTTGATGGATGCAGTCGAAGAAGTTGGTCCTGATCGCAAAGATGTGACGGCTTATCTTGCAGATGTACAAGACCACGAATCCATCACAGGAGCGGTGACATTCGATGCCAACGGTCAAAATACCGTGGCTTTGATTACTGAATATGTTGCTCAAGATGGTGAATGGGTCGTCTGGGCAGATAGTGAATATGCTGATGGCACACGCACGCTAACTGGCAAGTAATTCGTCTGATCTTATTGGGGCTGGGTGTATTTTACATCCCGCCCCCTTTTTAATTTTTGGAGGCTCTCCGATGGATATCGGTCTTTTTGGTCAGTACTTGGCCAATGGCGTCATGTTGGGAACGATGTATGCTCTAGTAGCTGTCGGTTTTACACTTTTTTTTGGTGTGCTCGACGTGATTAAATTCTCACATGGCGATGTGCTTATGCTGGGGTCATTCACAGGTTTTACAGTTTATATTGGCCTGCTGTCCCTAGGCATTGAAAACCCGTGGGTGATGATTGCGGCGATCTTAATCGTGTCAATTGTGACCACCGCAATGCTCGGCGCGGTGATTGCGCGCTATCTGGTGTTGCCTTTGAAATCGGCACCGCCACTGAATATTCTTTTGATCACGCTCATGCTAGGAACCGCTATTCGCGAAGCTGTGCGTTTGTTTTATCCAGATGGATCAAATCCAAAAGCCTTTCCGGCCTTGTTGCCGACAGCGTCTGTTGATTTGGGCGGGTTCTCGTTGCGTGCAGATAGTGTGATTCTTGTTGCTGCGGGGGTCGCAGTGATTATTGGTTTGAATTTGGTGATCAATCGCACGCGACTGGGCTTGGCAATTCGCGCCGTGGCTCAAGATGAAGAAACCGCAAAAATCATGGGCATCAACTATACAATGATTGTGTTGGTTACCTTTGCGATTGGCTCAGGGGCGGCTGCTTTTGCTGGGATCATGAACGGCCTTTACTACAATGAGGTCAATTTTGGCATGGGTTTGCTGTTAGGGCTCATTGGGTTTTGTGCAGCTATTATTGGTGGGCTGGGCAATATCTATGGCGCAATTTTGGGCGGATTTTTGTTTGCTGCATTGCAGACCATTGGGGCCGTCGCGCTGCCTTTTGCTAGTGCATATAAAGACGTGTTCGCTTTTGGTGTTGTGATCGCATTGATGGCTTGGAAGCCGACTGGATTGATTGCTGAACGCAGCAGTGATCGTGTGTGAGGGACATCAAAATGCAAAATAAAACAAACTCTGATGTACGCTGGATGGGGATGCCGGCTTTGGCGGTCGGTCTTATCGTGATCGTTGCGATCGCACTCTTTGGATGGCAGTTCTTATTGGCTGAATCTGAACTTGCGGTGCTTGGCATGGTCGCACTTGCGGCTATGGCGGGCGTGACGTTAGGGAAAACTGGACTTCAAGCCAGCATGTCTGCCGCGATGCGCGGCCATGCGCGTAGTATGAATATTGCTATTCTTTTGGCACTGGTATCCGTGATCTTTTTGTTGGGACAAGAACATTTCCCACTGCTCATGCTGACAACGACATTGCTCTACATGACTGTGGCCTTTGGGCTGAACGTACAGTTTGGCTTGACTGGCATGGTGAATTTCGCAGGCGCGTCCTTTTTCGGTGTCGGGGCTTATACGGCAGCCGTTTTGACCAATCACGGCGCGGTTCCTCCGCTTCTTATTTTGGTTGCTGGTGGCGTACTCTCAGCATTGATTGGGTGCTTGTTGATCGTGCCCGTGGTGCGGACTGCTGGACATTATTCTGCTGTTGTCACCATCGCTTTTAGCGTCATGTTCAAGACCTTTTTGGAGGTCAATGATGTGTTGGGCGGACCGCAGGGGTTGATGGTTGGCCCGATGAAAACCTTTGGCTGGGATTTCAATTCTAGCCCAGTGTTTTTGGGGCTCGAGATGTCCTTTTATGTCAACTACGCGCTGCTTGGCGCTGGACTGGCAGCTCTTGCCTTTATGTTTGTGCAACGCCTTGAACGCTCGTGGATTGGTTTGACGCTAGATAGTGTCCGACTTGATGAAACGGCATCTGCATGTTTCGGGTTGAATGTTGTTCGTGCAAAAGTACTGGCATTTACATTCGGTAACGTTCTGGTCGGGGTCGCCGGCGCGCTGTATGGCATGATGATCAGCTTTATCGCACCAAACAGTTTCAGTTTTTCCGATAGTCTTTTGATGGTCGCAATCGTTCTTTTGGGCGGAATGGGAAGCCTCTGGGGGACTGCTTTGGCAGCCGTCATCGTGGTGATTTTGCCTGAGAAACTACAAATCATCCAAGAATACCGCTTTTTGCTCTTTTCTGTCGTCGTGATCCTTGTGCTGCTGTTCCGGCCAGAAGGCTTAATACCGCGCAAAGTGCGCAGTTACTTTCCCAATTGGAGACCGGAATAATGACCGACGTGCTTCTTGAATTTAAGGACCTTGGCAAAAACTTCGGCGGCGTTCGCGCGCTGGACGGGTTTGATATGCAGGTCAAACGAGGAGAAATTATTGGTCTTATCGGGCCCAATGGTTCAGGCAAAACCACTAGTTTTAACCTTATGACGGGCATCTACGCGCCAAGTCAGGGGGAAGTGCACTTTGACGGGGCTGATATTACCGGAATGAGTGCGCGCAAGGTGTATGAAGCAGGTATCGCGCGCACATTTCAACGCTCGCGTTTGTGCCTGCCTTTGTCGATTTATGACAACATCATGATTGGCAATCACGCACGATTGAACACAGGGCTTTGGTTTAATTTATTCCAACGCCGTGCGCTGCGTGAGCAAATCGAAGAGTTCTACACACAAGCTCGCGACCTCGTGGCGGGGTTTTCCACAGACTTGGCTGATCGGATGTTCGAGCCAGTTGGGTCCCTGCCCATGATCGAACGCCGTCGGATTGAGATTTGCCGTGCGTTGATTTCTGAGCCTAAGCTATTGTTGCTCGATGAGCCATCCGCAGGGATGACACATGATGAAACGGCTCAGATGATGGATGATATTTTGGCTGTGCGCGAGCGTATGGGCGATCTATCGATCATTATTATTGAGCACGAAATGGGCGTGATCGAACGTCTGTGCGATCAATGTGTCGTGCTCAGTTATGGCCGAAAAATTTGCGAAGGCAGCTATGCGCACATTGCGGCTGATTCCGAAGTTCAAAGCGCATATTTGGGGATGGATTGATACAATGAGCTCTATCAAAATTGAAAATCTCTTTGCGGCCTACGATAAGGCCGATGTCTTGATGGATGTTTCGCTAGAGGTGTTTTCGGGCAAGATCACATGTTTGTTGGGCTCGAATGGCGCCGGAAAGTCGACATTGATCCGATCAATCCTTGGCTTGACGCCGCCACGCTCGGGCCGCATTTTGGTCGATAACAAAGACATCACGAACATTGCCACCCACAAAGTTGTCGCTGAAGGGATCGCATGTATTCCTGAAGGTCGGAAAATGTTTCCGAAGCTCACCGTGACTGAAAACCTTCGACTTGGTGCCTTTCAGGTATCAAATGAGGCACTCATCCGCGAACGCTTGGACAAAGTGTTCACTTCATTCCCTCGATTGGCAGAGCGCCGCGATCAGCTGGCGGGCACGATGTCTGGTGGCGAACAGGCGATGGTGTCCATTGGTAGAGGGTTGATGGGCGGGCCGCGTATTTTGTTAATTGATGAGCCGTCTTTGGGTCTGTCGCCTCTTTATGTCAAAGAGAATTTCAAGATTATCGAGGGTATTCGCAACAGCGGCATCACGGTGTTCTTGGTCGAACAAAACGTACGTCAAACGCTTGCGATTGCCGATTATGGCTACGTTTTGTCAGGTGGTCATGTGGTGGCTCAAGGCACAGCCGATGAATTAAAAGAAAACGAGGACGTCTATGCTGCCTACTTTGGATAAGGTCGATGGCCAGAGCGATGTGATTGATGTCGTTGATTTAACGCGCCATTTGGTTCAGTTTGATACGATCAATCCGCCGGGCAACGAGCGCGCGTGTGCACAAGAGCTACAAAAGCTTCTTGCTGACGCTGGATTTGAAACCGACCTGACGGATATGGGCGAGGGGCGTGCCAATTTGACCGCCTATCTAGGAAATGGTTCTGGTGCGCCATTGGGATTTACTGGTCACCTTGATACGGTGCCTTTGGGCGCGCAGACTTGGAAACACGATCCATTTGCGTGCACCATTGAAAATGGTCGGCTGTATGGTCGTGGGACCACAGATATGAAGGGAGGCGTCGCGGCTTTTGTCGTTGCTTGTCTTAAGCATGCAGACATTTTGCGCAATGGCCCTGGGGTTGTGTTGTTGATTACCGCTGGCGAAGAAACCGGTTCTGATGGCGCCATAGCTATGGTCGCACAAGGTGTTTCACATATTCCAGGCGCGCTGGTTGTGGCTGAACCCACGTTAAATCGCCCGCTCGCAGGGCACAAAGGTGCGCTGTGGTTGCGGGTGGTGACCGAAGGCAAAACGGCACATGGGTCAATGCCTGAAAAAGGTGTGAATGCTGTGGTTAAGGCTGCAGATGTAATCCAAAAACTCGTCGACTTTGATTTCAAAGTGCCGCCGCATCCTGACATGGGCGCGCCGACCTTGAATATTGGGACTATATCTGGCGGATTAAATCTAAACTCTGTGCCTGATCACGCCGAGATTGGGGTGGATATTCGCAGTGTGGCAGGACTGAAACACGAAAATGTACGTGCAGATTTAGCGCATCTTTTAGGGGACAGTGCGCGCATTGAACCGATCATCGATTTGCCGTCTGTCTGGACTGACACCGATAATGCTTGGCTTGGGCAGGTTTGTGACGCTGTGGCCGATGTGACAGGAGATAGGCCTCGTTTGGGCTGCGTGAGTTATTTCACTGATGCTTCAATTTTCACACCTGCCTTTGGAAACTTACCAACAGTCGTTTTAGGACCTGGAGATCCGGCTGTTGCGCATATGACTGATGAATATTGTGAAATCAAAAAGCTGCAAGAATCGGTCATAATTTATGCCGAAATTATGCGACGTTGGAGCATTAAAGGCCTATCGGTATGATCGATGAACCACAAACGGCGCTTGAGGTTCTCGCAGCATTCGATGCGGGTACTTTGACGCCAGAGATGTATTTGGACGCCTTGTTGGAGCGTTGCGCTCAGATCGAGCCGGATGTTCACGCATGGACTTATCTCGATCCACAACATGCAAAAGCCGAACTCGCAGGGGCAAACCGGACAGGCATTTTGCGCGGATTGCCATTGGGTGTGAAAGATCTATTCCACGTCCGCTCCATGCCGCGTGGGTGTGGGTCGCCGATCTATGCGGGTGAAATCTCTGCTGTTGATGCGTCTGTTGTTACTCTGGCGCGTTTGGCTGGCGGCTATGCTATGGGTAAGACGCAGACCACAGAGTTTGCCACGTATACGCCCGCGCCCACGCGCAATCCTATGTCATTGGCTCACACGTCTGGTGGCTCATCTAGTGGGTCGGCTGCCGCAGTTGCAGCAGGTATGGTGCCTTTGGCGTTTGGTACTCAAACGGCGGGGTCCGTGATCCGGCCTGCCGCGTATTGTGGTATTGTGGGATACAAACCGAGTTTTAATCTCATCGATACATCTGGCGTGAAAGAGTTATCCCGAAGCTTTGATACAATCGGTGTCTTTGCCCGCAGCGTGTCTGATGCAGCTCTTTTGGTCGACGCTGTGACTGGTCAGTCTTTTCTGAATGCAACAAAAGGTGCCGATGCGCCCTCTGTGCTGGGTCTGTGCAGGTCTCCGGTTTGGGGTATGGTTGAACCAGATATGCAGAACGCATGGGATGCTTTGTGCGCCATGCTTCAGACCAAGACAGTCGTCCGCGATATTGTCTTGGACGACCGTTATGAGCGTGCAATCGAGGCGCACCCAAAGATTATGGCGCAGGAGGCCTCTCAGGCGTTGGCCTATGAACGGGAAAACCATCCTGAGCTGTTGAGCCCAGCTTTGAAGAGCATGCTGGATGAAGGGCGTGCGCGTTCAGATGTTGAGCAACACGCAGATCTACAAAATATGTCTCAGCTGCGACATTGCTTTGAAACCGATTTAGGCGACACCCCTATTTTCATCACGCCATCTGCACCGGGGGCAGCACCACTTTATGAAACGGGGACCGGTTCACCCGCGTTTAACCGCCTGTGGTCCCTTTTAGGTGGGCCTTGTGTCACGGTTCCGGGCCTCAAGGTATCTGACGGACGGCCTTTGGGGGTGCAGGTCGTCGGCCCAATTGGTTGGGATGCAAAGGTTTTGAATGTGGCCACTTGGCTTGCAGATATTCTTGCTGGTTTTGACTAAACGTATTGAAAACAGATGATTGCCGAGAAAAATCGGATATCATCATTAGGCTTTAATCTGAAAGTTTATCTGTCGCAAGAATACAGCCATTCATTATTTGGTGGTATAGGTCTGGTTTCTACAGTGCTGACCTTTGTGCAATGCGCAGCGCATGTCGGGTTTCCACCCGTTGTGTCGATCGACGTGAACGGCTGATTGTGTTGAAAAACGCCTATTTGGTGAGTTTGGACCAAATTTGGCAGAACAATATTCCAGTCATTTCTGTATTTTCCGCCCCCCCCTGCCGGTCGCTTTTCTGTCAACGCAGAACAGTTTCCTAAGTTTTGAAAATTAGCAGTTGCAGCAAAGAGTTCTCTGCCAACCCCTCTCACCTTAATAAAGCCAGTGAAATCGGAATGGTTTAGAACTTTGTTCTGCCAAATTTGACGTCACAGCGCAGTAAGGGGGGGGTCAACAGAATTCGCCTCGAGTGTCGATCGACACGAACGGCCATAAGCAAAAACTCATCGACCAGTTCTTACCGTGGAACTTTAGAGCCTGAAGCAACGCTTACCTTTATCCCGCCATCAAGCCTGTTACTCCGCGCCGCCAGTAGGCTGCGGCAAGTGTCTGGTCACGAGTGAGGCCTAGATTCTGACGCCAATGCGTTCTCAAACGGCGGGCAGCGACATCTTCGGCGGCGAACCAGCCAAAACAATCCAGATCATTTCGCCATGGCTCTGCTATCAGCCGATCCGCCAAGGCCAAGCTGGTGCCCGCAGGGGCGTCGCGGCGAAACAGCCACTCCACATTGATCTTCGTACGATTCTCTATCGGCTGGACATCAGCTTGCGTGGCAACCTCGATACAAGCCAGTCCCGTCGCAGTCTCAGGCAGTATTTCCAATAGTCTGGCAAGCGCGGGCAAACCCGTTTCGTCCGCCCCTATAATGTAGTGTTGAGCATTCCGGTTTATTGGCCGCCCAAGTGGGCCAAACATTCCAACCTGATCGCCAGGTTTCGCAGACAAAGCCCAGGCTGATCCTGCTCCAGAGTCTCCATGCGTGACCACATCGATATCAACCCAAGAGGCGTCAGTATCAATGGCACGGACCGTATAGACCCGCGACACGGGTTTTCGCGCTGGATCAGGCCAATCTGTCAACCCATCGGGTCCTGCCACGGGCCAAATAGGGTCTGGCACAGAGGAGCAAGGCAGCAACAGTCGTACATGCATATTTCCAAACTCTTCGAATCTGTTCAGGTCTGAACCATGTAATCGCACACGTTTTATTCGGGCACTCAAATCGCTAACCTTTTCAACTTCCATCAACCGAAATGGTGCGAGTTCTTGATCGTGCGCATGATCTCCAGTCCAAATAATTTGAGGTTCATCAATCTTGGCGTAGAGCTTAAAGGCCGTCGCGAGCAGATCCTTGATGCGGGCCAAACCCGTCGCATCTGTGGCCCCACCCTCAACCGTAATTTGATCATCACATCTCGATATAGACAGCCAACCGAAAGTCCAAGACAAGCGGAACTCTGTCTCGTTTTGTAACTCGACCGTAGCCCGAAAGCTTTCTAATCGGCTGCGTATTTTTTCCATATAGGTTGCATGTTGCGGCAATGTCAGGCGACAAGAACAGTGTAATGGATATGTCATTTCAACCTTCGAATTTCTTGGTGACTGCAACATGTTGGAATAGCCGCGTCAGAACATGCGGCGCAGCGCTTGAAAAACATAAATGGGATGGGTGATATTTAGCCATGGCGTGCCCTTCTGCCTGACGACCGTCAGGAGTGATCTTGAACATTTCGGGAATAGCGGGCTTTGTTGAAGGCTGGCTTTGACCTTAATCTCAAGTCCTATCAAAAGAGTCAATTTAATGTGCTGGATTTGCTGTGACGCTCTGCTCCCTGAAAATTGGACCAGTTTGAAATAGAGTTTTCTGCTTTACCCTTTCGGCAGAAAAAAGGAGTGGATGCGATGAAAACATCCAAATTTACGAACCTGCAGAAGGCGTTTATTTTAAACCCCGGACTGTAGATATGTACGGACTCTCTGGAGACTTCCTGTAAATTCCCTAATTTGGGATGGAGGAAGTATTCATGACGAACGAAGAACGCGACATTCAACGCAAACTTAAAGTGCTCCAGCACGCCGAGAAGATCGGCAATGCCCGCAAAGCCTGTCGATATTTTGGGATCGGCAGGTCCAGTTTTTATCGTTGGCGTGATGCTTACCAAAAGCATGGTGAAGCAAACGGACATCCCTCCGAGCCAAAGGTCAAGTACCTGCATTTTTTTAAACTTTTTCTTTGCCATTGCATCGCGGGAACTTCACGCAGCTCATAAACTTTCCATACCGTCCTCTGCGCTTGACCAACCAGCCATCAGAACAGCTTGGACAGGGCCGATAAATCTCACCGCAGGAACATATTGCATCACCTTTGTCAGACTTTCTGGCTGGAAGCCCTGTGTCGCATGCTTCGCAAGCGGGAAGCGTGTTGCCGCAGAGCCCCGCTTAAGCCCCCATTTGTTCGAGGTGACTGGCTTATCCAGCCCAGTTCTGAGTTTCGGTGACGCGGATTGACCAAGCCAATTTCCTTATGCTTTTCAGTCATTCGTGGAGGGCAATAGCTGTCCAAGCTGGGACAAGTTGGTTCTGTGATGTGTGCTAAGACGACCAAATCTGGTCGTTGCCTGCAGCTAGAAGAGCGATTGCAGTACACACATAAACCGCTCAAATTAATCCCGACAGTCCGACAAAAATGCAGATTGAAAAGTTATTCTCATGTTCTTAAACTAAGATAAACCTCGTGGCTTTGGGCCCGAAAAGAATAAGTACGCCCCCCGCTTGAAATTCTGTATAAACTCGTCGCTCACGAGAACCGAACGGTGCAAGCTTATGCTCCATTGATACCTAGCTTTCCTTAAATGCACGCTGCATTGAATCCAAAACAGGTTTAATCAGGTATTGTGCGAATGAACGTTCAGCCGTTTGGATCATCACCTGCGCAGGCATTCCAGGAACGGGGATAAAACCTGACACGCGTTCAAGCTCGGAAACGGGTAGAGAAATACGAACCACGTAGACTTCACGCGCGACTTGTCCATTTTCATCAAGGATGGCATCGGCGGAAATGTAGAATACCTTCCCCTCCAGTATAGGGGTTGTTCGCTGGTTGAGTGCCGTGAGTCTCACCGAAGCTGACTGGCCCGACTTGACGCTATCGATGTCCGTTCTCGCGATCATTGCTTCAATGATCAGCGGGACATCCGTGGGTAGTATTTCGGCTATGATCGCGCCGGCTTCCACCACTGACCCGGGGCCGGAATAATTTAAACTGACCACCGTTCCCGATACCGGCGCTTCGATCACGATGCGCTTTAAGATCGACTGTGCATCCCGCTCGCGCTCGCGCACGGTGTCGAGTTCAATTTGAACTGACTGCAATTCGTCGAGGGCCGCCTGTCGGTAAGTATCGATGGTTTGCGATTTTTGCGCTTCATATCGCGCTTTCATTTCAAGGGACTCTTCGATCTCAGCTTCAATTTGGCCGAGTTCCCCTTCGGCATCCGCAACTGCGCGCTCGACCGCATTCAATTCACTGCCAATGATAAGACCTCGGTCCAATAGCAAAATCTTCCTTTGACGCTCTTCATCAAGAAGCGCTATTTGACGCTCATAGGAGTGTTTTTGTGCGCCATACCCTTTGGCGCGCGCGTCTAAAACGGCGATATTTTGTGTGATGAGAGCGAGATCATTTTCCAATCTGGATCGAGCAACTTCAAAGGACAACAATTGACTGTCCATCAATGTGGCGACCTCGGGGTCAATGCGCGCGTCCAGTAATAAGCGTGGAAAGCGAACCTTTGTTTGCGCCTCGTATTCGGCGAGCAGTCTCGCCTCAATGGCTTCAAGTCTTAAACGGCGCAAAAACAAAGCGCGTTGATTTGACTGGGCCGTGGTTTCATCCAGCCGCAGCATTGGGCTGCCCTTCATCACTTCGTCGCCCTCGGCGATATTGATCTCGGAAATGATCCCGCCTTCTAGATGTTGCACCATTTTGTTGCGCCCTGTTGCAACGAATGATCCTGGCGCGACAACGGCCGCGGCAAGCGGAGCGGTAAAGGCCCAATATCCAAATCCACCGATGGCAACAATTAAAATTGTCAGCCCTGTGATAACTTGTACGCGTATCGAGCGGGGAACCTCATGATCCCATGGCTCACTTGCGTCGATTGTGGCGGGCAACATGGTCATGCCAAAGCTCCTTCTCCAGATAGTTCTTGAGCAGCCGCAAATTTTTCAGCCGCAGCTTTTCGACGTTTTTCAAGTTCTCCAAGAACTTGATTGCGCCAGCCAAACATCGAGATATTGCCATCAGCGAGCATCATGATTTTATCGACAGCAGTAAGGATCGACGGCTTTTGAGTGATAACCACTGTGGTAATGCCGTTGTCATGTGCATGGCCCAGCGCGTTGATCAATGCTGTGTCGCCAGCGGCATCAAGGTTGGAATTTGGCTCATCAAGAACGAGAAGTTTGGGGTTGCCAAAGAACGCACGTGCCAACCCGATGCGTTGTTTTTGGCCGCCTGATAACGGCGATCCGTCAGCTGCGACAACAGTTTCGTACCCTTGTGGCAAGCTCGCAATCATATCGTGCACATCCGCCAATGTCGCCGCGCGATGGATCGCCTCGTCACTGGCATTCACACGCATACGCGCGATGTTCGCTTTGATCGTTCCGGGGAAAAGCTGGACGTCTTGAGGTAAGTACCCAAGCGTTTCGCCCAGTTGCCGTGGCTCCCAATTGCGCAAATCCATCAGATCAAGACGCACGGCGCCAGAGGTGGGGCGTACAGATCCGACCAACATTTTACCCAATGTCGTTTTTCCGGCACCAGAATTTCCAATAACGGCAAGCGTTTCTCCTGCGTCCAAGCTGAATGTGAGAGCATTAAGAACCACACTTTTGGTGCCAGGAGGAACAAACAAGAGCCGTTCGATATCCAGACGCCCTTCTGGTTTGGGCAATCTCAGCTTGTCATTGAGTTTTGATGTACGGTTGAGCAATGACGCGACGCGCTGATACGCGCCCTGCGCCAGCAAGAACCCATTCCATCCTTCGATAGCCCCTTCGATTGGGGCCAATGCACGGCCAGCCACAATGGAGGCAGCGATCACCATGCCCCCAGTGATTTGCCCATCGAGGGCAAGGAACGCGCCCCAACCGAGCATCCCGATCTGCGCAATCATGCGCAGCATTCGCGAAATGGACGCCGTTAGAATATTGCGGTCTTGCGCCTGCACTTGGGACTTCAACGACTGCGCCGTGTCTGCCCCCCAGATCCGCACCGCTTCTGGGATCATTGACATAGCGTTAATGATTTGGCTGTTGCGCGACATACTGTCGAGATGGACGTTGGCACGCACTTGCGCTTGATTGGCGGCTTGAAACCCCTTTGATGTTAGCTTTTGATTGATCCACGCCATAATGGCCAATGCAATTGCAGTGACGATAACGATGAGCCCAAGGTGCGGATGGATCAGGAAAATCACAAAGATGAAAAACGGCGCGAAGGGAACGTCGAGGAACGACAACAGCGTGCCAGATACAATGAACTGGCGCAGTGTTTGCAAATCGCCGAGCACCTGATATTCGCGTCCGTTGGAGTGCAGCGATGCTTGCGCCGCTGCCGACAAAACAGGTGCCCCCAGTCGTGACGCCACATCAACAGCAGTGCGCATCAACGCCAGACGGCGGATGGCATCAAGCAAGGATTGTAAAATAACCGCCCCTAAAATGACGGCCGACAACATGACCAACGTATCCACAGACCGAGATGTCAAAACGCGATCAGAGATTTGGAATAGATATATAGGCACCGCCAATACAAGCATGTTTGTCGCTGCGGTCATCAGAGCGACAAAAACGAGATTGGTCGTGACGCGGCTATAAATCGAACGAAGCGTTTTGGTGTGATCTTCTGGTGTGATACGGCGGTGAAAATCTGCGGTGGCTTCGTTGGCCCCACCCATTCCACTCACATCGGCCAGTTTTGTTCCTTGTTTGTCAGTCACGGCAATTCTCCCATAAAAATCGCTAATTAAATCTTTTTCGCTCAAGAAATCATTGTGTTGAGCGTATCAAAACATCCAGATTGGCACCCTTCAACGCCATAGGCATCGGTGCCTGTCGCCTCATCGAACGTGGGTGTGCCATCAATCATTCCGTCAACAAGAAATGCGACAGCCTCAGAGGCCAGCCCGCTGATGTCCGTGTCACCAAAATCTAGCGAGCCAGCGTCAGTGTCGTACATGCCAGCCTGAAAAATCACGACGTCGGAATATGCGCCGCCACTGGCCATGATGTCGCTGTCCAACCCCATAACGTTGAGCGAGGCGCTATTGGCGAGAATGTTGTCACCTGTGCGCAGGTCAAACTGTGAGAATTCTGCGTCTTCATGTGCAAAGAGCTGGATGAGGTCGGCGTCTGCAAGGATATTGATCTGTGAGAGCGTCGTGGACATGACGTAATCACCCTCGACCGCCAGAACTCGCGCGATTTGCGTCCCGTTGAGGCCATCCAATCCGTCTAAACGGAAAGGGTTAAATTCGCCCGCGTTCAGGCTGCCCAGCGCACGCGATGCATCGCCTGTCATATCGACAACAGAGTCAATGCCCGTGATCGAAATCGCCGCTTCGTTCCAAAGCAGATTGCCTCCGGTTAAGATCGACCCCAGCGTGCCATTTGCAGCCACCACAAAATCATTATCAAGCAAAACGTTTGTTTGGCTGATTGAAGTGGTTTGGATCATGTTTCCACCGACCATGATGACGTCATAACCATGCTGAAAGCCGTTCAGCACCGCACTATTAACGGCCGTGTTCTCACCCATCGAAATATCCACGGTGTGGAATACCTGTTCGTATGTGATGACGTCATTGTCGGAGACCAAATTGATCTGAACGATCTGTGAGGTGAACACTAAATCACCGTCAAGCGTGGCAAGCGCATAGCCCACCGGCCCGCCGGTATGGACGATGCCGTTTACGTCAACAGCAGAGGTCGGGGCGTTCGACGTATATGAAATATCGGCGAAATTCTCGACTGTGCTTGGCGCAGCATCTGCTACCTCAGCGACGTCGCTTATCACAAGATCCCTGTTGCTTTCGACATTGATCTGCGAAATTTTGACCGTAGAGGTGTAATCCCCCCCAACGATGAAAACTCCTGCATCCGGTGCGATACCGCCCAAGACGGCTTCGTTCACCAGCAAATTATCTCCGGTGGAGATCTCCTGTGGTACGGGTGTAAACGGCTGATCGCTAGAGATTACAATGTGATCAATGATAGTATCACCGGTGACGGAACGGCCTTCATTGACCTCAGTCTCTGGGTCTAGAACTTCGTCATCCGTCAACCGTTCCAATCGTGCATCAAGAGCGTTTGGAAGTGTTTCAGGTGCATCAACGATTTCGGCACCATCAAGAACCAAAATTCCGCCATCTTCGGCGACAGCATCAAAAACATCATCTTCGTCAGTTATGCGTGACATGTGGACATCGGATAGTGCCTCAATGGGCTGATCTGATGGCGTGCCGGACGCGAAATTGTCTAGCGCATCTGCAACTTTAGCCAGCTGCACCAACAGCGTATCGAGCGCTTGGGGAGAGGCGTTTCGTACCACGGCCTCGGGCAAATCAAGCGGACGAACCAAAAGTGTATCGTCATCTAAGAGCGTATTGGTTTGGGATACGATGGCAGCCCAGCTGTTCGCAGGGGGCAAAGTAAAAAGCATCTGGCCTTGCCCGGAATGCACCACCGTCGAAGCGCTAGAATAGAAAATGTTGATATTGTCGTACCCAAACCCACGGAAGATATCACTGTGGGGAATATCGAGGCTCATGGCATATGGATACGGTACGCTATGCCAGATCGGCACATTTATTTGCGGGTACATATCGATGAGTGAAAGAGGAGAAGAGACGCGGACGTTAACATCCAGCAGGTCTGCAGGCTCATACTGTGCCGCTTGTTGCGCGGTAAATTTATCATAGTCCATCCGAGTGAGGAGCGCATCGATTGCTTGATCGAACTGACCAATGAAATGGGCAATTGCCTCAGAATTGCGATCCAGCATAGTCTCCTCCTTTCTATGGATGTGGGTTTTTGGGGAACCTCTTTGGTGACCTCCTATGAGAGGTCTTGCTGTCAGGCGTGGACTAAACCCAAGATGGGTTGTGCAGCACAGGGACAGAAAAGTGGCGCGCCCGCTCACTTATGGGATGGTGCGGGCGCGCCGAGCTAAGGTCGATTTGACCTTATGCTTCGTCGTCACCGATGGAGTAGGTGGAAGTCATGCCGCCACCAACAACCGTCGTATCGACTGTGTTGCCAAGAACGTTGGCACCCATGACGATAGACTGGTTAAACGCAGTGACATCCATGGATGCTCCGGCATCAGAGTAGGCAGTACCGCTAACATAGCCGTCGTCACCATTTCCTGAACCCCAGTCGCCAATACCACCACTGGTGGCGCTATCGTCGTCTTGACCGTGGCCTTGGCCATGGCCGCCGAAGCTAGAGAAACCACCGCTCCAGCCTGCGTCCACATCATCAGCAGCGCCGCCAGCCGATGAGATCCCGTCACCAGTCTCACTCCCGCCACCAGACGTGGTGCCGTTGACTGTGAAACCACCATTATTTGCGACGCTCGGGCCATTCAACGTGTCGCTATCAACGAGGTTGTTGGACTGTGCGAAGATTTGACCAGAGTCGTTGCCTGCACCAGTGAGTGCGTGATCAAGCAAGTCGCTCATGTTCATCTCGTTGCCGGGATCGAATGAGCCATTGATGTAGTCGCCCATCGAAGCATGATCGAGGTCGATGACATCATTGTCGTTTGCGAGCAAACCATCAATGTCGAGATCAACATCAACTGTCACCGTCGTTTCGGATGTGTTGGTGTTGGAATTGACGTTTGCGTTTGCATTGGCGTTGGCATTCGAGTTGGCGTTATCGTTGGCATTGCCATTGTAGTTACCGCTGAGATTGGCGTTGCCATTCATGTTGCCGTTCAGATTACCGTTCATGCTGGTTGAGCTTTGGGACTGTTCTTGACCCTGACCCTGACCTTGATCCTGGCCTTGATCTTGTCCCTGAGCTTGGCCTTGAAGTTGGGCCTGAAGTTCAGCTTGAAGTTGGGCTTGCGTTTCAGTTTGCCCCTGATCTGAGCTCTGATTTGGGTTACCCTGTGGTTGATTATGACCGTGGTTACGACCTCTAGACATTGTAGTTCTCCATGTTGGTTATAGATCTGGAGCCCGTCATTCATTTTCAAAACGGATATACCAGATCAATTTTACTGGGGAAAATTCCCCGACTGGTTTGCCCGTAATCCCTATTGGCCTCCCCAATGCAAAACCTGTGCATTTAAAGGGACGCATTTGGATCATTGATGGCCAAACAAGCCATCGACGATAATGTGTCGATAGGTGAACTGTGCGATGCGTTCAGCGAATGGCCTAGTCGCCCATAGGGTGTAGGTGTCTTGAATAAATCGTTTATGAACTTGATATTAAATAATAATTTAAAAATATCTATCTGAAGGGGGATGCTCGAAAGGTATAGTTCAATGCCAGAAAATACAAAAAGGCCTACATCTTGCGATGGGGTGTTTATATTAGATATGCCAAGGCGCAAACTCAGATTTAAGCCTAAATATAAAGGCCTTTGCTCGCAATTTTGGAGCGCAATGGAGCTTTGAACCCAACCGACACGTACACCTTTTGGCTGATGGAAAGCAGATCATTGGTGATTGATAGGTTTTAATATAGATTAACTTTTAGGCAGAGTTCCTGCAGTCTTTGAGACATTGATTGATATTTCCGTCCCCTTCTTTGAGAGGGCGGGTTCGTTTTTAGTACTAATGTCTACTTAGTATTATTGCAGCGTGTTTGAGTATTTCAGATAAAATATACGTATTTTCGTATTGGTGGAATGCTGCTTTTTAAATGGGGGGAACTATGGAAAGTCTTTCACTTTCTGAAGTCTCGAACGGTGAAACCGTAGAGGCACTAAGCCGGTTGATGTTGTTTATTGGATCTTCAAATGTATTTTCACCCGTCACGTTGCGGACGGTTGACACAGAGATTGATCGGGCGCAAGCACTTCACTTACCTGATTTTCAAGCTCTAAATCTGGTCATGTCTGCGGCGCGCAGTGTGTCTTTTGGACCTGAATTATTCATGGTGGTGTGCGACATGCACAACGCCAAGGAT
Source organism: Pacificibacter marinus (assembly GCF_900109555.1). GTDB lineage: Bacteria > Pseudomonadota > Alphaproteobacteria > Rhodobacterales > Rhodobacteraceae > Celeribacter > Celeribacter marinus_C. The sequence continues at coordinate 13,375 of NZ_FNZV01000002.1, read as the reverse complement.
TTGCTGGAACGTACGAGGCTCGCAGATCCAATGTTGGCGGGGTGCAAGCTTGTAATAGGGTTTGAGGGCACACAGGATGCGCAATCATTCTTTGAGATGTACGCGCAAGACATCTTTGCGCGCAACATCAGCTTTCTCCCCATGAACCTCAACGTCTGTGCTTTTCTCGGTCTGTTGACGGTGATCGGCTCGGGGGCGCACTATATCCCACCAGAAATAGCAGCCAAAGTGGCGCGCAAGCATACCCAAGCGCCAGAGAAGGTGAGCCAAAGCGTGCCCAAACCCACGCATACCCTCGCTCAATCTGCATCAGCGCAGTCAGAGGCCATTCAAACGGCGCTCACACCACGAGAGTTTGAGGTGCTATCCTTAGCCGCTGAAGGGTGCCCAAACAAAGTCATCGCACGCGATCTGAATATTTCAGAGCACACTGTGAAACTGCATATGCATCGTGTGATTTCCAAACTAGATGTTTCCAATCGAACAGAAGCGGCGGCGCGTTTGCACCACAGCTACGATGAATAATCCAACCGCACAAAAGCCGCCAAAAGCCTTCGATGCGTTCTTGATGCGCATTGGGCAGATCAATTACGCTTGGACCAACACCGAGAGCACGCTCATCCACTTGATGGCAGGATTGATCCCGACAGACACGTCCACGGCAACGGTTATTCACCTAACATTGAACACAACACGCGCACGCCTCGATCTCGTTGAGCGGCTCGCCAAGCGCCAGGATTGCCCAGTATCTAAGGAAGCGGTCAGTCGAATTATTGCCATCTGCAAACAAATGAAAAAGCTCTCGGGGCTGCGTAACCGGCTTAATCACTGCCTGTATGCTTTCGATAGTGATGGCGGGCCGGTCCGCTCAATTCAGATGCGCATCGCTGATCGCAAGAACAGTTTGGCTTTTGGTGCTGAAACAATTTTGGACAAGGCTGAGCTTGCTGAAATCGATCGGGCATTGGGCGCAATTCAGACCCTCAATGAAGATGTTTGGTCAGTCGTGTTTGATTACGCCATGCCCCAATGATGTAGATGGCATTTGTTAGAAATGGGCATGAGCGATACATTTGGGGGCATTTTCTGTTAATAAGTTTAAAATTGTGGGGACGATGCGCATGGCAATAACCTTAAAGCAATTGGAAATCTTCCACGGCATTGTCGTGGCTGGCTCGATATCCAAGGCCACGAAACTCCTTGGTGTGTCGCAGCCAACAGTATCTCAACAGCTCTCAAAGCTCGAAGATTGCCTCGGATCACAGTTGATCAAACGTGGCCCGTCGCGATCGGATGAATTAACCCCAAGTGGGGAACATTGGTTCCGCGTTGCAAGCGAGGTAAGTCATACCCTGTCATGCGCTTGGGAGCGCCATCACTCAGAATTTGGCGGTGAACAATTGGTTTTGCAGCTCGGGTCCATCCCCAGCCTGCGCCGTCGCTTTATCGCTTTAGCAGCACAAGCGGCACTTGATGTAGGGGAGTTTAAACACTTCGGATTCAAATCAGGGGAGAATTCCGAGCAAGTGGTTAACATGATCTCCATGCACCGCGTGAATTGTGCGATTGTGAATGCCGTGAGCACCGAAGCTCACAATTCAACTCTTCAGTGTGAGATCCTTTTTAGTGATCAAATCTTGTGGGCCGTCCCGCGTGATATTCCGATTGAATGTATCGAACACGTTTTGGCGACACGGCGAATGCCGACCGGCGCGCCAGCCTCGTTGTCATGTTTCGTCGCGATGACGGATTCGGTGTCGTGGTTGAAAAAGAGTGAAGGATGGTACGCCTCAAAGCTCCCTTTCGCAGAACCGTTTTTCTCGTGCCCTGTTCATCGTGCCGGAATGGAAATTGTCGCTCAAGGCTTAGCGACAGCGCATTTGCCCAGCTCTCTATTGCCCCATCTTCCGACTTCGTTGCGCGAGCAAATTCGGTTCATTGAAACAGGGGAACACGCGCGCGATATTGCGCTTGTTATGCCAAAGCATCTCATGAGCCTAAAGCCATTCGCACACTTTTTTACGCTTCTCGCTGAACGAGTGAAAGAAGCACATACCTCAGCAATGGATCAGTTTTTAACAAGTGACGTCGGTCACATGAACGGCAAAGAAAAACGAACCGCACATCAGGCCAACGTATCGCTTTAGCTGTCAGAACATTATCCGTGATCACCGAGATGAGGTGCCCCTTATGGTGCAATCAGGACTTTGAACGTCACTGCCCCTGCTCCACCAGAAAGAAGGTTGCCCGTACCCCCCCACCGCAACGAACCAGAATATCCCGCTACATTTGAGCTTGGAGTAACGATACGGCAAACTAATCCCCCTCCTAAATTCACGGGGCTAGGGATTGCCGAAGCCAGCTCGGTATAGGGTGGGGTACGGTCGTGAATTACTATTCCTGTTGCTGGTAGGTCGCTGGGGTTGTTTAGGTAAATACGATATTCTAGCACATCGCCAAGCTCTGCACCATTGCTGACACCTTCCGCTGCGACTTGGTCCCTTATTTACTCTGCGATTGACACCAAAATGAATCTTCGCCACCAATCATGCCAAACTGGGCGGCAACCGTCACAAAGGACGGAGAACGGCCGGGTAAATGGACAGAATCCCTCGACTATTTGGACCCATAGGCGCTAACGTCAGACACTGGTAGGAAATTGGTGGTGCGGGTGAAGGGACTCGAACCCCCACGCCATAGGCGCCAGAACCTAAATCAAGCGAATATTTTTTAGTTTCAACAATATATCCATAAAATTTAGCAAAACATAAAGGAAACAAAACAAGAAACTGCCAAACAGAAGATTGAGTGCGACCCAGATACGAGAACCCTTCATAGTTGCCGCCAGCTATGAGGCCAAGGCACAAGGCGTCAAAACAATTGTGCGCGTTGCCGAGGCGCGTCAAATCTGCCCTGACATCGTGTTTCTGCAAGCCCGTCACAAGCTCTATGCGCGAGCCAATCAGGCGATTTCAAAAGCCATAGATACCATCGCCGAAGTGGAGCGTGTGCGTTCGATTGATGAATTTCAAATAGCCCTCGGCGGCAGAACCAGTGCGCTCCCTGCTGCGCTGGATTTGGCCCGCGATATTAAAAAGATCATCCGCGATGACGTTGGCAGTCAGCTGCGCTGTTCAATTGGAATTGGACCAAACCAATTGCTGGCAAAGATCGCTGGCAAATTGGAAAAGCCCGATGGCCTGCAATGGCTCGCACCTGAGAATATGCCAGACGCTATTGCACACCTCAAATTGGACGATTTGCCGGGGATCTCACGCGGCATGAGCGCCCGTTTGGGCAAGGCACACGTCTGGGGCATTCATGAGCTGTATGCGCTCGATCCACGGCACGCGCGGATGATTTGGCGCTCCGTTGAGGGCGAGCGTTTCGTGCGCGGGTTGCAAGGCGAAGACATCCCGTTGATCGAAACCCAGCGCAACACCTACGGGCAATCCAAAGTGCTGGCCCCAAAGTATCGCCCTGCCCCAATGGCCACACGTGTTGGCCGCTGGCTGGTCGAACGGGCAGCGGCACGCATGCGGCGTGACGGTTATTGTGCAGGACGGATTTCCATTCATATCGGACTATGGAAACGACACGGGCATCATTGGCAACAAACACTCAATCCAAGCCAAGACACGCGTGATTTTCTCGACATCTTCGACGCCCTCACGGAACAGTTTGCCAGCAGTCGCACTCAAGCCACATCGATCGGCATCAACCTCACGAACTTGGTGCTGTTAACGGAACGCAACGGTGAACTTTTCCTGCCGCTTGCCCCAGGGCAAAACAGCAAACGCGAAACGCTCTCCGCCACCATCGACCGCATCAATCTGCGCTATGGCGAGACCCTCATTAAATACGGTCAGCAGCAAGAGCATTTGGGGTTCTTTGATAGGGGGTGAGGGCGGAAACCGGAAATTCGCTAAAGGGAAACAGATACTCTTGCCTCACGTTGCGTTTGCCTGACGGGCCATAAAGATGTGATGTGTCTGACGTCAGCACTTATGGGTCCAATTAGCGTTATTTGATAAGAGAGAGTTCTAGGCTCATCGTAACCACTGAGGAGTGGAAGATGAGACAGACAACTGGAACACGCAAAAGCCACGGCGAGAAGATCGTCAAAAATATCAAACGGGCCACGCGTAAGCATTATTCATCTGAAGAGAAGATCCAAAATGACGAAACGAAAGAACCATTAATTTCGCTGGCTTGCGGCCACCTTAGGGTGGCGCACATTTTAATTTAAGCTGCTGATATAATTGGCAACAGTTGCACGTAATGGACTTCATTTTGGGGCCACATTCCATACGAGAATTGTGACCGTTCTGCGTTGTAATAAGCTAAGGAGCAAACCTCTCACCACTTCAGGTGGACAAAAAAAGGACCCACACTCTCATGCAGGTCCCTCTTAAATTTCAAAATATGCGGCAATCGAGTTATTGCGCGGCGATTGCATCCGTCATGATCTGCGTCGCTTCAGCAACCCAAGCTTCGCCACCGATATCGGCTGCGAATTCAGGCCACAAAGCTTTCGCAGCTTCTTGCCACTTTTCTTCATCCACAGGCGCGCCAGAGAGTGTCATCCCCAACTCAACCAATTTTTCTTTGGCTGCTGCAGTTTCTTCGGCAGACACTTCACGTTCATACATAGCAGCTTCTTCGCCAGCTTTGTTCAAAGCCTCTTGAAGGTCTGCGGGAAGCCCCTGATAGTAACGCTCAGACACAATGATCGGACCAGACCAGATCAGATAATGAACCTCTGTGATGTACTTTTGAACCTCATAAAACTTTGATGAAATTGCAGTTGTATATGGGTTCTCTTGGCCGTCGATAACACCCTGTTGCAATGCTGGGAAAACTTCGGCCCATGCCATTGGGATTGGATCAAGACCCCAAGATTTAAATGTCTCGATGGCAATGTTGTTTTTCGACACACGGATTTTCAACCCTTGCAGGTCATCCAAAGACTTCACTTCACGCTCGCCGTTGGTCAGAACACGAAAGCCTTTCTCGAAGTATCCCAACACACGCACGCCCGCCTCTTTCGGCAGTCGTTCATTGAGTGGACCTTTGAGTGCATCCATAGCCGCATGCGCTTCCTCGTTGGATGTAAACGCATAAGGCAACATCATCACCCCAGCAGAGGGTGCGAGCGGAACAAGGTTCCCCGTATAAAGGATCTCAGATTCAATGGACCCCATACGCAAGGCCTGTGCCACTTCTTGCTCTGAGCCAAGCTGGTTCGACGGAAAGATTTGTACGTCGATACGGCCATCCGAATATTTTTCGACCAGCTCTTCAAATTTCAACGCACCCTTATGGGTCGGGTTGTTTTCATTGTCGCCATGGCTCAGGCGCATGGTGTAGTCAGCTGCCACCGCGGGCAACGCCATGGACAGGGCAAGTGCCGCCGTCGTCAGTGTTTTTACGATAAGTTTCATAGTTTTCTCCTCCAGTTAAAAAATCAATGTATGAAGCCCATAAATTGGGGCAGCCACAGCGTGAGTTGCGGGACAAAGGCAACAAGTACCATCACCGCGATTTCAGCGCATAGGAATGGGATCGAGGCCTTTGAGACCTTTTCGACAGTGGTGTCGCCTATCTCCGCGGCGACAAATAAGTTCACCCCAAGCGGCGGTGTCGAATAGCCAATTTCACAAGCGATCACAAAGATGATGCCGAATTGGATTGGGTCGATCCCGACATTCGCAACCACAGGCAAAAGCAGTGGTGTAAGAATGATAATTTGCGTCAGTGTTTCCATCCACATACCGATAAAAACCAACATCAACAGCACCAACAAGATCAGCATCGTTGGGTCAGTGACTGCGTCAATAAGGTAGCCAGAAACCAGCTGCGGAACTTGGAACATGGACAACATGCGCCCGATGATCCGGCCGGTCACGAGAACCAGCATCACTGTACCTGTGATGCGAACAGAATAGACCACAGCATCAATGAACAAGGGAACACGGATTTCACGGTAGATAAAAATACCCACAAGAAGCGCGTAGAGCACGGCCACAACAGAGGCTTCGGTGACGGTAAAAATACCCGTATAGATACCACCAAGGATAATGATCGGCGCCAAGAGTGCCCACTTGGCCTCCCACGCTGCCTGTCCGATGTTGGCAAGGTTGCGTTCTTTAACATCACCAGAACTATATCCACGTTTGACCGAAATAAAGCGGCTGGTGAGCCAAAGGGCGATGGCCAACAAAAGGCCCGGGATCACGCCCGCCACGAATAATGCGCTGATCGAAGTTTCCGATGTAATACCATAGATAATCATTGGGATCGAAGGCGGGATCACCACACCGATGCCGCCGGCAGATGAAGTAATAGCCGCGCCAAAGCCTTTGCCATATCCATCTTTGATCATCGCCGGGATCATGATGGACCCGATCGCAGCCGTGGTTGCAGGGCCTGATCCAGAAATGGCCGCGAAAAATGTACAAGCCACAATTGTGACTGTCGCAAGTCCACCGGGCGCAGGCCCGACTAAGGCCCGACTAAAGCCAATGAGCCTTTGAGTTAAGCCGCCTTTCTCCATCAGCGTTCCAGCCAAGATGAACATCGGTACAGCAATGATGGTGAATTCATCGACTGCAGAATAGGCCGTTTGGACAAGGTAAGACATGGGCATATTGGTAGAGGTCATCACCAGTACTGCGGCGAGACCAATTGAGATACCTACAGGCACCCCCACCAACAAAAGCACGATAAAGGACAGTGCCATCAAAAGGGTTGGATCCATGATGTTATTCTCCCATCCGAGCATCAGCAGGGCCTTCGCCAGTCTGCCAACGACGGATCATGACTTGAATGATGCGAATTGACATAAAGGCAAAACCCAGAGGAACGATCATCTGAACCCAAACAAGGTTGATGCCCGTGGTTTGTGAAATGTAGGGAAATTCGAACATAGACATTGTAAAGTGGTATCCATGCCAAATCACGACAGCGTTAAAAGCAAGCCAAAGTACATCTGCTAGCGTCAACATCATCAAACGTGCCTTTGGTGGCAGCAATTCAAGATGCAATGAAACGCGGATGTGTCTATCGCCCGCAGCGGCAATAACAAAGCCGAAATAGACCGCCCAAACAAAGGCAAATCGGCTAACTTCTTCAAGCCAACTGAACGAACGCCCCATGCCAAAACGTGCGACCACCTGAAAGCCCAAAAGGGCAACCACTGTGGTCATAAAAAACGCGCCGAGCCATTCTTCCGGCGACCGGCCTCCGAAATACTTACGCATTGATCATCTCCCTTGAAAACGCGCCGATTTTTGCACGACAGGCCTCAGCAGGCTCGCCTGCGAAAGCCTTAATCCAGTCCGCTACGCAAGTTGCAAAATCAGCATCCTCTCGCAACCTCTCTGGCCAAATCGATAAAGCGAGAATGGCCTGAGCTAAATCTGTGGCTGAGCCCGCGTGACGATTGCGTAGAGCCGCAATTGTAGCCCCCAACGGATCCATGGTGATCACGCCACCTGAATCGGGGTGCGTTTCTCCTGCCTGAAACGCCCATCCAGCCAACACCATCGCCTGCGGTTCGGCTGACATCCCCTGTGCGATACGTTCGGCCGCCGGAGCGCCGATACGCTGGGGCAGTTTAAAACTGGCATCACTGGCGATTTGGTTGAGCGGGTGGTGAATGGTTGGGTTTTGCAGACGTTTGAGACTGGTTTGCCCGTAATCTGAAAGGTTCTCGCCCTGAGGGCAGTCCAGTGTTGCAGCCTGTGAAGCCAAAAACACCCCAGCCCAGCTTTCTAGATCGGGATCGGTTGCTGCCCCATGAGATCCCTCATGTCCACACAAGCGCCCAAGCTCAGCATAAGAGGATTGCAGACCATTCAAAAGGCGGTGCTTCATATGTTCATATGGCGCAAGTGTATCCACAATCTGAACGCCCACTTTTTCAAACGCGGGCCGCGCAGAGGCAAACCGATCTTCGATCACCCATTGGCGGAACGGTTCAGCCACCACACCCAACCCATCATGATATCCACAGGCTGCTTCAAGTCGAGCTTGGCTTGCAGAAGACATCGCGGGTACGATCCGATCGACCATCGACGTTGGAAAAGTGACATTTGCATCAAGCCAGCCAGACAAAGCCGGAAAGGCACGTGCAACGTAGTCGCGCAAAACAGATGCAAGCAACAGCCCGTTGTCTGCAACATTATCGCAGCTTGCCAACGTGATTGGACCACCCGCGGCCTGACGCCGGCGCTCTAACATCCATGCAAGATACCCTATAGCGGTCTGCGGAGTTTGTGGTGAGGCGAGATCCTGCGCCACCTTGTCAACATCCAGATCCATACTGCCCGAATGATGGCAGTACCCTTTTTCCGTGATGGTAAGCGTGACGAATTCAATGTCATCCCATGATACAGAGGCGGCGGATGTCGCATCGTGTAACTTCAAAAGCGTGCCAATGCGACGGCAGTCAGCGCCATCACCGTCTTCGGTCAACACAGAATAGAAACCGTTTTGCGCAGTATGCGTCGCACTGAGATCAGGGGGCGTTAGATTGATTCCCACCACGCCCCAATCGTTGTTCTGGCTTTGATTCAAACGTGCGAGATCATCGTAATACCCCTGTTGGTGCGCACGGTGAAACGCCCCGACCCCAAGATGCACCGCTCGAGGGCGCAAATGTGAACGATCATAAGAAAGGTTATGCTCCATTAGAAATGCACCATAACTTTCAACGTGTCGGTTTTATCCAATGCACGGGCAAAAACCGCGTCTGGCGCATCAAGCGACATGTCAGCCGAAATCATAGGGCGCAGATCCACTTCACCAGATACGATCTGACGCACAGCTTCGGCAAACTCGTCGATAAAACGATAGGTCCCAACCAAAGATATTTCCCGTGTCAGCAATTTGGCCAAATCCACAGGCGCTTTTGGTGGTAAAAATCCAACTTGAACCACTGTTCCACGCGGCTTCGTCGCGGCAATTGCGGTGTTAAGCGCAGGCGCTGCGCCAGAGGCCTCAAAAACAACGTCACAAAATGGTTGTTCTGTCAGCGCATTCATGGCCTTTGAGTCGCGGGCATCAAACACCTCATCTACACCAAGTGCCTTTGCGCGCTCCAATGCAGCAGGTGCGATATCACTCATCAAGATGCGGGTGGCACCTGCTGCACGTGCAGCGCTCGCACACATTTGACCGATGACTCCGGCGCCAGTGACCAGCACTGTCGCGCCGCTCACATCGCCTGCCATCGCCACGGCATGCAGCGCAACCGCATAGGGCTCCGCCATGGCCACATGTCGCAGATCGGCATCTTCTGGAAGCTTGATACATTGACGTGCATCGACCACCAACTCGCTGGCAAAGCCACCATTGCAATGAGGGACCCGTGCGGCACTGCCCATAAATAACATGTCGGTACAAAGGTTTGACAGATCGCGCTTGCAATAATCACATTTCAAACATGGCAAAGCTGGCGTCACAGCCACTTTATCGCCAGCGGAAAAACCGTCGACACCTGCACCAGATTCGATAACGACGGCCGAAAACTCATGCCCCATGACCATCGGCTCAAGCAGGATAGAATCGCCTACGCGCCCATGCTGGTAATAATGGATATCGGAACCGCAAATACCTCCGAAAGCAAAGGAAAGTAGCAATTGGCCTGCCTTCGGCACCGGGCTTGGTGCAACCTCGATCACAACCCTCTCGGCCTCGTGAATCACACACGCTTTCATGTTTTTCCCTCCCTAACTCTCAAAGTTTAACCTTGATGTGAGGCGTTTTAGAACATAAAGTCCATCGGAACGTCAATATGGAATTTTAATTCTAAAAATATACTTGGACGGAGGCGATGACAGTCAGTGCAAAATGAAACAAAGACTAAACTTGATAAACCAGCTCGTGATTTTGATACATTGCGAGAGCAGATTGCGTCCTCCTATGACGGATTAAGCAATCGACTAAAACTCATTGCTGATTACGCGCTCCGCGAGCCGTCCGCACTTGCGTTGCATACAGGCGCAATGTTGGGCGACGAAATCGGCGTTGCCCCTTCAGCAATCATACGCTTTGCACAACACTTTGGTTACTCTGGGTTTTCCGAGATGCAATCTGTCTTTCGTGCCGAACTTCAGGCAAGTTCAACCCCCTATCAGGACAGAATTAAAAACCTCGAACACAGCGGCGCTGCTCGCGACACGGCCGAAATGACTGACCGCTTTGTCGAGGCAGGTATTGCGTCGCTGCACGAACTTCAACGCACCACACCTGTCGAAAAAATCGAAGCTGCAGCACGCCTCTTGGCGGATGCTCGAATAGTGCATGTTCTTGCTCAAAAACGCACATTCACAGCTGCCACCTATCTTGCTTACAACCTAGCCCGCCTAGAAGTGCCTGCAAATCTACTTGATGGAATTGGCGGCACGCTCGAGCAACAAATGGCTATGGTTGGTCCAGATGATGTTGTTATCGCGATTTCGTTCCATCCCTGTGCAGAAGAAACAGTACGCGCTTTTGAGCGCGCCTGCGCAACTGGCGCACGCACTATCGCAATCACTGATTTGGCCCATACCCCATTCACCAATGCCGATATTTGGTTTCAAATCACAGAAGCCAGCGTTGATGGCTTTCGATCCCTCAACGCAACAATTTCTCTCGCGCTCATCTTGGCCATTCGTGCCGGGACGCTCAGTGCGGAACAAAACTCCACAAAAACCTAAGGAAAAACCATGGCCAGCCAGCCTACTGCAAAATATGACATTATCACCATCGGTCGAACATGTGCTGATCTCTATGCCGATCAAATCGGGTGCCGCATGGAAGACGCCCGCAGCTTTTCAAAATATGTCGGTGGCTGCCCGACCAATATCGCTGTTGGCGGTGCACGACTTGGGTTAAAGACAGCGCTTTTGAGCCGCGTTGGCAACGATCAGATCGGACGATTTGTGCGTGAAACACTTGAGGCGGAAGGTGTCGAAACCAGCGGTTTAAAGACCGATCCTGAGCGCCTGACGGCAATGGCGTTTCTTGGCATTGAAGATGACCGCAATTTCCCCCTGCTCTTTGTGCGCACAGATTGTGCCGATGCGGCCCTGTCCGAAGATGATATAGATCCAGATTTCATCCGTTCGGCAAAAGCCATCGTGGTCACAGGCACCCATTTTTCTAAGCCACACCTAGAGGCCGCAAGCTTCAAGGCGATGAAGATTGCAAAAGACGCCGGCCGCAAAATTGTCTTCGATATCGATTACCGTCCCAATCTTTGGGGACTTCTGGGCGCTGGTGAAGGCGATGTGCGTTTCATCGAAAACGCGGCAGTGACCGAGCGCGTGCAGACCATTTTACCGGATTGCGATGTGATTGTTGGCACCGATGAAGAGGTGCACATCGCGGGCGGCGCAACCGACACACGCACCGCGTTGGTCAACATCCGTAAAGTTTCTGACGCTTTGATTGTTCTTAAAACCGGCCCTAAGGGCTGTCTGGTATTTGATGGTGCCATTCCACAAGACCTAGAGAACGGAATTTCATCCCAAGGATTCCCTGTTGAGGTATTCAACGTGCTTGGCGCTGGTGACGGTTTTATGGCTGGATTCCTGCGCGGGTACGTTCGGGATTTGCCTCTTGAAGAATGCTGTCGTATCGCCAATGCTTGCGGGGCTTTTGCTGTGTCACGCCACGGCTGTGCCCCTGCCTACCCAAGTTGGGAAGAGTTGGAATTCTTCTTAAAGCGCGGCGTTGTTAATCCGCGCTTGCGAGAGGATGCAGACCTAGAGCATATCCATTGGGCAACCAACCGTCGCGGTCATTGGGACAACATCTGTGCTTTTGCGATTGATCATCGTATGCAGCTTGAGGACATGGCAAAAGAAGCGGGCACAGACCCCGCACGCATTGCCGAGTTCAAAGACTTGGCAGTCAACGCGATGCTTGGCGCACGCCGCTCGGGGATCATGCTGGGCACGTTGCTCGATAGCAATCATGGCCGTCAGGCGCTGTTTCGCGCGGAAAAAGAAGGCCTTTGGATTGGTCGCCCTGTTGAATTGCCTGGCTCACTTCCACTTCAGTTCGAAGGTGCTGCTTCACTCGGCGCAGAGGTCGCGTCTTGGCCAGACGATCATGTCATAAAATGTCTGGTCTTCTACAACCCTGATGATCCTGAACCTTTACGTCGCCAGCAGATGGACCAATTACATCGCCTCGCTTCTGCCGCGCGGATGTCTCGGCATGAATATCTTATTGAGGTAATAGGCACTGCGGATGGTAAAGCAGGAGAAACAGCGACAGCTCAGGCAATGCAACAAATCTACGATGAAGGCATTCGCCCTGATTGGTGGAAACTTGCGGATCAAACCGAGGCTGGCTGGTCTGCAATCGACAAGACAATTGAGAGCAACGACCAGTGGTGCCGTGGGGTGCTTATGCTTGGACTGGATGCGCCGTTTGACGTATTGATGGACAGCATTGCGCGCTCAAAGCATAGCTCTTTCGTGCGTGGCTTTGCCGTCGGTCGTACTATTTTTGGCGAAGCTGCCCGTGCTTGGCTTGCTGGCGACATTAGTGACGCCGTTGCAGAGGACATGATGCAGGCTCGCTTTGTCCAGTTGATTGATTGCTGGGTGCAAGCACAGGCGCAAAAAGCCGCCTAAAATCCACATATATCAGCAGAATAAGTATTTCCTGCCTGATGTAAGATTCAACGTAAAATATACTAAAACACTCCGACGCACCGAGCGTCGGAGTGTACTTCTACGATTATTGAGGCGGAAAAGAGACTTGAGTAAACGCGCAGAAAATAATATGGCCGCCTCCAAGGCAACAGACGATGCCATGTGCTAGCATTGGATCGATAGAGAAAACCATACGGCACATCCGCCAACTATCGCGCAACCAGCATATCTCCCCCATCAGAACGCACACTTGCCCGCCGGATCTAAAAGGGCGTTTCAAACTTGGTGCCGCGATCGGTTTGCCTGTGCGCGGTTCCAAAATGGCGGCGACATTCCAATCACCGCCCAGCCAAAACCCTCATAACATACTGTATTTGTTACACTTCACCACACCCGATCTAGAACACCAACGCCCGCCCCCATGCTACGGATCACAAACCGCCTCACCAAACAGCCCACACCCCACACTCTCGGCTGAATTTTTCTTCGCTCGCAGAAAAAAATCTCCGCGTAAGGGAAGCACGGGTCTAGGGTCAAAAGCCTTCCGGACTTTTGACCCTCCCCCCCCTGTTTGTGGAAATGCAGCTCTATTTGCTTGCTGTGGTCGATGCGCCGTAGCCCTGCATGCGGTCCAGCGCGTCCCGCAGCGCTGCTCTCAGCGCGGCGCTGTTGCGCGAGCTGACCGTCCAATCATATTTGCGCAGCACTTCACTCATCGA
>NZ_FNZV01000034.1 GCF_900109555.1 Pacificibacter marinus | reverse complement strand
GGCTTCGGACTTTAGTTCTACAAATCGCATGGTTGGCCGTGATGCCGCTTCAACGATGGCTTCGGCGTCTGCAACATCGTTCTTTTGTCGTTTGACGAAAGGCTTCACGTAGTTAGGCGCAATCAATCGCACGGTATGTCCAAGCTTCTCAAACTCACGGCCCCAGCTATGCGCAGTCGCACAAGCCTCCATCGCAACAGTGCATTCCGGCTGTTTGCTCATAAACGCAAGAAGCTGAATGCGTGTCAGTTTTTTGCGAAAAATAACCGTTCCATTGGCGCAAGCCCCGTGAAGTTGAAACACACGCTTTGCAAGGTCTATGCCGATCATGCGACTTCTGACATGGATACTCTCCCTTTGTTGATGCTTTCTGAAACACCATAGTGGCACAATACGATGCCGGTTGGTCGGGGGCATCCACGCCATCAACAAAGGAGATTGACTATGGGACTGAAACGGACGGACGAATTTCGCCAAGATGCGGTGCGTATCGCGCTAACCAGTGGGCTGACACGCAAACAGGTGGATCACAGCCCATCGAGATACTGATGTGGTGTCGAAAGAGGATTTGGGCCTCGCCCAAGAGAATAACCGGCTTCGACACGAGAACCGTATCCTCAAGGAGGAGTATCCGTCTTGGTCAAGCCGCTTTTTCAACCCATTTACGATGATCACGTAGCAGAGCATTTGCGAGAACAAGTATCTTTCGCATGACGGCTGTGATGGCGACCTTTTTCTCTTTTCCAGCTGCGATGAGTTGTTCGTATTTGGCCTTCAGATCGGCATTGTGACTGATTGCGACCAGTGCAGGCATAAAGATGGCGTGCCGTAAACTCGGACGACCACCCTGTATCCGAGCCTTGCCCTGCCATTTACCAGAACTCTGTGACATTGGCGCAAGTCCAGCAAGGCTCGCGACCTGCTTGCTAGTTGCTGCTTCACGAGTGAGTGCGTTGCTGTGGCGCTACGGGCCTTGGCTGCTGTACGATCTTTTATCAAAGCCCGTCGTGCAGACAATAACTCCCTAAGATCATACAGATTTTCTGCGTTTATGGGCTTTGGCGTGAGTTGCAAAGCCGCGCCCATCTTTGCCAACATCTCGCAATCGACACGATCTGTTTTTTCCAATTTTCCACAGGCCTGCGCAAAACGACGCGCCTGCTTTGGATTCACTTTTACAAATGCGACAGTTTTTGCACCCAGAAACTGCTCCAAACGCCGGTGATACGCTCCCGTCGCCTCAATGATAATCAGCGGTTCTGGCTACAGATTTATCCACTTGAGCAACTTTGTATGGCCGGTCTTGTCGTTGGCAAACTGGTTGTGTCGGCCGTCTGTTAAACGATGGACATCAAGAGTGTCCTTGGAAACGTCGATGCCTATGATATTGTCCCTATGTCTTTTCTACCTTGTCTTGTCATACGGGCCCGAAGCCCAAGTATCCGTTCAGGTCATTAGAAAAGACGAGGGCGACCTTACTCCTCCACGGTCCGTCACGACCAAGCGGGCAACGATCCGACCCTCGCCGTTGCCCTACATAAATGCCGTGCTGGGCAACGGCCCCTGTATCGCACAAGAGCCACGTTCTGGATAAGACAAGCGGGACATACTAAAAAAGCAACGCAGTTCTTCTCGAGCCAAAAGCCGTGGGGTTTAGGTTCATCGAAGAACACCGGGATGCATTTCCGGCAGCGCGCCTTTGTCAGGTTATGGACGTCAGCATGCGCGGTTTTGCGTGCGTTCCGCAGTCGGCCAGCCAGCCGCAGGCAGCGATCAGATATGGTGACGTTGGCGCACAATCTCGTCTCAGCCTGGGTAGTTACGGTCGCCCGCGCATGACTGAGGAATTGAAAGAGATCGGTCTGAACATCGGCCACCGACGTGTTGGGCGTTTGATGCGTCAGAACGGCATATCAGTAGTGAGAACGCGGAAACATAAGGTCACAACGGACAGCAACCACAAGTTCAACATCGTGCCAAACCTGCTGGACCGCGACTTTGTGGCCGAGCACCTGAACCAGAAATAGGCGGGTGACATCACCTATATCTGGACGTGAGGGTTGGTTGTATCTGGCCGTGATCTTGGATCTGCATTCCCGCCGCGTGATTGGCTCGGCTGTCAGTAATAGGATGAAACGTTACCTTGCGATCCGAGCACTGGAGATGGCTATCGCTTTCCGTGCGCCGCCCAAGGGCTGCATCCATCACACTGATCGCGGGAGACAAGGCGGATTCAACCGGTCGTCGCAACACCCCATTTTAGGAGGTGTAAATGACCAAGACCGGCAGACGAAAGTCCGAACGCTCGATCCGGGGCAAATTGAACTCGCCAGGTAGGCCACCAGTCTGGCAACGTGAGAACTTGTGCCGGTTCTGGCGGAGCGTGGCCGCAGGCCATTCTAGTGAGGTCTCTGCCATCAAAGCAGGCGTTTCTGTTCCTGTTGGACACCGGTGGTTTAGGAGTTCTGGCGGAATGCCTCCCACACATCTTTCACCCTCGGTCACAGCCCTGACGCGCCGAAGTCTGACATTCTCTGAGCGTGAAGAAATTGCGTTAGAATGCGCACGAGGGACAGGTATCCGCACGATTGCGCGTAAGCTGTCGCGGTCACCCAGCACAATCTCTCGGGAGATCAGACGCAACTCTGCAACGCGCGGTGGTGATTTTGACTATCATGCTATCACAGCCCAATGGCATGCAGATCGCGCAGCAAGGCGTCCCAAACCTAGTAAGTTGGCATGTAATTCTGCCCTTCGTGAGTATGTGCAGGATCGGCTCTCGGGTCTCATCGCGACACCTGACGGCATCGCATTCGATGGTCCTGTTGTGGTATGGAAAGGACGTAGTGCCGTTCATCGTCAAAGCCGGCGCTGGTCTTCGGCTTGGAGCCCCGAGCAGATTGCGCAGCGTCTGAAAGTAGACTTTCCTGAGGACACAACCATGCGGATCAGTCACGAAGCCATCTATCAGGCGCTTTATATTCAAGGCCGAGGTGCATTGAAGCGCGAACTCTCAGCCTGTCTGCGCTCTGGTCGCGCCTTGCGATTGCCCCGAGAACGCGCCCGAAGTCGCGGTAGACCCTTCCTCGCGGATGCACCGATGATCAGCGACCGCCCGGCAGAGGTTGGCGACAGGGCTGTGCCGGGCCATTGGGAAGGAGACCTCATTCTCGGTCTTGGAAGTTCAGCGATTGGCACGCTGGTCGAGCGCACAACACGCTTCACCATGCTTTTGCATCTTCCGCGCATGGAGGGCTATGGGAAGGGCGATGTGCCCAAGAATGGACCTGCACTGGCTGGTCATGGTGCAGAAGCGGTCCGTGATGCTATCGCAGAGACAATCATGGAACTGCCTGTTGAGCTTCGTCGGTCTTTGACCTGGGATCAGGGTGCCGAGATGGCTCAACATGCCCAACTCCAAATCGAAACGGGGTTGGACATCTATTTCTGTGATCCTCAAAGCCCCTGGCAACGCGGAAGCAATGAAAATACCAATGGCTTGCTGCGCCAGAACTTTCCAAAGGGCACAGATCTTAGCCGGCATGGCACTAACGAGCTGCGCGCCGTCGCGCATGCCTTGAACACACGACCACGCAAAACGCTCGATTGGCAGACATCAGCTGAAGCTCTCGACCAATTGATTAAAAAGGATATAACCGAAAGTGTTGCGACGACCGGTTGAATCCGCCCAATACTGTTCGCACGACTGCCAGAAGATCCTGCGCCAGCATGGGTTCAGGGCATCCATGAGTGGCAAAGGAAATTGCTACGACAACGCCGCCGTCGAGACCTTCTTCAAAACCATCGAGGCCGAGCTGATTTGGCGAGATTCATGGAAAACGCGGCGACAGGCTGAGATGGCGATCTCCGAATATATTAAAGGGTTCTACAATCCGCGCCGTCGCCACTCAACATTGGGCTGGAAAAGCCCTGCCGCTTTCGAACGGAAGGTGGCTTAAACGAGCACCGGGGGCGGCACGAAAGCGCGACAGGTCCAACAAGGCGGTGTTTCCCAACATCGGTGTTCTTGTAGTTTTCTACACCAATAGGGTATTCTGACAACGACCAACGAAGCTCACCTAGCTCATCATGATCTACCAAGGCCTCATAGAGCTCTTCTGGCCCCATATTTCGTTCACTACCACCGGTCGGCTCCCAGCCCAATTCATCCGGAAAAATTTCATGGCTCTCACCGTTGATGGCATGCTCAATTATGGCCCGCCCTTTACAATAAATTTTCATAGTCGCCCGCCACAAAACTATCCAACAGCGCCTGTCTAACACACAAGACAATGTAAACGCACCCGAAGAGCGTGGACAGTTCGCGTCTTGCGACTGTGATTTTTCGGTTATCCCCCATAAATCCCCCACAATCTTATTTTAATTCAATTAAAACAGTTTATTTAGTGTCCTCTCCTGGGCACCATAACATCTCATATAAAGTGTTGTTTATCAAACAAATCATGGCGTTACCCCACCACCCGAAACACGATTTGGGACACTCTGGGGATACATTTCATGATCTTTGTAATGAAGTTAAAGTACATTGATAATCTATCAGGAGGCCGTAAGCGCTTCCGCAGAAGATATACTTTCACCTTTTAGCCCATAAACCTTTATTGCAAAATACTAGTCACTCATATGGATCTTTACCGTCGACGTCGCTGCTGCTCGTCGCGATTCACTGATGGCGCTGCAGGTTTTTGAGAGTGCAGACCGAGGCCGGCAATGAACTGTAATGTTTT
>NZ_FNZV01000014.1 GCF_900109555.1 Pacificibacter marinus | reverse complement strand
GGGAGGAACACCATGACCGACACGACCTATTCACCGGATGAGGCATTTACGGCCTCGGCTCATATTGATCGCGCGGGCTATGATGCGATGTATGCGGCGTCTGTGTCTGATCCTGATGCGTTTTGGGGCGAGCAGGGTAAGATTTTGGATTGGATCAAACCCTTCACCCAAGTCAAACAAACCAGTTTCGAGTTCGGAAAAGTCGATATCAAATGGTATGCGGACGGCGTTTTGAACGTCTCAGCCAACTGTATCGACCGCCATTTACCGACCCGTGCTTTGCAAACTGCGATCATTTTCGAACCTGATGATCCCAATGCTGACGCGCAGCACATCACCTATAAAGAGCTATCGGAAAAGGTAAATCGCTTTGCCAATGTGCTTTTGTCCCAAGGGGTGATGCGCGGTGATCGCGTGGTGATTTATCTGCCGATGATCCCCGAAGCCGCCTATGCCATGCTCGCCTGCGCCCGCATTGGCGCGATCCATTCCATTGTTTTTGCTGGATTTTCCCCTGATGCGCTTGCCAACCGCATCAACGACAGTGGTGCCAAAGTGGTGATCACCGCCGACTCTGCCCCGCGTGGCGGGCGCAAAACAGCGCTTAAATCCAACGCTGACGCAGCTTTGCTGCATTGCTCTGACAAAGTGCGCTGCCTTGTGGTCAAACACACCGGCGATCAAATCACTTGGATCGATGGTCGCGATGTCGACGTCAAATATCTGATGCAACACGCTTCACCTGACTGCCCGCCCCGCCCGATGAGCGCCGAAGACCCGCTGTTTGTGCTCTACACATCTGGCTCGACAGGCAAACCCAAAGGCGTGGTACACACGTCTGGCGGCTATTTGGCTTATGCGGCTATGACCCACAAATACGTGTTCGACTACCACGATGGCGATGTGTTTTGGTGCACCGCAGATGTCGGCTGGGTCACGGGCCACAGCTATATTGTCTACGGTCCACTGGCCAACGGCGCCACGACAGTGATGTTCGAAGGCGTGCCGACATACCCCGACGCTGGCCGGTTCTGGGCCGTGTGCGAAAAGCACAAAGTGAACCAATTCTACACCGCGCCGACGGCTTTGCGCGCGTTGATGGCGCATGGCAATGACTTTGTCGAAAAGTACGATCTGTCCGACATCAAAGTGCTGGGCACCGTGGGCGAACCGATCAATCCCGAAGCGTGGAATTGGTACAACGATGTGGTCGGCAAAGGCAAAGCGCCGATCGTCGACACGTGGTGGCAGACTGAAACAGGCGGGCACCTTTTGGCACCCCTGCCCGGCGCTGTGCCCACCAAACCGGGCTCTGCCACGTTGCCATTCTTTGGCGTGCAACCTGTGATTTTGGACCCAACAACAGGCGAAGAAATCACCTCGGTTGAAGCCGAAGGTGTGCTGTGTCTCAAGGACTCATGGCCCGGTCAAATGCGCACCATCTGGGGCGATCATGAGCGGTTCCAAGAGACCTATTTCCAACAGTACAAAGGCTACTATTTCTCGGGCGATGGCTGTCGCCGCGATGCCGATGGATACTACTGGATCACCGGTCGCGTGGACGATGTGATCAACGTCTCAGGCCACCGCATGGGCACCGCCGAAGTCGAAAGTGCACTGGTCGCTCACGCCGCCGTGGCCGAAGCCGCAGTCGTCGGTTTTCCTCATGAAATCAAAGGCCAAGGCATCTACGCCTATGTCACATTGATGAACGATCAAACCCCGTCTGACGACTTGAAAAAGGAATTGGAAAAATGGGTCCGCACAGAAATCGGCCCCATCGCCAAACCTGACTTCATCCAATGGGCCCCAGGCTTGCCCAAAACCAGATCCGGCAAAATCATGCGCCGCATCCTAAGAAAAATCGCCGAAAACGACACAAGCACGATGGGCGACATCTCAACTCTCGCCGAACCAGCCGTTGTCGAAGAATTGATCAGTAATTCGATCCACAACATCTGATCGCCTCTGGGCTGATCAATATCTTGCAAAGGCCGCTTTTTACAGGCGGCCTTTCACATCTCTAACACTGCCGAAACTGGACTCCGTTAACCAAAAATTCGCTTTTGCACGACACTGCTAGGGGATGAAAGCTGATATCGTCACCACACCAAAAGAGTGGGATCGCTTGTGTGATCTCAGCCAAGCGCCGCTGTCGCAACGTTGGCTTTATGGTGCGGCGGCAAAGCGGTTGGGACGCAACGTTCGCCGCCTTGCGATCTATGATGACGGTATTTGCGTAGGCACCGTGCAAATGATCAATCGCACAATAACAGGTGTTGAATTCAACTTGGCCACGCGCGGCCCGTGCTTTTTGACCGAGGGCAATCATGGATTGGTACTAAAATGTATCAAACGGGCCCTGCCCGCTTTGTCTTTAACCATCCTCACCCCTGCGCAAAAAATTCGGGGTTTTCCACTGTCGCGCGCCGTAACGCTTTGTGACATTGATCTCGCGTTACCCACAGATATCTTGCGTCAAAATATGCACGTAAAATGGCGTAACGGATTAAAAAAAGCCGAGAAAGCACGAACAAAAGTGGCTCAAATTACGACCATGCCAGCTGCGCTTATGCCATTGTTACAGGCCGAAAAGAAACGCCAATCCACAGCCAAATACCATGCTATTCCACCAGAGTTTACATTGGCACTTCAAGAAGTTGCCCCCAAATCTTTGCGATTGTTCACAGCGACTGATGCGCAGATGCTATTTATCACACACGGGAATTCCGCAACCTATCATATTGGTCATACAGGACCAGAGGGACGTGCGCACAATGCTCACAACTTGATTTTATGGCATGCCATGCAAGCGCTCAAAAACGAAGGCATCACGCGACTTGACTTGGGAACAATAGATCAAGGTCGAGCACCTGATCTGGCACGCTTTAAGCTGCGCAGTGGAGCGCGACGTGTGCAAATTCCACCTGCTTCACTGTTGTAACGCGCACTTGCCGTCTTCAAATCGCCCCCTTCCACACCTGTAAAATCACAAAAAAGCCCCGCAGAGTGCAAGGCTTTTCTGTCTCATATCTGCAAAGTAGCTTACTTCATCATCATGTCGGTGATTTCAGTTGTGTAAGCCCCTTCAGGTGTTTTGGTGATCACAGGATCAGAACCACCAGACAACAAGGATGCAACCGTGCGATCGTAGTCGGCTATATCAAGAGCGCCTGTTGAGCCCTCAATCAATTTAGCAACCTCACCCATCATGCGAATTTGGTGCTTTTCGGTCTGCGCGCCAGTTTCATCATACTCAAGCACAATCTCAGCGGCTTCTTCGGGGTTTTCAGCAGCCCAAGTCCAGCCCGCCATAGATGCTTTTACAAAACGTGCCATTTTGTCTTTGAACGCATCATCTGTCAGGCTGTCTTCAAGCACGTACAAGCCGTCTTCCAATGTCGCAACGCCTTGATCTTCGTACTTAAATGTCACGAGTTCATCAGGGGAAATACCAGCATCAATCACCTGCCAATATTCATTGTAAGTCATCGTCGAAATACAAGCTGCTTGTTTTTGCAGCAATGGATCAACGTTAAAGCCTTGCTTAAGTACGTTAACACCGCCCTCAGATCCGTCTGTCGCAATGCCAAGCTTGCTCATCCAGCTGAGGAACGGGTATTCGTTGCCGTAGAACCAAACGCCCAAAGTGCTGCCAGCAAAGTCTTCGGGTGATGTCACGCCGCTTTCTTTCAAACAGGTCAACATCATGCCCGATGATTTGTAAGGTTGCGCGATATTCACCACTGGCGCACCGTTTTCACGAGCGGCCAAAGCGGATGGCATCCAGTCGACCATCACATCAGCACCGCCGCCAAGCAACACTTGCACTGGCGCCACATCAGGCCCACCAGGTTTGATGGTCACGTTCAAATCTTCGGCTTCGTACAGGCCTTTTTCCAACGCAACATAATAGCCTGCGAATTGTGCCTGCGTGACCCATTTAAGTTGGAGCGTCACATCATCAGCCGCAAATGCGCCTGTTGTCATGGCTGCCAGCGCTGTCGCGCTCAAGAGTAGCTTTTTCATAGTACAACCTCCAAGTTGTTGAACTGCCAAGGTTTTCCTTGTGCAATTTTTATGCGGTTACCCGCGTTGTGAGGGGTGCCAAAAGGTCACCCTCTTTTCAATAAGTGCCACCAACCCGTAAAGAGCGGTGCCTGTGAGAGCTGATATAAAGATTTCAGCCCATACCATGTCCGTTGCCAAGCGCCCCATCTCTGTGGTGATGCGAAATCCCATTCCGCGGATCGGAGAGCCAAAATATTCAGCAACAATGGCCCCAATCAGCGCTAAAGAGGTCGCAATTTTAAGACCATTAAAAACGAAAGGGAGCGCAGCAGGAATACGTAATTTCAAAAGCGTCGCGATATGCCCCGCCGAATAGGTTCGCATCAAGTCGCGTTGCATAGAATCTGTCGCAGCAAGGCCGCCAAGAGTGTTCACCAACATTGGAAAAAACACCATGATCGCCACCACAGCCGCTTTTGAATGCCAATCAAACCCGAACCACATCACCATGATGGGGGCCAATCCGACAATCGGCAAGGCGGCAAAAAAGTTAGCGACAGGCATGAGCCCTTGTTTGAGAAACGCAAATCTGTCGATCACCAAAGCCAAAGCGACACCTGCGATACCGCCCATCCAAAGGCCATTCATCGCGCCTTTGATCACGGTCTGCACCCAGTCGCCCCACAAGATTGGCACAGAGCCCGCGATGGCAGCACCAATCGCACTGGGCGCTGGTAAAAGCGCTGGCGAAATGCCGAAGACACGTACGGATATTTCCCACAACAGTAGAACCAAAAGCCCAAAACCAACAGGATAAGCGATGCGTTCAAATTGCGTGTCAGACCGGTTCATACTGCCCGTCCCCCCATGGCGCGGCGCAGGATTTTCTCAACCCCGCCCACGGTGAATATCAAAAGTCCGGCCAAAATTGCAGCGGCAAACAGTGCTGCCCACATGATCATCGGCTCACCAAATTGCGACCCAATCAGCATTCGGGCGCCAAGCCCTGCAATCGCACTGGTAGACAATTCGCCCACCACGGCGCCAACAAATGCAGCGGCAACGCTAACTTTGAGCGACGCAAAGAAATAGGGCATCGACGCAGGCACGCGCAGCTTCCAAAACACCGCATTGGGGCGTGCGCCATAGGTGCGCAACAAATCCAACTGCATGTGATCAGGGCTCGATAGACCTTTTACCATGCTCACCATCACAGGGAAAAAACTTAGATACGCCGCGATGATTGCTTTGGGCACCAACAAAGTGCCCGCCCCTGCAGCGTTGCTTAAAATCACGATCATAGGCGCCAAGGCCACGATCGGAATGGTTTGCGAAATGATCGCCCATGGCATCAAACTGAGCCGCCCGACACGGCTAAGCACGATAATCGCAGCCAAGCTGACGCCTATAAAAATACCCAAAGTGAAACCCCAAAGTGTTGTTTTCAGGGTGATAATGCCTTGGTAAACCAATGACCGTTTTGAGGTGATCTTTTTCTCAACCGTGGTTTTCCACAGCTCGGACACCACCTGATGTGGTGCAGGCAGCAGCGGACGGGATTGTTGCATCGTATCGCTGACAACTTCAGAAAAGCTAGGTTCTGTGCCCGCGCGCGCGGCCTGATCATAGGTCCATGTGGAATTCATTTTGATGGTCGCGCCGTACCAAACGACAAGCAAAGCGGCGATCACAGTGAGAATTGGAAAAGCAGATTGGCGCAGTTTCATAACGTGCCCCTACCCTTCATGCCCTGCGCGCAACCC
The DNA here is from genome assembly GCF_900109555.1 of Pacificibacter marinus. GTDB lineage: Bacteria > Pseudomonadota > Alphaproteobacteria > Rhodobacterales > Rhodobacteraceae > Celeribacter > Celeribacter marinus_C. The sequence continues at coordinate 100,388 of NZ_FNZV01000014.1, read as the reverse complement.
ATCTCGCACGCGATGCGCGATCTCGATAAACTCAGCGCTATCGCGAATATCCAAGGGCCGCTCTTTGGGCAGAGGGCTTTCGATAATGTCGGTGATCCGCCCTGGACGCGGCGACATGACCACGATTTTGGTGCTCAGATATACGGCTTCAGGAATGGAATGGGTGACGAAAGCGATGGTTTTCTCGGTCCGCGCCCAAAGTTTCAAAACCTGTTCATTCAAGTGGTCACGCACAATCTCATCCAGCGCCCCAAACGGTTCATCCATCAACAAGATATCAGCATCAAATGCCAACGCCCGCGCAATCGATGCGCGCTGTTGCATGCCGCCAGAAAGCTGCCAAGGGTACTTTTTCTCGAACCCTTCGAGATCGACAAGTTCAAGCACTTTGCGCACGCGTCTGATCTGTTCTTCTTTAGAAAAGCCCATAATCTCAAGCGGAAGCTTCACATTCCCGCCAATTGTCCGCCACGGGTACAACCCAGCAGCTTGAAACACATAGCCATATGACCGCGCTTTGCGGGCTTCATTTGGCGACAATCCATTAACGGTCAACGTGCCACCTGTCGGTGTCTCAAGTCCTGCGATGCAGCGTAAAAGCGTGGTCTTTCCGCACCCTGACGGGCCGATAAAAGACACGAAATCCCCCTTGTTGATCTCAAGGTTTACATCCTTGAGCGCATGGATCGGACCATCGTTGGTCTGAAACGTCAGGTCCACGCCGGACACATCGATAACTGGCTTTTGCATAGCTGGTCTTTCCGCCTCACTTGTTGTGAGGTCTGTCATTCATCCCTGTCGTGTGCAGGCCACCGCGGGCAGCCTGCCCGTATTTTACACGCCTGTCGCTGGAATACCGCTGCGCTCAACTGGGCGCGGCGCCGTCAGGTCTTTCCATTTCGACAATGCGGTGTTCACCGATCCATTGGCGTCGCGGGCCACAAATTTACCGTGGCCCTCTTTGGCTTTCAAAGTGCCGTTGTCGACGGCCACATACCCACGGCTCAAAACGTAGCGCGGCAGGCCTGTCACTTCGATCCCTTCGAACACGTTGTAATCAATAGCAGAGGCTTGCGTGTCGGCGGTGATTGTCTTGTTGGCCTTTGGATCCCATACAACCAGATCAGCGTCAGAACCGACCAAAACAGCACCCTTTTGTGGGTAGCAGTTGAGAATTTTCGCGATGTTGGTCGAGGTCACAGCCACGAATTCATTCATGGTGATACGGCCCGTGTTCACGCCCTTGGTCCACAACACAGGCAAGCGATCTTCTAGACCACCCGTGCCATTTGGGATCTTGGAAAAGTCGCCGACGCCAAAGCGTTTTTGTTCCGTGGTAAAGGCGCAGTGATCGGTTGCGACACAGGACAATGAGCCCGATGCAAGTCCCGCCCACAGGCTGTCTTGGTGCTGTTTGTTGCGAAACGGAGGCGACATAACGCGGCGCGCGGCATGATCCCAATCTTCGTTTGAATATTCAGAGTCATCCAACACGAGATGCTGTACCAAAGGCTCGCCCCACACGCGTTTGCCCTGCATTTTCGCACGACGAATGGCTTCATGCGCTTCCTCGCAAGACGTATGCACAACGTACAAAGGCGCGCCAGCCATGTCGGCGATCATAATGGCGCGGTTTGTGGCCTCGCCTTCGACTTGGGTCGGCCGTGAATAGGCGTGCGCCTCGGGCCCAGTGTTGCCTTCGGCTAAAAGTTGCGCGGTCAATTCGGCAATCACATCACCGTTTTCGGCATGAACCAGCGGAGTGGCCCCCAATTCAGCGCAGCGTTTGAACGAGCTGTAAAGTTCGTCATCATTCACCATCAAAGCGCCCTTGTAAGCAAGGAAGTGTTTGAAAGTGTTGATGCCTTTTTCTTCGGTGATGATTTTCATCTCATCGAAAACCTGCTCGCCCCACCATGTGATCGCCATGTGATAGGAGTAATCGCAGGCGGCTTGTGCAGATTTATTGTCCCAAACTTTCAAGCTGTCGAGCAAGCTTTCCCCGGGACTTGGAAGACAAAAATCAACAACCATTGTGGTGCCACCGGCCAGAGCGGCACGCGTGCCAGAGGCAAAATCGTCGGTGGAATAGGTGCCCATAAACGGCATTTCAAGATGCGTATGCGGATCAATCCCGCCGGGCATGATGTAGCACCCCGTGGCGTCAATCACCTCATCGCCCGATAAATCGGGACCGATCTCGATAATCTTGTCGCCGTCGATTTTTACGTCAGCCTCATACGTCAGATCGGCTGTGACGATGGTGCCGCCTTTGATCACTTTGGTCATTTTTAAGTCTCCCAGTTTGAAATGCAGCGCGTCTTATCTCGCGCGCCAGCTTTTTCTTGGTTCAAATACTCATTCTACAATCTCAGCAGTTGCCAAAACGGCATGCAGCAAAACATCCGTGCCAGCGGCGGCCCATTCGGGGCTGATCTCTTCGGCTTCGTTGTGCGACAGGCCATCGACACAGGGGCACATGATCATTGATGTTGGGTATAAGTCATTGATCCAACACGCATCATGGCCCGCGCCTGACACGATATCCATGTGGCTGTAGCCCAGTGTTTCAGCCGCAGTGCGCACTGCTGCGATACAGGTTTCATCAAAGGCTGGCGGATTGAATTGGCCTACGATTTCGGTTTCAAGCGAGACACCAATGTCTTCACACAGTTTCGGCGCTTTCTCGTAGAATTCTTCCAGCATCGCATCGATCACATCTTGTAAATGCGACCGGAAATCGATGGTGAACACCACTTTGCCCGGAATGATATTGCGCGAATTCGGATACACATCGACATGCCCAATGGCGCCAACCGCATTGGGTTGGTGTTTCATCGCAATTTCATGCACCAACTCAGTGATCCGTGCCAATCCGCGCCCTGCGTTTTTGCGCATCGGCATCGGAGTTGACCCCGTGTGGCTTTCTTTACCCGTCACTGTACATTGAACCCAGCGCAGCCCCTGCCCGTGTGTGACAACGCCGATATCTTTGTGTTCAGCTTCCAAAATTGGACCTTGTTCGATGTGCAGCTCAAACATGGCGTGCATTTTACGCAAGCCCACGGTTTCAGAACCGAGCCAACCGATCCGTTTCAATTCATCGCCAAAGCGTTTGCCTTCGGCATCAACACGGTCATAGGCCCAGTCTTGGGTGTGCTTCCCTGTAAAGACGCCAGAGGCCAACATTGCAGGTGCAAAACGCGTGCCCTCTTCGTTGGTCCAATTGGTCAAAACGATAGGATGCTTGGTTTTAAGACCCAGATCATTCATCGTGCGCATGGCTTCTAATCCGCCAAGTACCCCCAAAACGCCATCGTATTTGCCGCCTGTCGGCTGGGTATCAAGGTGCGATCCCATGTACACGGGCAACGCATCAGGATCTTCGCCAGCACGCGTTGCAAACATGTTGCCCATAGTATCAACGCTCATGCTCAAACCCGCGGTTTCACACCACGACTGGAACAAAGCGCGCCCTGCGGCGTCTTCATCGGTCAGCGTTTGGCGATTGTTGCCGCCTGCAATTCCAGGGCCCACTTGGCCCATATCCATCAACGTGTCCCAAAGACGCGTTCCATCGATACGCATGTTAGTTTTGTCGGTGGGCGTGGTCATCTGGAGTACTCCGTCTTTCTTTCGCGCCGCATAAATTTGCGGCCATTTATATTGTCAAACCTGAACCGCGCTCTACCTCTTGGTTACAAACCAATGGAGGAACGCATGTTCAAAGGTCTCACAACGTCACTCGCAATCATCACAGGGCTTATGGTCGGTGCCCCCGCGCTGCTTTTATTAATTATTGAGTAACCCCCAAGGGATCACTCAAGCGTTTTAAGCACATCGGCCAATGTGCCGATCAATGTGTCGATGTGTTCTTTTTCGATGATCAAAGGCGGTGACATCGCGATGATGTCGCCCGTGGTCCGAATCAACACGCCTTTTTCATAACACTTCAAGAAGGCATCAAAAGCGCGCTTTGTTGGCGCACCCGGAATGGATTGCAATTCCACAGCACCGATCAAACCCATACCGCGAATATCGATCACATGCGGCAGACCTTTCAGACTGTGCAGCGCATCTTCCCAGTATTGGGCAAGTCCCGCGGCCCGTTCAAACAGCCCCTCTTCGGCGTAGGTGTCAAGCGTCGCCAAACCTGCCGCAGCCGCCATAGGATTGCCCGAATAGGTGTAGCCATGGAACAGCTCAATCGCTTCTTCTGGCCCTTGCATAAACGCATCATGAATTTGCTTGGTGGCCAGCACGGCCCCCATTGGAATGACACCATTCGTCAGACCTTTGGCACAGGTAATCAAATCGGGCATCACGCCATAATATTCGGCAGCAAAGCTTGATCCAAGACGACCAAACCCTGTGATAACCTCATCAAAAATAAGTAAAATACCATGTTTGGTACAAATTTCTCTCAGGCGCTCAAGATAACCTTTTGGTGGCAAAAGAACCCCTGTTGACCCCGCCATAGGTTCGACAATCACTGCTGCGATCGTCTCTGCCCCATGCAGTGTTACGATCCGTTCAAGATCATCCGCCAGATAGCCGCCATGCTCAGGCTGGCCTTTCACAAAGCTGTTTTTCTCTGGCAAATGGGTGTGAGGCAAGTGATCAACGCCAGTCAAAAGCGTGCCGAACATGCGGCGATTATTAACGATACCGCCAACAGAAATGCCGCCGAAATTCACGCCATGATAGCCACGTTCGCGTCCGATCAAACGGGTCCGCGCACTGTCGCCGCGCGCACGATGATACGCCAATGCCATTTTAAGCGCTGTCTCAACAGATTCAGAACCTGAGTTGGTGAAAAAGGCATGTTCAAACGGTGCTGGCGCCATATCGACAAGTTTTGTCGCAAGCTCGAACGCTTTGGGGTGCCCCATCTGGAATGCTGGCGCGTAATCAAGCTCAGCCGCTTGTTTTTGAATCGCTTCAACAATTTTCGGGCGATTGTGCCCAGCATTACAGCACCAAAGTCCAGCTGTGCCATCCAAAACCTGACGCCCATCAGACGTCGTATAATGCATGCGATCAGCAGAAACGAACATACGGGGCTGTTTTTTAAACTGACGATTTGATGTAAATGGCATCCAAAATGCCGACAAATCATTTGGCCGCGTGTCACCGTCCATAGCCATATTTCACCTCACAGTTTCGTTTGAGCATTGCGTGTTACAGGGAACCTTAACCAGAGTGCGCGAACACACAAGAGTGCAAACCGCCACTTTGACCAATTGGTCAAGACTACGTTAACAGTGAGCCAGAATGGGTCAAGGACTGTCATATGCCTTAAAACCATGCAGGTTATGTTTTTGTGCAAAATTAAGGCATATCCCCTTGGGAATAGCGTTTTTTTCAGCAACCCTATAGCTGTAAGAACAAACTTTACGCGCACAAAAGGAATCGCCAACCAATGTTAGGAAAGACACCTCGCACACGAATCCAAAAGAAAAACCACGAGACAATTCTTGAAGCTGCTCTAGATGTATTTTCAGGGCACGGATTTCGGGGTGCAACACTTGATCAAATCGCGGTTGAGGCAGGGCTTTCCAAACCTAATTTACTGTATTATTTCCCCTCGAAAGTCGCAATTCACCGTGCGTTGATTGACCGCTTAATGGTGACATGGCTTGATCCGCTGCGTGAACTTGATGCAGCTGGCGACCCCATCGAAGAAATCTTGGCCTATGTTTTGCGTAAGCTCAGCATGGCTCGTGAATACCCGCGCGAAAGCCGCTTGTTTGCTAATGAAATTGTTCAGGGTGCGCCCAATATTACAGATAAAATAGACGGCGAATTGAAGTCACTCGTGGATGAAAAAACGTCCGTGATCAAAGGCTGGTCTGACGCGGGCAGGATCGCCAAGGTTGATCCCTATCACCTGATTTTTTCGATTTGGGCCACAACCCAGCACTACGCGGATTTTGATGCGCAAATTCGCGGCATTATCGTGACAGATGGCGAAACACACTTTGACGATGCGCGTGTCTTTTTGGATCGACTTTTTCGGCAAATGTTGTCCCCAAACACTGAGAAATAAGTCCGAAACGGACAGCTTGCATTAACCAAAATGTTAAATATCTGTGAGTATTAACCCCTTGGACACCGTAATACTTTAGAAAGATTCATGTGGGGGCTCCGATGAAAAGGAGTTCAGCATGTCCGATATACTTGGCGTGCCGGCTTTCGGTGGCGGTGGGTTTTCAAACAGACCTCCTCTCGACCAACCAGAGCCAACAGTTCCAGCGGTCGCAGCGCTTGCCAGCGACAGTTCGGCGACATTTAACAAAGGGGCAAATTTGCCCGGCCAGAATGGCGATACCAATACAAAGACGAAACAGGTTCAAGAAGAATCTGGTGCCTACGCGCCGCGCGATCCTCGCGAGGCGTCCAAAGCACGTGCGCAATTTGACCCCAATATGTTAACGGGACCAACGCCATCGTTTCAAACCAGCGTATTGGAAATGGAAAGCGACCTTCGTACTGTCATCGCGCGGGTTGAAGCAAAGCGTGCCATGCAATTTGACGGAAGCGCCATAGCGCCAGTGCCACAAAAAGATGAGACCACGCGCCCAAGCGAACAAGAAACGGAACAAACGCCAACATCACGGCGCGATGTACGCGATACAGACACAAATGTGACGCAAGACACGGCACCACAGCCAGTGGCGCAATTCATTGCGCCGCAATATGCGACACAAACAGAGGTTCAAGATCGCGAAGCAGCCTACGCAGGACAAGCTGGAACAATCACCACACCGTATAATCGGTCAAGTGGGTTCGAATAAACATGTGTCACATTCGAAAAATGCTTTAGGGATCGGGTTCATCAGGCACAACACAGATCAAAACACGCCAATGCGATGCGGTTCTTTTCGAACGAGAACGTTTCGAATCCATTGAAATTGCCACATTCACTGCGTGCAAAACGCGGCCCCACTAAATGTGCCCATACAAAATCCCCGCGCGTTTCCGCACGGGGATTAGGCAGTTTCCCCTCACCGCACAACGCGGCGGAGGTCGATGTGTTGTGTTATTCTGCCGCTGTCGCTGACGGATTGTTGGGGTGTTTGGTCCAATTGCCGTAATCTTTGGATACAATCTTGCCCGTGCGCTCATCCAAATCACCAGGTTCAAGTGTTTTCATGGTGATACAGCCTTCAATCGGGCAGACATTGACACAAAGGTTACAGGCGACACATTCGTCATCCATCACCTCGAACACACGGTCTGACGTCATCGAAATTGCTTGGTGCGAAGTATCTTCACAGGCCGCATAACAACGCCCACATGAGATACATTCGTCTTGATCTATAACCGCTTTTGTCACGTGATTGAGGTTCAAATACTGCCAATCGGTCACATTAGGTACAGCTTTACCAGAAAGTTCTGCAACCGATGTCATGCCTTTTTCGTCCAAATACTCTGACAGGCCAGAAATCATTTCTTCAACGATTTTAAAACCATAAGTCATCACAGCTGTACAAACCTGTACATTTCCCGCGCCAAGCGCCAAGAATTCAGCCGCATCACGCCATGTGGTGACGCCACCAATACCTGAAATCGGCAAACCGTGCGTTTCGGGGTTGCGTGCAATTTCGGCAACCATGTTCATCGCAATCGGTTTAACCGCAGGGCCGCAATAACCGCCGTGTGTGCCTTTACCATCAATCATCGGCTCAGGGCAAAAGCTGTCCAGATTGACGCTGGAAATCGAATTGATCGTGTTGATCAAAGACACGGCATCCGCACCACCCCGTTTAGCCGCCTCTGCTGGCAGCAAAATATTGCTGATGTTTGGTGTCAACTTAACAATGATTGGCAGGCCGGTCGCCTCTTTACACCAGCGCGTCACCATTTCAATGTACTCAGGCACTTGGCCAACGGCCGATCCCATGCCGCGCTCGGCCATCCCGTGTGGACACCCAAAGTTCAACTCAAACCCATCGCAGCCAGTTTCGGCAATACGGGGCAAAATGTCTTTCCAGCTTTTCTCGTCACAAGGCACCATCACAGACGCGATCAACGCGCGATCAGGATAATCCTTTTTGACGCGTGTCATTTCAGCAAGGTTCACTTCCAAAGGGCGATCCGTGATCAGCTCAATATTGTTGAGCCCCAAAAGACGGCGATCAGCACCGTAAATCGCGCCGTACCGCGGCCCGTTGACGTTGACCACGGGCAGGCCTTCTTCGCCAAGTGTTTTCCAAACAACGCCGCCCCAACCTGCCTCGAACGCACGACGCACATTGTATTCTTTGTCTGTGGGGGGCGCAGAGGCCAACCAAAATGGGTTGGGGGATTTAATACCGCAAAATTCGCTTGTTAGATCTGCCATGTCTTAGCCCTCGCCCATCAAAACTGCATGAATATCCATCGCCGCGTCACGGCCTTCGGCCACGGCTGTCACTGTCAAATCGTCGCCACCAGAGGCGCAATCGCCACCAGCCCAGACATTTTGCATCGTGGTTTTTCCGAAAACATCAACCGCGATTTTACCGCCCTCAATCGTCAAACCTTGCGGTGCACCAACGAGTTTTTGACCAATCGCAACCAGCACTTGATCTGCTGCAATCTCGACCATTTCACCAGTGCCTTGCAACGTGCCATCGATTTCAGCTGTGTATTCAAACGTCATAGCGCGACAAGCCCCACCGCCAAGAACCGCAACGGGTTGGGCATTGTAAACAATAGACACCCCTTTTGATGTCGCTAAATCTTGCTCATATACGGAAGCACCCATCCGGTCTTTGCCACGGCGATAGGCCATGGTCACAGTTTGAGCGCCCAAAAGCTTGGCTTGCACGGCGGCATCGACTGCGGTCATTCCACCACCAATCACCACGACATTGCGCCCAACTGGCAGTGTCGATAGATCAGTGGATTGTCGTAAACGTGCGATAAATTCGACTGCATCCTCAACGCCATCAAGATCCATACCATCTGCGCGCAGCGCATTCACGCCTGCCAAACCGATAGACAAAAACACTGCATCAAAATCAGACTGCAAGCTGTCCAGCGTCAACGTGTCACCAAGCGCTTTGCCCGCTTCAACGGTGATCCCGCCAATGGCCAGCAACCAATCGACTTCTTTTTGTGCGAAATCTTCGGTGGATTTGTAGCTGGCGATGCCAAACTCATTCAAACCACCCAGTTTTTCACGCGCATCAAACAGTGTGACATCATGCCCAAGCATTGCCAAACGGTGCGCTGCGGCCAGACCGGATGGCCCCGCACCAACAACGGCAATGGTTTTGCCCGTTGTGGCAGCTCGTTTATAAGGATGCACCTGCTTGCTCATCAACGTATCGGTGGCAAATCTTTGCAAGCGGCCAATTTCAACAGGCTTGCCTTCTGCAATTTCACGCACGCAAACTTCTTCGCATAACGTTTCAGTGGGGCAGACCCGCGCGCACATTCCACCCAAAATATTTTGGTCAAAAATCGTCTTTGCGGCGGCTGCGGGGGTGCCTGTTACGATTTGGCGAATAAACAATGGGATATCGATCGACGTCGGACAGGCCGTCATGCAGGGGGCATCGTGGCAAAAATAGCAGCGATCTGCCGCAACCTGTGCTTCGTGGTCGTCCAGTTGCGGATGAAGGTCTGTGAACCGTTCAGCGTAATCGCTTTGTGGTAAACGGGCAGAGACCAACCCGGATGTACGTTCGTTGTTTGGCATGAGATTCTCCGTAGGGATCACTTTTGGCTGTCTCTACCGTGGCACGATCTCTTTTTTTATCAAGTGGTAAAATTTTTACACGCGATATTTTGTGCTAAAAAACCCTTATTTCGCCAAAGAAAAGTACGCACTCGCACAAATAATATACAAAGCAAGACTCACATGTGGGGGGAGACGTGCATTTTATCGGGTTTTCACGCCCTCTAACGTGACGTATAAGCATGAAAAGTTGAGGAAACAGCCTGTTCAAACGGGCGGCAATAATTGGGTTGAAGCATATGACCAAGAAAAACGATTCTGATGTGGACTTCATTCAGGCGCTTGCTGAATTGTTGACTGCAAACGACCTGACTGAACTCGAAGTGATGCGCGAATATGGCGAAAATGACAGTTTAAATGTACGTGTCAGCCGTCAATTCCCTGCACAGCAAATCGTTCAGTCAGTCGCTGCAGCAGCTCCAGCGCTTGCTGCAGCTCCGGTCGCGGCACCTGCAGCAGCCACAGCACCGACAGCAGACCCCGCCAATGATCCAAACGCAGTACCGTCCCCCATGGTCGGCACAGCGTATTTATCAGCCGAACCAGGGGCCGCGGCCTTTGTAAAGATCGGCGATCAAGTTTCAGAGGGCCAAACCCTGATGATCATTGAAGCCATGAAGACAATGAACCACATTCCTGCGCCAAAATCCGGCACTGTGAAACGGGTCCTTGTTGATGATGGCACGCCAGTAGAATTTGGCGCTCCTTTGATGATCATCGAATAGGTGGGCGCCCACATGTTCGATAAAATCCTCATTGCCAACCGCGGCGAAATTGCATTGCGCGTCATCAGAGCCTGTCGCGAAATGGGCATCAAATCCGTTGCTGTGCATTCCACCGCCGACGCGGATGCCATGCATGTGCGTATGGCGGACGAAGCCGTGTGCATTGGTCCGAATTCATCCACGGATTCCTACCTAAGCTTTCCAGCGATTATCGCAGCCTGCGAAATCACTGGTGCGCAAGCGATCCACCCCGGATACGGTTTCTTGTCAGAAAACGCTGCCTTTGTGCAGATCGTTGAAGACCACGGACTGACATTCATCGGACCATCAGCGGAACACATCCGCCAAATGGGCGACAAAATCACAGCCAAAGAAACCGCGCAACAACTGGGTATTCCAATTGTGCCCGGTTCAAACGGTGGCGTGCCAGATGTCGAATCTGCAAAAAAAGCTGCGGCTGAGATGGGATACCCTGTCATCATCAAAGCGACCGCAGGCGGCGGTGGCCGTGGAATGAAAGTGGCGCTGAACGAGGGAGAGCTGGAAACATCTTTCCGCACAGCGCGATCCGAATCCAAAGCGGCTTTTGGCAACGACGAAGTCTACATGGAGAAATATCTCCAACGTCCGCGTCACATCGAAGTCCAAGTCTTTGGTGATGGCCAAGGCGGCGGCGTGCATCTTGGCGAACGCGACTGTTCATTGCAGCGCCGTCATCAAAAGGTTTTTGAAGAGGCCCCCGGCCCCAGCATCACCCCAGAAGAGCGCGCCCGTATCGGCGGAATCTGTGCCAATGCCATTGCTAAAATGGGCTACAAAGGCGCAGGTACTGTTGAATTTCTCTACGAGGATGGCGAATTCTTTTTCATCGAGATGAACACACGCTTGCAGGTGGAACACCCTGTGACCGAAGCAATTTTTGGCCAAGACCTTGTACGTGAACAAATCCTTGTCGCGTCAGGTGAAAAATTGTCATTCACCCAAGATGAGTTGGTGCTCAATGGCCATGCGATTGAAGTGCGGATTAATGCTGAAAAGCTGCCAAACTTTACGCCCTGCCCCGGCAAAATCACTCAATATCACGCCCCTGGTGGGCTTGGCGTTCGCATGGATTCTGCGCTTTACGATGGGTATTCGATCCCGCCGTATTACGACAGCTTGATCGGGAAACTCATCGTTCATGGCCGCAACCGTAAGGAAGCACTCGCACGATTGCACCGCGCCTTGGGTGAATTGATCGTGGACGGCGTTGAAACAACTGTGCCGCTCTTTGATATGCTTTTGCGTGAAGAAGATGTTCAAACTGGTAATTATAACATCCACTGGCTTGAAAAATGGCTGGCTAAAAACCTGAGTTAAGCTGCTTAGATTTAAAGCATAAGGTCGCCTTTGGGCGGCCTTTTCTTTTGTTTAATTTCTTTCACATCCCGTATTTTCTTTTGTGCCACACGTAGGTTTAATGCCCCCATGGATCACACGACCCTCACCCCACAGATGATGCTCAACGCCTATGCAAACGGCGTTTTTCCTATGTCGGACAGTCGTGATGACCCAAACCTGTTCTGGGTCGATCCCACGGACAGGGGTATTTTTCCACTCAATGGATTTCATATTTCCAAATCTTTAGCGAAAACAATCCGGTCTGGTCGCTTTTCGATCCGCTTCAATACAGATTTCGATGCCGTGGTCGAGGGCTGCGCGGACAGGCCCGAGACATGGATCAATGACACGATCTTTGATCTCTACAGACAATTGCATCGCACTGGATTTTGCCATTCTCTTGAAGTACTCGAAGGCCAAGACCTTGTGGGCGGCGTCTATGGCATAACACTGGGCACGGCATTTTTTGGGGAAAGCATGTTTTCAAAGCGTACAGATGCCTCAAAAGTCGCGCTGGCATATTTGGTAGCACGGCTGCGCACGACGGGATTCACGCTGTTTGATACGCAATTTATCACACCGCATCTCGCCTCACTTGGGGCAACCGAAATCCCGCGGGCTCAGTATCATCAACTGTTGGAAAAAGCTTTAGAACACCGCGCCGATATTGAAGCATTGTCAGCCCCGCTCACGCCTCAGGACGTGATGCAGGTCAACGGCCAAACATCATAGCGGGCATGGTCCATCGCGTTAAGCGCAGGACTTGACGCAACCATCCACCCTGTGAACACAGGTTCGTCAATGCCTTGCGCATGCACCATCAAATAGGCGTATGCATCGCCAGACTGGTTGTCTTCGGGGTATCGGCAATCACTTAGATACACAGAAATACGTCCAAAAACAACGGGTTGTCCGACTGCAACACTTAGATCTTGAACCTGACCAGTCAGGCGATCAAGCGCACGCAAATTGGCACCTGTCCCCGAGATAACTTTAATTTGCGTTTCTGTGGTAATGTCTCTCAGTTCGCGCAAGATACCCGTCTGCGGCAATCTCTGCAAATCTTCAAGCGACAGGCCATCGCCGCCAAACCCAATGCCACTCTCATCAAGTGGTTCGATCAAAATTTGGTCAATGCCGGTTTGAAAATCTTCGCCAAGCCCGTTGTCTTGCGCCGCGCCGACAGTGCCAGACAGCAACAGACACGTAAGCCCTATCGCGCCGATGTATTTCATTCGTTAGATCCGCTTGCTGTGACAAATTTCAGCAATAGATTGATCAAACTTACAGAGCCTTGCGTGTCAGCGATCACTTGGCCATCTTCAAAGTTAAAGGCAGATCCACCAGGGACAAGCTCAACAAAGTTACCGCCGAGCAACCCTTCAGACGCGATCAACGCGGCTGTATCATCTGGTAAAATGATGGATTTATCCAAAGACATCGCAGCCTCTGCGCGAAAACTGTCATGATTCAATTTCAATTGAGAAATCGTCCCAACTTTGACACCAGCCAGTCGCACATCGGTCCCCACCCCGACACCTTCAGCGGATCGGAATGACGCAGTTAATGTGTATCTGTCATCTGAACCGCTTGAAAAGCCCGTGACTTGCCCCGCATAGAATAGAAATCCTAGTGCGAGTGCTAAAACACCTGCCCCAACGGCAATTTCGGTTGTGTTTTCAGACATTATTCGGGTTGCCATGCCTCGTAGTCACGACGATCCGCAGGACGTGCGCGACGAATGGACCCTGCTGGAGCATAGGCTGCAGCTGTTCCAGTTTGGTTTTCATGATGCGGCTTTTCCCAAGCTTTATGCTCAAGTGGTGTTGTACCGGGCGCCTCGTCAAAGGTCTGGTGCAACCAGCCATGCCAATCAGGGCTTACACGCGTTGCTTCAATTTCACCGTTAAAGATGACCCAGCGTTTGCTGTCATCTTTATTCCGGTAATAAATGTTGCCTTGCGCGTCGTCACCAACTTTGATGCCGTTGCGCCATGTGAAAAGTTGGGTGCCGAGCGTCTGATCTTTCCACCAGACGAGCGAGCGCAGAACAGAGTTCACGATGCCCATGGGTAAGCCTTTCGAATTATGTTGTTCATTCTATGAACCATTGTTGCAGCGAGGTCCAGAGAATTGGGGCGTTGGCCCCTGCCCGACGGCAAGAACCCGCAAAGAATTTAGGGTAGCATCTTGCATCAAAAAAAGACCTCGACATTTTCACACCGAGGTCTTGCTTTAATAGGTGCCTACAAGAAACTAGCCTGCACTGGCTTCTTTGGTTTCTTCTTTAGAATAGATCATCAAAGGCTGCGCATCCGTATTCACGGCTTCATCATTGACCACAACTTCGCTGACATTCTCCATTCCAGGCAGATCAAACATCGTATCAAGCAAGATGTCTTCAAGAATAGACCGAAGGCCACGCGCCCCTGTTTTACGGGCAATCGCGCGCTTGGCGATAGACGCCAATGCATCTTCGGTGAAGGTCAGCTTTGTTTTTTCAAGTTCAAACAAACGCTGATATTGCTTAACCAAGGCGTTTTTCGGCTGCGACAAGATGGTGATCAAGGCATCTTGATCCAGATCTTCCAGCGTTGCCAAAACAGGCAAACGGCCTACAAATTCTGGAATCAAACCAAACTTGAGCAAATCTTCTGGTTCAAGTTCACCCAGCAATTCACCAACACCGCGGCTTTCGGATTCTTTCACATCAGCACCAAAGCCGATGGACGTACCTTTGCCACGTTGCGCGATGATACGATCCAAGCCAGCAAATGCGCCACCACAGATAAACAGGATGTTTGTTGTGTCGACTTGCAAGAATTCTTGTTGCGGATGCTTACGGCCGCCTTGAGGCGGCACAGAGGCAACTGTGCCTTCCATGATTTTCAACAGCGCTTGCTGAACACCCTCTCCGGACACATCGCGTGTGATGGATGGGTTGTCAGATTTGCGTGTGATTTTATCAACTTCATCGATGTAAACGATGCCGCGTTGCGCGCGCTCAACGTTATATTCGGACGCTTGCAACAGTTTGAGAATGATGTTTTCGACATCTTCACCAACATAACCCGCTTCGGTCAACGTGGTCGCATCCGCCATCGTGAATGGCACATCCAAAATACGCGCAAGGGTTTGTGCAAGAAGTGTCTTACCACACCCTGTTGGCCCCATGAGCAAAATGTTGGATTTGGACAATTCAATATCGCCTGCTCCGCTGCTCGCGTGATTGAGACGTTTATAATGGTTATGCACAGCAACAGACAACACGCGTTTCGCTGTTGTCTGTCCAATCACATAATCATCAAGAACACCGCAAATTTCTTTGGGAGATGGCACACCTTCAGAGGCCTTAAGCCCAGAAGATTTGGTTTCTTCACGGATGATATCCATGCAAAGCTCAACACATTCATCGCAAATGAACACGGTAGGTCCCGCGATCAGCTTGCGCACTTCATGTTGGCTTTTGCCACAGAAAGAGCAATAGAGCGTGTTTTTGCTGTCACCGCTGGCCGAGTTCGTCATCACAATCCCCTAAGGCTACTTGCCTTTTAATTCCGTAAAGTTGGCCATAGTTCGGCCAACCAATCTGCCCTTTGAATGAAGTGTAGGGCAGTGTTTTTGTGGGCACAATGCCAAAATCTTGCCCACGCTTAACACGCAGGCAAGATGGCATGATGCTATTTGCTATCAGTTACAGCTTCGCGCGTTTCAACGATGTCATCGATGAGACCAAAGTCTTTGGCATCTTGTGGCGACATAAAGTTGTCACGCTCAAGCGCATCCACGACAGATTTCATTTTTTGACCTGTGTGTTTGACGTAAATCTCATTCAAACGATCTTTGAGTTTCTGGGTTTCTTGCGCATGGATCATGATATCCGTCGCCTGACCTTGGTACCCGCCGGATGGCTGGTGCACCATGATGCGTGAATTTGGCAACGAGAAGCGCATGCCTTTTTCACCAGCCGTCAGCAAAAGAGAGCCCATTGAGGCGGCTTGCCCCATCACCAAAGTCGATACTTTGGGGCGAATGTACTGCATCGTGTCGTAGATCGACAGGCCAGAGGTCACAACACCGCCAGGACTGTTGATATACATGGAAATTTCTTTGGTCGGGTTTTCCGCTTCAAGAAACAAAAGCTGCGCACAGATCAGCGATGACATGCCGTCATGCACTGGTCCGTTCAAGAAAATAATGCGTTCCTTGAGCAGGCGCGAGAAAATGTCATAAGCGCGCTCGCCCCGGCTGGTTTGTTCAACAACCATGGGAACGAGTGTGTTCATATATGTATCAATCGGGTCTTTCATCGGTCCCTGCCTCTTATCTGTCTTTGTGATGGTTAGAGCGGAAGTGTTACTCGAGTCTTAGTAAGACCATCGAGAAGCCGCAAGTGCGCCTAGGGTCTTGTAGGTGTGCAATGATCTTTCGTTTTTCAAGGCAGTGCAAACCGATATAATTTCGCCCCAGTGCGTTTGGATATTTTTCTTAAAAACCAATACTCTATATGCTACCCCCCAAGGGGAGACAACCGTATTGACCGCCCAGACAAAACGCCCGCAAGGCCGCCTGTTGCTGCTTTACATCAAATTTAAGAAAAATTTTACGTAAACACTGATTCATTCTCAAAACCGGATCGAATACTTCTGCGTCAAACATTTCGATCCATATTTTAAGAGAAGCCAAAATGAATTATGAATCAGATGAAGGGGGCTGATAGTCTTTCTCATCAAAGGTGATGAAAAACTGATGCACCAAATATGCGCCGGCCCCCAGAAACAAGACACCGAACATCTTATTGCCATAGACCAGTTCGACAATCCCCCAAAGCCCCACCAAAAAGCAGGCCAAAAGACGGCGCCACATCGGGCGAAAAAACGGGGTTTTAACATTCCACATATCTTTTTTCATACGCCTACTTCACCCTAAGCGCGGCAAAGACACAAGGTGATTATCCCACGACAGCCCCGCCACGCTGTTTAAAACACGCGCATCGGGATCAAAGGCCAACAATGCCCCAAAACCATCCGACCCCAGATAGCCGGTCTCATATGGCGCAAGCCCGCTCAGATCAGTTCGCGCGGCAGCGCCAACAAACTGACCATCCAACGCAAATCGATGCAATCGCCCGCCTTTAGACGAAGTAATCGCAAGCTCCGTCCCTGCCCCGTTAAAGGCGATGGAGCTTGCATAGGCATGCATCGACATCTGTTGACCAAGGGGCGCTTCCATCAAAAGCGGTGCAGCGTCGCCACGACGATGCAGACCAATCAAAGGCACCGAATCAAAGGGATCGCCCTGCCACTGCATCGCAAAACCAACCAGCCCGTCGTCATGCACAGCAAGATGACGGATCGATGCGTGATGCAAATCATCAAACAAGAAATGTTGCTCAGACAATGTGAAATCTGCCGTCAGATAGGCCAAAGACGGGCGCATCGTGTCTAAATTTAACTTATCACGCCCCTCGCCCTGATCAGGATGAGTGAAAATACCGCCATTTGCGATTACAAACGTGCCATCTGACAACATGCGAATGTCATGCGGACCAATGCCGTGACTGTCCACTTCGCCTATCCGTGCGTAGTCTTTGCTGCGCTGCCACAGGCCAAGACAGCCCTTGCGGTCGGCATAGTTGTTTTCCGTCGTCACCAAAATATCACCGCCCCGCATAAACACGCCGTGCCCCATAAAATGGCGGCCTTTGGGGGCTTGCAGGCTGTGCTTTACCTGCCCGTTGGCGCAGTCCACAACCAACGCGTAAGTGCCAGGTCTGCGCGCAAAAGCCACGGCTTCTGGCCGAGTGGGATGCGCTGCGGCTGCATGCCCCCGCCCCGGCAAATCAACACGAAACACGATATCGGAGGTGGCACTCAAACCATACAAAGCGAACTGGCCGCTTTCATCTTTGGCCGCCCCAAGATACGCAGGACTACCTGCATCTGCCCAAGACAATTGCGGGACCATGCTGGCAGCAAGAGCGCCAATTAAAAAATTGCGCCGAGTGGTCATATCAATCTCCGTCCGAGGCGTTAAATCCTGCTGAGACGCCCAAAGGGGCGCCTATATCATTGGCGATTGCACCAAGTGATGCTTCAATACGTTGAGCTACAATTTCAACTTTCAGCCGTCCGAAAGGATCAGCGACTGAGGCCAAGGTTGGATCATCAAGCGCGTGTGCTTTGGCCAACACGTCATCCAAAATATCCAAAGTTTCGGTCGGCGTATCAGGGGCCATTGTCACAGCAAGATCGCGGGCAGCCTGCACAGACAAAATGATATTGCGCAACGCGCGGCCAGATCTATAGGCTTCGGCCCGTTTGGGGCGTGGTTTTTCAAAGCTACCAAGGGGCCGCCCAATACGTTGCACAGCCGTGTTTTCAAGCCCCGTGATCAGCATAGTATAGAGCGTCTGCAGCGCCTCAGCTTCGCTTTGATACCGCGCGCTATCTGCAGTTCCAGCGTTCAAAAGCACCGTACCATAGCCGTCTTCGCGCGTCCATTCCGATGCAATATACGCGGCGGTTTGCGACAGATCATGCGCGATAGCTTGCACCAGATGGCAACTATAATCGCCTTGATCGTATGCCGTAAACTCATCGTCGAACAGCATGAATTCCAAGGCAAAAAGCCCACGCGACGCGATGGACACATGGGCAAATTCACCAGCATCAAAAACCGCTGAATCTTGGGCTTCAATCTGCGCCTTGAGCGATTTGGGGATCATCCCTTTTTTGTCTGGCCAAAAGGCGATGGTCAGACTGCGCGCGTCGGCCTCAATGGGGCCGATATTCAGATGTTGCAGCCCCATCCACGCATCAAAAGCCGCGTTGTAAGCGGGGATCAACGCAGTAGATGTACATTCGTTTTGTGCGGCGATATCCAATGCTTTTGTTTGCTCGGAAAACAACGTTACTGCGGGAATGGCATGCCCCATGACCACGCGTTCAACGGCTTGCGCTTGTGGACCCGCTTGTGCCGCTTGCGCCACGAAAATAGTACAGGCCAGCGCCAGACCTTTCAGGGATAGGGTGCTATGATTCATCGTTATAAGCTCTCCAAAAATTGGATCAATGCAGTGCGATCGTCAGGCGGCATATCGGCAACAGTGTCACGCGCATTTTGTGCCTCGCCCCCGTGCCACAAAATAGCTTCCAGCAGTGAGCGTGCGCGCCCGTCATGCAAAAACTGCGTGTGCCCCGAAACTTGCTCGGTCAAGCCAATACCCCACAGCGGCGGCGTGCGCCACTCTGTACCTGTGGCACGCAACTCAGGGCGCCCGTCGGCAAGCCCAAACCCAAGATCATGCAGCAAAAAATCAGAATACGGCCAGATCAACTGAAAACTTTGCGCAGTATTATCTTGGCTTGCCAAACGATGCGTCACGTATTTTGGCGTGTGACAGGACGTGCAGCCCGCAGCATAGAACATCTCTTTGCCACGCAACACTTCTGGGCTACTCACATCGCGTCGTTCAGGCACCGCCAAATTACGCGAATAAAATGCAACAAGATCAAGTCCCTGCGCATCGACTTCGTCGACACGCACATCTCCATCACCATGGACGGCTTTGCGGCAAGAGTTTTGCGTCTCGGTGCAATCACCGTAAGGGCGCTGCGCCAAAGGGGATGAAATCCCAATATCACCAGCAAAGGCATCGGCCGATTGTTCGATCACGGTGCCATGCCCCGCTTTCCAACCAAATCGTCCCAAAATTGGTTGTTTAAACTCTTGCGACCACACGACCTGTGCGCGCCCTGAAATGCCATCGCCGTCTGCGTCATCAGCATCAGCGCGCACTAATATATCGGCAACGGGAATCGCCTCGATCAGCCCCAAACCAATCATCTGTGGGGCAACACGCGGCGATATTTGAACGTCGTCCGCAAAGGCCCCATATCCTGCGTCACGCATGCTATAAGTTGGCACGCGCAAACTGGCCGTTTCGCCCCCAGACAGAGCAACAGCGCGCTCTGTGTATTGAAGATCCATCTGCGCCTCTGCGGCGTGACCTTGGATGGCGAAATCTTGTAATTGACCACCATATGTCGGCTCTGGCGATGTGCGCGCGGTGACCGCGTCGCCGTCCAAAGCAGCCAGATAGGTTTCAATTTCGGTCATGGGAGTTTGCGCTGGCGTGGGAACCGACAAGCGCAAGAACATGGACACGCGACTGTCATCTGCGCCTTCGGGTGTGTGGCCACGTCCATCTTTGAGGTGGCAGCGTTGGCAAGAACGTGCGTTGTACAGCGGGCCAAGCCCGTCTGAGGCCAAAGTCGATGAAGGCGACGACACCCACAGCTTTTTGAACAATCCATTGCCCAACTTAAAGTCGAGTTCTTGCTCAAAACTCAAGGACTCTGATGATTGCGAAAAGGCGTCGTGATCGCTGCGTGCGCGTGTTGTTGCTTTGCCTGCGGAGTTTTGTTCGAACGGTTCAGGTTTGCTGAAATCCGTTGTGGGCCGTGTGGCGCTTTTGATGCGCGCCATTTCAGCCTCGGTGCGCGGCACGACATCCAAATAAGGCTCTGTCAAAATTGGCGCGGCAAATGTGACTTGCGGCACACATCCCCCCCAGACAAATCCGAAAGCGGTGGACACTATGAGAGAGGTAAAACGCATCCCGTGCGCGCTCCTTGATCAAGGACCGCAAGTGAAGATGTCAGGCGCGGTTGTTAAAGTAATACAGGCGACATATCAGATGCCGCCTGTATTTTTGAAATCAAAATTCCGTGCAGTTATTCAAAAACAGCGCCTGGATTGTCAAGGCTGTCAGAGCCTTCGATCATCGCACCATCAAGGTCAAGCACCGCGACCGCACGCTCAATGGAACGTGTTTGTGTCACAAGCGCATCAACCGCTGACAAAATCAGCGCTTCGCCCGCAGCATTGCCACGCTCAAGCATTTGGTCGTATGAAAAACCAGCTTCGGCAGCTGCTTTGATTTGGCCCAGCTCTGACATTGTTGCGTTGATCGCAGAGGTCAATTCAGCTTCGACAGCAGGATCCGCAGCAGCCAACAAATCTTGCAAGCTTTCGCCTGTTACGATGGACCCTGTCGCTGACACGTATTCGCCAACGTAGACATTGCGAATGCCAAGACCGTCATAGTAGTGCGAGTTGTGTGTGTTGTCTGAGAAGCAATCGTGCTCTTCTTCTGGGTCGTTCAACATAACGCCAAGCTTCATACGCTCGCCGGCTTGCTCGCCGTAAGACAATGAGCCCATGCCAGTCAAGATCGCTGTGATGCCAGCTTTTGGATCAGCCGTAACCGCTGCACGTGCTTCGCCATCTGCGCCCCACTGGGCCGCCATGTATTCAAGATCAGACACGAGCAAATCAGACGCAGCCGCCAAGTATGCGCCGCGACGGTCACAGTTGCCGTTGGTACAGTCATCGCCAGCCGCGTAATCTGTGTACGCGCGGTTGCCAGCGCCGTGGTCTGTGCCGTTCAAATCTTGGCCCCAGAGCAAAAATTCGATCGCGTGATATCCAGATGCCACGTTGGATTCGACTTCATCTGCTTCGTGCAGTGTTTCGCCAATCAACTCGGGTGTGATGTCTGTCGCATCGATTTCTGTGCCGGACAAAGTGAATTTTGGTGTCGCAATCACATTGAGCGCTGCGAATTCGTTTTCGTCTGTCGCGCCGCCGTAAGCCGCATCAACGTAATCGATCAAACCTTCGTCCAAAGGCCAAGCATTTACTTTGCCTTCCCAGTCATCAACGATTGGGTTGCCGAAACGGAATGCTTCGGTTTGTTGGTATGGCACGCGCGCCTCAACCCATGCTGTTTTAGCCGCAGCCAAAGTCACGTCAGAAGGTGCTGCGATCAACGCTTCGATGGCTGTGTCCAAAGCTTTTGCTTTGAGCAAGCTGTCCCCGTATGCGGCCTCGGCGATGTTGGCGTAAGTCGTCACAACTTCGGGCGCGCCAGCCAATGCTGGGGCCGCAGGAAGAGTGGCGACGATCAATGCGGTCATCATACGTTTCATAGTGTGTCCTTGCTTTATGTCCAATGTTTGGCGATTTCCGCGACAGACGACGAAACCTGTGCTTGAAAAAATCACAAACGGGCGATACTCCATACCTGACTTTTTCAGTATGAGATGTCAATTCTGATCTTTTACGTCAGGCATTTTTTTTGCAAAATGACATCTACTGTAAGTTCAAAATTCCGCTTTAAATGCACAAAACCCGCCACGATATAAAATCTGTCGGGCGTTTTATAAAGTGAGCAGCGAACAACCTAAGCAGCTTATCGGTGAGAACACCCTTGGCGCCCTGCACATTAAGTTTTCGGTGTGCCTATCTTCAAGACGTTCCAAATCATCCGCTTGGACACCTGTTCATAGCGCGCTTGGGGTCCAAACAAACAGTCCAAGACAAAAGAAAAAGGATTGAGTTCAACCATGTCAAAAGCCCCTTGCACAGGCAGCTCAGATTGGCTGCCCCTATAGGGTTAAGAGCGCTGACTAACAATAATATGACAATTCTATTGCTATTTTTTAACACAAGACCAGAGAAACTTTAGTGCCCTGCGGTTGCCGCCATCATAGACATCCGGCGTGTGATCCGAAGGCGACGAACAAAGGCTATGACAAACAACCCCGTCATGATCAAAACAATCGTAGGTGCAGGCGAACTGTCGAGATAAAAACTGGCGTAGGTCCCTGCGACCATGGAAAAGGCGCAACTGCAAACGGCAACAATCATCATGGGGCCAAAGCTGCGCGCAACCAAAAAAGCGATAGCTCCGGGGGTCACAAGCAACGCCACGGCCAAGATCAAACCAACGGCACTGAGCGTCGCAACGATGGTCAACGACAGCCCAGCCAACAGGCCATAATGCAGCAACCAAGTGTTCAACCCCGACGCTTGCGCCTGTGCGGGATCAAACGCATGCAATAGCAAATCTTTCCATTTGAGCCCTAAAAGCAGCGTCACCGCCGCGCCGATGATGCCAGCCGTCCACAGATCTTGCGCGTTGACCCCAAGCATATTGCCAAACAGCACATGATCCAGATGCTCATTGGTGGTGATCGACGTGTACATGATGATGCCAAGCCCGAACATGCCAGAAAAAACCACCCCCATGACGGTGTCTTTTTTCACCCGACTGTGATCCGACAGATACCCCGTGACCACAGCACAGGTCATGCCCGCAGCAAAAGCACCAACGATCAAAGGCAGCCCCAAAATCCACGCTAAAACGATCCCAGGAAGCGTCGCGTGACTGACGGCATCGCCCATCAAAGCCCAACCTTTGAGCACCAAAAAGCACGACAAAAGCGCGCAAGGCGGTGCGATAAACAAGATGATCCAAAACGCGTTTTGCATGAACGCGAAGTGAAACGGCTGCAACAGCGTATCGATCATTGGACGTCTCCTGCGCGTAAAGCTTTGGTTTGTGTGGCTATGGCATCTCGGGCAATGCGTTTGCTGGCCAAAATACCGTGCTTGGGGGCGAAAATAAACGCCACGACAAAAAGTGCAGTTTGCAACACAACGATGATGCCGCCTGTCGCGCCATCCAAGAAATAACTCGCATAGGCCCCGACAAAACTGGTCACTGCACCGATGATGACAGACAGCACAATCAAGCGCGGGAACCGGTCGCACAGCAAATACGCCGTAGCCCCCGGCGTGACCACCAAAGCGATCACCAAAAATGCGCCCACAGTCATCATCGCGGCCACAATCGCAGCAGATAACAGCATGAAAAACACCGCCTTGAGCAGCTCAGGCTTCAAGCCGATCGAACGGGCATGCGTTTCATCGAAAAACACTACCATTAGGTCTTTCCACTTGGCCAAAAGCACTGTCAAAACAACGACACCGATGATCGCCAATTGCAGCGTATCTTCGGGGGTGATGGCCAAAATATTGCCCATAATGATCGTTTGAATGCTGATCGACATAGGCGACAGTGACACCATAAACAGGCCAAGCCCAAAGAATGATGTGAAAATAATACCGATGATCACATCAATTTTAAGCCCCGATCGCTCAGACAAAAATAGCATTGCACCTGCGGCCAGTCCTCCGGCGATAAAAGCGCCCAAGGCAAAGGGAAGCCCCAGCATATAGGCCCCCGCAACGCCGGGCACCACAGAGTGGCTAAGCGCATCACCAATCAAGGACCATCCTTTAAGCATCAGATAAGACGATAAAAATGCGCAAACGCCACCCACAAGCGCAGACACCCACATTGCGTTAAACATGTAGTTGTAGGTAAAGGGTTCCATCAGCAGATCAATCATGATGCGTCTTCTTTTCGCGTATCGGCTTTATCGCCGTACATCACAAAAGGTCGCTCATCATCGGTGATAATACGCACTTCTCGCGTGTCATCATCGTCGTGCAATTCATCGCCCCCCAAAGTGAAATGTCGCAAGACCCCACCAAAAGCGCGTTCCAAATTGTCGTGCGTGAACACATCTTTGGTCAAACCATAGCCCAGTACGGTGCCTTTGACCAAAACGGTGCGATCACAAAAATCTGGCACAGAGCCAAGATTGTGGGTCGACACCAACATCACACGACCCTCATCGCGCAGCTCACGCAACAACGTGATGATCTGCTCTTCGGTTTTTACATCCACGCCCGTAAACGGTTCATCAAGCAAAATCACCTGCCCGTCTTGTGCCAAAGCACGCGCCAAGAACACCCGCTTGCGTTGCCCGCCTGACAATTCACCAATTTGACGGGTGCGAAAATCAAGCATATTCACACGGCGCAGCGCTTCGTCCACTGCGGCATGATCGGCTTTGCTGGCGCGACGAAAAAAGCCCATTTTGCCATAGCGCCCCATCATAACAACGTCTTGCACCAAAACGGGAAAGGCCCAATCGACCTCTTCTGCTTGGGGAACATAAGCCACCAGATTTTCACGCAACGCATCTTTGACGGTTTTTCCCAGCAGGCGAATTTCGCCATTGGCGGCAGGCACGAACCCCATAATAGCTTTAAACAGTGTGGATTTCCCCGCACCGTTGACGCCCACAAGCGCCGTAATCGTGCCGCGCGGAATGTCAAAACTGGCATCATGCAGCGCCATATGACCGTTGCGATAGGTCACGGTGACATGGCTGGCTGAAATCCCATCCCCCACGGTTGGTGTGGACTGCGCATCTGTATGATTTTGAAATTTATCTTCGGTCATAGGCACGGAAATTGTCCTTTAAAAACGCGGTATCTAGAAAGCTATTGAGCGGTCAGCCCATTCACAACGGTTTGTGTGGTGACTTTAAGCAGGTCCAAATAGGTCGGCACAGGGCCGTCTGCTTTGCTCAAACTGTCGACATATAAAACGCCGCCATAGGCCGCCCCCGTTTCACGAGCGACTTGTTCGGCGGGCGACGTGTTGACTGTGCTTTCGCAGAAAACCACTGAAATATCATGATCACGCACGCCGTCGATCACCTTGCGTACTTGTTGCGGTGTGCCCGTTTGGTCGGCATTCATTGGCCAAAGATACAACTCTTGCAGTCCAAAGTCGCGCGCCAAATAACTAAACGCGCCTTCACAGGTCACCAGCCAACGTTTGTCTTCAGGCAGCGTGGCCAATTGGGCTTTGAGCGGCATAATGGTGGCACGAATTTCGTCTTTGTAACGTGCTGCATTGTCGGTATAAATCGCTGCATTTTCGGGATCGGCAGCCACAAGCGCCGCTTCGATATTATCGACATAAATCAAAGCGTTCTCTAGCCCCATCCATGCATGTGGGTTGGCTTGCCCCTCGTAAGATCCCGCCGCGATTGAAATGGGTTCGATGCCGTCGGTCAAGGTCACAGAAGGAATGTCACCAAGGTTGTTCAAGAACTGTTCAAACCACAGTTCCAAGTTCAAACCATTCCACAAAATCAGGTCGGCATCTGATGCGCGCACGATGTCGCGCGGCGTCGGTTGATACCCATGAATTTCCGCGCCAGGTTTGGTGATAGATACGACATCTGCCGCCTCACCCGCAACATTCTGCGCCATTTCAGCCAAGACCGTAAAGGTGGTCACGACCTTAAGGCGCTCGCCTGCGTACGCTGCGTTGGTGCCCATCAGGATCGCCAAACATACGGCAGATTTCAAAGAATTCAGGATCATGGAACGAGACATCATTGGTAGCTCCTAAAGATGGTATTCCTCATCTGTAGAGGCCACAGCTTAGGGATTGTCAAGTAGTTGCGAACCATTCTCAACTGAAAGGCCTGTATTCGCAACTGGACTTAAAAACAGCCCCTTAGCCCAGCCAAAGATGCATATCTTTTCCGCAAAATGATGCACTAGGCACAGAATCATCCACAGGGGAAACCGCCCTTGGGCGCAGTAAATGAGTGGCCATAACCAAGACGCGAGGTAATGGGCGTGACATGGCCCGATAACACATAGGCCACATAAAAAAGGCCGCCAAAGGCGACCTCATTCCGATGTATGAAACCAGCAGGCAGCCCATTGGTTTCTGACGCTCTTTGCCCCTGAAACCAATGGATCGCTTGCGGTCTATTACACGATATTCGACAATAACTGCTTGGTGTTTTCTGCAGTCATTTCCACCGGATTACCACCTGTGCTTGGATCGCTCAAAGCCCCTGCAACGATACGGTCGATATCAGGGTTCTCGATGCCTAACTCTGACAGAGTTTTAGGGATGCCAAGAGACGCGTTAAGTTCGTCAACATAGGCGCAGAACCCATCAAAACCGCCAGAAATACCAAGGTAATTCGCAGCATCTTCAATCACGCCTGAAATAGCAGGCTTATTGAATTGCAACACAGCCGGCATACAGATCGCATTCGTTGTGCCGTGGTGCGTGTGATACATCGCGCCGATGGGATGCGACAAAGCATGGATCGCACCAAGACCCTTTTGAAACGCCGTGGCACCCATGATCGCAGCCGACATCATATGCGCGCGAGCTTCGATATCAGTGCCATCAGCATAAGCGCGCGGCAGGTATTCTTTGACCAAACGCATGCCTTCCAACGCCATGCCTTGCGACATCGGGTGGTAATGCGGTGAACAGAACGCTTCGACACAATGCGCAAAGGCATCCAGCCCCGTGCCCGCCGTGATGAAACCGGGCATGCCAACAGTCAATTCAGGATCACAAATCACTACGGTTGGCAAAAATTTAGGATGGAAGATGATCTTTTTTTGCTCAGTTTCGGAATTGGTGATGACCGATGCACGCCCCACTTCGGACCCTGTGCCAGCCGTGGTTGGCACAGCAACAATCGGCGCGATGGCATCAGCGTCTGCACGTGTCCACCAATCGCCAATGTCTTCGAAATCCCATAAAGGGCGCGTTTGCCCCGCCATGAATGCAACGAGCTTGCCCAGATCCAAACCAGAGCCGCCACCAAAGGCAACAACCCCGTCATGGCCGCCGTCTTTATAGGCTTTCACGCCAGCTTCAGCGTTCTTTTCATTCGGGTTTGGATCAACGTCCGAGAACATCGCACGGCCAAGGCCCGCAGCCTCAAGCAGATCAAGCGTTTTGGTGGTGATGTCCATAGTGGCCAAGCCGCGATCGGTGACCAAAAGCGGTTTCTTAATCCCAGCCACAGCACAGGCGTCCGCGATCTCGGAAATACGGCCAGCGCCGAAACGAATTGCAGTTGGATAAGACCAATTTGCGGTGATGCTCATATTCTTAAGCCTTTTTAAAGTGGAACGACTTGGGTCGTGTCAGGTTGTGATAGCCGATCATTGACAGCCCGCCACCGCGGCCTGTGTCTTTGCAGCCCGTCCAGCACAACGCAGGATCAAGATAATCCGCGCGGTTCATGAACACAGTGCCCGTTTCAATTTGCTCTGCAATAGTTTCTGCGCGCGTCAGGTCTTGGGTCCACAAAGATGCGGTCAAACCAAAGTCGCTGTCATTCATCAAACGGATCGCTTCCGCGTCATCTTTGACAGACATGATCCCCACAACCGGACCAAAACTTTCCTCGCGCATCACACGCATGTCATGGGTCACGTTGGTCAAAATCTGCGGCATCAAATACGCGCCACCGTTTTTCGGGAAAAGCGCAGGATCAATGTGCGCGGTCGCGCCATCGGCAATCGCCTCGGCAGTTTGCGCGCGCACCTCATCGGCAAAACGCACATGCGCCATCGGGCCAAGCGTGGTTTCTGACTCCAAAGGATTGCCAAGCACATAGCCATTCACAATCGCCACAGCTTTTTCGACAAAAGCGTCGAACAGGCTTTCATGCACGTAAATGCGTTCGATCCCACAACAACATTGTCCCGCGTTGAACATCGCACCGTCAATGAGCGTGTCCACGGCAGCATCCAAATTGGCGTCATCCATTACATAGCCCGGATCTTTGCCGCCAAGCTCTAAACCGATGCCTGTGAATGTGCCGCTGGCCGCAGCTTCCATCGCTTTGCCGCCGCCGACAGAGCCGGTGAAATTCACAAAGCCAAAAGCACGATCCGCGATCAATGCAGATGTGGTTGAATGGTCCAAAAACACGTTTTGAAACACATCCTCAGGGATGCCAACAGAATGAAACGCTGCCGCCATACGTTCTCCCACAAGTGGCGTTTGCGAGGCGTGTTTGAGCATCACAGCATTGCCCGCAATCAGCGCAGGCGCGACGGTGTTGATCGCGGTCATAAACGGGTAGTTCCAAGGGGCCACGACCAAAACAAGCCCATGCGGCACGCGTTTGATCACGCGGCGAAAGGCGTCGCTGTCTTCAATAACGGTGTCGGTCAAAGCGTCTTCGGCGATGCTGGCCATATAGCTGGCCCGCTCGTTAAATCCGCCAAATTCGCCGCCGTAGCGCACAGGACGCCCCATTTGCCATGCGATCTCGGGCACGATCTCATCGTTCATTGCACCGACCGCGGCAACGCCTGCTTGCACCAAAGCGATGCGATCTGCCAAAGGGCGCGCCGCCCATGCGGTTTGCGCGGATTTTGCGCGGGCCACTGCGGCCTCGGCTTGGGCTTGGGTCAGGGTGTCACGCGTGGCGTATACGGACCCGTCGATGGGCGAAATACATTGGATGGTCATTGGCTTAAGCCCTTTCAAAACCGCGCGCGATTTCCCAATCGGTCACGGTACGGTCAAATTCTTCTTGTTCCCATTCAGCGGCGCGGGTGTAGTGATCGACAACGTCGTCCCCCAAGGCCTCGCGCAAGAATGCCGATGTGCGTAGCGTTTGGGTCGCCATGCGCAGTGTTTGCGGAATGTCGGCTGCTTTGGCGTCTTCGTACACGTCGCCCGTTGTCGCGGGGGCCAACTCTAACGCGTCTTCAATCCCTTTGATCCCAGCAGCCAGCATCACTGCTTGCGCCAAATACGGATTCAAATCAGAGCCGCCGATGCGGCATTCAACACGTACGCCTTTGCTGCCTTCGCCGCACAACCGAAAGCCTGCGGTACGGTTGTCGACCGACCAAACAGTTTTTGTTGGCGCGAAAGTGCCCTTGGCAAAGCGTTTATAGCTGTTGACATAAGGAGCCAGAAAATAGGTATACTCAGGCGCGTATTTGATCAGGCCAGCCATATAGTGGCTCATCAAATCTGATTTACCATGCGGTTTTGACGCGTCAAAGAACATAGCTTCGCCGTCTTGCCAAAGTGATTGATGAACGTGGCTGGATGAACCAACACGGTCCTTATGCCATTTGGGCAAAAAGCTTGCCGCGCGGCCTTGTTGCCAAGCAATTTCTTTGATCGCATGTTTGGCAATCGAATGATAATCGGCGCAGTCCAACGCTGGGGAATAGCGGATGTTTAGCTCTTCTTGGCCTGCTTCGGCTTCGCCTTTTGTGTTCTCAATCGGCAGACCTGCCGCGAAAAGGTGGTTACGGATTGGCCGCATCACGCCCTCTTCTTTAGTCGTCTGCAAGAT
Organism: Pacificibacter marinus; assembly: GCF_900109555.1. Taxonomy (GTDB): domain Bacteria; phylum Pseudomonadota; class Alphaproteobacteria; order Rhodobacterales; family Rhodobacteraceae; genus Celeribacter; species Celeribacter marinus_C. Next base: position 70,686 of record NZ_FNZV01000014.1, on the reverse strand, counting down.
GTGGTAATCTTCATTGTAGCCAGAGATTGGCTGTAGATCGCGAAAACCGCTTTTACGGATTTCATCCAAGCTTTTCTCAAACAAAAAGAATTCCAGCTCGGTCGCCATTTTGGCTTCATAGCCCAAAGCTTCCAACCGTTTGATCTGCTTTTTCAACATCGCGCGCGGGGAATGTGAGACGGGGTTTTCGTGGTGATCCAAAATATCGCACAACACCAAAGCCGTGCCTTCAAGCCACGGCAGCGGGCGGATCGTGGCAAGATCGGGTTTCATCACATAATCGCCGTAGCCAGATTGCCAATTGGTCGAGGCATAGCCATCAGGCGTGGCCATTTCCAAATCCGTGGCCAGCAAATAATTGCAGCAATGTGTTTCTTTAAAAGAGGTTTCCACAAAATTTACAGCGTGGAACCGCTTGCCCATCAACCGGCCCTGCATATCAACAAAGCACGCCAAAACTGTGTCAATAGACCCAGCTGCTACTTGGGATTTCAGGTCGTCAAATGTCAAAGTACTGGGCATTTTTGTTCACTCTTTTTGCAAGGTTTGGAGGCAGTCAAAGACCGCCTCCAAAGAATAATTTAACAGTCTTAAGCCAGTTTAGCCGTAACGGTATGGGCGGCCTGCTTTGACCATGTCAGCGTTGTACTTTTTAAAGATATCCACAACGCGACGTTTGACATCAGATTCTGCTGCGATCTCTTCCCAGAACACTTGAGCTGCCGCTTCAACAGTGGCCCACTCTTCGTCAGGAATAGATGTCAGTTCCATCTTAGTGCCGTTGACGCGCAGGTCGGCTTCGCCACCCCAGTACCACCACTGACGTTTGTAGTGTGATTGATCACAGCATACACGGAACAGTGTTTGCAAGTCTTCTGGCAACTCGTTCCAACGATCCATGTTGGCAAAGAAAGACCCTGCCCATGCGCCAGAAATGTTGTTGGTCAAGAAGTAGTTGGTCACGTCGGCCCAACCAACTGTGTAGTCTTCGGTGATGCCAGACCATGCGATGCCGTCAAGTTCGCCTGTTTGCATCGCAACTTCGATGTCTTCCCATGGCAGGTTCACAGGGATCACGCCAAACTGGCTCATGAAACGACCCGCAGTTGGGAAGGTAAAGATGCGTTTGCCTTTAAGGTCTTCCAAAGAACGGATTGGTTCTTTGGTGGCGAAATGGCAAGGATCCCACGCGCCAGCAGAAATGTGTTTCACGCCGACTTTGGAATATTCTTCGTCCCAGATTTCGTTCAGACCGTATTGGTTGAACAGCACAGGCACGTCGAGTGAATAGCGTGAGCCAAACGGGAAATACCCGCCGAACACTGTGACATCCGTTGGCGACGCCATAGAGTCGTCATCAGATTGTACAGCATCGATTGTGCCGCGCTGCATGGCTTGGAACAATTCGCCTGTTGGAACCAGTTGGTCCGCAAAAAACAATTCGATCTGCATGCGGTCGCCCGCGATTTTGTTGAACATTTCAACAGCTGGCACAATCACCTCAGCGGCCAAAGAAGCCCCTGCATAGGTTTGCATCCGCCATTTAATTGTGCTTTGCGCCAAGGCTGGTGAGGCCAAAACCGCTGCGGCGGGGGCGACTGCGGCCCCTTGAATAAACTTGCGTCTAGATGTCATATCTTCTCTCCATTGTTGGGGGATGGCCACCTTTTGGCGGCTCTTTTATGGTTTGTTGTAAACGTAATCAGGCAACCATGTGGCAATGCCAGGAACCAGCATGACCAGCACAAGCGCGAACACCATGATCAACACGAATGGTGTGATCGAGGAATAGATATCGCGCAAGGAAATCTCGGGCGGCGCCATGGCGCGCATCAAGAACAAGTTATAGCCAAAGGGCGGCGTCATATAGGCGATCTGCGTGGTGATCGTGTACAAGATACCGTACCAAATCAGATCAAACCCAAGCTCGCCCACCAGCGGCACATAAAGCGGCGCGACGATGACCAGCATGGCTGTGTCGTCCAAAAATGTGCCCATGATGATAAAGCTCAACTGCATTAAAATCAAAATCATCCAAGGGCTTAGGTTCAAACGCTCTGTGAACACGCCCTCGATGGCTTTCACCGCGCCAAGCCCATCAAACACCGCACCAAACGCAAGAGCGGCCAAGATGATCCACATGAACATGCAGGTGATGCCAAGCGTATTGCGCACGGAGTTTTCAAACACCTCGCGAGTCATGCGCCCCTTGATCACGGCAGCTGCAAAAGCAGCCAAAGCACCGATTGCAGAACTTTCAACAAGCGATGTCCAGCCCCGCACAAAAGGCACCATCATGACGGCGAAAATGATGACCGGCAGCAAACCTGCCCGCAACAGGCGCATCTTTTCCGCCCGTGGTATGTCGCGTTCGCTGGCATCCAACACGGGGCCAAGCACCGGATTGATCCGGCAGCGTACAACGATATAGATGATGAAAAGAGCGGCCATCATCAGCCCCGGCACGACACCAGCCAACCAAAGCTGGCCGACGGGTTGGCGAGCGATCATCGCATACAGCACCAAGACAACCGAGGGCGGCACAAGGATGCCTAAACTGGACCCCGCTTGAATAACCCCAGTGACCATGCGTTTGTCATAGCCGCGCTTCAACAATTCGGGCAGCGCAATTGTCGACCCAATGGCCATACCAGCTACGCTTAGGCCGTTCATCGCAGAAATCAGCACCATCAGGCCAATCGTGCCAATGGCTAAACCGCCCCGCAGACCGCCCATCCAAACATGAAACATCTTGTAAAGATCGTCTGCAATTTTACTTTCCGACAGGACATAACCCATGAAAATAAACATCGGCAGCGTCAAAAGTGGATACCATTTCATCAGCTTCATCGCGGCAGAAAATCCGATGTCAAAGCCGCCCTTGTCGCCCCAAAGCAGCAAAGATGCGATAACAGCTATAAACCCGATAGCACCAAAAACACGCTGCCCTGTGAGCAGCATCAGCATCATGGTTGAGAACATCAAAGTGGCGATCAATTCATAGGACATCAGATGGTTTCGCCTTTGATACGGAGGACATCTTTGAACAGTTCAGACACGCATTGCAGCAGCATCAAGAACATGCCCAAGATCATGATAGTTTTGACTGGCCACATATAGGGTCGCCAAGCGGTGGACGAGCGTTCCATACGGCCAATTTCTTCTGAGCCTGTGATCAGGCCACCAAAGAATGAAAATGGTTCGGTGCCCCAGTAGCCCAAAGAATAAGCGGTCGAACTGACCGCGCCGTAGAGCAAGACACCAAGATAGAAAATCAAGAACAGCACGGTAAACAGATCGACCCATGCTTTTTTACGCGCGGACCATTCACCGTACAGCAAATCCATGCGCACGTTTGATCCAAGCTGGATCGAATACGGCCCGCCCAACATGTAATAAGCGACCATAATAAACTGCGCCATTTCCAGCGTCCAAAGCGATGGCAAAAAGAACGTCTTACTGATCGAAGACCACAATAAAACGCCCATCAGTACAAAGATACCGTACATCATGATGCGCCCGAGACGGTAGTTTACCGCATCGACACCCCGAATATACCACTGCATCGCCCCAGTCATTGCGTGTCCCCTTGCAAAGAGACCAGCGCCTCAGCCACCCAAGCGGCGATACGCGTGGCCATCGTATCTTGGTCTTGCGCACTTTGGATCAAATCGTTGCGAATTTCCAACATTACGTTCAAATACCCCGCGTCGAGCGCGTGTTCTTTTAGCGTATGTGTCACGCCATCTTCTGGCCCATAAGGTTGATTTAGCTCAACTTTATTCTGTATGTACGATGGTGCGATATCCATCATTGCCTGTGCAAGACGTGCATCTGTGTCGTGCAAGATGCCAATCTCGACCGCGCGCTGCTGGCCATAATAGATCGGGGTAAAGCTGTGCACAGTCACCAATACTGGCGCTGATTTAGTTGCAATCACACCAGCAAGAGTGGCCCTAAATGGTTCATAATACTTGCCAGCTCTCTCGCTGCGTTGCTCAGGCGTCAGGTTCGCATTGCCCGGCACAACGATGGCTTCGCTTTTTTGCGGCATCGCATCCACGGCAGACGGTGGACGATTGCAGTCATAGACAAGGCGCGACACGTTTGAGGCGACCAATGTGGCTCCCAAACGTTGAGACAAACCTTGCGCCACAGCCAGCGCACCGGGATCCCATGCGGCATGGCTTTGCAGCGCATCTTCGCTCAATCCAAGATCGTTGAACGCAGGCGGAATAAAGCAACTCGCATGTTCGCAGACCACCACAACAGAGCACTGCCCCTCAGGGTTGAGCACAGTAACCGTATCGCTATCGAGAACATTTTTTGAGTGATTCATCTTGGCTCCTTGAAGCCAAGGTGCTTGCTCGACAGGGCAACTGTCAATAAAATTGTGAAAAAAATATAACAGTCTCGATTGATATGGTATATTAGTGAACAAAATGGAGGCACGGATGACGGACGCGGCACAGACAATATCTGATCGCATTCAGGAAAAACTGGATCACCTGACACGCGCAGAGCGCCAGTTGGCCCTGTCTATTCTTGAAAATTATCCTGCCTCTGGATTGGGGCCTTTGTCGGCGCTGGCCAAAGACGCAAACGTGTCTGTGCCCACCGTGGCGCGCATGGTGCAAAAGCTTGGATACAAGGGCTATCCCGACTTTCAATCTGAGCTGCGCGAAGAATTGCGGGCCAAAGCAAAAGGCCCGATTGCCAAACACGAAACATGGGCCGAAGCCGCCCCGTCAGAACATCTGTTGAACAGATTTACAGACGCCGTGATCGACAATATCCGTCTGACTTTAGGGCAGATTGACCCCGATGCTTTTGACGAGGCCTGCGCATTGGTTGCAGATCCATCGCGTCACCTTTTCATCGCAGGTGGGCGGATCACGCATACTCTGGCCGAATATTTCTTTATGCACATGCAGGTCATTCGACCCAATTTGACCCATGTACAATCCACCTCAAGCACTTGGCCGCACTATCTATTGAATGCGAAAGAGGATGACGTTTTTGTCATTTTTGATGTGCGCCGCTATGAAAACAACACCCTTAAGCTGGCTGAAATTGCCCATGCGCGGGGTGCCAAAATCGTTTTGTTCACCGACCAATGGCGTTCACCCGTGCATCATCTGGCGGACATCACCTTTAGCTGCCGGATCATCGCGCCCTCGGCTTGGGACTCGACTACGACCACGATGCTTTTGGTCGAGACAATGATCTCTTCCGTGCAAAATCTGAACTGGGATGAAACCAAAGAGCGGATGGAGCATTTAGAGGAAATGTTTGACCAAACAAAACTGTTCCGCAAATTCACCTAACGCCAACCGCGCCCTACCCCTTTGCGTTTGGCTTGGCAGATATCTGTGAGAACACCTGTTCGATATCTACGACTTGCACCCCATCGCTCAATTTCAGGCTTGCCTCAATATGATCAAGATGGCGGGTGACCAACTCTGCGGCCAAATCAGCATCTTTAGCGACCACAGCATTCACGATTTCGGCGTGCTCGTCATCGCGGCAAGCATCGCTTGTCGGGGCATCATAGAGATAGATGATGAGGCAGGTCAGCGTTGACAGCTCACGAATACTGCGCGCCAAAAATTCATTGCCGCACAGATCGCCCAACAAAAAGTGGAAATCCCCAGACAGTCGGATAATCGCCTGAGTGTCCGCGTCGCGCCGTGCCGTTGTTTCGGCGTCGAGATGGGCCAACAGCTTTGCATGCTTTTCATCATCCAGCGATGTGATCAATTTGCGCACAATGCCCGGCTCGATCAATCGGCGCATTTCCATAACGTGGCGCGCCTGTTTTGGGCTGGGTCTGGCAACATGAGCGCCCTTTTGTGGGACAAGCTCAACGACGCCTTCATGTGACAGGCGTGCTAAAATTTCGCGCACCCGAGCACGACTGACATTGAAAATCTTCGCCAACTTGTCTTCGCCAAGCTTTGTTCCTGGCGGCAATCTGTGTTCGAGGATTGCGAGATAAACCTGATGATACAGGTCGCGACTCGGTTCTTCTTTGTCGACATCATTCTTTAGCATAATTTTCGAGACCCAATTCGGTTTTGCTTATCCAGCACCATTGTGAACGATTAAATAAATGGCAGATGACCTTCTGTCCACGAAATTTTCGACGAAATGCACAAAAATAAATAACAACATGATTGACGTTATTGTCGACATATTTGTAGCCATAAGTTAACAATAATGCCGAAAGTATCCCAATGCCTTTTAAAAGCGCCCCTTTAAATCCACACCAAAACGATGGCACTGGCACAGCCTTTGATCTTGTCATTCGCAATGCGAAGCTTTGCACAGCCGCGGATGTCTTTGAAACCGATATCGCAATCAAAGATGGTGTTGTTGTTTGTTTGGGTAAAAAATTGGCAAAAGGCACGCGTGAAATCGATGCAAAAGGCCGCACTGTCACCCCCGGTGGGGTCGATGCGCATTGCCATTTGGATCAACCGCTCGCCCCACCCGCGCGGATGGCAGATGATTTTGAAACGGGCACGCGGTCGGCTGCTTGTGGCGGGACAACAACCATTATTCCCTTTGCTGCACAAGAAAAAGGCCAAAGCCTGATTGCCGCAGTCGAAGACTATCACCAACGCGCTGGGGATCTATCTTGCATTGATTATTCCTTTCATTTGATCGTCAGCGACCCAACGCCAGAGGTTTTGGATCGTGAGCTGCCAGAGCTGATTGCCAAGGGCTATAGCTCGTTCAAAATCTACATGACCTATGACGATCTCAAACTTGACGATGGACAAATTTTAGATGTCTTGGACATCGCGCGGCGCCACGGTGCGTTGCCTATGATCCATGCGGAAAACTCCGATTGCATCAAATGGTTGACCAAGCGGCTTAAAGCACGCGGTCACACTGCCCCGCGCTATCATGCAGATGCCCGCCCCGCCATTGTGGAACGCGAGGCGGCGCATCGCGCGATTTCTTTGGCCGAATTGGTCGATGTACAACTACTGATCGTGCACGTGTCTGGCATTGAGGCGATTGAACAAATTCAGATGGCAAAAGCCCGTGGTGTAAACATTCACGCAGAAACTTGTCCACAATATTTGTTTTTGACTGCGGCAGACCTTGGGCTGGACGGCGAATATGAAGGCGCGCAATGCGTCTGCAGCCCACCCCCACGTGATCCTGAAAATCAAAAACACGTTTGGCGCGGCTTGGAAAATGGGCTGTTCAGTGTCTTTTCCTCGGATCATGCGCCTTTCAAATACGACGACGCGGCAGGGAAAAAACCCAATGGGTGTGAGGTCGACTTTGACCATATTCCAAATGGCATTCCCGGTTTGGAAACACGTTTGCCGCTGCTGTATTCTGAGGGCGTGTTGACGGGGCGCATTCCTGTCACGCGGTTTGTCGAACTCACATCGACCAATCCCGCCAAACTGTATGGCCTGTATCCACGCAAGGGAACGCTGGCCATCGGGTCTGACGCCGACTTGGTCATCTGGGGCGATCAACCTGTCACCATCACAAATGACGCCCTGCATCACGCCGTTGATTACACTCCTTATGAGGGGCGCGTTCTTGGTGCATGGCCTGCCTACACAGTGTCGCGCGGCGAAGTTGTGTGGGACGGAAAACAGTACACGGGGCGCAAAGGCCATGGCGAATTCATCGCCCGCAGCCGCCCATTTCAAGAAATCACAGACGATCAATAAAGACACAAAAGGTCCGGAACAGGACCGAACACAAGGCTTCGGCCACCAACAATGGGAAACCAAACATGAAAACGTTCAAGACAACACTTGCCTCAATCGCATTGCTCGCATCCGCGGGTGCAGCACAGGCTGACACCATCAAAATTTCGACCACAGTGCCAGAAACATCCAACTGGTTGGTTGCCGCCGACACCTTTAAATCTATCGTCGAAGACAAAACCGAACACACTGTCGAAATCTATCCAAACGGCACAATCGTCACGGGCAATGACCGCGTGGAACTTGAGATGGCACAGGCTGGCGCAGTCGATATCATCATGAAAACAACAATCTGGTTGTCGCAACTCAAGCCAGAATTCCTAGTCACTGCAATGCCTTGGATATTCCCCAACGCCGAAGTCGCAATGAGCGTGATGGACGGCCCAGTGGGGCAAGATCTATCGAAAAGCTTGAATGATGTGGGCTTGGAAGCTCTGGCATGGGGCGATGGCGGGTTCTTTCAGCTGTATTCAAAAGGCGAAACTGTGACAGGACCAGAGGGTATTGATGGCGTCAAAATCCGCGTCCCTGGCAATCCGATCTTTGTCAAAAGCTGGGAAGCCGTTGGTGCGGTCCCTACCCCAATCAGCTTTGCTGAAATCTTTTCAGCCCTGCAATCCGGTGCCATTGATGGCGGCGTTGCAACAACGCCTTTAATTTATGCCAAGCGGTTTTACGAAGTTGCACCGAAAATTTCTATGATCAACTTTTCGTTTGAATCTGTGGGCATGATTGCGAACACAGGCTTTCTTGCGGGCCTGAGCGAAGAAGATCAAGCCATCGTGCGCGCCGCCGCATTGGAAGGCATGAAAGCACAGCGCGCAGCCGCTGCAGCTGAGGACGCCGGCTACATCACGCAGATGAAAGAAGCAGGTGCTGATATCTATGTTCCAACCGAAGCGGAATTGAACAGCTTTAAAGACATCGCAGCCCCAATCTATGACAACTTCAAAGCCGAAATTGGCGAAGAGCTTGTCTCAACTGTCGAAGCAGCGGTAGCAGCAGCCAACTAAAACAACTGTCACAAAAAGTAATGTCGGCGGTCGTCAAAACTGGGCCCGCCGACCTTTCACTCTTGGGTTTTGATCCCTCACAGGGTCTGCCAAAATCACCAAGCAAAGGAAATGTCATGAATGGCATACGAACTGGCATAGCCAAGGCAAATTGCCTGCTGGACACTTTGGAAAAATACATCATCACGTTCTTTCTTGTTGGGATCGTGTTGATGATTTTTTCCGGCGTTTTGTCGCGGTTTGTCTTCCATTACGCGATTGCATTCACCGAAGAACTGTCACGTTTTTTCTTTATCTGGGGCGCGCTCATCGGCGCTGCTGCAGGGATGAAAACCGGTGAACACGCAGGCATTCCTTTGATCGCCAATAGGTTTGGACCACGCGGCCGCAAGGTCATTGAATGCGCGGTCACCATCGGGGTGATCATCTTTCTTTGCTACCTTGTATCTATGACATGGGTGTCCACGGCCAGATCATTTAAAAGTGGGCAAATTAGCACAACAACCGAAATTCCGATTTGGACAATCAATGCGGGCATGATGATTGCCTTTGCCATTGCCGTGTTGCGGGCCTGTCAGGGATTTTTTCTGGGCAGCTTTAGTCCCGATCTCGACTTTATAATTGATGAAGAGGCTTAAGCCATGGAATTTCTAACAAACCCCAGCGTCGTTGGATTTCTCGTTTTCATCGTTCTTTTGCTGTTCAACATGCCAATTTTCGCAGCCCTCGGGCTTGGCGCTTTGTTCGTGATTGTGTTCATGGATGCGGCACCTTTGTCGGTCGTGCCCTACATTTTAGGCGGCTCTCTCGACAGCTTCCCCCTGCTTGCCACACCCCTGTTTATTGTAGCGGGGGCGATGATTACGCGGACAGGTATATCTGAACGCATCGTCAATTTGGCGCAAATCGTGCTTGGGTCTCTGCCCGGAGGGTTGGCGTTGACCACGCTTGCCACAGGCGCAATCATCAGTTCCATGTCTGGGTCAAATATCGCGACTGTCGCCGCCCTGAGCTTTTTAATTCCAGCCATGGCCAAGGTCGGTTACCCTCGACCTTTCGCCGTTGCTGTGGTTGCAGCGGGCTGTACCTTTGGCGTTGTTATTCCACCCAGCCTAGGGATGATCATCTACGGTGTGATCACCGAACAATCTATTCCGAAACTCTTTTTCGCAGGCATCGGCCCTGGCCTATTGATGTTGATGATTTTAGGGAGCTGCACATTCTTGATATCCGTCAAAAACGGCTATCGTGGCGTCCCTGTTGAACGGACTTGGGCCAAGTTTTTCGAGGCGCTCAAAGATGCCGCTTGGGGCCTTATGGCGCCCGTAATCGTGCTTGGCGGAATTTACACAGGTCTGTTCACCGCCACCGAAGCCGCCGCCGTGGCTGTTGTTTATCTCTTTGCAATTGACCGCTTGGTGTACCGCAAAATCAAGATGTCCGACTATCCAGATATGTTGTGCGCGTCAGGCAAAACCATCGGCGTTGTTGTCATGATTATCGCCTGTTCGTCGGTCTTTGCGTGGATTTGGCAGACTCAAGGTCTGGCCGCTGCTGTGACGCAAAACTTGATGGATTGGTCAGGCGGAAATTCTCATGTGATCTTGTTGATGATCAACGTGCTTTTGATCATCTCTGGCGCGTTCTTGGAACCTGTAGCCGCGATGTATCTTTTGGTGCCAATGGTACAGCCCAGCCTTGTTGCTGCGGATGTGGATTTGATCCACTTTGGCGCGCTGATGACGGTGAACCTGTCCATGGCGCATTTGACACCGCCTGTCGGAGTCGGGTTATTTTTAGCTGCAAAAGTGGGAAAAGTTCCCTTTGAGACGGCAGCAAAATGGGCCTTGCCATTTATCGCCTGTGAACTTGTGGTGATCCTATTGGTCACCTTTATCCCCGCAATCGCGCTGTTCTTTGCAGGGTATGTTTGATGTCTGAGATTTGGCAAAACGACATATGGGCGCTGAGTGCGATGCTGGCATCAAGCGAGACCACAGCACAGGATTTGTTGACGCAGTATCGTAGTCGCATCAATGATTTAAATGGTGCAGTCAATGCGGTAGTTTATCTAAATCCACAGGCTTTGGATGAAGCAAAAGAAAGCGATTTGCGCCGTGCGCAAGGGCGTGCTTTGGGACCGTTGGATGGCATTCCGATGCTCATAAAAGACAATCTCAACGCCACTGGAATGCCCACAACATGGGGCAGCCCGCTTTTTGCCGATTATATCCCTGAAAGCGACGAGATCCCGATCGAACGGCTAAGACAAGCAGGCGTGGTGTTCATGGGAAAGACCAACGTGCCCGAGTTTACCGTCGAGGGGGTCACCGAAAATCCGATTTTCGGTGTCACTCGCAACCCTTGGGACACCACTAAAATTCCAGGCGGATCAAGCGGTGGCAGTGTCGCCGCCGTCGCTTTGGGACTGTCGCCATGCTCTGTCGGGACGGACGGTGGCGGGTCTGTGCGTCGCCCCGCGAGCTACACCAACCTTGTCGGCATGAAGACCAGCATAGGGCGTGTTCCCCGCGGCAACGGGTTGCCGCAACTTTTGTTAGATATGGAAACTGTCGGCCCCATCACGCGGTCCGTGCGCGATCAAGCCATGCTTTTGGATGCGCTTTCTGGCCCTGATCGGCGGGATCATCGTTCGATGCGGTTTGGCGCGCCCAGTTTTTGTGCAACTTTGGATGAGGCCCCTAAAAACTTGCGCATTCTTGCAGTCGAAATCATTGACAATGCGCCAGTAGACCCAGAGATCACCCGCAGTTTTCGAGCCATGACTGATACTTTGGCATCCCTTGGACATGACGTATCTTTTGGTCCCTTACCTGTTGATGTGCGCCCCCTTTACGAGCGCTGGACAACCATCGCGGATATCGGCCTTGCTTTGTTGCTGCAGCGCAATCCTGACATGGCCAAAACAGCATCACCGAAATACGTCGACTGGGCGCACAAATCGTATCATGCGCCGCACCTGCTTGAAATTATTGAAATAATAGACACACTGCGCAATCAGGCTGCCATGGCGTTTGACAGCGTGGATATCATCATGACGCCGTCGTCGGCTGCGATGCCTTGGTCGACAGAAATGCCATTTCCGACACATATTAACGGCGGGCCGTCTGGGCCGCGCGGCTCTGCTGTGTTTTCAGGATGGGTCAATGCCATAGGCCACCCTGCGATCAGCATTCCGGGGCAACATGGCGTGTCAGGCATGCCAATTGGCGTTCAGTTTACATCCGACTTTGGCCAAGACGCGATGCTTTTAAGTCTTGCACAACAGATCGAACAAAGCACTCCATGGCAGACAAATTGGCCGTCGCTCGCACATAAGGAAAATCTGGTATGAAAATTCTTGTTCTCAACCCAAACACGTCCCAAGGCGTCACCGACAAAATCGCAGCCGTGGCGCGGCGTGCAGCGGCCGCAGACACCGAACTTGAATTCATCACAGCGCCCTACGGCGTGCCCTATATCGCCACCCGCACCGAGGCTTTAATCGCGGGGCAAATCGCGTTGGAAGTGATCGCAGAGCGCGAACATGAATGGGATGCAGTGGTGCTGGCGGCGTTTGGCGACCCAAGCCTCAGTGCCTTGCGTGAGATATTTTCGATCCCGATCATTGGACTGGCCGAGGCTTCAATGCTGATGGCCTGCCCATTAGGGCGTAATTTTTCTATCGTATCGTTTTCGACCAATTTGCAAGCTTGGTATCGTGAATGCGTTGAGTGGCACAAAATGGACAACCGTCTTGCCAGTATTCGGATGCTTGATAAGCCGTTCAATGATGTCAACGCCGTGCAATCCGACTTTGAAGACATGCTTGTCGACCTGTCTTTGCGCGCCATTCAAGAAGACGGTGCAGAGGTCATTATCACCGCAGGCGCACCTCTTGCGGGGTTGGCCAGCCGTGTGAGAGATCGCATTCCAGTGCCTGTGATTGAAGGTGTCGCTGCTGCGGTTGGTATGGCCGAGGCGATGTGCCGTCAAAATCCGCGTGCGCCAGAAACAGGGGCATTCAAACGCCCCGTGGCAAAAGAGTCATCTGGGTTATCTGACACGTTGACGGCTTTGCTGAGCAATAAATAGGACCATCAGAAAAGAAGGCGCCGATCAGATTGCATTTAAAAGGGCCGTGCTGCCGCGTTTTAGGGGCGTGCGCGCAGAAAACGCACATCATTTTTCTGGCAGTTTTGTCATTGAATACATATACCCAAGCCAAACAAAACATTAGAGCTTATCAATAGTGATCATACGCCATCACTCTGAAGCTCTTGTTGTTCATGCCTGAAAACGACACTTTGGGCGACTGGTATCCACAAGGAAATGCCGATGATCTTTGAAACCTTCACCACATTCAACGGTATTTACCACGGGTATCGTGCCCCCCAAAGTGGCGCTCCAACGCTGGTCTTTTCAAACTCGCTGGGGACCGACCTAAGGGTTTGGGACCGCGTCATTCATCGCCTGCCAAACAGCTGGGGCATTTTGCGGTCCGACAAGCGGGGTCATGGACTTAGTACAATGGCTGAAACGCTGAGCATTGAAACGATGACAGACGATGTTGAAATCTTGTTGGATCACCACAACATTGGCCCCTTTATCGGCGTCGGTCTGTCCGTCGGTGGGCTGATCATGCAGCGCCTTGCGGTGCGCCGCACACAGGGCGCGCAGGCCATGACCCATCTGGTTTTGTCAGATACAGCCGCTCAAATCGGCTCACCCGAGGTGTGGAATCCACGTATAGAGACGGTTCTGACCGATGGGATTGCCGCGATTGGGGATACGATTTTATCGCGCTGGTTTGCCCCTGCTTATCGCGAGACCGAAGATTTCGCGATGTGGCGCATGATGTTAGAGCGCACCCCTGCCAAAGGTTATGCTCAGGTCTGCGCCGCCATTCGCGACGCAGACTATAGGGACGCGCTGGCAGATATCGCGCAACCCACGCTGGTACTTGTTGGTGCGCAAGACAGTTCGACTCCGCCCGCATTGGTGAAAGCGACTGCGGATGCCATTCAAACGGCAACATTTTGCGAAATTGACACCGCTGGGCATTTGCCATGCGTCGAACAGCCCGATGTTTTTGCGACCCTGTTGAAATCGCATATCGGCGCTTAAACTGGGCTTTCAACATCTGAGTTGAAACGACAAAGGCCCCGTCAGTCTAAACCTCTAGGGCTTGCATCTGCGCGACTATAATTGTGCTCATGGCCTTTCCAACATCAGTTAACGCATCTGGATCGCGGCAGAACAGCGAGAGCGATGTGGAAAAATGTGCCAGAGACAGCGGGATGAAACACAGCTCGCCCTTTTTGACCTCTTCACGCACATCTAACTCGGTCAAGATGCACAGCCCCATCCCGTCCTGAACCAAGGTTTTGATCGAAGCGATGGAATTTGCGCTGGCGATTTTGCGGACCGAGGCATGTTGGCGCAAGAAAATGCTTTCGGTCAGCGATCCGATGGTCAACGCAGGGTCAGCCGAGACAAAGTCTTGATCCGCGATATCTTCGATTTTTATAGATGTTTTAACTGCCAAAGGGTGTGACGGCGCGACAATAACGCCAAGCGCAAGGTGACTGGTGCACACAATACTGACCCCGCTGTCCTTGGGCGTGTTGAATGCCACGGCAAGATCGACCGTGCCTTTTTTAATGTGACCTAGGATCGCTTCTGTTCCGCCGACCAGCACTTCAAGTTTGACATGGGGAAACCGATTGCGCAGCTCGCGAAACGCCGATGGCAAGAATTCAGCAACCAAGCATTCCATAACACCAACACGAATTGTGCCGTTGTGGTCCGACCGCAATCCGTCAAGTTCCGCATCAATATTGACCGTTTCGAGCTGCCATTTGCGGATTTGTGTGATCAAAATTTTCCCTGCTTTATTGGGGCGCATACCGCGTGGCAGCCGGTCGAACAGCATCTGACCGTATTCATGTTCAAGATTAATAATTTGACGGTTTAAAGCTGAGGGACTGGTGTTCATCAACTCCGCAGCTTTGCGGATCGACCCATGTCGGGCAACCATTTCAAGAGAAATTGCAGCAGTGGTGAGCAGCGGCATAATAGGGTCCAAACTGTCCTAATTTTTAGCACAGTATGGTGCAATATGCATTCTGGTCAAGACAGTCAGATGCCCCTAGCCTTTTCATTAAGCAAAAGGAAAAACCATGACTATAGACATCGCAATCATCAACGGCACAGTGATGCCGATGGGATCAGCAGCGCCAATTGAACGCGGCACGGTGACCATCAAAGGCAGCAAAATCGTGGCGGTCGGCACCGCGGAGAGCATCGATATCTCAGGCGCGACCAAGGTGATTGATGCCAATAACTGTTTGGTTATGCCGGGGTTTTGCGACAGTCACACTCATATCGCATCTAATATGCTGCTGCGCGGCCTGCTTGAAGACGTGCGCCTGTTTGAATGGCTGTCCACCATGTGGCAGTTGAAACAAAACTTTGATCCCGAAACTCTATATTGGGCCAGTATGAACGGCCTTGTCGAGATGGTGAAATCTGGCATCACGTCATTCAACGAACATTTCGATGCTTACGCTGTCGCACCTCAAATTGAAGCACTCAAAGTGATCCCTTTGCGCGCCACGCTTGGCTATGGGTTTGCAGATCGAGGCATCTACGAATCCATCACAGACTGGTCTTGGCAAACCCTGCATGGCTTTGGCGATCTTGTCGTCAAACACCATCACAGCAACGACGGCCTGTTGCAGATCGGACTGTCCCCTCATGCGCCCTATTCGTGCGGCCCTGAGATGTACAAACTGGTGCGCGAAGTCGCGGATGCCCACAAAGTGCCGATCCACACCCATTTGGCAGAAGGTCCGCAAGAAATGGGTTATGTCGCTGAAACCTATGGTACATCCCCCGTGCGCTGGTTGCATTCGCTTGGGTTTTTACAGCCAGATGTCACAGCCGCGCATTGTACGCAACTTGACGATGACGATGCGCGCATTCTCGGCGAGACTGGCACTAAAATCGCCCACTGCCCCGTCTGCAATGCCAAGCTGGCATCAGGCACTTTGCACCTAAAATGCGTGCAAAAACATGGGGTGACGGTCGGTCTTGCCACCGATGGTCCGGCCAGCCACAACACGCTTGATATGTTCCAAGAGATGAAATTTGCAGGGATCATTCACAAAGACAAAACAGGAGACGCACAGTTCCTGAAAACAAGTGAAATTCTTGAGATGGCCACGGCAGAGGGCGCAAAGGCGATGAACAGACCAGAGACGGGCCAATTGGTGCCGGGTCTGGCCGCCGATGTGATCGTGATCAACCTTGATACGACGCACACCATGCCGCTGTACGACCCCGCTGCTGCACTGGTTTATTCAAGCCGTGCTGACGATGTAATCCACACGATTGTTGCAGGTCGCATTCTTATGGAAAACCGCGTGGTGGCAGGCATTGACGAGGCAGAAGTTCGAGCGAGATTTCGCGAGAAAGCACATGCCCTGCGCAAACGCAGCTTAGGGTGATCGGCGTGTCACGTGCCTGCAGTAATGCACGTTGCCTCATCCGCAGTTGAGGTCACTCAACATACACAAAGGATCACACTTATGCGGCGTCCGCTTTTGGCCCAGCAGACGTGCCATAAACACAGCCCTTTTCTTTCAACCAGCGCCGATACGCGATCGAAATAGCATCGGCGCGCGTTGGCGTTTCAATGCGCGGTTCAATCGGCAACAGCACGGGGCGTTGGTTTTCCAAAATGATACGATCTTGCAAAAAAATCACCTGTTGAAACGAAATCAAATCCGCATCACGCGCGCCATCATCAATCAAAAACATCACCGGATGCGCACGGCACAGGCCCGGCTGCATGGGTTGTACAAACAGAGCAATCACATCCCAACGTTCTGAGGCGACGGGGCAGGTTTTATACAGCACAGCCGCGAACGGCGTCGTGACCCGGTACATATATTCGGTTTCGATGGCCCCCTCGGCTGACAAAGCCGCCTTGGGTTGGGTGAATTTACAATCGGTGGCCCAAACTTCATCCACATCGCGGCGAATTTCAGCTTTGTAAGTTAGAACCTCAGTGTGGGGTTCTGACCCAAGAATATCTGTGTGAACGAACGGGAAATGCGCCATATCAAGAAAGTTTTCCACCACACGCGGCCCAGCGGCAGCGACGCGGATCGCACCGCAAGGCACATATCGGCGGTCCGTTTCAATGGTCTCAGGAATATCAAAGACATCGCCCTTTGGCGCACCAAGGCTCGTCCAGATATAGCCATAGCGCAGCTGTGTCGGCAGCGTGCGTCCCTGCGCCGAGACACGTATATCATCGCCATCACGGACAAGATAAATCTGCGTTCCCAGCAACATCGTCACGTCCCCATCAGGGCTAATATCGTCCACCTGCCCAATGCAAAACCACTGGTTCAGTGTTCCAAGGTCAATCGTTTCAGACAGATCATCAAGCATCGTAAATTCGTTCCAAATTGCGCGCATGATCATCCAGCGCCTTTTCAACATCCAGCCGTGTGAATTGCTTTTTCTCTATCACAGGTACGCCGTTGATAAAGGAATAATCGACCTCAAACGGACCACACATCACGAGCGCTGCAAGTGGGTCACGCTGTGTCCCCGCCAACCCCAGTTGGTTCAAATTAATGGCAATTACATCTGCAGATTTACCCGCTGCGATCTGGCCAATATCAGTGCGCCCCAGCAATTTCGCACCGCCGCGCGTTGCCATATTCAACACTTCGCGCACAGACATCGCGGCTGGCGTGCCGCCAAATCCGCCACGCCCCCCCGGAGCTTCGGACAGGTATTGATTGGGCGCAACACGTTGTAGCATCATCCCCATTCGCGCCTCTAGGAACATGTTCGATGTATCGTTGCTGGCCGATCCATCAACGCCAAGCCCCACCGTAACACCCGCATCCAGCATCTCGCGGGCTCGCATAATGCCAAGACCGCAGCGCATGTGGGCCGATGGGCAAAACGTGGCCCCTGTGCCGCTATCAGCAAAGGCTTTTATTTCGGCATCATTGAGAAAAATCGCATGGGCGAACCAAACATCATCACCAAGCCAACCAACACTTTCTGCAAATTCAACCGACCGCATGCCGTACATTTCGTTGCAATAGACCTCTTCATCCAGAACTTCTGCGATATGAGAATGCAAACGCACGCCGTCAAACGAGCGGGCCAATTGTGCTGCCTCTTTCATCAAACCCGGCGTGACGGAAAACGGCGAACACGGCGCCATCACAATGCGTGTCATCGCGTGCTCGGACATATCGTGGTACGTGTGGATCAGGCGCTCTGCATCCTTAAGGATCGCTTCTTCATTCTCGACACAGCTATCAGGCGGAAGCCCGCCCTGACTTTCACCACGCGACATGGCACCGCGCGCAGCATGAAACCGCAACCCCATTTCTTGCGCAACACGGATAGGCGTGTCCAAGGTGCAATCGTTGGGCATGATGTATTGGTGATCGGATGACGTGGTGCACCCAGATGCAATCAGTTCCGCCATCGCCATCCGCGACGTGGTTTCAATCGCTGCATCGTCAATATTGGCCCAGATGGGGTAAAGTGTTTTCAGCCAAACGAAAAGCGGATCATCTTGCACCATCACACGGGTGAGGTTTTGATAGAAATGATGATGCGTGTTCACCATGCCGGGCATAACAACATGGCCCGTCAGATCAATCACACGATCTGCAGTGATATCGGAAAAACCAGCCATCGGGCCGACTTTTTCGATCACATTGTCGCGCATCAAAATGCCAGCATCGGTCAGTTCTGTTCCTGCTCCGCCCGCGTCATCATTGAAACACGCAAGGTGAGAAATATTCTTAAGAAATGTTGTGGTCATCGGTCATCTCGGAAATAAGGTTGTGTCAGCCCTTCTGGGGCAGCCATGATGCGGCGCATTTTTTGCCACGCCAAAACAGGCAAGATCATCAAAGCGATTGTGCCCAAGTACGGCAGCATCGCTAAAACAGAGGCCGCCACAGGCCAATTGCGGGCTTGGCCAACGAACCCAAGGGCTGTGATAAAGCCGAACAGCAGCGCTGCCAGAACGACATTGATAGGGCGAAAGCCGGCGAAAATAACAAGTGCGACGGCGATCCACCCCCGTCCGGAAACGACGCCTTCCGACCAGCTTGGCACAAAGGCAAGCGTCAGATACCCGCCAGCCCCCGCCGCCAAAGACGCACCCAGAGATGTGTACCAAAACCGCATTTTCATGACGGAAATACCCGCGGCGTCCGCTGCGGCAGGGTTTTCACCAACAGCCCGCATGTTCAGTCCATGACGGGTGTAAAACATCACGTAGTGCACCAGAACAGGCAGTGCCAAAAAAATAATATAAACCAAAATGTTATGACTGAATAAGGCCCGCCCCCAAAAAGGTAAATCCGACAAAATTGGAATATCAACTTTGGCAAATGTAGCCGCCGCAGGTGAGCCGGAAAACGGCTTCCCAAGCGTTGCGGCCAGTCCAAGCCCGATATACGTCAAGGCAAGGCCCGCCAGCACCTGATTGGCGCGCACAACAACCGTTGCAAGGGCAAACACCATGCCTGCGACAAGCCCCACAAGCAAGGCGGCTGAAAAGCCAAGCCATGGGACGGGGGCCACAGAAACAACTGCGATGCCGGTCATTGCCCCCAACGCAATCAGCCCCTCAACACCGAGATTCACAACCCCAACTCGTTCGGCCAGAACTTCGCCAAGCGCAGCCAGCGCAAGGACACCGCCCGCAAGAAATGCTGTCTGAATAAGACCTGCCAGTACATCCATGTCCACAGTTCCCTTTGTTTTAATCTTGAGGTTGAATGGTGCGAAGCACGCGGTATCGCGCAAATTCATCACCGATTGCAGCGTACAAAAGGATCAACCCAGTCACGGCCAAAACAGTTTGCGTCGTCAGCCCTTGGGGCTGTAAAATGATCCCGCCATTCAAGACGACAGCCATAAACAAAGCGCTCACGATCACACCCAGCGGTGCAGCGCGCGCCAGAACGGCAACCATAATACCGATATATCCAAAGTTATTTGAAATGCCGCCCTGCAGGCGATGGACCGTCCCCGCGACTTCCATCACGCCGCCCAGTCCCGCAAGAGCGCCAGACAGCAGCATAACAAAGATCAAATGACGGCGTACAGGCATCCCCGCGTACAGCGCATTGCCCGGGTTTGAACCGCCGATGCGCACTTCATAGCCCCATTTGGTGTAGTTAAAGGCAATCGCCAAAACCACAGCCAACCCAAGTGCTACGGGTAATCCCCAATGCACGATATCCCAAATTTCCGGGATCGCCACAGGCAAGCGTGCGGTGGTGGCAAGCGCCATGCCCGAACTGTCAAGCCAAGGGCCAGTTGCGACAAAATACACCAACAAGGTCGCGACGAAATTCATCAAAAGCGTTGTGATCAGCTCACTGACACCCGCATAGGCGCGCGCCAAAGTGGGAATTAAAATCCACAATGCCCCGCCGATCATGCCCGCCAAAACCATCAGCGGCAAGATCAGCACAGGGGGCCCAGCAACAAAAAGACCAACACCCGCAGCTGAAAAAGCGCCAAGGTTAAACTGGCCTTCTGCGCCAATATTCCACACACCGACACGCATCCCGATTGCGACAGCAAGTCCACAATAAAGCAACGGCGAAAACAACAATGCGAGGTCTGCGATCCCAAAGCTGGACCCAAACGTAGATGATATCACCTTGGCACCAAGCGCGAGCGGTTCCATGCCTGCCAGTTTCAAAATTAGGCCCGCTGTCGCAAGCGCTGCTATCACAGACACCAGCCGAGCGGCAAAGGCGACGGCGGGGGATGCGGCGGGCAATCGTTGTAAACGATATGACATCATGTGTTGCGTCTCCCGCCCATCATCAAACCGATGTCTTCGATGTCGACACCTTCACCGGGCACAATGCCCATTATTTCTCCGTGGAACATCACGGCAATTCGATCTGCCAAATTCACCAGCTCTTCCAACTCTTCAGAAATCAAAATCACAGCTACGCCACGGTCCCGCAATTCCACAAAATAATGCATCATGGTGTTGATTGCGCCCACGTCCAATCCACGCGATGGATAGGCCGCGATCAGCACTTTATCCGCGATGCGCATTTCACGCCGCGCCACTAGGCGTTGCTGGTTGCCCCCTGACAGATTGCGTGCGGGCATGGCAAAATCAGGCACCATGACCTCGGCCAGTTTGGCGATTTCTTGGGCCAGATGCAGCGCCTGACGCGGAATATACCACGGCCCCTGGGCCAGTGGCGCGTCTGCGTATTCGCGCAGCACTGTGTTGTCGGTGATCGACAAAGCGGGCGACATGCCTGCGTGCAAACGATCTTCGGGGATATGCCCGACGCCCGCTTCGGCCATCGCGCGCGCGCCACTCATTGACACGTCCACCCCGTCCAGATGCACCTGCCCTGAACTGGGCACAGCCAGCCCTGTTAGCATATGACTAAGTTCGCGTTGCCCATTGCCCGCGACACCCGCGATGCCAAGCACTTCGCCTGCGTGTAAATCCAGCGACACATTTTTAAGCAGCATCGCACCGTGCGATTTTAAACTGACGTCTTTCAGGGACAAAACCGGTGCGCCAATGGTTGCCCCTTTGGGCCGCTCTCGCAGGTTATTCAAGACAATCTCACGTCCGACCATCATTTGAGCGAGACTTTTCTCGGTACAGCTTTCGGTCCATTCCGTCGCGACCTTACGACCACCGCGCAAAATTGTGACACGGTTGGAAATTTCGACCACTTCATCCAATTTGTGACTGATAAAAATAACCGCATTCCCGCGCGCTGTGAACGCGCGCAAAGCCACGAACAGCTCACGCGCTTCGGCGGGGGTCAAAACGGCGGTGGGTTCGTCCAAGATCAACACCTTGGCGTCACGGGCCAGCACTCGCAAAATTTCGACACGTTGCTGTTCCCCTGTGGACAGGTCCGAGACACGTGCGCTGGCATTCACCGTCAAACCTAAATCTTGTGACAGCTTTTGTGTGCGCGCCTCAAGCGTGCGGGCAGAAATGCGCGCGGGGGTTTGCGACCACCCAAGGTGGACATTTTCCGCAACAGTAAACGCATTGACCAGCTTGAAATGTTGGTGAACCATCCCGATCCCTGCTGCAATCGCATCAATCGGAGATGAAAATTCAGCAGTTTCGCCATCGCGCAAAATTTCACCAGCATCCGCTTGATAAATGCCAGTGAGAATGTTCATGAGAGTGGACTTGCCCGCACCGTTTTCACCCAAAAGCGCATGAATTTCGCCGGGGTAAATCGCGAGATCAACGTCTTCGTTTGCGATCACACCTGGAAAATACTTTGCCACGCCGCGCAAAGCCACCAAAGGTGGCGTCCCGGGGGCAAGCCCGAGACGCGATTGTATAGATACGGTCCCCATTGGATCAGCTATCGAGACCAAAGACGCCTTCGACGGACCAGTTCCAATGATACAGTTCTTGCTCTGTCATCGCCTGCCCTGCGGCGACTTTAACGTTGCCTTTGCTGTCTTTGATTTCGCCCACAAACGGGTTCCAACCCTCAGTCAGCATTTTGGTACGTGCCATATCAGCTTTGGCTGCGACTTCGGCAGGCACTGTTGCGCCCCAAGCATCACGATCCACACCACCGGACAATGGCAACAAATCGGCAGTTGGGGTCCACGTGCCTTCAAGACGGCGTCTGACTTGTTCAACGTAGAAGGCTTTGAAATCAACCATCACAGAGGTGATGTACGCATCTGGCCCATAGCGGCGCAGATCCGTGTTCCACATCACAGCCTTTGCGCCACGTTCTTGTGCCACCTGCAAATAGCCCGCTTCGTCCATAATCCCGAACAACACGTCACACCCGTTGTCCAACAAAGCCGTCCCAGCCTGCGTGGCGGCTTGTGGGTCGAACCATGAGTTGATGATGATCGTCTGCAGCGTCGCCTCAGGGTTGACTGTGCGTGCGCCCATCAAAAAGGCGTTGGTGCCTGAATAAACGGATGGCACGGGGAAAGACCCGATATAGCCAAGCTTGCCCGACGCAGACATCGCGCCTGCAGCGATCCCAGCAACGTAAGATGGGTACCAGTGCTGAACGTAATAGTTGCCAAGGTTGTCCAAAGGCGCACGCCCATCGCATTCATAAAATGCAACATCAGGTGCGCGCTTGGCAACGTCATACAAAAAGTCGCCATAGCTGGATGTTGCAAAGACCATGTTTGCGCCCTCAGACACAAATTGGCGAAAAATGCGGGTCGCATCAGCGGAATATGGAATGGATTCGACAAAAGTGGTTTTGATCCCCGGGAATGCCGCTTCGACGGCTTTCATCCCTTGGTCATGCGCCCATGTCCAACCTTCGTCAGATGTCGGACCCGTGTGTCCAAACGCGATCAATGCATCTTCTGCGGCGATAGGGGCCAGTGGGGATGCGGCAGATGCAGGGCGGATCAAACCTGTGCCAGAGAGCAACGCCCCTGCACCGGCCATAGCCCCCATGTTCAAAAAGCCACGGCGGGAAAGATCTTTTGTGCTAAACATTGATGATACCTCTTTGCTGTTGGTGCCTGCCCACTCAAGCGGCGATTTCGCCTCTTTTGGGATGCATAATTTACGGATGCCAAACGGGGCATGAACTGCCACTCTCATGGTCTCCCTCAGAGCTAGCGCAATTTTTTTGCAGGTGCCTAGTCCAGAAAAACCGACGGCAATGTTGCGATTGGCGCAACACTTGACCTTCTTGTGATCCGTTGAATAATTGAATCGAAACCCGTCAATCTTGGCGAAAAAACCAATTATTTAGCAGTTTTTCCCATGAAACCCTTCAAAAACGACAAGCGGAGCATTTGAAATGCAAATCGACACTGTGACGTTTACCTTTGGTGGCGACTTGCCTGTGGCCAGTTTTGCGGAATTCGCGCAACACCGAGCTGCCCGTTTATCGCTCACTTTGGAAACCGTTGCACAAAATTCAGACACAATGACAGTTCGCGTCCATGGGCCGACAGATTTAGTGGATGCTTTTGAGATGGCGATGAGCCTTGGACCTGCAGATTGCATCGTGTCCGATGTGCGCCGAACCGACAATAATCCCAACAGGAGTGAAACCTAATGACAATGACGGGATGGATTCCCCTATCGCTATCGCATGACATCGAAGCTGGCAGTTCAGCGGGCGCCGTTTTGAATGGTGCTGAAGTCGTGGTGTGGCGCGACACAGATGGCCGCCCCCATATTTGGGAAGACCGCTGCCCCCACCGCGGCATGAAACTGAGCTTTGGCTTTGTGCGCGGCGATCATATTGCGTGCCTTTATCATGGCTGGGAGTTTGGCGAGACAGGTCAGTGCCAAAAAATCCCCGCGCATCCAGATTTAGAGGTGCCCAAGTCAATCTGCGCACAGACATATTCAGTTGCCGAGGCTGCTGGCATGATCTGGGTCCATACCCCACTTGAAACTACAGAAGCCAATACATCGCCATCGCCCAGCGCCCCGACCAGTCGAGTGGCCCACTGTGTGCGGTCACTCTATCTAGATGTGCCTCTTGAGCGCGCTTTGGCAGCTTTGCCTGCGGCTTTTGGTGCATCGGTGAAAGTTGAAAACTCTGTTGCGTCCATTAATGCTCCATTGGTCGACCTGCACATCGGGCTGCACCCCGTCACGGACACGCAATGCGCCTTGCATATCACGGCCGAAGGACAGCCCGACACCGCAGTTTTGCTAGATATTCTTGCACGGGCTGAAAAATTGCGCGGATCACTTGAAGCCGAATTGGAAACAGCACGATGACTCTCCCCACCCTTTATAACTTTGATCTAGACGATCATTGCTATCGCCTACGCCTGACCGCATCCATCTGCGGCGTTGATCTGGACATCTTGAATATCAACACGTTTCCCGGGCACGATCATTTGGCCCCTGACTATTTGCTTAAAAATCCACTGGGTCGTGTTCCGACTTTGGAACATGATGGGCTGATTTTGCGTGAAACAGCAGCGATCCAAACCTATATAGCCGCCCTATCCAAAAACAAATCTTTCGTTCCTGAAAGCCTTGTTGAACAGGCAGCTATGACCGATTGGATGATTTTTGCAGACCGCGATCTTGCCTCTGCCAGCGCCGCCCGTGCAACGGCCCTGCTCGATGTGCCGGGGGATGGCCCTGCCCTAACTGCGACAGCGCGCAAGATGCTGCAGATCATGGAAGATCACATGACGCGGCAACGTGTTTTGGGCAAAGCCTTTTTCGTGGCGAACACTGTCACGCTTGCCGACCTTGCCCTGTTTCCGGCCTTTGCGTTGTCGCGTGACTTCAGCATTGATCATGACGCCTTTCCTGCGCTGCGCCGTTGGGCGCGCCAGCTGCGCACGGTCGACGGATTTATAACCATGCCCGGAATACCCGATTACCACTGATCGCTTACATCCCTTACCCCTTACAGGCAGTTTTATGACCCAAACGATCTCTTCCCCCCCTGCACAGAACCCCATCAAGGGACCACACCTCCCCCTCAGTGGCGCGGCACTTTTGGATGTTTGGGCGATCATCTGATGGAATTGCACCGTCTTGGCCTTGTTTCATCCGGCGTTCACCATTTCATGCTTGTTGCGCGCTTGAAATCTATTCGCCAAGCCGCGCTGTATCTCAATGTTGCGCCCTCTTCGATCAGCCGCTCTATCAAACAGTTGGAAGAAAACATCGGCATGCCGCTGTTCGAGCGAACGAAGCAGCGCCTTAGACTGACCTCAGCTGGGGAATTGATGCTGTACCATGTGCAGCAGTCCAGCGTGGAAATGAACCGCGCCATGACCGAGATAGGCGACCTGCAAGGGCTACGACGCGGCACTGTGACGCTTGCCGTGATCGAAAGCGCTGCACGTGGGTTGGTGTCTGATGTTCTGGCAGGCTTTTGGGTGCGTCATCCTGATATATGTGTGGATGTGCGCGTCACCGGTTCGCAAGACGCGGTGGATATGGTCGCGCAAGGGGACGCCGATATCGCCATCGCTTTTGACACCAGCACGCCCCATAGCACACGACGCTTTGCGGTCACGTCGCTGCCCTTGGGGGTTCTGGTCCCCCCTGGTAGTCGCCTCACCAAACACGAAGGGCCGCTGCGAGTTTATGACCTAGCTGGGGAACGGGTCATCCTACCAGATGGGTCTTTGACGCTTGGCAGTTCGGTCGAACAGATCCTGCCGGGGTCTTTTGTCGAATTTTCGCGGCGCACACAGACCAATTCAATCGGATTGATGATCGATCTGGCGATCAAAGGGCTTGGCATCATCATGCAGACCAAAATGGGCGTTCAGGCAGAAATTAGTCGTGGGCAACTTGTGTTCATCCCCTTGAAAGACCCGCGACTGCAAAAACGCAGATTGTCCCTTATTTCGCGTCCTAAAAACGAAGCCTCAGAAGCCACAGAAGCGCTCAGCACCAGCCTTGCCAAAGCGATTGAACGCCTTGGGGCATAGGTGTTGCGTAAAGTCGAACATGACCGTCGAAAATGAGAGACTTTTCGGCACACTTTTGCTCTGACATGCTGTTTGTATTCACAATTGGAAAGTGACCCTGCTATGAAGCAAAGCGCTGTTGATGCGGTTATTCGCGGGTTGAAACGGGCAGGTGTTAGCATCGTATGCTACTTGCCAGATTCGCTCTTTAAAGAACTCTATCCGGCTCTTGATGCCGATCCAGACATTCGCACCATTCAAGTCACAAACGAAGGCGAAGGGGCCGCAATTTGTGGCGGTATTTTCCTGTCAGGCAAGCGTGCCGCACTTATCATGGAAAACTCTGGCCTGCGTGCCTCGGTCGAACCTCTAGCTCGAATGGGGCTTGGCGCGGGTATTCCCGTGGTCATGCTCATGTCCTATCGCGGTGATATGGGCGAAAACAACTGGTGGGCTGTGCCGCACGGCGTCACGATGGAACCTGTCCTGCAAGCCTTGCGCATTCCTTACACAGTTGAGCGCGAAGAAGACAAAATCGAGCAAGCCATATTTGACGCCTACGAATTGGCCTATTCATCTTATTACCACACGGCGGTGGCACTTTCGGGGAGCATCGTACGATGAAACGTTTTGATTGCATGACAAAGCTGGCCGCACGGTTGGAAAATGAACTCGTTATCCTGTCACTCGGCGCATCTGTAGACGAATGGTATAATGCAGCCCCCCATATGCGCAAAGCATCGCTGTTTCAGCAACAACTTGGTTGCGTCACACCGCAAGCTTTTGGTCTTGCTGTAGGTCTACCAGATCGTCAAATTGTGTCGCTTGATACAGACGGTGGGATGCTGTTCAACCTCGGTATTTTGCCCACGCTGGGCAATGAAAGCCCTAAAAATCTGTTTGTTGTGGTTTGGGACAACGAGCAATATCAATCCATCGGTGGACCCAAAACCCACACGGCCTCTGGAACTGTTGATCTTGCCGCGATGGCACAAGGCGCAGGCATTAAAAACGCCTACATCGCCCGCACGGTTGAAGAATTTGATGCCCATTGCGAAGCAGGACTTGCAGCAAACGAGCCTTATGTGGTGATCGCAAAAGTGTCAGGCACCGTGCAGCCCGAAATCAAGCGTAAACATTCAGATGGTCGCGAAGATAAATACATTTTCGTGCGTCATGTCGAAGCCACCGAGGGCATTACAATCATGGGCCCATCGGAGCACAACTGATGAGCACTTACGACTATATTGTCGTCGGCTCAGGCAGCGGTGGTGCCCCTGTGGCACGCCGCTTGCTTGATGCCGGCGCAGACGTCGTCGTCGTTGAAGCGGGCCGTTCAACCTTTGGCGTGCCGGACATAGAAGACCCCGCCAGCTGGTTTGGTTTGCAGTCTGGCGCATGGGATTGGGGCCACCAGTATCAGCCAACACCTCGTGTTTTAGACCGCGACATCTCTATTCCGCGCGGCAAGGGGCTTGGCGGCAGTTCGGCAACCAACGCTATGATGTGGTATCGCGGTGTTCCTGCAGATTATGACCGTTGGGATGCGACTGCGCCGGGATGGGGGTGGGACGACTGTCTGCCTGCATTCCAAGCGTGTGAAACGTGGCATGGCGCAGCGTCGCCAACACGTGGTGCCACTGGCCCGATGCACATCACGCCCCCCGACCCTAATCATCCATTAACCCAAGCCATGCTCGACGGCGGCCGCGATATGGGGCTGCCCGTCAACGCCGATCCCAATGGGCCTGAACCTCTTGGTGTTGCGCTCGCCAATTTCAACATCGCGCCGGACGGCAAACGGTGGACTTCGGCGCAAGGATACCTTGAACCGGTGATGGATAGGCTCACGGTGCTCACGCAAACCACCGCGACAGAAGTGTTGTTTACCGGTGATCGTGCCACTGGCCTGCGGGTTTTTCGCAATGGCACCGAACAGATTTTGACTGCGCGCAAAGGTGTTGTTCTATCTGCCGGAGCGCTGGAAACACCGCGCATTTTGATGCTGTCTGGTATTGGACCAGAGGCAGAACTGGCGCGCCATAGATTGAAATGCCGTGTTCTCGCGCAAGGCGTGGGCGACAACCTACAAGACCACCCTTTGGTGCGGGCACTGAACTTTCGCGCAAACCGACCGCTTGGCCCAATGAAAGGCAATGGAGGCGGCACCCTGACCATTTGGAAATCAGACGATGCACTTGCGCAAGCAGACCTTTTAGCTTTTCCAGTGCAAGGGCGCTCAGGCGTACCTGCCCTTTGGGACGCGTACGATCTGGACGGAGACGTTTTTGCCATCGGCCTTGGCGTGATGCGGTCGTTTTCCAAAGGCTATGTGCGACTGACAGGCACAGCACCAGATGCACCTTTAGAGGTACAACCAAACCTTTTGGCCGATCCGCGTGACCTCAAAGCGCTGATGTCAGGGGTTGAATTCCTACAAGACATGGTGGCCACCCAAGGCTTTGCGCCTCTGTTTAAAGACTACGCCGCCCCTGACACGAAAGTCAGCGGCAAAGACACTGAAACCTTTGTACGCCGTGCATGTTCCACGTTTTTTCACTGCGTTGGCACCGCACGCATGGGGGCAGACGACGATGCCCCTGTAACTCCACGCCTCGCGGTGCGCGGCACGACGGGTCTGTGGGTCGCGGATGCTTCGGTGATCCCTGAAATCCCTGCCTGCCACACGCACGCGCCTGTCACGATGATCGGCGAACGCGCCGCCCAATTCATACTGGAGACCATATGAGCACTCTCATCCTAACAGCCGAAGCCGTTGTCACCATGGACGATGCATTGACCGTCATCCCCAACGGCGCCATTGCCATCAGCGCAGATACGATCACAGCCGTGGGCAAAAAGGCCGATATTCTAGCCGCCTATCCCGATGCCAAAGTCAAAGATCTGGGGCGCGCCGTTT
Organism: Pacificibacter marinus; assembly: GCF_900109555.1. Classification (GTDB taxonomy): domain Bacteria; phylum Pseudomonadota; class Alphaproteobacteria; order Rhodobacterales; family Rhodobacteraceae; genus Celeribacter; species Celeribacter marinus_C. The sequence goes on along the minus strand of NZ_FNZV01000014.1, from coordinate 41,539 downwards.
TGATGCCCGGTTTGATTAACACCCATGCGCATTCCGGCTTTTTGCGGGGCACAGCCGAACAACTACCAGTGTGGGATTGGCTGAGCCAGCACATCAACCCGATGCACCGCATGTTGCAACCTGAAGAAGCCGAGGCCTCAAGCTATCTTGCCTACGGGGAAAGTTTGCTGGGTGGCACGACAACTTTGGTGGATATGTGGCGTTATATGGATGGGTCCGCACGCGCCGCTGAAGTTCTGGGTAACAGGCTGATCGCCGTGCCTTATGTGGGCGAACACCCTGATTACAACTATTTCGATACGCTTGATATGAACGAAGCCCTGATCAACGATTGGCATGGCCAAGCAGACGGGCGGGTCAATGTTTGGGTCGGGCTTGAGCATCTGTTTTATTCCGATGAAGCAGGCCAACAGCGCGCTATTAATATGGCGAAAAAATACAACACAGGCTTTCACACCCACTCGTCTGAGGCCAAGATCGAAAAACAGGCCTATGTGGATCGATACGGTAAGAAGCCGATGCATGTCTTTGAAGACTTGGGGTTTTTCGAAACACCGTGGACTCTGTTTGCTCATGCCGTCTGGTTGGATCAAGACGAAATTGAATTGATCTCACAGCACAACGTATCCGTCGCGCACAACCCTGTATCGAATATGAAACTCGCCTCAGGGATCGCGCCTATTTCCGATATGCTGGCGCTTGGCGTGCCTGTGGGCATTGGCACCGATGGCGAAAAAGAAAACAATAACTTTGATATGTTCGAAGAGATGAAAGTCACGTCTCTTTTGGGCAAGCTGCGCCATCACGATGCGGCAGCTATGGACAGTTGGCAGGTTCTTAAAATGGCAACGTCTCTTGGGGCCAAAGCCGTGGGGCTTGGCGATGTAACTGGCTCAATCGAAATTGGGAAAAAGGCCGATATCATTGCTGTTAATGGCAACCAACCGCGGATGACCCCTTTTCATCCCGATGGTCCGTGGTTCAACCTTCAACACAATCTCGTTCATGCGGTGCGGGGCAGCGATGTGACGATGACCATGGTCAACGGCCAGATTGTTGTGGACGACGGAAAACTGGTCACTGGCGATATGGATGAAATCATTGATCGGGTGCACTTCCTGTCACCCGGCTTGTTCACCCGCCGCGCAAAATGGCTGGCCGAAAACGATGGCGCAACCAAACAATGGACAGATGATTGATATGGCCCGCACCACAGACAAAGCCGCGCTGAATGAATGGTACGCCGTTGCATCGCTAACGGATTTAGACACATCCGAAGACACGCTTTTGCTTGGGCAAAAGATCACCGTAGGTCCGGGGCAAAGCGTCACCTGTGACGGCGCGCCCCTTGCGGTGCGTGAAAAATACGGCTGTCTTTGGACCACACTTGGCACGCCTAATGGCGAAATCTTTGACATCGAAGAAGCGGCAGAGACCACACGCCGATTTGTGCCTTGTGGTTGGGTCAAAATGCGCGCTTCTGGCTTGCGTGTCGTGGAAAACTTTCTCGATATGGCGCATTTCCCTTTCGTGCACGCAGATATTCTTGGGTCAGAGCCGCATACCGAAGTGTTACATTACACCACCGAAATCCGTCGCGATGTCGATGAGGTCTGGGCCACAAACTGCAAGTTCTTTCAACCCCAGATGACCGCCACACGGCCAGAGGGCGAGTTTGCTCAATTGGTCTACCGCGTCCCTGCCCCGTTTATCGTCATGCTCTACCGAACAGTGCCTGACACCGACGGAATGCAAGATGCGATAGCGCTGTTCATCCAACCTATGGAAGAGGGCCTGTGCCGTGCGCAACCCGTCATGTATTTGACGGATCAAGCATCAACGCACACCGAATTGCTGCGCTTTGAACAGGTCATCTTTTTACAAGACCGCATCATTGTTGAAAACCAACGCCCTCTACTGTTGCCAATGGAACCTCGCAGCGAAATACCCACACGCGCAGACGGATCATCCATCGCGTATCGTCGTTGGCTTAAAGAAAAGGGCCTGACATACGGCACAACACTGCCAGAAACTGATGTAGCATGAAAATACTCCACCCAAAAACGCTGGATGCTACCTTGGACGCGATCAAAGCAGGCGCAACACCGGTTGCTGGCGGCACAGCTTTACAGATGCAATGGTCGCAAGGGGCTGAGCGCCCTGAAATTATGGTCAACATCGGCCCACTTTTGCCCTGTGGCATCAGCCATGCCGACGATGGAAACATCACCATCGGTGCCGCCACAACGCTAGACGCCATCCGGCAAGGCCGCGTGCCTTTGCTGTCAGATGCAGCCCGCGATGTGGCGGCCCCCAATATCCGCCGTTTGGCGACACTTGGTGGCACCATCGGCTTTGGCGCTGGTTGCCTTTTGCCCGCGCTGCTGGTGCTGGATGCAAAGGTCACGACGACACAAGGAACACTGCCTCTTTGTGACTATTTGACCGCGCCCACTGGGCTAATCTTGTCGATCACGATCACCCCCGCGCAACGCCATTTCTGGTGCAAAACCGGACTTAGGGCCGCGTTCACCCCTGCGATTATCGTTTCCGCGGGGGCTTTGGACATTTCAGATGGTGTTATTGTCAAATCCCGTCTTGCTGTTGGGGGCGGAGTGGTGACCCCGCAGCGTTTGAACACCGTCGAACACTGGCTTGTTGGTCAGTGCCCCGATGATTTGGACCCTGCCGCGCTGTGCGAACGGATAGACCAAAACGTTCAAGCCCCAAGTTGTGCCTTTCGCACGGCCACCTATCGCCGCCGCGTTGCTGCGCTCGCGCTGGCTGAAGGTATTCTGCACGGCACTGCCAAGGCCACAAAGCGCAAACCCCCAGCTCGCCCTTTGCCGCATCCTGATGTGAAAACACCACCCGTTTTGACCACTTTATCACGCAACGCTGGCGGGGATCGTTGGCACACCCGACCAGACATGCCCGCCAAAGTGCGCGGCACCATGCCGTATCTTACAGATCACCGCGAAGACGGAATGTTGATCGCGCGCATTCTACGTGCTGCACACCCTCATGCTAAAATACGATCCATCGACACCACAGCCGCGCAAGCTTTGCCTGGTGTGCATGCCGTCATCACCCATAAAGACGTACGCGGTCTCAATCGGTTTGGTATTTTGATGCAAGACCAACCCGCTTTTTGCTCTGACAAAGTCCGCTATATCGGTGATACAGTTGCCGCTGTTGCGGCTGAAACAGCGGCCATAGCCGAGGCCGCTTTGGCGTTGATCAAAGTTGACTATGAACCGCTTGCGCTTGTCACTGATCCCGAAGCGGCGCTGATGGATGATGCCCCAAAAGTTCATTCAGACAGCAATCTTATCAATGATATCAAGCTAGAACGCGGTGATGTCGATGCAGCCTTTGCGACGGCTGCGCATGTTGTTGAAGACACCTATGTGACCCCACGCCAGATGCATGGGTTTATGGAAACCGAAGGCGGCTGGGCCGCGCCAGATAAAGATGGGTTGCTCGTCTGTGTTGGTGGCCAACATGGCGCACGTGATCGATTGCAACTGGCGCGCATTTTGGACATTCCACAAGAAAAACTGCGCATCATCACCTCGCCCATTGGCGGTGGATTTGGCGGAAAAGACGAGTTGACGGTTCAGCCTGCTCTTGCCCTCTTGGCACAAAAAACGGGCCGAAAAGTGCGCCTACAACTATCACGCGCTGAAAGTGTTGCGGCAGGCACCAAACGCAATCCGATGCGTATCCGAATGCGCACGGCATGCGACGCCAAAGGCAAACTTGTTGCACAGCAGGTCGATCTTATCTCGGATTGCGGCGCCTATGCGTCTTTGTCGCCCAGCGTGACTGAAACCGCTATGGAACATTGTGCAGGCCCTTATGAAATCCCGAACATCCGCACACGCGGGCGCACCGTATATACAAACAACGGGGCTGGAGGGGCGTTTCGCGGATTTGGCAGCAACCAGATGACATTTGCGGTCGAATGCCAACTTGACCGTTTGGCTCAAAAGGTTGGGCAAGACCCCGCAAAGATACGCCGCCTCAACATGCGCATGCCGGGCACGCCAGGGTATTTGGGGCAAACGATCGCCCCAACCGAACGGTTGCATGAAATGCTGGATGCAGCACAAGCCTCTGATATTTGGAACGATTTCGATGTTGAGCCAGATGAAATTGCGGGCGTTGGCATGGCTTTGATGATGCAAGGCACGGGGCTGGGCACCATTCCCGATGACACAGCGCATTTTGCTCTGCGTCTGCAAGATGGCAAGATCGAAGCCCTCTGCGGTCTTGACGAAATGGGGCAAGGTTTGATCGTGTCTTTACATGCCGCTGTGTCAGATAAAATCGGGTGCGACCGTGCAGATATACGGGCTGTTTTTGGCGACACGGGGCGCGCGCCAGACAGCGGATCGACCACTGCTGCGCGCGGTGGTTATGTGGTGTGGCGCGGAGTTGAAAACACCGCCCCAACTCTTGCAACCAAAATCATCACTGCGGCGTCTGATCGGTTGGGCTTGTCGCCCGAACGGCTCAAAATCGTCCCAGGCGGAGTAGCGGACATCACCGCCAATGCTCCAATTCCGCTTGTGAGCTTTAGCGAGCTTGGGGACTTGGAGGCTGTCGAAACCTTTTTTGAATTTCCTAAATCCGATTACACCAAATCCAATGCCCGCTTTATTTTTACCTATGCCGTGACTTTAGCACGCGTGGCTGTGAATCGCATAAACGGCACCGTGCGCATCGCGCGGCTTGACCTTCACACAGCCGCGGGTCCCGTGATTGATATGGCCGCCTATCTTGGGCAGATGGAAGGCGCTTTGGTACAAGGTGCGGGCATGACCCTAACCGAAGATGCTATGATGCAAGATGGGCAAATGGTGACGAAAAACTTTGACACCTATACCATGCCATCCATCCGCGACACGCCCAGCGAAATCGTCGTGACCGCCCATGAAAGCTTGGACGCAGGCGATCCTTTCGGCCCGCGTGGTGTCGGCGAATTGGGGATCACGGGCGTGACGGCTGCAATCGCAAATGCAGTGGCTGACGCTGTGGGACAATGGCCGACGGTTACGCCCTTTGCGCCACAAGATATCCTAACCATGATGACAAAGGGCGCGCGCACATGAGCATCACCTTTACCCTCAATGGATCCCCTGCAACTTTGCAACAAGATGAAACCCTTGCCAGTGCCCTGCGCGAGCGACTAGGTGACACGGCTGCCATCAAAGTGGCCTGTGACATCGGACGATGTGGTGCCTGTACGGTGTTGCTTGACGGTGCCCCCATGAACGGATGCCTTTTGATGTCTTGGCACGTTGCAGGGCGCGAAGTCACCACAATCCAAGCACTGGACACCCTTCCCATCGGGGCCACACTCGCGCAAGCAATGACCGAAGAAAATGCATTTCAATGCGGGTATTGCGCCCCCGGTGTAATGATGAGCCTTGCCGGACTTTTCACAACCACGCCAGACGCCAGCGACGAGGTCATCCGCGAAGCGCTTGAGGGAAATATATGTCGCTGCACAGGGTATCATTCCATTCTACGCGGCGCTGCGCGGGCCCGTGATCTCATCAAGGAAATAAAATGAATTTTAGTCTCAATCCACAGTCTCCAAAAACCGAAGCAGCGCGCCAGTTCTTGAAAACCGGCCCTAAATCGGTGTTGATCGGTGCCGAGTGGCAGGTGCTAGATGACCAATTCGACACCTTTGATCCCGCCACAGGCACCCGTCTTGCCACTTTGTCACGCGCTGGCGCATCACATGCTGACGCGGCTGTGGCGGCAGCGCAGGCGGCATTGGAATGTCCAGATTGGGCAAACATGCTGCCTGCCGCACGGCAAGCGTTGCTGTGGAAGATCGCCGATCTTATTGATGCCAACGCAGATGAATTGGCCGAACTGGAAAGCCTTGATCAAGGCAAAACATACGCCACGGCCCGTTTTGCGGAAATCCCAGCCTCGGCTGCGCAATTTCGCTATTACGCTGGTTTTGCAACAAAAATACACGGTCAAACCATCACCCCATCGATAGGGTACGCCCCAAAGGGCAAACAGGTCATGGCCTATACTCGCCCAGAGCCTATCGGTGTGGTCGCCGCCATTACACCGTGGAATTCACCCCTGTTGATGGCTGCAATGAAACTGGCCCCCGCCCTTTGTGCCGGTTGCACTGTCATTTTGAAGCCTGCGGAAGAAACGTCTTTGACCGCAATACGACTGGTGGAACTGATGGTTCAAGCGGGCCTGCCATCTGGAGTCGTGAATTTACTAACCGGCTATGGTCATGATCTTGGAGATGCTCTGGCGAAACACCCCGGCGTGGCCAAGGTGGCGTTTACCGGATCAACGGACGTTGGGCGTATTTTGCTTAACTCGGCGCGTGGAAACTTGAAAAAGCTCACATTGGAACTGGGCGGAAAATCCCCCGCCATCGTCATGCCGGACGCAGATATGTCGCTGACGGTGCTGGGCGTGGCGCGCGGTATTTTTGCAAACTCTGGTCAAGTGTGTGTCGCCGGATCACGCATATACGTGCACCGCTCGGTCGCCGATCAATTCACCGAACAATTGGCAGCCCAAGCGGATGCTTTGACACTCGGTCACGGCCTTGATCCCAAAAGCGACCTTGGCCCATTGGTCAATGAACAACAGGCGCAACGCGTTGCACGATATGTTGATGCGGGGCGTGCGGCAGGGGCGGAAATTATCGCAGGCGGCACGCGCATCCCAGATGCACCAGCCTTTTATCGCCCCACAGTGATCGCAAATGTATCCCCTGACATGCCTTTGATGCGCGAAGAAATATTTGGCCCCGTGACCGCAATCACTCCGTTTGATGAGGTCGATGAAGTTCTCGCGCTCGCAAATGACACGGACTACGGCTTGGCCGCCTCAGTCTGGACCCAAGACCTTTCCGCCGCGCACCGCCTGTCCGCAGGCATCCGCGCGGGAACAGTATGGGTCAATTGTCACAGCTATTTCTCGCCAGAATTGCCCAAAGGTGGCTTTAAGGCCTCAGGATGGGGCGCTGAAAACAACGCGGCAGGCCTATCCAATTATCTCGAAGAAAAAACGGTTTGCATGGTGATTTGACCCACAATGGTGATTTAACCCACATATGTCGCGATCAAATCATCAATCTCGACCGCCCAATTTTTTGCCAGTGCGACACGCTGATCTTGCGACAGCCAACTGCCTTGGATGCCTTGCAGAATTGACGCTTTAATATCCGCCAAGGTGAACCCCATATCACGGTAAGCGATCTCATATTCTTGCGCCAATGTGGTGAAGAAAAACGGCGGATCATCAGAATTGATCGTTACATTTAGTCCAGCCTCTTTCATCTTGCGGATAGGGTGATCGGGGTCGGTGAGATCGCGCCAATGCGTTGTGTATTTTGTCGTACTTGGGCAGCACGTAAACAAGATTTGCGCCTCGCGACATCGTGCCACCAAGGCTGGATCATCCATCACCGCATAACCGTGATCTATCCGGCGGCATCCAAGTGCATCCATCGCCCCCGCAACATAGGCGGCAGGCCCACCTTCACCGGCATGGGCCGTCACCTGATATCCCGCAGCACGCGCACGATCATAAAGCGGCGCAAAGGGATCAGGCGGATACGGCGCTTCGAAATAATCCAGCCCCACGCCCGCCATGTCATCCCCGCCCAATTGTGCACAGGTATCGAAATAGACTTCGGCGGCCTCAGGCCCCAATTCACGATTGATCCCTGGCGCCATGAAACACGATATACCCAACGCATCACGTGCCTCAGCCATGCCACGACGGATACCGCGAAATTGTACATCGAAAGAGACATCATGCGCGTGGGGACTGATGAAAAACTCAACATGGCGCGCCCCCGATACTGCGCAATCCTCAAGCATTTCATAGGTAACGCGATGGAAATCATCCGCACTTAAAACGACGCCTGCGATGGCCGTGTAGGCGTTTAAAAACTTGGCCAAATCATCATAATCGTACAAATCGGCAAGGTCTTGCCCCGGTTTGAGCAACGCCACACCATTCTTCTGCGCCAACTCAAACGCAGTCTCAGGCCGAATTGATCCCTCAAGATGAAGGTGCAATTCAGCTTTTGGCAATCGGCGAAAAAAGTCGGTTGAGATATCAATCATGTTGGCTTTGTCCTGTTAAAGCATACCTTGCGATACACACTGACACGGACAGAATTCTAGCCAAAACAAAATAGTCTATAATATTAGCTTCGCCTGATAAATGACTGCTTTTGTTGCGATATCAATCAAATTTCAAGCAATTTCATACATGTCAAACAGCACGAACACTGACATGCGACAGGTGCTAAACCTCAAGTATGTCACAGGTCGTTTCTTGCGCGGCGCGATGTAAATTTTCGGGCAATTTTCCGCCGCAAATGACACGCTCCATCGCATGAAGTTGCCCCCAGCGGTGTGGCGCTTTTCGACCGCACTTTGCATGATCAATGACAAGGGTTCGCTCTTGCGCACAGCCTGAAATTGCTTGACGCGCGCGAATTTCATCAAGATTAAAATCAAGCAGATCGCCTGTCTCTGAGATCCCACCAACTGAAAAGACGGCATGATCGAACTGCAATCCTTCAAAAAACTCACGGCTTTCAGCACCGATAAAATCCATATCGCGCAGCCGCACATCGCCTCCTGCGAGCATAATTTTGATGTCTTCCGCCATTCTGAGCGCCATCACCACATGAATATTATTGGTCGCGACAGTCAGACCAACGTGCCCGACAAGTGCCCGTGCCACGGCTTCAACCGTCGTTCCTGTCCCGAGCGCCACAGTGGACCCGTTTGGGATAAGCTTTGCCATCGCCGCACCGATCCGCGCTTTTTCATCGCGCGAGACGGTCAAACGTGGTTGATAATCAATGTTTTCGCTCGCGGTCGCTAAGGTCACCCCACCGTGGCGACGGCGGACAAGACGTGCTTCATCAAGAGCGCGCAAGTCCGTGCGTAGCGTTTGAACCGTGACCTCCAACATGTCAGACAGAGCAGATGTAGACAGCTCTCCGTAACTTGAAAGCAAGTTTACAATGCGGTCGCGTCGACGTGCTGTCTCAGAAATACTCATGTTCGTTCGAAACCTATAAAATTGCAGTGTGAACAGTGTTTCATTCCCTTCGAATGAATTGCAATGTTCTTTTTTTATATATTTTAGCAAGTGTCATAGAGTTGTTATAAACGCGGTCTAGGTAGCCGATGAGAAACAAAACCACTTCAATTTCTCTTTCGAACGAAAGTAACAAATCAGGAGACTCTGATGTCACGTTCCCTTTTGACTGCCGCCATTGCCTTGGCGATCCCGACCTTGGCCAGTGCTGACACTTTAACGTTGTACACGTCACAACCCAATGCCGATGCGCAAATGACGGTTGACGCGTTTGAAGCGGCTAATCCGAATATTGACGTTGAATGGGTGCGCGATGGCACCACCAAATTGATGTCACGGGTCGCTGCCGAAATCGAAGCGGGTCAACCGCAGGCAGACGTTCTCTTGATTTCAGATATGGTGACACTTGAAGGTCTGGCCCAAGAAGGAAAATTGGCTGCTTATTCTTCAACTGAAGATGCCGCATATGACGCGTCCCTTTACAGTGCCGATGGCTATTACCACTCGACCAAATTGATCACGACAGGCATCGTTTACAACACTGGCGCGGACATGGTGCCAAGCTCTTGGGCTGATCTGGTTAAGCCTGAGATGGCAAATCTTGTTGCGATGCCATCACCACTTTATTCTGGTGCAGCTTTGATCCACCTCGCGACCCTGACGGGCACAGAGGGTCTTGGTTGGGAATACTATGAAGCTTTGGCCGCAAACAACACCCGCGCCGAAGGCGGCAATGGCGGCACATTCAAAGCCGTCGCAGCTGGTGAAAAACCTTATGGTGTGCTGGTCGACTTTTTGGCAATCCGCGCCAAAGCAGACGGTTCCCCCGTTGACTTCGTGATCCCCGAAGAGGGCGTGTCTTATGTGACCGAACCTGTCGCAATCATGGCGGGCACACAGCACATGGATGCAGCCGAAAAGTTTGTCGACTTCTTGCTCAGCGAAGCAGGTCAAAACCTTGTCGTTGACATGGGTTACATTCCGGCCCGCGACGGTGTCGATAGCCCCGAAGGGTTCCCTGCGCGCGGTGACATCAACTTGATGTCATTTGATCCAGCGCAGGCATTGGCAGACGCGCAAAGCAACAAAGAACGCTTTGCCAAGGTCTTTGGCGTTCAATGAACACGCTGCCTTTAACACGGAAAAGCAGCCGGTCTTTGGATCGGCTGCTGCCACTTATTTTTCTGCCCGTCGCTTTGATTGCGCTTGGGCCTGTCGTGCGCCTGTTACTAGAAGGCATCGGATTTGGCGATGGCTTTACCACCTCGCATCTGACGACGGTTCTGGCGCGCCCATCAACGGGAACAGCGCTCAACCATTCGCTGATCACAGCAGGCGGCGGAACGCTTTTGTCGATCTTGATCGGTGGGGCGTTTGCCTACCTTGTCGCGCTGACAGATATCCGTGGCAAAGGCGCTTTGGTCTTTTGCCTTATGGTGCCGATGATGATCCCGCCACAGATCACTGCACTGGCATGGATGCAAATGGCGGGTCCCTCGTCGACCCTGCTTAAAGTGGTTGGTCTTGCACCGCCCTTAGGCAGTCCTCAGCCACTGCATTCCCCCAGTGGCATCATTCTTTTGCTGGGTATTCAACATGCCTCTTTGGTCTTTTTGACCCTACGCGCCGGACTGCGCATGATCCCCGCCGATCTGGTCGAAGCCGCCCGCATGTCTGGCGCAGGACCTATGCGTGTTTGGGTTCAAACCGTTTTGCCGCTATCTATGCCCGCGCTCATCGCAGGCGGTGCTATGGCGTTTGTGACCGCTTTGGGCAATTTTGGCATTCCTGCGATGCTGGGTATTCCTGCAGGCTATGCGACGCTTCCGACCCTTATTTATCAAAGACTTGTCGGAATGGGCCCCTCTGTTTTGCCCGAAGTCGCTGTGCTTGCATTGCTCATCGGCGCGGTCGCCATTGTCGGCGTTTTGTTCAGTCGGTTTGTGTTGTCACGCCGTGGGTTCGGCCTTGTCGGGTTATCTGGTACTCCGCTGGCTCTTAACCTTGGTGCGGCGCGGCAGCCCGTTGAAATCGGGCTTTGGGTGTTCATCTTTGTGATCCTTGCCCTGCCCTTGCTTGCGCTTTTGGCGACGTCCTTGATCCCGGCCTATGGTGTGACGCTGAACTTTGGCAATGCCACGCTTGAGGCATGGAAAGAGGTCTTGATCACGCAACCTGTCACGCGGCGCGCCTATGGAAACTCGTTGATCCTTGCGACCTCTGCTGCTGCGGTTTTGTTGGCGATTTGTCTGCCTTTGGCGTGGTTGATGGAACGTCGAGCCACCCGTCTCAGTCGCCTTTTAGATGCGCTGATTGATTTGCCCTATGCCCTGCCCGGCGTTGTATTGTCGATCGCCTGTATCCTGACATTCTTGAACTTGCCGTTCACTGACCTGACACTCTATGGCACGATTTGGATCATTTTAATGGCCTATCTCGCGCGGTTCTTTGTGGTGATGCTGCGCCCGATCCAAGCCAGCATTGCGCAGCTGGACCCCGCGATGGAAGAAGCCGCCGCCAGTGTTGGTGCACATTTGGGACGGCGCTTGCGCGACATCGTGTTGCCGCTCGCAGCGCCCTCTGCGGCAGCAGGCGCAATCTTGGTGTTTCTCACTGCGGTCAATGAACTCACTGTATCCGCGCTGTTGTGGTCATCGGGCACAGAAACCTTGGGCGTGGTGATCTACAATCTAGAAGACAGCGGCGAAACGGTTATGGCTTCGGCCTTGGCTATGTCCATCGTGCTTCTCATCATTGTGCTTATGGGGCTGGTTCAGGCCGGATCAAACAAATTTCCAAAAGGGGTTATCCCATGGCAGAGCTGAATTTTTCCAATCTCTCAAAACAGTTCGACGGCGTCCCTGCGCTGCAAGACATCAATGCTCAGATTGCCTCGGGGGAATTTGTGGCACTGCTCGGCCCCTCAGGGTGTGGTAAAACCACGTTGCTGCGTTTGACAGCGGGGTTTGAACAACCCAGTGCTGGCACCATTGATCTTGGCGGTCAAACTGTGGCGGGGGAGCGCCAATTTGTGCCACCAGAAGACCGCGAGATTGGCATCGTATTTCAATCTTATGCGCTTTGGCCACACAAAAGCGTGGCAGCCAATGTAGCGTATCCTTTGGAAGTGCGCCGTGTGCCGCGCGCAGAGCGACAAAACCGCGTTTCTGAGGCTTTGACCTTAACGGGTCTCAGTGACTTTGCGGACCGTATGCCGTCGCAACTGTCGGGCGGACAACGTCAACGTGTCGCACTGGCCCGCTGTCTGGTGTTTGATCCCCGCGCTGTTTTGCTGGACGAACCGCTGGCCAATCTGGATTTAGCCCTGCGTGCCTCGATGCACGATGTGTTTTCAATGTTCCATCGCCGCACCAAAGCCACTATGCTTTATGTCACGCATGATCAGGGCGAAGCTTTGGCTTTGGCTGACCGTGTGGCCGTGATGCAAGCGGGTAAAATCCGGCAATTCGCAGCCCCCGAAACCCTTTACCGCGAACCTGTAGATTGCTTTGTGGCGGGGTTTGTCGGCGATGGGGCTGTGGTGCCTGTGCGGCGCACTGGCCGCGTCGATGGACACCAACCCGTTGTGAACGTTTTTGGTCAAGATGTGCGCGCGCGCAGCGCGACGACCGAGCCAAGCCATGTCAGCATCCGCCCCGAATCCATCACATTGCGTGATGATGCCGCAATCCGTGGACGTGTGATCAGTTGCACGTATCTGGGCGGGCGCTTTCGGTTGAGCTTGGACACTGCGGGCGAAACACTTGTCGCTTTTGCCACGCGCCGCGCCGCTATTGGCGAAACGGTTGGTATACACCTAGATGATCTGTGGGCATTTCATGATCCTGACAGCAACAGTTTGATGGCCAAGAGTTTGGCTTATGCGTGACACCAGCATAACAACCGCATGGATCGAAGTTCTGTCTGGTCTTGGCGAAAAAGGGCCCGCCTGCATCCGTCTGTGGACGGGGCAATCGTTATGGGTTCTGGATGTCGGCGTAGGTCCTGAAGAAACGTCCCCCTTCAATCCCAACTGGCTTGAGGGTGCGGATCGGGTGTTTATTTCACATGATCATATTGATCACATCGGCGGGGCGTCGCATGTCATTGCGGCCAACATTCCGATCCACTGTACCGCGCAAACCGCGCGTGCCCTGCCAGCGGGTGCGACCGTCGAAGTGCTGCCAGAAATCGGGCAAACGCGTATCGACAATGTGACCCTGACGACAGGGCGCAATGGTCACGCTTTGGGCGGTGTATGGTTTCATTTCGACTTGGGCGACGGGTTGTTTTTTTCCGGTGACTGGTCCGAAGAAAGTGAGTGGTTCGCTTTTGACACGCCGCCTCTTGCGCGCACGGCGCTTATCGATGCGTCCTATCATCTTGATGATGTTCCACAAAGCCAACGTCGTATTGCATTAGATCAAATGCTGACCCAAAACGCAGGACGCAAAATCCTATTCCCTGTGCCGCCATCAGGTCGTGCAGGGGAATTGGCCTTGCATTTGATGCGCCTTGGGAATGTGTCTTTGGATGAGACGTGCAAACAGGCAATCACCTGCGCTTTGCAAAGTGGCACCTTAAGCAGTGCAGCGCATCAGTTGGCCCCGTTGCTTGAACGCTGCTTTGACCCAACCGCACAGTTTTTGATCTGCGACACCCCCAATGCGGATGCAGGCATGGCTTGGCACATCGTACAAACATGGCGCGACGCGGGCCGTTTGGGACAGGATGCAACGGTAATTTTCACCGGACATATGACAGCCCATGCGCGTGACATCGCGGCACAGGGCGGGCATTTTTTGCGCTGGAATGTACATCCCCCACTGTCGGATCAAATCAAGATGATCCGCAACCTTGGCGCGCATCAGTATGCGCCGCTGTTTTGTTCCCAACCCGAAGAGTACGCGCTTGAACCACGCATCAAGGCGCGGCTTTTGCTGCATGAAAGATGTGTTTTATGATGCATCTGAAAACTGCATTCGTTGTAATCCGTCATGGTCAGACCGACGCCAATCGAGACGGGCGTATCGCGGGTCGAATTGAAGCGCAATTGACGCCTGAGGGTCGCAGTGCCGCATGCGCCCTGCCCGACTGGATGTGGCCCAAAACCATTTTGTTGTTTTCAAGCCCACAACAACGTGCCCGCGACACTGCACACCTTGGGTTTCCAGAACACGACCCCATTGTTTTAAACGGGTTGCGTGAACGAGATTGGGGGGTGTTTGAAGGACGCCCCGTGTCCGAACTTCCACCGCGAGACCAAACGCCCAAGGGCGGTGAGCCGTGGCCCGATATGTTGCAGCGTGTTGCGGATGCGGTGACGTTTGCCACCACCGAGGCGCAGCGGCACGGGCCATCTTGCTTGCCCGTTTTGGTTGCTCATTCAGGGGTTATTCGGGCCGTCCGTCATTTGACTGGTGGCACTGCGCATGGCCCTTCGCCGGTCAATACAACACCTTATCTTTTCGCCCCCGGCCTTGATGACTGGGATGCGCGCATACCAGACAAGAAAGACAAATCATGGATTGTGTAATTTTCGATATCGATGGCACTTTGGCAGAATTTGATGCCGATCGCTTGGGGCATCTTGTCCATGGGGACAACAAACAATGGCAGAGCTTTCACGAAGAGATGGCAACAGCGGCATTGATCGAACCTGTGGCACGGTTGCTGCATAAACTCAAAGCGCAGGGCGAGGCGATTGTGCTGTGCACAGGTCGTCCAGAAGGTTGGCGCGCCTTTACCCGCGCGTGGCTTGATCAGGTTGGGATCGCACATGATGCGCTATATCTGCGCAAGCCAGACGAAGACCATGCAAGTGATCCCGATGTGAAACGCTCGGCGTTGGAACGCATTCACTCAGATGGCTACCGCCCATGGCTTGTTGTTGATGACCGCAGTTCAGTTGTAACATTTTGGCGCGACGCTGGGCTGACCTGTCTTCAATGCGCCCCCGGTGATTTTTAAAACCACGGCATCCGATGCCAAGAATGTAGCCTGTCACAAAAGTTTCTCAAAGCAGATACAAAAGTGAAGCATACCATGACTATCGAGCCCCTAACACGGGGGTAACGCAATGTTGCGATTTGACAATATCACGAAAACATTTGGCGCAAATACCGCCGTTAAGGCTGCAAGCTTTGTTGTAGATAAGCCGATGATGATCGGCATTATCGGTCGGTCTGGCGCAGGCAAATCTACGCTGCTGCGTATCTTGAATAAACTGACAGATTCTACCTCGGGTGAGATTACGTTTGATGGCTTGAGCGTGACAGACTTGCGCGGAGCCGCAAAGCGCAACTGGCAATCACAATGTGCGATGATTTTCCAACAGTTTAATTTGGTGCCGCGCATGGACGTCGTATCCAACGTGCTGCACGGGACTTTGAACAGACGCTCGACAATGTCCACAATGTTCAACCTGTACCCAGACGAAGACATCCACAGCGCTATCGATATCTTAGAGCGCTTGGGCATTGCAGAACATGCGCCGAAACGCGCCGAGGCCCTGTCTGGCGGCCAGCAACAGCGCGTCGCGATTGCACGCGCTTTGATGCAAGATCCTCGCATTATTCTAGCGGATGAACCGATTGCAT
Organism: Pacificibacter marinus; assembly: GCF_900109555.1. GTDB lineage: Bacteria > Pseudomonadota > Alphaproteobacteria > Rhodobacterales > Rhodobacteraceae > Celeribacter > Celeribacter marinus_C. The sequence continues at coordinate 25,817 of NZ_FNZV01000014.1, read as the reverse complement.
CGCTTGACCCAATGAACGCGCAGGTCGTGATGCAATCCTTGCGCGACATTCACGAACAAGACAACCGCATGGTGATCGCCAATCTACACACGCTCGATACTGCGCGACGCTATTGCGACCGCGTCATCGGTATGCGGGACGGCAAGATCGTTTTTGACGGAACACCAGAGCAGCTGACCACTGGCGCTGCGCGTGACATCTATGGAGCCGATGCAAGCTTCTCAGAAGCAACGACCTCCACCCAGATAGAAACAACGGAACCGGGCAATAAATTATTGGCCGACATCGCGGCGCATTAGTGCCAATCGTTTTACCTTTGCCCTCGCTTGGGGTGCCTTTAACCAAAGAGAGATCACAGATGAAAAAGATCATCGCACTTGCACTTATGACAACCACACTGTCCCACGCAGCTTTTGCTGATGGCCAAGCCATCGATGAATTCCGCATCGGCATTTTGGGTGGTGAAAACGCTCAAGACCGCATGAACAGCAACGAATGTTTGCGCAGCATGATCGAAGACGCTCTTGGCGTGCCAACAAAATTGTTTGCGCCAGCTGACTACAACGGCGTTATCCAAGGTCTTTTGGGTGGGACGATCGATTTGTCATTGATGGGCCCATCGTCTTATGCAGCGGTCCACATTGCTGACGAAAATGCAGTGTCTCCGATCCTTATCAAAGTGAACACAGACGGTTCCACCGGCTACTATTCAGTGGGCTTTGCGCGCGTTGATAGCGGCGTGAAATCACTCGAAGACATGCAAGGCAAAGTCTTTGGTTTTGGTGATCCAAATTCCACATCTGGTTACTTGATCCCATCCGTCGAAATCCCAACAACGACGGGCGCTTCAATGGAAAACGGTGCATACTTTGGTGAAGTTAAATTCACTGGCGGTCACGAACAAACAATCGTTGCTGTGAACAATGGCGACGTTGATGCCGGCGTGACTTGGACTGACGGCCAAGGCGAATGGGAAGACGGCTACACTTTCGGTGCGCTTCGCAAAGCCGTTGATGCGGGCTTGGTCGACATGAACGATCTGGTCGAAATCTGGCGTTCAAAATTGATCCCAGGCGAACCTGTTGTTCTACGCAACGCATTGCCAGATGACGTGCGCGCGACTGTGACAGGTATCATCGATACATTGGGTGAAACCGATCCTGATTGCGCAACAGCTCTTGCTGGTGGCGAAGTCAGCGGTTTCGATCCGATCACACACGATGCCTACACATCTATTGTTGCGGCACGTCTGGCAAAATCCAACTAAGTCGTTCGGTTTTATGAAACCTTCCGCTGGCTCTGGGCACTCCAGAGCCAGCACTTTTTGCAAGGGCAACACATGGCACCTAATACAGCACCGCGCGCCACCGAGACGCGTTTGAGCGATGCATATCTTGCACAGATCAAATCCAAACGGTTGATGAACTTTATCATGCTGGTGCTGTTTCTCGCATTGCTGGCCTCTGGTTTTTACACAGCTGACAGTCGCAATGCAGGCGGGTTTTGGGATGGGCTTGGCAATATATTCGACTTCCCTGCCGCGATGTTTGGCGAGGCGATTGAACGCGCCTATTTGATGCCAGCTCACCTGATAAGATACATTCCCTCATTGATCGAAACGATCAATATCGCTGCGGCGTCGACTCTGATTGGGGCTATGTTGGGACTTGTGATGTCCCTGTTGGTGACACGTGGTCTTGCGCCTATTCCATGGTTGGTTGGTCCGTTGCGGCGAATTCTTGATATTTTGCGCGCGGTGCCAGAAATCGTAATAGCGCTGGTCTTGATTTTCATGTTGGGCGGCGGCCCTGTGCCTGCCATGATCGCCATTGCGCTGCACACCGTTGGGGCCATAGGAAAACTGTTTTCCGAGGTCAATGAAAACGCATCTTTGAAACCTGTTGAAGGGCTGGCATCTGTCGGCGCCAACTGGACGCAACGCATGTGGTTGGGTGTCATCCCCCAAGTCGCCCCGAACTACCTAAGTTATGCGCTTTTGCGGTTCGAAATAAACATCCGCGCGTCGGCTATTCTAGGATTTGTCGGTGCGGGTGGCATCGGCTACGACCTGCGCAACACCATGAGCTGGGGCAACGGAAAATATGACGAAGCCGCTGCGATTTTCATTCTACTCTTCTTGACGATTGTTGTGGTTGATCAGCTATCAAGCCTGCTGCGAAACCGCCTAACCCACGGCACGCCGATGACAGAGGTGACCTCATGACCGCCGCAACCTTGCACGCCGCCACCATCACGCAATTCAGCCGAAAAAAGCGGATCACGATTGCAGTGCCTTTGATCATCATTGCCTATTTCGCGTATATTTTCGTGTCTTTCGATGTGGCTGGACTTGGCGATAGGATCAATTTGAACAACGCCCGAACGCTGGTATCAGACACCTATAGTTACAAAACCCATGTCGCGCGCGACAACCGCACAGACACGCTTACCATTGCGATAGAGGGCGAAAGAAAAGGCACATACCCCAAAGGCAGCGCCCCTGATTGGGTCACGCTTGGCGACACCACTTTGGTTGATTTGGGCCACGGACACTTGATCACGCTGGGGCCGCAGGTCAGCTATGACATTCCAGACTATGGGATTGTGACGGCGCGTCCAGGCACCAATGGCGTTAATGCTGAATTCCCAAGCGGGGACTTGCCGGATTTCATCAGTGCGTCCAAAAACCGAGTTATGATCAACACCGATGCAGGCAGGTTCACCATCACCCGCTCGCGTGCTGAGGTTTTCAAATACAGCTATGGTTGGGAGTTATTCTTTTTCACGCTCGACAGCCCTTATTATGGCATGGGACCGAGCGCGTTGCTGTCTCATGCTCTGGACGGCGAATTCGGTGCCATCTGGCAAGGCTTTTGGACCAACAAAATGTGGCGGCATGGCGACGTATTTTGGGCGCTGTTTGAAACCCTGTTGATGGCGTTTTTGGGCACCTTTGGGGCTGCAATTATCGCGCTGCCACTGGCATTTCTCGCCGCGCGCAACTTTTCTCCGCTGGGCGCTCTCCGGTTTACGGCCCGACGCGTCTTTGATTTCTTGCGGGGTGTAGATGGGTTGATTTGGACCATCGTTTTGAGCCGCGCTTTTGGCCCAGGACCATTAACTGGCGCGCTTGCGATCTTACTGACAGACACTGGATCTTTCGGCAAAATGTTCTCGGAAGCTCTTGAGAATGTCGATGAAAAACAGATCGAAGGCATCACATCGACAGGCGCCAAACCACTGCAACGCTACCGCTTTGGAGTGATCCCACAAATCATGCCAGTTCTGCTCAGTCAGGTGCTCTATTATTTCGAATCCAACACCAGATCAGCAACGATTATCGGGGCGATCACTGGCGGCGGCATCGGATTGCTGTTGACCCAAGCCATTGCGACCCAAAAGGACTGGGAAGAAGTCACGTACTACATCGTTTTGATTATCTTGTTGGTGATGGCGATGGACACTTTGTCAGGCTGGCTGCGCCGCAAGTTGATCACAGGTGATGAGGGCGGACACTGATGGCACGTTTAAAGGCCGATACACCTTTCATTCACCCCGACTGCGAAGTGAGCGATACAACGTTTGGCGCTTTTAATGAAATCGGCCGTGGCACCCGTTTGGCCCACAGCCATTTCGACGATTACGCCTATTGCGATCGATACTGTGACATTGCCAACGCCACCGTGGGCAAGTTTTCGAACATCGCAGCGTTTGTGCGGATCGGGGCCACAGATCACCCGATGGACAAGGCCAGTTTGCATCATTTTCACTATCGCTCGGCAGACTACTTTGACGATGAAACGCAAGATGATGACTGGTTTGCCCACAGGCGGACCCGACGTAGCGTGATTGGCAACGACACTTGGTTGGGTCACGGCGTACAGGTGCGGCCAGACGTGACGATTGGACACGGTGCCGTCATTGCAGGCGGAGCCATCGTGACCAAGGATGTGCCCTCTTATATGATTGTTGCAGGCATTCCGGCTGTCCCGTTGCGACCACGCTTTGCCCCCGACATTGTCGAGCGGTTATTGGCTTTGGCGTGGTGGGATTGGCCTCATGAACAACTGCGTCAGGCCTTAGGTGATTTTCGCGCATTGAGTGCTGCGGCATTCTTAGAGCGGTATGAATAAGGACGGCGCGAGATCAAAGATCCGCAAGTGTCAACGTCACTTTATCCCCCGCAAACCAAGTGCGCCCCACTTCAATCGGACTGCCATCGGCGGCGCTGTTAATGCTGATGGTACGCAGTATGGGCGCGTGTTCGGAAATCTGCAGATGCAGCGCTTGGGTTGCCGTCGCCAGTTTCGCATTCACCCGAGTTGATGTGCGCGTGTAGTCATGCACGCCGTACTGCGCCAAGGCTGCGGTCACCGATGGGTTGGCCTCGAGATGCGTCAACATCTCTGGGAACCGCGCGGCGGGAAAAAGACTGCGAAACAACGCAATGGGGCGATTTTCCGCCAAAGACAACCCTTCATAAACATGGACCAGTGACCCGTCTGCCAACTCTAGAGCCTCGGATTCCCGAGCGCTTGCCACACGGGTTTCCAGTAACAGAACTGTCTTGGCCGGCGTGCGCCCTGCAGCGCGCAGATTTTGGTGAAACCGCACGCGACGGCCAATCGGATAATCGGTTGGCGTTGTCGCGACAAAAACCCCAGCGCCGCGTCTGGCGTAAACAAGCCCCTCATCCGCTAAAGCAGTCAGGGCATGACGCACAGTATGGCGGTTCACACCAAAGCGCGCGGCAAGCACGGCTTCTGTAGGAAGCTTACCACCAGCGCCATACATGCCCTCAGCAATATCACTTCGCAACGACAGGGCGATGGCTTTCCAGATTGGGGTGCGCTGGGTCATGTCACTAAAACTTCACACTTCAAGGGATTGGCAGGACGAGAGCCCTACCCTATTATTTGTATAGTTGTATAGTATATGCGGAAGATGTCTAGATGAATATAATGAGCGATCCAAACGCCGCCCGAAAAGGTTGGTTGGGTTTACTGGCCAAGTCGCCTGCGGCGGATGTCGCTCGGCTTTGGGCAGCTTTACAGGTTGCGTCTGATCACACCATTTTGCGTGCCCCCGAGATCGGCAGCGTCATGGTGCGCGGGCGCGCAGGTGCCGTTGGTGCGGCCTTTAATTTGGGTGAAATGACCGTCACCCGCGCCTCAGTGAAATTGGCCGATGGCACGGTTGGCCATGGATATGTGCAAGGCCGTGACAAAGATCATGCACTGCAAGCTGCATGCGTTGACGCGCTCATGCAGACGGATGCGGCCACGTCAGTCAATGCGGGGCTTTTGATGCCTCTGCAGACCATGGCCGACAAATATAAATCCGACCGTGCTGCCAAAGCTGCGGCAACAAAAGTCGATTTCTTTACGATGGTGCGGGGAGAAGATTGATGCAAGCGCAAGTTCTAGAAGGCGGTTTTGCAGATGTGCCCGTCGATGCATCGCACGCGTTTCGTGCCGTGATGACCGCAATGGCACGTCCGGGTGAAATTTTTACTATCAGTGGCGCACAACCACCCGCCCCTCTGTCCCCCGCAAGTGGTGCGGTGCTGCTGACGTTGTGCGATCCAGAAACGCCGCTCTATTTGGCAGCCAGCCATGACACGCCAAAGGTCCGAGACTGGATAACCTTTCACACGGGCGCACCTTTTGTTGCTGCGCAAAATGCGATGTTTGCCATCGGAGCATGGGATGACCTGCCCCTATCAGACTTTGCGATTGGCACGCCAGAATACCCTGATCGATCCGCCACCTTAATTGTCGAGCGCCCTACGTTATCCAACACAGGCGCCACCTTGCGCGGACCAGGGATCAAAAATCAGGCGCAATTGTCGTTGCCTAAGGTGCAATCTTTTCAAGACAATGCGCAGCTGTTCCCATTGGGGCTTGATTTCATTTTCACAAGCGGTGACCGCCTTGCGGCCTTGCCCCGAACGACAAAGGTGACCTGATGTATGTTGCTGTAAAAGGTGGTGAACGCGCCATCGACAACGCTCACGCATGGCTTGCAGAAGAACGGCGCGGTGACAAAGCGGTTCCCGAGCTAAGTGTTCCGCAAATTCGTGAACAGATGGCATTGGCTGTCAATCGTGTCATGGCAGAAGGTTCGCTTTACGACCCTGATCTTGCCGCTTTGGCAATCAAGCAAGCGCGCGGAGATTTGATCGAAGCAATCTTTTTGATCCGCGCCTATCGCACCACGCTGCCACGGTTTGGTGGGTCAAACCCGATTGAGACCGAGACGATGACCTGCGATCGTCGCGTCTCGGCCACCTTTAAAGATGCGCCGGGCGGACAAGTGCTTGGGCCAACCTTCGATTACACGCATCGGTTGCTAGATTTCAAACTGGCCGCTGATGGTGACGTGGATGACGCCCCACTCGGGACGCCACATCCAGATGCCACACCTCATATTATGTCGTTTCTGGATCAAGAAGATCTGATCCAAAGCGAACCTCAGGGCGCTGAAACCCCCGCCGATTTAACCCGTACACCATTGGAACTGCCCGCAAGCCGTGCTTTGCGTTTGCAATCCCTGACGCGCGGCGACGAAGGCTTTATCCTTGGCATGGCCTATTCCACCCAGCGCGGTTACGCTCGAAACCATGCTTTTGTTGCCGAGTTGCGCATCGGGGCCGTTGCCGTGGAAATGGACATACCTGAACTGGGTTTTGCCATTGAGATCGGCGAAATCACAGTGACGGAAAGTGAAACAGTTAACCAATTTCAAGGCTCCAAAACACAACCGCCACAATTCACACGGGGCTATGGATTGGTGTTCGGAATGACCGAACGCAAAGCAATTTCCATGGCTTTGGTGGACCGCGCATTGCGCTGGAAAGAACTGGGCGAAGACAATGTTGGCGCCCCCGCACAAGACGAAGAATTTGTTTTATATCATAGTGATAACATTCAAGCGACTGGATTTTTGGAACATATCAAATTGCCACACTATGTTGACTTCCAATCCGAGCTAGAACTCATCCGAAAACTGCGCCGCGAAGCGCAAGAAAACATCATGCAGGAGGCGGCAGAATGAGCGATTACAACTTTGCCTATCTGGACGAACAGACCAAACGCATGATCCGCCGTGCGATCCTGAAAGGTCTCGCGATACCCGGCTATCAGGTGCCCTTTGCAAGCCGCGAAATGCCGATGCCGTATGGTTGGGGCACAGGCGGGGTGCAGGTCTCTGCCGCAGTTTTGACGCCTGATGACACGTATAAAGTGATCGACCAAGGTGCTGATGATACGACAAACGCGGTTTCTATCAGGCGCTTTTTTCAAAAAACCGCTGGCGTTGACGTGACCGAGGCCACATCTGAGGCGAGCGTGATCCAGACCCGCCACCGCATTCCTGAACAAGATTTGCGCGATGATCAAATCCTTGTCTATCAAGTCCCTATTCCTGAACCTCTGCGTTTTTTGGAACCGTCCGAGGTGGAAACCCGCAAGATGCACAGCCTTGAAGAATACGGGTTAATGCATGTAAAATTATACGAAGACATCAGTCAGCACGGCGATATCGCCACCGCTTACGCCTATCCCGTCAAAGTCGAAGGACGCTATGTGATGGACCCCTCGCCCATCCCGAAATTCGACAATCCCAAATTGGAAATGGCGGGCATTCAGTTGTTTGGCGCAGGTCGCGAACAGCGCATCTACGCGATCCCGCCCTATACTCAAGTGGTCAGTCTTGATTTTGACGACTATCCTTTCCAGCCCACCAAAGCCGATCACGCCTGCGATCTTTGCGACGCGACGGACAGCTACCTAGACGAGTTGATCGTGGATGATGCAGGGGGTCGCTTGTTTATGTGCTCTGACACGGATTATTGCGCCACACGCCGCAAACAGGGCCACATCGGCGCCCAAGGCGTACCATATGGGGAGGACGCGGCATGACCCCGCTTTTGCAAGTTGAAAACATCGCCAAATTCTATGGCGCGCGGATTGGGTGTACGGATGTTGCGTTTGATCTGTACCCCGGTGAAGTCATGGGAATTGTTGGCGAAAGCGGATCGGGCAAATCCACTTTGCTGAATTGCCTAGCGGGACATTTAACACCGGACCGCGGGGCTGTGCGCTTTGACACCCGCACCCAAGGTTTGCGTGATACGGTCACCATGTCAGAGCCTGAACGCCGCATGTTAAGCCGCACCGATTGGGCATTTGTTCATCAACACGCCCGCGATGGGTTGCGGATGAATGTCAGTGCTGGCGGCAATGTTGGGGAACGATTGATGGCCGTGAATGCGCGTCATTACGGGGATATTCGCGCCAAGGCCATTGATTGGCTGGGCCGTGTCGAAATCACCGAAGATCGGATTGATGACCGCCCCACTGCATTTTCTGGCGGGATGCAGCAACGCCTGCAAATCGCACGTAATTTGGTGACCGCCCCGCGTCTTGTGTTTATGGATGAACCGACAGGTGGTTTGGATGTATCGGTGCAAGCGCGACTGCTTGATTTGCTGCGGGGCCTTGTGCGCGAAATGAATCTTAGCGCGATTATCGTGACCCATGATCTTGCCGTTGTGCGCCTGTTGGCGGACAGATTGATGGTTATGAAAGACGGGCATGTGATTGAAACCGGTCTGACTGATCAAGTTCTGGATGACCCACAACATGCCTATACTCAGCTTTTAGTTTCCTCAGTTTTGCAGGTGTGACGCGATGATTTCTATTGAAAATGTTTCTAAATCCTTTGTCCTTCACAATCAGGGCGCTGCGCAAATCCCCGTTATGCAAGGTGCATCGCTTCGTGTTGCGGTTGGCGAATGTGTTGCATTGGTCGGGGCCTCTGGAGCTGGGAAATCCACGCTGATGCGGATGATATATGGGAACTATCTGACAGCTTCGGGCCGGATTATGATTGGCGACGTCGACGTGGCCACGGCGGCCCCGCGCGACATCATTCAATTGCGCCGTAACACGCTTGGCTATGTCAGTCAGTTCTTGCGGGTCGTGCCGCGCGTCTCAACGTTGGACGTTGTTGCCGAACCATTACTTGCAACGGGAACAGCATACGACGACGCGATCAACACGGCACAACAGCTGTTGGCACGACTCAACATTCCGCAGCGGCTTTGGGCGCTCAGTCCCACGACATTTTCGGGCGGCGAACAGCAACGGGTGAACATCGCACGGGGATTTGCCTATCCATATCCGGCGTTGCTATTGGATGAACCAACCGCAAGCCTTGATCCAACGAACCGCGCGACGGTGCTTGAGATGATCAACGAGGCCAAAGGCAGAGGCGCAGCCATCATCGGTATTTTCCACGATCACGCCGCGCGCGATGCGATTTGCGACCGCCAGCTTGATGTGACCAAATACACACCGGGATTGGCAGCATGACGGGGCGTTTTATTGCTGTCGTCGGACCATCGGGAGTGGGCAAAGACAGCGTGATGGAGGCCATGGCCAACCGTGATCCGCGCATCGGTTTGGCCAAGCGCGTGATCACCCGCCCCAGCACTGCAGGTGGTGAGCGGTTTAATGGTGTCACCGAAGCAGAATTTCAAACCCGAAAAGCCGCAGGGCAATTTGCGCTGAGCTGGGCCGCGCATGGGTTACACTATGCGATACCGGTTTCTGTCAAAGCGCAGCTGCAAAACGGGCAAGATGTTTTGGCTAATCTGTCTCGCGCCGCTTTGATCGACTCTAAAGCGTGTTTTGCACAATTTGATGTGTTCAATCTTACGGCTGACCGCGCGGTGCTTGCCCATCGTCTTGAAGCCAGAGGTCGGGAAACGGCCGAACAGATTGCCCGCCGACTTGACCGCGCCTCTGCACAATTACCCGACGGTATTGAAGCCTTCGATATCGACAACAGTGACGCGCTGGAACAGACGGTGCAAATTGCACTCAACCATCTTTATCCGGTTAAGGCGTAGCGATGGATTTGATGAAACATACCGTCCTGATCCTGCCCCATCAGCGTGATCGCATCCATGCACAACGGTTGCGGCACGACTGGGTCCACAAGGGTTTGCAGCGCTTTGATCACCGTCTTTGCTTGAGCAGGCGACACCGTGCCACTCAGGGTCAGATGAAAATAGAAATCATCAAAGATGAACGGGTATCCCCACTCAAGCATCTGCTGATCCTGCCGGGCATTCAGCCCCGCGCTTCTACGGCGGGCAATATCCGCATCGCTCAACGGTGCGCGAAATGGATCAAACGCCTTGACCGTCGCGCTTGCAAAATCGCGCAATTCACCAGACTGCTTTTTAGGGCGCAAAGCCACAAAGCCATTGTCATGTCGCAGTTCGACCTCGCCCATATCAAAGGCGGCATGCTGGGCCGCAAAGTCAGCGGCAGCGCGTTGCAATTGCGTCAAAGTCGCGCCTTGGGCGAGCCGAAATGGGGCTTTCAACGTGCCGTGCAGGCCGTACTTACGTGGCGTGGCCGTGATATGAGGCACATCAATTCCACTTACATCTATATGCGGCACGGCGCACCCTTGTGCGTTGTCCCACCCCAGCCAAGCAGCGCCAAACGTCGCCAGACCTTCGGTTGGGGTGTAAAAAATAGCAAATCGTTCAAACATTCATTTTCCTTCGCAGAGAACCTCTTTGCCAAAACCGCGTGACACTTACATGACAAAACAAACTATTTTTGCCAACGCAAAGCTGATCTTAAACGACGACGTCATCAATGGATCGTTGGTTATCACAGACGGCGTTATCACCGATATCGACAGCGGCACCACCGTTTCCAAGGATGCAATCGATGTACAGGGCGACTATCTGGCCCCTGGCTTGGTCGAGCTGCACACAGATAATCTTGAACGTCACCTAAGCCCGCGCCCGAAAGTGGACTGGCCCTACCGCGCCGCCATTCTGGCCCATGACCGCGAGCTCGCAGGCACTGGGATCACAACCGTTTTTGATGCTATCCGCGTCGGGTCTATCGTGTCGGGGACCAGCAAACGCTATGGGAAATACGCGCGTCAGATGGCCGATGAAATACACACCCTGCGTGAAGCTGAATTGCTTAGGATCAGCCACCATATTCACTTGCGGGCTGAAATTTGTTCAGAAACGCTTGTGGATGAGTTTGCTGAATTTACGGCAAAGGACCGGATTGGCATCGTATCGATGATGGATCATACCCCCGGCCAACGCCAATTCACCGATCTTTCAAAATTTGAGACATACATCCGTGGCAAATACCCGTTTGGCGATCAAGAATACCGCGATTACGTCGATTTTCTCTACGAACTTCAGTCGAAATTCGGGGCAAGCCACGAAGCCGAGACAGTTAAAGCGGCCCAACAATTGGGGGCCACACTGGCAAGCCACGACGACACAACCGCAGATCAGGTTGCCGCGAGTCAGGCCTATGGCGTCAAGATGGCCGAATTTCCGACCACTGTTGCTGCGGCTCAGGCCTGTCATGTGCATGGCATCGCCACAATCATGGGCGCGCCCAATCTTATTCGTGGGGGGTCTCATTCAGGCAATGTTGCCGCTGCCGAATTAGCGCAACTTGATCGCTTGGACATCTTGTCTTCAGACTATGTGCCATCAGGGTTGTTGATGGCAGCGGTGCAACTGGGCGATCTTTGGGGAGACTTGCCACGCGGCATAGCAACCGTAACCGCACGCCCAGCACAGGCTGTTGGCCTGACAGATCGCGGATCGTTGCGTATTGGACAACGGGCAGATGTGATCCGCTTCGCCCTATCGGCAGGGACCCCTGTTCTTAACGAGACATGGAGCGCGGGATCGCGTGTCTTTTAAAAGCAGCATGGAGAACTAAAAACAGAGTGGCCAATAATGGGATTTAGAGGTGGTTTTCGATACCATCGGTCCCAGTCCGCCATGCCGTGGCTTTCCTTAAAGAACATCAACGGCAACTCTCCGCTCATGGCCCTATGACAGCATCTTGCCCCGCCCCATAAGCTGGGCGTAACGTGCCGGCGAAAACAGGGAAACGTTTATGAGCAGTTCAGCTATTCTTCCAGCCAACCAAAAACGCCGCATCAACACTCTCAGAGTGGTCATGTTGGTCATGATCCCCTTGGTGTTATTCACCCGCCCGGGATTGCCGCTTTACGGTGGACTTATGGACTTTATCGAGAGCGTTGGCATGTTGCTGGTGATCGGTGGTGTTCTGGGACGTTTCTGGTCAATTCTTTATATCGGCAGCCGCAAGAACGCCTTGGTAATGCGTGATGGGCCGTATTCCATCTGTCGCCATCCATTGTATCTGTTCTCGACGATATCGGTCTTTGGGTTTGGTTTGATGCTTGGTTCGCTTGTCTTGACGATGGTCATGACCGCGTTGATCTTTTACGTACTCAACGACATTGCCAGCAAAGAAGAGCAGTTTTTGCGGTCTGAATTTGGCCCAGCTTATGAAGAATATGCAGCCGTCACCCCACGCATCATGCCTAAGTTTAGCCAGTTTTCATCCCCAGCTACGGTGACTTTTGACACGGGCACATTGCGCCGGAACTTTTTTGATGCGCTGGTGTTCCTAAGCTTGCTTCCCATTGGGGAAATGACAGAGCATTTCAAAGACATAGGCGCATTGCCCACGTTCCCGTTGTTCTGATAACATGATCAAGTTCATCAAAAGATCTGCCATTTTAGCAGTCGTCTTGTTGTGCCTGCTGATAGGGTATCTCGCGTATCTTCAAATCAGCGGAAACTTCTATGAAGTGTCCTCTGGCACGGTGTATAGAGCCGCCCAAATGGATGGCCAAAAACTATCCAAGTGGAAACGTGAAAATGGCATCGCCAGCATCCTCAACTTGCGCGGTGAGGCCAATGGCGCGGATTGGTATGAGACTGAGCGTGCGGTGGCAGATCGTTTGGGCATCGAACACATCAACTTTGCGATGTCTGAACACAAAGAGATGACCGATGATGAAGTCAAAGCATTGGTCGAAGTGATGCGAGATGCGCCCAAACCTCTTCTGATCCATTGTCGCGCTGGAGCCGATCGCACGGGCATCGCATCCGCACTTTACCTTGCTGGCATTGAGGGAAAACGAGAAGGCGAAGCAGAACGACATCTGTCGATCTGGTACGGTCACATAGGCTTGCCTTATGTTAGTAAAGCATGGGCCATGAATGTAACTTGGGAACGCATTGAACCTTGGCTGGGCTACCCTGACAGCTAAGCTTTGGAACGGCGGCTAAGGCGTATCGCGCACAGCACTGGCCACCCGCGCGCCTTTTGGCTGAACACGAATTTGCAGCCCCAATTTCAAATGGAATGACCAGAATACATTGAGCTTTTAAAAGACAGGATCAGACCAAACTTCACGCTTGCATGTGCATTGATAAATATAATCGTCGGGACTACTTATTTCGACTTACTGTCTTCTATGCGCTCAGAGGGCGATGAGGACAGGATCAAACCCTCTCAGTGATGACGGCTCGTTTCGCGATTGCGCGACCCGCAGTAATATGATGCCAAGACAAAAGAACAGCAGCTGCGCCAATCGCAAAAACGATAACAAACGGGGTTTTCCACAAGATCAAGACTGCCAAGAGAAGCCTCAACGCGACTTCTGGTCCATTGATTTTTGCTCTGTCGAACCGCGCCAAGGCTGAGGCCAGCAAGTAGAGCGACAGGGTTAGACGCAGCAGAAGTAGACTTAAATGGCCCCAATCCGTTTGGCTGGAATATCCCTCCAAAAGAACCTTTTGGCCGGCATCGTTGGTGATCGTTACAGCCTCTTCGATTAACAGGATTTCAGGATACCATGCGAAGACGAAGGGAATGGCAAACATGACAATCCCGACGCGCACCGCGGCAACACCTGTGCGCATGGGTTCCCCACCTGTAATGGACGCGGCGGCAAATGCGGCGACTGCGACGGGTGGCGTGATGGCCGACGCAACAGCGAAATAGAACACGAACATATGCGCGGTGAAGAAACTGACGCCAAGATTCGCAAGCAATGGCCCCAAGAGAAGCGCGACATTCACATAAGCGGGAACTGTCGGCATACCCATTCCCAGCAAAATCGCGCAAAACATCGCACAGGTCAGCGCCAGCATCAGATAGACCCCACCGACAATCGGTATTTCCAAGCCAAACAAGCGCAGCATGTCTGCGTTTTCCAACCAGGTGGTCACGGCGCGGGTCAATTCGCCTGTTAAGCCGCTTTCATTGAGGAACGCCGCGATGATCGAAACTGCAAACAACAGCAAGAAAAGGCGCGAGATTAAAATCCCGCCGTCGCCGAGCGAAACAAGTATCTTAGAGGGTTCGGCGCGCGTTTGGGGATCAAGGAATAGTAAAGGTATTAAGACGGCGACCGCCCACCACCCCGCAGAGGTCGCATCACCTGTGGCATTGACGATGGTTTGCAGAACACCGCTCCGCTCGGTCACAACACGCACGCCGTTGCGCAGCTCGGTTTCAGCGCCCAGAATCCAGCCCATCGGCCCCGCGCCAACTGCATCTTTGTTGCCAAGCAGCAAAAGCAGGATCGTCAAAATGGGTATGAAAATGATGGTTAGGTTTATCCAATCCTGACGGTGCATAATCAAATCGTCAGGCACGACACGCATGGCTTCAACCTTTTCGCGACGCGCTTGGAACATCACGGCCAAGAATATAGAGAAGAAAAAACACATGGCAGGCAAAAACGCTGCCGTAATAACTTTGGTATACGGCACGGCCGTTAACGCCACGAGCACGAAGGCCGCGACCCCCATAACGGGTGGCATGATTTGCCCGCCGGATGAAGCGGCGGCCTCGACCCCGCCTGCGAAGTATTTGTTGAACCCGTTGCGGCGCATCATCGGGATGGTCAGCCGCCCTGTGGACAGAACGTTCGTCACAGGGCCACCTGTAATCGTGCCAAACATCGCTGAAGAAACGATTGCGGCATGGGCCGGACCGCCGCGCAGATTGCGGGTCAATCGAACGGCCAGTTTAATGAGGGACGTGCCTCCGGCGGATGTCCCGAACAAGGCACCTAAGATCAAATAGGGGAAGACTTGATTCACGACGATATCCATAAACCGCCCCATGAACCCGTCGGGTGAAATAAAGATATTCGTCGCCTTCTGCGTCGCAGCGGCAATCACATCACCACCGTCAGCACCGAGCTTGGTTAGAAGAAAATTGTTGTCGGACAGGTCGAACACCCAGAACAGGGTGGTGGCGACAGTATACAGCACGACAACGCTGGCCACGGCCACCAGTGGCACCCCCCAAACCCGCACGTTATATAGGAAGAACAGCGTGATGATGGTGAACAGCAACGGGATCGTCCAACCGCCAAATCGCGACTGGCAGGACGGAACTTCTGCGTCAAAAGAAATACCCGGGATGACATTGGACCGCTCCGCGGCATCTGCGATTAGCCGTGCGCGTTCGCCTGTGATCTGGTCAATCAGACAAACACTGTCAATTTCGACAAGATAGCCGAACGCACCAAGGGCCGCGCCGAGCAATAAGCCCGCATCTAGCAATAGGCCAAGCCAGGCCTTGTTCGGCTTCTCGACCTTCCACGCGCGATAGATGCTGGCGTCAAAAACAACGATAGTCATCATCAGCATGAACATCGGTGGGAAGAAATACTCGGTCGGAAAACCCGAGACACGGAAAAACGGTTGTCCTGTAACGTCGCGCGCCCAATTTTGTAGCCCCGCGATTTCGGGCATCGTGTTTAACAAACCGAAGAAAACCAGAACCAGCGCTAATACGATGGCTATGTTTTTAGAGGTGGTGCGTTGGGGACTCGTGGCATCGGTCACGGTGAGCTTCCTGTTCGGTAATGGGGCGCGTGCGGATGGTCCGGCGAACGACGCCGGACCATATTTATGAACGCAGGCAGTCGGAAACCGTATGGCCAGCGGCCTCGTAGGCGCGAATGGCACCGGGGTGCATTTTAACCTGCACCGCTCCGCATGCGCCTTGGCTAACACCGTTAATGTCGCCAAACGTCAGCGCGAGGTTCGGTCCGATTGGGGATCCCTGCTCAAAGCGGTCTTGCGCTTCAAGAAAGGCAGTCACGATGTCAAACGCTAACTGTTCATCCATACTGTCAGACGTAATTTCAGCGAATGCCGTGACATAGCTGTCAAATGTATCATCGTCGGTGACGATGGTGATGTCATTGCCAGCATACGCCGCGCGGTACTCTTCAACTGGCATCGAAAACGGCGCATGCCCCGGGGCCGCAACAATCTGCTGGCCAAGTTCGCTCGCCAACAAATCTGATGGCACGTCATAAAGCGTGATCCCACCTGCGGCTGCCAACTGGATTTGGCGACCGGACGGGATGCCATCGGGGGATGTCCATGCGTCAACACCACCGCCAGTGATGGTCGCAACTGTGTCGGGCCAAGGGGTTTGAATACCTTCGTAGGCCTCTCCATCTTTCAAACCAGACAACAGCTGCACCATGGCGCGACCGGATGTCAGGGCAGCACCGCGTGGCGGGCCGTTCCAAATACGCAAACCTTCAAGGTTGCGGATATCTTCAATCGGTGCCGAATTGTAGTGGCCAAATATCTGGTGCGATCCGGCGTGGAAAAACAGAACCCGAATACCCGAGGCCAGTTTGGCGCCTTCTTCTACGCCAACGCCACTGTATGGGCCAATGCCGCGCGACAGCAGGAACGGCAGGATCATCGGTGCAGAGGCCATATCAAGGCGGCCTTCAGCGACAGCCTGAACTGAATTGGTCAGCGTTGCACCTTCGGTTACCTGAACAGTTGCCACGCCCGCGCTGTCAAGAACCGCAGCCAATGTCGTGTCCACGTAATGCGGCGAAGACCCCACGCTTGAAGTTTCAGATGTCAGTGTGACCTGCGCGGCCACGGCAAATGGTGCCAATGCGATGGCGACACCCGCCAATGCAGATTTCATCATTTTTTTCTCTCCCTGATATGCGCCCCTCCCGAGACGCAGCACCCCCTATCCAAGGCCGCTGATAAAAACGTTGCAGAAAGTATATGACTTGTCACGCATTATTTTTCGGTGTTTAACTTTGGTAGGGAGATATTGACGATGCAAACACCGACAGAACCTCAGGCAGAACGTATTAAACAGCGGCGCTTGCGCGAGAAAAACAATCTGTTTTCGCGCCTTCCGGCGACCTATGCGGCGTCACGCCTGCAGGGCCAACGTATCCTTCAAAAGGCAAGCGGCTTATCGATTGTTGAGTGGCGGGTGCTTTGGGATTTGTCCGAAGCAGGGCCGATGACGATCCGCGACTTGGCTGAAATTCAGCGCATTGACCATTCCCAACTCAGCCGTGCGCTGCCGGCCATGCGGGACAAGGGATATGTAACAATGGCGCGCAATGGCCAAGACGGTCGTCAGGTTTTGGTGTCACTGGCCCCTGCTGGCATCGCTGCCTATGCACAAAGCGCGCCTGTGATGAAGCAACGGCGTGACGCGCTCAAGGCGACCTTTACAGATGAAGAATTAAAGACCTTTATTGACCTTCTCGACCGCCTTGAAGATTTCTTTCGTCAGCCAATTGATTCAATACTTGAAAGTGAACCTGACCAGTGACCGATACGCCGAACGTTTTGTGGATTATGGCAGACCAATTGCGGTTCGATTACCTGAGCTGCTATGGCCACCCGCATTTGCACACCCCCCACATTGATGCGCTGGCAAAGCGCGGCGTGCAATTCAACAAGGCCTATGTACAGTCGCCCGTCTGCGGCCCATCGCGTATGTCTGCCTATACGGGCCGATACGTGCGCAGCCACGGTTCCACCTGGAACGGGATGCCGCTGCGCGTAGGAGAGCCGACACTTGGTGATCACCTACGCGAGGCAGGCGCGCGCGCTGTGCTTGTTGGTAAGACCCACATGACCGCCGATCAGGAAGGCATGGCGTGGTTAGGTATCGACCCAAAATCCGAAATCGGCGTGCGCGTGTCCGAATGCGGGTTCGAAGCGTTTGAGCGAGACGACGGATTACACCCTGACAGCGCACGGCAGAAATGGTCGGCGTATGATGATTATTTGGTCAACTTAGGCTACACATCCGAAAACCCGTGGGAAGATTTCGCAAACTCAGGCGTAGATGCAGATGGTGAACTTTTGTCCGCGTGGTTGCTGAAGAATTCCCGCCTTGCGGCGAATGTTCCCGAAGAACATTCCGAAACCGCCTATATGACTGACCGCGCAATGGATTTCATGACCCAAGCACAGACCGACGGTCAGCCGTGGATGTGCCATCTCAGCTATATCAAACCCCATTGGCCCTACATCGTTCCCGCGCCCTATCATGACATGTACGGACCAGAGCATATCATCGACCCGATCCGCTCAGACGCTGAGCGCGATGTGGACCATCCCTTGTTACGTGCCTATCAAAACGCCCGCGTCTGCAAAAGTTTCAGCCGCGATCATGTGCGCGAACACGTCATTCCGGCCTACATGGGGTTGATCAAACAGCTTGATGACAATCTTGGCCGGCTGTTTGCGTGGATGGATGAAACAGGGATAAGCGAGAACACGATCATCGCATTTACGTCTGACCACGGCGATTACATGGGCGATCACTGGATGGGTGATAAAGATTTTTATCACGAGGTTGCGGCCAAGGTACCGTTGATCATTTGTGATCCACGCCCAAAGGCAGATTCAACCCGCGGTACGGTGACGGATGAATTGGTCGAAATGATCGACCTTGCGCCAACGTTTCTGAACGCCCTTGGGGGAGAGCCAAAACCGCACATCCTTGAGGGGCGAAATCTTACACCACTGCTGCACGGCACATCAGGGTTTTCGCGTCGCTATGCGATCAGCGAGCATGACAATTCCAGCTTTGAAATGGCGCAAGAACTTGACGTGCCGCAAGAGGATGCCCGCACCGTCATGATCCACGATGGACGTTGGAAATATATCCGCTGCGAGGGCTTCGCCCCCGTGATGTTCGATCTCGAGACCGACCCGCAAGAACTGTGCAACATTGGCAGTTCAGATGACGATGAACATATCGCCGCACGCGCTGAAATGGAGCAAGCCTTGACCGCGTGGTCCTTACAACACCACACCCGTATAACAGCGACAGCAAAAGTATTGGCCGGACAGCGCAAGGCGGCAGAGACCGGTATTTTAATCGGATTCTGGGACGAGGCCGAATATGAGGCTGCCACAGGCAAACCGTTTGATGCACTAATACCGGCCGGCAAGCCAGACAAAACCTAGGAGGCGACGACGTTTGAGAGAGATGGATGATTGCAACCTTCGATCAAAATCGCGCCGCCCGTAATAGACTGGTCGCGATAGATCTGCTTAGCGTCAAATGAGCTATATCTTAAAGTTGTTGGCTAATTTTGCAGGGCTTCTCGCGCCACAGCGTAATTGAAAACGAGCCATTCTTTTACAAGGTTGATCTTGTTGGACATTGCCCGCGTTTGGCTGGGTAAACGTCAAGTACTTTTCGGACTCAGTTTATCATATCCGATTCCTCGGGGCAGATCACTTTCCTCGTTGAAACAGTTTTGTACTGATCTTTCCAAAAAGCCCTTTTCCTTTAATTCCTTAGCCACATCGTGAGCGATATTATGGAAAGAGTAATGGTGGACGTTGTCTTTCACTGGGAATAGCTTTGCGTGCCTATCATCTGCCCCCATGCTACCAGAAAATATAAAGTATCTTGTTTTATCATTTATGAAATTTTTAACGCTTTCAAAGCGATACTCTTTAATCTTCGAGGTGTACTTTTTCCATCGCCTTTCCCAAGGAACGATTGAAGGGTTTACACTGTATTGAGGAACAAACGATACGCACACGTCTGTTGGCATGTAGCTTGTTGATATAATGGAGTTAAATCCACCCATACTATTGCCGATGGAGTAGATGCTTCTATCTCCAACGTATGGAGCAATAGTTTCTTTTATGAATTTGAAATCTAACTGGTTCCCCCAAGATCTGGTTTTATCAGTTATAAATATTATATTGTCGAAAGAACGGCCTGCTCCAAAGAACTCTGGATTTTGAACATCTATCCCCCCCATCCCATGACCGATGCCAGTGAAAGACAAGAGGATAGTATTTTTATTGTCATTACTCTGTTTTTGACGAGAGGTGATTTTTAGGTAATCGTCTTCAAAAACTGAAATAAGCATAAATTTGTCTTTCTAATTCTTGTGTCTTTTGAATACCATAAAACTCGTTCAACCTACAATTAATCATGAACGTTTTTCAGCACCTCCAAAAACGACCGCTTGTTGAACGATTAGAGTAGCGGTCGCTAAGGCGCCTATTTCACGAAAGCAGTCATCGGCCCTACCAAGACCAATATCCATTTTATCCCGCACAGCGGGCCTTTGCACACACCGCAGCGAATGCACAATTTCCGCCCGTTGTGTTGGCCGACATGAACAGCCCTAAGCCGACCTTCGTTCGAAACGCGTCCAATGCCCGTTCCCAGCCCAAAGCGAAAGTGTCACTGACAGCAAAGCAGTAAAAAAATCAACCTTCGACGTGCGTTCCATGAATTGGCAAGTGGCGGAGACCACGGGATTTTGCTGCGTTTTCACACACGGGCGCCATGCGCAGCGTGTTACTTTCGATGTGCTATTCGGGTATTTGGGGCTTTGATGCACTTATTGCGTAGCGATGTTCGGATCGCCGCAAAAGTGTTTTTCGCCAGTCAAATTGCGTGGCCTGTGCGCGGTGAATCGGCGCAAGTCGTTTGTCGATTGTAATCTCGCGGTATCCGCTGGAATACAACAATGCAGCCACTTGATCGGCCCGTGCCCCACCGCTGAAATGCACATTGGCGAGGATATCCTTGTGGCGCGCGGCATTGATAGCGGAAATAGCACTGTGTGATCCATTTGGCACCATACGCTGAAATATCTTGCCCAGCAGACTGCGGGATACAAAATCGCCATCCACAATCAGCAGTTTTCCTTCTGGCTTGAGCACACGGAACCATTCGGCAAAGGCTGCCATCGGGTCCACCAAGGTCCAGACCAGATGGCGCGTGACGATCACATCCATGCTTGCCGAGGGCAGCGTCGTACGCTCTGCATCGGCCTGTAGAAATGTCACGTCCGGCAGTTTCCCGCGCGCACGTTCCAGCATCGGTTCTGCCCAATCAAGGCCCGTCACAGCAAACCCCAACCGCTGACACAAACGCGCGATTTCTCCAGTACCTGACGCAAGATCGAGAAGTGCGCGCCCATCTCCATCGCCAAGGTGACGTCCAAACAAAACTTCCCATGCCGCCATTTCGGCACCGTCATCAATACGATGGCCAGGATCATCGTCAAAAGTGGCTGCGCGGTCTGACCAGTAGTCGCGAATTTCGTCGCGTAAATCTCGGTTGCTTAATGTCATGGCGTTACTTTGTTTGGGTTATCCCCGTTTTAGATAAATGAGTAAAACTGTCAACTTTTTAATTGACTAAATTAGTCAGAAATATTAGGCGACCCGAAGATATCATTCTTCAGGAGCTTTATATGACTCTTCGTCCCCTTCTCTGCGCCAGTGCGCTGAGTCTTTTCGCAGCCAGCCTTGCGCAAGCCGATCCCATCACCCTGACCGACATCGCCGGTCGCGAGGTTACGGTCGACGCACCGGTCGAGCGCGTTATTCTGGGCGAGGGTCGGCAGGTTTTCTTTACCGCCGTATTGGACAGCGAAAATCCGTTTGAACGCGTAGTGGGTTGGCGCGACGATTTCCGCCAAGCCTCGCCGGAAAGCTATGATATTTACGCAGAAAAATTTCCGCAATTGAAGGACATCCCGACCTTCGGTGGGTTCAAGGACGGATCTTTTGACATCGAGCAAGCCGTGTCGTTGAACCCCGACGTATTGATCATGAACCTTGAAGCCAAAGCTGCGACGGACGAAGCAGGGTACGAGGCTAAGTTGGCCAAGGTCGGCATTCCTATCGTATACGTAGACTTTCGTGAAAAGCCATTTGAGCACACCACGCAGTCCATGAATATCGTCGGGAAACTCTTTGGCGAAGACGATAAAGCTGCGGAATTCCAGGCCTTCTACGAGGATCAGCTTGCGCGCGTCACTGATGTTATCGCGGCGCAAAAGGATCTACACCGCCCGCTGGTCTTCGTCGAGCGCGCCGGGGGCTATTCCGAGGATTGCTGCATGTCCTTTGGTGATGGTAACTTTGGCCGTTTCGTTGAACTTGCAGGGGGCACCAACATGGGGTCAGAATTCATTCCCGGCACCTTTGGCACGGTGAACGCAGAACAAGTTATCGCTTCGGACCCGGATCAGATCGTGGTTACGGGCGGCAATTGGGATGCTTATGTACCCGGCGGCGCATGGATTGGCATGGGGCCCGGCTCGGACATGGCTGTAGCAGAGGGGAAACTTGCAGCCCTGATGGAGCGGCCCGCGTATACAGGGGTGAAAGCGGTTAATAACGGCCAAGTTCATGGCATTTGGCACCAGTTTTACAACTCGCCTTACAGCTTCATCGCGGTGCAAAGGTTGGCAACATGGCTTCACCCTGACCTGTTTGCCGATCTGGACCCCGAAGCGACGCTGAAAGAGCTGCATACCCGCTTTTTGCCAGTGGATTACAGCCCAGGCTATTGGGTTTCTCTGGGCGACACAGCCAACAACTAAGTCCGTTCTTATCTAAACTGGGCGGCCCTCAACGGGCCGCCAAATACCATTGGAAACACGATGACAACCGCCGAATTAGATCCATCCGAATCCGCAAGCGTGCAAAGTTACCGTGGATTGGTGGCCCGCCGCATCGCGATCCTTGTCGGATTGAGCGTGGCGTTGGTGTTATCGGTGGCGGTGGACGTCTCACTTGGGCCTGCGCGCTATGCCGTAGGGGACGTTCTGAAAACACTTTTTGCGCCGGGAACGGCAGACTTGCAGATACGCGTCGTCGTCTGGGATATTCGGATGCCGATGGCGTTGCTCGCTGTTACGGTTGGGGCAAGTCTGTCGCTGGCCGGCGCGCAGATGCAGACGATTTTGGCAAATCCATTAGCCAGTCCCTTTACCTTGGGCCTTTCAGCGGCGGCAAGTTTCGGAGCGGCCTTGGCGATGGTACTAGGCGTTTCTTTGTTTCCGGGCGCAATTTCTTTAATGGTTCCGATCAATGCTTTTGCTATGGCTATGGCAGCTTCTCTTTTGATTTTTGGCCTATCGACGCTTAGGGGCGTGACTGTGGAAACGATCGTATTACTGGGCATCGCATTGGTGTTTTCCTTTAATGCGGCGCTGGCTTTGCTTCAATATTTTGCCTCTGAACAAGCGCTGTCGGCGGTGGTGTTTTGGACCATGGGAAGCCTGTCCAAGGCGACTTGGGGGAAGGTCGCAGTCACAGCGATCATTCTGGCGATCTGCACGCCGCTATTTGCCCGACGCGCTTGGGCGCTAACCGCAATACGACTTGGCGAAGTTCGGGCCTCGGCTATGGGGGTGCCCGTGAAACGACTGCGGCTTGAGGCCTTGGTGTTGGTCTCGGTTCTTGCCGCGGTGCCGATAAGCTTTGTCGGCACGATCGGCTTCATCGGCATCGTCGGGCCCCATGTGGCGCGGCTGCTTTTGGGCGAAGACCAGCGGTTTTTCCTGCCCGGTTCGATGCTGTCCGGCGCAGTAATTCTTTCGGCCACGTCAGTTCTGTCCAAGGCAATCCTGCCCGGCGCCGTGCTTCCTATTGGGATTATCACCGCCCTTGTAGGGGTGCCGTTCTTTGCGGCACTGATCCTGACGAAGGGGCGCAAATCATGGTAAGCTTGACCTTGGACAAAGTTGGCGCGCGCTATGGCCGACGTCAAATCCTGTTTGATGCCTCAGCCAGCTTGCAGGGCGGTGTGTTGACGGCATTGGTGGGGGCTAATGCAGCCGGAAAATCCACCCTATTTCGCCGCATCGCAGGGCATCTACGTGGCGCGGGTGCCGTCCAATTAGAAGGGGCCCATGACCATGAGCTGCGTTATATGCCCCAAGACACCGGCATGACCGCCGCACTAACGGTCTATGAATCAATTATACTATCCCTGAAACAGGGTAGCGGTGGCTGGCGGCTGAGTACTGAAGAACTGCGCGCCGTTGACGAGACCGTGCGCCGCTTCAACATCTCGCACTTGGTGGACCAACAACTGTCAGAGCTTTCCGGCGGGCAGCGACAGGCGGTTTCGATTGCACAGACGCTCGTGAGCCGTCCTAAAGTGGTTCTCATGGACGAACCAACCTCTGCGCTTGACCTCAACCGCCAGTATGAAGTGTTAGAGTCCCTGCGCCTTTATGCCGAGGAAACGCAAGCGGTGTTGATTTTGGCTATGCACGACTTGAATCAGGTGATGCGCTGCTGCTCTACAACCATAGCACTGGCCGAAGGACGCACCCTTGCCTTTGGCCCCACCCTCGAAGTGTTGACCCCTGCCCTGATCCGTCGCCTTTACGGTATCGAAAGCCGGGTCGAACGTTGCTCACGCGGCGCCCCTATTATGATCGTGGACGGACCCGCTGTGCAGGATGCAATCTGATCGTTTGGCGGCGTAGCGTTGAAAGCATGAAACGTTCTCACTTTTGCCCAATGCATTTTAAGAGATGACGAGCAAGTATAACCGTCCTTATACAATTTGGCCTTAGCTTCGTTGAGTTCGCCGATGCGCTGCTTTGGACTTGCCCCGCTTACGTTCCGGTCTCTCAACTCATTTATGCGGCCCTTGGCGCGCTTACTCATAATCCGCCCCCTCAAAAAGCGCGGATGTCTTCAGCTTTCCACACGGTTGTGCGGGGGTCTAGCTTTTGCGGCTTGGGGAAAATACGCATGCTAAGAGCCGTTCGTGTTGATCGACACTTCGGGCGGGAAGCATGCGTAATTGGGCTGACCCTGCACTTTGGTCGAGCTCCCGATAGGATCACAGCATAGCTGTGAATAAGGGAGACAGAAAATGGAATATTATGTTGGATTAGATGTGTCGCTTCGGTCTTGTCGATGTGCATTGTGGATGGCAAGGGCAAGGTTTACCTTGAGCGAGAGTTGCCATGCGAAGTCGAGGACATCGCCGACTGTCTTGCAGCTTTTGCGCGTTGGCTTTGAAGTCGTATACATGGAAGCTCGGCCAGTAAGTGCCGCCTTATCTGCGATGCGAAACAAAACCGACAAGACAGATGCAAAGGGCGTTGCTCAAATCCTACGAACAGGCTGGTTCAGTCCGGTTCATATGAAGAGCCGAGAAGCCCACGGGCTGAGGGCGCTATTGAGCACGCGTAAAGCTTTGCTCAAGAAGACAATGGATCTGGCTAACGAGGTTCGGGGTCTTCTGAAAATCTTCGGCGTACGATTGCCCCGAACAGTGAAACACGGATCTTTTGATGGCTGGTAAGGCAGGAGATCGAAATGTTCGTGCAACTCTTTATGCTGCTGCCAACGCATTACTGATGCGAACGATGGCAGGGTCACAGATTAAATCATGGGGCATGCGATTGATGCGCACCAAAGGTCGCCGACGCGCAGTTGTTGCCGTCGCCCGCAAACTTGCCGTTCTGCTCCACCGTATGTGGATCGACGGCAGTGAATTCCGTCAGGAACAAGTTGGAGGCACGGCATGAACAAGTAGCCTACCACCTAACCTGACGGGATCGTCCAATCCGGACGAGGTTCGTGCCCTCTCGGGCATGTAAACATGCCCTGTCTGGTAATAGACGAAGCCGAAAATGTCTGGTGCGCAACTAGAAGCGCGCCGGAAAGCGGGGCTCTCCACTTCCAATCCGACACATGCATGCAGCGGCGCCATTTCGAACGCCAAACCAGACTGCGAAGAGAAGCGTGACCCGGATAAACGATCCTTGATCATTCAAAAGAAGGAAAACGAGCTTGACCCTGACACCCAATTAGAGAA
>NZ_FNZV01000004.1 GCF_900109555.1 Pacificibacter marinus | reverse complement strand
AGCAGCACAATCCCAGCAGCACGCCAGCCTATGCGCGCGAGACCTATCGTCAATCCTTAGCGGTACCGTGCAAATGGCGCGAGCGCATTGAACTCCGCACCGAACTGCGCGGCAAAGACATCGCCAGCCAATGCCCACAAGAACAAGAGAGCTTTGTTGATGTGTTGCTAGACATCGCGAACAGCGATGAATTTGGATGACCCGCCTCACGCAAATGCACCCCGCCCAACAGGCTGGCATCTTGTGCAATGATCCGCAATTTCAAAAGTTCGCAGCCATCCGCAGCGGCTTGCCTGGCACTCAATTCTGCGCCAGCGCCTCGGCTCAATATCTACGCGAGGCGTGCAATATCGCCAGCCGCCGTGAGCTCAACACAGATGCGGCGGCCCAAACGAAATTCGCAGCCTTGCGCACAACATTCGACGCCTGGGCCGGACGTATCGCAGCCCCAAATTCCTGAAAGGATCACCCCAGTGATGACCAAGCACAGCACACCGCCCGAAGCCGCCCCAATCCCTGAGCGCCACGACCCCTACAAGATGCGCACGCTTGAGCAGATCTTAGCGCTGTTCAATGGCGGTGAGTTCCTATCCGAAGTGATGGAGGGGCACAAAACGCTCATGCAAGACTTGCTTGAGCACAATGATCTGCACGGCTCCAAAGGCTGCGCCGGCACCATGACCCTTCAGCTTAAATACGCAGTCGGCAACGCTGGCGATGTTGGCATGGGCGCGACGGTTACTTTTGCGCCGCCCAAAAAACCACCGAGCTCTGCGGGCGCCTACATCAACGATGCGGGCGAGCTCACACTCTACAGCCCGATGATGGCGCGGATGAACACTCCGCTGCGCGACATCTCTGATCACGATCCCGAAACAGGCGAAATCCGCGACATCGACTGAACGCGTTTAGACATTTTACCCCCACAGAAAGGCAAGCCATGCTAAATCTCACCCCTCTCTCAAACGACAATCCGGCCCAAACCATGCGTGATACAATGCTGGAGCTTGGCAAACATGACGCCATCGCCCTGCCAGACGGCATGGATCTGACCAAGCCGTTTCTGATCACGGTACCAGACAAGCGTAAGGTCGAGGATCTCACGCACAAATACCTATCCGCAGCGCAGCACCTAAAACCAACCCAGCGCAAAGGCACAGCGCGTCTTAAAGACTTGGAAAGTCTCATCGCCTGGGCCAACCGTTTCAAGGGCGACAGCTCAGTCTTGTTCGCCAATCCCGTTATGGAAAATCCGTCTTTGACCTGCATTGCCGATTATCACGATGAAGGCCCAGCAGACCCGACAAACTCACTCGGCGATCCGAGCGCGCGTCACGGTCATCATCGTGGGGTCTATGATTTTCCCCTGTCTGAGGATTGGAAAGCATGGATGGCGGTGTCTGACACGCCGCTCGAAAAAGACGACATGGGCGAGTTTATTGAGACGCAGGCCAAGAATATCATGGACCCAACGCCCGCGATCATTGCCGGCGTACAGGATGATAAAAACGACGATTGGGAAAATCGCCTGATTGAAACCGCCTGCAAGATTGAAGGGCGATACGGCCAGCTCACGCAGCTGCTGCAAATGTCCAAACAGTTTCTGGTCAATGAAACCAGCGACCTCAAACTAACCACCAACCGCGACACCGGCGAAGCGGAAATGAAGTTCATCAATGAGCACAAAGGCCTCAACGGTCAGCCGCTGAACCTGCCAAACCTGATCATCATTGCCATCCCAGTGTTTCTAAATGGCCCGCTGTACCGCATGCCCGTGCGCTTTCGCTACCGCAAGTCTGGCGGTCAGGTGAAGTTCATCCTGTCGATCTACAACCCCGAGAAAGCCTTCGAGGCGTCATTCGATGAGTCCCTCGACCTCGCCGTCGCGCACACCGACCTGCCGCTTTTTAAAGGCACGCCAGAAGCGTGATCTCTTTTTCTGGACCTTGGAAACAGGGTCCAGCGATGGACGTCACAAAACGAAGTTCGAAAGCAGACAATTTTGGAGAACGGTCATGAGTAAAACATTACAGCGCATTGCCCGCCCCGGCTTGCACTCTCAAAAACCAGCATCGCCATCAGGCAATCGCGCCGGCATCGATGTAAAAACAGTCCAGCAAGTGTTCGCGACAGGCAACAGCAGCGCAGCCGGAAAAGCACCGATTACAATCGCCAAAGCACCATGGGAGTGAGAGAAATGATCCGCGTTGAGTTTTTCACAGTCGATCAGGTTGCGAAAATGGCGCAAGTGAGTCGCGCCACGATATACCGCATGATCGCAAAGAATGAGATCAAGCCAACGAAGTTTGGCAACGCCACGCGGATTCACCGCGACCAGATCGACAGGCAATCAACAGAGAAAGAATAGGAAAGAAGTGATGAGAGAATTGGGAGTATACGAAGTCGCTGTGCGACGGATACAAACCAGGGGTGCTTTTTCTCAAAGATTACGGCGAAGACATGTGCGCCAACATGTGGATTATGGACCTTGAATATGATCCGATACGGATATCATTCGGGGGCGAAGGTAATGCCACCATTCACTTTGGCGGGCACAAGTTAAACTTACTCAAGACCAACTGGATTTCATTGCCACCGAACTGGAGGATGGGTGCCTTATGACAAAAAAACACTACAAACAGCACCCTGAGTGATGCCACAAGTGCAATCATATTCGGGGGTTAATTCAGGGGTTGAGATTTAAATGTTTTTGTAAGCACCTGATTTATATACACTTCAGGTGTTGTATTGGTGCGGTCGAGAAGACTCGAACTTCCACGGGTGTTACCCCACAGCGACCTCAACGCTGCGCGTCTACCAATTCCGCCACGACCGCACTGTCTTGACTTGGTGGAGGCTATCTAACGAAGGCGCATGGGGATGGAAAGGGCAAAAGTGCTATTTGCACAAAAAAAATAGCCCATACAACCAGCTACTATTATTGTGGCATTTAGGCATTTAATTTTTGGGATGAATCCCAAGATTGCCAAATGATACAATGAAATAAATGCCCATCACACTGATCCACACATAGCCCCATTTCTGGTGCAAGCCTTTGCTGCCCACACACCACAACACAAGCCAGATAAAAACGAGCAATTTCACAACCGCGGCAATGTTGGCTTGAATGGCCCATGAGGCTTTGAGATAAGGCTTAAGTGCGAAAGCACCAGTCAAAACCTCGGATAGGCGTGACATTCTCGTGTCACGCACTTATGTGCCTATACTTAAGGAGGCAGGGTTTGTTCCCTGAATGTCGATGGTTGAATGGAAAATCTCAAGCGGTCTAACCGACTACGACACAGCGCTTGCTGTGATGGAAGCGCGTGCAAATGATATTGCGCGCGGCACGGCAGACGAACTGATTTGGCTGGTCGAACACCCGCCCCTTTACACCGCTGGCACTTCGGCAAAAATCGCAGACCTTGTGCAACCTGACCGCTTTCCTGTCTACAATACCCGACGCGGTGGGCAATACACCTACCACGGCCCCGGACAGCGCGTGGCCTATGCGATGCTGGATTTGAACAAACGCGGCAAAGATGTGCGCAAGTTTGTGCAAGACATGGAACATTGGGTGATTGCCGCTTTGGCCGAGTTCAATGTCAAAGGTGAAATTCGCGAAGGCCGTGTCGGCGTTTGGGTCGAACGAGATGACAAACCGCTGACTGTGACGGGGCAAAAACCCGAAGACAAAATCGCAGCCATTGGATTGCGTATTCGCAAATGGGTGTCGTTTCATGGTCTGTCGATCAATGTCGAACCTGATCTAAGCCATTTTGACGGTATCGTGCCGTGCGGCATCACCGATCACGGCGTGACCTCTTTGGTGGATTTGGGGCTGCCCGTCGGCATGGATGATGTGGATACAGCACTGCGACGCGGGTTTGAGGACGTGTTTGGCGCGATCTAAACCAAGCTTGATGCCCCCTCTCCCAACACCCTGCGACAATCGCGAACTCGTATCTTAAGATTCAAGCGCTATTGTTATCTGCAGATGAAACGACTCACGTTGGAGATATCCATGACCAAGTTTTTTGCTCTCACTGCGGCCGCGCTTTTGGCGACATCTTCTGCTTATGCAGGCGACGCCGACGCTGGTGAAAAAGATTTCAAAAGATGTAAAGCCTGTCACACAATCTCAAA
Organism: Pacificibacter marinus; assembly: GCF_900109555.1. GTDB lineage: Bacteria > Pseudomonadota > Alphaproteobacteria > Rhodobacterales > Rhodobacteraceae > Celeribacter > Celeribacter marinus_C. The sequence goes on along the minus strand of NZ_FNZV01000004.1, from coordinate 231,169 downwards.
TGGCGACGAGGTGATCTTTAAGGGCGGCAAAACAGGTCCAAATTTATATGGCGTGGTTGGCCGCACGGCTGGCACACAAGCCGACTTTACAAAATACGGTGATGATCTCGTCGCCGCAGGTGCTGCTGGCCTTGTCTGGACGCAAGAGTTGCTGGTTGACTATGTGAAAGACCCAAAAGGTTTTTTAAGCGCACAGCTTGATACATCCGCCAAGTCGAAAATGTCGTTTAAAATGAAGGACGGCGAAGATGTTGCGGCGTATTTGGCCTCGGTCGGTCCCGCAGTCGTAGAAATGCCAGCGGATGACGCTGCACCAGCTGAGTAAACGGTCGGTTTGAACAAAAAGACAAACCAAAAAACACAAGATACCGTTCCTTTGGGGCGGTGTTTTGCGCTTAAGGCCCAGTCATAGGATCCCCGATCTAATTATGCTTGCAAGCACACAGGCAAAAGCCCACTTCAAATCGGCAACACAACCACCAATCCGGTACAAACGGCATCATTTCAACCTAGGTGAGACATTTTTTCACGCTGTGAGGCGCGTTGACACATTGCCCCAGCGAAATATTGCCTTTAAGACCATTACCAATTCCGTGTGGTGACTCACTCTGGTTGTCAAACGGCGAAACGCATCAAATACGCATAAAATCGGGAGGACCGCATGGCGGACGCAGCCATTCACGGCCACGAACATGAAGACAACCGCGACTTCTTTACGCGCTGGTTCATGTCAACGAACCACAAGGATATCGGCATCCTTTACCTCTTCACCGCTGCGGTGGTGGGGCTTATTTCAGTCGCCCTGACAGTTTACATGCGCCTTGAGCTCATGGAACCAGGCGTACAATTCATGTGTCTCGACGAGGCCGGCAACGCAGCCGCGCGCTTGATCGGGGGCTTTGGCGCAGAAGAATGTACGCCAAACGGGCACCTCTGGAACGTCATGATCACCTACCACGGTGTTTTGATGATGTTCTTTGTGGTTATCCCAGCGCTCTTTGGCGGCTTCGGCAACTACTTTATGCCACTGCAAATTGGCGCGCCGGATATGGCATTCCCACGTTTGAACAACCTCTCATACTGGATGTATGTCTGTGGTGTGGCCTTGGGCGTCGCGTCCTTGTTCGCGCCGGGCGGCAATGGCCAAGCTGGTTCTGGCGTTGGCTGGGTTCTTTACCCGCCATTGTCCACCTCTGAAGCAGGCTACTCCATGGATCTTGCGATCTTTGCGGTCCACGTTTCTGGTGCCTCATCCATCCTTGGCGCGATCAACATGATCACGACATTCATGAACATGCGCACACCGGGTATGACATTGTTCAAGGTTCCACTGTTTGCATGGTCGATCTTTGTAACGTCTTGGTTGATCCTTTTGTCTTTGCCAGTTTTGGCGGGCGCGATCACTATGTTGCTGACAGACCGTAACTTTGGCACCTCGTTCTTCCAACCTGGTGGCGGCGGCGATCCGATTTTGTACCAACACATCCTGTGGTTCTTCGGACACCCAGAAGTGTACATCATCATTTTGCCCGGCTTTGGCATCATCTCTCACATCATCGCGACCTTCTCGCGCAAACCTATCTTTGGCTACCTGCCAATGGTTTGGGCGTTGATCGCGATCGGTGGGCTTGGCTTTGTTGTGTGGGCACACCACATGTACACGGTCGGTATGTCACTCAGCCAACAAACCTACTTTATGATGGCAACCATGGTCATCGCTGTTCCAACTGGGGTGAAAATCTTTTCTTGGATCGCGACGATGTGGGGCGGTTCTATCGAATTCAAAGCGCCTATGGTTTGGGCATTCGGGTTCTTGTTCCTCTTCACAGTTGGCGGCGTGACAGGCATCGTCTTGTCCCAAGCTGGCGTGGACCGTGCCTACCATGACACATACTACGTTGTGGCACACTTCCACTACGTGATGTCCTTGGGCGCGATCTTTGCGATCTTTGCCGGCATCTACTTTTACTTCGGTAAAATGTCTGGTCGTCACTACCCAGAATGGGCTGCGCATCTGCACTTTTGGATGATGTTTATCGGCGCAAACTTGACCTTCTTCCCACAACACTTCTTGGGTCGCCAAGGTATGCCGCGTCGCTACATCGACTACCCAGAAGCTTTCGCGATGTGGAACAAAGTGTCTTCCTATGGGGCTTTCTTGTCCTTCGCATCCTTCTTGTTCTTCATCGGTATCGTGATCTACTCTCTCAAATGGGGCAAACGCGTCACCGAGAACAACTACTGGAACGAATACGCAGACACTCTCGAATGGACGCTACCGTGCCCACCACCAGAACACACATTCGAAATTCTGCCAAAACAAGAAGATTGGGACAAAGGCCACGCGCACTAATCCCACTCTGATCTAAACAAAAGAAGGCCCCGCAATTCAACTGCGGGGCCTTTTGCTTTAGGACAACCAAACCACACCATCTGGCTTGGTTGTTATTCGTGATCTGCCTCGCAGTTTGCATGATCACTTAAACTGGCCAACACATAACATTCCGCAGCAACCCCCTGCCCGTCACAGCCCTGAGAAATGCGGGTCAACTCAACTTCAAGCCGTTGCAGCCGAGCAATCTTGTCTTGCACCTCTTGGCGCTGCGCCCGCGCCAATGCGCCAGCCGCAGCACATGATCTGTCAGGGTGCTCTTGCAACGCGATCAAACTGGATATGCCTGCCAGCGAGAACCCAAGCTGACGCGCATGTTTCACAAAAGCCAGTCGTTCAAGATCACTGTCGCGATATCGCCGTTGATTGCCCGCGCTGCGTTCCGCTTCTTTCAAGATGCCTATTTCTTCGTAATAGCGAATGGTCGGGACTTTGACGCCTGAGCGCTGGGATAACATTCCAATGGAAAGCATAAAAACCTCTTGAACCTCTAGTCACTAGAGACATTAGTTAGAATGCAGACAAAAGAAAAGGACGACTCACATGTCTGCATGTTGCGACCACACCGCTAAATTTGATGGGCTTTCAGCCGACTACAAACGCCGCCTTTGGGCCGTTGTTGCAATCAATGCCGTGATGTTTGGCGTGGAAATGAGCGCGGGTAAAGCCGCTGGATCGCAAGCCTTGCAAGCCGATGCGTTGGATTTCATGGCCGATGCAGCCACCTATGGTCTCTCATTGGCGGTTATCGGATCGACCTTGCGCATCCGTGCCTACGCGGCACTTGTCAAAGGGGTCAGCCTTTTGTTCATGGGGCTTTGGGTGTTTGGCGCTACCGCCTATCAGTTTCTATTTCTCGAAGTACCAACCGCCCCGTTGATGGGGGGTATTGGATTTCTCGCCCTCGCCGCCAATCTGATCAGCGTTATGCTTTTGGCGAAATACAAAGATGGCGACGCCAATGTGCGATCCGTATGGCTGTGTTCGCGCAATGATGCCATCGGCAATATCGCTGTGATGCTCGCCGCTATTGCCGTTTGGGTGACCAGTACCGCGTGGCCAGATTTGATTGTCGCGCTTTTGATGGCGGGGTTATTTTTGTCCTCGGCATGGCAAATTCTCAAGCAATCTTGGACAGAAATAAGCGATACCAAAACACCGCATGCGCCACATTGATCCACGAGGCCTCGCGTAAATTGCGGGGCCTTTTCATGTGCGTCTAGACTCTCTTTAATGTGTGTAAAAAATCTGCACCAAACCACTGGGCGCAGACATCAGACATTGCGCCATCCTAAACCAACCGTAATGTAGCGAAAATGGCCACAGATATGACACAACTTCCAGCCAAGATCCCTGAACTTGCCATCTCAAATTGGCACACGCAAAATTGCCTGCGACCCTAAGCCTCTTTGACCAAAGCTCTGTGCAAGCTAGGCTCACTGAAACACCACTTCAAACGATTAAGCCCGCACCATATGCCTTATCAATGGTCCCCTGATCACCGCACACTTACGCGCCCTGTGTCACAAACCTCGGCTGAGCCAATCTTGCGCCTGGATGTTTGGCCGCACAGATCCATGCCCAACACAGGTTTTAAAACTGCAATCTGGGTGATGTTCATCGCAGGGTGTCTGCCCGTGGTTGCCTTTATCGGAACCGCTGCATTTTGGGTGCTCTTGGCGTGTCTCTTGCTTACACTGGCCGCTCTTTGGACCGCCCTGCGCCGCTCAGATCGGCCACATCTACGAGAACAAATCTTGATTTGGCCAAATCAAATGGCATTGTCCCACTGGACAGCCAAAGGAGAACTGAAAACATGGGAGGCCAACCCCTATTGGGTTAAAATCCACATGCGCGCAGGCGGCGGACCTGTGGAGCACTATTTGACACTGCAAAGCAGCGCCACGGACACCGGGCGTGCGGTGGAGCTTGGGCGTTTTTTATCTCCAGAGGAACGCCAAGCCTTGCGCAACGATCTTGCATTTGTATTGAGCCAGCTCAGAGCAGGGTGATTAACAGCCCGCCACCAAGCTAAGCCGCGTCAGATCGTAACGATGGTATCGATGGCATCAAAGCCATTTCTTGTAATTCTGCCTCGGTCAAATATTCAAACAATTGCTGTGAAAAGCTATCCAACCCATGCATATTTGCAGCGTTTTGTTTTGCCCAATAGGCCCGCTCAGCGGCACTGCGTCGTTCACCACTTTGCGGTGTGGCGCGTGATGTCGTGAAATGTGTCACGTGTTTTGTCATATAATCCTCCCTTTAAACAGCAGGCAGTTGTTTTGACCGCCTGCTGCGCAAGAGAGTGGCTCAGATGCCTTAACAAAACGCAAACTCCGCTTTTGGGCAACCTAGAAAGCCGGCAAACGAAAAGGCCACCGATTTCTCGGCAGCCTTTATAATTTGCGAAAAACCGCTAAAACGTCTGAAAATCGGTCAATTAAGCCAATTTTTCTTTCACGCGTGGACCAACAGCACCGAAATCAATCTGGCCTGTGTATTTGCTTTTCAACGCGCCCATAACTTTGCCCATATCGCGAATTGATTCTGCCCCAGAGGCCGAAATCGCATCATCGATGGCTTTGGAAACTTCATCGTCGTTCAATTGGCGCGGCAAAAAATCACCGATAACGATGATTTCAGCGCGTTCTTTTTCAGCCATTTCAAGGCGGCCACCTTCGTCAAAAGCACGGGCGCTTTCTTTGCGCTGCTTTACCATTTTTTCAAGAATACCAAGGACATCGGCGTCAGAAACCCCAGCATCATCGCCTTCACCACGCAGGGCAATATCGCGATCTTTAATCGCAGCGCTGATCAATCGAAGTGTCGACAAGCGCGGTGCATCTTTGTCTTTCATTGCCGCTTTCAACGCAGCACTGATACGTGTTCGAATATCCATTCGTGTCTCATCCCCTGAGCCATTGCAAGCCCCGACCCTACCCAAAAACACGGCATTTAACAACATCTTAACCCACCCGCTAACCTATTGAAAAACATACAAAACAGAAACTTATGCGAAAAACACAACACGCGCTTGACGCCCCTGCCCGCTTTCCCTAGTTTCCCGACAATTTTGGGCCTTTTATAGGGAGTCGAGTCATGTCCACTACTCAATCGACTGCGAAACCGACAGCTTGCCTTGTGCTTGCGGACGGCACAGTTTTCTACGGCAATGGTTTCGGGGCCACAGGCACCACCACCGCCGAACTGTGCTTCAACACGGCGATGACAGGCTACCAAGAAATTATGACTGACCCGTCCTACGCAGGTCAGGTTGTCACGTTCACCTTCCCTCATATCGGCAACACCGGTGTGAACGCAGAAGATGACGAAACAGCCGATCCCGTTGCGGCAGGTATGATCGTCAAATGGGACCCTACAGATCCCTCCAACTGGCGCACACAAGAAGAGCTAGGACCGTGGCTTGCCAAACGCGGACGCATTGGCATGGGGGGTATCGACACACGCCGCTTGACCCGCGCAATCCGCCAACAAGGCGCGCCGCATGTGGCCATTTCACATGACCCAGAAGGCAACTTTGACATCGAAGCTCTGGTCAAAATGGCTCGTGAGTTCCCCGGTCTTGAAGGCACAGATTTGGCCAAAGATGTTACCTGCGCGCAATCTTATGTTTGGAACGAAATGCGGTGGGCGTGGCCAGACGGTTACCCCAAACGCGACACCAAAGGTTTTAAAGTCGTTGCCATCGATTTCGGTGCGAAACGCAATATCTTGCGCTGCTTGGCCTCGGCTGGCTGCGACGTGACGGTTTTGCCCGCGTCAGCAACGGCAGAAGACGTGCTTGCACACAGCCCAGATGGCGTCTTTTTGTCAAACGGCCCCGGTGATCCTGCGGCAACAGGCGTATACGCCGTGCCGATGATCAAGGGCGTTTTGGCCGCTGATCTGCCTGTATTTGGTATCTGCCTTGGGCACCAAATGCTCGCCTTGGCGCTTGGCGCAAAAACGATCAAAATGAACCACGGGCACCACGGCGCCAACCACCCTGTGAAAGACAAAGACACGGGCAAAGTTGAAATTACGTCAATGAACCACGGGTTTGCTGTCGATGCGCAATCTTTGCCAGCAGGTGTTGTTGAAACGCATGTATCGCTATTTGACGGGTCAAACTGTGGGATCAAAGTGACTGGGAAACCAGTATTTTCAGTGCAATACCACCCAGAGGCCTCGCCTGGTCCGATGGACAGCTATTACCTGTTTGAACGCTTTGCCGAGGCCATGACCGCGCGCACCCCAGCCTAAGATTTCAAGACATTACAAAAAGCCGGCCGTGAATGGGTCGGCTTTTTTGTTAGAACTTTATCGATCCCCATAAATACCACGGCTTATTGCCACCAGCCCTCCCCAATTCTAGGGAGCAATTAACGCGCCATTAACCAACTCAGGTCATCATACTTTAGGGCAAAATCTGCCCCAAATGGGATCACGAGTGAACATGGCGCAGTTGCGGCACGGCATTTTTAAAACACCCGCGCTGGGACAGTTGAGCACCGTGGTGACTGAACCATCCAAGGCTGTCTATAAGCTGCGATCGTCAGAACAAATTCACAGCCCCCCCCCCATCCGATCTCAAAAAACTGCGCCATGTGCAAAGGCACAGAACGCCGATCGGCCAAATATTGGTCGACATCGGCGCGCTCGCGCCACAAGATTTGGTGCGCGCCACGGCAATGCGCCAGCGCCAAGACGCGCGAATTGGTGACATTTTACTGGCACATGGGATGGTTGAAGAAACCACCTTGTATGCTGCCTTGGCCAAGCAATACGAGGCCGAGGTTGCAGATTTCACGGCCCACCGTGCAGATGTACGTTTGATTGATGCTTTGGGGGCGGATGAATGTTTGCGCAAGGGGCTTTTGCCTTGGCGACGCGTGGGATCGACCGTGCTGATCGCATCATGTCGCCCCGAACAATTCGAAGAGTTGCGCCCGCATCTGACTGCGCTTTTTGGCCCTGTGCGCATGGCTGTGGTTTCTGAAACCACGCTCCATGATGCGTTATTGCGGTCACGCCAACGCAAGCTTGCACAGGCGGCAGAAACCCGTGTCGCAGCCCATGAAAGTTGCCGCGAACTTGATATCACACGTTTGATGCGCATCCTGTCTGCGATCGGATTCACAGCCATAGCTGCAACACTTGCTTTTCCGCGAGTGATGTTTTTGATCTTGGTGTGCTGGGCCATTATGATTTTAGTCGTCACATCGGCCCTAAAACTGGCTGCGGCTTTTGCCCAAGCCCGCGTGTCACAGCGCAGACAGTCAACATTTAGCACGGGGCGCAGTGCCCAAAGGTTGCCAACGGTGTCTGTCATGGTGCCGCTGTTTCATGAGCGTGAAATCGCGGGGCGTTTGGTCAAACGCTTGTCAAAACTTACCTATCCGCGTGAGCTTTTGGACATCTGTTTGGTCGTGGAAGAAGACGACACAATCACCCAAGAGGCAGTCACCCAAACGGATCTGCCGCGTTGGATGCGGATGATTGTGGTGCCGCGAGGCGGTGTGACAACAAAGCCGCGCGCGTTGAACTTTGCGCTCGATTTTTGTCGTGGCTCGATCATCGGCATCTATGACGCCGAAGATGCGCCGGAACCGCAACAAATTCATAAAGTCGCACACCATTTTGCTCAAGCCGCCCCAGATGTGGCCTGTGTGCAGGGCATTTTGGACTTTTACAACGCCCGCACCAATTGGTTGGCGCGGTGCTTTACTGTTGAATATGCGTCATGGTTTCGCATCATTTTACCGGGGTATGAACGCCTGGGTTTGGTGGTGCCTTTGGGTGGGACAACATTGTTCTTTCGCCGGCAAGCCATCGAAAAATTGGGTGGCTGGGATGCGCATAATGTCACTGAGGACGCGGATTTGGGCATCCGTCTGGCTCGCCACGGATACCGCACAGAATTGATCCGCACGGTGACAGACGAAGAGGCCAATTGTCGGTTTTGGCCATGGGTCAAACAGCGGTCTCGCTGGCTCAAAGGCTATGCAATGACGTGGGCCATGCACATGCGCAATCCACGCAAACTTTTGGCTGATCTGGGTTGGTGGAAGTTTTTTGGCGTGCAGGTTTTATTCTTTGGCACCCTATCAAATTTTGTCTTGGCCCCGCTTTTGTGGTCGTTTTGGGCCATGCCACTTGGCTTTCACCACCCGTTGCAAGATATTGTTCCCAATGGGACATTCATAGCATTGGGCAGCCTGTTTTTGATGTCCGAAGTGATCACAGTGGCCATCGGTATGTTGGCTACATCGACTCCAAAGCACAAAGGTATGTGGAAGTGGGTGCCAACGTTGCACTTTTACTACCCACTGGGCACGCTTGCTGCGATCAAAGGCCTGTGGGAAGTCGTGACGCGGCCCAATTATTGGGACAAAACTGCACATGGGTTGCATGATTTCGAGGCCGACACCGACACGCCGGTACAAATTGCCCTCGAAACCAAATCGTTGGATGATCTGTTAAATCCAAACGCAATAAAAAAAGCGCCCGCGCATGAGGTTAAGAATGCACCAACCGAAACATCACAGTCATTTTTCTCACCCAAAACGCCCAGCGCAAATGTGACAAACTTGGAGGATGCGATCCCCAAGATACCTTTATCTTTTGGAAAAAGTACGCGCGTGGCACGCCCTTATCAGTTAAGCGCAAACGACTGCGTACATGTGCCCGAATGCAAGCAAGCTGTGGGATTTGCAGAATCTCCAACGGTCTTTGAACACGCGCCCAATACACATGCCTTAATCGTCCAGCGTATAGGAAAGAGACGGGTGACGTTCGGATTGAATTTACCGGATCATGTCATAGAAAAAGAGCCGAAACCACGACTTTGTACCAATGCAAAACAGGACACATATCTCGACACGTCACGATTACAGCCCGCGCCAAAACCCGATGTAGATGCTGTCAAAGATGCGGGTATCGACATCAACGCGCACAGGTCCCAGATATCACCAGACATGACATTGACCGCAGCCTTTTCGACAGTCCCTGACTGGTTACCGCGTTCGTCACGTCACAAACACAGGCGCATCAAAAGTGTCGATACTTATGTGGCGCACCGCAGTGAGAACAAACCTTAACGGTCTGTTTCTGCGTCAATTTTAAGTCGTGTCACAAACGCTTTTGAGATATGGTTACTCAAGGCTTTATGCGCTGCATTCCCATCACCCGCTTCAATCGCAGTCACGATTTGATTGTGTTCATCGATGGCTTCTTCGCCACGCCCCTCTGCGGCCAAAGATGTTGTTGCCAACAGCGCCATAGAGCGATGAACCAAATCCAACTGCTTGACCAGATAGCGATTGTGCGATGCCAAATGAATTTGCTTGTGAAACCGTCTGTTAGCCCGCGACAAAGCATCTGGATCATCAATCAATGCGCGATCTTCGGTGACCATATCACGCAGCACACGGATTTCTTCGGGCGTGGCATGACGCGCTGCAAGACGCGCGGCAAGACCTTCGAGTTCGGTGCGCACCACATACAGATCGGCCATTTGGTTGTGATCCAAAGACGCGACAATCAAGGACCGCCCATCACGCGTCAGCATCGATTGAGTTTCCAACCGTTGAAGCGCTTCGCGAATGGGAGTGCGCGAAACACCGAACCGTTCGGCCAGCTCACTTTCAACCAAGCGATCACCCGGACGATAGATGCCTGTGTCGATGGCTTCCAAAATCAGGCTATAGGCATCTTTTTGTCCAGAGGTCTGCCCAGACAAGGGATTGCTGGTATGACTTATGCGTGCGTCTTTCATCGGTATCCCTCTTTCGTGCTGAGCGACCATAAACGGGCCTTTCCCCAACGTTCAAGCGTTAACACGCCCCGCACAAGGCTTGCACGTCGCAAAAGCGCGCCGTATCAAGACCTCATGGTGCAAAAACAGTTTTCTCACGTCAAATCGTGGATCTTTGATCTCGACAATACGCTTTATCCACCCGAAACCTCGCTGTTCCCTCAAATCGAGGTGCGGATGACGGATTGGGTTGCGGATGAATTGGGCGTTTCCAAAGATGATGCAAGCGCATTGCGCAACAAATATTGGCTTGAACATGGCACCACTTTGTCGGGCATGATGCGGCTGCATGGCACCGATCCTTTGCCATATTTGACCTATGTCCACGACATCGATTTTTCCGTGTTGGCCCCTGATCCTGCGCTGCGCGATGCGATTGGGGCGTTGGATGGACGCAAAATTGTCTTCACCAACGGCTCGGCCCCCTATGCGCAGCAAGTACTGATCGCGCGCGGACTCTCAGGTTTGTTTGATGCAGTCTACGGTATTGAACACGCTGGGTTTCACCCAAAACCAAGCGCGCAAGCCTATGCTGAAATTCTAACGCAAGACAACATGCACGCCCGTGAGGCTGCGATGTTTGAAGATGACCCACGCAACTTGGAAGTCCCGCATCAATTGGGAATGAAAACCGTCCATGTCGCCCCGCAAAAGGATGCCCACACCGCGCCCTATGTGCAGCATCATACAGACGACTTAACCGGATTTTTGCAAAAGCTGTCTAGGTAACGGCATAAGTTTGGCGTGCACTAATGCCCTTGCGCACATTAAATGCTACGTTTCATCTGCGCACGTATGACGCAATTCTTGCCTGCGTGCGTATGACGCAACTCTTGCCTGCGCGCGTATGACGCGCGACACCCCGTCATCCTGACCCACCCCCGTGCCAAGGCCTAGACAAATGCCAAAAGCACACCTCGTAAGGAACCGCACATGCACACTCCGACCCTCCAAGACAATACACATCTGCCTGACACCGATCATGACGAGACTGGCATCGCCACACCGCGGCAAGTTTTGATAACTCTTGTGGTCATCGTACTGTTTGCCGTGATCGTTGGTACAGGCGTGGCGTTTTTTGGATTAAAGGTGCTGGGCCTCACAGCGCTCGCGACCGTGCCCCTTGTGTATGTGATTTTGGTACTGCTCACTGTTGGTAAATAAACGCAGATTGTCCGCACCCTGAGACAGGCTGACGCTTGGACAAACTTGGGTTTTGCGCCTATCACTGCGGGAAATACACCGCGCTCTCAATCGCGGTAACAAAGGAGCTGCCACGTGACCCAACATGCCCCCACATCAGGCCGCACACACGTCGATATTCTCATCGTTGGTGGCGGCATTGCAGGTATGATTGCTGCGGCGGCCTTTGGGGCGTCTGGGTTTAAAACGCTGATGGTCGACCCCTATACGCCCGTGATTGAAGGCGACCAACTGGGGGCTGATTTGCGCTCCACCGCCTTTTTGCGCCCTGCCCGTGATTTGTTTCAAAAAATCGGTATTTGGGATGCTTTGGCCCCGCACGCAACACCACTTGATGGGCTGCGTATCGTCGATACTGTGGCAAGAAATGATGCACCGACTGTGCGCACGGAACGACAATTTGAAGGCCGAGAGACGGCGGATGAACCCTTTGGCTGGAATTTTCTCAACTGGCATATGCGTCGCGAATTGATGCGAATTTTGCCAAATGTTGCGCAAACAGAGACACGCTATGGCGTGGGATTTAAATCCATGCTGACCCGCACAAACTCTGCGATTGTCACACTGACGGATGGCACACAAGTTGAAGCCAAACTGGTGATCGGCGCAGATGGGCGCGCCTCAGCCGTGCGAGATGCGGCTGGGATCGGCACCTCGGTCACGCGCTATGGGCAAAAATCTTTGGCGTTCACAGCCAAGCACAGCCTGCCCCATGCCAATATTTCAACCGAAGTGTACCGCGAAGGCGGCCCTTTCACCATGGTGCCGCTGGCTGACATTGAGGGCCAACCGGCCTCTGCGATTGTTTGGATGAACAAAGGCCCCAAAGCGCTTGACCTTTTGCACATGGACACTGACGCCTTTAACGCAGAAATGACCGAACGCTCGGCGGGCCTATTGGGCAACATGCAACTGGCGTCTCAGCGTGGAATTTTCCCGATCATCACCCAAGTAGCAGACTGCCTAAGTGCCCAGCGCGTCGCATTGATTGCAGAAGCCGCCCATGTTTTGCCCCCCATCGGCGCACAGGGCCTGAATACATCGCTCAATGATTTGGCCGCACTTTTGGATCTGTGCGATGCCAATCCCGACGATCTGGGCAACACGCAAATGCTTGATGCCTATAGCCGTGCCCGCCACCGCGACATCACTGCACGCGCCAAAGTGGTCGATCTGTTCAACCGTGTTGTGCGCTCTGAAGATCATATTTTGCAATCCGTGCGTTTGCTGGGGCTGAAAGCAGTGCACGACATCAAACCAGTGCGCATGGGCGTGATGCGTGCTGGGCTAGGCCCGCTTTAGCGCGCGCCCAGACAGCAGATCGCCGGCGCTCAGAGCCAGTTAAGACCACGCATAGCCCTTGCCCCGCGCGCCATGCTATCTTAGAACGCGGATAAACCAGTTTTACCGGAGCCGCGTCATGCTTGATACCATCCAATACAAAAGCCCCAAGCCCAAAGTCATCGCAGGCGCGAAAGAAGACTGGGAATTGGTGATCGGACTTGAAATTCACGCCCAAGTGCAAAGCAACGCCAAGCTTTTCTCTGGCGCATCGACCAAGTTCGGCAACGAGCCAAATTCAAACGTAGCGTTCGTTGATGCCGCCATGCCCGGCATGCTACCAGTGATCAACGAATATTGCATTGAACAAGCCGTTCGTACGGGGCTTGGTCTGAAAGCTGAGATCAATCTGTTTTCCGCGTTTGACCGCAAGAACTATTTCTACCCAGATTTGCCACAAGGCTACCAAATTTCCCAGCTTTACCACCCCATCGTGGGCAACGGCGAAGTCTTGGTCGATATGGAACCGGGTGTGGCGCGCAATGTACGGATCGAGCGCATTCACTTAGAACAAGACGCAGGCAAATCCATTCACGATATGGACCCAACGATGTCTTTCGTTGACCTAAACCGCACTGGTGTGGCGCTGATGGAAATCGTGTCTTTCCCAGACATTCGTGGCCCTGAAGAAGCGGCAGCCTATGTGCTGAAACTGCGCCAAATCTTGCGCTACTTGGGCACCTGTGATGGCAACATGCAAAACGGTTCTATGCGGGCAGATGTGAACGTATCTGTCTGTCGCCCCGGTCAGTATGAGAAATTCCAAGCGACTGGTGATTTCGGCCACCTTGGCACGCGCTGCGAATTGAAAAACATGAACTCGACACGGTTTATCCAAATGGCGATTGACGTGGAAGCACGCCGTCAGATTGCGATCATCGAGGACGGTGGCGAAATCAAACAAGAGACACGCTTGTATGATGCGGATAAAAACGAAACCCGCTCTATGCGCTCAAAAGAAGAAGCCCACGATTACCGCTACTTCCCTGACCCTGATCTGTTGCCTTTGGAAATCGAACAAGCTTGGGTTGACGACATCGCAGCATCCCTGCCTGAACTTCCAGACGAGAAAAAAGCCCGCTTTGTGACCGAGTTTGGCCTGTCTGAATATGACGCCAATGTTTTGACCGCAGACACCGCCAACGCCGCTTATTTTGAGCGCGTGGCAGAGGGCACAGACGGCAAGCTCGCAGCAAACTGGGTGATCAACGAATTGTTTGGTCGCTTGAAAAAAGACGACAAAGACATCGTGGACAGTCCTGTGTCAGCCGAACAACTTGGCGGCGTGGTCAAGCTGATCAAATCAGGCGACATCTCTGGCAAGATCGCCAAAGACCTGTTCGAAATCGTCTACACCGAGGGTGGCGATCCTGCGACGATCGTGGAAGACCGAGGCATGAAACAAGTCACCGACATGGGCGCCATCGAGGCTGCCGTGGACGACGTGATTGCAGCCAATCCTGCGCAAGTTGAAAAAGCCAAACAGAACCCCAAACTCGTTGGGTTCTTTGTCGGCCAAGTGATGAAAGCCTCAGGCGGTAAAGCCAACCCTGCTGCGGTCAACGAATTGGTCGTGAAAAAGCTCGGCCTTTAAGACGACGACACTGACGTGTTGGAACTGGCGTATTTTCAAACGGGGCGGCGTAAAGCTGTCCCGTTTTTCATTTAAACCGCCTGCTCAGACAGTCATTAGCAAAAACGCAAACCTTTTCATCTACATTGGCCTTGCATAAAGTCGACCTAATGCCAGCCAAAATTGGAGCTACCCATGTCAGCCTATGAGTACCGCGTCATCCCCGCCCCGCGCAAAGGCGAAAAAGCCAAAGGGATTAAAACCCCTGACGCACGCATGGCACAGGCCATGGAAACCCGTTTGAATGCCTTTGCTGAAGAAGGTTGGGAATATGTCCGCTCGGATGTTGTACCTATGGAAGAACGCGCAGGATTGACGTCGAAAACCGTCAGCTACCATACAGTTTTGATTTTCCGCCGCGAAGCTGATTTTGGCATGTTCACGGATGAAAAAGTGGGCTTTGGCACCTTTGCTCAAGAAGATGCTGATGCGGCCATCGCCGCCGAAGCGGCAAAGGCCAAAAGCGATGCTGATGCCGCCAATACGACGAGTGCGCCAGACAAGCCCGCATAGTACGACAAGACGGGGTCAAACATCCAAATCAAGTGCCAGCGCATGAATGCGCGGCACGATATCTCCAAGCGCTTTGTGCACAGCACGATGACGCGCCACACGCGACATGCCTTCAAACAGTGGCGAGCGGATCATAACGTTAAAATGGGTTTCACCATCACCGCCAGGATTGCCCGAATGCCCCGCGTGAGAGGCCGAGTCATCGACCACTTCCAGCTGCTTTGGCGAAAAAGCGTCGTTCAAGCGTGATTTCATCTCATCTGTGATCGACATTTAGGCTTTATCCTCTTTCCAAATTCTCCATATCGTCTAGAGTATTTTGCCTGAGTCTAAAAGGTTAAGCCACATGCAAAAAGACGATCCCTTTGGTTTCGATATGTCCGCAGCAAAGGACAAACAGAAACGCCGCGGCGGCCGCCGCGGTATGTCTGGTGCGTTTGAAACGTCTCAGAGAGAATGCGAACACGACGGGTGCGTCGAGGCGGGCCAGTACCGCGCGCCCCGTTCCCCCGATCATTTGGACGAGTTCAAATGGTTCTGTAAGGACCATGTTCGCGCCTATAATTTAAAATGGAATTTCTTCGACAACGCGACGCCCGAAGAAATGGAAGAACAGATGAAAGCCGCCGAAACAGGCGAGCGCCCAACAAAGCCGTTTGGTAAGAAAACCAGCGAAGAACGGGCTTGGGCGCGTCTTGGTGTGGATGATCCGCATCAAGTGTTAGGGGAAAACGCCACACAAAATCCGGGCAAAAGCGATCCGGGTGCGTCTACGCGCAAATTGCCTGCTCCTGAACGTCAGGCGATTGAAATTTTGGAAGCCAAAGATCATTGGACCAAAGCCGAGATCAAAAAGCAGTACCGCAGCTTGATCAAAGTCTTGCACCCAGATGTGAATGGTGGCGATCGGTCACAAGAAGAACAATTGCAACAAGTTGTTTGGGCTTGGGACCAAGTGAAAGACAGCCGTTTTTTCCGCTAGTCTCTCGTGAACATCAAGCCATAAAACGCAAAAAGGCCGCCTCAACATAGGCGGCCTTTTTTATCACATATCGACTGAAAGCGCTCAGACGTTTCAACGCTTAATGCGCAGCATCGCCTTTTTTGCCTTTGACCGCGTGGATCAAAGGATCAATCACTTTACTAACCACCGGAATAAGAAACAGTCCCAAAACCAGCCCTAGAATGCCATCACACAGCGCCGTCATAAACCAAGTGACAAAACCAGCGGCTTTGGGCGCAGCCAGCGCGGCAACTTCGGCCAAGTGGTGAATTTCAACATAAGGATGGTGCAATCCAAGTTCGTGCATCCCATGAATAACAATTGATCCGCCCACCCAAATCATCGCGGCGGTGCCAATAATCATCAGCGCTTTCATCAAAAATGGCATAAATTTCACAATGCCACGCCCCAATGCACGCGTCACAGACCAGCGCCCGACCCGTGCCAACCACAGCCCGACATCATCCGCTTTCACGATCAACGCCACAGCGCCGTACACTGCAACAGTGATGAAAATACCAGCCAACGCTAAAGCGCCCGCTTTGAATAGGATCGACCCAGTAGGATCAATACCTGACAGAATGATGGTCATGATTTCAGCAGATAGAATGAAATCCGTTTTCACCGCCCCCGCGATTTTAGCCTCTTCAAGGCGCATGGGGTCGCCTTCGCTCGGGTCTTGACCATCCGCGTAAGGCGCGTGCGGCTTAAACAGGTGATAGACCTTTTCCGCCCCCTCAAAACACAAATAGCACCCGCCAATCATCAACAAAGGCATGATCAGCCACGGCGCAAAAGTGGACAGCAAAAGCGCTGCGGGCAGCAAGATGATCAACTTGTTCTTGATCGACCCCAACGCAATTTTCCCAACGATGGGCAATTCACGCGCAGGCTGGAAGCCTTGCACATATTTGGGCGTCACGGCGGCATCATCAATCACCGCCCCCGCCGCTTTGCTTGAGGCTTTTAACGCCTGTGTTGCAATGTCATCGACGTTGGCGGCAGCAACCTTAGCGATCCCTGCCACATCATCGAGTAAAGCCAGTAAACCGCTCATGTATTTGTCCTTACAGGTCTTGTTTGACCCATATGTAGTGGGGCTTTGGGTCTTAGGCAAATGCCACATAGCTTAAAATGCAAAAGGACGCCCCGAAAGGCGCCCAATCTTGCAACATTTTAATAAACGTCAACTTACATTGCTGGCAACATCACTGTGTTGATCACATGGATCACGCCGTTTGACTGGTCCACATCCGCGATAGTCACTGTCGCAACGTTGCCGTTTTCGTCTTCGAGCATCATTTTGCCGTCAACGTAGGACGCTTGCAGCGTGCAACCGCCGAGTGTTGGAACTGGGTGCTTGCCACCGTCGTCTTCGATCATGCCTTTAAGCGCGTCTGACATGACCTCTTTACCAACAACGTGGCAGGTCAGGATTTTGGTCAACTGATCTTTGTTTTCTGGCATCAACAGTGTTTCAACTGTGCCCTCAGGCAAAGCTGCAAAAGCATCATTCACAGGGGCAAAAACGGTAAACGGGCCATCTGATGCGAGCGTATCAACAAGACCTGCGGCTGTCACAGCAGCGACCAGTGTTGTGTGATCTGCAGAATTTACAGCATTTTCAACGATGTTTTTGTCTGCGAACATTTCTGCGCCACCCACCATCGGGTTTTCGCCGTGGTGATCAGCAAAGGCTGCACCAGAAATCAAAGTCGCTGCGAGTGTGGACAGAATAAAAGAGCGTTTCATGTTGTGTCTCCATCAGTTTGATGCCTCGACCATTTTGGCGAGGTTACAAGAGATACGCCCTGCAGACGGCTTTGGACCACCGCAGATCATCACAATGAAGACACGTTGATTTGAGATATAAAAGTGATCCAGAATTATGTTTGAAATCGTAGGTGCGCGCTCAGCCCCCTTGTAAAAGTTGCCACCCTGCCCCCCCTTGCACCCTTGGCGCGAAACGGGCATGAAGTCACAAAGTAACAGCGATGGATACGGGCTCAAACATGGATGCGACTGCAAAACCCACCGAAGATATCTCAGTCCGCGAGGTCTTTGGCATCGACACCGATATGACCGTCAAAGGGTTCGCCGACCGCACTGACCGCGTGCCAGAGATCGACACGACCTATAAATTTGACCCGGACACAACTCTGGCGATCCTTGCAGGGTTTTCACACAATCGTCGTGTGATGATCCAAGGGTACCACGGCACAGGCAAATCCACGCATATTGAACAAGTCGCAGCGCGCCTCAATTGGCCTTCTGTGCGCGTCAATCTTGACAGCCACATTTCGCGGATCGACTTGATCGGTAAAGACGCCATCAAACTCAAAGACGGCAAACAGGTCACCGAATTCCAAGAGGGTATCTTGCCTTGGGCATTGCGCAACCCTTGTGCGATTGTGTTCGATGAATACGATGCGGGCCGTGCGGATGTGATGTTTGTGATCCAACGCGTTTTGGAAGCTGACGGAAAATTGACCTTGATGGATCAAAACGAAGTCATCACGCCGAACCCCTATTTCCGTCTGTTTGCCACCGCCAACACTGTTGGTTTGGGCGACACCACGGGGCTGTACCACGGCACGCAACAAATCAACCAAGCCCAGATGGACCGTTGGTCTTTAGTCGCGACGCTCAACTACCTGAGCCACGATGCGGAAACCGCTATCGTTCTGTCCAAAAACCCCAACTACAACACCGAAAAAGGTCGCAAGCAGATCAGCCAGATGGTGACCGCTGCCGACCTGACACGCACAGCGTTTATGAACGGCGACCTGTCCACGGTGATGTCACCACGCACGGTGATCACATGGGCGCAAAACGCTGAGATTTTCCGCGATGTTGGCTATGCCTTCCGCCTTACATTCCTCAACAAATGTGATGAATTGGAACGTCAAACTGTTGCTGAAATTTACCAGCGTTGCTTTGATGAAGAACTGCCAGAATCTGCCGCAAGCATGACCTTGGGGTAATTATTGAAGCTGCTGTCACGCATCATATCGATGTCGGCGCGTATGTTTGCATACCTGAACCGACGTCAATATGATGGTGATGGCGCTTCAACCGTCAGACTGACACGTCGCGTGCTGCAACCGACTTTTGTGACATTGATCGCAGCACTTACGCCTTTGTGTGCGGACGTAATTCAACAAATGAAATGCGGAAATAGATGACAAAGCCAAGCGACAACCCAGCTGATCCGTTTAAAAAAGCCCTTGCTGAGGCCACCAAAGTACTGGCCAATGATCCCGAGCTGACGGTTACCTATTCGATGGACCCATCGGGGCTGACCCCAGACACGGTACGCTTGCCGCAAATTTCGCGTCGCATGACCCGCGACGAAGTGTTGATCGCGCGCGGTACGGCAGATGCTTTGGCCTTGCGTCACAAATATCACGACGATGGCACCTTTAATCGCTATGCGCCTCAAGGCCAAATGGCTTTTGACATCTATGATGCGCTTGAAACTGCGCGCGTTGAAGCCGTCGGCGCGCGGCACATGCCCGGCACCAGCAAAAACATTGACGCAAAAATCGGTAACGAGGCGATGCGGCGCGGCTATGACGGGGTCACATCTACCGAAGATGCCCCGCTGGCACAGGCCATGGGCTATTACATGCGCCACCTGACAACTGGGCGCGATCTGCCCGCAGGGGCGCAAAATGTGATGGAGATTTGGCGCGATTTCATCGAACAGCAAACCTCTGGCACGTTTGACGATCTTGACAGTTTCATCAGCGACCAAAAATCCTTTGCCCGTTTGGCCCGTCGTTTGATCGAAGATCTTGGCTATGGCGACCAGCTAGGCGATGATCCTGATGATTTGGATTCTGACGACGATCAAAATGCGGAATCAGACGAAGACCAAGAGGATCTCGAGTCTGAGAGTGAAGATCAAGAGCAAGACGACGAAAACGAAGCCTCGCCTGAAAATTCGCAAGAAGAACAACAAGATGCGTCAGAAGCCACCGTGTCTTCAGACGATATGGCGCAAGATGAATACACTGATGAGATGGACATGCCCAATGATGAGGCCGAAGCTGAAGCCCCTCAGCCCGCGCCCTTTTCAGATGCAGATCCAAATTATCAAGTTTTCACCAGCAAATACGATGAAGAAATCGCGGCCGAAGATTTGGCTGAAGCCGCCGAACTGGAACGTCTACGCGCCTATCTGGATCAACAGCTTGAGCCACTCAAAGGCGCGGTGTCACGCTTGGCAAACAAGCTACAGCGCCGCCTGCAAGCGCAGCAAAACCGGTCTTGGGAATTCGACTTGGAAGAGGGCACATTGGACGCAGGCCGCCTAGCGCGTGTTGTCGCCAACCCCACCACGCCTTTGTCGTTCAAGCGCGAGAAAGACACCGAATTCCGCGATACAGTCGTGACCATTTTGTTGGATAACTCTGGCTCTATGCGCGGTCGTCCAATTTCGATTGCCGCGATTTGTGCCGATGTTTTGTCGCGCACACTGGAGCGGTGTTCGGTCAAAGTTGAGGTGCTCGGCTTTACCACCCGCGCGTGGAAAGGTGGCCAAAGCCGTGAGGAATGGCTGGCCCAAGGACGTCCACAAATGCCGGGTCGCTTGAATGATCTGCGCCACATCATTTACAAAAACGCCGACGCGCCTATGCGCCGCACACGGTCCAATTTAGGACTGATGATGAAAGAAGGCCTGCTGAAAGAAAACATCGACGGAGAGGCGCTCGAATGGGCGCACCGCCGCATGCTTGCACGAAACGAAGCGCGTAAAATCTTGATGGTGATTTCTGATGGTGCGCCAGTGGATGACAGCACGCTGTCTGTAAACCCCGCAAACTATTTGGAAAAACACCTGCGCGATGTGATCGAATTGGTTGAAAAGCGCAAACAGGTTGAACTGATTGCTGTTGGCATTGGCCACGATGTGACGCGCTATTACGAGCGCGCGGTGACCATCACTGACGTTGAACAATTAGCAGGTGCGATGACCGAACAATTGGCCGCGCTGTTTGACACAGACCCAAGGGCGCGTGCCCGCATGTTCGGTATCCGCAAAGCGATGTAGCATCTCACTTAGGCAAGTTTTACCAAGTATAATTACGCAAAATCAATTACATAAGGCGAAATCTATGTTTCAATCCTTTGATGTGACCAGCCACCCTGACCAAGCTGCCCCCCGCGTGACTGCACTGCGTGTTGCCATGACTGACGCAGGGTTGGATGCGTTCATTGTGCCGCGTTCAGATGCACATCAGGGTGAATATGTTGCGGCTTGTGACGAACGGTTGGCATGGCTCACAGGGTTTACGGGCTCGGCAGGCTTTAGCATCGTCACCCGCAGCGCCGCCGCAATGTTTACAGATGGCCGCTACACCGTTCAGGTCAGAGCGCAATGTGATGACAGCGTGTTCGAATACATTGATTGGCCCGCGACATCTTTGGGCGCATGGCTATTGGGACGCGACGCACAAACAATCGGATTCGACCCTTGGCTGCATACAGAAAAAGACATTGGAATCCTGCGCAAAACGCTTGAAGGCAGTGGAAAAACCATCAGCGCATCACAGAATTTAATCGATAAAATCTGGACGGATCGCCCAGATCGCCCCAATGCCCCAGTTTTCGCCCAGCCCTTTGAATTAACGGGGCAGACTTCCGAAGAGAAATTCGAAATAGTCTGTGGCGCGCTGCGCAAACATGGCGCAGATACCGTGGTGTTCACTTTGCCTGACAGTCTTTCTTGGCTGCTGAACATTCGCGGTGCCGACATTGCGCACAATCCAGTTGTCCAAGCCTTTGCAACGCTAAGCACCGATGGGAAAATGCACTTGTTTGCAGAACCGTCCAAGTTTGATGCGCTCGACCCTGATCCACGGATTTCAATCGCACCGCGATCTGAATTCAATGCCCATCTGCAAAGCCTTGAAGGCACAGTTTTGATTGATCCGGCCACCGCGCCTTATGCTTTGCGCAGCTTGATTGAAGGTGCCGGTGCTCAAGTTGTCACAGGCGAAGATCCGTGCATTTTACCCAAAGCCTGTAAAACCGATGCTGAAATCGCAGGAGCGCGTGAAGCCCATTTGCGCGATGGCGCTGCGATGGTCGAATTTTTAGCGTGGCTAGATGCCCAAGTGCCAGACAGCCTGACCGAGATATCCGTGGCGCGCGCACTCGAAGGGTTTCGTGCCGCGACAAACCAGCTCAAAGACATTTCGTTTGATACGATCAGCGGCTCTGGCCCCAACGGCGCGATTGTGCATTACCGCGTCACGACAGAGACAGATCGCCCGCTGAGCGAAGGAGAATTGCTTTTGCTGGACAGCGGTGGGCAATATATTGATGGCACAACGGATATCACCCGCACCGTTTCTTTAGGTCATCCACGCGCCGAAGAACGCGAGTCCTTTACCGCAGTGCTGCAAGGTATGATCGCGATTTCCACAGCGCGATTTCCGCGTGGGGTTGCTGGTGCGCATTTGGACAGTTTGGCCCGCGCCCCTCTGTGGCGCATGGGCCGCGATTATGATCATGGCACGGGACACGGCGTTGGTGCATTTTTATCTGTGCACGAAGGCCCGCAACGCATTTCACGTGCCTCGGATTTGCCCCTGCGCGAGGGGATGATTTTGTCAAACGAACCAGGATATTACAAAGCTGGATCGTACGGGATTCGTATCGAAAACTTGATCGTCGTGCGCAGCGCACCTGATCTTTCCGGTGGCGATCCACGTGACATGCTTGATTTCGAAACCTTGACCTTTGTGCCAATTGATCGTGATTTAATCAACGCTGATGAGATGGCCCCATGGGAACGCGATTGGTTGGATGGGTACCACGCACAGGTTTGGAATGTGATTTCACCACGCGTCAGCGACAGTGCCAAAGAATGGCTGCGACACGCCACCACCGCAGTCTGACATATACCTGTTAAGAGTTGCCTGATAAGATACGCTAAATTTAAGAGGGGACATAAAATGGCTGACCATATTAAAATCCGTAAAGCACCCGGCAAATATGTCGTGCGTGCTGGCGGTGCAGTTCTGGGCGAAACGAGTGATGCATTGGAAGTGATTGAGGGCGATTACCCACCCGTGATCTATTTCCCGCGTGACGCACTTGCCATGGCCTTTTTGGATGCTTCAGACACCACGTCACATTGCCCGTTCAAAGGCGATGCATCTTATTATTCGATTCAAACCAAGTCGGTTCTGATCGAAGATGCCGCTTGGTCGTATGAAAATCCCTTGCAAGGGATGGAAAAGATCAAAGGGTATTTGGCTTTTTATCCACAAAAAGCCGCTGTTGAACTGCTGTAAGCAAAGATCATCGATACGCTTTTGCAGGAATATATCAGAGGGTGTAGGTCAAACTGCGCCCTTTTGCCTTTGCAAAATTTGCGTTCCGCTCACCTGTTTAACTGTGTTCCTCTGCCGCTGTGTCGGCCAGTGCTTTGCTAAAAACACGCAAAGCATCAACATGAAACAACGCCCCATGCAATTCTGGTCCTGTTTCTTCGCGCAAGGTGACAACAGGGATAAACACTAGGTTATGTGTCTCGAACATCGGGATCGCCTTTTCAAGCGTTTCATTGGGGGAAATATAAATCCCTTTTGAAATTAAGTCTTTGCAATCGCTTTCTTTGGCTGCGCGCGGCGCATCGGGTCCGCGATAGCACTGATGCACGCGCACAGTTGCCAAAAGGTACGCTTGTGGTCCTGCGGCCAAATGCACATCGCGCCGCTCAAGCAAAGTCAAAAAGAACGACCTGTCGACAAGCTTTGAAGCAATGGCCGTCGACAAAGACACAGCGACCATCACGGCCAGCCCTGTTTGCCAATCGCCTGTGAGTTCGAACACGATCAAGGTCGTCGAGATAGGCGCGCCCAGCACAGCCGCAGCCACAGCGCCCATACCCGCCAAAGCATATAGCGTCGCGGTGCCCGAGACATCTGGGAACACGGC
Organism: Pacificibacter marinus; assembly: GCF_900109555.1. Classification (GTDB taxonomy): domain Bacteria; phylum Pseudomonadota; class Alphaproteobacteria; order Rhodobacterales; family Rhodobacteraceae; genus Celeribacter; species Celeribacter marinus_C. The sequence goes on along the minus strand of NZ_FNZV01000004.1, from coordinate 207,312 downwards.
TGTGGCAATCAACCCAAACGCCAACCCAACCATAGCGCCGACCATCAAAGCCGGTGAAAACACCCCGCCCCCCATGCGTCCAGCCATGGTGATGGCGACCGCGATCACTTTGACGACAGTGAACACAATCGCCTGCCAAATTAAAAGCTGCCCCGTCAAAGCCGCAGAGGTGGTTTCATAGCCAACCCCAATGATATGCGGGAAAACAATCGCCAAAAGCCCAAGCAGCAACCCCGCCAAAGCGGGTCGAAATACCGGAGGCAAATGAATACGGTCAACCACCCAAGTGCCAAAATCATCCGCCATAAAAATAGACCGCATCATCAAAACGGCGATCAAACCACAGACAGCGCCCAGTAAAACAAACGCAGGCAATTCAACATAAAACGACAATGCACCGTCCGCCGCGAGTGTAAACTCAGTCACATCGCCAAATTCCAATCGGTTGATCACCGTTCCTGCAACCGCAGCAATGGCAATCGGCGCAAAGGCATGTACTGCGAAATGGCGCAAGATAACTTCGAGCGCGAACAAAGCACCTGCAATCGGCGCATTGAATGACGCCGACACCGCGCCCGCCACAGCGCAGCCCAACAGGTCGCGCCCCGTGATGCCATTGGCATGCAACCTGTTCGACACCCAACTGGAAATCACGGCAGCCAAGTGGACAACGGGGCCCTCACGCCCAGTTGAGCCGCCCGTTGACAGCGTGATCAACGATGCCACAGCCGAGGCCAGACCTGCGCGTTTTTCAACCCGCCCGTTATTCAGGGCGGCACCTTCGATAACATCCGCGACCGAGCGCACGCGTCCATCTGGCGTGAACCAATTAAGCACAACCCCAACAGCCAAACCGCCCAAAACAGGCAAAGACAACACCCAAAACCATGGCAGTTCCCCCGCAGCACTGTGCAACAAATGCACGTCTTCTGCCCCGTAAAAGAACGATTGCAGGCCACTGATCCATTTGCGAAAAAACAAAGCAGCAAGGCCAGAAGCGATGCCAATCAAGAGCGCAATAAACCAAAACTGAATTTGGGACGGCCCGCGCAAACGCATCAAACGCAAGGCATCTAAAACGCCCGCGTGCACGTCTTGCAGCGCTTTTTTAGGATATGATATTTTGTCTTCGGCCATGCTGCGCCGATCCTATTTTCTACACGCATTGCGACTTGCGCTTTTCACACCAGCACGGCACTTTCCAGCCACACTGCATTTTCAAAGATCGAGCTTAGAATGATTAAAGATACCGTATTCGCCGAACTCACTTCCGTTCTAGAGGGTCGCGTGACCCGTTCCAAGTCTGATCTTGAAGTTCATGGCCGTTCAGAGACGTGGTTTGCTGACACTCCGCCCGATGCAGTCGCCTATCCGCAAACCACAGCCGAAGTTTCAGCTTTGGTTAAACTGTGCCACGCACATGACATTCCTGTGATTGGCTGGGGGGCAGGTACATCACTTGAGGGGCAAACCATGGCGATCCATGGTGGCCTTGTGGTTGATTTTTCTAAGATGAACCGCGTGCTACGGGTCAATGACGCAGATATGGATGCTATCGTGCAACCCGGCGTTTCGCGCGAGCAACTGAATACTGACCTGCGCGCCACGGGGCTGATGTTTCCTGTCGATCCCGGTGCAAATGCATCAATCGGCGGCATGGCCATGACCCGCGCTTCGGGCACGACTGCCGTGCGGTATGGCACCATGCGCGACAATGTGATCGGGCTGGAAGTGGTTTTGGCCGATGGCACGATCATGCACACAGGATCGCGCGCACGCAAATCATCGGCAGGCTATGACCTGACCGCACTGTTTGTAGGATCAGAGGGCACGCTTGGTCTTGTGACCGAACTGACACTGCGCCTGCATGGCCAACCTGAAGCAATCAACGCCGCCGTTTGTGCCTTTGATGATATGGACAGCGCTGTGAATGCCGTGATGATGACCATTCAAATGGGCATTCCTATGGCGCGGATCGAATTTTTGGACACCAAAAGCGTCGAAGCTGTCAACGCCTATGCAGGTGTTGATTTCCCTCTAAAACCACACCTTTTCGTAGAATTTAATGGCTCAGAGACAAGCGTGGCAGACCAAGTGTCGAGCTTTGGTGACATTGTGCAAGACTTCGGGGCATCCGGTTTTGATTGGGCCAGCAAGCTTGAAGATCGCAACGCGCTTTGGACCATGCGCCACAACGCGTTCTATGCCTGTTTGGCGCTTAAAAAGGGCTGTATTTCTGTCGTGACTGACATTTGTGTGCCAATTTCAAAGCTGGCCGAAGCGGTGCAAGAAACGGCAGACGATATTGCCGCATCCTCTATCGAAGGTCCGATTTTGGGCCATGTCGGCGACGGAAATTTTCACGCCATTCTTTTGGTCGAACCGGACAATGATGCGGAATTGGCCGAGGCCAAACGCCTAGCGCACCGCATGGCAGAGCGAGCCTTGAAACTTGGTGGCACGGTCACGGGAGAACACGGGATTGGTCTTGGCAAAAAAGGTTTCATGGAACAAGAACACGGTGCGCCCGCGTGGGCTGCCATGGGCGCGATTAAGCAGGCATTGGACCCGAAAAACATCATGAATCCCGGAAAGCTTGTCCCATAGGGGACAAACCAGACGCCCGTGCTTGAAATTAGTGGAGTGTGTGCAAAGCGCCAATCGGCTGATCGCAGAATTAGCCGTTCAATAGGGCTTTGGCCGCTTCGCGGGCGGGATCTGTGATCGAATCCCCCGACAACATACGCGCGATTTCATCAATACGGTCCTGTGCTACAAGCGGCACGACCTCTGACAACGTCATGTCTTTTTCGACCCTTTTGGCAACACGCCAATGATGCGCGCCCAATGCGGCCACTTGCGGCGAATGCGTCACCACAAGCACTTGACCGTCTGCTGCCAAAGCTTTCAAACGCCGCCCAACGGCATCCGCAGTGGCGCCGCCAACGCCGCGATCAATTTCGTCGAAAATCATCGTGACACCGGATTGGTCACGCGTCAGACATACTTTTAATGCCAAGAGAAACCGTGACAATTCACCACCCGAGGCAATTTTATTCAGGGGCCCCGCTGGCGCACCAGGGTTGGTCGCCACAGTGAAAGACACGGCGTCTTGCCCATCGGGGCCGCCGTCACACGGCGCGACAACCGTGACAAACACCGCGCGTTCCATTTTCAGGGGGGCCAACTCTGCGCCCATCAATGAATCAAGTTCTTTGGCTGCGGATTGGCGCGCACGGGTCAATGCATCGGCTGCGGTGCTGTAACGTGTTTCTGCATCTTTTAGGTCTTGTTCAAGACGGAACAAATCATCGGCACCACCATCCAGCGCCTTGAGTTTGCTGCGTAAATCATCAGCAAAGTCACCCAAATCATCTGCCAAGACATTGTGCTTGCGAGCGAGACCTCGAATGGCGAACAGGCGCTCTTCGATACCTTCCAGTTCGTGCGGGTTGAACCGCAGCGCGTCCATACATTCCTCAACGCCCGACTGGGCATCGGCCAATTCATTCAAGGTGCGGTTGAGCCCCTCAATCGGCGCATCAAGACGACCATCTGCCTTGTCTGCAGCGCCTTCCAACCAACGCAGCGCATCGGTCAACGCGCCTTCGGCGGCGTCATAGGACATGGCTTGGTGGGCTTTTGAAATATCGCCAGAAATCTTTTCAGCAGATTGCATCAGGCGGCGCTCTGCATCGAGTTTCGCCTCTTCGCCGGCTTCTGGTCGGATTTTATCCAGCTCGCCTACGGCATGGCGCAAAAACTCTTCTTCGGATTTCAAGGCAGCTTGTTCGGCTTGAGCGGCAGCCAAAGCTTTTCGCGTTGCCGCCAGTGTTTTCCACGCTGTGCGCGTTTTAGACAGCTTGCCGTCCAAGGTGCCAAAGGTGTCCAACAACACACGGTGCCCACGGGGATTGAGCAACCCACGATCATCGTGCTGCCCGTGCAATTCAATCAGCAATTCCGACAAACGCCGCAGCACATCACCAGAAACACGGCGGTCATTGACCCACGCAGTTTTGCGCCCATCGGCGGTGTTGATACGGCGTAAAATCAGTTCATTGTCGCTGACATCAATGCCAGCCTCAAGAATCAAAGCCTCAGCCACGGGGCCTTGAGGCACGTCGAACACGGCAATCACTTCGCCTTGTTTGGCCCCTGCCCGCACCAATTCGGCGCGTCCGCGCCAGCCCAAGACAAAGCCCAAACTGTCGAGCAAAATGGATTTACCTGCACCCGTTTCCCCAGTAAGCACGTTGAGACCCGGCTGAAACGATAGTTCCAGTCGGTCGATGATCAACATGTCCCGGATATCAAGGTGCCTTAACATAACCGCCTCGAAACGTTGGTCAGAGCCATTCGCCGCGAACCATTTGACGATACACTGCGCTGAGCCAGTTGTTCCCCAAAGATTTGGCCTCAAGCCCTTGGCCCGTCAGCAAAGCATAGCTGTCTTGATACCATTCGGTCGATTGGAAGTTGTGCCCCAAAATCGCCCCTGCGGTCTGCGCCTCATCTGTGAGACCAAGTGCTAAATAGGCCTCGACCAAACGGTGCAGTGCTTCTGCAGTGTGCTGTGTGGTTTGGAACTGTTCAATCACGACGCGGAACCTGTTCACGGATGACGCATAGTGTTTGCGTTTCAAATAGTAGCGTCCGATTTCCATCTCTTTGGCCGCAAGGTGGTCAAAGGCCAAATCGAATTTCAACACGGCAGAGCGCGCGTATTCTGTTTCAGGATACTGCTCAATCACAACACGCAACGCTTGCAGCGCTTGAAACGTCAGACCTTGATCGCGGCCCACGTCATCGATTTGGTCGTAATAGGACAATGCCAACAAGTAATGCGCATAGGCTGCATCTTCGTCAGCGGGGTAAAAGTCAATGAACCGCTGCGCGGCAAGGCGGGCTTGTTCATAGTCACGGCCCCTGTGAAAGGAAAAAGCTTCCATAATCAAGGCGCGTTTGGACCATGAAGAATAGGGGTAAAGGCGCTCGACCTCACCAAAGTAATGAGCCGCCGTGTCGAAATCTTTCGTGGTGATTTCATATTCGGCACGTTTGTAAATTTCTTCGGCTGAATAACCTTCAAGATCTCGCTCTGGGGCGTAATCACCGCAGGCCGTTACAAATGCCAAAGAAAAAGCTGCCGCCAATTTAAGGCTGCCGTACGATCCTGTGCGCATGAAAAATTCCACCTTCGTCAAACTTCGTGACCCGCGACCGCGCGCCATGGACCAACTCCTAGCACAGAAATTTTCGGTGCAAAACGTCTTTGCTGCGGAAAATAAAGATGTGAAGACTTAGAGGCAAGAACTGGCGAATTATGCGCAGTATGCCAAATCTGACACGCTCACGCCCGCACCGGGCAAAGTACGCGCTGTTGCGGCATCGACTGTCACAAAAGCCCATGCGCCAGGCGTTGCAAAAACTTCACGCAAAAGCGCATTTGTCATCGCATGTCCCGCGCGCACACCAGTGTAGCGTCCGAGAATCGGTGCGCCAGCCAAGGCCAAATCACCCAAAGCATCCAGCATCTTGTGGCGTACAGGCTCGTCCTCATGGCGCAAGCCACCAGGCGACAAAACATCTGCGCCATCCACAACAACTGCGTTTTCAAATGTCCCACCAAGCGCCAATCCATTGGCCTGCATCAGGTCCACATCGGATTTGCGGCAGAATGTACGACAGTTTGACAGCTCACGAATAAACGCACCATTGGCCATCACAAGACGTTTGTCTTGAACGCCAATCGCGGCATCTTCAAAATCAATATGAAAATCGATTTCTAATGTATGCGATGGTTCCAAACGGGCAGTCGCCGCGCCCACTTCGATTTGAACAGGTTTCAAAATTTTCAACGCCCGCATAGGACCTTTTTGACGTGTCAGCCCAACAGACAAGATCGCGGCCACGAAAGGCGCCGCTGATCCATCTTCGATTGGCACTTCGGGGCCACTCACAGACACGAGTGCATTGGTCACGCCACAGCCAGCAAGCGCAGCCATGATGTGTTCGATCGTTGAAACTTCAACACCATCCGTGTTGCGGATCAATGTGCACAACTTAGAAGGCACCACAACATCCCAGCGCGCTGCGATGAACGGGTTGCGCGTGTCGTTGATGTCAGCATCAATGTCGGAACGTTTGAACGAAATACCAGAATTTGCAGGCGCGGCTTCAACAGTCATACGCACAGCTTCGCCGGAGTGGAGCCCCACCCCATCGAATGTAATCGTTTTTGCGACTGTCTTTTGCACGGCGTGCCTCATGGTTGCTTTGTTTGCTTGGTGCCACGTCCAGCGGACAACACGATCAGCAAACTTTGTTAATAATGAGGTAGGCGCGTTTATGGGGGTACTCAACTCAATCTTTGTAACGAAATGAAACATGTACAGATCGCCACAAGCAACATTTCGCGCACATCCGCGCCGCATCGCAGCAAGTATATGATATGAAAGAAAAAAGGCTGGGAAATCCCAGCCTTTTTAAACTTAAATAAATTCAAACGTGATCACGGATTTGATCAAATCGTTACAAACGTCTGATAAACGATCAGTTTGCCTGACGACGCAAGAAGGCTGGAATTTCGATTTTTTCCTGCTCAGGGTTTGGATCCTGATCTTCGTCGTAAGACTGATGTACCTGTGGTTGACGGCTTGGTTGAGCCGCAAAACGCTGTGCAGGTGCCGCTTGACGTGGCTGTGGTTCAGCTGCCTCTTCGGCACCATTACCCGTCATGCGACCAATCAAAGAGTTGATCCCAAAGCGACCTTGTTTTGGTTGCTCAGGCGCACCGAAAGACCGTGGAGCCGCGTGTTGAGGTTGTTGTTGTGGCTGACGCTGCTGCATCGGCGCTTCTGGGCGCTTTGCGACAGCCGCTTGCAAACGAGAGACCGCTTCAGGTGACGGCGTGCCCGCAGTAGGTGCGCGTGGCGCAACGTATGAATCTGCTTCTGGCTCGTGCATCGCAGGCTGATATGTGTGCTCAGGGCGTGGCTGATATGCTGGCGCAGGAACATCATCTACAGCGTCATAAGTCTCTTCGGCTTGAGATGCTATTGATGATGAGTGCGGATCGAATACATCCAAAGAAGGCTGAACTGGCGCTTCATATGCGCTTGCAGCAGGCTGCTGATGTTGTGGTTGTTGCTGTGGGGCCGGCGCTGGTGCTTGCTCTGCGGCGGCAGGCGCCAAGGGCTCAGCCATACGGCGACGTGGTGTTGGCATTTCGGTCGAAACCGCTGCGTCAATACCAGTGGCCACAACAGACACGCGCATTTTGCCACCCAAAGATGGGTCCATAGTAGAACCAACGATGATGTTGGCTTCTGGGTCGACCTCTTCGCGAATACGGTTTGCCGCTTCGTCGAGTTCGAACAATGTCAAATCGTCGCCGCCTGTGATGTTGATAAGAACACCTTTGGCGCCTGCGAGAGACATTTCGTCGAGCAATGGGTTGGCGATGGCTTTTTCTGCAGCTTGGATCGCGCGATCTTCGCCCTCTGCCTCGCCTGTGCCCATCATAGCTTTGCCCATCTCGTCCATCACAGCGCGAACGTCTGCAAAGTCGAGGTTGATCAAGCCAGGGCGCACCATCAAGTCAGTGACGCCTTTCACACCTTGGTACAAAACATCATCCGCCATAGAGAAGGCGTCAGTGAATGTGGTTTTTTCATTGGCAAGGCGGAACAGGTTTTGGTTCGGAATAATGATCAGCGTGTCGACCATTTTCTGCAAAGCTTCGACACCTTCATCCGCCTGACGCATACGTTTTGCGCCCTCAAATTGGAATGGCTTAGTTACAACGCCAACAGTCAAAACACCTAGCTCACGTGCAGCTTGCGCGATGATTGGTGCAGCGCCTGTGCCGGTGCCGCCCCCCATGCCCGCTGTGATGAAACACATGTGTGCGCCAGCAAGATGATCAACAATGGCTTCGATGCTTTCTTCGGCAGCGGCAGCACCAACACTTGGTCGCGCACCAGCACCAAGGCCTTCAGTGACTTTAACACCTATTTGGATTTTTGAGGCAGCATTGGAGTGCTGCAAAGCTTGTGCGTCAGTGTTCGCAACAACGAACTCCACGCCTTCAAGCTCTTTTTCGATCATGTTATTGACCGCATTACCACCAGCGCCACCAACGCCAAACACTGTGATACGAGGTTTCAAATCTTCGCGCTCGGGCATTGTGAGGTTCAAAGCCATGATCTACCGCCTGTTTTTTCTGTTTACGGAGCGGCACGCTGTCCCACGAACTCGCCCTCAAACTGTCCCTGCTTGGCAACGCGCCAAACAAAACTTACCTATTCCCGTTCATCCTATGGGTTTTTATGAGCGGCGTCACCCAAAAAACACAATCGCGACACAAAATGTAGGGGAATACCGCATAAAATTAGGCGGTATTTTGCGCACCACCCCACATTTGGGGGCTAAGGCCGCAAAGAGACCTAGCGTCAAGCTGCGCTTGCGCCAAAATCGGGTCATAAAGCCCGAAAAGGTTAACAAATCCACCAAAACACTGCCCGTGCCTGACAGGACCCTTTGCCTCGTGATCCTTAGGATTCTTGAAAGGTGCGCTCTCGCGCTAGGGTCTTGCTAATATATTAAAGTGAAAGACGCCGCAGGGAAACCCGTTTGTGGCATAAAGCCCATCACAGATCCACGCGGCGCTCAGATCACCAATTTTCTTTAAACCACCGCACAGCACGCTTCAAAGACCGTGCAGGGTAGCGCTCGGCGGGAACTTCAAAATCCCACCATTCATCTTGCGGATTGGCTGCAAACAAACACAAACCAACGGCAGAGGCAAAAGCCGCCCCAGTTGCAGCTTGTGGCAAGCCCTGTACGCGCAAAGGTCGTCCGATGCGCACTTGTTGCCCCAAGATTTTCGGCGCAAGCCCATCAAGTCCTGGAATCTGGCTGGCCCCACCGGTCAAAACAATCTGTTGGCTTGGCAGGTGCTCAAATCCAGCGGCGTCCAAACAATCGCGCACACCTTCGAGAATTTCTTCAACACGGGGGCGAATGATACCGATCAGTTCAGCACGCGACACCGTACGGCGATCACGGTCCCAATCGCCACTGTCACCACCAATTTCAATCATCTCGCGATCATCCATTCCTGTGGCCACAACGCCACCATAGAATGTTTTGATCCGCTCGGCCGTGGCATTGGGAATTTGCAGACCCATCGCAATATCGGATGTGACCTGATCCCCGCCCATGCGCACGGAATCCGCATAGATCATGTGTTTTTTCATAAAGATCGACACGTCAGAGGCCCCGCCCCCAAGGTCGACACAGGCCGCGCCCAATTCTTGCTCGTCTTCAACCAAGGCCGACACGCCCGCCATATAAGCAGAGGATGCAAGGCCAGCGACTTCTAGATCGCAGCGTTTGATGCAATACAAAAGGTTTTGGATCGTGGCAGTGTCAACGGTGAGCATATGCATGTCGACGGCCAAATTGTTGCCAATCTGCCCACGCGGATCACCCAAACCAGACCGATGATCAAGCGCAAAGTTCACCGGCTGCGCGTGGATCACTTCGCGGTGCGCACCATAATCGGGCACATCGCTGGCGGCTAAAACGCGGGCGACATCTTGTTCTGTCACCGCTTCGCCTTCAAGTTCAACCTGCCCGGCCAAACCATACGAGCGTGGCGAACCACCGGAAAAACATGCGATCACATGATCAACACGCGTTTGCGCCATTTTTTGTGCGGCTTGAACGGCGGTCCGAATAGCGCGTTCGGTTTCTGCCATCGCATCGATTTCGCCGAATTTCACACCGCGTGAGCGGGTTGTGGCAGCGCCAATCACCCGAAAGCCAGACTGGCCTGCAAGTGACCCAACCCCATCGCCGCCCATGAATTTTTCGCCATCAAAGCGTAAAATCAGGCAGGCAATCTTAGAGGTGCCCACATCCAAAATAGCGATCACGCCACGCTGAATCGCAGCTTTTCTCATATTGCGCATTGCGCGCTGAGCAGCATAAAGATCGGTCATCGCAAGAACACTCCAGTTATAATCCCTTAAGGCGGCGGAATTCGTCACGTGCGGCGTCTGAAATCCGCAGCGTAGGCCGTTTCGGGTTGCGCATATCAACGGTGCGCACATCGCGCCCCAATAGGTCTTGGGCCTGATCCAATGTGATCACCTGTGCAAGCGCAGCAAATGGATTGGTTTCAGGCAATTTGATTTTTTGTCCCTTGTCTAAAACAAGATCCCAACGGCGCTCGCCCACACGGACAATGCCGCGCACGCGGTCCATCAACGGGTCTGCGGCTTTGAGCAATGCCAGTGCTTCGCCCACTTTGCGCTCGGCCCCTTCGCCCGCAATCAATGGTAGATCAAGACGGTCCAAACGTGATGCCAAAGCGGCCACGCGGTGACCTTCGGTGTCGAGCATTTCAAGCCCCTGAGGGCCACGCCACACAACAGCAGGCACCCGCTCAGTGATATCGATTTGCAAAATACCGCCAGCACGCACCCGCACACCCACATCCGCGACAGCGTCAAGGCTTTCGATCTGCGTCAACATGCCTTGCAAATCCAGATCGAAGGACGAAATTGGAAAATCAACAGGCGCGACTTCACGAATATCAGCGGCCAAATCAGGTGAGGCCCCATCAACAGCCATCAATTTGACCATAAACTCAGGGCGATTTTGCAACTCGGATTTCATCACCGTATATTGCTCGGTCACGAATTCCCGATTGTCTTCGTCGCCAATCCAAATCCCGACAGCCATCAAAACCACCGCCAACGGCACGATCCGACGCATCGCAAAGCGAAATGACGGGGTCAGCCAAAGACGGTTCATTTTATAAACGGCCCGCGACGGCGCAGGGTCACGCGGTTTGGGCGCTGCGCCTTCAGAGCCGCCAGTCCGCGCCCGCATCACACGTGCGACAGCTTCGGACACGCGGGCTGATCCGCCAGCAGAGGCAGGTTTCGCAAAGACCATAGGATCTATCGATTGCATGATGCGTCCTCGACCATCCATGCCACGAACTGACCGTATGTCAGACCGCTCACTTGAGCTTGCTCAGGGCTGAGCGACGTTGGCGTCATGCCAGGTTGGGTGTTGGTTTCAAGCAAAATCAACCCATCAATACCTTTGCTTTCATCCCAGCGAAAATCAGTGCGCGTTACACCGCGACAGCCCAATGCGTTGTGAGCACGCAGAGCGTAGTCTTGGCAGGCTTTGGTGATTTCGTCTGAAATTTCGGCGGGGCAAACATGGCGTGATCCGCCAGTTTTGTATTTGGCGTCGTAGTCATACCAACCATCGGTGAGGATATCGGTCACATCCAACACGCGGTCTCCCATGACAGTACAGGTCAATTCACGGCCCGGCACAAAGGCCTCGACCATCACAACCGGCGGCATGTCTTTTGACAGGCGTGGCGCGTTGCTACCGACCTGCACAAGATAGACCCCGACTGAGGATCCTTCATTATAGGGTTTCACCACATAAGGGGGCGCGATGACGTGATCGGCCTCGACCTCTTCGCGGGTTGCAAGACGGCTGGGGGCGATTGGCAGACCTGCGGCTTGATAAATCTCTTTGGTGCGGATTTTGTCCATGGCGGTGGCTGAGGCTAAAACACCGGAATGCGTATAAGGGATGCCCATCCATTCCAGAATGCCTTGCACGCACCCATCTTCGCCGTAGCGACCATGCAACGCGTTGAACACAACATCAGGGGCGGCTTTGGTCAATTGTTGACACAAATCATCGCCCGCGTCGATTTCAACGACATCGTATCCTTCGCCCTTAAGCGCGGCGGCGCATTCACGCCCAGACGACAGAGACACCTCGCGTTCAACCGAGGGGCCACCCATCAATACCGCCACTTTTCGGGGTGTCCTGCTCGACATACCCACAAGTGCCTCATGATCCGGAACCTTTGTGGTTCCTGTGTTTTTTTGAACCTTTTGCGGCTCAATTTGTAATTATATTAGAGGGACGTAGCCCAATACCGCCTCTTTTGAAAAGAGGTCTCGCGATTCGTTTAACCAGTGGGACAGCCGCTGACAACAGGTTTGCCCAAAAATTCTCCGATGCGCTTAATTTCCCACCTTAGCGTAAGGCCGGAATTTTGGAACACTTTTTTTCGCACATCTTCACCAAGACTTTCCAAGTCATGCGCTGTGGCTGTGCCTGTATTGATCATAAAATTGGAATGCATCGGGCTCATTTGAGCACCGCCGATCATGTGACCGCGCAAACCAGCATCATCGATCACCTTCCAAGCCTTCAGATCGTGCACATCATCCGCCTGTCCCGTTGATGAAAATCCTGCAGGATTACGAAATGTCGACCCAGCAGACCGATCTTTGGTCGGTTGCGTTTCATCACGCTTTTTCAACTGGGCATCCATGCGCGCCTCAAGAACGGCGGCATCATCACTGTCCGCTTTGAACGTGGCCTCTGTCAAAACCCAGCCCTCGGGCAGAGTTGAGCCGCGATATTCGAATTTCAAATCATCGGCAGTCAGCGTGACAATATCACCATCGCGCGTCACCGCTTTGGCAGACACAAAATGATCCGCAACATAAGACCCGTAACAGCCCGCGTTCATCCGCACAGCACCACCTATTGCGCCGGGGATCGTCCGCAAAAATGTCAGATCAAGACCTTGGGCCGCCGCTTTGCGCGCGACATGAGCCCCCAGCGCCGCGACCCCCGCAGTGATGAAATTGCCGTCAAACGAGATGCCGTTGAACCCGCGCCCCATGCGGATCACCACCGCACGAATGCCACCATCCCGCACGATTAGATTTGATCCTACACCCATGGGAAACACTGCGGCGGCAGGATCAAGAGCTTTCAGGAAGCTCTGCAAATCATCCACATCGGCAGGTTGAAACAACGCATCCGCTGGCCCACCCACACGCAGCCATGTCAAATCTGCCAAGGGGCGATTTTCAGTCAAAGTGCCACGCACATCGGGAAAACTCATTCTCTCACCTTATCTTATAGCTTAATATATCAAACGCCATTTAACCTATCGTCAGGTCAACTTGCCTTTGATCCAACGCCCCAAAAAGCCGCCCAGATACCGCACTGGCCAACGCAACATTGACGCGCCAGCGGCCAAAACAAGCAAGCCAATCCATGGCCCGTTTTCATAAGTGACGAAGCCCAAAAGGGGAACCCCCAAGCCAATCAGCACATAGGCTGCGGGCCAGTGTGATTTACGCGCGGGCAGAATTGCAATGACATTCGCCGAAATGGCCCAAAGACATGCGAGAATAAGAGAAAGCGTCATAAGTACCTCTGGTCAAGTGCGAGTGATCCAACGTCGTGCGCCTGAAACAAGGGCCCACAACGGCTTGCGAAACAAAGACACGGCAGCGAAAATACAAACAACAACAGGCAGCGCACCATAATCGTGCGCAAGCCACACCAAGAGCACGGGCAGAATGAGCAAAAATCCCAACCCAGGGAGAATTTGGTATTTTATAGGTAAAAGCGCAAGCCCCATTGTGGCAAGCACCCAAACACAAAAGGCAACAAGTGATGTCATTGTACCGGGGCCCTGCCTGTGTGCACTGGGCCCAAGCTTTTCACGTTAATCTTTCGCCAAACGCTCAGCCAAAGCATAGGCCCACGTTGAAATGGTCCCTGCCCCAAGGCACACAACCAAATCGCCTTCACGTGCTTGTTCGCGCACAAGACGTTCCAAATCGTCAATAGATGTGACTGCGCGCGCATGGCGGTGCCCGTGGCGGATCAGACCTGCGACCAAATCATCACGGCCTGCGCCCTCGATAGGGTCTTCGCCAGCGGCAAAAATATCAGAAATGCCAACCACATCGGCTTCGTTGAAGCAGGTACAAAAATCTTCGAACAAAGACGCCAAACGACTAAAGCGGTGCGGCTGATGCACTGCAATCACACGCCCTTCGGTGGCTTGACGCGCCGCTTTGAGCACGGCAGCGATTTCAACGGGGTGATGGCCATAATCATCGATAATGGTCACACCGTTGACTTCGCCCACGCGGGTAAAGCGGCGGTTCACACCAGCAAAATTCGCCAAAGCTTCACGGATCGCATCGGGCGTCATTCCCAAATGGCGCGCCACAGCCACAGCCGCCAAAGCATTGGATACGTTGTGATCACCGGGCATAGGCAAGGTGCAGTCTTTGATCACGATGTCATCTTGTTGCAAGGCGATATCAAAATGCGCCACGCCTTTTTTATAGGTCAAATTGATGGCGCGCACATCGGCTTGCGCGTTAAACCCAAAGGTCACAACGCGGCGATCGGTGATCTTGCCCACAAGCGTTTGCACTTCGGGGTGATCCGTACAGCACACAGCCAAGCCGTAAAACGGAATGTTGGACACAAAGTCATAAAAGCCTTTGCGCAGCGTATCGAAATCGCCCCAATGTTCCATGTGCTCAGGATCGATATTGGTCACAATCGCAATGGTCGCAGGCAGGCGGTTGAACGTGCCATCGCTTTCATCCGCTTCCACAACCATCCAGTCGCCCGTGCCAACGCGCGCGTTAGACCCATAGGCGTGAATGATCCCGCCATTGATGACAGTCGGGTCAATGCCGCCTTGGTCCAGCAATGTTGCAACCATCGTGGTGGTGGTGGTTTTGCCATGCGTTCCCGCCACTGCGATGTTAGATTTCAGGCGCATGAGTTCTGCAAGCATTTCAGCGCGGCGCACAACAGGCAGCCCAGCCAAACGCGCTGCATCCAATTCTGGATTACCCGGTTTGATCGCGCTTGAAATGACCACGACAGCCGCGCCTTCGAGGTTTTCGGCCTTTTGCCCGACAAAAACCCGCGCACCCAGCGTTTCAAGCCGGTCAGTGATTTTGGATGCTTTCAGGTCAGAACCTTGCACCGAATACCCGTGATTGAGCAGCACTTCTGCAATGCCGGACATGCCGATACCGCCAATGCCAACAAAGTGGATTGGCCCCATTTCGGTGGGAAGCTTGGTTGCGGATGCGTTCATGTCTTATCTCTTTCTTTCTCGGTGCGGCGCGTGTTTAGGCCGAAAATTAATGGGCGGCCAGTGCTTCGACCAATGCGGCGAGCTCTTGTGCGGCTTCAGGTTTGCCAACAGACAGCGCTGCGCGGCTCATGTGGCTGGCCCCATCAGGATTGCCCAAAACCAAAGCGATCTGTTCGCTTAGACTTTGCACCGTCAATTGACTTTCGGGGATCATAATCGCAGCGCCCGCATCCACCAAGCCGCGCGCATTGGCCGTTTGGTGGTCGCCCGTGGCGGCAGCAAAGGGGATTAAAATCGAAGGCCGACCGATGACAGAAATATCCGCCACCGTCGATGCGCCAGAACGTGCAATCACCAATTGCGCCTCTGACATGCGACTTGGCACATCATCGAAAAAGGTTTTGATGTCAGCGCCCATGCCGTGATCTGCGTAATGCTGTTCAACACGCGCCACATCCTCTGCGCGCGCTTGCTGACTGACACGCAGGTTTTGACGCAAATGTTCAGGCAAGGCTGTGATCGCGGCAGGCACCATATCAGATGTGATGCGCGCCCCTTGTGAGCCGCCCAAAACCAAGACTTCCATCGGATATTCACCGGGGGTAATATAGGGCGCTGCTGCACGCTCTAACACCGCACCGCGCACAGGATTTCCCACATGCACACCAACCGCGCCTTCAGGCAATTGTGTGGGCCAAACACCGCAAGCGACCTGTGCCACTTTGGGGGCAAAAACTTTGTTCACGCGCCCCAACACGCCGTTTTGTTCATGGATCATCCGTGGCAATTTCATCAGTGTCGCAGCCGCCACAGATGGAATGGCAGGGTAGCCGCCAAAGCCGATCACCACATTGGGGCGATCTTTGCGAAACTTGCGCATCGCAGACAAGACGCCGCCAACAATTTTAAACGGCACGCCCAGCTTGGCGACAATTCCACCACGCGCGAATGTGCCTGAGGTCAAAACCTCAATTTCAACAGCTTGAGGAAATCCACCAGCATAGCGTGCGCCGCGTGGATCAGTGGAAAGCTTGACGCGCCACCCCCGTGCCAAAAGCACTTCGGCCAAGGCTTGCGCGGGAAACATATGCCCGCCCGTGCCACCAGCAGCAATCACCACAAGAGGAGTTTGGCCAGACATCATATCACCTTTTCAAAATGCAAGTTTCAGCGACCGCGGCGGATCAACAAATCGCCGATCTCACCTTGGGGGCGTGTGCGGGTGAACGCCAAAAGCGCACCAACGGCAATGCCCGATGCGATCACCGATGAACCACCATAGGACACAAACGGCAACGTCATGCCTTTGGCTGGCAACAACCGCACAGCAACACCCATGTTGATAAACGCTTGAATGCCAAACGCACAAGCCAGCCCCGTGCCCGCCAAACGGATAAACGGATCGCGTTCACGCAACAAACGCCACAGCGAGCGCACAGTGATCGTGGCGTAGAGTGCGATGATGGTGAACACTAAAATCATCCCATATTCTTCGGCGGCCACCGCAATGATAAAATCGGTATGCGCATCAGGCAGGGACCACTTCACAGTCCCCTCGCCCACGCCCACGCCGAAAAATCCACCTTCGCGGATTGCGTTCGTGGCATAGCCAATCTGGGTGGTCGGATCGATATCAGGGTTCAAAAACCCATCAATACGCCGCGCAAAGTGTTCGGACCCATTGTAGGCCAGCGTGCCACCAAACACCACAAGCCCCGCAAGACAGATCAACAGCAAAAGCGGCGCACCGCCCACGAAATACATCACACCCCAACTGAACAGCACCAAGGACGCTTGGCCAAAATCAGGTTGTAAAGCCAACATCACAACAATCACTATGGTCAACATAAACGAATACAGCCGCCCGGGAGGACCGCCAATTTCAAGCGCCGCCGCAATCAACCAAGCACTGGTGATCACAAACGCGGGCTTTAAAAATTCTGACGGCTGAACAGAGGCAAACCCAAAAGAAAACCACCGCATCGCGCCTTTGCCAAAATCCGTTCCGAAAAATGGCAGTAAGGCCAAGGCGATAAAGGCGGCCAGAAAGCCCACAACGCCAAGGCGGCGCACTTTATGCGGGTCCATCATGGTGACCAACACCATGGTTGTCAGCGCGATACAGCCAAAGAAAACCTGTCGCTGAACGAAATAAAAATAGGGCAGATTGTTTTTTTCAGCCAAGGGCGGCGAAGCGGCCAAGCCCAGCAAAAGACCGATGCCAAACAACACAAAGACGCAAGACAGCGTCCATTTGTCAATCGTGCGCCACCAGCGCGAAAATATCGGTTCCCCTTCCCGTGCGGGAATCGAACCATAAACCATTTCTGTCATGGGACTGCCTACTGCCTCTGTATCATCGCCCGGTTTTCCGGATCTAAGGCTGAGCGTAGCGCGGTTTTCATGCGTTTACTACTATAGATTGCGCGCGGGTCAGCATGAAAGCGATGTTTTGCCCATCAAGGGATGCTGCGCGTTGGCCCACGCCCCGTGATCAGAGCGCAGGCACTTTGGCGACAGGACTTAAAGCAATGCTTCGACCTGCGCGATGAAATCATCACCACGTTTCTCAAAATTCGGATATTGGTCAAAAGACGCCGCTGCGGGGGCCAAAAGCACGGTGTCGCCATGTGTGGCCTCAGCCGCAGCTTTGGTTACAGCGACTTGCATCGTGTCACACAATTCATAGGGTGTATCCCCTAGTTGCAGCGCGAAATCTTTAGCTGAAAACCCGATGAGATACGCCTTTTGCACAGCGCCCAGATGATCAGACAATTCAGCGATACCGCCATCTTTGCCCATACCGCCCGCGATCCAACGAATGGATTTGAACGCTTGCAGCGCTTTGGCTGCGGCATCGACATTGGTGGCTTTGCTGTCATTCACAAAGCGCACGCCGTCTTTTTCACCCACAATTTGGCTGCGATGCGGCAGACCTTTGAAGCTGTGTAACGCTTCTGCAATCAGTTTTGGCGATGTGCCAATCGCGCGACAGGCGGCATAGGCAGCGCAAGCATTTTGATGGTTGTGCGCACCCGGCAAGCCCGCAATTTCACGCAGATCAATTGATCCCGCCTGACGTCCTTTACGCCATTCGGACAAGAACCCTTTGTGCGCATAAATATTCCAACCAGCCCCTTTCAGCTTTTGTCCACTGGAGATGCGGATCAGGCGACCATCGGCAAAACTATCGACCAGTTGATTGGCCATATATTGCCCCTCAACCTCATCCACACCAATGATGGCGCGATCAGGACCGCCCTCGGCAAACAAGCGACGCTTGGCAGCGAAATAACCGCCCATGCCCGCGTGACGATCCAAGTGATCGGGGGACAGGTTTGTGAACACGGCAATGTCTGGCGTGAGCGAGCGCGCGAGGTCCGTTTGGTAGGATGACAACTCAAGCACGATCACTTCGCCGTCCTCTGGCGCGTCCAAATCCAACACGCCACGCCCAATGTTGCCAGCCAATTGCGACGGTGTGCCTGTTGATGTGAGAATGTGATGGATCAGCGCCGATGTAGTGGATTTACCGTTCGATCCCGTGACCGCGATGATGCGCGGCGGGGTGTCGTGGTCCATCCAATCGCCCGACCCAAACGAGCGGAAAAACAAGCCGATGTCATTGTCCACAGGCACACCTGCCATCCACGCGGCTTGGATCACTTTGTTGGGTTCGGGGTAGAGATGCGGAATGCCGGGGGACGCAACCAGCACGGCAATGTCATCAAACGCGCCCGCTTTGGACAGATCGCGAATGGTATAGCCCTCGGCCTCGGCCGCGGCACGCGCTTCGACGCTGTCGTCCCAACAAATCGGCTCGCCACCGCCAGCAACAACAGCTTTTGCCGTCGCCATACCAGACCGCCCAAGCCCTAAAATGGCCACGTTCTGCTCTTCGTATCCCAATACAGGTATCATATTCGCCCCTAAATTCGCTTAGCCGTAGTATCTGCGCAAAGTTGAGGGATGGAAAGGGGATTAGAGCTTGGAATTGGCTATGAGGATTTCGAGGTTTTTGCGTCCTTGAATTGTACTAGGATGCTCAGCCCCCAAAGCCGCCTCAGCAATCTTAATCGCCTGACGACTGAGCGTTTCAGCGTCTTCATATAGCCCCTGCGCAAAAAGCACGCCCCCAAGGTTATTCAAGCTGCGGGCATAATCAGGATGTGCCAAACCTATCGTCTTTTCTTCAATCGCAAGCGCCTCGCGGTACAGCGTTTCTGCCTCTCCAAATTGCCCCTGTACTTCAAGAACACGCGCGAGGTTATTCAAGTGGGTGGCATAGTCAGGATGATCGACACCTATCGTCTTTGCATCAATCGCAAGCGCCTTGCGGTACAGCGTCTCTGCTTCGCCAAATTGCCTCTGCTCTTTGAGAACGCCCGCGAGGTTATTCAGGCGTGCGGCATAAGCAGGATGTTCCACACCTAACGTCTTTTCAGCAATCGCAATCGCCTCTCGGAACAGCGTCTCAGCCTCGCCTAATTGCCCCTGCGCTTTGAGAACGATCGCGAGGTTATTGAGTTGTGTCGCGTATTCATTACTATTTTCGCCAAATTCTTTTGCGGTGAGATCACGAATCTTAACATGAGCATCCACAGCTTCCTGCCCTTTGGCCAAGCGCCACGTCATTCGCGCATAGGCATTTAGGTTGCCTAGGGTTTCATGCAATCCGACAGCACGTTTGTAATGGGCGCAGGCATCGTGCCAGAGAATTTTTCGTTCTGCGATTTTTCCAAGCTCAAATTCAAGCTCTGCCTCTTCTTGTTCAGCATCTTCGCGGCGATTGCGAACCGTTTCCAAAACTTCCTTAAACAATGCCTCCGCAAGCGTGTCGTCGCCACGATCCAAGGCCTTTTGCGCTGCGTCCAATTTGTCTTTTTCAATTTGATTGGAAAAACGCTCAAGTTTTTGCTTGTACTCAAACAATTCCTCAACGCGTTCTGAATAATCTTTTTCTTTGTTGTCTAGCCTTGATTGAAGCTCAGCCATGTCCCGCTGAATACGTTCCAACTCGGCACCGTGAGCTAGCTTAAGGTGGCCGCGCTCCCGTTCAAGTGTTCGTTCTAAAGCGGCTTCGTGTTGTTCAATCGTGTAACCAATAGTGATCGTACCAGAGTTATGCCCCACTTGCGCGTTGCCATCGCCACCCTCAATCAAGTTATCGGTTTTAGGACCAAGAGCCATTTATCCGCCCAGTGTATTGTTATTGCCATCTTCAACGGTATTGGATGTCGTGCCATCGCCGCCTGTCAGCGAATTGCCATCACCGCGTTTAACCACATTCGTGGTTTTCTTGGGGCGACGCATAAAGGCAACCAAAACGGCAAGCCCAGCGAATATTGCAGAAATCACAACAACCCAATCCATGAAATCAACCGGCATGTTTTAAATCCTCAAACAAAATACGCCCCAACTCTAGGAGCGGGGCGTAGAATTAACAACTTTATTTAGGTCGTGCAAAATCGTAGCTGCCGCCCTGCGGCTTAGCGCAGCTTCAAGGTCGCCAGACCAATCAAAGCCAACACCAAAGAGATGATCCAAAAGCGGATCACGATGGTGGATTCTGCCCAGCCTTTTTTCTCGTAATGGTGATGTATCGGCGCCATCAGGAACACGCGTTTTCCGGTGCGTTTAAAGTAGAGGACTTGGATGATCACGGATAGAGCTTCGACCACGAACAAACCGCCAACGATGGCCAAAACGATCTCGTGTTTGGTGGCCACAGCGATGGCACCCAGAGCGCCCCCAAGTGCAAGCGACCCAGTGTCGCCCATGAAAACAGCCGCGGGCGGGGCGTTGTACCAAAGAAAGCCAAGCCCTCCACCGATTAAGGCAGCGGTAAAGATCAAAATCTCGCCCGTGCCCGGAACATAATGCAGGCCAAGGTATTCAGTGTAATCCACACGCCCCACCACATAGGCAATCACGCCCAAGGTGCCAGCAGCGATCATCACGGGCATAATGGCCAGCCCATCAAGCCCATCGGTGAGGTTCACAGCATTGGCAGAGCCCACGATGACGATCACAGCGAAAGGCACGAAAGCGAACGAAAGATTGACCAGAACGTCCTTGAAGACAGGCAAAGCGAGTTGATTGGTCAAAGCATCGGGGTGCAAGATAGACGCCCAAATGCCAGCTATAATGGCGATCACAAGACCGAGAAGCAGACGGATTTTAGACGACACGCCTTTGGTATTGGCCTTGGACACTTTGGCAAAATCATCAGCAAATCCGATGGCACCGTAAGCGAAGGTCACGAAAAGCACCAACCAGACATAACCATTGTCCAATCGCGCCCACAAAAGCGTAGAGGTCAAAAGCGCGGTGAGGATCAAAAGCCCGCCCATGGTCGGCGTGCCCGCTTTTGCGAAATGGCTTTCAGGGCCATCCTCGCGAATAGGTTGGCCTTTGCCTTGGCGACGACGCAGCATGTCGATCAAGGGACGGCCAAAGATAAAGCCAAAAATCAAAGCGGTGAAAAACGCCCCGCCTGCTCGCATTGTGATGTAGCGAAACAAGTTGAAAAAATCACCGCCGTCTGACAGTTCGGCCAACCAATATAACATATCTCTTCGTACCCTTGAATTCGGCGCGCATAGCCCTGCGCCCCTGCCTATTATTCTTGCAGCGGATGCCCCAACCTGCGGATGCCGTCAACCAGTTGATTGACACGCGACCCTTTCGAGCCTTTGACCAAAATCACATCGCCCGCATCGACCAAGTGGTGCAATTCTGGCAAAGCATCTTGTGCAGTTTCAAACAAACGGCCCCGTTTTTGTGGTGGCAAAGCAGTGTAAAGCGCGCTCATCAGTGGACCGACGCAGTGCACCACGTCAATCTGAGCGACCCACGAAACATCGGCCAAAGCGGCATGATCGGCCACTTGCGTTGGGCCAAGTTCAAGCATATCGCCCAAAAATGCTACGCGCCGCCCAAGACGCACGCGCCCAACGTCATAGGTAACCTTGGCAGCGGCTAAAACTTCCAGACTGGCACGCATTGAAGTCGGGTTGGCGTTAAACGCATCATCCAGCAACTCAAGCGTTTGATCCACTTCCACAGGATCAAGCAAAATAGTCTCACGCGCGCCGCGTCCTTCGGGCGGGGCCCAAAGCGACAGGTCTCGCGCGGCCAAAGTGACATCCGCGTCAAGCGCGTGCACCACAGCCAAACAGCCAACCGCATTGGTAGCAAAGTGCCGCCCAGAGGTACCCAGACGGAACAGGTGGCGGGTGTTGTCAATCTGCGCCTCGGCCACCGTCACGGTATCGACCAAAGATACGGACGTGAGCTGCGCGTCGTTGCCAACTGTTTCGCCAAAGCTGATTGTCTTGCCGTCCCAAGCGGCCTGCAAAATCGGGGTCACTGCCAGATCGCCGTTGAGAACAGCGATACCATCTGGCGCAAGCCCTTCAAAAATTGCTGCTTTCTCGCGGGCGATGCCGTCTATATTTTCAAACGCGACCAAATGTGCTGCGGCAACGGTCGTGATCATCGCCACGTCTGGGCACGTCATTTTGGCCAGCGGTGCAATTTCGCCAGGGTGATTCATGCCAATTTCTAGGATAGCAAAATCTGTATCTTGCGGCATACGCGCCAAGGTCAACGGCACACCCCAATGGTTGTTATAACTTGCTTCAGCGGCGTGGACTTTGCCCTGCCCACTTAAGATCGCCCGCAACATTTCTTTGGTCGATGTTTTACCAACAGACCCAGTGACGCCAATCACTTTACCCGTCACCCGCGCCCGCGCAGCGACACCAAGCCGTTCCAAACCGCCAAGCACATCGTCCACAATCAACAGTGGCGCATCTGCACTGACATCTTTGGGCACATGGCTGACCAAAGCGGCAGCGGCCCCTTTTGCCAAAGCTTGTGCCACGAAATCATGCCCATCCCGCTCGGCTTTGAGCGCCACAAACAGATCGCCTTTTTGGATCGTGCGCGTGTCGATGGACACGCCGGATATTTCAAAATCACACGTCGCCACGCCGCCTGTAGCCTGCGCCGCCTCAATTGAGGTCCAAAGTGCGCTCATAATGTGCCATCCAAAGCCGCAACGCTGATCGACGCCTGCTCCACATCGTCAAACGGATACACAACATCGCCCACAATCTGGCCCGTTTCATGGCCTTTTCCGCACAGCAACAATGCATCGCCGGGTTGCAGTGCATCAACTGCGCGCAAGATGGCTTCGGATCGGTCCGCAACCTCAATCGCATCTGGCGCGCCTTGCAAAACGGCAGCGCGAATATCTGCGGGGTCTTCAGATCTTGGATTGTCATCGGTCACAAAAACCACATCTGCGGCTTCAGCTGCGGCTTGGCCCATCAAAGGACGTTTGGTTGTATCGCGGTCCCCGCCGGCCCCAATCACCGCCACGACACGCCCCATCACATGGGGACGCAAAGCTTTGATTGCTGTCGCTACCGCGTCTGGTGTGTGGGCATAATCAACAAAAACAGCCGCGCCGTTTTTACGCATCGCGGCGCGTTGCATACGCCCACGCACGCCTGTCAATTCGGGCAAGCACGAAAACACTTCTTCTGGATCACCACCGCAGGCCATCACCAGCCCAGCAGCGACCATCACGTTTTCGGCCTGAAATCCGCCAATCAACTCAAGACGCACTTGATATATATTACCAACAAAATCGATGCGTAAATCTTGGCCTGTCGCGTCAAAGCGTTGCCCCAAAATCCGCAAATCGGCCGCATCCGAGCGCCCGACCCGCATCACATCAATGCCGCGTTCAGCGCAAAGTGTTTCGATTTCCATACCTTTGCTGTCATCAATATTGACCACAGCCACGCCATCCTCAGACAGCACCCGTGTGAACAGCCCAGCTTTGGCGGCGAAATATGCTTCGAATGTTTCGTGATAATCTAGATGATCCTGGGTGAAGTTCGTGAACCCCGCCGCAAGCAATCGCACCCCATCCATACGCCGCTGTTCAAGCCCGTGACTTGAGGCTTCCATCGCGGCATGCGTCACACCATTCACGGATCCATCATAAAGCATTTTATGCAGAGTGATCGGTTCCGGCGTGGTGTTCGGGCTTGATGTTTCCCAATCGCCCTCGACACCCGTTGTGCCCAGATTGATGGCGCGGTGCCCCATGAGTTGCCAAATTTGGCGGGTGAAATTAGCGACAGATGTTTTGCCATTGGTGCCCGTGACAGCGACCATCGCGTCAGGCTGACGACCAAACCAAAGCGCCGCAGCATAGGCCAAAGCCTGACGCGGGTCTTCGACAATCACCATGACGGGATCGTGTTCTGCAATCTCAACGGCTGCGATGCGCGCGCCCTCACGGTCGGTCAAAATCGCCGTGGCCCCCATACGCAAAGCGTATTGAATGAACTCACCGCCATGCACATTTACACCGGGAAGTGCTGCAAACAACATGTCTGCGCGCACCTCGCGACTGTCCACAGCAAGACCGCTGATCGTCGCCTCGCGCGCGCCTTTTGCGGTCAATCCCAGTTCGGAAAGCGTTTTTGCCATGCTCGCGCGTGCCTTTAATTATAGAACCTGTTGCGCCTAGTGTTACTGCCCCAGCGCGAGGGTTTCAATATCAGGTCTCAGACCTAGAATCGGAGCAACGCGGCGAATGACTTCAGCAGCGACAGGCACGGATGTCCAACCCGCTGTGCGGCGCGGCTTAGCCCCCGATGTTTCAACCGCCTCATCCAGCGTCACGACAAGCACATATTTAGGCACATCCGCAGGAAACACGGATGCAAATGTCGTGATGGTTTTATCTTTGTAATAGCCCTTGCCGTTTTCGCGTGGCTTATCTGCCGTACCGGTTTTACCGCCCACTTTATAGCCGCGCACATCACCGAAAGACGCTGTGCCTTCACCCACAACCGCGCGCAACATTGAGCGCGCAGCAGCAGACACTTCTGGGCGCACGACACGCGGCCCCACAAGAATTGGGCCGTTGTGTTTGATCAACGTGGGGGTCACCCGTGTGCCGCCGTTCAGCAGCGACGAATACGCGGTGGCCAAATGCAAAGGAGACGCAGAAAGCCCATGCCCATAACCGATGGTGATCGTGGACAACTCAGACCAATTGGGTGGCAAAAGTGGTTTGGCACCGGAGGCTTCGGTCAACTCAACAGGCGTGGCATCAAAAAATCCCAAGGATTGCAAAAACGCTTTTTGCCGCGCAACGCCGATTTCTTGCGCCACATGCGCAGTCGCAACGTTGGACGACTTTACGATCATATCGGTCAAAGACAAAGAAGGGCCGTAGTTGTGACCTTCGAATTCACCAATTCGGTGCTTGCCCCAGCGAAATGGCGGGGTGGCGGGGATCATGGTGTCTGGGGTCATAATCCCAAGCTCCATCGCCTGCGCCGCGGCAAAGATTTTAAACGTAGATCCAAGTTCGTAAACGCCCTGCACCGCACGGTTGAACCGTGGATTGTCAGCCGCATTTTGGCCCGCAAATGTAGGGCGCCCGTTGGGATCAAAGTCAGGCAAAGACACCATCGACACAATCTCGCCAGTGTACACATCCATCAAAACAGCGGCCGCGCCTTTGGCGTTCAGCAGGTGCATCCCGCCAAACAGCACTTCGCGCATGGTCGATTGCACCGACAAATCCAATGACAATTGCAAAGGTTTGTCACCATTGGCTGGATCACGCAGGTACTCATCGCGGTAGCGCTCGATACCAGATTGCCCAACAATTTCAGCACTCATCACGCCTTCGCGACCAAATTTGGTACCACCCAAAATATGCGCTGCCAATTTGCCATTGGGGTACAGCCGCGATTCGCGCGGGCCAAACAAAAGCCCCGGATCACCGATGTCATGCACAGCTTGTTGTTGTTCAGGGGCAATTTGCTTTTTGATCCACAAAAATTTGCGACTGCCAGTGAAATCACGCAGCAAACGTTCTTCGCTCAGATCGGGAAAGATTTTTGCCAGTTCTTTGGCGGCAAACAGCGGGTCGATCAATTCTTGCGGCTGAGCGTACAGGCTGTGCGTGGTGCGATTGGTCGCCAAAATGCGCCCATTGCGGTCCACAATATCAGAGCGTTGCGCCAAGATCGACGTGCCTGTCGTTACCGCGCGCGGCTCTTCTGGGTTGCTTGCGGCCACTTGACCCATGCGCAACCCAACGACGACAAAAGCAGATACAAAACACAAGCCCAGCACCAAAAGACGCCCTTCGGCGCGCAAACGCGTGGTGTCGCGCATTTCTTCGTGACGCAGCCGCAGGTTCTCGCGCTCGATTGCATCAGGGTTTTCGCCCGATGACCGTGCTTTCAAGATACGCGCCAAAGGGCGCAGCGGCGTGCGCATGCTCATTGGATAATGGCCTGTAAACTGCCGACAACAGCAATCGGGGTGTCCAATTCCATCAAAAGATCTTCAACAATGGGGAATGCCACATATTGGACTGCGCCAAATTGTTCGGGCAACAAGGGCAAAAGCCCCAAGCTGTCAAAGTTCAACTCTGCTAAATCGCGCAAACGACCGGGGCGATTTAAGTACGCCCATTCGGCGCGCAGTACGGCCAATTCTTCGCGTTGGTGACCGATATCGCGCTGAATTTGGCTGACTTCGCGCAGCACCTCTTGGGTGGCGTAGTTTTCTTTATAGGCCCAAACAGCGAGTCCCATAACGAACAAAGCGGCTAAAATGATACAAACAGAGCGCATTAACGATCACCTCGCGACTGTACAGGTTTTGGCAATCCAAGGCCGGCGCGCTCAACCTGAGCGGCTGGGGCAGATGTGCGATGCGCAACCCGCAAACGCGCGGAACGTGCGCGTGGGTTGGCTTGCAATTCGTCCTCATCGGGGCCGATTGCTTTGGATAATTTTTCAAATGCAGGCGTTTTTTCAGCCATAACAGGTGCATAACGCGATCCGCCGCCCCCTGTGGATGACCGTTCTGCCAAGAACCGTTTGACCACGCGGTCCTCAAGCGAATGAAAGGTCACAACGGCCAATTGCCCGCCAGGCGCAAGTGCCCGTTCTGCCGCTTCAAGCCCTTCAATCAATTGACCAAATTCGTCATTTATGGCGATACGAATGGCTTGAAACGTGCGTGTCGCCGGATGGCTTTGCCCCGGTTTCTTGCGTGGCAAAATGCGCTCAATCAGGCCAGCCAATTGCAACGTCGTGGTGAACGGCGCTTTTTCAACACGGTCCATCACGATGGCTTTGGCAATTTTGCGCGATTGCTTTTCTTCACCGTAGTGAAACAAAACCGCAGCAATTTCAGTTTCATCCGCAGAGTTAACAAAATCAGCGGCCGTTTGACCGTCTTGTGACATGCGCATATCCAGAGGACCGTCTTTCATGAATGAAAAACCGCGTTCAGCCAAATCAAGCTGCATAGATGACACACCAAGGTCCAGCACAACGCCGTCCAAATCCTGTGCGTATTCATCCATTTGGCCAAATGTGCCCAAAACCAATTCGATTTTTCCGTCGTAATCGCCGATCCACTTTGACGCCAGTTCATGCGCCAAAGGATCACGATCTACGCCGTAAACCAAATCAGCACCTTCGGCGATCAAGCCCTTGGTGTAACCGCCAGCGCCAAATGTGCCATCCAACCAACGACCAGAAATAGGCGCGCATTGGCGCAACAAAGGGCGCAACAAAACGGGGACATGCGG
Organism: Pacificibacter marinus; assembly: GCF_900109555.1. GTDB lineage: Bacteria > Pseudomonadota > Alphaproteobacteria > Rhodobacterales > Rhodobacteraceae > Celeribacter > Celeribacter marinus_C. The sequence goes on along the minus strand of NZ_FNZV01000004.1, from coordinate 179,671 downwards.
CGCGGCGGGAATGTTGGTGTCTTGGGGAGAGGTCATACCTCAGCCCTCCATTTCACTGAGCAAGCTCAAAGGATCAAATCCTTCGCCCTGCTCTTCAATCAGCTTGCTTGTCACTGACGCGTTTTGCGCCTCAAAGACTTCAGGCTTCCAAATTTCAAATGTCTCACCCATGCCACCAAAATACGCCGTGCCTTCTAGGCCGATTTTGTCACGCAATGCTTGTGGCAAAACCAACCGCCCATCACTGTCAACTTCGGTGGGGCGGGCTTTGTTCAGGATAAGACTTTGCATGATTTTGCGTCGATCAGACCCACGCGGAAGCGCCGAAATTTCAGCCGCCAACGCGCGGTAGTCATTATATGTGTAAACCTGCAATTGTTTTTGCGCGTCATGTCCGTAGACGATGACCATGCGCGGGCGCCCTGATTGACTGGCAAGAGGATCGCCCTCTTCAAGTTCACGACGAAAATCGGCAGGGATCGACACGCGTCCCTTTCCGTCCACCTTAAAGGTGTGTTCGCCAATGAACATGCCGGCCAAAGCGGCGCTCCTTATACTTTTGCCCACATCGGGCGGTCTTGTTTTGCCTCGAACCTGAGGCGCTTTACGGAAAACGGCGAACCGAGCTGCTGCCACTGCTCAATCCGCCGCTATCTTCCCGTTACCGGGCCCCGATGCGTCGGGGGCTGTCCTGCTGCGCACGCCATCTGGGGGGATGTCTGCTCGCTCGCGCGCTGGATCTTTTTATACCGATGAAAGCGAGTGCCTGTATGAAGCCTGACTTTATTTTTTTATTTTGTTCGCGGTTCTTGATGTGCCGCTCATTCTCGTCTCATCCGATGCAGTCAAGATGCCACGGGATTTCATGGTAATCAATGGTTTTATTTGGGACGAAACGAAACCCAATCGCAAGACCCTGCACCTGAGCCTGAGACAAAAGCAGAACATTACACAATACTCACCACAAATTGATGGTATTTAGAAAAAAACACTACATATAGATATTCAAGCACAGTGTAATTTTCACGAAAAAAGTTCTGAACCTCACAGCGAAACCCGTCACTCATGAATCATTTATGAGAATTTGCATAAAAACCCCCAAAATACCAACCGAGTACCATGAGCTCCCAAAGATGGATTTCTCGAAGAAATCACGAGATCAGCAGTGATGCAGCAGGCAAAATAAAACGCGCGCAGCCCAAGGCCACGCGCGTCATTTTAAAATCACAAGCTCCCAAAAGCGGTGAACTTATGCAATTCCACCCTGCACCAAGCGATCAGCAAGGCGCATATAAGGCTCGCCCAATGCATCATCAGTGGCAACAATCGGCGTTCCGCTATCCCCCGCAAGGCGCGTTTCCAGCGACAAAGGCAAAGAGGCAAGGAAAGGCACGCCAATCTTTTTGGCTTCGTCAGCGACCCCCCCGTGACCAAAGATATGCGCTTCGTGTCCGCACTCAGGGCAAATGTACGTCGACATATTTTCAATCAGACCCAACACAGGCACGCCGAGCTTTTCGAACATCGAAATTCCACGGCGCGCATCCAGCAAAGCCACATCTTGCGGCGTCGACACCACGATAGCCCCCGTCAGCGCGGTCTTTTGGCTGAGCGTCAATTGCACGTCGCCTGTCCCTGGAGGAAGGTCGATCAACAGAACATCCAACTCACCCCATTGCACCTGCCCCAGCATCTGCTGCATCGCGCCCATCAACATTGGACCGCGCCAGACAATCGCTTCCCCCTCTTCCACCATCAAACCAATCGACATCATCGTGACGCCGTGCGCGTGCAACGGTTCAATGGTTTCGCCATCAGGGCTGGCGGGTTTTTTAGACACCCCCATCATGCGCGGCTGAGAGGGGCCATATATATCGGCGTCCAGCAATCCGACTTTGCGGCCAAGTTTGGCCAAAGCGACAGCCAAATTGGACGACACAGTGGATTTGCCCACGCCGCCCTTGCCTGACGCAATCGCGATGATGTTTTTCACCCCAGGCACACCTTGCTTGCCTTGCTGTGGCGTTGGGTGACGTCCGATTTTAAGACTGGGTGCCGCCCCTGCTGCAGGCGCTGGTTTCGCGGGTGCAGATGGTGTGGCACTGTGCGCGGTCATCACAATAGAAACCGAAGACACCCCATCGAGCGCCTTCACAAGTGCTTCAGCGTCAGATCTGGCTGATTCCCATGCGCGTGCTGAAACGGCATCTGGCGCTTCAATCACAAAAGACACCGCCCCGTCAGTCACCGATAGCGCCTTTACCACATCGCCTTGCCCCAACGAGCCGCCACCGGGAAGCGCGACTGCGCTGAGCGCCTTCATAATTGTGTCATGATCTATCGGCATACCTATACCCTTTGTGTCAAACTTACCCCTGAAATAGGGCCAAATCGCTGGCAACACCACCACGACAATCGGCTTTTCCCCAAGAAGTTTCCAAAGCGCTTAAAAATAGGTCAGTACTTGCTATGCATTTTCTGCATAGCGGCAATGATCATTGGATGGATTGTGCATCTGCAGCAATCGTCTAAATTCAGTATCAAGCAAGGCAGACAGCGACACACCAAACAGTCGCAAACGCCAAGACATAAAATTCGGGCCAAAGCCCACGCACTTAAGGTTTACATACGATGGCATACGCTAACGCAACACAAACAGCTGAATTCGGCTTTACTGCCCGCTTCACTGCTTTCAAAAATTCTGTCGCTCAGCGCATGGCGCGCTACCGCGTTTACCGCGAAACACTTGTTGAGCTGGAAAGCCTGACAGATCGCGACCTCAATGACCTAGGCCTCAGCCGCGCCGGCATCAAAGCCGTTGCTCTTGAAGCAGCCTACGGCAACTAAGTTTCACAAATCGGGCCCCTTCTCCTCCCTTGGGTCCTGGTACGACGGCAGCGTTTTCCTCCTCCCTAACGCTGCCGACATATTGGAATTCTTGGCTTTTTCCTCCTCCCTAAAGCCTTGAAGACCACGCGGTGAAGCTTCCTCCTCCCTGCTTCATCGCAAGAATTCGGGCTTAACGCCCACACGCTCTTTGGTCCTTCCTCCTCCTCCCTGAGGGACTTAAAGCAAGGCGGTGATGTCTCCTCCTCCCTGACGTCACCGCAGAAATTCGGGCCAAACGCCCACGCTCATTTGGATCCTTCCTCCTCCTCCCTGAGGGATCTAAAGCAAGGCGGTGATGTCTCCTCCTCCCTGACATCACCGCAAAAAATTCGGGTTCAACACCCACACCTTCTTTGGTCTCTTCTCCTCCTCCCTGAGGGACCTTAGCCAAGGCGGCAGCGTCTCCTTCCTCCCTGACACTGCCGCATTCAGTTTCCGAACCCGATCCTCCCTCGTGGTTCGACAAAAGACACCCGCGCCTCCTCCTCCCTGGCGCGGGTGTTTTTATGTGCAATGGCCACAGCACGCAGCCCGATCCAACAGCGTATCCGCCGCAGGTCTTTCGATAAAAGGTGAAACGGGGATTATGCCTATCGGAATGCCGTGCATTCAAATGGCGGACAAAGCGACACCTCAGACAGGCTCGCTCATACACGACACTCCAGACATCGCGTTTGCACGCACCGCAACAATGCCGGGCGCGACCAGATAAAGCACAAGGCTTTCATCCTTAAAAAGGGGCGTCACTGGCCTCGGATGCAGGTTTGACGAAACTCGCCACAAGCTTTTTTGACCCAGCATGATCAAATTCAATCGTCAGCTTATCGCCGTCGATATCCATAACTTCACCATAGCCAAATTTGATATGAAACACCCGTTCGCCCGTCGTGAAAGATGTTGTGGCTTTTACATTCAGCGTCACGGGTTTGGCCGCAGGACTGCGCTGCGCACGGCTTTTCAGTCGCTTCCAACCAGGAGAATTATAGACATCAGCGTCGGACACACGGTCATCGAAAGATGCAGACCCGCCGCCAAACCCATCGCCACTGCGCGGCGAACCAAACCCACTGCCCATACTGGCGGGGCTCAACACATCGACATGCTCTTCGGGGATTTCATCGATAAAGCGCGACGGCAATTGCGACTGCCATTGGCCAAATACAGGACGATTCGACGCAAAGGAAATCGTGCACAGCTCTTCGGCGCGGGTGATTCCCACATAGGCCAAGCGCCGCTCTTCCTCGAGGCCACTCAAGCCACTTTCATCCATAGACCGCTGCGATGGGAAAAGGCCTTCTTCCCAACCGGGCAAAAACACCACGGGAAACTCAAGCCCCTTGGCCCCGTGCAGCGTCATGATGGTGACTTTTGGATCGTATTCGTTGGCATCATTGTCGACACTCAACGCCACATTCTCCAAAAATCCGCTGAGGTTGTCGTGCTCATCCAAGCCTTTGACCAGCTCTTTGAGGTTCTCCAAACGCCCGGGAGAATCAGGGTTTTTATCGTTCTGCCACATCGTCGTGTAGCCGCTCTCATCCAAAATGCGCTCGGCCAATTCAACATGGGTAATCTCAGCGGGCACGTAATCGACTGATTCGACCACAGCATCTTCGTCATCAAGGCCAGGATAGCGGATTTGTTGCTCGGCCAGCGACGACCATGTATCAAGTTGAGTGACCAATTCCGCCACAGCGCCCTTAGCTTTGCCTTTAAGCAGCCCCTCTTGAACGGCCAAACGCGCGCCTTCTTTCAAAGACACACCATTGGAACGGGCCATTGATTGAATATCAAGCAAGGCTTTTGGGCCGACACCACGTTTGGGCGTGTTGATAATGCGCTCGAACGCTAAATCGTCTTCGGGCTGCATCACCACACGGAAATAGGCGATGGCATCACGACATTCCAAACGCTCGTAAAATTTTGGCCCGCCAATGACGCGGTAAGCCAAACCGATCTTGAGAAAGCGATCCTCAAAGGCACGCATTTGATGTGAGGCACGCACCAAAATGGCCATTTCATCAGGAGAGAAGCGGTCTACAGGACTTGCGAGTACCGACTTCAGCATGTTCTCTGCATTTGGTTTGTCACGCAACAATGCCAAAACGGTATTTTGAATTTTTAAGTCAGTATAAACGGCTCCGGTTGTAAATACTCGTGTCAGGTATTCGTCTTCGCTTTCGGGCGGCAATCCCTTTTTGATGAGGCGCTCCAATTCCGCAGCAAAACTCGTTGATCGAGGATTGTACCGCTTCCTAGCCTCAAGTGCTTTTCCATCGCGGAGATCTTCAATCTTCTCGCCAATTGAGCGCGCCTCATCCTCATAATCCCAATGACCGATCAAGCGCACCAATTCGCCATCGGTTTCTGCCGTCCATAACTCTTTACCCAGACGGTTCGAATTGCCCGCAATCACCCCCGAAGCGGCGGCAAGAATATGCGGCGTAGAGCGGTAGTTTTGTTCCAGCCGCACGACTTTCGCGCCCGGAAAATCTTTTTCAAAGCGCAAGATATTGCCAACTTCGGCCCCGCGCCAACCGTAAATCGATTGATCATCATCGCCAACACAGCAGACGTTTTTATGCGCAGCCCCAAGCAAACGCAGCCATAAATATTGCGCGACGTTGGTATCTTGGTACTCGTCCACCAAAATGTATTTATACCAGCGTTGATACTGATCCAGCAGATCGGGGTGGGTCTGAAATATCGTCACCATGTGCAGCAAAAGATCGCCAAAATCACAGGCATTCAACGCCTTGAGACGGTCTTGATATTGGCGGTAAAGTTTTACGCCATAGCCGTTAAATGCCTCATCATCAGACGCGGACACTTTGGCAGGCGTCAGCGCACGGTTTTTCCATGCGTCGATCACACCGGCAAGTTGACGCGCTGGCCAGCGTTTTTCGTCAATGCCTTCGGCTTTGATCAGCTGTTTGAGCAAGCGCACCACATCATCTGTGTCCAAAATCGTGAAATTGGATTTCAGACCCACAAGTTCGGCGTGACGGCGCAATTGTTTGACACAGACCGAGTGGAACGTCCCCAAGCACGGCATGCCCGCGACAGGATTTCCCATCAAATCAGACACGCGGCTTTTCATTTCACGCGCGGCTTTATTGGTAAAAGTCACGGCCAGAATTTCGTTCTGGCGCGCCCGCCCCGTGTTGAGCAGATGCGCGATGCGGCAAGTCAAAGCTTTGGTTTTACCAGTACCAGCCCCCGCCAGCATCAAAACGGGACCATCCAAGGTCTCGACAGCTTCGCGTTGCGCGGGATTAAGCCCATCCAAATAAGGCATGGGCCGCGCCGCCATAGCGCGTTGCGTCAAAGAACCCCCACTGGGGGCAACGGCGGCCTCAAAGGCGTCTTCTTCATCAAATCTACTCATAACTGCAACGTTAATGCAGACATGCGGCGAGGAAAAGGGTGTTCTGCAATTGTTCGCGGTTCAATTTGGCAAAATCGCGCATCGCGCACCTGTCCAAGCCAGATTCAGCAAGTCCGCTTAGGGCTGCTGCACAACGTGTTCAAGAGAGCTGGCAAAGCGCTGGAACAACTTTGAAAACATCATGATATCGTCATCCCCCCAACCGTCAAAGGTCTGGATCAACAAAAGCCATTTAGATTGCATGAATTCATCCAGAAGTCCGTAACCTTTTGGCATTACAATCAGGACTGATTTGCGGGCGTCATCCTGAGCCACGCTGCGCTCAACATAACCACGCGAGACCAGATCTGCGACAATTCGCGAAGCGCGCGAGGGATCGACCTGCATCATTTCGGCCACCAAACCAACAGTCGGCGCCATAGGTTCGGGCCGACCAATGCCATCTTGAATACGCGCCACTGAAATAAGCCCCTGCAACAAAGCGGCTTCCAACGTGTCACTCAGACCTTTTAAAACTTTACCGCGAAATTCCTCGCGTTCCCACATCCGCCGCCACTGAAAATTGGCAACATCAAACTGTAACAACGCTTCGATTGCTTCAGGCGAAAACCCTTTTTGATCCAGCAGTTCTGGAATGCGGCTGAGCACGCGGGGGTCGCATGGACGCGGTGAATTTTGCGATGAGACGATCGAAGATGGTGTTGTTTTTTGCGACATGCGCATTGGGTGCCATTTTTATATGCGCACGTCAAGTGTGTGCGAATGTCATATATGTGTCATTGACACATATATAGTGAAACGTTACATCACAGGCCAAGCCACAGCCCCAAACGGACTGGCAATAGGATCGCACATGACGAATACATCTCCCCCCATCGAATCACCCCCGCCCCACAACGCACAAACGGAACACAGCGCCCCAACCACATCGGTTAGATTGGTGATCGCATCAGTCGCAGTTTTATTGCTTTTGGCGGCGTTGGATCAAACCATTGTCTCAACTGCATTGCCCACAATCGTCGCCGACCTTGGCGGACTCAATCATCTGTCATGGGTGGTGACATCCTATATTTTGGCGTCGACCATCGCAGCACCACTGTATGGTAAATTTGGCGACCTATATGGTCGACGTAATGTGGTATTCATCTCAGTTTCCATCTTTTTGGTCGGATCCGTTTTATGTGGTCTGGCATCTTCAATGGTGTTCTTGATTTTGGCACGAGCTGTCCAAGGGCTCGGCGGCGGCGGGCTTTTTGTACTGGCGCTGTCAATCATCGGTGACGTTTTGCCCCCCAAAGATCGCGGCAAAATCCAAGGTGTGTTCGCTGGCGTTTTTGGTCTGTCTTCCGTCATCGGCCCTCTTTTGGGCGGCTGGTTTGTTGATGCACTCAGCTGGCACTGGATTTTCTTTATCAATCTACCGATTGGCGCTTTGGCGTTGGTTGGCTTTTTGGTGAGTTTCAAACCAACGGGCGTACGCAAATCACCTGCGATTGACTTTGCAGGGGCCATATCCCTAACGCTCGCGTTGGCGTCTTTGGTGCTGGTCACGGCACTTGGCGGCAAAGAAATCGCATGGTCTAGCTTGGAAGCGATTGGTTTGATGACGCTGTTTGTCGCCTCAACAACTGCATTTATCGTCTCAGAACTACGGGCCGCAGAACCTATTTTGCCCCTGTCCCTCTTTAAGATGAACGTGTTCACCGTCACCACACTTTTGGCCCTGCTCACAGGTGCGGCGATGTTGGGGTCAATCACCTTTTTACCAGTCTTTTTGCAAATGGCAAAAGGCGCGAGCGCGACAAGTTCTGGTCTGCAACTTATCCCGCTGACCGTTGGTATCCTGACAGGTTCAACAATTGCAGGGCGTTACATGGGCAGAACAGGGCGCTACCGCATTTTGCCAATCATCGGCACCTTTTTGGCCACCTTTGGCGCACTTGGGCTCACGCAAATCTCACCTGAGATGGCCAACCCACTCTTTTACGGCGCTTTGATATTGTTTGGCTCCGGTCTTGGGATGAACTTTCCCGTCATCACAACCGCGGTACAAAACACTGTGCCACGCGCGCAATTGGGGACAGCCACCGCCGCTGGCGTTTTGTTTCGCCAAATTGGTGGCTCTGTCGCCGTTGCCCTGTTTGGCGCGATCTTTGCCTCGGGCGTGGCCAACGCCATGGGCGGTGTGCATGTCGAAGGTATGAGCTCTGTTGCTGAATTGGGGCCACAACTTTTAGCCAAACTGCCGATTGAGATCAAAAGCCAGATTGCAGTGTCTGTCACCGACGCGGTCACTCCAATTTACTGGATCGTCGCGAGTCTTTTGGCCATCGCGTTTGTCATATCTTTGTTCTTGAAAGAAGAAATGCTTCAGGGACACGCCCCCAAATAATGATTTCAAGACAAATACTGACCTTGTTCAGAGCCTATGTGGCACGCTTTGGCTCTGAACCCTTCCCTTTTGTTTGCGCTAACATTACAAGACGCCAAACGCAGATAATGACATCGATACAAATAGTGTTTGCTGCAATGCAGAAAAAATCTTAGCGTATTGATGCTATAATAGCTTTAGGGGAAGATAGAACTATGGCCGATTTCAAAAAAATTCTCATCGCCAACCGTGGCGAAATTGCGATCCGCGTAATGCGTGCCGCAAACGAGATGGGGAAACGCACGGTCGCGGTCTACGCCGAAGAAGATAAGCTGTCCTTGCACCGTTTCAAAGCGGACGAAGCTTATAAAGTAGGTGAAGGCATGGGGCCTGTTGCGGCCTATCTGTCGATCGAAGAAATCATTCGTGTTGCCAAACTGTCTGGCGCCGATGCCATTCACCCCGGTTACGGCCTTTTGTCCGAAAACCCCGAATTCGTTGATGCCTGCGTTGAGGCTGGCATCGCCTTTATTGGCCCAAAAGCCAAAACCATGCGCGAACTTGGCGACAAAGCCTCGGCCCGCAAAGTCGCGATGCAAGCTGGTGTTCCTGTCATTCCAGCCACCGAAGTTTTGGGTGACGATTTTGACGCAATCCGCAAAGAGGCCGCAGAGGTGGGTTTTCCACTGATGCTCAAAGCCTCTTGGGGCGGCGGCGGACGCGGCATGCGTCCTGTGTTCAATGAAGAAGAGCTAGAAGAAAAAGTCAAAGAAGGTCGCCGCGAAGCCGAAGCCGCATTCGGCAATGGCGAAGGCTACTTAGAGAAAATGATCGTACGGGCGCGCCACGTCGAAGTCCAAATCTTGGGCGACAGCCATGGCAACATCTATCACCTGTATGAGCGCGATTGTTCGGTTCAACGCCGCAATCAAAAAGTCGTTGAACGCGCCCCTGCCCCCTATCTGTCAGAAACCCAGCGCGAAGAAATCTGCGCTTTGGGCAAAAAAATCTGTGAACACGTTCATTATGAATGTGCCGGTACTGTTGAATTTTTGATGGATATGGACAGCGGCAAGTTTTACTTCATCGAAGTGAACCCCCGCGTTCAGGTGGAACACACCATCACCGAAGAAGTCACGGGCATCGACATCGTGCGGGCGCAGATTTTGATCGCTGAAGGCAAATCTTTGACGGCGGCGACAGGCGTTGCCAGCCAATACGATGTGAAACTCGACGGCCACGCGATCCAGTGTCGCGTCACCACCGAGGACCCCACCAACAACTTCATCCCTGATTATGGTCGCATCACCACCTACCGGTCTGCAACAGGCATGGGCATTCGTTTGGACGGCGGCACGGCCTATTCCGGCGCTGTCATCACGCGCTATTACGACAGCTTGTTGACCAAAGTGACCGCATGGGCACGCACTCCAGAAGCGGCGATTGCCCGCATGGACCGCGCGCTGCGCGAGTTCCGTATTCGAGGCGTGTCCACCAATATTGCTTTCGTCGAAAACCTGCTCAAACATCCGACATTTGTGTCCAACGAGTATTCCACCAAATTCATCGACGACACGCCCGAGCTGTTTGATTTCAAACCACGCCGCGACCGTGCGACGAAAATCTTGACCTATCTCGCGGATATCTCAGTAAACGGGCACCCAGAAACTGCGGGGCGTCCAAAACCTGCAGCAGATGCGCGCACACCGATTGCGCCACAGCCGCGCACCAATACGCCCAAGGCAGGCACACGTCAGATTTTGGAAGAAAAAGGCCCGCAAGGTGTGGCCGATTGGATGCTGGCACAAAAGCAACTTTTAATCACAGACACCACAATGCGCGATGGTCACCAATCGTTGCTGGCCACACGCATGCGCTCGATCGATATGATCAACGCGGCACCCGCTTATTCTGCCAATCTCCCACAACTGTTTTCAGTCGAATGTTGGGGCGGGGCGACATTTGATGTCGCGTATCGTTTCTTGCAAGAATGCCCATGGCAGCGCCTGCGTGATATCCGCGCGCACATGCCAAATATCATGACGCAAATGCTGCTTCGCGCGTCAAACGGCGTTGGTTACACCAACTATCCTGACAATGTTGTGCAATCTTTCGTCAAACAAGCCGCAGAGACTGGCGTTGATGTGTTCCGCGTATTTGACAGCCTGAACTGGGTTGAAAACATGCGCGTCGCGATGGATGCGGTGATCGACAGTGGGAAAGTTTGCGAAGGCACGATTTGCTACACAGGCGATCTTTTGGATCCAACACGCCCTAAATATGATCTCAAATACTACGTCCAAATGGGCAAGGATTTGAAAGCCGCAGGGGCGCATATTTTGGGTCTCAAAGACATGGCAGGTTTACTCAAACCCGCGCAAGCGACCATGTTGATCAAGGCACTCAAAGAAGAAGTTGGCCTACCAATCCATTTCCACACGCACGACACATCAGGCATTGCGGCCGCGACCATTTTGGCCGCAGCAGATGCAGGCGTTGACGCGGTTGACGTCGCGATGGACGCGCTATCTGGCGGCACATCCCAGCCATGCTTGGGCTCAATCGTTGAGGCCACGCGCTTTTCCGAGCGCAACACGGGGCTGGATATCGGTGCAATCCGCGAGATGTCGATCTACTGGGAAGCAGTGCGTCACCAATATGCTGCCTTTGAAAGCGGCCTAGAAGCACCCGCCTCAGAAGTGTATCTGCACGAAATGCCCGGCGGTCAGTTCACCAATCTCAAAGCCCAAGCCCGCTCGCTTGGCCTAGAGGAACGCTGGCATGAGGTGGCACAAGCCTATGCAGATGTGAACATGATGTTCGGCGATATCGTCAAAGTGACACCGTCGTCCAAGGTTGTCGGCGACATGGCTTTGATGATGGTATCCCAAGGCATCACACGGGCGCAGGTCGAAGACCCTGCAACAGAAGTGTCTTTCCCTGATTCCGTGATCGATATGATGCGCGGCAACTTGGGTCAGCCCCCTGCTGGGTTCCCTCAGACCATTTTGAACAAGGTGCTCGGCGACGAGAAACCCAATTTGGAACGCCCGGGCAAACACCTAAAACCTGTTGATCTAGAAGCCACGCGTGCCGAGGCTGCTGAAAAACTAGGTATCGAGATCGATGACGAAGATCTCAACGGCTACCTGATGTATCCCAAAGTGTTCTCAGACTACATGGGTCGCCACGAAACCTACGGCCCAGTGCGCGCTCTGCCGACACGGAATTTCTTTTACGGAATGGAACCGAATGAGCAAATTTCAGTGTCCATCGACGCAGGTGTGACACTTGAAGTACGCTGTTCTGCACTGTCCGAGCCAAATGAAGAAGGCGAGGTCAAAGTGTTCTTTGAACTCAACGGCCAACCGCGCACAGTACGCGTCAAAGATCGCTCTGCAGCCGCCACAGTCATTGCCCGCCCCAAAGCGGAACTGGGCAACGCGGCACATGTGGGGGCACCAATGCCTGGCGTTGTGGCGACAGTTGCCATCATCGCCGGTCAGTCTGTGCTTAAAGGCGATGTGCTTTTGACCATTGAGGCGATGAAAATGGAAACCTCGATCACCGCGGATCACGATGGCATTGTGAAAGCTGTGCACATCACTCCTGGCGCGCAGATCGACGCCAAAGATCTGCTGGTGGAATTCGAATAATCCGTCACGTCACATCTTGACCAAATCAGCCCCGCGCAGTCCTTTACTTGCGCGGGGCTTTTCTTTGCAGCCCTATTCTTAAGGAAACATAATGTCTCTTTCTCACCTGTCTTTGTTGGCCATTCTTGTCCCTGATTATGACGCAGGGATCGCCTTTTTTTGCGACATGCTTGGATTTGATCTGTTAGAAAACACCGATATGGGCGCAGGCAAACGTTGGGTGCGCGTTGCACCCAAAGGGGCGCAGACCGAATTTTTACTAGCCCGCGCTGTTGGCGATCAAGCACAAGCCATCGGTGCACAGGGCGGCGGGCGCGTGTGGTTATTTTTGCGTTCCGATGATTTCGATGCCGATTACACCGCGTTGAAAGCCAAGGGCGTTCACTTTGAAGAATCGCCACGTGACGAGCCTTATTGCAAGGTCGTCGTGTTTCGCGACCCCTTTGGAAATCGCTGGGATTTGTTGGGGCCTGCCAAGCTTTAGCTGCAGTCAAATTTAAAATGAACCAAAAGACAGCAAGCCACGTACCCCTTGGTCCCCCTGTGAATAGAAAGAGCTATCTATGTTGCCACTGACGTCAATCTTCGCCAGCCTCGCCGCGCTGATCTATATTTACCTGACAATCCGCGTGATCGCGATTCGTCGCAGCAAACAAATTTCATTGGGCACTGGCGGCATCCCACAGCTTGAAACGCGGATGCGCCAACACGGCAACTTTAACGAATACGCGCCAATCACTTTGCTGCTTTTGGCCATGGCCGAACTGCAAGGGGCCGCAAGCGTGTTGATTTGTGGCCTTGGCATCGCATTCTTGATCAGTCGGGTGGCACACGCCTTTGGCCTTGGATTGATGCGCCAGCCCATCGGATTAAAATTGCGCACTTTAGGTGTGTTGTTATGCTTTGCAGTGCTGATTGTCTTGGTCATCACATTGCTATCATTGGCCTTATTTTAAAGGTGCAAAGGCTGGGGCGCTTGGGTGGTGCGAAAAAAAATAAACCCAAGCGCAATTTTACCCTTGCAGCCCCAATGCCCACGTCCTATATCCGCCCTCACCAACGAAGCGGGTGTAGCTCAGGGGTAGAGCATAACCTTGCCAAGGTTAGGGTCGAGCGTTCGAATCGCTTCACCCGCTCCAATTGGTTCTTCTCACACCCATGAGAAGATTTGGGTTACCCACCCAGACGCTGAGAGCAGCGAAAAGCACAAACGATAGGGCCAATGTTCCGGTCCGAAGGAAGCGGGTGTAGCTCAGGGGTAGAGCATAACCTTGCCAAGGTTAGGGTCGAGCGTTCGAATCGCTTCACCCGCTCCAAACACAAAGAACACGGAAAACAGGTCGCCTTTGGGCGGCCTTTTTTCATGCCTAAATGACATTTAAATCCCCAAAAGATGCAGACCAAAATACGACGACTCAAGCGCTAAACATGCGGCTCTAACATAAGGGACGCATTGCGTGACCGGTTGTAATGCGCTTCAAGGGCGGCCAACTGTGAGCCCCCTTCAAACCGTGCTCTGGCACGACGTTCTGTTTCATCTGTCGCCTGTTGCTGGACGACAGGCAGAGAGGAAGCTTTGGTCAATTCTTCACAGATGGTCACCAGATCGGCAACGGGGGTTTCTTTCCCCAAGATACAACGCAAATTGGTAAGGCGCGCGTACATGTCTGTTTGGACGTCGGGGGCACTGTCTGACATCAAAACCGATACCATATGAGGCTGATGAAACTGTGCGACCAGCGCGGTCGACAGACAGCTTTCTCCACCCACCAGAAAATCAAACAAAAGCAAATCAAAACGGTCTTCACGCACCTGTTGCTCTGCACTTTCACAGCAGCGCGCACGGCGCACATGATGGCCACGCGACCCAAAAGCCACTTGCCAGCTTGCTGTGATTTGTATGTCTGTGTGCAATATGAGCAGTCTCATGGCGTCACCGTTTACAATTCATCGACTCTATTTAATTTACAATTAATTAAGTTTTTCTTAATTTTGAAAAATTAGATGCAAATCGTACGGTCTTTTATGCGCATCGTTCACAAGTATGTAAGGCGTTTTCAAACGCCCCGCGTCGAAGCGCTTTTACCACCATTTCCCCGATGCTATGCCCGCACAGATCAACAGCGCTTGGCCTAAGCGCAATTGACGCCTATAAACGCCACAACACCATAGATTGAGGCCAACATGCGCACAGCAAGCATCACCCGCGACACCGCGGAAACCAAAATCAACGTCGAGATCAATCTCGATGGCACAGGCATCTACGACAACCAAACTGGCGTTGGTTTTTTTGACCACATGCTGGATCAGTTGTCGCGCCACTCTTTGATCGACATGACTGTTCGCGCAGATGGCGATTTGCACATCGATGACCATCACACTGTCGAAGACGTGGGCATCGCGATTGGGCAGGCTTTGACTGCAGCTGTCGGCGATAAAAAAGGCATGAACCGCTACGGGCACTTTGCTTTGGCGATGGACGACACCCAAGTGGCCACCGCGCTTGATCTGTCTGCGCGGCCATTTTTCGTTTGGACTGTTGATTTTCCTTCCGCAAAAATCGGCACGTTTGACACCGAACTTGTGCGCGAGTTTTTCCAAGCTCTGTCCACGCATGGCGGCATCACGCTGCACATCGACAAAGTGCACGGTATCAACAGCCACCACATTGCCGAGGCCGCGTTTAAATCTGTAGCCAAAGCTTTGCGTATGGCTGTGGAAATTGACCCGCGCATGGTTGGGGTTTTGCCATCGACCAAAGGCAAGCTTTAAATCACATCAGATGCGCAAGCGGCAGGCCGCCCTGCCCTTGCGCCATTTTCCTTAGCGCGCCCTTATTCTTAGCGTCCTTTTACCTATTTTGACTTGAGAACAGCATGCTCACAGCACTTGTAGACTACGACAGCGGCAATCTTCATTCCGCGCAAAAAGCGTTTGAACGCATGGCACGCGAAGCGGGCGCGGGTGAGGTGATCGTCACCTCTGATCCCGATGTGGTGGCAAAAGCCGACCGCATCGTGTTGCCCGGCGATGGTGCCTTTCCAGCCTGCAAAGCGCATCTGTTTGACCACACCGGCCTGTTCGAGGCGATTGAACAACAAGTCACTCACAATGCGCGACCCTTCATGGGCATTTGCATCGGTATGCAGATGATGGCCACCACAGGGCACGAATACACTGACACCTCTGGTTTTGATTGGATCGGCGGTGATGTGGTGCATATCGACCCAGCGGACAAAACTCTTAAAGTACCACATATGGGCTGGAATGATTTGATCATCGACAACCCGCACCCTGTTTTGGATGGCATTCAAACTGGCGATCACGCCTATTTCGTGCATTCCTATCATGTGCGCGTGGCCAACCCTGCGCACCGTTTGGCACATGTGGATTATGCTGGCGATATCACGGCGATCATCGGGCGTGACACAATGATCGGCTGTCAGTTTCACCCTGAAAAAAGCCAAGCCGCGGGTCTGCGCATCATTGCCAATTTCTTGGCGTGGAAACCCTGACCCCCATGCAGGATATTCTAGACCACATCACAGCAACGATTGGTCAAAACCCAGATAGGGGCAAAACCGCTCGCTATATTCCTGATTTGGCCAATGTAGATCTAGATCAATTCGGTATCGCGGTCTGTCTGGCGGATGGGCGTGAATTTCAATCTGGCGATGCCGCAACGCCGTTTTCGATTCAGTCGATTTCCAAAGTCTTTGCTGTTGCTTTGGCTTTAGGAAAAGTGGGCGACAGCCTGTGGCAACGTGTGGGTCGCGAACCCTCTGGCTTGGCCTTTGACAGCATCATGTTGCTCGAACGCGAACAAGGCCGCCCCCGCAATCCGTTTATCAACGCAGGTGCGATTGTCACCACTGACACCTATCTCGAAGGTTCCACCCCAAAAGAGGCGCTTGGCGGATTGCTGCGGTTTGTGCGCGATGCGGCGGGCGATGGAAACATTCATATAAACAGCGCGGTGGCCCGTGGCGAAATGCAGACAGCAGATCGCAACTTTGCGCTGGCCCATTACATGCGCTCGCACGGCAATCTCACCCAAGACCCACAACACACGATGGGCACCTATTGCCATCAATGCGCCATCGATATGAATTGCATACAACTGGCCCGCGCAGGGCGATTTTTGCTGGGTGGAATTGAGGGGCTTGGACCGCGTCTTGTTCACAAAACCCGTGCACGCCGCATTCAGGCGCTCATGATGACCTGTGGCCATTACGATGGGTCTGGTGACTTTGCATTCCGCGTTGGTCTGCCTGGAAAATCTGGTGTCGGTGGCGGCATTTTGGTCATTGCACCAGGCAAAGCCTCCATCGCAGTGTGGTCCCCGGGGCTGAACGCTTACGGCAATTCAAAACTGGGCACTGAAGCAATGGAAGCTCTGGCTGATGCGACCGATTGGTCCGTTTTCAGCTAGGTTATTTCACCCGTGCCCATGTTTGTTTTTTACAGATAGGCCCAACACAACCTGACACTTTCAAAACATCCCCAGACAGGGCCATTTTGGAATTGAATGTCTTTTCTGTGGACGGTTGATAAATCTTACCGCCTTTGTATTTTCCGCTGCCGGATGAGACCATGTCCCACACCAGCTTCAAACCAATATTTGGCGATTTATATTCGCCACTATCCTTAAAGGTACGTGTGATATGACCACAAATTTGATCTGCACAAGGTGCCACTTTGACATGGGCATAGGCGCCATCATCAACCTGAGTTTGCCAAATACCCATCACTGGATCTGAAGCAAACGCAGGTGTGGCCACCCCGCCGATCAACCCAAAAGCAAGCCCTGCGGCCAATGTAAGTGTTTTCATGAATGGTTCCTCCCTATTCTCGGGACAATCCTGTGCGCGCATCCCCTCTTGAGGCAAGTCTGACGTTGGGGCAAAAGCCATTTACAGCACGCCTTTGCATTTTCCGCCCGTTCATGCAAAAGGAAGCCAACGTTTTCCAACAAGGGCTGACACCATGATCCTCTACCCCGCAATCGACCTTAAAGACGGTAATGCCGTGCGCCTGTACAAAGGCGAAATGGATCAAGCCACCGTGTTCAACGACAATCCAGCCGCCCAAGCGCTAGAATTTGTGAACGCCGGCTGTGAATGGTTGCATTTGGTTGATCTGAACGGGGCCTTTGCGGGCGAGCCTGTCAATGCCGCCCCTGTCGAAGAGATTTTGAAGCAATGCAAAGTGCCTGCTCAACTTGGTGGTGGCATCCGTGACATGGCGACGATTGAACGCTGGCTAGACAAAGGTTTGCAACGCGTGATCCTTGGTACTGTGGCTGTGGAAAACCCTGACCTTGTGCGCGAAGCCGCGCGGGCTTTCCCCGGTCATGTGGCTGTCGGCATTGATGCGCGCAACGGCATGGTCGCGACCAAAGGCTGGGCGAATGAGACCACGATTAACGTGACTGATTTGGCAAAATCATTCGAGGACGCAGGTGTCGCCGCAATCATCTACACCGACATCAACCGTGACGGCGCGATGCAGGGCCCAAATGTCGAAGCGACAGCGGCTCTCGGCAACGCCGTTTCAATCCCCGTGATCGCCTCTGGCGGCGTGTCATCGCTCGACGATCTACGCGCGCTCAAAAATTGCGGTGCGCCGCTCAATGGTGCCATTTCAGGCCGCGCTCTCTACGATGGCGCGATTGATTTGGGCGAGGCCTTGAAGGTTCTCAAGGGCTAATCTCAACCTTACGCGACAAAATGACATGCGACACCGTTCCCAATAGGGGACGGTGTTTTTTCATATAATCTGACCGCAGACGCACACATATATGAGTTTCATTATGCCCAAAGTTATCAAAACTTCGCTGCCAAAATCATCACACCTTTGGTCTATGGTTCAAAAGGGCGATTTCATTGACGGCTATGCGACCAAATCCGATCTGTCACCAGCCGAGGCCGCCAAAATTGGACTATCGATGCCCAACTGGGCCAATGCGCTTTTGGCACTGCGCAACACAATCGTAAGCCCATTGGGGTTAAAAACGGACATGAATGCGACTGAGTCTGATGCCATTTTTCCGGTCACCTATCAAAGTCATGATGAAATCATCCTTGGCACAGACGACAGTCACCTCAACTTTCGCATCGCGATGAAACGCGAGAGTGATATGATCCATATGGCCACTTGGGTGCATCGCAACAATGCCTTGGGTCGCGCCTATTTGACCGTCATTATGCCCTTTCACATCCTGATCGTACGCGACTGTATGAAACGGATTGCGACCCACAAACCAGATGCGCCAATTGCATCGCCCGCCGTAGCCAAGTAAAGACAGGGCAACGCCGCATAAATTCGGATTTGCCCCATGCTGAAAACCCGCATCATCCCCTGTCTTGACGTCGCCGAAGGGCGCACTGTCAAAGGTGTCAATTTCGTTGATCTGATCGACGCAGGCGATCCTGTGGAACAGGCGCGCGCTTATGATCTCGCGGGCGCAGATGAGCTGTGTTTTCTCGACATCAAAGCCACTCATGAAAATCGCGGCACCATGTTTGATCTGGCAACGCGCACGGCAGAGCAATGCTTTATGCCGCTCACAATCGGTGGCGGTGTGCGCACACCAAACGATGTGCGGGATTTATTGCTGGCGGGTGCTGATAAAGTGTCGTTCAACTCTGCTGCTGTCGCGGACCCTGATGTGATTGCGCGCTCAGCGGATCGATTTGGATCGCAGTGTATTGTCTGTGCGATTGATGCAAAGACGGTTGAGTGGGACGAAAATGGAGACCCCGCGAAGTGGTCTATTTTCACCCATGGCGGGCGCAAAGCCGCGCTTGATAAAAATGGTAATCCCATTGATGCGGTAGAATTCGCAAAACTCATCGCGGCCAAAGGCGCTGGTGAAATTCTGCTGACCTCGATGGATCGCGACGGCACCCGCGCTGGGTTCAATCTAAAAATGACCCGCGCTATTGCTGACGCTGTGAACGTGCCGGTTATTGCCTCTGGCGGTGTTGGAAATCTCGATCACTTGGTCGAAGGCGTCACCGAGGGCCATGCCTCAGCCGTGCTTGCTGCCAGCATTTTCCACTTTGGCGATTACACCATTGGGGAAGCCAAGGAATACATGGCCTCCAAAGGCATTCCAATGCGGCTCAATTGAGCGGCTCAGTTTAGGATTGATGAAATGACACACGCCATAGACCGCCTTGCCGCGACAATCGAAGAGCGCAAATCAGCCGATGCTGACAGTTCTTGGACCGCCAAACTTTTGGCCAAAGGTGCAGACAAATGCGCCGAAAAATTTGGCGAAGAAAGCGTTGAGGCCATCATCGCCTGTGCCAAAAACGACCGCGAGAATTTAAAATACGAGGCAGCAGACGTGATTTATCACCTTGGCGTTATGCTGGCGGCCCGCGACATTACACTTGGCGAAGTTATGGACGAATTGGATCGTCGTGCGGGCGTTTCTGGCATCGATGAAAAAGCGTCACGCAACTAAAGCGGATATTAAACCGAGCTGACTTTCCCGATTCCAAGCCGCGGAATTTCAATCGCAGGGCAGCGGTCCATCACGACCTCAGCGCCCTGCGCACGTCCCAAGGCTGCGGCTTTGTCATTGACGATTTCAAGCTGCATCCAGATGGTTTTAAGCCCCCGCAGGTGCTCTAACGCTTGTTCCACCACGGGCAGAACATCTTCTGATTTTCGGAAAATATCTACCATATCAACAGGTTCATCAATATCGCTTAGGCTGGCCACACAGGTTTGACCAAACAGTTCCTTGCCCGCCTGCCCCGGATTGACGGGAATGACTTTGTACCCTTGCGCCGTCAAAAAATTGCCAACGCGGTGCGACGCACGCTCTGGGCGTGACGATGCACCAACCAGTGCAATCACACGTGTCGAGGTCAAAATTCGTACGATATCGGGGTCACTCAGACGGTCAATTTTGCTCATAGATTTAAGATAGTATCGTTTTTTGAAAAAACATCCACGCCGCATCAGATCAGCCAAATTGCGCTGACCCAACAATCCAGTTTGCGGCATAAAAAAGCCCGAGCCGGGGAAGGGCTCGGGCGAAGTGTGGAACGAGGGACAATAAAAGATCTGCGCGTGTTCCAGTGCGCGTCTCCTGATAGAGATAGGGTTGAAAGCGGAGTTTAAAAGAGAGATCAGATAAATGTGAACAGAGCGTGATGACGTGTACACATTTAGATGGCTCTTTTAGTGTGTGCTTAGGCTTGGCCAGTTTGCTTCTGCCAACGCAATGTTCGCTTCCATATCTTCAAGCCAAATTGTGCGCACGTTGAGCGAGAAGTTCAGATACAATTTGCCGTCATGGATGGTCCAAGCTTCGGGGTCGCCCGGTGCCAATGCCCCTTTGGACGCCGCATATGCGCAATATCCACCAAACTGCGGCGCATACGCTTTCGGGTCAGCCATAAAGGCTGCTTTGTTTTCAGACGAGGCAAAATGCCATGTCTCGCCGCCCCACTCAAATGCATACGCTGGGTCGCCCTGAACAGGTGCGCTTTGCGTAAAGTATGCAACGGGGTCTGTGCCGCCAATGGCCAAACCATCTTTGGTGTGAATGGTCATTTTGACCATATCTTGCGCGATGCCAGCAAGTGGAGACAAGACAAGTCCCGTTAGAGGAGCAAGACCGAATGCGAGAATTGAGCGACGTGAAATCATGAAGTATCCTTTCGTTTCATCGAAAAGATGTCTGCAGAAGGGCCAACTGACCAGCCCCTCCACGCAAGCGTGACCATTCGTTACCGCTTGGACGCTGAATACAACGCCACAGCAGCCGCGTTTGACACATTCAACGAGCCAAAGTCACGTTTGTAGGGGATCTTGACCAAAACATCACAGGTCTCTTTGGTTTTTTGACGCAGGCCCGGTCCTTCGGCTCCCATGATCAAAGCCACAGGTCTGTCAGACAAATCAGCCAGCGCGGCGTCCAGTTCAACCTCAGCCTCGCCATCAAGTCCCAAACAAATGAAACCCATTTCTTGCAGCTTTGTCATCGTGTCAGACAGGTTGCGCACCCGTAAATAGGGCTGACGTTCCAATGCGCCGGACGCTGTTTTCGCCAAAGCGCCCGTTTCAGGGGCCGCGTGACGCGCTGTCGCGATCACAGCTTCGGCTCCGAACACTTCAGCAGAGCGCAAAATCGCGCCCACATTGTGCGGATCAGTCACTTGATCGAGCAACACAACAGTTGGTGCACCCTCACCCGCGGCCAAACAGACCTCTTCGATCGAGCCCCATGACAAAGGTTTGACTTCTAAAGCGGCACCTTGGTGAACGGATTGCGCATCAATCGGCACATCAAATTTACGCGGCTCCACGATTTCGGGGTCCATGCCCGAAAGTTCGATATCGCTGGCCAACTTGTCGAAAGCGTTTTTGGTCACAACAAGCTTGATCTTTTCACGATCAGGGTTGCGCAAAGCATCGCGCACCGCATGCAAACCAAACAGCCAAACCGTCGTCGCGGCAGCTTTACGTTTGTCTTGTTCTTTTTCGACGACCCATTTGGGTTTTTTCATGACCAGATATCCCATTTTAACGTGCGCCCCTTCCTTGCCTTGCTGTTTGTTCAGATACAAGCAATTTTCCTGTTGACGCCCCCGCAGTCCACTTGTATCCACCCCGCACACAACGATGCAAATGCATCCGAGTGGGCGACGGGCTGCAAGGTGCGGCAGCGGATTGTAACTCCGCCGGGGAGACCCACGCCTGGTTCGATTCCAGGGTCGCCCACCATTTAACTAAATATTCATTGAAATTCAATGAATTGGTGTCCCGCAGCGTCGAAAACCGCTCTTAATGATATCAATAGGTTAGCACCAAGGTGTCCCGCATATTTCATATTCTGAGACGTTATAGAATAGCCTTATATGAAGGTCATTTAGGTTCAATTACGCAAAAAGCTAAAACCGCCCTCACAGACACCTCAGCAACCTATCAAATATCAAAAATTGTGCCCTTGTGAAAACAAATTTGAAAGTTAGCGCATATTAGGCTGTTGCTCTATAGGACCAGCCTAATTTTCTGGTCCGGTCAAGATTTAGCGCCACCTCAAGTGCCAGTTTAAGACACCTAGCGCTCGAAAGCGACAAGGCTTTTCCAACGTCCAGTTTTCGCGTCGATCAACAATAAGCACGAGAATCCCGTCTTCATGCTCGTTGCCGAGCGAAGCTGCGAAAGGCCAGTATCCCGTCTGAAGATTTTTTTGCTGTTTTGGATGCCTTCGTTGTGACTGACAGCATGAGCGTCGGCGGGCCGCGCGCAACAGCAGACACCCCTTTTGTCCGCGCGGCTTCCTCAGATGGCTGACGGAGCCGTTGACGCCGTGCATGTTTTAGAGCGCGGTCATCTTATAGGGATCGTCACACGCACCGATTCTTATTAGCGCTTTGGCGCGGAAAAGTCTGGATAAATGACTTATAGAATGTTGAGGCATTCTAGGGTTGTTCAATCAGAACTTAGCAAAACCATTTGCTCGCCTCATGTTAAAAAAACTCCTTTTTAGCATATGCGAGAACACCTAGCTTGGTATTCTATAACTCCGTTCAAAACCTCATCAGTCGTTTAAGGTGTTTAGTTTTATGGTGTTAGCAGGCATTCATGGTCAATGCAGGATCCTGCACTTTGAACTCGAAGCAGATCCTAGCTGCACCTCTCACAGGATCGTCAAGTTTAAGGTCCGCTTCTGCTTTGGTCGAATTGAGACTTCTCACCCACCGCGAAAAGGTCTGCAATCCATGGGTCGCCTACAAGCGCTGCCAAAACTAGACTTTGGTGCAGTTCGCAGTGAGCGGCGAAAATGAGATGGCTCACGTGTGTTTTGCTTTGCACCCAACGTCCGTGTTGTAGAGTTCCTTTACTCAAATCCCCAAATTTTTTTGGCTTCCTTTTTGAGTTTTTTTGCCTCTAACTCGCTCATGTATAGGTAGACGGCCTCCCTGTCATTTTCGTACGTTTTCATAGCGGATCGCCATACTCGAAATACCGAACGTGGCGACCATGGCAGTGCGGCTTGTGAAAGCCATCCCCGCAAATCCGATGGCAGCCGGTCATAGTCTGCCATCGGATTTCCAGATCGCTTTCTGCGACGCAAGCTCGTACGTGTATTGCTTTTATATCGCGCAAAGGGATCTTTCTTGTGAGCTATGTGATTTACGTCGCGTCGGGGGCACGACGCCATTTGGGAAATGGATCTGCTAAATGGGTCCACGCCTCGGGGGTGAAGCTGTGTGCATCCTCGACAAGGGCGGCATCCAGTGCGGCAATGATCCCGTCTTTTTCCAGCCCTGCACCGATAAAGACCAACTCTTGACGGCGATCCCCAAATGGTTCTTGCCAGTGTCGCTCAAGATAAGCAGTTGCCTGCGGGGTATCGGGGCGCCGATCTAGGGGTACGGTGGCCCACCAAATGCCCAAGGGTTTGATGCTTGTCATCGCGCCAGCCAGTGAGAACTCAGCAAGCCAATCGGGTTGCGTGGCAACCCAAAAATGCCCTTTGGCACGAAGGACGCCGGGGAGAGGCCCGTTGAGCGCTGCGTGCAGTTTTTGCGGATCAAACGGCTTGCGTGCGCGATAAACGAAAGATGAAATTCCATATTCTTCTGTTTCGGGAATATGATCGGCAAAGCCATAGAGTTCTTTGGCCCACAATGGATTTTTTTGTGCCTTTTCAAAATCAAACAGACCGGTGTTGAAAATTCGGTCATGGGGCACTTTGCCGTAATCTGCCTCGATAATCTGTGCATCAGGGTTCAGCGCCACAACGATCTTACGCGCGGCATCAAGTTGTTCGTGACTGGCATCCGTTGCCTTATTGAGCACGACCACATCGGCAAATTCGATCTGTTCCACCAGCAAATTGACCAAACTGCGATCATCGTTTTCGCTCATGACTTCGCCGCGATCTTTCAAAAAATCATGGCTGGCGTAGTCTTTGAGTAAATTTACAGTGTCCACAACCGTGACCATCGTATCAAGGCGGGCCACATCTGACAGGCTCACGTCGTTCTCATCGCGAAAGTCAAACGTGGCGGCAACAGGCAGTGGCTCTGATATGCCTGTCGATTCAATCAGCAAATAATCGAACCGGCCTTCGGCTGCGAGCCGTGTCACCTCTTGCAGCAAGTCATCGCGTAAAGTGCAGCAGATACATCCGTTGGTCATCTCTACGAGCTTTTCTTCTGTATGGCTCAAACCTGCGCCGCCCTCTCGAATGATGTCTGCATCGATATTCACTTCGGACATGTCGTTCACAATGACCGCAACGCGGCGGCCATCTCTGTTGCGCAGAACTTCGTTGAGAAGAGTGGTTTTACCCGCACCGAGAAAGCCGGAAAGGACAGTAACTGGGAGACGTGTATCTTGGAGTGTCATGGTCTGTGGCCTAGCTTTTGAATGTTCGTTTGGATCAAAACAACGCGCCAGAGAAGGCCCCGTGCGTTGTTCGCTCGAAGAACGAGGTCTCCGAGTTTTGTGCGTGACTTAATGCGCCATCATCTCGTGTGCGATGTCTCCACCACTCATTTGAGCTGGGAAATAAGTTGGCCAGTTGGTCACTTCCTTCAGCAAAGCATCACGGTCGTTGCCCCAGTAAAGGTGGTAGTGGTCTGCCTTTGTTGGAACAATCTTGTGGTCGCTAAATTGAATGGATGTCGGCGCTTCAGCGTCGCCACCTGATTTTTTGAACAGAAAGCGCACACCTTGATTGCCAGATTCATATGTCAGGATTTCGTAACCGTCGCCTTCGTACTCACCTTGGATAGGCGTACCATTGCGAAAGAACGTCACAGTCGTGTCATCGATCAAAATACGCTCTACGTCGGTTTTATAGCCAGTTTGGTAATACGCTTGGTATTCTTCGGCGGTCTTTTCGCCACTTTCAGTCTTGTGCACCATGACTGCATCTAAAGTGCCATCTTGTAGGTAAGGATAGATCGACTGCCAATCCGCCGCCCAATCGGACAAGGCGCGCGCTTGAACTTCGGATGCATCGATAAGAGCAACCTTTTCAGCTTGATGAGTATGGGTGTGTGCTGTTTTTGTCTGAGCCGTCGCCGGTATTGAGAAAGCGACCAGTGCGCCAATTGCGAGGATGCCTGCGTGTTTGAGTGCTGTGTGTTGCATAAGATGTCTCCAGTTCTTACCAGTATTGATATATTATAACATAACAACAAATGGGCTACATGGATCAAATACATTTTGCAAGGTTTGTTAATAGTGGGTGGTGAGACTTAGCTTGGTTGTGAGTGGTCTGGGCAGCAAATGTCCTGTGTGGATGGCTCTTGCATAGCAAGGCATATTTGATCCGATTTGTGCATTAGTCAGAAGCAGTCATGTGTTCCCATTGCCGGCTGGGTATTGCGAACCAAGTACCTTACAGCTCAGTGGGCAATTGCGCCCGGGACTTTCGACGGGGTGTCTTGGTTTTGGCGGCAGACTTATGCACCATCATCTCGCGGGTCTTGGCTCAACTCGTTGCGGCTAATCCTTTCAGGCTGTGTGAGGCGTATATCGTTCGTTGCAGGTCAGAACTGCCCAGACGATCCGAGCGGTCTTGTTGGCCATAGCGACAGTCGCCAAGCGCGCGGGTTTTCGCTCTAGCCGCGATATCAGCCACTTACTTGCCCGCTCCGGATGCGACTTGGTCTGTTGGACAAGCGACGTCATACCAACAACGAGCAATGATCGTGGGTATTGATCTCTCATTTTGTGATGCGCTCAAGCTTCTCTTTGCCACCGTTGGATTTGTTCGCAGGCGTCAGACCCAACCAAGCAGCACACTCACTCGGAAGCAGCTTCTCTAATAATCTAAGACAGGAATTCCCTAAAGCAGTCGCTCGTCGTCGGCGCAGCATCGGTCATGTTGGGCTCAAACCTGACTTTGGCTGCATCTTATTCCAAAGACCGCCTTGCGGAAATCCCACTCCGTCGCTGCACGGGTATTATGTCTGACAATTCTCTCTTCTATTGGTCGCGGAAGACACGCGGTATTTGTTCCAACGAAACTTATACGGTAGCGTAGATGAGTTGGAATTTTTCAGGAAACCAGAATGAGCAACATAACTCCAAAAATCGACTTTCAGAAAGAGCTTTCGGGCCTGTTTGACTTAAAAGGCAAAGTCGCGTTTGTGCCTGGGGGGTATGGCGGTATCGGCGAAGCTATCGCGTGGGGGCTTGCGCTCTCTGGAGCCAAAATTATGATCGCTGGCCGTGACCTTGAAAAGTCTGAAAAGTTGGCGGCTCAACTTTCGAACGCGGGGCACGATGCCAGGGGGATTGCTGTTGATGCAACATCCGTTGCAGATATTGAACGGGCGGTTCAGGACACGATGGACGCCTTTGGCCAGATCGACATCTTGATGAATTGCGTAGGCACCCAAAAGGAACAGCTCCTGCTTGATGTAACAGAAGAAGCCTTTGATGAAGTTTATCAGGTGAATTTGAAGTCAGCGATGTTTCTGGCGCAAAGCGTCGCCAAACGGCAAATTGCGGGCGACAATGGTGGCAAACAAGTTCACCTGCTATCAGTTCGTTCTCAATTTGGACTGCGTGATCGGGGCTATTCTGCTTATTGCAGTACCAAAGGCGGGATGGTTATGTTGATCAAACAGCATGCCATGGAGCTGGCACCAAAAGGCATAACAGTTAACGGCATTGCACCGACCTTTGTCTATACCGAGATGATCAAACACGTCATGGAAAACGATGAGTTTCGCCAAGGTCTGTTGGACCGTATTCCACTTGGCAGGATCGCCGATCCCAAAGATGTCGTCGGGCCTGCGCTATTTTTCTGTGCGCCTGCATCGGGTTTTGTTACCGGGCAAACGATGTACGTCGATGGTGGCATAACGTCCAGTCAGTAAGTTCCCTGAGCGCTTTGCAGATGAGGTGATGCGTGCGAACCCGACATTCGTGAACCGTGCAGCGTTTGTCATCATGGGCTCGAAACGGACATTCTCTACATTCGCACATCAAACAAAGCTTGGTTGTAACCCCGAGTGTCTGCTTTCTACAAGTTGCACGATTGAATTTGAGGGCGCGGCGAAGGTCCGGTTTTCGCCCAAAGTGTTGAGCAACACGAACGGCCATTTGCGGCCTTTGGAGAAGATCGTTGATGCTGCTGGAGTTTCCCGAAAGCGGTCACTGGGGACGTAGTGCAGCATTTTGATTAGTCGGATGGCCAAAGTGCGAGACGAAGCCAAAATTATAATCTATCTCGCTCGCATAGCACTTCGCTTCAGGCCGGGGGCAATTCCATGGACCCGTTTGAAGGCACGCCCGAAGGCGGGTTCTGAGCTATAGCCAACGCGTTCGGCAATCATTGCGACCGTGAGATCAGTTTCTTCAAGCAGAGACGTCGCGGCGGACATGCGCCAATTGGTCAGATAAGTCATAGCACTTTGCCCGACCAGCTTTGTGAAACGAGCCGAAAACACCGAACGCGACAGAGCCGCTTCTTTGGCAATAGAGGCCACCGACCACGGCATCTCGGGGTTGCGGTGTATTGCGGCGAGCGCGCGCCCAATCTGTGGATCACGCAGCGCGGCAAGCCAGCCTTGGCGAGCTTCAGGAGCTGAGTCAAGCCAAGCGCGGATCGCCTGAATAATGAGAATGTCGGCCAGCCGAGTTAGCACCGTTTCGCCGCCAGGTCGTAAGTTCGCAGCTTCGCGCGTCACGTAGCGCAGCGTGCTTTCCATCCAACCATCGGTCTCTTGATCCCAGCCTTGGTAAAATATTGTTTCGGGCAAATGTGTAAGAAACTGTCGGGCAATCTGGCTGTCAAACTGGACCACGCAATAGGTGGCACGGGTTTGATCGCCCGTACCGCCGTGCTGCAAAATCTCGTAGCGTTCAGTGATAGGTGTGACAGGCAGTGAGTTGAGCGGAACGACCTTGGTTCCCGGGGCATCGCGCATCTTGTGCGGCACACCGTGCGGGATGAGTGTGAGGCTACCCGGCTCGAGCCATCGCGCGACCGTGTTTCCGACCTCGAACCATACACGCCCCGAGGTCACCACCAAGAAGCCCATCAAACCGTCAAGATGAGGGATTTCAATTCCCCAAGGTGCACGAAGCTCCGCCCGGCAATAGAGCGTGCCCTGCATCCGCAAGGCGTGAAGCGTGTCACTTAAAGGATCAAGCCCTAAGGGCAGTGTGGTTGTAGGATCAGTCATACCCGCACAGTAGCATCATAAATCCAATTCGCCAGTAATACAGGACGAATGGATATGAAAACAGGATGAAACGTAATTCAAAA
This sequence comes from Pacificibacter marinus, assembly GCF_900109555.1. Classification (GTDB taxonomy): domain Bacteria; phylum Pseudomonadota; class Alphaproteobacteria; order Rhodobacterales; family Rhodobacteraceae; genus Celeribacter; species Celeribacter marinus_C. The sequence goes on along the minus strand of NZ_FNZV01000004.1, from coordinate 151,100 downwards.
TATGTGCTTCAGGGGTAAGTTGCACCTATCAGCACACACAGGCACCCAAATTGGAAAACGAACAATGACCCTAACGAATATGACCAAGACCACCCTAGCTTTGGCCGGTTTCATCGCTTTGATGATCGGCGCGGCCGTTCTTTTTGCACCGGTTCCGTTTTATGCCCTAAGCGGCGTCACTTTGCCTGATGACGTCAACCTTGTTAGCGATATTCGCGCTTTTGGGGGCGGACTTTTGGGGGCTGGCCTCTTCGTTACCCTCAGCCTGTTTCGCCGATCCTTAAGGTTGCCGTCCCTGATTGCCGCAGCAACCGTATACGCAGGCTTCGGACTTGCCCGCTTGTGGGGGATCACCGTGGATGGGCTACCTGAAGCAACGTATCTGTGGGTTCTGGCCATCGAATTGATCGTAGCAGCGATGTGCGCCATTCTTGTATTCAAATCATCGGGTTCGGCGGGACCATAACCATGCCTTCAAAGACTGGCGGCACGAAATCTTTCACGCGGCTGTGCAGTGCAGCTTCGGCGATTCAGGCTTGAATTATGCGACCCACCGATAAAAGCGGTCTGGCGTCACTGCCCTGCAATTGCCACTGCTGCCATGTTTTCCTTGGCCATGCGTGCCGCCGCAGCCATCATCAATGGACCAACACCCTTTGGATCATCGGACACAATATCTTCCGAGATATAGTATTCCGCCGTCCCATCCCTAAACCTGCCTTTATACATGCCAAGCCCAGCCACATGGCACATCTGTGCCATCTCGCGACCACCGTTGTTGGTTTCGACAACCGAGCGGTCAATCAAATCAGACAATAGACCCTCCGAAGAGCCACCCCAAAAGCCCAGCGCTTCGCCTTGAATAAGAGAGTAGCAGAACATCGCCGAGGCGGAACTTTCCGTCCAATTCCCGTTCAAGCCCGGTTGATCCATGACCTGTAGCCACATCCCATCCGGCTGACGCCACCGTAGGATTTCATCAAACAGCGCATCTGCGCGGTCTTTGAGTTGCGCGAAACGGTCAGGGCCTACTAGCTCTGCGATATCGACAAGCGCCATGGCCAACCAGCCCACTGCACGCGACCAATGCGCCTGTGTGTGACCGGTTTCATCATGTGACCAACTCTGTTTGCGCGCCTCATCATAAGCGTGGGCATATAGTTTTGTTGCGGGATCAAATGTTTTGTCCAACGCCACAGAGACTTGCATCAATGCATCCTCAACTAAGGCGTCGTTTCCGGTAAGCAAACCATATTCGATCTGGAACGGAGGGCCCATGTAGAGTCCATCCAACCAAATCTGCCAAGGATAACGGTTCTTGTGCCAATAGACGTTGGATTTTGTGCGTGGCTGCGTTTCTAACTGGCGGATCAGTAGAGCCGCTGTGTCCATATAGGCCGGATCCCCAGTCACACGGTACAAGAACAAAAGCGCGCGGCCGGCCATGATATCGTCGATGTTGTAATCATTCGCATCATAATCCAGTAGTGCGGGACCCTCCAAAATCTGCGGCGCGATCAACCGTTGAACATGCTCCAACCAACGGTTTTCTCCGGTGCTATAGTAAAGACGTTCACACCCGCGATAAATCAACCCATCTTCATAACACCATGCCCCGCCTTTATAGGGTTTGTGGTTCGTCACATAGCTATCGAAGTAGTCCATCAACATAATTGTGTTTCTTTCTTTTCGGCTAAAACAGTGATGACTCCGTTGACCTCTGCAAAATCAGCGATGACACCCGCATGCCGGACAGGATTCATACCGCAGGTCATAAGGGGGACGTCAGCAATCGCGCCCGCGTCATAAGACACCACGAAGTTCTGTATGCTGACATCTGTGATTGGCGCTTCTGGCAAACCCAGCAAGGCGACTGCGGCCAGTGCCACGCCGTCTGCGGTTACGTTGATTATCTCGATGTCGGTGATCTGTGGCGTGGTGATATCAACCGGTGCCAGCGCTCGCGACTGCACCCAATCATCCTTGCCATCGGGATCGCAAAAATAGAACGCATTAGCCGCGAAAGGAGTAGCAACGCCGTGCATTGCAACTTCGCGAACACGCAAGCCGCCAATAACCCCGCCACGCCCACGTCGGGTTTTCAGGCGCACGCCACGGTCTGTCTTGTTAAACTCGCAGTTCTCTACTGTGACGTCGCGAATATCGCCCGACATTTCCGAGCCAAGCACAACAGCGCCGTGTCCGCGTTCCATTAAGCAATGAGAAATTGCGATGTCGCGGCAAGCCTTTAGATGCGCATCCTGTCCAGCGGACCGTTTGCCCGCCTTGATGGCGATGCAGTCATCCCCGACAGAAAAGGCAACACCGACAATTTTCACCCCTTCGCAGCTTTCGGGGTTCAGCCCGTCGGTGTTCGGGCTGTCCGAAGGGTTTTCTATTTTGATCGAGGCTGCCGTGAAATCGCGACAGCAATAAGGGTGCACAGTCCAAGACGGTGAATTGCGTACCGTGACTCCGCTCAACGTTACACCGTCGGAATGGACGATTTGCACTGTTCTTGGCCTGCGGGCACCATCACGGGTTTCTTTCGGCCAGCTCCACCAATCGCCACGATCTCCGCCGCCATCAATGATCCCCCGCCCCGTTATCGCAAGTTCGTGGCAATCAATTGCGGTAACCAGCGACGCATAGCACCGTTCTGGCAGGCCTTCCCAAGTGGCGATCACTCGGCCTGTGTCATCGTGTTCGAGCAATTGCGGCCAACCTTCACGATTTGCAATCGCTGCAAGTTCTGCGCCTTCATCCAGCAGAAGTGTCATTTCGGAGTTTAGAAAAACCGGCCCCGTCAAAAAACGGCCTGCGGGCAGGCGCAGGGTGCCTCCTTTGGGCACGGCGGAAATAGCTTTCGCTAAGGCTACCGCGTTGTTGGAGCTATCAGGCGAGACCCCATAATCACAAGCATCCACCAAACCGGCGCAGTCAGCCGTAAGAATATCAATCTGGCCGATCGGTGTGCTCAGAACATAGGATTGCGACGGTTCAAGTCCATCCAAGAACAACGACACGGTTTGTGTTGTTCCGCTTGCTACTTGATCTCCGCCACGCAAACGCAACGTCCAATCAATCGCGGTTGTCAGCGTGAAATAGGCACCCATTGGCGCGATCAAAACCGCGGCCGTTTGGGACGTCACACATAAAAGGCGAAGTGAGGAGGGCATAAGTATTTCCAAAACTAAGGTAATGGGGCCACAGTAAACGTGCGGCCCCAACTCTTCAGTTACTTGATGTCTTCTAGCGCTTCTTGGATCGCGAAGATCATCTCTTCTGCTGCAGTTTCAGCGTCGATTTCTCCGTAAGCAAACATTTCAAGGTTATCCACCATAGCAGATCGCACAGACGGGAATTCCATCATTGGATGGATCGCTGGACCTTCGGCGTTGATGACCTTGGCCTGAGCTTCGATCTGGACGTCTTGGATCGCGTCGGCGGACAGCAATTGCTCACGCGCGGTTGCTGACGCTGGAATGCCACGAGCTGTGCCCATTGCGGCAACGCCCTCGGGTTCATTCAGCAAGCAGTTTAAGACTTCCGCTGCCGCTTCTTGCTTCTCGGAGTTTGCGGAAATTGAGAACACCATGGACGCCTTACGGTAAATACCCGTGGTCCGCTGACCGTCTTGAGTCAAGAGGTCGACATACTCAACTTCCTGACCATCTGCGAGCGGGTCAGAAATTTTGAAGTATGTGGAATCCCACTGGTAGGTTCCCGCGATCTGGCCGTTGGACCATTCAGGATTCTCGTGCAGTGGCACGTTGCCATCGGCTGCGCGATCTCTCCAGCTTTCGATGACGTTGTTGTCGACCAAAGTCTGGTAGAAGTTGATCGCGTTGACCAAATCATCTTGGGTCCAAGCGATCTCATTGGTGTCTGGATCAATCAGCGCTTTGCCGGTCGCCTGTGTACCGTAGAGGGTCATCAACAGAGCCGCATCAAGACCGCCGGCCTCAAACGGGTAATACCCTTCACCCAGTTTTTCCGCAAAGACCGGTCCGGCCGCGATAAGGTCATCCCATGTTTGTGGCAGATCAAGACCCGCCGCCGCATAGGTTGTCGTGTTGAATACAAACAGACGGCCCGTAGTGGAAATCGGCAAGCCGTTCAGCGCGCCATTCATGGACCCTGCTTCGACTTGCGCTGCATCCCAGTTGGACAGGTCGATTGTGTCTGCATGGTTGTTGAGATCCGCAAGTCCGGTGCCGTCAGCGGAGTAGAACGATAGCCACGGCCAATTGACCTGCATCAGGTCAGCCTCGGTACCACCGGCAATCTGCGTCGTCAGCTTCTCAAAATGGCCGCCCCAACCCGTGAATTCAGGGCTGATTGTGTGACCATACTTGGCGCCGCAAACCTCCAAGGCTGCCTGTGTTGCCGCGTGACGGCTATCGCCACCCCACCAGCTCATTCGTAAGTCTTCTGCCACGGCTGCTGTGGCCATCGCCGTCGTGCATAGTGCAAGGCTTAGGGTAGTAAGTTTCATTGTATTCCTCCCTTTTGAAACTTGGACTTGGGTCACGCGAGCGAGATATTGGCGCCCGTGTGGATGTCAAAAACATGCATCTTCGAAGTGCGCGGACGAAGGCCAACGCGATCCCCACGTTGCAAGTTCTTGTCGAATTGATCTGATGGAACGACGCAGACGAATGTTTCGCCGCCAACGTCCGCATGCAGGTTGACCTCATGCCCCATGAATTCGAGGTTCACGATTTTTCCGGTCAATGCATCATCGGCATCCGCCGCAACGATCTCGAGGTGCTGCGGGCGGATGCCCATAGTCACGCGCCCCCCGCTGCTTTCCAACCGCGCCTCAAGGTCTTTGCCAACGCTAATCGACTGACCATCCAAGGTCAGCGATTGCCCGCCCTTACCGCCCGCCAAAGCCGCTGGAACCAAATTCATCTCTGGCATGCCGATAAAGCCCGCGACGAATGCGTTGGCGGGGCGATCATATAGTGTGGTCGGATCGGCCACCTGCATGATATGCCCGTCTTTCATCACGCAAATCCGGTCGCCCATGGTCATGGCCTCAACCTGATCGTGGGTCACATAGACCACCGTCGCCGGGCGCGCTTCGTCGCGAAGGCGCTTATGCAGGTCAGTGATCCGAACGCGCATAGAGGCCCGCAATTTCGCGTCCAGATTGGACAGAGGTTCGTCAAACAGGAACACTTCTGGCTGCTTGATCAACGCACGACCCAAAGCCACGCGCTGCGCCTGCCCCCCTGAAAGCTGTTTGGGCAGACGATCCAGAAGCTCTTCGATTTCCAAAACGCCGGACACGTCCTGTGTGGCGCTTTCAATCTGCTCTTTTGGTTGCCGTTTCAGACGCAGTCCAAACGATAGATTGCGACGCACCTGCATGTGCGGATAAAGCGCGTAGTTCTGGAACACCATGGCAATGCCACGCTTTCCCGGCACCAGATCATTGACGACCCTATCTCCGATAAGGACTTCGCCGCCGGTGATTGTCTCAAGGCCCGCAATCATGCGCAGCGTCGTGGATTTGGCACAGCCTGAAGGCCCGACCAGCACCATGAATTCACCTTCTTTCACATGCAGGTCAATGCCATGCACCGCCTTGAAACCATTGCCATATGACTTTTCGACAGATCTGAGTTGTAGTTCAGCCATTAACCTTTCACGCCTCCGGTAGATATGCCTTCGATGAAGGACTTTTGAGCGATGAAGAACACGACAAGTGATGGCGTTAGCGCCAAGACGGTCATCGCAAGGATGGAATTCCAGTTGAAGGCTTCGGTGGCATCAATCGACAACTTCAGTGCAAGGCTGACAGGGTATTTTTCAACCGTGGAAATATAGATCAGCGGCCCGAGGAAATCGTTCATCGTCCACATGAATTGGAACAGGCAAACAGAGACCAGCGCCGGCATCAAAATCGGCACAACGATAAAGATCAGCGTCTGGGCTGTGTTTGCCCCATCCACCCGAGCGGCTTCTTCCATTTCCCTTGGGATCGCCCGAAGAAACTGGATCATCATGAAGACAAAAAACGCATCCCCCGCGAGCCAGGCCGGTGCGATGAGTGGCAGGTAGGTATCAAGCCACCCCAGTTCGCGGAACAAAAGATACTGCGGAATCCGTGTTACAACGTCCGGGAGAAGCAGCGTCGCAATCAGAATCGCAAACAGGATTTTCTTTCCGGGAAACTCGAACCGCGCAAAACCGTAGGCGACCAACGTGCACGAAATGGCTGTGCCGATGACCTTGGGAATGACGATCTGCATCGAGTTGAAAAAGAACGTCGCAAAAGTGTAGGGCGTCGATGTTTTCCACCCATCAATATACCCCTGAACGGTTGCGTCTTTTGGCCAGAACCAAGCGCTTGAGAACATCTCGGCGTTTGATTTGAAAGACGCGCCGACCAGCCAGAGCAATGGATAAATCATGACAAATCCGACAACGGTCAGCAGCGTATACCGCAACACCGCGTTCCAACGGGATCGGCGTTGCAGTTTGATCTGAAGCGCTGTTGGCGGTTCGGTGCTTTCGGACAAGGGTTGAATAAGATCACTCATCGGTTCAATCCCTCTTGTCGCCAGCATAGTAGACCCACTTTTTCGATGACCAGAAGGCGATCAAAGTGAGCACCATGATGATGGTGAACAACACCCACGCGATGGCAGAGGCATACCCCATGTCAAAATTCTTGAAGGCTTCGTCATAAATGTAGAGTGGCAAAAGATAGGTATTCTTCAGCGGTCCACCCTCGGTGATGATGTAGGGGCCGTTGAACTCCTGAAATGCCTGAACCGTTTGCATGATCAGGTTAAAGAAGATCACAGGCGTGATCAGCGGCAGGGTGATATAGCGGAAAATATGCCAGTTTCGCGCGCCATCAATCGACGCCGCCTCATAGAGCGATTTGTCCATGGATTGCAGCGCCGCAAGAAAGATCACCATTGCAGAACCGAACTGCCAACACCGCAAGATCGTGATGGTCACAAGCGCATTGTCAGGGTCACCAAACCAGTTGACTGGCTCTCCGCCAAAAGCGGTGATGATCATGTTAATCAGCCCAGCTTGCGCAAATATATAGCGCCACAAAACCGCGATCGCGATCGATCCGCCAAGGATTGACGGCACATAATATGCGGTTCGAAACAAGTTGATCCCACGCAGCTTGTCATTCAGCACCACCGCAATAAACAACGCAAAGGTCAGTTTGATCGGCACGGTCATAAAGACATATGTCAGGGTCACAGACAGTGATTTGTTGAACGTACGATCCCGCGTAAACAGCTTTTCGTAGTTGTCCGTTCCCACCCATTCCGGTGAGCTCAGCAAATTGTAGTCCGTAAAGCTGAGATAGAATGATGCGACAAACGGGAAAGCTGTAAACAACAGCAATCCAACTGCGTATGGTGCCACATACCAAAGACCAAGAAATTTACTATCACCGCCCATTAGACTGTCCCTCTCAAAGTTTCTGGGATCAGACTAGCGGTCGCGGCGACCATTCGGTCGAAAATTTCTCGTGCGTCTCCATCTTTTATCGCAGCCAGCAGCGGGTCTGCGCGGAAAAGCGGGAAAATCGCATCTCGATCTCCATGCAGCACAGCCTTTACCATTTGTGATTGCCTGTTGGCGTGTCCGTTGACGATCACCTCCAACCCATCGGGCAGTTGTCCGGCAGGTTGCGGCACAATTCCGGCTTGATTGAACGTGGCATTGGTTTCCACAATCGCCCCAAGCGGCACGCCATCCAACTGACCGCGGTTGGGCAGATTAGCATTGCTCGTGAACTCACCACCGCCCATCAAGGCAACGATTTGATCAATCATCGCCTCATCTGACCGCCTAGCGGTCACAGGGAAATCACCCGTGCGCGTCTTCTCGGCTCGGGCTTGTTTTTCAGCACGATCACGCTGGCGAAATTCCACAGGGGTCAAAGCAAAACCCCATGCCGCCGGATCACTAAGATATTCGGCTACGGGAAAGAACTCAGCCAAATGCCGATCCCCTGCGGCAGCTGGAATTCCAAAACGCGACAAAAGATCAAAGGCCACAAGGTTTCGCGTGCCAAAGTACTGCCGATGTTCGTCACTTTCGTTGGCTTCGGATTGCCCCCAACCTTTGGTGCGATGCGCCGCGGCAAAGGTCTGGTAGGCCGGCATCATATTCCGCCCGTCTAGGGTGATCCGATCAACAAAAGTGAAGTGATTGATCCCCAACACATTCACGCTGACATCTCTGAACGAATGGGTGTTGTCGTCACCGCACTCTTGGTTGGCAATCCAAGCAACCTGTTTGCGCATTTTCGTAACCTCGTGGCATTCGCCCCACGCCTTGATCTCAGGGAAAACCGAAAACAGGGCGCCGGTCAGTGCGCTCATCGGGTTTGTCAGGTTGCAGACGTATGCGTCTGGTGCGACTTCTTTTATGGCTTTCGCAAACTCGGCCATCATGGGAATAGATCGCAACGCGCGAATGAAACCACCTGGCCCGACGGTATCCCCGACGGCCTGCGGGACTCCGAAAGAAGCGGGAATATTGACATCATAGGCCATATCTTCGAAGCTGCCAGGAAGAATAGAAATCAAAACGATATCAGCATCTTGCAGTGCATCCCCTAAGGTTTCACTTACCTCGAATGTTGCGGGTACACCGCGGGACACATCCGCGTAGCGTGAACCGATATCCGCATTGCGTCGCGCTGCGCTACGGTCAATGTCGAAAAGCCGGACAGTCGCGGCCAACCGGGTATCAAACGCAAGGTCCGCCATCAGTTTCATCGCCCAATTCAAGGACCCACCACCAAGGTAGGCAATCGTCACAGGCCGCGTGTCATCGAAATCGTGCATGAATTTGCCGAAAACCGGGGCTGCGCCCCGTTTTCACCCCTCCCAAGATGTGCAGGATCGGCTTATTTTTGACCGATTTCCCTTATACTTTCAAAATACACCATCTCGACCCCGTTAGTGGATGGTGCTAATCATACAAAATGATAGACAAAAACGTACATTCGTCACTCCGCCATATTCCGATGCGGTCCATGACCCTGCGCTTAGCCCGCCCGACGATCAAAATGGACCATGGGCGGTCGTGGAAAATCGACAAGGTGAACCCAGTAAACGATTTGATTGTGTGCCTATCTGGCCAGGGCAATTACCGGATGGGCGAAGATGATGAACGGATCACCCTTGCGCCAGGGCAAGCTTTACTTGTTCCTGCATACACACGATTTCGCGGTACCCATAGCGGCGGACCAGACCGATACACTGGTATAGCGCAACACTTTGCATTGGAGCTTTTCGGGCGCGGTGACATGGTCAAACAGTTGCAATTGCGCCGATCTGTGACCCTGCCCGATTGGACTTTTAACGGCCCAGTCGTGCAACACTATCGAACCCATTCACCGTCTGGCACAACCACATTGTCTCAACACCATAAATTCATGTTGATCCTTTTGGCTTACTTGGAGACTGCCTTTGTATCATGGCAAAGCCCGCAAGACGTTCCAGACAGCCAAGACCAACTATCAGTCCAAATCATGTTAGCAGCCTCGCGGCTCGCGGCTGATCCGGTGGGTGATGGAATCGAAGAAGTTTTTGCGAAATTGCCCTACAACGAAGACTACTTTCGCCGCGCTTTCAAAGACCGCATTGGTTTGACGCCGACAAAATTCCGAGAATTGAAACGTATGGAATTTGCGGCCAGTCGGCTGGGTATGGGCTTGACCGTCAAAGCCGTTGCTGCGGAACTTGGCTACTCGGATCCCTATTATTTCAGCCGCATGTTCAAACGGTTCATAGGCACTAGCCCCTCGACCTATCGCGAAAAGCCGGATGTTGAACCGGCCCCAAAGGAACCTGGTATAGCGACATGACCGCGCCAAGCTGCCATGGCACGAATTCTCTATCTCCAAGATTCATCGCGTCGCTTTTGGTCCGCTGACCAGAGGCCATCGCGATAATTTATTCCAGAATTTCTGCGCCTTTTTTGCGCAAGTGAAACCCCTCCTGAAATGATACCCCCGCAATTGATGTCCATGTCTTCAGCCATGTTTTCATATAGGGCGTCGTTGGTGGCAATTTTGATTGTCGGCGCTGGTTTGGACCCTAAAGCCGATCCGCGACCAGTGGTGAACACAATCAACTGTGCGCCACCCGCGATCTGGACCTGTCGCGTTTTAGTGCCGCCCCAAGTGCTCGTTAATGCCGACCTTTTGAACCCAAACGTCGCTAGTTGGTAAGTGGCAGCTTCGTGCACGTTGCTGCCGTCCAAACAGTCAAAATGCTGCTATCCCCGCCAACCGAACCTTTGAGGAACCATCGGCTTTACGTTTGTAGTGAACGACAGCAAAATTGAAAAGATTTTGTTTGATATTGCCAATATTTACTGGCAAATAGCATGAAATTTTTTCCGTCAAATAGTGGAACTCAAAAATGCAAGTAAGTGTTCGTGAAAATAACGTTGATCAGGCGCTTCGTGCGCTCAAGAAAAAACTACAGCGTGAAGGCGTATTTCGCGAAATGAGGCTCAAAGAGCATTTTGAAAAACCGTCCGTTCGCAAAGCGCGCGAGAAAAAAGAAGCCATTAGCCGTCAGCGCAAACTGGCACGTAAAAAAGCCGAACGTGAAGGCTGAGGCCAAACTGGAGTACATCAATCAGGAGGTCCAGTTTGAATGTGAGTGCAGGATCGGTCTCCGATCTATAACAATAGCAGTTTGCAACAAACTTTCCCAAACGCCACCTCCGCCAGCTCTCGCGCAACCACCAGCATCTCCCGCGCGAGGGCGCACACCAAGCCGCCGGATCTAAAAGGGCATTTTAAACTCGGCACTAAGATGGCTTTGTGCGCACGCGGTACCAAAGCGGCGGCGACGTTCTGATTGCGCCAGCACCACATTCATAACACACTGTATTTGTTTCACTTCCTCACACCCGATCCAAAACACCAACGCCCACCCCTATGACGCGGATCACAAACCCGCGCACCAAACAGACCACACCCCACAATCTCGGCTGAATTTTTCTGCGCTCACAGAAAAAAATCTCCGCGTAAGGGAAGCACGGATCTAGGGCCAAAAGCCTTCCGGACTTTTGACCCTAGACCCCCAGGTTTGTGGAAATGCAGCTCTATTTGCTTGCGGTGGTCGATGCGCCGTAGCCCTGCATCCGATCCAGAGCGTCGCGCAGGGCTGCTCTCAGCGCGGCGCTGTTGCGCGAGCTGACCGTCCAATCATATTTGCGCAGCACTCCACTCATCGATAGGCCCAGCAAGCACACGGCCCGCACCGCCTCCAAGTCCGAGATCATCTTGCACACGCGCCCTGCCCCGAGTTTTGACGGGCGGACCTTGCGCATCGGCATCGCCACGCCCGACTTTGCGCTCAAGCGCCTCGAACTCTTGGCGGGCTGCAAGTCGCAGAACAACGGCATCCACCCCGCTCGAAAAAGACGACATGGGCGAGCTTATTGAGACGCAGGCCAAGAACATCATGGATCCGACACCCGCGATCCTTGCCGACGTACAGGATGACAACAACGACGATTGGGAAAATCGCCTGATTGAAACCGCCTGCAAGATTGAAGGGCGATACGGCCAGCTCACGCAGCTGCTGTAATCGTCCAAACAGTTCCTCGTTAATGAAACCAGCGATCTGAAACTGACCACCAACCGCGACACCGGCGAAGCGGAAATGAAGTTCATCCTGTCGATCTACAACCCCGAGAAAGCGTTCGAGGTATCCTTCGATGAGTCCCTCGACCTCGCCGTCGCGCACACCGACCTGCCGCTTTTTAAAGGCACGCCAGAAGCGTGATCTCTTTTTCTGGACCTTAAAAACAGGGGCCAGAGATGGACGTCACAGAACGCAGCTGTGGATGCAGCAGGCCTCATGCCAAGCGCCGTCGTAGTAAACAAAGATGGCAGTGTGCGTATTGAGACCACATTTGAAAAATCAATGGACACCATAGAATCATCTGCACAAGTCTTAAAACCCAAAGAATGGGCACAACGGTGAATGTAGTACGCGTAGATTTTCCAAGACTATTAATAGAAAAGAATCGCAACGGAACAAAGCGATATCGTGTTCGTGTCGAAGGCAAAAAACGCAAACGCATGACTGTGCCAGTTGGCCCCGAACACTCCGATTTCCCACATCACTACTATGCTGCGCGTGTTGGCGAAACATGGTCACCATCAACCTTGAAAGTCGCAGAACGATCACTCGATTGGCTCGTTGGGCGTTACCTCGATTTTCTGTCACGGATGGTCGAAGCTGGCCAAATGTTCCCCGCCACATTAAAACAGCGCCGCAGCGTATTGACACGTCTTTGCAACCTTCAGGACCATGATGGCACTCGTTACGGCGACTGCAACATGAATGCACCAACTTCTGCTTTCATTGAAATCCGCGATGCATGGGCAAGCCCCCCCCTCCCCCCGGAGCAGCCGACAATCTCATCAAATCAGTTCGAGCAGTCTATTCTTGGGCTATTGAACGAGCTGAAATCGACCACAATCCTGCGGCGAGCATCGGGCCAATCAACCGAAACCCAAAGGGCGGAGCAACGCCATGGACATCCGCAGACCTGAAAGCGTTTAAAACCGCACACCCCCAAGGCACAACGGCTCATCTATGGTTGACACTACAGGCCTTTACTGCCTGCCGTATTGGCGATGCAATTTGGCTCGGACGCGATCAAGAAACAGCACATAACGGGCAAATATGGCTAGAGTGGCAACCTCGTAAAAAGGGTTCTGCCCCCGTGTCGCTTCCAATGCTGCCACAACTTTTGGAAGCAACACGCGCTATCAAAATAATAGGACCGAGTTATGTCTTAAACGAGAAAGGTAAGCCATTCTCATCAACAGAAGCGCTACGTATAAGAGTCCAAAGATGGTGCAAAACTGCTGGACTTTCAGGCAGATCATCCCATGGCGTTCGTAAAGCTGTAGCGGAATTGATGACTGAATCTGGGTGCAGTCAGCACCAGATCATGGCCGTAATGGCCCACACCGAAGCAAGCACATCTGAAATCTACACAAAAGGAGTTCAGCGTCGTCTTTTGGCAGCTGATGGCATCAAAGCATTAGCATCTCTGGATTGGTAAGATGTCCCGCAGTCAAAATATGCGGGACACTTTGATCAACAAAACATGAGTTAATCCACTATATAGGTAGTGCAGGGTCGCCCACCATTTTCCTATGATTTTATTGAATATTTTTTCCTACAAGCGATCTCTGCCTAAGTATTGCCTAAGAGACTAGGCAATACTACTTTAACGGCGGTCAAAATGAGAGCAATCGTTCCTCTGTAAATGATGACCTGTAGCTTGCGCAATGCGCTACCAGAATTACGTATTTTATTAGGTTCGAGGTGTTAGCTGTGTGCGAAAATAAGAAGTTTAATCGCTTCGGTCTTTCGCGACAAATTCCAAGTTCCGATAACCATGCCTGATTTGTCTTCAAAGCTTTTGTTGAGAACACGAAGAACGTCTTGCATGGTAATTTCGGCGACGGTTGATGCCCAAATCAAAACGACGCTTCATATATCAGCAAGAAACGTTTTATAGGGTTAAAGTGTGGTCTGCTTGGCATTTACTCTCTTTTGATTTTACCTTTTTCAACCTATACTAGGGCACAATGTTTCCAGTTCCGTGAAAAGATACCAGTCGTATGTCAGGTGAGTCCAAACAGCCAAAATCGTTCAATATCGTGGTCGTCGGCCAAGATGGGCGCCTTATGTATGAGGCCCTATTGTTTGCTGCCTCTCTGCGGGAAAATGATCCGAACTTTAAAGGGCGCCTATTCATTGCCGAACCGCAACCCGGCCCGATGTGGTCAAATGACCCGCGTATGAAACAGGCAGACTTGCTCAGCGCCTTTGCGCGCCTTGGGGCAGAAGTGTTGCCCTTTGAAAGTGTGCATTTCGGCCAATCCTATCCATATGGCAATAAAATCGAAGCCCTCAAGGCACTGCCCGAAGGTGAACCTTTCGTGTTTTTCGACACGGACACATTGATCACAGGACCGGTTTCTGAAATTCCGTTCGATTTTGAACGCCCCTGCGCATCAAGCAAGGTCGAAGGCACATGGCCCGAAATTGAACTTTACGGTCCCGGATATGGCGAAATTTGGAAATCACTCTACGACAAATTTGGGCTAGAGTTTGAAAGCACGCTCGATCTTGAGCAACCAGACGAATATTGGAAACGCTACCTGTACTTCAACGCAGGATTCTTTTTTTACAAATGCCCAAAACTTTTTGGTGACCGTTTTACGCAATATGCCACCGAAATTTTGGCAGACCCGCCCCGTGAAGCCATGCTGCAAAACTTTGACCCTTGGCTCGACCAAGTCGCTTTGCCTTTGGTGATACATTCGTTTGGCGGTGCGCGGCACACGATCCCCCAAGACAGTTTGGATGACAAGATTTCATGCCACTACCGCACTTTTCCACTGCTGTTTGCCCGTGAAAGCGATGACGTCGTGGCCAAGTTGCGCAGTGCTTGTGCGCCCAATTGGATCAAAAAAGTATTGAAAGAATTTGATCCGATCAAACGCAATGTTTATCAGAACAGAGGTGACAAAGTGCGCGCCTTATTTGATCGCGAAAACTTACCACGCCGCGAACAAATGATCCGCAACCGCATCAAAAAAGCCAACATGTGGATGCGCTGATCTGCGTCAAACCGCCAAGTGTTAAAGATCGCTTTTCCTTTGTGCTGGAGCTGCCTTAAGGTAGTATTACAAAACTCAGGAAACGGGCCGCCCTAGCGCGGCAAAGTCAGGTCACGTCAAGCGTATGAAGCCGAATTTTGCCCTCTATTTTAATGACACCGGAATCGCGCTTTTGCACCGCATCTCAAGCGGATGGCACAAAATGGGCGACGTTTCGTTAGACGACCCCAAGATGGACAGTGCTTTGGCGCGTCTGCGCAGCACGGCCACCGCGATTGCCTCATCCGGCCTATCGACTAAACTGGTCATTCCAAACAGCCAGATTTTGTATCGTACCATCCCTGATCCCGGCAACAGCACGTCAAAACGCACCAAAGCCATCGAAGAAGCGCTCATCGGGGCCACCCCTTATCCGCTCGAAGAGCTGGTCTATGACTGGCACGCCTCAGACGAGGGGCTGCAATTGGCGGTGGTGGCGCGTGAAACGCTGGAAGAAGCCGAAGGATTCGCCAAACAGCACCGGTTCAATCCCCTGTCCTTTGTTGCTCTGCCTGATGCTGGCACCTTTGATGCAGAGCCTTTCTTTGGCCGCACCAAATCTGCGGATACACTGATCGGAAAAAGCACAAAAATAGTGCCTGACACACAGGTCATACAAATTCTGCCAGCGCTCAATATGCCGCCAGACGCCACAACTCTTCTACCTGACCCCGTGTCTTTGCCTGAGCCGGTGTCGCGACCTGACCCTGTGCCTCTGCCTAAACAGGTGCCTTTGCCTGATCCAGTACCCCTTCCTGACCCAGTGTCTTTGCCTGATCCTGTGTCTTTACCGGATCCTGTGCCAGCCGCACTCGTTTTTGATCAAATCCCACCAGAAGAGCCGCAAAAAGCCCCAATCGTATCGATTCTATCGAATGAACCTGACGCCACAGACCTTGCGCAAGCAAACGATCAGGACCAGCCATCACACAAACCTGCTGACACAGATTTGGCAGCAACCGCGGATAAAGAAGATGACACACAAGTGCCAAAATCTTTTTTAGATACAGAGCCCAAAGTCGCTCCTTTTGTTCCGACCAAAGGCGCGACTGCCGAAATCGACATAAAGGACCAGATAGATTTACCGCAAGACTCCGCAGCACCAACTGAATTGCAAGACGATACACCAACCGAGACTGAGCAAATGCCCACGCTGAAAGACAGTGTAAATGCGTCAAAGGGCGACGTCTCAGAACCGGAACAGGCACACGCGCCCAAAGCATCAGAGCCGCCTTCGACATTTCAATCCATACGCGCACAGCTTGATGCCAATCAATCTGATGGTGAGCCACGTCAAACACCCTCAGATCAAGCCGCCGATCGTCTCTCTGCAGTGCCATCACGCGTTTTATCTACGGTCGCCCCCAATACACCATCGACTGCCCCGAAATTGCGGGTCACGGCAAAAGACATTCCAATTGAGCCGAACAGCCCACCTGTCAAAGTAAATGGCCCTATCGTTCCAACGCCGCCCTCATCTGGGGAAAACACGGTGACGCCGAACACAGATGTTTCGGGAAAATCTGTGAAAAAAGCCGTGGTGAAGTCACCAAAATCGGCTCCTTTGCCCGAACCGCCAGCCATGCCTGCCCCACCAGCAGCGCCACGTCGTTTTGATTCCCTGCACAGCACGTTAACGCCGCTCAAGCAGCGCTTTAAACGTGGCACACCCAAAACGGCGGACGCGACACCGCACGTGGCAGACCGCACTGATCCGCAGCCCCTCAACACTACAAAGTTGAAAAAACCGTCGACAAACGACACTCCGACAGGCGCGCCCGCGACCAAAGCACCGACATTGCGCCAAAAGCTTTCCACTGGCGGCATTGCGGCGACAGCACTGCTTGCATCAAGTCGCGCACGCAAGATCGAAGAATCTGCCAATGCAGCAACACCCGCCAAGATTGCGTTGGATGACACTGCCGCGCCCTATGTTGATCTGACGTATGAGGATGACACAGGCCCAACACCGCTGTCTGAGGATGCTGCAGGACTGAGTGCGACACCTAAAACATCCGCAGTAGAAAAGCTCAGTACTTTTGGCGCACATAAGAAACCGATCAAAAACAGACGTTTGCCGCTTGGTTTCATTTTGACAGCTTTGTTGATCGCCTTTTTGGCTCTGATCGCACTTTGGGGGTCATGGACGGCCCCTGAAGAAACCACGCAAGACACGGCACAGCTGAACACGCCAACAGCAGAACAGCCCGCGCGCATAGAGCAACCTGCAGAGATACAGCCCGGTGATCTCAGCACAACTGCTGATAATATCCAAGAGGCCACGTCAACAAGCCCAGACACTTTGAATAGTAATGAGGACGAGGTTGATCTGGCATTCGAGCCGCAGTTGCCCTCAAACGATACACCTGTTGATATGGCGCAGGTGACACGCGATTACGAGGCTACAGGCATCTGGTCTCTTCCGCCAGAAAGCGGGACAGGCGGCACCGAAGACAACGCGTCTGATCTGTATATTACGTCAATCGATCCGCAGATTTTGTCGCAAGACCCCGTGGCTTTGCCCATTGTGTTGCCCCATCAAATCGATGCCTTGCCACGCACCAATACGGGCCCTGCACCTGCAGGTACCACATATGATTTTGACGCGCGCGGCCTTGTGCGTGCGACACCTGACGGTGCGGCCACGCCATCGGGGACCATTGTTTTTGCGGGACGGCCTGTGGGTGCGCCAGCTCTGCGCGATGGTGAACGCCCGTCTGAATCAAGCGCTGATACAAACGCCGCATCTGATGCGGTCCGCCTATTGTTGCAAGAATTTACGCCTCGCCTGCGCCCCGAAGGCTTGATTGAACGCAGTGAGCAAGCAAATTTGGGCGGCATAACGCGCGCGCAGCTTGGTGCTTTTATCCCGCGCCAACGTCCGCAATCAGCCCAACAAACCGCACAATCGGATGCCGAAGAAGACGGTGCCGAAGCCCCTGCAGCCACAGCGCCCGTGGTCACTGCATCACTTATTCCAAAAGCGCGCCCGCAAGATATCTCTAAACTTGCAGCTGCCGCCCAAGCTGCGGCACAAGCCGCCGCAACAGCAGGTCAGACAAGCGACAATGCTGCAGCAGCGCGTGTGACGGCAGCCGTGCCAGCCCCAAGACTGCCCACAGGTCCAACCGCCACCACGGTTGCCCGCGCGGCCACGGTGAAGAATGCAATAAATTTACGCAAAGTGAATTTGATGGGGGTCTACGGGGCCAATTCCGATCGCAGAGCGCTTGTCAGATTGCCTTCTGGCCGCCTATCCAAAGTTAAGATCGGCGACCGTTTGGACGGGGGGCGTGTGCAATTCATATCCAGCAACGCGTTGACATACACCAAAGGCAATCGGTCCATCACGTTGAACGTTGGCAGCTAATCCTGCAATCCTTTATGCACAGGCCTACTGTTCCTTTATCTGCATGTTACCAAAGCGACTTAGCTAGCTGCCCAAAGAGTATCCATTAGGGTAACGGCACCGCACCTGAAACCAAAGGTTTAAAAAAACAAATGCTTAGCGCCCTAACGCCATTTTTCATTTATCTTTGCGCAATTGTCATCGCCGTGCCTCTTGCGCGTCATCTCGGGCTCGGATCGGTTTTGGGGTATTTGCTTGCAGGGATCGTGATTGGGCCCGTTTTGGGGTTTGTTGCGCACAGCGAAAGCGAAGACTTGATGCATTTCGCTGAATTTGGTGTGGTGATGATGCTGTTCCTGATCGGGCTGGAATTGGACCCACGCGCCCTTTGGAACATGCGGCATAAGTTGATTGGTATGGGCGGGCTGCAAATCGTATTGACCGTCGGCGCGGTGACCAGCGCGGGCGTCTATATGGGGCTTGTCTGGCAAACGGCACTGGCATTGGGGATGATATTATCTTTGTCATCAACAGCTGTTGTTTTGCAAACCTTGTCTGAGAAAAAGCTCATGCAAACAACCGGAGGGCGGGCGTCTTTTTCTGTTCTCTTAACCCAAGACATTGCGGTCATTCCAATGATTGCCATCCTACCGCTTTTGGCCGTGGGCTCAGGCCTATCAATCAATCCAGATGGGTCAATCGAGCGCGGCGCTATGGTCGCAGAACAAAACCTAACTTGGGTCCAAAGCCTGCCATCATGGGGGGTCACTTTGGTCACCCTTGGGGCTGTAGGGTTGATCATTTTTGCGGGCATTTTCCTAACCCGTCCATTCTTTCGCTTTATTCACACAGCAAATTTACGCGAACTTTATACGGCTGTCTCTTTGTTCATCGTTGTCGGCATCGCGCTTTTGATGGATTTGGTCGGCCTGTCCCCCGCTTTGGGCACGTTTCTTGCGGGCGTAGTTTTGGCAAACTCAGAGTTCAGGCACGAGCTTGAAAGTTCAATCGAGCCCTTCAAAGGTTTGCTTTTGGGACTGTTTTTTATTGCTGTCGGCGCGGGCATTAACTTTTCAATTTTGTTCCGTGATCCCTTTGAAATCATTGGTCTGACACTTGGGTTGATGGTGATGAAAGGCGCTATTTTGCTGCTCATCGGACGGCTGTTTTCATTGCATACGCGTGGGCAATGGCTGTTCGCGCTCTCGCTTGCGCAAGCCGGGGAATTTGGCATGGTGTTGACCAGCTTTGCTTTGCAACAGGGCGTTTTAGAAGCATGGCTGGGCGAGCGTGTTTTGTTAATCATCGCGCTATCGCTGCTCTTTACACCGCTGTTTTTCATCTTCCAAGATTACCTACGCAACCGCATTTCCAGAAAAATGGATGACGGACAGACCTCCGATGAAATTGATGATCAGCAAAAGATTATCATCGCTGGCATTGGGCGATTTGGCCAAGTGGTGAACCGTTTGGTGCGTGCCTCTGGCTTTGAAACTGTTGTCATCGACCATGATCTCAAAACCATTCAAGTGATGCGTAAATTTGGTATCAAAGGCTTTCTGGGCGACCCGACACGGCCTGATCTTTTGCATGCTGCAGGGCTTGAAAGCGCGAAAATCGTCGTCGTGACGTTGGATGATCCAAAGGCCGCGACCAAATTGGTACTTCATGCCCGCAAGGCAAATCCTGATGTGTTTATCATTGCCCGCGCGCGCGATCGCACCCATGTGTATGAGCTGTACCAAGCCGGTGCAGACAAGATTGTGCGTGAAATGTTTGACAGTTCGTTGCGTGCAGGACGCTATGTTTTGGAGCAAATGGGCCTGTCAGAATATGATGCGGCAATGAGTGAAAAGGCTTATTTCCAGCATGACAGACGCGCCTTGCGTGAATTGGCAGATCTGTGGGAACCTGGAAAACCTGTGGCCGATAATCCGGCCTATGTTGAGCGTTCCAAAACACTCGACCGCGATTTGGAAGCCGCTTTGGTGGCTCAGCTTGATCAAGCGCGCAGCACGCAATCCACACCTGAAGAAGAAACATAAAACAGCCCTGCACCGTCAGGCTTGCTGGGCTGTTTTCATCTGATCAGAGAACGTTAAACTTCGGAAACGCCAGCCTCAGCAAAACTAGCCATATCAGAATGACAGGCCACAGCCGCTTTGATCAAAGGAATGGCCAAGGCGGCGCCTGATCCTTCTCCTAAGCGTAAACCAAAATCTAAAAGCGCGTCTTTTCCAAGGCTAGTCAGCAAACGTGCATGACCCGATTCCGCAGAGGCATGCCCAGCAAGACAGTGATCCAATGCGCCTGTCTGAGCTTTTTCAAGCGTCGCCGCAGCGGCGCAACAAATGAACCCATCTAAAACCACAGGAATACGCAAAACCCGTGCGCGCGCAATTGCCCCCGCCATAGCCGCCAGTTCGCGCCCGCCCAAAGCCGCCAAAACATGCAGAGCGTTACGGTCTGCATATTTGGCCACACCTTTGGCGACCACATCTTGTTTGATCTGAAATGCGGCGTCATCGACACCGGTGCCACGCCCCGTCCAATCCGCAGCAGTGCCGCCAAACAACGCGTTGCAAATGGCCGCCGCTGGTGTGGTGTTGCCGATGCCCATTTCACCAACGACCAGCAAATCTGATGCTTCAGACACCGCATTCCAACCGACCAAAAGTGCCGCGACACAATCTTGTTCGGACATCGCGGGCTGGTCGGTGAAGTCATGCGTGGGCCGGTCCAATTCAAGCGCATACACGGACAGGCTTGCCCCTGCATTTCGCGACAATTGATTGATCGCAGCGCCACCTTGTTCAAAGTTCGCGACCATTTGCACGGTCACTTCCGGTGGAAACGCCGATACACCTTGTGCGGTCACACCGTGGTTTCCAGCAAAGACAATCACTTGCGGCGCTTCAATTTTCGGGCGCGCATTTTGACGCCATGACGCATACCACACAGCGATGTCCTCAAGACGACCCAAAGACCCCGCAGGTTTGGTCAAAAGCGCATTTCGTGCCTGTGCATCGGCCAGACTTTGTGCGTTAGCCTGTGGCGCGCGCGCTAAAATGGCCTGAAAAGTGTCAAGCGTGGTGAAACTCATGGGTCAGCTCCGTCATTGTCTTTAGGGTTGGCATTCACTATCTGCTTGGCGACACACAATACAGATCAAACTTGCCACACGGAGCGCTTTCATCATGACACGCCCAACCTTCCGTCCACAGACCGGCGATATCAAAACAGCCTTTGCCCTTTTAACCCGCCTGCCCGTCAACGCACAGTTTGATCGCAGCGCTCAGGCTATTTGGGCCGCTCCTATCGTGGGGGCCGTTGTGGGCATCGTAGCACTGACCACTGCGCTGGTGTGTGGCTGGTTCGGTTTGGGCCAAGGCATAAGTGTCGGGCTTGCCATGGCGAGCAGTGTCATCATAACAGGGGCAATGCACGAAGATGGCATCGCCGACAGTGCAGATGGTTTGTGGGGCGGCTGGACCAAAGAGCGCCGTCTAGAGATCATGCGAGACAGTCACATCGGCACTTACGGTGTCTTGGCGCTGATCATCGTCATGTTGTTGCGGTTCAGTGCGCTCGAGACTTTGCTCAATAACCTGCACTTGGGGAGCTTCATCGCTGCGGCGATCTTATCGCGGGCGGCTATTCCATATGTGATGACATTGCTGCCCCACGCGCGCGCCGATGGTTTGTCGGTGCAAACAGGCCGGCCCAGCCGCCAAACTGCCAGTTTTGGGGCGCTTATCGCGATTGTGCCGTGTTTATTTTTGGTCGGGTTCACGGCTACCGTGATCACAAGCTGCGTATTGATACTTGTTGTCGCGGGGGTGATCAAAATCGCTAAGACCAAGGTTGGCGGGCAGACAGGTGATATTTTGGGGGCAACACAGGTGCTCAGCGAGCTTGCAGCCTTGGCGTGCTTTATTGCAGTCTTGTGATAACGAAACGCGTTTAAGCCATAAAAAAACGCCGCAGGAATGATCCTACGGCGTTTTTAAATTCAGTTTAATTCGCTTACGCTGCGGCTGGTGCGCGTGATGTTAGAACATCGCCAACTGTTTTCGCAGCTTCCGTTTCATCCGTACCCGCAACAGCGGCCACTTCACGGGTCATACGTTCAAGCGCAGCCTCATAGAGCTGGCGCTCAGAATACGACTGTTCGCGTTGATCATCTGTGCGGTGCAAGTCGCGCACAACTTCAGCAATCGCGATCAAATCGCCAGAGTTGATTTTTTGTTCGTATTCCTGTGCACGGCGCGACCACATCGCCCGTTTGACTTTGGCTTTGCCTTTCAGCGTTTTCATGGCGTGGGCCACAACGTCAGGCGACGACAAAGAGCGCATGCCCACTTCGTCAGCTTTGAGTGTTGGAACACGCAATGTCATTTTGTCTTTTTCAAACGCGATGACGAAAAGTTCGAGAGTGAAACCAGCAATTTCTTGTTCTTCGATCGAAACGATCTTGCCAACGCCATGCGACGGGTAAACAACGAAATCATTGGGGCTGTAGTCGGGTTTCTTAGTCTTGCTCATATGCAGTCTGGTTCCTCAAAGAACAGGTATAAACGCCGATCAAAGACCATCACGATCGCGCTGTGTTTGCGGTGAAACGGTGCAAACACGAATGACCTTGGGGTCAGTTTTGACGCGAAAAACTCAAGCCCCAGTCAAACGATGCTGGTGGGGGTTGAGACCGATATGTCTTGATGTTGTTACTCAATCATACCAAAAAAACACGCCTTTTGAAAGCGGCTCGATACGGATCATAGCATTTTCCGCCTGTTTTCAAAGCGATATAGTGAAAAAATGCATCGAATTGTGAAGATTTTATAACGAAAAAGCCCAAATTCGCTCACAAGGCACGGGCTTTCAAAACATGATTCGCAGTTCAAGTGCCACACATCCCAATACACCAGATGCGCAGGGAAATATGCCTCAAAGCTTGGGGCTTATTAGCCGCCTTCACCGGGAGCTTCAGAAAAGTCATTCTCAAGCTTGCCTTCTTGACCGTCTTTTTCTTCATAGCCGGGCATAGGGTCTTTTTTGGACAAGATCACAGGCCAAGCTTCGGAATACTTACGGTTGAATTCAACCCATTTTTCCATAGCAGGTTCTGTGTCAGGACGGATCGCATCCGCAGGACATTCTGGTTCACACACGCCACAGTCGATGCATTCATCGGGATGAATGACCAACATGTTTTCACCCTCGTAGAAACAATCCACGGGGCAGACTTCGACACAGTCTGTGTATTTACAAGAAATACAGTTTTCGATCACGACGTAGGTCATTGCGGCATATCCAGAATATCAAGAAGGACAGAAATCAAGTTTGGCTTTAGCTAACGCCCCTTGCAGGATCATTCAAGCGTGTGAAAGCCGGAAAGGAGGCTCTTGCGACGATCTTTCTTTGTCGGACGACCTTTTCCCTCATATTTAGGCGATGGCGGAACGAATTCCTTTACCTCTGGCTCGGGTGTGAGATCCTCATACAGCAATTGTGCCTCAGGCGCTGGACCGCGTCGTTGACCGCAGGCTTTCAAACGCACGGTTCGCACCACTTTGGCTTGGGTGAAAACAAGCAAATCCCCCTCGCCCACGGCGACAGACGGTTTTGATACTCTATTGGAATTCAACCTAATATTACCGCCGCTGACCACTTTCGTGGCAAGCGAACGGGTTTTGAAAAAGCGGGCATACCATAGCCACTTATCGAGGCGTATCGTGTCCCGCTTTTCCAATTTACTTTTTGTCTTTCAATCCCATCAACGCAGCTGCGAAGGGGTTGTCAGGATCAATAGGTTTTTCTTTGCGCGCAGGACGCGCAGAGAACGCCTGAGGCTTGTTGCCACCTTTGCCACCATCGCGGTTTGGCTTGCCACCGTCTCGACGGGGTTTGCCTTTGCCTTGCGGACGACCTTTACCTTGAGGCGCATCCCCGTCTTGACGACGCGGGTTGCGATTGCCGCCACGGTTTGCACCGCGATTGCCGCCCCATTTGAAGGTGTAGAACACTTCCATTTCGGCAGGTGCTGCATCTACTGGAGTTTCAGCTTCAACTACTTCTGCAGAGGTTTCTACAGGTGTGTCCTCAGCAGGTGCTACTTCAGCGTCAGCAACTGGCGCATCATCCGTCGTCGCAGGCGTTGTTTCCGCGGCAACGTCAACGACAACTGCAGCAGGCTTTTCAGGTGCCGCTTTGACTTTAACACGTTCGCCTTTTTCAGCAGCGTAGCCAAGGCCCGCCATCAAATCAGAGAACTGTTCAAGCGTCATACCCGTGATAGACAACATGTCAGGGTTTGCTTCAAACCCAGCACGGCTGTCTTTCGTGCGCAGCAAATCAGCCAAGCGTTCCAACATATCGATGCGAATCGCGCGGGTGCCAGCCAAACGGTAGCCAGACATCGCGTAGTAGCCTTCGGGCGCATGCAGCATGGCTGGGATCGTCACCAAACCAGGGGGCGGGCTATCAGGAGCCACATCGTGTTTTGCCGACAAAGACCACAACAACAAACGCAAACGCGTTGGTGCAGGCTTCAAAATGGCAGGCATAAAGATGGTGAATTGACCAAAACGAATCCCGTGTTTGCGCAACGCGCCACGGGCCTCTTGATCCAAATCTTTCACTTCAGCAGCCACAGCGCCACGTTCGATCACCCCAAGGTTTTCCACCAAACGGAAAGCAAACCCACGGGCCAACCCTGTTAGCGCTTCGTCTTTTGACATCGCCAAAAGCGGCTCAAACAAGGTTGTGATTTTGCGATCAATGAAATGCTGCAAGCGGCGCGTGACCTTGTCGATCACCTCTTGGCCTGCGACGTCATCAACGAATGCCACCACACGGGGCTTCAAAGCATCATCGCCAGCCACAAGTTTTCCGACAGCTTGATCGCCCCACATGAGGCCACCCTGTTCGGTGAAATCCATTTCGGTGTCCGGTGCATTATAGAACCGGTCAGCACGCAAATGGAACTCAGGCGCCAGCACAGCCACGGCAGCTTGTGCCAATGTCTTTGCTTCATCTGGTGTCGCAGTCGCATCTTGACTGAAACGGAATCCCTCTAGACGGCCGATGAGTTCACCCTCAACCATCACTTCACCTTTATCGTTCACGTCGGCCACTAGGCCCTCCTTCTGCTTCAACCGCCGGAGGAGAACACTCGTCCGCCGGTCAACAAATCTTTGCGTCAGCGCATTGTGTAGCGCATCAGACAATCGGTCTTCTACTGCGCGGGTCTCGGCGCGCCAATGTGTTTCATCGTCGACCCAACCCGTGCGTTGTGCAACATACGTCCAAGTGCGCACATAGGCGAGTCTTTTAGACAATGTATCAATATTGCCTTCAATCCTGTCAATTCGTTTGATCTGTCCAGCCAGCCAATCGTCAGGAACCCGCCCAACCCCATGAAGAAATTCAAATATCCGCTCAAGCAAGCTGGTGTGTTCGCCATGCGAAATTCCGCGGAAATCGGGAATGCGACAGACATCCCACAAAAGCTTCACATCTTTACTGCCGCGAATACGTGGGCGCACCGTTTGCAGCGTGCCCAACGTTTTAAGTGCGGCAAGATCATCTGCCTCGCGCGCTTTGATCAGACTTGGGTCATTGGGGGCCTGTTCCAGCGTCCCAATCAACGTATCCACTGTGCCAAATTCTAACCGCGAATTGCGCCAATTGAGTTTCTTTTGCGGGGTAAAGCGATGCTGCTCTATCGCTTCGACCACCATTTCATCCAGCGGCGACGCTTCGCCTGTGACCCCAAACGTTCCATCAGTTTGATAGCGCCCAGCGCGGCCTGCGATTTGCGCCAACTCATTGGGCATCAATGGGCGCATACGACGGCCATCGAATTTGGTGGTGGCCGAGAATGCCACATGCGTCACATCCAAATTTAGCCCCATCCCGATGGCATCTGTCGCCACCAAGTAATTCACTTCACCGTTTTGGTACATTTCGACCTGCGCATTGCGCGTACGCGGGCTCAGCGCGCCCATGACCACAGCGGCCCCGCCTTTTTGACGGCGCAACAGTTCAGCTATGGCATAGACATTTTCAACGGAAAACCCAACAATCGCCGCGCGTTCGGGCATGCGGCTTAGCTTTTTCGACCCCGAATACGTCAACTTAGACATCCGGTCGAGGCGCATGAATTGAGCTTTGGGCACAAGTTCGGCAATGGCCGATTTCATCGTGTCAGAGCCCAAAAACAACGTTTCATGAGTGCCGCGCGCATGCAAAAGATGGTCCGTAAATACATGCCCACGTGCAGGATCAGCGCACAGTTGAATTTCATCAATCGCAAGAAAATCTGGGCCAATGTCTGTTGGCATCGCCTCAACCGTACACACCCAATACTGTGTGCGTGGGGGAACAATGCGCTCTTCTCCGGTGACCAAAGCCACCACAGAGGGCCCACGAATAGCAACAATACGATCATAGACTTCGCGGGCCAAAAGCCGCAGCGGCAGACCGATCACACCAGTCCTATGGCTGAGCATCCGCTCAATCGCGTAATGCGTTTTGCCAGTGTTGGTTGGCCCTAACACGGCTGTAATACGGGGACCCAGCCCCATCGCGCTGCTCATGGCATCTGCCTTTTTAGTCTTTGGATGTCATTTAGAGTGCAGCACCAACAAGTACCAGTTCCAGTTGTTCAATTCTCTCGTCTAGCCCGACCATATAAGGGTGAAGCTTTTGAATTTCCCGCAAAACTTTTAGAGCGGCCTCATAGCGTTCTAGGTCAGCTAAAATCAGCGCCATGCCGGACATGACCCCAAAATGTCGCGATTCGAGCGTAAGCGTTTTGCCGATGTCCGCCATAGCCGCGCCATAAAGCCCACTATGAAAATACGCTGTGGCGCGCCCATTATAGCCTTCAGCAAACTCAGGCGCGTGATCGATCAACGCGGTGAAATGCTCTATCGCCAAGACAGAATCGCCTTGCTCAAGCGCCGCGCGGCCCAGTTCGAGCAATAAATCCATCGCATCAGACCCAGATCGTGACAATTCATCTTTGATATTTTGCTCAATCAGCGGGGCATCTTGCGCTTGAGCCATAGAAAGTTGGTCAAAAAGTGCATCCAGCTTGTCATTTTGCACAGCAAAAGCCCCTTGTGCCATCGTGAGACACAAGAACGTAACGATACATTTGAGAAACAGTCGCAATCCGTCCATACTATTTCTAACTGTAGCTTCTTGGCTCTGGTGGGCAATGCCCCATATGTAAATGTAATAAAATGAATCAAAGCCAAACGAACCCAAAGGAAGACCAATGAGCGATATCGTATCTGAAGCCGTCAAAGCGCTGAATGAAAAAATCGAAGGCGGATTTGCAGCAGGCAGCGCGAAATTCGTCATCACAGACCAAGGGTCTGTAATTGTTGACGCAGACGGCGCACGCGAAAGCGATGACGACGCGGATGTGACCCTCACAGCCGACCTAGAAACATTCCAAGGCATGATCGAAGGCGATGTCAACCCGACAGCTGCGTTCATGCAAGGCAAGCTGACAGTCGATGGTGACATGGGCATGGCTATGCAACTTGGTGCGGCACTCGCATAGGTTTAAGCTTTTTTAGCCTTGCCTCGCCATAGTGGCGGGGCACACCCTTTTACATACTCAAAATCCTTTCCAACGAGGACCGTCATGCAAACCGCACCTTTTTTCGCAGATGTCAGTGACGGCCCCGATGGTGGCAAAGCCTATTGGCTTAAAACCGCAGATGGAATTCGAATACGCGCAGGCGTTTGGCCCTATACGGGTGATGCCAATGATGGCCAAGCCAAAGGCACCGTATTTGTATTACCGGGCCGCACCGAATGCGTTGAAAAATATGGGCGCGCAGCAAAAGATTTGGCCGCGCGGGGCTATGCGTCGCTGGCGATTGATTGGCGTGGGCAAGGCATTGCAGATCGTCTTTTGCCGGATCGCACAGTCGGCCATGTCAATCAATTTGAAGATTATCAAAAAGATTTGGCAGCAGTCCTAAACATGGCACGCGACCTTGAGCTGCCCAAACCTTGGTTTCTCATCGGCCATTCCATGGGTGGTGCAATAGGCCTACGTGCTTTACTTGAGGGCGCGCCTTTTGAAGCGGCCTCGTTTTGTGCGCCGATGTGGGGCATTGGCCTGACGCCAGTGCAAAAAGTCATGGTACGGTTTTTGGCACCTGTTTTGAGTGTTTTAAAACTGGACAGAAGCCATGCCCCCGGCACCTCAAGCGACACCTATATGATGGTACAAGACTTTGATGGAAACACGCTGACCCGCGATCCTGACATGTACGATTACATGCGCAAACAGGTGGCCGCACATCCTGATTTGGGACTTGGCGGCCCATCGACCCATTGGGTACGCGAATCCATTGGCGAAAATATCTATTTGGACACGCAAGAGTCACCCGATGTGCCTGTGCTGTGCTTTCTTGGTGGCGATGAATCGATCGTCAACACAGCTGCCGTACGCGCGCGCATGGACCGCTGGCCCAGTGGCATATTGGTTGAAATCCCAAATGCCCAGCACGAGATTCCCATGGAAGTGCCGCAAAGCCGCGCGTTGTTTTTCAATCGCTCTTGTGCGCTGTTCGACGCCAATCTTTAAATCCCACCTTTGTCCCATCACTTTGTGATGAAGGGTATGCTTTCTATCGGCCCAATGGGTTGCAAATCCCTATGCCCCGTTCCTAAGTAATACACCACACGAACAGGAGAATTTCATGCGTTTCAGCTATACATCTGCCTTTGGTCCCCAAGCATTTGACACCCGCGCCTATGACAGCCGCGTTTTTGACACGCAAGCAGGGTCAGCGGCGGGCGATTTTGGCGATTTGCCCGAGTGGGATCTGAGCGATCTCTACCCTGCGGTCGATGCCCCAGAAGTGAAACGCGATCTGGATTGGCTGGAAGAGGCCTGTGCCTCATTCGCCAATGATTTCGAAGGTAAATTGGCCGATCTGGATGGCGCTGCAATGTACGACTGTATCTTGCGCAACGAGCGGATCAGCCAAGTTGCAGGGCGTCTTGGGTCATATGCGGGGCTTTTGTACTACCAAAACACAGTCGATGGCACGCGCGCGAAATTCTTTTCCGACATCCAAGATAAAATCACAAACTTCACCGCGCCTTTGGTGTTTTTCTCACTCGAAGTGAACCGCATTGCCGATAACACGGTTGAATCGATGCTCGAACACGCGGACCTTGCGCGGTATCGACCCATCTTTGAGCGTATGCGCAAAATGCGCCCCTACCAGTTGTCCGATGAACTTGAACGCTACGAACACGACATGTCCGTGGTCGGCGCTTCGGCGTGGAATAAACTGTTCGACGAAACTGTCGCGGACCTGAAATTCAACGTCGATGGAACGGAACTGGGGCTTGAAGCGGCGGCCACATTGATGAGCGACCAAGATCGCAGCAAACGTGAAGCTGCGGCACGCGAAGTGGCCAATGTGCTGGGCAAGAATATCAAAACCTTTACCCGCGTCCACAACACGCTGGCGAAAATGGGCGATGTCGAAGACAAATGGCGCGGTATGCCGACGCCACAAACAGGGCGGCATCTGTCCAATGATGTGGAACCCGAAGTGGTTGAGGCCCTGCGTGATGCGGTTGTCGCGGCCTACCCCAAACTGTCGCACCGCTACTATGAGCTCAAACGCGGTTGGCTGGGGCTTGATAAATTACAGGTCTGGGACCGTAATGCACCGCTGCCGATGGAAGATGACAAAGCCGTTCAATGGGATGACGCCCGCAAGATGGTGATGGACGCCTATGCAGGCTTTCACCCGAAAATGGCAGAGCTTGCCGAACCGTTTTTCACCAAAGGCTGGATTGATGCAGGCGTCAAAGACGGCAAAGCTCCTGGTGCTTTCGCCCATCCAACCGTGACAGACGCGCACCCCTATGTGATGCTGAATTACCTTGGAAAACAACGTGATGTCATGACATTGGCCCACGAACTTGGTCATGGTGTGCACCAAGTTTTGGCCGCCGAGCAAGGCGAACTTTTGTCTAGCACCCCGCTGACTCTGGCCGAAACGGCATCTGTCTTTGGTGAAATGCTGACGTTCCAAAAGATGCTTGCCGGAGCAAAAACCCAAAACGAACGCAAGGTTCTTTTGGCGGGTAAAGTCGAGGATTCAATCAACACGCTGGTGCGCCAAATCGCGTTCTACGACTTTGAATGCAAACTGCATGACGCGCGCAAAGGCGGCGAACTGACATCTGAAACCATCAATGATCTGTGGATGTCCGTTCAAGGTGAAAGCCTTGGGCCTGCATTCGAGTTCATGGATGGGTATGAAACGTTCTGGTCCTACATCCCGCATTTCGTCCACTCGCCCTTTTATGTCTACGCCTATGCGTTTGGCGATGGATTGGTGAACGCGCTCTATGCGGCCTATGTGGAAAACCCCGAAGGCTTCCAAGACAAATACTTCGACATGCTTAAAGCGGGCGGATCGAAACATCACACCGAACTTTTGGCCCCCTTTGGCCTTGATGCCTCAGATCCCAAATTCTGGGACAAAGGCCTGTCGATGATCTCAAGCATGATCGATGAACTTGAGGCGATGGATTAAACAAAAAGCCCCCGAAATTACATCGGGGGCTTTTTCAAAAGACGATCAGCAACTTGTCAGTTCAATCCAATTCCGTCCACGGCCAAGGTTTGACCTCGGACGCTGCCGTTTGATAGCGGATCGCTTTGGCCATCCAGATACCCAAATCCGTACCCAGTTCTGCGATGCGCGTGTTGGGTTTGCCTTTGCCAAGCACCACAAACACCAGCTGTAAAAACGTCAGCAAAACCAAAAGCGTTTTTGACAGACTGATCATGATCGCGATCAAAATCATAAAGAACACACGGTGAAGAATGTTTTCTTCCAGTGTTTCAGGCACCTTAGGCGTCATATTTTCCAGATCAGGCATCACGTCATCAAACTCATGTGGGTCGGCCATTGTTTTATCCTTTGAGCATCGCTCTATCGTTTGTCTGCCGCAAAGATACGGTCGATCATATCTTGGGTGCCACGCGCATTCTCTAGCGTCCAAGGATAATCTTTATGTGCACCCTGCCCTGCACGCACGGTGGTACAGAAATTTTGAACTTGGTTTACATAGTGGTTCGCGCCGCTGAAATGTTCAACCACCTCATTGTTCGACATATCTGCCACGTGCAGCCGTGTGGGGCCAAACAAATTCGCATTGAAAGGCGTTTCCACGGTCAATACACCCGTGGTTCCGTGAAACCGAATGCTCTGCGCAGGGCACATCCGCATCGATGTCAGCGCATGATAGGAAAACGTGTCAAACTGTGCGTTGATTTCAGCGGTGACATCCACCTCATTCTCGTAGCGAATGTTGGTATGGGTGATCTCACGCGGCTCTTGCCCCGTGGCCCAACGCGCAGCACCATAGGTGTACACGCCGATATCGCGAATAGACCCGCCACCGGTTTCAGGCCGATTGCGAATGTTGTCCATATCGCTGTTGCTATAGGAAAACACCGTTTCAACATGAATCACATCGCCAATTGCACCGTCGGACAAAAGCTGTTTGGCGCGGGCCCATTGTGGGTGATGCACGATCATATAAGCTTCGGCGCACAAAAGCCCTGTCTCGTCGCGTAGAGCAATCAAATCATCGACTTGGCTTGCGGTCATTGCGATCGGTTTTTCGGTCAAAACATGTTTGCCCGCACGCATCGCTTTAAGCGTCCATTCAACGTGAATATGATTGGGCAGCGGCGCGTAGATCGCATCAATGTCATCACGCGCCAACAATGCGTCATAGTCGGTCTCGACCTCAAGTTCAGGGCAAAATGCCTGAAATCCTACGGCCTTAGCCGGATCAGACGTGGCCAAAGCCACGAGTTGAGCCCCTTCGGCGGCGTGAATGGCACGCGCCATATGCTGTTTTGCAAAATTAGCAGCGCCCAAAACGCCCCAGCGGATAGGTTTGCTCATGGTGGTCTCCTCCGTATACCCAAACCCAAGCATGACAGAGGGACGCGTGAAGAAAAAGGGGGTAATTCTGCACAAGCACCATGCAGGTGGTATATTTCAATCCCTTAGAGACAAGCGCAAAAGGAGCAGCCATGGCCACTCCTTTTGAACTTATCGACTAAATGTTTGTATCGTCGTTACACGTCTTCGAACACGCCACTTTCCACGGCCAGCTCTTTCATCCGCGCCTGCAGTTTTTCAAAAGCACGCACTTCAATTTGGCGGATGCGTTCACGCGATACGCTGTATTGTTCGGACAACGCCTCTAACGTGATAGGTTTGTCCTCAAGTCGACGCAGAGTTAGAATGTCTTTCTCACGGTCGTTGAGCACATCCATCGCTTGCACGAGCAAAGCATGGCGGCTTTCCATTTCATCTTTGGCTTCATAATCGCCAGCTTGGTCCGCGCTTTCGTCTTCAAGCCAATCTTGCCACTGTGCCGTTCCGCCATCTTCAGACCCAACAGTCGCATTCAAAGAAGCATCCCCGCCAGACATACGGCGGTTCATTGACACAACTTCAGCTTCGGTCACGCCCAGATCGGTGGCGATCCGTTTGACGTTTTCAGGACGCAAATCGCCCTCTTCCAAAGCGCCAATACGGTTTTTGGCTTTGCGCAAATTAAAGAACAGTTTCTTTTGCGCTGACGTTGTGCCGAGTTTTACCAGGCTCCAAGAGCGCAACACGTATTCTTGAATAGACGCACGAATCCACCACATCGCGTAAGTAGACAGACGGAAGCCTTTTTCAGGATCAAAACGTTTCACGGCCTGCATCAAGCCCACATTGGCCTCAGACACCACTTCGGCTTGCGGCAACCCGTAGCCGCGATAGCCCATGGCGATTTTTGCCGCCAATCGCAGATGCGATGTTACAAGTTTATGCGCCGCACCAGAGTCTTCATGGTCGACCCAGCGTTTGGCTAGCATGTACTCTTCTTCAGGCTCCAGCATGGGGAACTTACGGATTTCCTGCATGTAGCGGTTGAGACCCTGTTCCGGGCTCGGGGCTGGTAGGTTTGTATAATTGCTCATATTCGGGTCGCTCCCATGTCTGGACCTAATGTTATAGGTGTTAACATGCAAATAAGGTCACTGTTATGACGGTTCAAGGTTTGCAAAGCAAAAAGTTAACTTTGTTCGCTACCATCAATCTTTATACGAAAGATGAACCCGTTTCCGTCGGTGGTCTAGGGATTTATAGCAACTTCACGCTTATGTGCGCAATTGCTACAACTATACCCGCACCGCGCAGAGACTGTGCATTTTAGCGCAACGAGCTGATTAAATCAGACATATCCGGTGGCAAAGGTGCCTCGAAACGAATGTCGTCGCCCGTCACAGGATGTACAAATCCCAAGACAGCCGCATGCAACGCTTGGCGTGGAAAAGCTGCGATGGCCGCAAGCGTGGCTTCGGAAATACCTGCTTTATGTGACAATTTGCGTTTGCCACCATAGGTTTGATCGCCAATAAGGCCATGCCCTGCGTGTGTCATGTGCACACGAATTTGATGCGTGCGCCCCGTTTCAAGCCAACATTCCACCAAGGACAACTGCAAAGGCGTACCGAATGTTTCAACGACCCGCGCGCGGGTAATCGCGTGACGTCCTTCTGTGAAAGACACCGCTTGCTTTTGACGATCGTGTTTGTGACGCCCAAGCATGGTGGTGATACGCAAAATGTTTGAGCCTTCAAAGCTCACGCCTTTTACACCACGCAACCGCGGGTCCATCACGTCAGGCATGCTGTACACCAGTGCGGTGTATTTACGCTCGACTGTGTGTTTCTCGAATTGTTTCGCCAGACCTTGATGCGCCACATCACTTTTGGCGACCACAAGCAGACCAGAGGTGTCTTTATCAATACGGTGCACAATACCGGGGCGTTTTTCGCCGCCAATCCCAGACAGGCTGTCACCACAATGATGCATCAGCGCATTGACCAAAGTGCCACTAGGACTACCAGGAGCCGGATGAACCACCATGCCCACGGGTTTGTTGATCACAACCAGATCGTCGTCTTCATATATAATGTCGAGTGGAATATCTTCGGCCACTAAATGGCTTTCGGTGGGTTGCTCGACCGTAATGGTCACTTGCGCGCCCTCAGCGATCTTAGCCTTTTGATCTAACGCGGGCTTGCCATTGACGACAACAGCGCCTTCGGCAATCAATTTCGCCAAACGTGACCGCGACAGGTTCGCCTCTGCTGGCACATCACGCGCAATCGCTTTATCAAGTCGATTAGGCGGGTTTTCCGCGATGATAAATTCAACGGTGATAAGTGGAGCGCTAAGAGACATGACTGATCCGGTACAAGGCGACCCAAAGAGCTTGGACGCTGGAGTTGACCCAAAGGCGATGGCAGGGCTGACGCTGATGCGCAGGCTGGTCACATCGCTCTTGGTGGTGATGATTTTGGGGTTCCTACTCCTGATCGGGTTGCTTGTCACCCGTTTCCCCACGATGAATGCGCCAATCGGCTTTGATTTGCCGGAAAACATCGCTTTACCGGCGGGTACCACGGCGCAAAACTTTACCCGCGGCGTGGGCTGGGTTGCCATTGTGACCACTGACAACGAGATTTTGATCTTTGATTCCGCGACAGGCGCGCTGCGTCAGACGTTGGAGATTGAGTAATCAAAGCGTATTTAACACGGGAAAACCCGTAAACACTTGGCAAATTTTATTCGTAAGAGTTGTTTTTTGAGGGGGAATGATACCAACTCCTGAGCCACTAAAAACTGCAGTTTTCCTTTTAAAAAAGGCAGCATGGATCACACCCATTCCTAAATGCGCTCAAGCTAAATCAATGATTTACGCTAAGTGTGGACCAGAATTAGCGTACCCAAAACTGCACAGATTTGATTAATCGACCTCATATACTCTCCGCATTGCTATCGATCCCAAACCTCAGCCTGCTCGCCCACTTTTCATTGCAAAACCAATATTTTGATCTAATGTATGTTTTTAAAATACATTCGAGTGACTTTGAAGATGCCCCAAGAATTTGATGCATACGTTGACGACTACGCTGACCAGCACAACAAAAGCATCCGGATTTCGGGTGAAGCCCCTGATTTTTTTGCCAATTATAAAGTATTTGAACTCCAGAAAATGGCGCAAAAATGGGGGATGGGCGCACCCCAAATCCTTGATTTCGGAAGTGGCCTCGGCAACTCTGTCCCTGCGTTTCGTGAGCACTTTCCCGACATTAACGTAACTCAATCAGACCTATCTTTGGATAGCCTAGGGCGTGCAAAAGAATTGCATGGCGGGGATGAGCCGCAGATTAAAATTCTGGAAAACCGCATTCTTGCAGACGATAATAGTTTTGATATCGTTTTCACAGCATGCGTGTTTCACCATATTCCACATGACGAACATGATTTTTGGTTGAAGGAAATTTTGCGTGTTACAAAACCCAATGGGCGGTTGGTTATTTTTGAACACAACCCTTGGAATCCTTTAACACGTCATGCCGTGCGCAACTGCCCGTTTGATGTGAATGCCCATTTGATATCTTCACCTCTAATGTCTAAGCGACTTCGGGCGGCAGGTTGGACGGATATCAAAACAACATATCATGTGTTTTTCCCGGCCATATTGGCGTCATGGCGCGTCCTTGATCCGGCTCTTGGTTGGATGCCGCTGGGGGCGCAGTATTCGTGCTCCGGTCGCGCACCCGCTGTTTGAATATAGTATGCCCCAACAAGACAACGATATTGGCGGACAAATTTCTCGTTTCGCAATTATAGGCGTGTTGAACACATGTTTTGGACTTGCTGTTATTCTCTTCTTTTACAGAGTCCTTGGTTCTAGCTTAATCGTCTCGAACGCGGCGGGATATGGCATGGGACTTGTGCTATCTTTCGCTTTGAACGGGTTTTGGACTTTTGATGCATCCACTTATAAATTAACTATGGTTATTAAGTACTTATTACTCGTCGGTGCCGCTTTTATAATTAATATGCTAGTGATTATGTCCCTTATGTCATTGGGACTTCCGTATTGGATCGCTCAAATCGTGGGTGTTATCACATATAGCTCCATTGTTTTTCTAGGGATGAAATATGCCGTATTCACCAAATAAACGCGAGGTCGACGCTGTAAAATTGCGCCCCCCGCCGAAACTGTCGATTGTGGTACCTTGCTTTAACGAAGAAGAGAGTTTGCCCCTGCTGCTCGAGGGGATCACTAAACTGAACGATATCCTCGTTAAGGCGGAACAAATCAGTGAGCCTCTGACATTGGTATTGGTTGATGACGGGTCGTCAGACAACACTTGGTCATTGATTTCCAATATAAAATCTTCGTTTAATATTCAGGGTGTTAAACTGTCTCGTAACAGCGGCCACCAAAGCGCATTGCTTGCAGGGCTCATGCAGGCCCAAGGCGATATCATGATCAGTATGGATGCTGATCTACAAGATGACCCGATAGCTGCCGTACAAATGGTTGAACGCTTTCGACAAGGCGACGAAATTGTCTTTGGAGTGCGTGCATCTCGTACAACGGATAGCTTTTTCAAACGCACCAGTGCGCACTGTTACTATAGGTTGCTCTCTGTTTTCGGGGTCGAATTAATTCCAAATCACGCTGATTATCGGCTCATGAGTGCAAAAGCACGTGATGCATTAGCTATGTTTGGTGAAAGCAATGTTTATTTGCGCGGACTTATTCACAGACTTGGCTTCAAATCATCAATCGTAACCTATAATCGTGCTGCGCGGGTTGCTGGTGAAAGCAAATACAACATGCGCCGTATGGTCGGTCTTGCAATTGATGGCGTCACCTCGTTTTCGGTGCGCCCATTGCGTTTGATCACGC
Organism: Pacificibacter marinus; assembly: GCF_900109555.1. Lineage (GTDB taxonomy): Bacteria > Pseudomonadota > Alphaproteobacteria > Rhodobacterales > Rhodobacteraceae > Celeribacter > Celeribacter marinus_C. Next base: position 114,195 of record NZ_FNZV01000004.1, on the reverse strand, counting down.
TCTTTGGTTTTTGTGTGGCAAGCATTTCGTTTTTTGCAATTGTATACGCATGGGTTGGGTGGATGGCTGGGGCAGTTGTGCCTGGCTGGACGTCTCTTATCCTGCCAATTTACTTTCTTGGCGGCGCGCACTTGGTCGCACTGGGAGTGATCGGTGAGTATATCGGTAAAATATACACAGAAACCAAAGCCCGGCCACAGTTCATCATTGATACGAAAATTCACACCAATGCCAAACTGGACGATCACGCAGAATGAGAAAATTAAAACACGATCGCTCGGCCAACGTCATGGCATTTATCGCATTTTTCTGTACTTCACTGCTAACTATTATTCCAATATTACGGCACACTTATCTGCCGTTGGTCGACCTGCCAAATCATATTGCGCGTCATTATTTGGCGACAGTTCAAGATGGGCCGCTTGATAGATACTACGAATATACATTCGGTTTGGTCCCTAATTCGGCCGTAGATATTTTATGGATGCTACTAGGTACAGGCTTAGATCCAGTCGATTTCTCGCGATATACGATGGTTTTTTACTGTGTTTTTTTGATTGCATCGACGATGTTCTTATCTCGCGTTTTACACGGAAGATGGAGTGTCTGGCCAGCGACGTCTGCGCTGATCTGTTTCAATGCGTGCTTTTTTTGGGGATTTCAAAACTTTATCGTTTCAGTTCCATTTGCAATCCTGAGTCTCGCCATTTGGTTATGGTCAGAAAAGCTTTCTACGACGCAACGTGTACTTCTTTTTGCGCCCATCGCATTCACACTTTACCTGCTACATTTCTTCGCATTCGCGATCTTGGCCATAGCTATTTTTGGGCGTGAGATTCAAAGAATTGTTGAAGCAGGAAAAGCTTGGAAGGGTATGTTCTTGCGTGCCCTATTACTTTCCGCTCCTTTTGCTGTCCCTATCGCATGGTTAGCTTTCGATATACTGTTCGGTCCAGAAAGCCCCGCAGGATCATACACAGCATTCGGCAGTCTCTCTGAGCGCCTTGATGTGTTGCAATCAGCCGTAATTGGAACAGACCTGAGCCTTCCCATGGCTCTGACTGTCACAGCAAGCGTCACACTTGGATTGTTTGTCATCCTTGCCTTTGCCATGTGCTCAGATTCAATATTCGGCGGGCTGGCTATTGCACCTCAGATGCGTGGATCATTGCTAATATTATGCATCTTCGCGCTGATAATGCCAACTTGGCTCAACGGAGTGGCCTTTGTACACATCAGGTTTCCTTTTGTTATCGTTGCATTGTTTTTTTCAGCAACACAATGGCGAGATATATCACGAAGAAACGCAACTTTTATTTTCATCACCGTCGCCGCACTTTTGGTCGGGCGCAGCGTTGCTCTTGATGATTATGCCGATAAACACTCCAAGCAGGTAGAAGATTTCATCACCTTGATTCAAGACGTACCATCAGGTGAAAGGTTGGTATCAGTAACACTCGGACAGGATGCAAGCGACAGGCAGCTTTGGCATATCGGGGCCTATGCCGTGACATATCGCGATGTCTTTATTCCAACGCTATTTCAAGGAGTACACGCTCTGAAAGTAAAGCCAGAATGGGCGAAATATGCATCTCCAGCAATCGCGGCATTACCCATGTCTACCTTCTTCAAAGATTGGAAAGAAGGCTCCGTTCCTATGGCCTTAGAATACACTCAAAATTGGAACGAAAAATACACATATTTAATGTTAATGGGTTCCCCTGATAGCACATTCGAAGACATGCCAGAGCTTGATGAAATTGCGACACGTGGTCTGTTCACCTTGTTCAAGATTACAACCCAACAATAAATCTAATACGTTTTGCTTCGATCAAGCTATGAAGTGCGCCGCATGCATTGGGGCTGGATATCTCAGCTTAGGATGCGCATTTCGGTTTTGATTGATTGTGGCTGCAATAGTGGCGGGGCAACGCCTGCCCTTGCTCACGCAACCTGAGAAAATTGCGACCAAGCGCTTGGGTGAGTTCACGGGCACATAAATTGACGCAAATAAAGCTTTGATGGGCTGATCATGAATCGCAGCATGCGTTGCAAAAGTGGGAAGAACGAACCCTCATTGCTGAGTTTCTTGCGGTGAAAGGCTGCACTGAGCATCAAATCATGGCTGTGATGTCACACAGCGAACCGAGTACATCTGCAATTTATACGAAAGGCCCAGAGCGCCGAGCTTTGGCCGCAGCAGCAATAAACTCGATCAAGGAATTCGAGTGGTGAATACCATTGTGGACCACGGGGCAGACCAATAATATCCACAATCCGAATGTTACAGATATAATACAATATGTTGAGGGTATGGATGGTACCACCTCCTGGTCTCGAACCAGGGACCTCCTGATCCACAATCAGGCGCTCTAACCAACTGAGCTAAGGCGGCACACTGCGGGTGATTTACGGAAGGCGCGGGGTGAATGCAAGAGCAAGATTGCGCAATTTGGTGATTTTTTTTATCCAACCCCAAAGCCATGTTTGGCGCCCTGCCCCATGCCGCCCAAAGCGTCCCCTTGCACAGTGATTGAATTGGGCTTATTTCAACGAGCAATCCAAAGGGGAAAAATCATGAGCATCAATAAAGAGAGCGACGTCGAGGCAAACATCCAGATTGGCCCAACCACTCTTGGCATGGTTCGTATCTATATCGAAGGTGAAGGTCTTGAGATTCCTATGGATTTCGAACCAGAAGAAGCCGAAGAAATTGCCGAAGAAATTCGCGCCGCGGCGGCACAAGCCCGCGCTTTGGCCAAATAAACAGGCCTTTACGGTGTAAAATTTTGCACCAAGGTTCTGACGTGATCAATGTTCAGTTTACCCGCGCTATCTTGGGCCATAAACTGAACAAACGCCCCAGAAATCTATAAAAACCGACAGGGCGATGTTGCTGGGGACTGTGGACAGGCGCACAAAGTACATAGAGTGCTTGACCCCATACGCAGTTCGCCCCATGCCTTTTGGGGCACATCACATCGACACACACAGCTCTGCCACACGATATGTCTGGCCTGCGCTGTGGCGGTCTGATCCCTGTTCAGACCACAAACACACCGCCCAAAGGACACATCATGACCGACAACACGCTTCGTAAATCCATTTATGTCAAAGCTTCGCGCGCACAGGTTTGGGATTTTCTCACCCAGCCCGCACAGATGAAAACATGGTTTCACGCCCCCAAAGCACCGCTTGCACTGGGCGAGCATTTTGAATTGTTTAGCACAGACTCAGATGAAAAATTGATCTGGGGCCGTGTGCGTGATTTTTCCGAAGCTGAGCGTCTGGAACATACCTTTAGTGTTCCTGACATGGATGGCGAAAAATCCAAGGTGATTTGGACCCTGAAAGACGCAGAACCAGGAACACGCGTATCCTTGGTGCATTCAGGCTTGCCACGCGGCGCGCAAAAATTCGATTTGCTGTTGGCGTTGGATAAAGGCTGGGACGCGCATATCGCTGATCTGCGCACGCAATTGATCGCGTTGACAGACTGAGCTTTACACAAAGCATCCCCTTGCAAGACCCGCCCTGACGCACTACCTGTGTCAGTGGCGGGATCTGCTCGGTCCGTACACATGGGCGCAAGACTCCGGTGGCCTTACGCAACCGTACGGGAGCTGGCTCTGTTAGGACCCTGGTTCTATTACCTGGCACCCACCTGATATAATCAGGCTTCGGGAGCATACGCGCTGCTACGGCTGCTGCGGTCCCCCGCCACTTTCCCTAACTTGCTAGATTTTAAGAAAAACGCCGCCTGAGGCCACGTCATGCAGCGCAGGGACGCTCGTTCGTATTCGATTAAAGCTGGCGTTTGCTTTGCACTGGCACTGACACGGGCGCAGGGACCAACGCTGGCACAGCTTTGTGCTCTGTAACCGCGCTACGTTTGCCGCCCTGTCCGTCATCGTCATCGCGTTCAGCCATGCCCATGATGCGGATCGCAAATTGCACACCAGAAAATACGATCCCATTGGCAAACCACAAAACGACAACCGCAAGAATCCCAATGTCGGAATGAGTCACCAGATGCCACAGATTGGCAACGTTAAGCGCCAAAAGTACACCGACGAAAGCGGCTGAGATCGCAAAACCGATCAAGACTTGAGTGATATAAAGACGCACTAGTTTGGGCATGAGACATTCCTTTAAAAAGGCTATTACATGCAAAAAGGGTAGGCTTTTGGCCCACCCCATTCAATTTCGCATAATGTCGCGGTGCGCGCTTGGCGCAACGCTGATTAAAAAGCGTCAGGGCGTGCTTCGCGGGCCATGTGATCCAAAACAGCGTTGACGAACTTTGACTCTTTACCTTCAGGGTAAAACGCTTTGGCCACGTCAACAAATTCGTTGATCACAACTTTGGGCGGGGTGCGTGTGGAAATCAACTCACCGCCAGCCGCGCGAAACAAAGCCCGCAAGGTGCTGTCGATGCGCCCAATCGGCCATTTCGCCACCAAAGCACGGTCTGTCATTTGGTCAATCTTGACCTGATCATTCACGGCAATCTCGGTGATCTCGTGAAACAGGTCAGCGTTGCCATCGATGAACAGCCCCTCTTCTTCGGTCTCAAGGCCAAAGAAATGGTCATAAAACTGACGGCGCACTTTATCCACGGTCATGTCCGAGGCTTCCATCTGAAACAGCGCTTGCACTGCATAGAGGCGCGCGGCAGATTTCATGTCGCGCTTTGAAGGTGGCTTTAGATGTGCGTGGTCGTCGGTCATGCGATATTCGGTCCCGTGTTTTTGCCAGCAAGGCGGATCGCGCCGGTATGAAAGCCAACGCCCTTGTTCGGACGAGCCCATTTGCGGGAAAGTGCGACAAGATGCAAGGCCGCAGCGGCCGCTTGGCTGCCTTTATTGTCGCCTTTTGCCTCTGAGCGCGCAATCGCCTGCGATTTTGTGTCTACAGCCAGTATTCCATTGCCGATGCACAGTCCAGACAAGCCCATCATTTGTAACGCATGGGACGAATCATGTGAGGCCGTATCGAACAACGTTGTTTCCCCCCGCACAAGACAGCCCAGCGCCACATAGCCATCGAAATTTGACATGCGTTCTGCGATCGCAATGGCAGTTGGCACTTCGCCAACGCTCGGCATTTCGACCAGATCATAGGTCACACCCGCCACATCAAGCGTTTCTTGCGCCCCCCTGAGCAGCCCGTCAGAAATATCTTTGAAATAGGGCGCGACAACGATCAACAGTTTCACTGGTTCATCAAAGCTTGGCAGATCTAAAATATGTGGTGAGGTGTCAATCATGGTCTATTTACCCCAATCTTGCAGCCGCGCCACATAGCGGGCCAGCGTGTCGATTTCGAGATTGATTTTATCCCCAACCTGCGCGCGCCCCCAGATTGTGACCTCTTGCGTGTGCGGAATGACGTTGATGCCAAACTCACAGCCATTCACTTCGTTCACCGTCAAAGAGGTGCCATTCAAAGACACTGAGCCTTTAGGCGCAATAAATTTGGCCAAAGCTTCGGGGGCCCGAAATGTCAGGCGCGTGCTGTCGCCTTCATCGCGTTGGCCAATCAACTCTGCAACACCATCCACGTGACCAGACACGATGTGCCCGCCCAACTCATCGCCCAGCTTTAAAGCGCGCTCTAAATTCAGTGGCGCGCCGACAGTCCAATCGCCAATGTTGGTCAGATCAACGCTTTCCGCAGAGATTTGCACATCAAACCAGTTTTGCGGCACGTCTTTCCACGAACGCCCCAAAGCGATCACCGTCAAACACACACCATTGCAAGCGATAGAGGCACCAATATCAATGCCATCCACATCATAGGCGCAACCGATCCGCACCCGCAGATCGCCCTCTTGTTTCACATCAAGCACGGTGCCGATGTCAGTGATGATGCCTGTAAACATGATGTCTCTCCGAATTGGGTCTGCGCAACTCAGCCCGATGATTTATTTGTCCTAGATCTATCCCTGCCCCAATGCGCTTTCAAGCCCACAGCACAGCTAACTCACAAGGCTCTGTTGTATTTACTTGTTTACGTTGTTTCCGTTAAGTCACAAATACGCCTAATTTATTCTGCATTAGACATCACCTAACAAAGACAGCATTTCGAAATCATTTCACAGGCCTATGACACACCCCGATTCAAACACCCGCGTTTTTCTTTTGCTCCAGGGGCCCCATGGGCCTTTTTTCTGGTCGCTTGGGAAAATGCTGAATGCCGCGGGGGCAAAAACATGGCGTGTGGGGTTTAATGCAGGGGATCGCGCTTTTTGGTTCGCCTCAAGCAGTTTCATTCCGTTTACAGACAAACCCGAAGACTGGCCGACAGTTTTCGACGATTTGATCACACAAAAAGGGGTCACGGACATCGTGCTTTACGGCGACACACGCCCGATGCATGCCTCTGCAATTGCTCGTGCCAAAGAATTAAACCTGACTATACATGTGTTCGAAGAAGGCTACCTGCGCCCCTTTTGGTGCACCTATGAGCGCGATGGATCAAACGGAAATTCTGATTTGATGTCCCTCACAGTCAACGACATGCGTGTGGCCTTAGCCAACACAGACCACGACAATATCGAAGCACCCGCCCATTGGGGCGATATGAGACAACACATCTTTTACGGCGCCGTGTATCATTGGTTTGTGATGTTTCGGAACGGCGCATTCAAACATTTTCGCCGCCACCGTGAGCTGACCGTGTTTCAAGAGTTTTGGTTGTACTTCAAGCGATTGGCAATGATGCCAAGCCATTATTTACACCGCGCTTGGTCCACACGGCGTGTCAAAAATGGTGGCTATCCCTATCATATCGCCCTGCTTCAACTGGAACACGACACCAGTTTCCAAGTACATTCGCCCTATGAAACCATGCCCGAATTCATAGCCGATGTGATCAAAGGCTTTACCAGCGGCGCGCCGCAGCACCACCATTTGGTGTTTAAGGCGCACCCGTTGGAAACAGGTCGTCGCAATCTGAAATCCGAGGTCCGCCGCATTGCTAAAGAACACGGCGTGCAAGCCCGTGTGCATTATGTCCGCGGCGGGAAATTGGCACAATTGCTCAACTTTGCCCGCTCGGCAGTGACCGTCAATTCCACCGCAGGACAACAGGTTTTACGGCGCGGCTTGCCGGTCAAAGTCATTGGAACTGCAGTGTATGACAAGTCAGAATTTGTCTCGCACCAGCCGCTTGATGAATTCTTCAAACAGGCCACGCGCCCTGACAAACAAGCCTATGGAATCTACCGCCAGTTCTTGTTGGAAACCAGCCAAGTGCCCGGCGGCTACTATTCTGCTGCAGGGCGGCATCAACTTTTGCGCCTTGTTGTGGATATGATGCTGGCCCCCGAAACGCCCTATGAGGCGCTCATCACAGGCAAAGCCCCGCCGCGTCAACCGCTGCAAACGGGAAAATGACCACAACATCTGGATACACTTTTAAGATGTGCCACACTCCCTGCGCCCAAGCTGCGCCCCTGCAACACATTATGATGTCTATGCGCTGTAAAAACGCTGGCGCTAGATTTTTCTCACTACCTTCAGTATGATGATTGAAAAAAGACAGGCAGCCCAACGGCTCAGAGGAGACCGAGCAGTGAAATTTTTAACATCGCGCACCCTGCGTGCCACAGCGGTATTTTGCGTCGTTGCAAGCCTTGCCGCTTGCGGACTGCCCCGTTCAGGCCCGAACAAAAAAGAAATCTACTCAGGATCCGTTCTTGAAGATGGCGATTCTTTCGTCGTCTCTGTGACTGATCGTGTGAACGCTGCAATTGGGGTGACACCCTCCCTTGGGTTCTCATCCGACTTCACCAATGCGGGCTCCATCGGGTCTGACACGATCCAAGCCGGCGATGTATTGTCTTTGACCATTTGGGAAAACGTCGATGATGGCCTTTTGGCCGGCCAAGGCGCCAACGCAACAATCCTAAGCGAAGTCCAAGTTGACGGTGCTGGCTTTATTTTCGTGCCTTATGCAGGTCGGGTCAAAGCCTCAGGCAACAGCCCAGAGGCCATCCGCCGCATCATCACAGAAAAGCTCGACACACAAACCCCTGATCCACAAGTCATGGTCACCCGCGCCGCAGGCGACGGGGCCACCGTTTCCATTACAGGTAAAATCAACGGCCAAGGTGTTTACGCGATTGAGCGCCCAACTCGGACCCTAACAGCCATGCTTGCGCGTGCAGGCGGCGTTGCTGTCGAGCCCTCATTGGCGCAAGTTAAAGTGATCCGTGCTGGCAAAACAGGGTCTGTTTGGTTCGAAGACTTGTTTGAAAACGCCCGCTATGACATCGCGCTGCGCAATGGCGATCGTATTTTGGTCGAAGCGGATCAGCGTTCCTTTACAGCTCTCGGGGCCACAGGCGCGCAAAACCGCGTTGCCTTTGAAACCCGCACCCTGTCCGCACTCGAAGCCATTGCACAAGTCGGCGGGCTGCAAACCCATACAGCCGACCCAACCGGTGTGTTTGTCTTGCGCAACGAAAGCGAAGAAATTGCCGAGCAAGTTATGGGGCGAGATGATCTCATCGGCACTCAGCGCCTTATCTATGTGCTCAACCTGACAGAACCCAACGGCCTGTTTTTGGCCCGCGATTTCTTGATCCGAGATGGCGACACCGTTTACGTCACCGAAGCGCCGTTTGTTCAGTGGACCAAAACCCTGCAGGCCATCACTGGTACTGCTGGCACCGCAGACAGCCTGCGCGATCTCAGCAACTGAGTGCAGCATGCACAACAATATGCCTAAAAAATCCGCCCGCGCCCATGCGCCTGGGCGGATTTTACTATCCGACCCCGCCATTGCGCGCATTCCTAAAATCAAACAGGTTTTAACCGCCGCAGGCTGGACGCCTCACCGCAAAACACCCCAGCACGATGATGCCGTAGCAAGGCCCGCAACAGCCTCCGCACAAGATGCCAAAGCAGCATGGATCGGCGCAGGCTTTATCCCGGATCAACCCTGCCCCCAACTCAAACGCCCTGCCCCTTTGGGTCTTGCCATTGATACCCGTGGGCCCATTCATGACGCGGCACAGCCAAGCGATCTGGAAATGATCCTCGCCACAATGCCTTTGGATGATGCCGCAATTTTAACGCGCGCACATAAGGTGGCGGATCGACTGCCTTTGTTGAAATTGTGCAAGTTACCAGCCCTGAGTGCAGGCATAGAGACAGCAAATGTTCCTTTTGTGCTGGTTTTGGATCAACCTCAATCAGATCCAACACTCCCCCCCGCGCCTTTAGCAACCGACCAAATGCGCGAAATGTTAGTGCTGGCCCATGAGGCCCACCCCCATGCACAGATCGTTGTATTTTCCCCAAACCGTGATGAAAGCGGGCCATTGACAGGCCACTTCGATGGCGCAGATAGCTCGCCAAACGTACGTCTATTCACAGAGCCAGCAAACCCTTGGGCACTGCTCGAATATGCAACCGCCGTTTATACATTGTCCTCACCACTTGGGTTTGAAGCCATTCTCGCGGGGCACAAACCCCATGTGTTTGGAACGCCGTGGTATGCGGGCTGGGGCCTAACGCAAGACCAAAACCCGATTGCGCGACGCGGTCGCCACCTGACCCGTGCGCAATTGGTGGCAGGTGCTTTGTTCCATTATTGCCAATGGTTTGACCCGCAACACAAAACGCTATGGTCCGTCGAAGATGCCCTGTCATTAGCACAGGCGCGCCAACGCGCTGTGGTCGAAGATAAAAACGGCTATGTCGCATCCCATATTTTGCGGTGGAAACGCTCACATATTCGGCGATATTTTGGCCAAACGGCAATGACATTCAACGATGATCCCGATGTGATCGCACGCGAAACACAATTGGGTCGCGCCCATATGACTTGGGGTGCAAAATCAAAAGCACCTCTACACATTGAAGATGGATTTTTGCGGTCCCGTGGTCTTGGCGCGGCCTTGGTGCGCCCGATATCGTTGATCATCGATGATTGCGGCTTGTATTTTGATCCCACACATCCCTCGCGACTTGAGACCCAAATCGCAGAGCGCGCACAGATGCCCGACCATGCAACAGCGCGTATTGAGGCTTTGATTGCGCGTCTCATCGCGGCGAAATTAAGCAAATACAATGTTGGGGATGGTTGCCCTCCTTTGCCCAATGGTTATAAAATTCTGGTCGCAGGACAGGTCGAAGATGATGCCTCAATCCAACTTGGGGCAGGTAAAGTTCGCACGAACCTTGCACTGCTGAAAGCGGCACGCGCGGCCAATCCCGATGCCATTTTGGTGTTTAAACCTCATCCAGATGTAGAGGCAGGGCTACGGCGCGGCAAGGTGACGAATGCCCATGAAATTGCCGATATCGTGGCCCAGGATGCTGATCCTATTGCCCTGATTGACGCTTGCGATTCCGTTTGGACCATGACGTCTTTGATCGGGTTCGAAGCACTTCTGCGCGACAAACCCGTCACCTGTACAGGCGCGCCGTTTTATGCCGGTTGGGGGCTAACGACGGATTTGGGCGATACGCCAGAGCGGCGCGTAGCACGGCCCAGTATGCTCGGCCTCGCCCATGCTGTGCTTATCGATTATCCACGCTATTTCGACCCTGATACAGGCGCCGCAATATCGGTGGAAATGGCAGTGGATTTACTTGCAACAACGCCAAATGGCCGAAGCCAATTGGCACAAAGCGCGTTGGCAAAGCTGCGTCAGTTTCGGGCGCGATTTTTAGGGCTTGATCGTTAACCTACAAACGATCCCAAGCGGTTAGCACATCAGGACCTAAAATTTCGGTCGCTACCGCTTTGTAGCGCTGCGCCTGTGCAAGACGTATCAAACCAAGCGTTCCAAGCCCTGGAATACCATCTGATCCGATCCCAAGACCTGCTGAAAACACCGAAACTTTATCGGCCAAATTTGCCCGTAACAGTGAGGCAGCTAAAGCGCCTCCGCCTTCGCAGAACACGCGAGTAAGACCCTGCTCACCAAGCAATTCAAGCACCCCCACCGGGTCCAACTGCCCAGCGACGACAGGTGCCTCGATCAGTTTTGCACCGAGATCAATCCACACTTTACGCAGGTAAGGATCCGCTGTCGGCCCGTGCACCAACCAAACAGGTACATCCTGCGCAGTGCGCGCCAGATTGCCCGTCAACGGCACATCTAGCCCGCGTGACAACACCACACGCACCGGCTGGCGTTCAATGCCCAATCCCCGCACCGTAAGGCTTGGATCATCAGCGCGCGCTGTGCCGCCCCCCACCATAACTGCGTCATGCGCGGCCCGCATCGCATGGACACGACGGCGTGCTTGGGGGCCTGTAATCCACTGACTTTCGCCTGTTGCCGTGGCAATACGCCCGTCCCAAGATGTCGCCAATTTCAAGGTCACCATAGGGCGGCCTGCCGTGATACGTGTCAAAAAACCGATTTGTGCCGCGCGCGCCTCATCCGCGCACACTCCGGTCGTGACCTCAATTCCAGCGGCACGTAGCATATCAAAACCGCGCCCGCTCACGCGCATATCAGGATCTTCTAAAGCGACAACAACACGCGCTATGCCAGCCTCAATCAAAGCCTGTGCACAGGGCGGTGTTTTACCCGTATGTGCGCAAGGTTCCAACGTCACATAAGCCACTGCGCCTTTGGCCAGATCACCGGCCTGCGCGAGAGCCATTGTTTCTGCGTGGGGGCGTCCGCCATCTTGGGTCCAGCCCCGCCCGATGACGCGATCATTTTTAACAATCACACAGCCCACCGCGGGATTGGGCCAAGTACGCCCAAGACCACGCGCCCCTAATGAGAGCGCGTGGTGCATGTAGTCGATGTCGGACATGAAATTTACTCGTCTGTCTTGAGTTCTGGCCGCAACTCACTGACAAACTTGTCAAAATCATCAGCAGCTTGGAAGTTTTTGTACACGGACGCAAAGCGCACATATGCCACGGTATCAATCCGCGCGAGGCTTTCCATAACAATCTCGCCGATGCTTTTCGACGGAATATCTGTTTCGCCCATGCTTTCCAAACGCCGCACAATCCCAGAGATCATTTGGTCCAAACGCTCTGGTTCGATCGGGCGTTTTTGAGTGGCAATGCGCAAAGAGCGCTCAAGCTTATCGCGGTCAAAATCTTCGCGACGGCCATTGGTTTTCACAACAACCAGATCACGCAATTGCACGCGCTCATAAGTGGTGAAGCGCCCCCCGCATGCCGAACAAAAACGGCGGCGGCGAATGGCGGCATGATCCTCGGCTGGACGGCTATCTTTGACTTGTGTATCTACGTTTCCGCAAAACGGACAGCGCATGGGCGTCCCCTTTTCTATGTTTACTGCCTCATCGTGTAGGATCTTTGCCCCACTTATCCACAGGCACTATAGGCAGCATAGCACAGGTTGGGTAGGTGGAAAATCATACACTAGATGTAGACCCGCAATGCGTTGCTAAAGAGACTCAGCGTAGCAACCCCAAGACCTGCCGCACATGTGACCGGGTCCGATGTTCGAAAAGGTAAAGCCCTTGCCATGTTCCCAAACACATTCGACCTGAAATGACAGGAATTGTGAGTGTTGTTGGCAGCATTGCTGACTTTATATGAGCGGGCATATCGTCTGGACCCTCATAGGTGTGGGTCAGATATGCCATACTTGGGTTTGTGGTAGGCGGCACCAAACGGTTAAAATACGCTTGCAAATCATCTTGCACTTCGGGGTCTGCATTTTCTTGGATCAACAAACTGGCAGAGGTATGTTGCACAATCAATGTCAGCGCAGCTTCCAATGGTCCCTCGCGTGCCACCCATGCTCCAACTTGATTTGTAAACTCGTACAGGCCTGCCCCATGCGTTGTGATCTCAAACATTTGATGGCTCATGTGCTGCACTCCGTTAGCCTTAGTTTAGCGTATCTGCATGCGCCCTTTTTCGGATCACTCACAGGGGCCAGCCCGCAGCACGTCACTGGTATCAGTGCGACAATAGCCCGCCTCAAGCATGGTCATCGTTAAAGTGTCCAACTCAAAAAGCCCCCCACCTGCATCGGTATCATTACAGGTCAGCCTTGCCAGAGTTTGCTCTTTACGCTTCACCTCAAGCTCTGCAGTGAGCGTCTGATCAAACTTATCAAATGACGTGTAAAACGCATAAGAAAATTGTCCATTGGGGACTGAAACGGTTTCCCAAATTGAGCGCCCAATGCCATTCCATGGCTGCATTGTAATCTCATCAAAGCTGCGCGCGATCTCAAGTTCAGGCGCAGCTTTGGGACCAAACCGATAAGTGACACTTTGATCATCAGGGGTCATGCACAACTCGACTTGTTTGGCCCCAAAAGAGCACGAAAACACATCAATCTGGTTGCCTGCGCATATCGCAAAAGCGGGTGTGACGCTTCCAATTATCACGGCGCACACGGCAGCAAATTTGATCACAGTCATCATTTTGTTGTCCTATCATTGGCAAAATATATGGCGCGCTGCCTACAAACGCGCGGCCTGTTCATCATAGGCTTTGCGGGCGGTTTGGACAGCTGGCATTTGCGCCTCAGCCCACCCAACAAGCCCAAGCAAAGGTGTCATTAAAGATTGCCCCATGTCAGTGAGACTATAGGCAACGCTTGGCGGCTTGGTGTCGAAAACTTGACGTTTGACCATGCCATCACGTTCCAAATCGCGCAGGGTTTGCGTCAACATCCGTTTGGAAATATCCGGTAAAGCGCGCCCCAAAGCATTGAAACGCTGGGCCCCATTTTGCAATTCAAACAAAATCAACACCGTCCATTTTGCACCCACATGATCCAGCACAGAGCGCACGGGGCAATTGTTCAAATCAAAGCCCATGGCCTCCCATTCGTCACGTTTACTCAGTTTCAGATCTTGCATGTGGTTCCCTTAATGTTCCCTGGGTACAAAAAGATACCTCCTTACGTGCGTCAAATTCGGTCTCTATATGAGACCTATACCCGATTTCAGACCATAGGAAAAGACCATGACCAAATATCTCGTGACTGGCGCTGCAGGCCAACTCGGTCAACTCGTTGTCGACCAGCTGACCACACGCGTTGACAAAGACGACATCATCGCATTGGTGCGCAAACCTGAACAAGCCGATGCCTTTGCCGCCAAAGGCATCGCGACACGCATGGGCGATTACACAGACAGCGCAAGTTTAGAAACAGCGCTCACTGGCGTGGATCGTGTTTTGCTGATTTCGTCCAATGACATGACCCCAGGCGCACGTGAAGTACACCACGGCAATGTCATCAACGCTGCGAAAAAAGCGGGTGTTGGCTTTATCGCTTACACGTCGTTGTTGAACGCGAAAGACAACCCCATGCACTTGGGCAATGACCATCGCGCGACCGAGGATATATTGGCCAACAGTGGCGTGGCGCACACGATTTTGCGCAATGGCTGGTACACTGAAAACTTTGGAATGGGGCTTGCTCAAGCTCTTGAAACAGGACAGCATTTTGGCGCATCCGGTGACGGAAAATATTCAACAGCCGCCCGTGCAGATTACGCCGAAGCCGCAGCCGTTGTTTTGGCCGGCGGTCACGATGGTCAGATTTTAGAACTGGCAGGTGACGATGCTTTTACACTCACAGATTTAGCGAAAACCATTTCTGATGCATCAGGCAAAAACGTCGCTTATGTCGACATGCCAGTTGAGGCCTTTGGCGAAGCGTTGAAAAGCGCAGGCGTACCAGAAGGTTTTGTGATGTTCATGAAAGACATCGACGGTAACGCCGCCAAAGGTGCGCTGTTCAACGATGACAAAGTGTTGTCCGCCCTCATAGGCCGACCAACAACACCATATGCCGAGACACTTCAGGCTATGGTCGCGCAAAGCTAATTTGTGTTTTTTAACATACGAAAAGGCGCTCTTTGGGGCGCCTTTTTTGTCAGAACTTGCCAGATGCAAGAACTAGCACCGATGATATTTTAACCAAAAACGCCGTCACCCATTTGATCTATGAACACCTTGGCCTTGTTGACGCTGGCTTGGCTGGCCTCTTCTTCAGTCGTCAAGGTATCCACACGCATCAGGTTATGGACCTTTACCTCGCCCGCGATCTCTTTCTCAATCCGCGCAGCAATACGGTAAACCCCATTGGCATGCACGGGTTCAGGAAAAATCAGAAAGCCTTTGTAGAGCTCTGGTTCAATATCTTTGACTTTAGATTTGCCGCCGAAGAGTTTTGAGAGAAGGGACATGTGGGGTGCCTCGTGTCGTTTTGGTTTAAGGGAGTGTGGCGTGACTGGGGGCTGAGGGCAAGGTTGAGGTGAAGCAAACGTTTTCGCATCTACCAATTTGATGAGTATTAGGATCTCAGCATCAAGAGCGGCGTTGAGAGCGTACCTTCGCCGCAACACGCACAGTTTGTATGCTTGTATGACCCAAGCCGGCAATCCTGCCGACCATATAAGGAGATAAATATGTTTTGTTTAGAAATCAACGTAAGTGGCTTGCGCACCAATCAACTGCCAAAGGCTGGTGATGAATTCGGCACCCCTCTTGGCATGGGCTTAGTCCATGAATGCCAAATCAAGTACAAGGGACGTCCTAATGACACCTGTAAACCTGAAAGCATGATAATTTGGTGGACGATCTGAAACAAAAATGCCGCCTAATAGGGCGGCATTTTCTAATTACTGATCCAAGAAGCTCCGCAACTTGCGAGACCGACTTGGGTGCTTCAGCTTCCGCAAAGCCTTCGCCTCGATCTGACGAATACGTTCGCGGGTCACGCTGAACTGTTGGCCCACTTCTTCCAAAGTGTGGTCAGTGTTCATGCCGATGCCAAACCGCATCCGCAGCACGCGTTCTTCGCGGGGGGTAAGAGACGCCAGAACCCGTGTGGTGGTTTCTTTGAGGTTTTCCTGAATGGCGGAATCCAAAGGCAGGATCGCATTCTTGTCCTCGATGAAATCGCCGAGTTGTGAATCTTCTTCGTCGCCAATTGGTGTTTCGAGCGAGATAGGCTCTTTGGCGATCTTCATCACTTTGCGCACTTTTTCCAAAGGCATTTGCAGTTTGGCTGCCAATTCCTCAGGTGTCGGTTCGCGGCCAATTTCGTGCAACATCTGACGACCCGTGCGCACAAGTTTGTTGATCGTCTCGATCATGTGCACAGGAATACGGATGGTGCGCGCTTGGTCAGCGATAGAGCGCGTGATAGCTTGGCGAATCCACCATGTAGCGTAAGTCGAGAATTTGTACCCACGACGGTATTCAAATTTATCGACTGCCTTCATCAGGCCAATGTTACCCTCTTGGATAAGATCAAGGAACTGAAGACCACGGTTTGTGTATTTTTTGGCGATGGAAATCACGAGACGCAAGTTGGCCTCGACCATTTCTTTTTTCGCCTGACGCGCTTCTTTTTCGCCTTTTTGAACCTGAGACACGATGCGGCGGAATTCGGGAATATCAACACCAACGTACTGACCAACAGTGGCCATTTCGCCGCGCAACTCTTCGATTTTCGGCGTAAAGCGTTCAACCAGCATCTGCCAACCGCGTCCAGCTTTTTCACCCATACGGTCCAACCAAGACGGGTCAAGTTCACGACCGCGGTAGGCATCGACGAATTCTTTACGGTTGATCCGCGCTTGGTCAGCGAGTTTCACCATATTGGAATCGATCGACATAATACGACGGTTGATGCCGTAAAGTTGGTCAATCAGCGCTTCGATACGGTTGTTGTGCAGGTGAAGCGAGTTCACCAAAACAACGATTTCAGAACGCAACGTTTGGTATTCGGCCTCATTGGCCTTCGAAAAAGACCCGTCTTCGTTCAAGGTCGCGGACATACGCAAATCTTGCATTTCGGACAGACGCGCAAAGTCGTTAGAGATGTTGGACAGAACTTCCAAAACCATCGGCTTGAGCGCGGCTTCCATCGCGGCCAAGGACATGTTTGCCTGTTCGTCTTCGTCATCATCGTCATCATCGTCATTGGCAATAGGATTGCCATCGGCATCCAACTCAGGCATCGCCGCTTTGGCAGCCGCAGCTTTGGCAGCCGCAGCAGCGGTCGCAGTTGATGCAGGCACAGAGCCCAAACCAGAAACAACAGTGTCTTCTTCGTCGCCATCAAGACCCGTGCCAAACGTGGCCTCAAGATCAATAACGTCGCGCAAAAGAATGTCTTCGGTCAAAAGCTCGTCATGCCAGATCGTGATCGCTTGGAACGTCAAAGGGCTTTCGCACAAACCAGCAATCATCGTGTTGCGGCCTGCTTCGATCCGTTTGGCAATCGCAATTTCGCCCTCACGTGACAGCAACTCAACAGAGCCCATCTCGCGCAGGTACATGCGCACCGGATCATCGGTACGATCAAGCTTTTCGGTTTCAGAGCTGGCCAGCGTTAAATCGCGATTGGAATCAGCTTTGACAAGATCACCGCTGGCGGCGACCTCTTCTTCTTCTTCATCCTCGATGATGTTGATGCCCATTTCGGACAGCATAGACATCACGTCTTCGATTTGCTCTGAGCTGACCTGATCAGGCGGCAGCACTTTGTTGAGCTGATCGTAGGTGATGTAGCCTTTTTCACGGGCCTCCGCGATCATCTTCTTGACCGCCGCTTGGCTCATATCGAGACCAACGTCCTGTTCAGAGACATCAGTTTTTTGATCGTCGTTGTCCTTAGCGGCCATCCGGCACTCCTCATCCGAAATCGTTTCCTGCGAATCACCCACAATATATAGGGCGAATCATTGGCTTTACGAATCATGTCATGCGAATCGTTGATTCGCCACCCGTTTACCCATATTTCCTTAATCCGACATGCACCAGTGGGCGACGCACGCAGATGTCACTGTTACGCAACACACATATAGCCCTATTTGGCCCCGCCCTGCGTCCCCTTTGAGATCGACAGGCTGGCAATAAGATCATCAAAGGCACGGCGCTCGTCGCGTTTCATTTCAGCCCCATTGGCACCGATATCGTATTCTGCGCGATCCTCGGCCTCAGCCTTGGTCGCTTTGTTGCGCGCCTCGGCAGCCTGCGCCAATCGCCATGTGACGTTCTCATCATCTGCCGCCACCATATCCAAAATGCCATCATTCAATTCTGCGGAATATCCGCGGCGCGCTTTGATTTTAGCCAATTCTTCGGCCAAACACATTTGCGCCATTTCAATATCTGGCCGTTTAACCGGCGGCGTAATTTGAACATGGGGATGGGCCATCAGCCGATCAAGGGCGGGGGCTCCACAATTGTCC
Organism: Pacificibacter marinus; assembly: GCF_900109555.1. GTDB lineage: Bacteria > Pseudomonadota > Alphaproteobacteria > Rhodobacterales > Rhodobacteraceae > Celeribacter > Celeribacter marinus_C. Next base: position 96,007 of record NZ_FNZV01000004.1, on the reverse strand, counting down.
AAGACCTTGTCCCACAAAGCTTGCGGCGCCTTTTCATCCGCATGGGTGAGCAACGCATGCAACAGGTTGGCGTGGTCTTGATCGGCTGGATGCAGCGCCTCTAATTGGGATTCAAATTCAAGCGTGATGCCTGGATTGCGTAGAGCTGTGGCCAAAATCACGGCTTCGCGCAAAAAATCCACATAAGCGTCATCTGTGGAATTGATGACCGAAGATTTCGTTGTCGGCGCAGGCACGGCAGGCAGTTTGAACGACTTGGTTCTGGGGTCCCACTCGCGTTTGGGACGTGCTTCATAGTCGCCTTTACGCTTAAAGCTGGACTGACCGCCACCGGATGAATCGCGCCCAGCGCCGCTGTCATATCGATCATCATACCCACCACTATAACCGCCAGCATAACCATCACCGGCATCTGCATAGCTGTCCCCAGCATTTGACGAGGGCGCGAAATCCAGAGGCATTGCGAAAGGATCACTCATCCCGGCCCCCGTCGAGGATTCGCTTTGCGTGCGGTTGGATTTGAACAATTCAAAGCGCATGTCTTTGAGAATTTCACCATAATGGCGCTTCAAAGAGCGGTCTTTGATTGGGGTGATGGCATCGCGCAGCGCCTTATCAAGCATCGCGCGGCGTTCAGGACTGTCGAATATTTTGCCTTCCGTTTCTCGCTGCCACAGCAATGCGACCATCGGCACTGCCGCTTCAAGCACACTGCGCATACCAGCGCGGCCCTCGGCTTTGATCAAATCATCGGGATCTTTGCCCTCGGGCATGATTGCAAAGCGCAGTGATTTTCCGGCCTCAAGCAAAGGCATCGCCAAATCGATCACCCGCATGGCGGCCCGCAAACCGGCTTTGTCACCATCCAACGCGATCACAGGTTCAGGGTGCATCCGCCACATCAACTGCAATTGGCGTTCTGTCACCGCCGTGCCAAGCGGCGCGACGGTTGCTTCAAAACCAGCCTCGGACAAAGCAATCACATCCATATAGCCTTCGGCCACCACAAGGGTTTGCCCTTTGCCACAGGCTGTGCGCGCGCTGCCATGGTTGTAAAGGGCAGCACCTTTGTCGAACAAAAGCCGCTCAGGACCGTTCAAATATTTTGCCCGCGCATTCGGGTCCATCGACCGACCGCCAAAAGAAATAGCGCGGCCACGCGCATCACGAATGGGGAAAATAATGCGGTCACGGTAAAAATCATACGCGCCGCGCCCATCATCAGGCTTGGCAGCAACGCCAGCCTCAATGGCCATTTCTTCAGAAACGCCGTTGTCTTTGAGATGCGCCAGCAAAGCATTTCCGTTTGGCGCATAACCAATTTCAAAACGGTCCCGCGTCTCTTGCGCCATTCCGCGCGCATCCAGATAATCACGCGCAGAACTGCCGCTGGTTTGCGATAAGCTCATACGAAAAAACCGCACGGCAGCTTCGGTCACTTCAGCCAGTTCACTACGTCTGTCTGACTTTTGCTGCGCAACAGGATCGCGGGCTGGCATCGGCATACCAACTTCACCCGCAAGAATTTCGACAGCCTCCATGAAACTGGCGTTTTCCGTTTCGCGAATGAATGAAATCGCATCGCCTTTCGCATGACACCCAAAGCAATAGTAAAAGCCTTGCTTGTCGTCGACATGAAAGGACGCTGATTTTTCTTGGTGAAAGGGGCATGGCGCCCACATGTCGCCTTTGCCCTGATTGGATTTGCGCGCATCCCACATAACTTTTCGCCCGACCACTTGGGTCAGGGAACTTCGCGCGCGCAGCTCATCAAGGAATCCGGGAGGTAATGACATGGCGCAATTATCTGCATGTGCGCGCGCAGAGTCCAGCGCCTGTCAGCAAGGATTTTACTTTGATGTCACGTTCGGCGCACGTCAAACCAAAGTCGCCTTGGGTATGCCCCTAAAATACCGACTGTATCGTGCATTTCAGGTGCATGTAGCGCGCGCCAAAGAAAACAAGCGCCACATACATGTTGGTTAACACCCGCCTATTTGCCCCTGTAGCCCCACCTAAGATTCGATACCCGATTCGCAATTATTCCAGACCCGTTTCAACGGCGCGGCACTCAAACGGCAGCACTGTGGCACGACCATGGCTGCCACATCAGTTTGTGGTGGCAATATGTCGAAATACCTGCAAAAAATCACACAACAGCACCCAAATCACCGCTTACGTTCGCAAAGCCGCAACTGGAATGTGTTTCATTTTACTTTGTTAACCCTTTGAGCAATATTGACGTGTCGGTGTTGGCCTTAAGCAAGCCGTTATAAACAACGACAAAGATTGGGGGCGCCACTGTGAACAATACGTGTTGGTGCAATAATGTTTGGTACGATCCTAAACGCTCGAAATTTAGCGCCCAAAGCGCGCGCCACCAAAGCACTTGAACAGTGCAAGGCTGGACTGACAAAAACCAAATCAATCGCACGTCTTTACACACGTGACGATGACGGATCTTTGTTGATTTTTGGCCTGTTCACATTTGTGATTGTGATGCTCCTTGCCGGTATCGGCCTAGACGTAGTGCGTCACGAAACGCTTCGAACACAGTTACAAAGCACAACCGACCGCGCAGTCTTGGCCGCAGCCAACGTAGAAGGCGGCTCAACCGAAGAAGACGCCAAAGTCATCGTAAGAGACTATTTTGCCAAAGCGGGTCTGTCTGAATATCTCGACGACGTTCAGGTCACCGGTGGCGGATTTAACGGCGGGCGCAAAGTCAGAGCCGTGGTCAAAGCTACAATCCCAACCTATTTTATGAAATTTTCTGGCATCAACACCCTTGAGTTGACGGGCGTAGGCGCGGCCCAACAAAGCATAGCGGACCTGGAAATCGCTCTGGTGCTCGACGTTTCGGGATCTATGAGCTCAAACAGTAGGCTAAGAAACCTAGCCACAGCAGGCAAACAATTCGCCGAAACAGTCTTTGGCAATTCACAACCTGGCAGAATTGCGGTTTCGGTTGTGCCCTATTCCACTCAGGTGAACGTTGGTCCGACAATTTTGTCCCAAGTGAACCTGAATGACGCCCACCCGAACACTGCAGACGATTCACATTGCTTAAACTTCTCAGACGCCGATTTCTATGAGGCAGATATGGAACTGCCCAACAAAAGCGCCTCAGGCATTCCCGCAAATCCCAGTGCCAAATATTACGCACAAACGGCGGACACAGACCCATGGTATAATTACAGCAGCACGCCCTACATAAAGACGTGCTTGACGAAAAGTTACGCACGCGTCTTGCCCTATTCAACAAGTCTGGAATCTGTCAAATCCAAGATTGAAAGCTTAGAAGCCGAAGGCAGTACTTCTATTGAAATCGGTGTGAAATGGGGCGCGGCTTTGCTTGCGCCAGCATCAACAAGCTTTACTCAAGCCTTGATCGCAACTGGCGAAATCGATGCTGAAAACGCCATTCGTCCCAAAGAATTTTCTGCTAAAACACTTAAAGTGATGGTGGTGATGAGTGACGGTGAAAACACCGATCAAGACGTCATCCGTGCGCCCTATCGGTCTGGAGAATCAGATATCTACATCAACGATTCGAATGGCGATATATGGTTTCCTCAAACGCAAACAACCTGTTGGTATACGAATTCGAATTCCGGATGGGGATGGGGATGGGGAAAGAAAAAAGAAGTATGCGAAACAACGAACCAATACTACAAAACGCGCACAGGCCAGACTTCATCATCCCCATATGGTCGCCCTATGCTATGGCAGGAAGTCTGGGCCAACTTCACCGTCAGCAGACATGCCGACTTGCGCGAAGATTTGGGGGGGGACAGCTCTTACACATGGGAAAATCGCACGCTTGATACCATTAACAGCAACACCAAAGACACGCGCCTCGAAAACATTTGCAATGCTGCGAAAAAAGACGACGATATTTTGATTTTTACCATCGCATTTGAAGCGTCCTACAATGGTAAAGCGGCCTTGAAATCCTGTGCTTCATCTGACGCGCATTACTACAATGCCAACGGCATCGATATCACTGACACCTTCGCTGCGGTGGCCTCTAAAATCACCGAATTGAGACTGGTGGAATGATCTTTTTCAAACGCCTCATGCGCCTTACTAAGCGGTATAGAAAGACAGATGATGGCAGCGCGAATCTTGAGTTCACGTTGCTGTTTCCATTCTTTATTTACATCATTTTGGGTGGGGCTGAAATTGGCTATTACACCGTCTCATCGACCATGCTGAGCCGAGGTTTAGACATTGCGATGCGGGACGTTCGACTGGGGCATATGGATAACGTGACCGTGGGCACACTCAAAACAGCGGTGTGTGGCTACGCCACTTATGTCGACAATTGCGAAAGCAATATCCACATCGCGTTGGAACCCGTTACAGCCAAAAACTTTACGCCCCCTTCGAACTACGCTGAGTGCCTTGATCGCAGCAATAATGGTGCGCAACCCGCTACAGAATTTAAAACTGGGGCGGGCAATGAACTGATGTTGGTACGGGCCTGTGTTATTGTGGATCCGATGTTCCCAACCACATGGTTGGGCGCACAGATGCAAAAAACACCGGGGTCTGGTTACGCGATTGTGGCAACCAGTGGTTTTGTCAATGAACCGTAATATTGAAAGGACGCGCATAATGAAAATGCATCGCACCCATCCACGCCGCGCGATCTGCGCATTGCGCCGCTTCAATGCCTCTCAATCCGGTTCAATGTCTGTCGAAGCCGTGCTTGTCGCGCCTTTGCTTTTGTTTGGCATCATGTTCGTGCTCACGTTCTTCTCGGCCTTTCAACAAAAAGGCACAGCGAATAAAGCAGCTTACACCGTGGCCGATTATATTTCGCGCCAAACAGATGCAGTGGATGCTGATTTTATTGATGGCATGGCGGATATCTACGGATTTTTGAACAACCAAGGAAACAAAAAGATGCGCGTGTCATCTGTGATGTGGTCAGAGTCCCGTGGCGGAAAATACGTTTTACAATGGTCCCACGCTGCCGATGACGCCGATGCTTTGACCTCATCCACCCTGTCAGAAATCGAGTCGCTCTTACCCATTATGAGCGCTGGCACGACTGTTCTTGTGGTTGAGGCCACCACCAGGTGGACCCCTATTTTCAGCGTTGGATTGGATGTCTTGAATTTCAAAGATATCGTCATCACCAAACCACGCTTTGCCACACAGGTGATATTTGACGATTAAACTGCGCGCCCCTTTAGCTATGTAAACTAAGGTACTTGACCTGTGCCGCGCAGTCCTAAGTCATCTGTCGCGCCTCAATCAAGACGGCCATTGTGCGTCACGCGCGCAGACAACACATCAGCCATCGCCTTGCCAGCACCTGCAGATGTCACACCGCCAACCCCGATACGGCGCCCAATGCGCCACCACAGTCCGGGGGCCCATGCGCGTGGTGCTTTGTTCTTGAGAACAATCACAAATCCATTTGACGGCTTAAACGCAAAAGGTCCACGCTGCACGTGATCGATATCTTCAATACGGCACAAAACTCGGCCGGTTTCTTCGCGAATATCCTCTGGCGTCAGCAAAATATCACACTCTGTTGACGTCCAAACCCGGTACGCCGCATAGCTTGCAGCAAGCCCGACGGTGATCAAAAACACTTTGCCGATCAACACAGCCGGCGGACTTGTAAACATGATCCAAAAGTGGATCAGCCCCAAAGCCCCCAAAACGCCAACAGCAGACAGACGCCGCCCCAACGTTGCGGGCAAATTGAACACCCGTGTATCAACCTGCTCTTGCGCGGGGCCAGCCCCAGGATCAGTGTCAAATTGGTCAGTCATTCAGGCTCTCCTCGCCAAGTGTGCCGCGCAAATGCGTTTCACGTGCCTACCCCGCGCACGCCTTACAAGAAAGCGAAAACCTGCTGTCAGACCATTTCAAAGGGCTGCAATCGCGTTTGACACATTGCCCCGCCCTGCCCCGCAAGATAGGATTGCGCTGATTTTATCCGCCACGGACCCTGCCCCACATGCGTCTTGCTGCCTTTTCATCTGCCGCGCCCCGCGCGCACAGCCCCCAAACATCCACAGCTTTGCGGTGGATGCGCGCAAGCGTGGTGGTTGCGCTGTGTTTGCACCTTGGCGCATGCAGCACTCCGCCGGATTTCCAAGCGCGCTCTGTACCAATCGACAACACAGCCCCTTGGCCCACCTTACTCAACTCAAAACAGTTGACCCAAATAACCACATCCGCGACATCCGCAACGTCGACTGTTGCGGACAGCACTGGCACATTGCCTGCCCGCGTTGCCGCACTGCGTGCCCGCGCCGCACGCCTAAGTCCCCCAGTGCTAGATGAAGCCGCACGTGAACGCTTGCGCGCCGCCAGCGCACGCCAAAACTAAACGTCAAAACCAAACACTTTGGCATCGCCCAGCGCCGGCGTATCAATCCGCCCCTAAATCTAGCGCACACCAATCACCACACCCCGCGCATTCAGTTGCACCGCGCCAAAGAAGGCGCTAACAGATATGCAGATAATTTTTAGATTTTGGAGCCCCCCATGCCCGCAAACACACACGCCAAAGCCCCCCTTCGTCTTGGAATTGCAGGGCTCGGCACCGTTGGTATGGGCGTGATCAAAATCGTTCAGGAAAAAGCCGATCTTTTAGCCTTGCGCGCAGGCCGCCCTGTGGAAATCGTCGCAGTTTCAGCCCGCTCCAAAGGCAAAGATCGCGGCTATGATATATCAGGCTACGCATGGGAAGACGATCCAGTCAAACTCGCGCAGCGCGATGACGTTGATGTGTTTGTCGAACTCATGGGCGGCTCTGATGGCCCCGCGAAAGCTGCAACACAAGCAGCCCTTGAACTCGGCAAAGATGTGGTCACCGCCAACAAAGCTCTTTTGGCCCATCATGGTCAAGCTTTGGCCGAAACCGCCGAAAGCCACGGCGCTGTGCTGCGCTTTGAGGCCGCCGTCGCAGGTGGTATTCCCGTGATGAAAGCTCTAACCGAAGGGTTGGCTGGCAACGGCATCACCCGCGTGATTGGCGTGATGAACGGCACTTGCAACTACATTTTGACCCGCATGGAAGCAACAGGCCAAGGTTACAACGCGCTGTTCGATGAATGTGCGCGTTTGGGCTATCTTGAAGCCGATCCGCAGCTTGATGTCGGTGGCATTGATGCGGGGCACAAACTATCCCTTTTGGCCTCTGTCGCCTTTGGCACAAAAGTCAATTTCGACGCAGTTGAATTGGAAGGCATCGAGCGCATTACCAATCAAGATATCGCTCATGCTGCCGATATGGGGTATAAAATCAAACTCTTAGGCGTCACACAAATGACAGATCGCGGTCTAGAGCAGCGCATGACGCCTTGCCTTGTCCCAGACACATCGCCACTGGGTCAGTTGGATGGTGGCACCAATATGGTGGTGCTTGAAGGCGACGAAGTTGGGCAAATTGTTTTGCGCGGTGCGGGCGCAGGCATGGGGCCAACCGCCTCTGCTGTGATGTCCGATATCATGGACATCGCCCGCGATATTCGCCTGACCACCTTTGGCCAGCCTGCAAACACATTGATCGCGGCCACACCCGTAATGGACGCAACTCCAGCGCCATATTATTTGCGTTTGGAATTGATCGACAAACCCGGCGTCTTGGCAAAAGTCACCAGCGCGCTTGGCGATGCAGGCGTATCGATCGACCGGATGCGCCAATATGGCCAAGACGATGACGCCGATGTTGCGCCCGTTTTGATCGTCACAGACCCCGCTCCGCGCGCTGCCTTGGATGAAGCTATTGAAGCTATGGTAGGCACAGATGTTTTGATCTCGCCCCCCGTCGCCATCCGCATCGAAAAAGTGTAACTCTATGGATTGGGGCGCGCCGGTCGACATCTACTGCGAACGCATTTCAACCGCGTTTTGGAGTGAGCCGTTCAACGCCCTGTCCAACATCAGCTTTGTCTTGGCAGCACTTGTAACGCTGTACACCCTGCGTCAATTGCAACGCCAAACTGGACGCAAACCGACCTCTATGGACATAGCGCTCACCCTGCTGTGTGCTGGCATTGGGGTTGGATCATTTTTGTTTCACACCTTTGCCAACCGCTGGTCTGAATGGGCTGACACACTGCCGATTTGGAGCTTTGTTGGGCTATACCTATTCGCCACACTTACCCAAGATCCTGCAAAATCCAAACGGTTCAAAGCCATCACAGGCACGCTGATTGCGGCAAGTGTTGCGGGCATCTTACTGCTCTCGGCCAATGGCGAAGCGAGCGACACCAATGCGATTGACCCGCTCAATGGCTCTGGTCAGTACGCGCCCGCCTTGCTGGCTTTGATCGTCGTGGCGGGGCTGACATGGCGCAAAAAACACCCGCAGCGCGGCTACTTTATCGCTGCCACGATCACCTTTGCCCTGTCCCTAACCTTGCGCACCGTTGACATCAGCCTGTGTCCAAGCTGGCCAATTGGCACGCATTTTCTTTGGCATCTCAGCAACGGCGTGATGCTGGGCCTCTTGCTACAAGCCTATGTGCGCCGCCCGCACTAAGCGCCGCAGCACCGTTTTCGACCATCACAAAAATGAAGTCCGCGGAGCCAAATCGCTTTGAAAAGCGCGGCTCTAGATTCGTTAGCGCAAACACATTAATTGTTAGCGCACACATGCATCTGACTGTCTTGTTCGTGTGATTAAGATGTGGTTCTCAAGGCGCAAACGCTCACTTTGGGCCGCAAAAGGATCACACCATGTCAAAAAACACACCCGAATTTCACGACCGCATGCTGTCTTTGGGTCTCGCCCGCGTGACAGAAGCCGCAGCCATTGCCTCGGCCGATTGGGTTGGGCACGGCGATGAAAAAGCAGCCGACCAAGCCGCCGTCAACGCCATGCGCGAACAGTTGAACAAACTCGATATCGCAGGCGTTGTTGTCATCGGCGAGGGCGAGCGCGACGAGGCCCCAATGCTCTACATCGGCGAAAAGGTCGGATCGGGCACAGGCCCCGCCGTGGACATCGCGCTTGACCCACTTGAGGGCACAACCTTGACCGCCAAAGACATGCCAAATGCGCTGACCGTGGTCGCTATGGCCCCGCGCGGTACATTGTTGCACGCGCCAGATGTCTACATGGACAAACTCGCAATCGGTCCAGGGTACGCCAAAGATGTCGTGTCTCTCGATATGGCCCCAACCGAGCGCGTCAATGCTCTGGCCAAAGCCAAAGGTGTGTCGCCCAAAGACATCACCCTATGCGTGTTGGAACGCCCCCGTCACGAGGCCATGGTCGATGAACTGCGCGCGACAGGCGCTGCGATCCGCCTGATCACCGATGGCGATGTCGCTGGCGTGATCCATTGCGCCGAAGCGTCCACTGGCATCGATATGTACATGGGCTCTGGTGGCGCGCCCGAAGGCGTCTTGGCGGCCTCGGCGTTGAAATGTATGGGCGGGCAAATGTGGGGCAAGCTGTTGTTTCGCAACGATGACGAACGCGGCCGCGCCACCAAAGCGGGCATCACCGACTTTGACCGCATCTATGCACGCGATGAATTGGTCACCGGCGATGTGATTTTTGCAGCCTCGGGTGTCACCGATGGTTCTATCGTCAAAGGAATCGTGCGTGCGCCGACATCCTTGACCATTGAGACCATTTTGATGCGTTCAAAAACTGGCTCTGTGCGCCGCATGAGCTACACAAACCCCGTCTAATCCCCTGCCGATGCAGACATAGAAAAGCCTATAAACGGGCCGCCCTCATCACAACAGGTGGCCCGTTTGCGCATCTGGCACGCGCCCAATGGCATTGCAACCGCGCGCCCATGCGGGCATTAAAGGGCATGAGTGATTTTTTAGATGTTTCCGCCTCTTTGACCCAGCGCCGCTGGGTTGGCCCCTCGCCCGAAAATGACCGCTTGGCCGAAGCCATGGCGCAGCAAACAGCACTGCCATTGCCCCTGTGCCAAACGCTGGTGCGCCGTGGCGTCACCGTGGAAGACGCCGAAGCATTTTTGACCCCAGCCCTCAAAGATTTGTTGCCAGATCCGATGGTACTCAAAGATATGCAGCCCGCTGCAGAACGGTTCATCAAGGCCGTCAAAGCCCGTGAAAAAATCGCGGTGTTTGCCGATTATGATGTGGATGGGGCAACGTCCGCCGCGTTGTTGATCACATGGTTGCGCGACATGGGCCACGTCGCCACGCTTTATATCCCAGACCGCATTGATGAAGGCTACGGCCCCAATGAACCCGCGATGGAAGCCCTCGCGCGCGATCACGATCTTATCGTCTGCGTCGATTGTGGCACGCTGTCTCACGGACCGATTGCGGCTGCGAAAGGTGCTGATGTGATCGTACTTGATCACCACCTTGGCGGCGAAACCTTGCCCGATTGTGTCGCTGTGGTGAACCCGAACCGCCAAGATGAAACGGGCGATCTGGCACATCTATGTGCGGCGGGCGTCGTGTTTTTGATGTTGGTTGATGTGAACCGCCGTTTGCGCGCCGATGATATACGTGGGCCAAATTTGATGCGCTACCTCGATTTGGTCGCACTTGGCACCGTCGCAGATGTCGCGCCGCTGATTGGCGTGAACCGCGCGCTTGTGCGACAGGGCTTGCGGGTTATGGCCGATCGCGAGCGCGTTGGTTTGCGTAAACTGGCAGATATTTCGCGCATGGACACCGCCCCCACGTCTTACAGTCTGGGATTTCTGCTCGGCCCGCGCATCAACGCAGGCGGACGCATCGGCGCTGCGGATTTAGGCGCACGCCTGTTGTCTACAACGGATGAAACCGAGGCACAGATGCTGGCCGAACGATTGGATTATCTCAACACCGAACGCCGCGAAATCGAAGCCACCGTGCGCGCAGGCGCTTTGGATCAAGCCGCTGAACGCGGCCTTGACGGGCCACTTGTTTGGGCCGCAGCCGATGGATGGCATCCGGGCGTGGTTGGCATCGTGGCCTCGCGCCTGAAAGAATCCACCAATCGCCCCGCCGTTGTCATCGGTTTTGATGGAGATGAGGGCAAAGGCTCTGGTCGCTCGATATCGGGTGTCGATTTGGGCGCAAGCATTCAACGCTTGGCCGCAGAGGGGCTTTTGGTCAAAGGCGGCGGACACAAGATGGCAGCAGGCCTGACTGTGATGCGTGACAAACTAGAGCCTGCGATGGCGCGCTTGTCTGAGCTTTTGGAAAAACAAGGCGCTGGTGATGCTGGCCCAGCCGATCTGAAACTTGATTCCCTGTTGATGCCCGGTGCGGCCACTGTCGAATTGATCGCCAAGATTGAGGCCGCTGGTCCTTATGGGGCCTCCGCCGCAGCGCCGCGCTTTGCATTTCCATCATGCATGATTCATTTCGCCAAACGTGTGGGCGAAAGCCACCTCAAGGTGACGTTTTCTGACGGGCAAGGCCCGCGCTTGGATGCGATTTGTTTTGGGGCGTTTGACACAAAACTTGGCCCTGCGCTTGAAAGTCATGGCGGCAAACGGTTTCACATGGCGGGACGTTTGGAAATCAACACTTGGGGCGGGCGTCAATCGGTGCAATTGCGCCTTGAAGACGCGGCAGAGGCCTAATTCGGACAGGCACGCGTCGCATTCAAAAAAAATCACCTATCAGCGCGATTTATCTCTTGCGCCATGGGCGAGGCTCGCATAAATACCCGCTCACGCCAAGTGTGGTCCCTTCGTCTATCGGTTAGGACGCCAGGTTTTCAACCTGGAAAGAGGGGTTCAATTCCCCTAGGGACTGCCATGGCGGACTTTCCTTCATATATCGTTTGTGGACCAATTTAACGCAAATTCAGTATCTTCTGTTTGCGTTAAAATTATTGACGTCTGTCATTTACAAATCAGCATTCAATTGCAGATCAATGAGAGAAAATAAAACATTTACGACAATTTTAGGCCATAGCCCCCTTGCGCTTTCGGCTCAGCTGCCCTAAATACCGCCACACACCAATTGCGGTCCCTTCGTCTATCGGTTAGGACGCCAGGTTTTCAACCTGGAAAGAGGGGTTCAATTCCCCTAGGGACTGCCATTGGTGTAAATTCTCCCTCTCATAAAATATATCTTGCACGTTAAACCAGATTACTTTGCGGTATCTCGCATGGTCTACGCTCATTTGCGCCAGCCACACGTTGCACAGTCCGTCACCTAATAGTCAGGACTTGCCTGATGTCTGTGATCTAAAGCGGAACATGCACATGTTTTACATCAAACACTTGGGCCTAACGTCGCTCGGCCACACGGGGCAGATCAGACATATCGTCCAAGGCCATTCCAGATGTAAACATGTTCGCGCGAGCACGCCCTTCGTGTTTAGAGGCATACAGCGCTGTATCTGCGTCTTGCACCATCTGATCGACATCAATCGTCTCATATAAGTCGGTGATTGTGACCCCGATAGATCCCGAAATACGGCACACGGCCCCATTAAAGGGAATGGGGATTTCCAGCTGGGAAATGATGCGCTGTGCAACCTTCATCAACTGATCTTGGTTGGTCATCTTGTGAAAAACCAAGATGAATTCATCCCCCCCTACACGCGCCACCAAGTCTTCACTCCGCGTTTCTTCCACCAAAAGATTGGCAACACGTTGCAACACAGTGTCCCCCGCAGCATGACCGTGCGTGTCGTTCACGTCTTTGAAATAATCCAAATCGAGGTGCATCAATGCGAACGGACTGTGACTGCGGATCATGCGCTCAAGGACGTGATCCATAGCGCGGCGGTTTTTAAGCCCCGTCAGCGTGTCGGTAAAGGCCTGTTCTTCGGCGGCCACCTTGGCCCCCTGAAGACGCGCGTTGAGCTGTTTGGTTTCTTCCATAACGGCAGTTTTCGCTTCAACCAGATACAGCATTTCGATGGTTAAATCCGTCGGAGCAAAATCCCCCGCTGTCAGCCGATAGTCACGCACAGCCTCGACCACGGAAATGCCGAACGACAGGTTCACCAACAAACCAGCGCCTTTGTGCATTGGGGTTGCGACCCCCTTTAGCCGCGTCTGTATGCCCGCCTTAAAGGTCAAATATAACTTTTTATCGATGGGCAAAATCATATCGCCTTTGTCACGCCCATCATCGCGCAAATCGAACACATCTAAAAACCGTGCCCCCAGCAGCTGCGCCTCAGGGCGTAATTTCCGCAAGGTTGGTCCTATACCGCAAATACGACCAGCCTCATCCACCACCACATGCATCGGCATCAACAAATCAAGTGAGGTTTTGTTTAATTGCATACTCTGATCCATACTTTAGCCAACACGTGCAGACAGATCAAAACTGCGCCCCTCGGCAAAAGATTCTTCTAACAGCTGAATATTGATGATCTCTTCACCGGAATCGCGCCATCCTTGGTGCTCCAAAAACACAAGCGCCCCGTAGTCATCCGCCATAGCGCGCATCACGCCGACCATCACATACCCAAACCCCGGCATCGAATGCAGACATATCAGCGTGTGCGTACCATCAAGGTTCTCAAAAAATTCAAGTTCCGGCACCTCAAGGTCGGGCAAAGCCAACCGAGAACGTCCTTCAATTTCATTCAGCGAAAACATGAAATCTTTGTAGTCATCCCCCCCAAATCGCAGCAATCGACGAATCGCTTCAACATTGGGGTGAGACACCAAATATGTGCCCAAATCTTCTAGCAAAGCATCAACAGGTTTCGACAAATTACGCGCAGCAGTGCTCAACAGATTGCTTGTCAACGCATCCTGATAACTCAGCATTGCCTCAAAATTATCGAACCCAAAGTCAGCTTGTTCCGCAATGTCAGCCCAAATTTTTGGACCATACGTATCACGAAGAAAACATTGGATTGCGCGATTTATCATCCCGTGCATAAGCAAAGGGCCCTCATACTTGTACAAGTAAGAGAATAGCCCCGTGACCTTAATAAAATACCAATATGCCCAGTTCACGCTCGATTTACGTCGAACTTCAACACTGACATTACCCTAAACTCACAGAGCAATTTCGGTGGTCAGGATAGCTTGGCAAACAACCCAGCAAGTTCTGTGATGTCTTGCACAACCCAATCCGCGAAAGGCGTCAAATCCGCCCGATCAGCCGTGCCAGTCAACACGCCAACCACCTGCATGCCTGCCTCACGCCCCGCCGTCAGATCATGCAAACTGTCGCCCACCATAAGCGTATGTTCCGGTGCCACCCCAAGCGCCAATGCAGCCGCCACACAACCATCCGGCGCAGGTTTGCCACCAAAGCCGCTGTCATAGCCAATCACCACATCAAATGCAGCGCGCACACTGGCTTGGTCCAAATGCTCGATAGCAACCGCTTCAAAATCATTGGTCACAAGGCCCAGTTTGCGCCCCGGCCCTGCAATCGTGGTTAAGGTTTGTTGCAAATCACCGATATGAGCCAAAGGCACGCTGCCCTTGTTTGGCATCAACCCGTCAACAATGTCTTGGACACTCATGTGCCGCAAAATTGGTACCAGCGCTTCGGCCATATCATGCGGCGTGCCCGCAACAGCCAAGCTTTCCGTCTTAAATATCTGTTGCACCATATCGATGCCAAGCACGCGCCCCGCCTCGGCCGTCAGTGCCGCGTCGCCCTGAGCGAGGCGTTCAATCGCCGTCACAGCCCATGGGCCCCATGTCTTTTGAAAATCAAAAAGCGTTCCATCTTTGTCGAACAAAACCGCCTGTATCAAACTTAAGTCCAATGTACTTGCTCCCCACCTGGCATCGCTTGGCGCGCGCGCGACAGATCATATGGGTCCAGCCCAAGTGTGGTCGCGCAATCGTTAACCCACTCATCATTCATGGTTACGAAATCTAAAACAGCTGTCAGCAACTCAGGTTCGCCAGCTCGGGCACGCAAATCTTGTTCTCCAAGACCAGTGGAGCCAAGAAAAACAGGCAAAAGCTCTTCGTTTCCCACAAGCCAAACCAGCACTTTAAGCGCGAGTGTTTCGGCGGTTTCTTGCTGCATCTGTGGACAACTCCCCTTGGGTCGAAACCCTTTATTAACCAATAAAGCCCATTTTAGGACCAAGTTTTTAACGAACATTCAGTCGCAATGCATACCGCATACCATAGAAATTCGAGGGCACAATGGCAGGACGGATCCTCATCGTGGACAATGTCCCGACAAACCGAATTATTTTGAAAGTGAAACTTTCATCTGCCTATTATGATGTGATCCAAGCCACCTGTGGCAAAGACGCATTGGACCGCGCCCGCGACAGTGATCCCGAAATCATTATCCTTGATACGGATCTTGGCGACATGACCGCGCATGACGCTTGTGCGCACCTCAAAGCGGACCCTGCCACGCGTCATATCCCTGTGCTCATCGCCACGCCCCCCGGCGACACCGAGGCCAAAATAGCGGCACTCAAAGCGGGGGCTGATGAATTTTTGGCCAAGCCGATTGACGAATTGGCACTAACGGCTCGTGTGCGCGCCTTGATGCGGGCACGTGCCACAACGGACGAACTGCGCCGACGCGATGAAACCGCGCGGTCTTTGGGCTTTGCAGAAGCACCGTCGAGCTTTGCTGCCTTGGGCAAGATCGTTCTGATCGGGCGCAGCGCCGAAGATGCTATGACATGGCGCGCAGGTCTGCGGGGTTTGGTGATGGACGAAATAGAAATCATTCAAGCCGATAAAGTGCTTGAAGCGATTGCCAAAAATAACGTGGCCGATCTGTATGTGATTTCCAGTGACATTTTGGGCAAGACCAATGGGCTG
This sequence comes from Pacificibacter marinus, assembly GCF_900109555.1. Lineage (GTDB taxonomy): Bacteria > Pseudomonadota > Alphaproteobacteria > Rhodobacterales > Rhodobacteraceae > Celeribacter > Celeribacter marinus_C. The sequence goes on along the minus strand of NZ_FNZV01000004.1, from coordinate 80,315 downwards.
CGTTTGCTTTCAGACATTCGGGCGCGGCCGCACACGCGCTCTGCTGGCATTGTGGTTGTTCATGGTCCGCAAGACCGTAAAGAAGCGGTGATGGCGCTTGATCTGGGGGCCAACGACATCATCACACGCGGCGCGGATCCCGAAGAATTGGCTTTGCGCCTGCGATCACAAATGCGCCGCAAAAAAGAAGCCGATGTACTGCGAAATTCCGTCGATGAAGGGCTTCGTTTGGCGATGATTGACCCTTTAACAGGGCTCTATAATCGCCGCTACGCCTTGCCATATATTGCGCAAGTGTCGCAAAAATCCATTCTACTGGAGCAGAATTTCGCACTGATGTTGATCGACTTAGATCGCTTCAAACTGGTCAATGACACCTACGGCCACGCTGTGGGCGACCAAGTGCTCACCGAAGTGGCAAAGCGCATGCGGGATAATTTGCGTGGCATTGATCTTGTCGCGCGTTTTGGTGGCGAAGAGTTTTTGATCTGTATGCCGATGACCACTTTGGTTGAGGCACGCACAGCCGCCGAACGCCTGCGGTCGGTGATTTTCAACACGCCAGTGGCCGTTGCTTCAGATGGCACATCTGTGTCCATTTCCGCGTCGATCGGCCTGTCCATGGGCGGGCAAACCGGTGAAACGATCGAGATGCTTTTACAAATTTCAGACCGCGCCCTTTATGATGCGAAAGCCGAAGGACGCAATCAAGTGACCCTCGGCTCTCACGCGGCCTAAACGCCACGTTTTCTATAAGTAATGCTTACCAAAACGGACTAAGGCTTCGGCGGGCGTCCATCGTCACGCGACTTGTCGCGCCGTGGCGGACGCTGCAACGCCTGATCCAAACGCACCGCATAGGCAGCGCGCGCCTCTGGTGTCATCGCGGCGATATGATCTGTAATCACGTCAGCCCCAATTTTTTGCAGTTCGGCCAAATCATCGAGCTGCATCAACATCTGCGATTTCAGCGTCTGAACATCAAAAGGATCCGCCTTTATCGTGTCAAGAATGGCCTCGAATTTGGCCTGCGCGGCATTGTGCGCCTTATCAGGACGCCCCGCTTTGCCAATGAAAGCACGCCCAATCATACGACGTTCAGGCGCTTCCAAGGCAGCCACATAAGGGCCAAAACCAAAATCACGCGACTGCATCGCCCGCGCCCGCACATCGCTGTCATGATAACCGCCACGCAACGTAGCGCCCGCGACCAACCCGACGATGGCCAAGTTCACCCCCAAAGACGCGATCAAAATCCAACGCATGCGCCGCGATTTTGACGATGATTTTGGGTCGGGCTTGGACTGTGGTGTTTGCGTTTTTATATCGCTCATAATCTTACCCTTCCGCCGCAAGGTCGTAAAAACTTGGAACCAAGTCATCCAGAGCGTAGCTGGCTGATTGTGTGGTTGTTTGTGTCGTATCGCTGACTTCGGCACTCGACCATGACCCCGACGCAAGCTGCGTCACCGTCGTGGGTGCGCCCAGACCAACGGCCAATCCCATGACCGTGGCCGTCGCCAGCCCCGCGCCACCGCGCCAACCGCCGACCAAATCCAACACAGACGTGATCCACGATCCGCGCTGTGGTGCGACCTCGGGTGGGGCAGACTGTGCCCACGCCGGCAATCCTGCGCCCATCGCGTCTTGTTGTGCATCTGCATCGGCCAAAACCCGCGCCATAAAGGCGTCTGAAAGCGGCACAGTGTCAGCCTGCACCACATCTCGCGCCTGTGCGAACAGAGCGTCTAGGTCAGCATCTTTGATAAAATTATCACGCTGTGTCATCTTCAAACCCCAAAATTTCGCGCTGATCAGCCAATGCTTTGGCCAGCGCCCGTTTGCCCCGTGCAGTCAAACTTTCGACCGCCTCGACGCCTATATCTAAAACCTGTGCAATCTCAGGGTTTGAAAACCCTTCAATATGACGCAGAATGACCGCTTCTTTTTGCCGCTCGGGCAAGGTGTTCAGCGCGCGGTCCAGCGCATCCACCCTTTGTTTGTGCATCAAAACAGCCTCTTGCGAGGGCTTGCCGTCCTCAGGCTCTGCGATGTCATCCAAAGCCGCCCCGCGTTTTTTACGCAAACGATCCGTGCACAAATTGGTCACAACACGGTAAAGCCAAGTTGTGACTTTTGCCTCGCCTGTGCGCCACTCAGGGGCGATTTTCCACAAACGCATCATCGCATCTTGGGCGACATCTTCGGCCTCGGCGCGATCTTTAAGCAACCTTGCGGCATAGCCAATCACCCGTGGGGCATGGCGCTGCATCAAAACGCGCGCAGCGGTACGATCACCATTGCCATAAGCAATCAGCAACGCGTCGTCTGAGGCATCATCTTGTACATCTAAAGGCATATTCATCACCCGTTAGACGTAACTTGCGTTGGTGTCGGCGTCCATGCTCTCAAGTCCTGTTTGTGCATATTTTAGGGCCTTTGCGCGCAGCGCGCCTGTATTTTAAATGTGGCGGGGCGCGCAAAACGCCCCAGCCTTTGATATTATGTGGTCACAAACCGACTTATTTGTCGTGTTTGTCGCGACCACCTTTGCCGTGCTCACCTTTGCCATGACCACGTGGGCCAGCAGCGTTCATTTCGTCTTCAGACAATGCACCATCGCCATCAGTATCCATGCGCTCAAAAGGTGTTTTGCGCATTTCGCCGCTCATTTCGTCAAGTGACAATTCGCCATCGCCATCCGCATCCATTTTGGCAATCATACGTTCGGTGCCTTTGGTCATGCGTTCTTGTTGTTTCGCGGCGTGGTGAGCTGCCATTTCTGCGGCAGACACTGTGCCACTGCCGTCTGCATCAAGCTCGGCAAAACGTGCAGCTTTAAAAGCATCCATTTCAGCTTGGGTCACTTTGCCGTCGCCGTCCGTATCAAGCGTCGCGAAATCAGGGCGCGCTTCATCGCGGCCCATATCGCCACCCATGCGCTCATGTTGGCCGGATTTACCCATGCCTTTGCCTTCGCCCTTGCTGTCATGAGCAAAGCCCGCAACAGTTGAACCAAGAACAGCGATCAGAGCGACAGCAGAGATTACAGAAGTCCGTTTCATAGTATTAAGTCCTTTGTTTGGTCTCATGCGCGGTGCGAATGTCGTTGGTGCAGCGCGCTTATGATAGTAAAACGGGCCCCACGCCGTATTCCGTCGCGCAGGCACAAAAAAAATCAAACGGGTGAAAATATGCAGACTGTATAAAGGCAAAACTTGCGCGACATCCGGACGCAAGGACAATGCATCCTCTATTTCGTAACACTGTGGTTCTTATAATGATGCCACGTGCACAGCGTACACAGACTTAAAAGGCGAGACGCATGACAGATACTGCTCTTGATGACGTGACAGATATGCCTGCGGTGGCGATGTCCCCCGCAAATCAGCCGGCAGAGCGCGAGATGAAACCAGCGTTGTTGCGCGGGTGGAAAAGGCGCTGCCCGTCTTGTGGCAATGGTCCGATGCTTAAGGGCTATTTGAAAGTGCGCAATGAATGCCCTGTGTGCGGCGAAGCGTTTCATCATCACCGCGCGGATGACGGCCCCCCCTATTTGACCATTTTGATTGTGGGTCACTTGATGGCCCCATTGATGGGCTGGGTCTATATGGAATATCGACCTGATCCATTGGTGATGCTTGCGATCTTTGCCACAGGCACAGTGGCGCTGTCTTTGTATCTTTTGCCGCGTTTCAAAGGCATGATCGTGGCCTTTCAATGGGCCAAGCGCATGGGCGGGTTTGGCGCGTCTCAAAGTGCCAAACCCAAACTTTAGCAGCTAGGCGTAGCGCTGTTTCAAGCGCCGCACGTCATAAAGCCAACTCAGGACAGCAAAGGGTCGCACGTGATGTGACCCTTTTGTTTGTGCGTATTTATGCACGGTCTTTCATGTGTCACCCGCAGCATCTTGCGGTTTGTGCGCTTGAATGGTCTACTCCTATCCCAAAGCGAGCACAGATAAGAATCGAGCGAAAAGCCAATGTCAGACGATCTTCTCACAGGGTCTTCCCCCACTTACGACGCCTCCTCCATTGAAGTGCTTGAGGGCCTTGAGCCTGTGCGCAAACGCCCCGGTATGTATATCGGCGGTACGGATGAACGCGCCTTACACCACCTTGTGGCCGAGATTTTGGACAACTCGATGGACGAAGCCGTCGCGGGTCACGCCAATCGCATCGAGATGACATTACACGCTGATCATTCCGTCACCATCACCGACAACGGGCGTGGCATTCCTATCGATCCGCACCCCAAGTTTCCGGGCAAATCCGCTCTGGAAGTCATCTTGTGTACGCTGCACGCTGGCGGCAAATTTTCGGGCGATGCCTATGCCACCTCTGGCGGTCTGCACGGGGTTGGCTCTTCGGTTGTGAACGCTCTGTCTGACAGTCTGATCGTACAAGTCGCTAAAAACAAAGAACTTTACGAACAACGATTCTCGCGCGGCATCCCTCTTGGCCCCGTTGAAAAGATCGGCTCCGCCCCCAACAAACGCGGCACATTCGTCACATTCCACGCGGACGAACAAATCTTTGGCAAACACCGCTTTAAACCCAAACGCCTGTTCACTCTTGCCCGCTCAAAAGCCTTCCTCTTTTCAGGCGTCGAAATCCGCTGGAAATCCGAAATCGATGACGGCGAAACACCCGTCCAAGCCACCTTTCACTTCCCCGGTGGCCTCGCGGACTACCTCAAAGAAACCCTCGGCAAATCCATGACCTACGCCGAAGCGCCTTTCGCGGGCACCGTCGAATTCCAACCGCGCTTTGGCGTTCCGGGCAAAGTCGAATGGGCCGTCAATTGGACCCCCTCACGCGATGGCTTCATCCAATCCTACTGTAACACCGTGCCAACCCCCGAAGGCGGCACTCATGAGGGCGGCTTTTGGTCCGCCATTCTCAAAGGTATCCGTGCCTATGGCGACCTTGTGGGCAATAAAAAATCCAAAGACATCACCCGTGACGATCTGATCACGGGCGGCTGTGCTTTGGTGTCCTGTTTCATCCGCGAACCCGAATTTGTCGGCCAAACCAAAGACCGCCTTGCCACCGCTGACGCCGCGCGTCTGGTGGAAAACGCTGTGCGCGATCACTTTGACAACTGGCTGGCCGCTGATACCAAATCCGCTGGCGCTATCCTTGATTTCCTTGTGCTGCGCTCAGAAGAACGTCTGCGCCGCCGCCAAGAAAAAGAAACCCAGCGCAAAACAGCCACCAAAAAACTGCGCCTTCCGGGCAAGCTGACCGATTGCACCGCCAAAAATCGCGAAAACACCGAACTGTTTATCGTCGAGGGCGATTCCGCTGGCGGCTCGGCCAAAGGCGCGCGCAAACGTGAAACCCAAGCGCTTTTGCCCCTCAAAGGTAAAATCCTAAACGTGCTGGGCGCTGCCTCGAACAAGCTGAACACAAACCAAGAAATCAACGATATTTGCGAAGCCTTGGGCGTTCAAATGGGCACGCGATTCAACGTCGAAGACCTGCGCTACGATAAAATCATCATCATGACCGATGCGGATGTCGATGGCGCACACATCGCCGCTTTGCTGATGACATTCTTCTTTACCCAAATGCGGCCCTTGATTGACCAAGGTCACCTCTATCTGGCCTGCCCGCCGCTCTACCGCCTGACCCAAGGGGCCAAACGTTTGTATGTGACGGATGATGCGGAAAAAGACATCTGGATGGACAAAGGCCTTGGCGGCAAAGGCAAAATTGACGTGCAGCGGTTCAAAGGGCTTGGCGAAATGGATGCCAAGGATTTGAAAGAAACCACCATGGACCCCAAAACGCGGAAATTGATCCGCGTGACCATCGACGAAAATGTCCCCGGCGAAACCGGTGATCTGGTCGAGCGTCTCATGGGCAAAAAACCAGAACTGCGGTTCCAATATATTCAAGAGCACGCGCAGTATGTCGAGGAGCTCGACGTTTGATTTTCATGCAAGCAGGCTTGCGTGAACTATTTTAAAGGAAAAATTTATGACGACTGTTTTTATCAGCTGGAGCGGCGAAACCAGCAGAGAGATTGCAGAGGAAATCCGTGAATGGATTCCGTCAGTTCTGCAATTTGCTAAACCCTATTTTACACCGAACGATATTGAGAAAGGGGCTAAGTGGGCAACTGAGATTTCCAGTAAGCTATCTGACGCAAATACTGGAATAATTTGTTTGACTAAGGACAACTATGAAAAGCCTTGGATTCTATTCGAAGCAGGTGCCTTGTCCAAAGATTTGGATAAATCAAAAGTGTGTCCTGTACTTTTCGGAATGGAAGACACCGATTTGTCAGGGCCGCTATCGTCTCTACAAGCAACGGCATTCAAAAAGACCGACTTTAAGAAGCTGATGGTCTCAATTAATGATACCGGCGGCGACAACAAACTAAGTCCAGAAACACTTAACAGAGTTTTTGAAATGTGGTGGCCACAGCTAGACAGCAAAATCACGTCCATTCTCTCGAAAGAACGCAAATCCAGTGGCGAAATTCGCCCTGACAGAGATATTCTTGAAGAGATTTTATCGCTATCACGCAGCAATGCCCGAAGCGGTAGAGATATCGATAGTAAGACAAATGTTCCAGCAGGATTCGTTAGAGACTTGCTAGATGAGCTTGATGTCGCAATAGAAAGAAATGTGGAAATTGCAGATGATAAATTGCAGAGCAAATTTGGTAAAATTCTCGCTTTAACAAAATACCTAGCACATCACAGTGATGCACCAAGAGACATGCTGTCTAGAATCGATAAAATGGAACAACGCAATGATAGCTTCATTCCGTTCTAAGTACCGCACCCCAAGCGCCTGACCCTAGGGGGGCGACATAGGCGCCCTCCCGTGGGGAGGGTCAGGCGCGACAAACAGGCTTTGGCCTGTTTGTCATTAGGCTCTGCAAACACGCAACGCCCTCTGCCGCAACCTTTTTTCACCCCAACATCTTGTGTCCGACAAATGCCATACGCTTGCCATACCAAAAGCCGACGTGGTGCAGACGGTATTCTGACAGCTTATGTCGCGGGCACCAAAACGCCATTGTCCAGCCGCAAAACGCGGTCCATTTTGCCCGCCAACTCCATATTATGCGTGGCGATCAAAGCGGCCAGACCCTCGTCGCGTGCCACCTTCATCAGCGCTTCAAACACACGGTCAGACGTTGCAGGATCAAGGTTCCCCGTCGGCTCATCCGCCAACAATAACGCGGGGCGATTGGCCAACGCACGGCAAAACGCCACCCGTTGTTGTTCCCCCCCCGACATCGCCGCCGGTCGGTGGTCCGCGCGGGCTTCAACCCCGACAGATGTCAATAGTTTCAACGCTCTAGCTTCGGCATCGCGTTGCGACACCCCGTTGGCCAGTTGCGGCAAAACGATGTTTTCCAACGCAGAAAACTCAGGCAGCAAGTGGTGGAATTGATAGATAAATCCCACCTGCCCACGGCGCATCGCGGTGCGCGCAGTGTCGTCCAATCCCGTCACATCCGTCCCGTCGATCACAACGCGGCCAGAGCGCGCAGTGTCCAACATGCCAGCGATGTGCAAAAGCGTCGATTTCCCCGCGCCAGAAGGCGCAACAAGCGCGACGACTTCGCCCTTTTTGACCGTTAAATCAACGCCGTTGAGCACCTGAACTTCATTCGGTTTGCCCGCGTTGTAGTGTTTTGTAACGCCCTGTAATTCCAGCATATTACTCATAGCGCAGTGCCTCCACAGGGTTCATCCGCGCCGCTTTGCGGGCAGGGAAAATGGTCACGATAAACGACAGGCCAAGCGACAAAGATACGGCTTTTAGCACATCAACCAACCGCAATTCGGCTGGCAGGGCATAAATGCCGCGAATAGACGGGTCCCACGCGCCACCGCCGTTCAAATAGTTAACGAACGACATGATGTTGTCGATGTACATCGCAAACAGCGCGCCAAGCGCCACGCCAAACACCGTGCCGACAATGCCAGTGAAAGCGCCGCAGATAAAAAACACCCTCATAACAGAGCCTTGGGTCAGTCCGATGGTGCGTAAAATGCCAATATCGCGGCCTTTGTTTTTGACCAACATGATAAGACCAGAGATGATATTCAGCGTAGCCACGGTGACCAAAATGGCCAAAATGACGAACATCACGTTGTCCTCAATATCCAAAGCACGCAAAAAAGATCCCGAAGCATCCCGCCAAGTCCACACCATGCCACGGTCCCCCACGGCCGTGAGCAGATGCATAGCTATATCATCGACTTTTTCAGGATGTTCGATCATGACTTCGATTTCATCGGCAGCGCCCTGCCTGTTAAAGTACTTTTGCGCCTCAGAGAAAGTTAGGTAAGCTCTTGTTTTATCAATGTCATACCGTCCAGCAGTGAAAACATAGACAACCTCATAAGAAGACACCCGCGGCGAGGTTCCAAAAGCGGTTTTGGCTCCTTCAGGAGAGATCAATTTAATCTTGTCACCGACAGCCACACCCAATTCGCGCGCGACGCCTGATCCGATCGCAATGCCATCAGAAAACCGCGAAATATCGCCCCAAGCTTCATCAGGGTTTTGGCCCACACGCGGGATGGTTAACAGGTCATCATAGGAAATGCCGTAGACATCGACGGCCGCGTTCGAACCGCGAAAAGACCCCATGACTTGTCCGCGCACCAAAGGTGCAGCGCGTGTCACACCAGGCACCGCACGCAATGCATCGGCCCACACGTCGAAGTCTTTGATTTCGCGTGATGTATCGCCATCCTCAACATAGATAGAAGAATAGACGGTGACATGAGCGTTGGAGCCTAGGATCGTGTCGACGAATTCATTGCGAAATCCGGCGCGCACAGCGAGTGTGATGATGAGAGCCGCCACAGCAAGTGTGATACCGATCAGCGAAATCCACGTCATCGTGGATACTCCGCCCTCTTCGCGCCTCGCGCGTAGATATCGCCAAGCGATCATCCATTCGAACCGCGAAAATGGTGCAGTTGAAACACTCTTACTTTGATCCACGGGGCATCCTCTGAGGCCAATTTCTATCTGGCAGACCATGTTGGTTGCAGCACAAAAGGTCAAGATATCCAGCGGATTGCTCGGCAGAGACACGCCCAGATGCAGCCTGCCTTAAACGGAGAATACCCGCTGAATGAAGTGCTTGTTGAGATTGAGCGTTTCTCAGTTGAATTTGGGCCGACGACGCCGAAACGGCCAAAGCATGAAATGCAAAACTGCAGCGATTCCGCCCCAGCCGATCAAAAAACCACCTGCCGCAGAAATTCCACCCTCAACCGTTAAGGGCAAAGCAGGTTGAAAATCGGTATATGTGGCAGAAACCAAATTCACATCTCGCAAACGATGCGGCATGGAAATGCGTTCCAATGGTGAGGCATCAGACAGGCGCTGCAAATCACCAGACAAACGCGCGTGACGAGCAATAGTAGCACGCATATCGCGCCGCCGATTGTCCATAAACACCGAACCGCCCATTGAGGCCAAAGCCTCAACTCGGGTCATATCGGCCTTGTTCGCGGAGTTATCAAAATCGCCAATCACCACAGACAGCGCATCGACCTGCCCGCCCAGACGCTGCATGTATTGTTGAGTGAATTCAGGAAACTGAGATACAATCGCTGCGCCGAACATACCGCCGACAAGCGTGAGTGTTTTGATGATCATGCTCTGCCTCTGAGCTTATATATTTTTAATCACGCTAACGGGATTCGTGCCTCAAATGCAAATACTGAGAGCTTGGCACATTAAAGCAGCAGATTTCAGCGTAAAATAAAGACAAAACGCCCCACAAAACTGCAGGGCGTTTTCATAAGACTAAAGGATAAACTCTTAAAGGTTGGTGTAGATTTTCACTATTTTCTGAATGGCCATCTCTGGTGTCATTTCCTCAGATTCACCTGTACGGCGTGACGTGACTTCTACAACACCGTTTTTCAGTCCACGAGGCCCAACAGTGATGCGCCAAGGCAAACCGATCAGATCCATCGTCGCAAATTTACCACCAGCGCGCTCTTTGCGGTCATCATACAAAGGATCAAGACCCAGTGCTTGAAACGATTTATACAGTGCCTCACAGGCCCCATCCGCTTCGTCATCGCCTTGTTTCAAGTTGACGATGCCAACATGGAACGGCGTAACGCCTTCGGGCCAAATGATGCCATTCTCGTCATGGTTTGCTTCAATAAGCGCACCAAGCAAACGCGACACGCCAATGCCGTGTGACCCCATGTGAACGGGGGTCTTTTTACCATCTTGGCCGACAACTTCTGCGCCCATGCTTTCAGAGTACTTAGTACCAAAGTAGAAAATCTGACCGACTTCGATACCGCGCGCTGTCATTTGGCGTTCTTGAGGCACCTTCGCAAATTCAGCCGCGTCATGTGTCTCATCGGTACGGGCATAAAGCGATGTGAATTCTTCCATCACACCACGACAATCATCAACGTTGTACGGGTCTATATCGCGATTGCCGAGTTTAATGTCGGTGACGTTTTTGTCGTAGAAAACCTCGGATTCGCCAGTATCAGCCAGCACCAAGAATTCATGTGTGTCATCCCCGCCAATCGGACCGGAATCTGCGCGCATGGGAATGGCCTGCAACCCCATACGCTCGTATGTGCGCAGGTAAGACACAAGATGGCGATTGTAAGAGTGCATCGCATCTTCTTTAGTTAAATCAAAATTGTAGCCATCTTTCATTAAGAATTCACGGCCACGCATCACGCCAAAACGAGGACGCACTTCGTCGCGGAATTTCCATTGAATGTGGTAAAGTGTCAGCGGCAAATCTTTGTACGATCCAACATGCGCGCGGAAAATATCAGTGATCATTTCTTCATTGGTCGGACCGTACAACATGTCACGGCCATGGCGATCAGAGATACGCAGCATTTCATCGCCATACGCATCATAACGTCCACTTTCGCGCCACAGATCTGCAGATTGCAAAGTCGGCATCAAAAGCGGGATATGCCCAACGCGTTGCTGTTCTTCATGTACGATATTTTCGACATTTTTAAGAACTTTATAGCCCAAAGGCAGCCACGAATAGATACCCGCAGATTGTTGACGGATCATCCCCGCACGCAACATCAAGCGGTGCGAAGCGATCTGCGCATCCGCAGGTGTTTCTTTAAGAACGGGCAAAAAATAACGGCTTAGGCGCATGGAACTGCCTCTAGAATTGAGTGAATTTCATACGGTCTATGCGATCCTCTTCGCGCAGACAAGTCGTCGCCTTTCATTGCAAGCCAACTTAAACGCTCTTTAAGTCTATGAGGGTAAAGTCACTATCACACGCAATCGTGCCTCCTGACTGCGATGATGCGGCGTATTCCTGTCAAAATGCGCTGTTTCTCACATAAATGGCCGACAATAAATGACGATGCCAAGCTACAGGGCTTGAATATGACCGAATACGGGGTGATATGTAGGAAAACATGGAGATGTATGTTGGCCTTACCCGTACGAGATCAAGTTAAATACTGGAGTCTTGCAAGCGTCGGCGTTCTTGGCGTTATTTGGGTTCTGGGTGACGTAATGCTGCCTTTTATCTTGGCGATGGCAGTTGCTTACATGCTTGACCCTGTGGCCGATAGGTTAGAGTCCTTTGGGCTTTCGCGCGTCTTGGCCACCGTTGTAATCACTGCCTCAGCCGCGTTTGTATTCATCTTGATCGCCCTGCTGGTTGTGCCAACGCTGAGCAGGCAAGCCACAGATTTGGTTGCCTCAGTACCACAGTTCATTGAGGATTTCCAAAAACTCCTGACCGCAAGATTTCCTGAGATTTTAGACGATAAAAGCCAGCTGCATCAATCATTGCTGCAAATCGGCGAAACAATTCAGTCGCGTGGCGGTGAACTGTTATCGACCGCTATCGCATCGGTTATGAGTATTTTTAACGTGATGATGGTGCTGTTTTTGGTCCCCGTGATCACATTTTATCTGTTGCTAGATTGGGATCATATGGTCGCAGAAGTTGACGAACTTTTGCCGCGTGACCATGCTCCCGTTTTGCGCCGTCTTGCGCGGGAAATCGACCAAACGCTCGCGTCGTTCATTCGCGGTCAAGGCACTGTGTGCTTGATTTTAGGCGTGTTCTACGCCGCAGCATTGATGTTGGCGGGGCTAAAATTTGGTTTGGTCACGGGTGCCATCGCAGGCGCTCTGACCTTTATCCCCTATGTTGGCGCGCTTGTTGGCGGCGTTTTGTCCATCGGGCTCGCGTTGTTTCAGTTTTGGGGCGGTACAGAAGTCATCGACGGGCAAACTGTCACCGAGGCCACAGATTGGGTGCGCATCGGATTGGTGGTCGGTATTTTTGCGCTCGGGCAATTTTTCGAAGGCAATATTCTGACCCCAAAACTGGTCGGATCGTCTATCGGGCTTCATCCCGTTTGGCTCATCTTTTCTTTGACTGCCTTTGGCACATTATTCGGCTTTGTCGGCATGCTTATCGCCGTTCCTGTAGCCGCGGCAATTGGTGTTGTCACTCGATTTGCAATCGAACAATATCAAGACAGCAGGCTTTACACTGGGATCAATGCAGACGACCAAGACGCCACGCAATCTGACGTGAGCGGGCACCCCTAAAGCATGACTGAGCAACTGACTTTCGATCTTCCCGTCCGTGAAGCCCTGCAGCGGGAAGCCTTTTTTGTCTCGCCCTCTAACGCCATTGCTTTGGCGACATTGGACAGAGCAGACATGTGGCCCAACAATAAATTGGTGCTCACCGGACCACGCGGATCGGGGAAAACCCACATGGCGCATGTTTGGGCCGTGGACTGCAATGCCGTGATTATCGGAGTTGATGAACTGGCTGACGCCGATATTCCCATGCTAGCCAGCCTCAAACACGTTGTTGTCGAAGATGCCGATTGTATAGCCACGCTCAATGACCCAACAGCGACCGAAGCTGCGCTGTTTCACCTGCACAACCTGACATTGGCCGAAGGTGGGCATCTATTGGTCACCGCCAGCACGCCCCCCAATCAATGGACGCTGAGCCTGCCTGATCTTGCTTCGCGCATGCAAGGCACGTCTGTCGCAAAAATCGATCCGCCAGATGATGCGCTTTTATCTGCTATGTTGCTCAAACAATTTGACGACAGGCAATTGGCGATTTCTTATCCGCTCATTCCATATTTGGTCAAACGCATGGAGCGTTCAACAGACAATGTCCGCAGCATTGTTGAGATACTAGATGCCGCCGCCCTGCGCGAAGGCAAGCCGATTTCACGCAGCTTTGCCGCGCAAGTTCTGGACAATATGCCGTTGAGCGCGCAGGATAAAATCTAGTTCCCTCATACTGGTATGCCCCGCGTCATGACATCGACAGACTTCCTAACAGCCCCCTTTCCCGCTCCCATCGAACTGCCTGCGGAATGCCTTGATAGCCCGAAACGGTTTTTCAATCGGGAACTCAGCTGGCTTGGGTTCAATTGGCGCGTTTTGGGAGAAGCGCAAAACCCACGTGTGCCACTTTTAGAACGCTTGCGGTTTGTGTCTATTTCTGCGGCCAATTTGGATGAATTTTACACGGTGCGGGTCGCGGGACTGCGTGAGTTGGCGAAAGCCGGCAATACCACACCCGCTTCAGACGGACGTTCCCCAGCAGAACAACTGCTTTTGATTTCAAAGGATGCGCGTGATTTAATGTCAGCGCAACTCACAGCATGGGAAGAAATTCGGGACGAAATGGGTGGCCAAGGCATATCTATTTTGACACCCGACGACTTATCGGCTGACGACATGACACACCTGCGGGATGTCTTTTTAACACAAGTTTTTCCTGTGCTGTCTCCTTTGGCTATCGACCCTGCACACCCTTTTCCGTTCGTGCCGAACACGGGGTTTGTACTGGCGCTGCAAATGACGCGCGACAAAGACAAACGCCCACTTCAAGCCCTGCTGCCCATCCCCGCGTTGATTGATCGATTTGTGCGTCTGCCAGAAACAACTGAGACGCCGGACCGCTTTTTGCCACTCGAAGACTTGTTACTGATCTACATCCGCAACCTGTTCCCTGGCTACACTGCCGAAGGATCTTGCACCTTTCGCGTGCTGCGAGACAGTGATCTTGAGGTCGAAGAAGAGGCCGAAGATCTTGTACGTGAGTTTGAAACCGCCCTGAAACGACGTAGGCGCGGCGAAGTCGTGCGACTTAAAATTTCTCAAAATGCCCCAAGTGCCTTGCGTGCAGTAATAAAAGAACAGCTTGGCGTTAGCGAAGATGAAGTCATCGAAGTGCCTGGAATGCTTGGCCTAGCGGACCTCAGCGGGCTGGTATTGGACAGTCGCCGTGATCTGCAATGGCCGCAATATACCCCGCGCGTGCCCGAGCGTGTGCAAGATCACGAAGGCGATATGTTCGCTGCGATCAAGCAAAAAGACATCCTGATGCACCATCCTTATGAGACATTCGATCTGGTGATCCGCTTTTTAGCGCAGGCCGCGAATGACCCCAATGTTGTGGCAATCAAACAGACTTTGTACCGCACATCGCATGACAGCCCTATTGTATCGGCCCTGTGTGAGGCCGCTGAAAATGGCAAGATGGTCACCGCATTGGTCGAATTGAAAGCCCGCTTTGACGAGGCCGCAAACATTCGCCAATCGCGCCGTTTGGAACGCTCTGGTGTGCATGTGGTCTATGGGTTCACCAACTACAAAACCCATGCAAAAATATCGACGGTTGTCCGCCGCGAGGGTGAAAAGCTTGTGACCTATACTCACTTTGGCACAGGCAACTATCACCCGATCACAGCGCGCATCTATACCGACTTGAGCTTTTTCACCTGCGATGACGCTTTGGGACGCGATGCCACAAAAGTATTCAATTATATTGGCGGCTATGCACCGCCAGAGGGGCTCGAAAACCTCTCTATTTCGCCCCATACGTTGAAAACCGACCTGCTAAAAGGCATCCAGCGCGAAGCCGCGTTTGCCGCAGATGGCAAGCCCGCAGAGATTTGGGCCAAAATGAATTCATTGGTGGAACCCGAAGTGATCGACGCGCTTTACAGCGCCAGTCAGGCGGGAGTGAAAATCAATCTCGTGATCCGTGGCATTTGTGGATTGCGCCCTGGGGTGAAAGGACTGTCTGAAAACATCCGCGTCAAATCAATTGTCGGGCGTTTTTTAGAGCATTCGCGCATCGTCTGTTTTGGCAATGGCAAAGGCTTGCCCTCTAAAAAAGCACGGGTTTATATGTCATCTGCTGACTGGATGGGGCGCAATCTCAATCGTCGTGTTGAAACGTTGGTTGAAATTACGAACCCCACGGTCAAGGCCCAAATCGTGCAACAAATCATGGCTGCCAACATGGCTGATGTGGCGCAAAGTTGGATTTTGGCCGGCGACGGCACATGGGAACGCCCCAGCTTACCGGATGGCGAAACGCCCTTTTCCTGCCATCGTTTTTTTATGGAACACCCGTCTTTGTCTGGACGTGGCTCAGCTGGCGTCAAAGATGTTCCTGCGCTCACCCATAAAGATATTTAACCTTGATCCACAGTCACCAGTTGCGCAACACTCAAACAAGTTTAAACCTTTGCACCAAGTGACAGCACAGCTAAAAAGTTGGTGATCCGCGCCAAAGCCACAGGGAAAACACGTTGCCTATATCCAATACAGAGCAAACCCAGACAACCACTCAAAACGAATGGGGGGTTTTTGGGCGGCCGCTTTTTCTAGATAAAGATGCCCGTGCCTTGTCGCGTGTTGGTGTGGTTGATGTCGGTTCAAACTCGGTGCGTATGGTTGTGTTCGATGGCGCCGCGCGCAGCCCTGCATATTTCTACAACGAAAAAATTCTGTGTGGTCTCGGGGCAGGATTGCGTGAAACAGGGTGCTTGAACCCAAAAGGCAAAGAGCGCGCCCTTTCGGCCATCAAACGATTTCAAAAGCTCGCACAAGGGATGGGTATTCCGCCCCTGACAGCCGTTGCAACGGCAGCAATGCGAGAGGCACAGGACGGTCCTGCATTTCGCGAGGAAATATTGCAGGAAACCGGCCTGAGCCTTTGGGTTATTGACGGCGAAGAAGAAGCCCGCCTGTCCGCCCAAGGCGTTTTGCTGGGGTGGCCCGATGCCAAAGGCATGATTTGCGACATTGGCGGATCGTCAATGGA
Organism: Pacificibacter marinus; assembly: GCF_900109555.1. GTDB lineage: Bacteria > Pseudomonadota > Alphaproteobacteria > Rhodobacterales > Rhodobacteraceae > Celeribacter > Celeribacter marinus_C. Next base: position 64,199 of record NZ_FNZV01000004.1, on the reverse strand, counting down.
ACTGGCAGTCGTAGGCAACGGAACCGTGGGTAAGCGCCTCACATCGCCACTTGGGCCGCTCAAACTTCAAGGGCTCAAAGGTGGGCGCAAGGGGATCAAAGAGCACATTAAACCAGTAATGGCTGGTCTGGCCGAAACTATGGGCACAGATCACAAACGTATTTATCTAGTCGGCGGGTCATGGCGCGCGATTGCACGGATCGACATGGAGCGTCGCGGCTATCCCCTACATGTGCTGCACGAATATCGCATGTCAGTGCGCGATGTCAGCAAAACGATTGCCTATATCCACGACAATCCATTGGAAGACATTCGCAGCAAAACAGGCACCTCGTCTGCACGGATGGCTTTGGTGCCCATAGCCTCGGAAGTGCTGCGCCAAATGGTGCGCACGTTTAAGCCCAAAGAGATTTGCATCTCGTCTTATGGCATCCGCGAAGGCATGTTGTATGAACAAATGCCCCAAGCCATCCGGGAACGTGATCCACTGATTGAAGCCTGCCGCTTTGCCGAGCATAAAGATGCGCGTCTGCCAGGGGTTGGCAAACGTCTGCACCGATTTATCGAGCCTATCTTTAGGGCGCGTGAGTATGAGAAAATGCGCCTGATCCGTGCCGCTTGCTTGCTGCATGATGTGACATGGCGCGCGCATCCTGATTACCGTGCAGAGGTGTGTTTCGACAACGCGACGCGTGCCAATTTAGGCGGCTTGACCCACAAAGAACGCGTTTTTCTAGGACTTGCCTTGTTGCACCGCTACAAAAACTCGCGCGAAGGCACAAGCTTTGCACCGCTGATTGACATGCTATCAGAACAAGAAATTCAAAACGCCGAAGTATTGGGGAAAGCCATGCGATTTGGGGCTATGATCGCCGTAGATGCACCCGACGAGATGGCCGAAATGCGGTTTTTCCCCAAGAAAAAAGAACTCATCTTAACGCTTAAACCCGAAGCAGAAGATTTGTTTGGCGAAGTCACCGAAGCACGATTTATGTCGCTTGCAAACGCACTTGGCGCAAAGACTGAAGTCAGACACGCCAAAAAGTAGCCCCCAACAAGCACCTGTGCTGCGCTCTATAAATCTAAATCTACAGTCACAGGGAAATGATCCGAGGCGCGTAGTAAAGCTTCACGCAAAGGGACGGTGTCGTAGCATTCTGCATCTTCAAACGGGTGCCAAATTCGCCATTTGCCCTTAGGGGCTAAATCTTGTGACACCATCACATAATCCAAAAGCGCCGACAGATAGCGTTTCTCATGGCGCACATAGAACCGCGATGACGTAGGTGTGGCGCTGGCACGGGGGGCGATGGCCATACGTGCGTGCGGGTCAAACAAGCGCTGATCAGCGGATGTCCCGCCTGTGCCCTCGCCTATCACGATCTCAATACCTGAACGGCCAAACAATCGTTCATATTCATCCAGCCCCGGCCCATCATTGAAATCGCCCAAAACGATCACAGGCTCGCCTGCGATCAGATGCTGTTCAATGCGCTGACGCAACCATATGCATTGTGCCACTTGCTTGCGGCGATTTTCGATGGCAATCCGAATTTCATGATCACGATTGCGCGCCCCATAAGGCGCTTTCGATTTGATGTGAACGCCGATCATCCGAAAAGAAAACCCTGTTTCTCGCAGTTCCATATGCAACTCAAGTGGGGGTTTGGAAAAGCGGACGGGATCGCCGCTCATGTCTGTATCAAGATCAAGATGGTACACGGAATCAAACGCTGGCGGCGCGCCACCTAGCGCAACAGTGACGCTGCCTTTTGGGTCATGTTTGGCACGCAAAACCAATGGATCATACAGCAATGCAATCTCTTGCTGCGTATCGTTGATAAATCCAGTCTCTACCGCGCGTGCACGGATACCGGCAAAATCCGCAAACTGTTCAAGCGCTGTCACGGTATCACGGCGGCGCGATGTATCTGGCGCCTCAATCACCATCACGGCATCGGCCTCTAATGCGTTGAACACAAAAGACAACGCTTCAATCTGCGCACGGCGCGTCACATCACGCCGCGCAGACCAGTCGTCGTCTAACTGCAAGCGACCTTTTTCGTCAAACAACGCATCGAACCATTCCACATTATATGTGGCAATGCGCATCAGCTGGCGCGCTCAAGTGCGATGTTATCCCAAGCGGTGTTGATTTCCGCCAGCCGTTTGGTGGCCATGTGCACCGCCTCTTTGGGCACCCCCCGCGCGATCATTTTGTCTGGGTGTGTTTCTCGCACAAGCGCGCGGTAGGCAGACTTGATATCAGCCAGATCCATTGCTGGTTCAACGCCCAAAATATCATAGGGATCACGCTGCGCATCCGGCACAAACCGTGCGCGTATGGTGCTAAATTTACGGTCACTGATTTCGAAAATATCGGCGACGCGCTGTAAAAACACATCTTCGTTTGGGTGATACTCCCCATCAGCCAATGCGATGTGAAACAGACCATCCAACAAATCCAATAGCGGCTCGCAATTGTCGCCATACATGGCTTTGACGCGCTTTGCGTAATCTTCAAACCCTGCAACATCTTGGCGGGCCATATTGAAAACACGACCAGCTGCAACTTCGTCTTCGGGGGAAATATGAAACACTTCGCGAAAGGCGGTGACTTCGTCGCGGGTCACCAGTCCATCAGCTTTGGCCATTTTAGCCCCAAGTCCAATGACTGCGATTGCAAAGCCGACACGCCGTTCAGGTTCTGATCTCAAAAGATCAAAAACCGAAGACAGACTTTCCCCAGAACGTAACGCAGCGAGAGCGTCTAATATGCGGTACCAAATTGACATAATCACACCTTAAACGAGGGATGTGTCAGTGTCAGGTCACAAACACATGATGTGCGACACCATCGTCAGTCACACCCGTTTTTATAAGAATTTTTGCATAAACAAAGCGTCCAGCCAGCGGTCGAATTTATAGCCAGACTGCGGAATGCGCCCGACTTCCTTGTAGCCAAGTGCCTGATGAAACGCGATCGAGGCCGTGTTATCCCCATCAATCACACCGATCATAGATTTATGGCCAGCCTCGCGGGCGTGCTCTTCGATAGTGATCAACAAAATGCGCCCAAAGCCACGCCCTTGGGCTGCATCGCTCAGGTACACCGAGTGTTCCATCGTGTAGCGATAGCCGTTGTTGTTCGAGCGAAATTGCTCGTAGGTGGCATACCCAACCACAACGCCGTCCACTTCGGCGACATAAAATGCGCGCCCCTCATTTAGACGTGCTGTGATCAAGTCCGCCCATTGCTCAACGCTGCGCTCTATTGAGGAAAATGACGCCGTAGACCCGTCGATTACGGGTTTCATAATGGCCTTAATGGCCGCCGCGTCTGCTGGTGTTGCTGTGCGAAGTGTCATGCGATCCAAATCTCCCCAGATGCCGATCCGATTTCCGCCTGTAAAGACGCCTGTGCGCCTTCGCCGATAGAAACATGTTCCATAGCTTGCACGAAAGGTGCAAGGGCTGCGCGCAATTCTGTTGCGTTTGGATGCGTTAATTTCAAGCGACGCAAGCGTAAATCACGGTGCGTCAATGCCGGTGCAGGGTGTTTGGATTGCCATTCGATCAAGGTGGGAAAGCAACCGTCAAACAAAGGTTTGCCATCTTCAGGCACCAGCATGCGCCATGCGTACTCACCCCGTTCAAAAGACATAATCCGCCCAACCGTGGCAGGGGCGCGCTCCCATGCTTCCTCAAGATCATCGCAGCGCACGACCCAGTTCGACAGCTTGGGTGGCCCACCAAAATTGTCCAAATCGAACCAACGCGCGTGTGGCAACTTTGGTGCAGCAGGGTCGATTGCGATAACTTCGAAATAGGCATCTTTGTCCAACGCCACGAGATGATTGTGCGTGCCCATCAGGTCATGCACACCGCGCTTTTCGAATGGCACATCCAAGAGCCCCTCAACCCAGAGCCGCCCCTGGTCGAGGTTCGACGCACAAACCACCAAATGATCGAGAAAATAGGGCATAGTTCACCAAAAGTTGTAGTCTTATATTGAAAGAGTCAGGAACGAACCCATTTCTCTATATGTTGAACATCTAATTATGGAAAGAAAAGCACAAAATGCTCCTAAGATGACTAGAAAACTTTTTCGATAGTGAGGCCTCAGGCGGCATCATTCTAATGTTTTCAGCCACCGCAGCGATGATGGTGGCAAGAGTCCCAACATCGCTCAAAGTATTTTTACCAACACTGGCGATCTTGGATGACCTTGTGCGGTGTCATCACAGCCTTTTCATCCCAATGAAAGACAAGTGGGGCAAATCCACACTGCACTCATTAGAGCACGCATTGTCGCCTTACGTCTTGTTCGGCATCGTGCCTATTTTTGCTTTTGCCAACGCAGGCGTTGTGTTTGAAAGCATAACATTTTCCAACCTGTTTGATCCGTTGCCCTTGGGCGTTGCCGCAGGTCTGATTTTAGGCAAACAAATAGGTGTCTTTGGCATGACTTCGATTTTGGTCAAAACAGGCGTGGCGCGCAAACCATTTGGCGCGGGTCATATGACTGATAGGGTGCATGACAGCTTTGCGTCACCTTCCAACGCCAAAAGCCAATTCGCATCAGATGCCATAAATTACCCTAAAAGTTCAAAATGGCTGGTTGTACAAGCGCGATCCCCGTGCCCCAAAAATCCAACAGAAAAGGAAATCTAAATCGCACCTCTTCGATTGGACAGGTGTGCAAGATTGATACGTCCAACATGTCATTTCATATCGGGTTCATCACTCACGTTTCACCGATGGGCAATCATGATTTGTTAGGGCTTGATCCAATCAATTCCAAGATTTCACGCGCAGCGTTTGGGATATTGGTCCCCGGGCCAAAAATCGCTTTGACGCCAGCCTCTTTCAAAAAGGCGTAGTCTTGCTGCGGGATCACCCCACCACAAATCACGATAATATCGCCCGCGCCTTGGGCTTTCAGTTCATCAATCAGTTTCGGCGCAAGGGTTTTGTGCCCCGCGGCTTGCGATGAAATACCAACGATGTGTACGTCATTGTCGATGGCATCCTGCGCGGCTTCAGCAGGGGTTTGAAACAGCGGACCAACATCAACGTCGAACCCTATATCGGCGAAAGCTGTGGCAATGACTTTGGCCCCACGGTCATGACCATCTTGGCCCATTTTCACCACCAACATACGCGGGCGGCGGCCTTCGGCTTCTGCAAAAGTTTCAACGTCTTTTTGGATCTGCGCAAAGCCTGCGTCGCCTTCATAAGCGGCACCATAGACGCCCGCTAAAGTTTTGACCTCGGCGCGGTGTCGCCCGAATGATTTTTCCATCGCCATTGAAATTTCTCCCACTGTGGCACGAGCACGAGCCGCTTCTACGGCCAATGCCAATAGATTGCCTTTGCCAGATTGCGCAGCGGCCTCAAGATCAGCCAAAGTTTCAGCCATTAACGCCTCATCGCGCGTGGCACGGATTTGCTTAAGTCGTGCAACTTGGCTCGCGCGCACGGCCACATTGTCTACATCCAAAATATCGATCGGGTCTTCGTTATCTTTGCGGTACTTGTTAACGCCCACGATCACCTCGGTCCCGCGATCAATCAATGCTTGTCGTTTGGCCGCAGATTCCTCGATGCGCAGTTTCGGCATACCGGTATTGACTGCTTTGGTCATGCCGCCCATGGTCTCGACCTCTTCCATCAATTCCCAAGCTTTGTCTGCCAATTCCGCAGTCAAGCTTTCGACGTAATACGATCCCGCCAGCGGATCGACGACATTGGTGATGCCTGTCTCTTCTTGCAAAATTAGTTGCGTGTTACGCGCAATGCGGGCTGAAAATTCTGTTGGCAAAGCAATGGCTTCATCCAATGCGTTGGTGTGCAGACTTTGCGTGCCGCCCAAAGCCGCCGACATCGCCTCATATGCGGTGCGGATCACGTTATTATAGGGGTCTTGTTCTTGCAAAGACACGCCAGAGGTTTGGCAGTGTGTGCGCAACATCTTGGACTTTTCCAACTTTGGATCGAATTCATCCATCACCCGCGTCCATAGCAAACGCGCGGCCCTCAGTTTGGCGGCTTCCATAAAAAAGTTCATGCCGATGGCGAAAAAGAACGACAAACGTGGCGCGAATTTATCGACATCCATGCCCGCTTTGATCGCTGTGCGCACGTATTCGCGCCCATCCGCTAAAGTGAATGCAAGTTCTTGCACCAAGTTCGCGCCAGCTTCTTGCATGTGATAGCCAGAGATCGAAATCGAGTTGAATTTCGGCATCTCATTGGCCGTGTATTCGATGATATCCGCGATGATCCGCATCGATGGTTCGGGTGGATAAATATACGTGTTGCGCACCATAAATTCTTTGAGAATATCGTTCTGGATGGTGCCCGCCAGCAGGGCTTTATCATGCCCCTGCTCTTCGCCCGTCACAATGAAACTCGCCAAAATTGGGATCACAGCGCCGTTCATCGTCATCGATACCGACACTTTGTCTAGCGGGATGCCATCGAACAGGATTTTCATATCCTCAACGCTGTCAATCGCCACGCCAGCTTTGCCGACATCGCCCTCGACACGCGGATGATCACTGTCGTACCCACGGTGCGTTGCCAAATCGAAAGCGACAGAGACACCTTGTTGGCCTGCATCTAGCGCTTTGCGGTAAAAGGCATTCGATTCTTCCGCCGTTGAAAACCCAGCATATTGACGGATGGTCCAAGGGCGCCCCGCATACATCGTCGCTTTGACGCCACGCGTAAAGGGCGCTTGCCCCGGCGTATTACCAAGATGCGGCAAATCTTTGATGTCACCTTCATCATACAGCGGTTTGACTTTGATACCTTCAAGCGTATCCCATTCAAGGCTTTCAACAGGTTTGCCGCGAAGCTCTTTGCCTGCAAGTTCAGTCCAGAGTTTTCGATCAGTCATGCGAGTTCCTTTCACACGGTGCGCTGCGGGGCCATCGCAGTAAAACACCTGTTGGATTCCTTGGTAAATCCTGCACAAGCCCCTATATAGAAAAGGACCGGAGGATCGATGAAACACATATTTCTCAGCGCTCTAAGCGCAATTTCTATCATGTTTGCGCCCGCAAGCTTTGCACAAGACGCTGCGACGGTTGAACTGGGGCAAAATGCGTCAGGTATAGACTTGGCAGATTTTAAATGGACAAACCGCGTACTGGTCGTTTTTGCAGACAACCCGCTTGATCTGAATTTTGTCAGACAAATGAATTTGTTGACTGATCGTCCAGAACTGCTGACTGAACGCGATGTTGTGGTGTTGACTGATACCGATCCCGATACACTGAGCCCTGTCCGCAAAACCTTGCGACCGCGTGGATTTTCGCTTGTGGTTGTGGACAAAAATGGCGCTGTGATGTTTCGCAAACCCGACCCTTGGGATCTGCGCGAGATCACCCGTGCCATCGACAAAACTCCGCTGCGCCAGCAAGAAATCAAAGCCGCCAAAGACGCCGCACAAGCTGCACGATAAAGCGCAAAGTGCGCGGCGTTTCGGTCAATACTTTGAGGTGCAGTCAACAGCGTCATGGGTTATTCAAACTCCATAATCACTTCGTCAACGGCGAGACTATCGCCTGCGACCGCATTGATTTTACTCACCACAGCTTTGCGTTCAGCGCGCAGAATGTTTTCCATTTTCATCGCCTCGACCGTACATAAGGTTTGACCCTCTTGGACCTCGTCCCCAACAGCAACATCGACTTTGACGATCAACCCTGGCATGGGGCAAAGCAGCAATTTCGATGTGTCAGGTGGCAACTTTTCAAGCATGTATTTAGACAGCTCAGCCGCACGCGGACTGCGTACAAAGACTTTAAGGTCAGCCCCACGATTGCGGATTTGAAATCCCCCAGCCACCTTACCAACTTTCAATGTGATCGGAACATCATCGACGCGCACAACGGCCAAAGTTTGCCCCGGCACCCATTCGCTTTCAATGCGCAGAGTTTGGCCATTCAGCGTGACGTTTGAGCCCGTTTTATCGGCATCAATGCGCACAGGGAAATCTTGGCCGGCAATCTGCACAACCCAATCAGCACCCACTTTTCGCTCGTGATTGTCCATACGGCCCGAAATGCGGGACCGCCGAATTTCGGACACGCGGTACATGGCAGCACAAGACGCAGCTATTTTATTCAGCTGCGCGTCACTGAGCACAGCGCCTTCAAATCCTTCGGGGTATTCTTCTTCGATAAATGCAGTGGTGATATTGCCCGAAACAAAACGCGGATGATCCATTACGGCAGATAAAAATGGCAAGTTGTGCCCAATACCTTCGATTTCAAACGCGTCCAATGCGTCGCTCATATGCGCGATGGCCGCATCCCGCGTTGGCCCCCACGTGCACAGTTTGGCGATCATCGGATCGTAGTACATCGAAATTTCACCACCTTCAAAAACGCCTGTGTCATTACGCACAACGCAAGTGTCAGAGACGCTTTCGGCTGGCGGGCGGTATTTGGTCAAACGGCCGATTGAAGGCAGAAAATTACGGTAAGGATCTTCGGCGTACAGACGGCTTTCCATCGCCCAGCCATTCATCTGCACATCGTCTTGTTTGATTGATAACGCTTCACCATTTGCGATGCGGATCATTTGTTCGACCAGATCAATACCCGTGATCATCTCGGTCACAGGGTGCTCGACCTGCAAGCGCGTGTTCATTTCAAGGAAATAGAAATTACGGTCGCCATCAACGATGAATTCCACAGTACCGGCCGAGGTGTAATCCACAGCCTGCGCCAGTGCGACGGCTTGCTCACCCATGGCTTTGCGCGTTGCTGCATCCAAGAATGGGCTCGGAGCCTCTTCGATGACTTTTTGATTGCGGCGCTGAATCGAACACTCACGTTCGTGCAGGTAAATGCCATTGCCATGACTGTCACAGAGCACCTGAATTTCAATATGGCGCGGTTGAGTGACGAATTTCTCAATGAAAATACGGTCATCGCCGAATGACGACGCGGCCTCATTTTTCGACGATTGAAAGCCTTCGCGCGCCTCGTCATCATTATAGGCCACACGCATACCTTTGCCACCGCCGCCGGCAGAGGCTTTGATCATCACCGGATAACCAACCTCATTCGAGATTTTGACGGCTTCATCGGCGTCCTCAATTAAGCCCATATACCCGGGAACAGTGCTAACGCCGGCTTCTTGCGCCAGCTTTTTAGAGGTGATTTTATCGCCCATAGCCTCGATCGCGCCCACAGGCGGACCGACAAAAGCAACACCTTCGGCCTGTAAAGCTTCGGCAAACTTAGAATTTTCAGACAAAAATCCGTACCCAGGATGCACGGCTTGCGCCCCTGTTTGGCGGATCGCATCCATGACCTTATCGATTACGATATAGGATTGATTGGCTGGCGCAGGTCCGATGTGGACAGCTTCATCCGCCATCTTCACATGCAGCGCATTTTTGTCCGCATCCGAATAAATAGCGACCGTTTTGATCCCCATTTTCTGAGCGGTTTTTATCACACGACAGGCAATCTCGCCTCGGTTGGCGATCAGTATCTTATCAAACATGTGCTCTCCCTTTCTGTCCTCATATCGCCGTGCCAACACGTTGCCCATGCGGCGCGCGAAAGTGTCTAAATCATGCGCATGAAAAAAGGCTTCCGAGCGGGCCAGCTCGAAAACCTTTATTTTCACGATGTCCAAACACGCAAATCTGCACGCTTGAAGCTATAAATGTGACTGCAGTGTTAGTTACACAAACGCACGTCGTCGCAAAGCGCGCCAGCTGCGGCCCCTGCGATTGCACCGGTTGTGGCGCTGCCGCCTGTTGTGTCTGCAATGAGCGCCCCAGCAAGGCCGCCTGCAATCGCGCGCTCAGAGTCATTGTCCATGCAACCAGCAAGGGCTGTGACAGACACGAGGGCGAGTGTGATAAATGATTTACGCATGATTTTACCGCTCTTTGTTGAAGAATATTTTTTATCAGCTTGCCCCATAAAGACCGCTGAGAAAAGTAAAATCTAAACAAAATAGCAGTGTCGGCGAAAGACGGCGCATAGCACGCCTGCAGTCGCTGAGACTTGAAAAAAAAGCAAGGATTGCAATCTGTTGTAGCAATCCTTGCCAGAGGGGAAGGGACGCGAGAACGCGCGAGAACAAGGCATTCAACATTCGGGGATCCTTGTTCACGTGTATCGTGAAACCCAATTGCCGCACACACAAGCCCCCGCGCAAACGCCCCGCCAAAACTGGCGTGCCTTTGCCCATTGGGGCTGAGTGAAAGCGACAATCCGCGCATCTTACCTGTCATCCTCATCGTTCTCAGCGTCATCTTCAAACGGATCATCGGCCACGAACAATTCGGGAAATGTCACTTGCGCGATTTTTACGTTGATTTTTATCAACGCCTCATAAGACGCAGGATCGAAGTTATCAGGATCAGCTGGCACAACTTCGCGCCCCCAAAACCATGACAACCGCCCTGCATCCAAATTGCCGCGTTCAAAAGGCTCTTCGCCAAAGTAATTCCAAAGCGTCGTGATAAAGGCCGTATCAACCCGTTTGTCGACGGATTTGCGATCTTTGAAGCGCTCAAGGGCTTTGATCGGCGTCACACCTTTGGGATTGGCGCGGCGGATGGTGAATTGAAAATCTGATCCGGGGAACCGGCTTGGGAACCCTTTGTGTTTGGGCATGTAATCTTTGGGTGGCATGTTATGCGTTCTCCTGCGGTCTGCGCGCGATCGGGTCGATCGTGACCACGGCGCTGGCGGCCAATATAGTCACGCCCACCGTGGTGCGTGCCTTGATTTGACTTGCGAGGAAATATCTTTTGTCGGTGTCATTGAACAGAGCATATTTGCAGGCAAAGGCAGTCATTATTTGCAAAATACGCATGAAAACCTGCTGAAAAATATGCGATGAAGGCAGATGTGATCGCATCAGAACGCCTCCCATTCGCATATGTCACCAGAAGGGCGGTAGGCTTCGAACACTTGTGTCACGTCTGCTTCAGTAGAAGCAAACTCAACGGCGCGGTCAGACATTGAGATAACAATCATCGATGGAACAGGTCCCGCAAGACGCGGCAAGGCATAGGTGTCACACAGATACGCCATATCAGCCTCAAGCTGCTCATAGCCCAGATCGGCCAGCTTTTGCGGCAACTGGGGCGCAACAAACCGAAACCGCGCCGTCAGTCCCATGGCAGGGCGATCCAATAAGCTTTCAAAAAACTGAACCGGTTGGCCGGATGGCACTGTGATGGGCGCAAGCGTTTTGGGAACGATGTCCGCCTGTGCTGCCAACCCCGTTCCATTCAAAACTGTGCAAATCAATGCAGTGGTAAATGCAGGATACCGCATCACGTTACCCTTTGCGCACTGCGCATCCAACGCGCGCGGCGCTCTGGGCACTCAAGAACATCAGACACCAGCGCGATGGACCGCAATTTGGGGAACTGGCCCGACACAGACCCGCCCGCAGTAATCTCAAGATCATCCCCCACGACACGCAACTGCACCACGGGCGCAAACCCGCGCAAAGATTGCAGCGCGCGCCACATATCTTGACGCACTTGCGTTGCAACCCGACCTTTGCGCAGAGCCGCGCCACCTGAAATTACGGTTTTTGCCGCAAAATCAAAGCGCGCAGGCAGGCGACGCGTCAGTGTCAGCCCGTCGGCCTCGCGCAGCATATGCCAGTGTTGATGTTTCGACTTTCCCATGATGTCCTCACAAATCCCGATCTACAAAGGGATATTGTCGTGTTTCTTCCACGGGTTTTCGAGCTTTTTATTGCGCAAAGATGCAAAAGCCCGCGCGACACGTTTGCGGGTCGACCGAGGCTGGATCACCTCGTCGATAAATCCGCGCTCTGCCGCCACAAATGGATTGGCAAAACGGTCTTCATAATCTGCGGTGTGGGCTGCAATTTTAGTCGCATCCCCAAGATCGCCACGGTGAATAATTTCGGTCGCGCCCTTTGCCCCCATCACCGCGATTTCCGCCGTGGGCCATGCGTAATTGAAATCACCGCGCAGGTGTTTCGAGGCCATCACATCATACGCGCCACCGTAAGCTTTGCGTGTGATTACAGTGACTTTGGGAACCGTGGCTTCGCCGTAAGCAAACAAAAGTTTCGCTCCGTGTTTGATCACGCCACCGTATTCTTGGCTTGTGCCAGGCAAGAACCCAGGCACATCAACAAGCGTCAAAACGGGGATTTCAAAGGCATCACAAAAGCGCACAAACCGCGCGGCCTTTTTAGAGCTGTCGATATCCAAACACCCTGCCAGCACCATGGGCTGGTTGGCCACAACGCCAACTGTTTGCCCTTCGAGACGCGCAAAACCTGTGATAATATTTTTGGCATGTTCAGCTTGGATTTCGTAAAAGTCGCCTTCATCAACGACCTTATGGATCACTTCCTTCATGTCATAAGGCGTGTTTGCATTGTCGGGAATGATCGTATCAAGCGACACGTCAATGCGGTCTGGCGCATCAAAGAACGGGCGCACGGGGGCTTTTTCACGATTGTTGAGCGGCAAAAAATCCACCAAACGGCGCACTTCGGTCAGGGTTTCCACGTCATTTTCAAACGCGCCATCCGCGACCGATGATTTTTTGGTATGTGTGGATGCGCCACCAAGTTCCTCTGCCGTCACCACTTCGTTGGTCACGGTTTTGACCACGTCAGGCCCCGTGACAAACATGTAAGACGTGTCTTTAACCATAAAGATAAAGTCGGTCATCGCGGGTGAATACACCGCGCCGCCCGCGCACGGCCCCATGATGACAGAGATTTGCGGCACCACGCCAGACGCCATGATATTTCGCTGAAACACTTCTGCATAACCTGCGAGCGATGCAACGCCTTCTTGAATGCGTGCGCCACCAGAATCATTAATGCCAATGACGGGCGCGCCGTTTTGCATCGCCATATCCATAATTTTACAGATTTTCTCTGCGTGTGCTTCGGACAAAGATCCGCCAAACACTGTAAAATCTTGAGAAAAGACATAGACCATACGGCCATTGATAGTCCCCCAGCCCGTGATCACCCCGTCGCCCGCTGGCTTGGATTGCTCCATAGCAAAATCAGTGCAGCGGTGAGTTTTGAACATATCGAACTCTTCAAAGCTGCCATCGTCCAACAACAACTCAACACGCTCACGTGCTGTAAGTTTGCCCTTGGCATGCTGTGCATCAATGCGACGTTGGCCTCCGCCCAAACGGGCATCTGAGCGGCGATCATGAAGTTCTTGGATAATATCTTTCACAGGGTGGCTCCTCTTCGGGTCGCCTTACCTTAGCCTTGCAAACCGTATGCTCAAAGCAAAGTTTGGCAGATTTGCAAAGGATGCAAACAATGCCCAACGTTAATTGCAAAGTCGCAAACCATACAGACCCTCAACGGTGCTCCAAACTCTACAAAGCCCTGTGCAAAAACGCGCCACGATTGCGATAGACTTAGCCTTAGACGAAGCTATTGTTCACAAATGACAAAAATGCCCAAAATACGCTTTTTAGACCGTACGACACCGCCCCATATTCTCACGCTTGTTTTAATGGCTGGGATTTCGGCCATGGCGATGAACGTCTTTTTACCAGCGCTGCCTGAAATGACCGATTACTTCGGCACAAACTATAAATACATGCAGCTTTCTGTGGGTGTCTTTATGGGGATGAACGCTATTTTGCAGCTGATCGTCGGCCCTATGTCGGATCGGTTTGGGCGACGTCCCGTGGCACTTGCGGGGGTTCTTTTGTTCATCCTTGCATCCTATGCGGCCATGCAAACCACCACTATTCAAACCTTTCTCATCATGCGCGCTGCCCAAGCAGGCATCGTCACAGCGATGGTTTTGTCCCGTGCTGTGGTGCGCGATATATACCCCGGTGATATGGCCGCAACCATGATGGCCTATGTGACGATGGGCATGTCGCTCGTGCCCATGGTATCGCCCACATTTGGCGGTTTTTTGACCTTGGCCTTTGGCTGGCAAAGTACCTTTTGGCTTATGTTTTCATGTGGTGTAGCGCTCTTTATCTTGGTGTATTTCGATATGGGCGAAACAGCCCCTGCATCCAGCGGATCTTTTTTTCAAATGATCAAAGGCTTTCCAGACCTCTTGTCATCACAGCGTTTTATGGGATATGCCCTGTGTTCAGCTTTTGCTTCTGGCGCATTTTTCGCCTTTATAGGGGGCGCGCCGTTTGTAGGCGTTCAGATATTTCACATCTCTGAAGCAGCCCTCGGCATGGGCATCGGCGCCCCTGCCATTGGGTATTTCTTTGGGAATTTTCTATCCGCACGCTATTCAAGACGCATTGGCATGAACAACATGTGCCTGATTGGGACCCTCTTTACATTTGCGGGCATCGCCCTGTGCGCGCTTTTCATCGTCACGGGTCAAATCACTGTTTTTTGGTTCTTTACCTTGTTGATTCCACTCGGGTTTGGCAATGGTTTGACCATCCCCAATGCAGTCACAGGATCAATGTCAGTGCGCCCTAAACTCACAGGAACCGCAGCGGGGCTTGGCGGGGCGATGATGATTGGCGGCGGCGCAGCACTGTCAGCTGCCGCAGGATCTGTCATGTCCGAAGAACATGGCGCCCTGCCTTTGATTTTGATCATGATGGCCGTGTCTTTTGTCAGTATTCTTTGCATTCTATGGGTCATGCGCCGCGAGCGCGCCCTCAACGCGTAGGACATACAAACACACTTTGAGTGCCAAACAGTCGCAGGAGGCGGGCCGCAAAACGGCTTGCGCAAAATGTTTGCAAAGGCGATGCTGAACATACGCAAAAATGCAAATCGTGTGAGGCTCCATGGCACAGCAAAAACTCTACGCCGGCGCGAAACTCCGCGAAACACGCACGCGTTTGGGCTTAACCCAACGTGTTTTTGCCGAAAAGCTTGGCGTGTCACTGCCCTATCTCAACCAGATGGAAAACAACAATCGCCCTGTATCGACAGGTGTGGTTTTGGCGCTGGCGCAAGAGTTTGGGTTCGATGTGACCCAACTGTCAACAGGCGACGCGGAACGCATGGTGACGGACATGCGCGAAGCCTTGGCAGACCCTGTGTTCGCCGATGGCGCACCGCCTCTGGCAGACTTGCGATTGGCCGCCAGCAACGCCCCTGCGCTTGCCCGAGCCTTTCTCAAACTGCACAGCGCCTACAGGCAGGGCACCGAACGTCTGGCCTCTCTGGACGAAGCCCTTGGACGTGATGAAAGCCCTGCCCGCCCATCTCCATGGGAAGAGGTCCGTGACTTTTTTCACTACTGTGACAATTACATTGATTCGATAGACCGTGCGGCAGAGCATTTTGCAGCGCCAAATGGCACCGCCCGCGACGCCACGGTGGCCGCAATTGAAACACTCAAGACGTTGGGAATTCACGTGCGGTATAATTCCAGCAACGTCCGTGAATTTGACAAAGAGCGCGGGATTTTGTCGGTCTGCGCCCGCACATCGCGCGCGACGCAAAGCTTTCAAATCCTGCATCAACTGGCCCTGCTTACGCAGCATGATTTACTTGAGGCCACGCTGGATTTGGCACGGTTTCACACCGAAGACGCACGAAAAATCGCAAGGATCGGCTTGGCCAATTACTTCGCTGGGGCCGCTTTGCTGCCCTATACCGCGTTCTGGACGGCCGCGCGCGAGATGCGTCACGATTTAGAAATGCTCAGCGATCAGTTTGGGGCCTCAATCGAACAAGTCGCCCACCGCCTGTCCACCTTGCAACGTTCAGGGGCCAAGGGCATTCCGTTTTATTTTGTACGCGTCGATCAAGCAGGCACCATCACCAAAAGGCATTCATCAACTCGGTTGCAATTTGCGCGCTATGGCGGCGCATGCCCGCTGTGGAATGTGCATCAAGCCTTTGAAACACCCGGACGATTTATTCGCCAACTGGCCGAAACGCCGGATGGGGTGCGATACCTATCGATTGCCCGCGACGTGTCAAAATCTGGCGGCTCATTCCATGCGCCCGTGCGCCGTTATGCGATTGGGTTGGGCTGCGAGATCAATCATGCCGCTGATTTGGTCTACGCCGATGATTTGGATGTGAAAAAACCAAGCGCCTATGAGCCGATCGGGATTTCGTGCCGTATTTGCGAGCGCGCGACCTGTCATCAACGCTCAGTCCCGCCACTGGAACGCGCATTAACGATTGACCCCAACAGACGTGGCACCCTGCCCTACGCGATAGAATAATCGCACAGGTTATGGAATAAAACGGCAATAGAAATTGCGCGCTGTAAGCACCACTATTCAAATTTGTAAGAAGAAAAGTGGCGCGGTTGACGGGACTCGAACCCGCGACCCCCGGCGTGACAGGCCGGTACTCTAACCAACTGAGCTACAACCGCGCATTGCCTTTCGGCTATTTCCTGCCTCACTTCGAGGCGTCCCGATGGACGAGGTAGCGTGGCGCGGTTGACGGGACTCGAACCCGCGACCCCCGGCGTGACAGGCCGGTACTCTAACCAACTGAGCTACAACCGCTCGCTACCATTCAGTCGTTTCCTTCTGAACGTTGGGGCGTTCTATGGCCGCACGGCTTGCGCGTCAAGCGCCATATGCACGAAATGTGAGTTCGCTGGCAAAAAAAATTACGCCGGCAAAGCGGATGTCATAAATCACCCCCAAAACACACAATAGAGGCTTGAATTCGACTTGGCGTCTTTAGTCTAACGCAAGAGAATTGTGAGGTGTGAGGCGTAGAATGCTGGCTTGGTACACCCTAGCCCAGCTCAATATCATGTCGCGTCGATGACAGGTAAACCTGTCGGATGTATCTTGATATTGATTTGAAATGGTGGGTCGTGAGAGGCTCGAACTCCCGACATCTTCGGTGTAAACGAAGCGCTCTACCAACTGAGCTAACGACCCGGTGCAGGCGATTTAGCGGATGCTGACAGTGGGTACAAGAGGCTTTATGCGATTTTTGTGAACTTCTTTGTTCAAGACCAATATCAAATGCAGAGACTTACCCAAATCGCATGGAGAGATAGAAAATTTCAACTGCGCGCGGCACGCCATCCAGCGGCCCGTGCCTCAGCTTCGGAACAAAACCAATGTTCCCCTTTGTTAGTGTTGATGCGGGTGCCATCATACCAACGCGACCCTGGAACATGAAACAAGCGGCCAGATTGGGAAATATTGCCCTTGATTGCACACCCCTTGACTGGCGCGACACCCCTTGAAGCCTGTTGGCTTTGCTGCCCCGCACGTTTATCTGCGCGATAGTCAGACGGTGTTTGAACGCCAGAGCGCCACATTCCCGTTGCCAAACGACGCGCTTGGGCTTCATCGGCGATATAATCGGTTGAGTATTTGGCATAAGCAAAGGCCGCGCCTTTTGCGACCATTGCAGCATTGATGTCGATTTGGTACACATAACAAGCAGCCACAATGCGGCTATAGCGATCAATGTCTTTTTGCACACAGTTCACCGTTTCAGATGCCAGTCGTTCCAGCGCAGCCTTAGACCACTGACCGCAACTCCAGACTGCTCCATGCGTATCTGTGCAGGTCTGTGAGACCTCTGGCGCATCAATGCCGTGCAGTCGAATGCGCACAGCGCCAAGTGCCAATGTATCGCCATCAATCACACGCGCCTGCCCTGTAAAATGCGGCGCATCATTGTCTATACTGCTTTTGGAGACTTGACGTGCCTGCACCGCCTCAACGCCGCCAGAGCGCACGTTTGGAAAAGCCACACTGAGCCCCAGCACGGCTGAGAAAGCCGCAACATATTGTATAATACCCCACTTCACGCCTCATCATACGGGGTAAAACAAGAACATACACAAGGGGCACGTCACCTTACGGTTAACGTGCCCACAAGTAATTGAACCAGACAGTTCCGGCAGTGCGTTTAAGCTGCCGCAGTTAGCATTTGGTACAGTTCATCTTTCAATGCCATACGGCTTTTGCGAAGCTCAGCTTGTGCCAAATCATCCATAGGCTCGACATCAGTTTCTGCACGATGCACTTGGCGATTCAATGCGTGGTATTCTTCCAGCAAACGCGCAAAATGCGTATCTGACATTTTCATCGCAGATATTTTATCGGCAAGCTCGGGAAAGTCGGCTGACAATTCATGTGGTGTATTGGACATAGTGCGTCTCCTATCTATGCGTTTCCTTAGCTTGAGTGTGTTTGATTTCACGAACCATGGCTTTGACACGGATCAACAGATTGCGTCTTTTAAGATGCTATTTTTGCACGACGCTTGGCGCGCATCTCGCGCATGGTGATATAAGTCACAGACCCCATGATCATCGCTCCGCCAAGCATGACAAACCCGTCAAAGCCTTCGCCAAACAAAGCAGCCCCAAGTATCATCGCCCAGACCAACTGCAAGAAAGACACCGGTTGAACGATAGATTGCGGCGCGCAAGCAAACGCCCGCGTCATGCAATAATGGGCCACAGTGGCGAAAAAAGCGGTCAAAAAGATCAAAAGCACCTGCATTGATGTGGGCGTTTGCCAAACCGCGATCGCGAAAGGTGCCAAGATCAATGGCACAACAGTCGACAGCGCAAACACCACGACCGTAGCAGGCACCCGTTTGGACATGGCATTGGCGCAAAGATAACTACCCGCAAAGGCGACTGCGGCGAAAATCATCGCAACATGCCCCGGATCAATAGGGCGCAGACCGGGGCGCAAAATCACCAAACCACCAATCACGGCCAACCCAAGCGCAAGGATCCGTGGCAGCGCTATTTTTTCATTGAAAAAGACCACAGCCCCAAGGGTCACATAGACGGGATTCATAAAATTCATCGCGGTCACTTCGGCCATAGGAATGCGCGTCATCGCATAGAACCAAAGCCCCATAGCAACCGCATGAACCACACCACGCCCAAGCGACAACCAAACGATTGCCCGCGTCAGCCGCACGCGGCGCACGGCCCCTAGCATTGGAATCAAGAACACCAACCCCAATAAGAATCGCATGAAAGCGACCTGCGCGATGGGAAGCCCTGTACCGATGATTTTAACGGTGACATTGACCAAAACGAAACAAATGGTCGTCACTACCATCCACAAAACGCCTGCTAATGGTTTAGAAATCGATGTGTCTGTCATTTTGAACTCTTTACAGCCTCTCGCCGTATCTCACGCCGAAAAAACCAATGTGGCAGCGATGGCCCACATGATGAAGCAAATCAAAACATCAAGGCAGCGCCAAGCAATCTCTTTTGCAAAGATCGGCGCCAAAAAGCGAGCACCATATCCCAGCGTCGCAAAGAATGAAACCGATGCCAAAACCGCACCAAGTGCAAAAGACCCGCGTGTGGACCCAAATTCTGTTGAAATCGCCCCGAGCAACACCACGGTGTCCAAATAAACATGCGGGTTCAGCCATGTCAGAATTAAGCATGTCATGATAGCGGCAAAGACCGATTGGGCTTTATCGCCTTCGCCAGACAGAGTTTGCCCCCCGCGTATGGCAGAGCGCAAAGCAAGCCCTCCATAGACGATCAAAAATACAGCCCCGCCCCAGCGCATGACAGGCAAAAATGCTGGCATAATCGTGGTGATCCAAGCCGAAGCAAAAATGCCCGTGCAAATCAAAATGGCATCCGACAAAGCGCACACCAGCACGACGGGCAAAACATGCGTTCGTCGCAATCCTTGCCGCAAAACAAAGGCATTTTGCGATCCGATTGCCACGATCAATGACAGCCCAGTCAGCGCGCCCGTTATGGCCGTTGCAAGTGAAAATCCATCAAACATTCTTGTCCTTACAACTCAGCACAGAGTGCATCAAGATTTTGCAAAACATGGCTAACGCTCAAAACACACATAACTCTCACGCCATGAAAAAAGCCCCGCCTAACTTGGCGGAGCTCATATCAGTTTGGTGCAAGCCAAGTTTCGGTTTTGGCCTGCAGCACCATGTGACTATTCGTCTGAAAATTGCGCCATAACGTCATCTGAGGCTTCAAAGTTTGTGGTGACAGTTTGCACGTCATCATCATCTTCCAAAGCATCGACAAGCTTCATCAACTTTTCCAGACCATCCAGATCAAGTTCTGTCTGAATATTTGGCAGCCAAATCAATTTGGTACTTTCAGATTCACCGAGCTCAGCTTCCAAAGCAGTGGAAACTTCGTTGAGATCTGTATCCAAACACGTGATCTGATGTCCGTCTTCTGTGGTTTCGCAATCTTCTGCGCCCGCCTCGATGGCGGCCATCATCACGGTGTCAGCATCGCCAACTTCAAGCGTGTATGAGATCGACCCTTTGCGGTCGAACATGAACCCAACAGACCCTGTTTCACCCAAGTTACCGCCGTTTTTGGAAAACGTAGACCGTACAGTAGATGCGGTGCGATTGCGGTTGTCTGTCATCGTTTCCACAATCACAGCCACACCATTGGGACCGTAGCCTTCGTAGCGAATTTCGTCGTAGTTTTCCGCATCGCCGCCGATGGCTTTTTTGATCGCGCGATCAATCACATCTTTTGGCACAGAGACTGATTTCGCCTCTTTCACAGCCATGCGCAAACGCGGGTTTTTATCTGGATCGGGATCGCCCATTTTCGCCGCAACGGTGATTTCCTTGGCGAGTTTGGAAAAGAGTTTCGAACGCAATTTATCCTGACGACCTTTACGGTGTTGGATATTTGCCCATTTTGAGTGGCCTGCCATGAGGAGCCTTTCGCAACTAGAATTTCAGCTTTGCCCACGTATAGGCGATGCGGGCCTGTGCCTGCAAGGCCAGCCAATCGAATGAACGCGCCAAACCAACCAGTTGCTAAATTAAAGTGGCCACAAAAATGGAATAACCGCCGATGACAAAAGCCCGATGGAAATATTAAGCGGGATACCGACCTTCATATAATCAGTGAACTTATACCCCCCCGGCCCATAAACCATCGTGTTGGTTTGATAGCCAATCGGCGTGGCAAAAGATGCAGATGCAGCGACCATCACAGCCACAACAAGTCCACGTGGATCAAGCCCCATTTGATGCCCAAGCGCGATGGCAATCGGAGTGACCACAACAGCCACAGCATTGTTGGACACAAGTTCGGTTAAAACGGATGTCATCAAATAGATTGACCAGATCACAAAGAAGATCGGCAATCCATCAAGCAACGGCGCGATCCACCCCACGATCATAGCAACAGCGCCAGAAGCCTGCAGCGATGCTCCGACAGCCAGCATCGAAAAAATCAAAGTCAGCAGTCGGGTGTCAACAAAGGAAAAGGCTTCTTCGGCGTCAATACAGCGCGTGACCAGAACCACCGCGACGGAAACGACAGACAGCATCAAAATCGGCGCGACGCCAAAGGCGGCTAAAATCACGATGGAAAACATCGCGATCAGCGCAATCGGTGCATGTGATCTGTGATACGCGCGCTCGGTCGGCTTTGACACGTCGCCCATATCCATATCCGCAGCAAGGCGTTGAATGTCGGCAGGCGCGCCCTCAATCAGCAATGTGTCACCGACCCGCACGACCAAATCATTGATCTTTTGGCCCAAGTTTTGGTTGCGTCGATGAACAGCCAAAACATAAATCCCGTACCGCCGCCGCAGACGCATGGACACCAGTGAACGGCCAACCATTTTGCATCCGGGCGTGATCAGCGTTTCCACGGTCGTCGTTTCGACTGCCGACACTTGGTTCACACGTTTGAGAGACTTATCCCGCTGAAGACTTAAGAGCTCGGATATTTGCGACCGCAACACGATGCGATCCCCAACCTCAAGCGCGACGCTTTCAAGGGCATGGCGCAGTGACGTGTCGCCGCGCACCACATCGATCAACCGCACACCTTCGCGCTTGAACAGTTGAACATCCAAAACTTCGCGCCCGATCAAGTTGCTGTCAGGAGGCACAATCGCTTCGGTGAAAAACTTCATTTTGCCCCGTGAGCCGCTCAGCATATTGGCCAAGCTGTCCCGTTCAGGCAGCAGATGCCTACCGATGAAATACAAATAGGCCATCCCCCAAACGACAATGATCGCCCCAAGAATTGAGACCTCAAAAATCGAAAAAGGTTCCATGCCTTGGGCACGCGCCACACCATCAACCAAGAGGTTTGTCGAGGTCCCGATCAACGTCATCGTGCCCCCCATGATCGCGGCATAGGACAACGGGATCAAAAGCTTAGACGCCGAAATACCAATCTTTGAACTGAGCTGAACAAAGACAGGAATCATCACGACCACGACGGGGGTGTTGGCCACGAATGCGGACAAGACGACAACCACAGCCAAGAGCATTCCAATGGACAACGACGGGTGCTTTTCGGCTGAACGCCCCGCAAGGCGCGTGAACCATTCAAGCCCACCGGTGCGCACCAAAGCGCCCATCACGATAAACATCGCGGCAATGGTCCAAGGCGCGGGGTTTGCCAGAACAGCCAGGCCAGCATCATAGGGCAAAATCCCCAAGACCATCATCAAAGCGGCTCCTGTTAAGGCGACCACTTCAGTCGGGAAAACCTCGCGCACAAACAGCACGAACATGAACCCGACCACCACCAAAGACACAATTGCTTGTGTCATCGGTTCAAAATGAAAAATCTCCATGCCACCTCAACGACTTGATAAAGACTGCGCGTATAATGGACGCGGAGACACGCCCTCCACAAGCTGCAAAATGCATGTAGAGGGTTCAAAGTCATCTTTGAGGTTTCATTGTGCGAAAACAATGCCGTGCGATTAAGGCTGACTTTGTTCCAAACGGCCGCCATGGCGGATTTGTTTGACCCGTGTGGCAAGGCCCGTGCGGTCATCTGTTTCCACGTAAACGCCAGACAGGGTTGCTTCACCTTTTGCAGGTTCAAACCGCCCCTTTGACATGCCTGTGATAAAGCGACGCAGCGGTTCTGCTTTGTCCATACCAATCACAGAATTATAGTCGCCGCACATGCCAGCGTCGGTCAAATAGGCCGTGCCAGCGGGCAAAATTTGTGCATCTCCGGTACAAACATGGGTGTGCGTGCCGACAACGACTGACGCCTTGCCATCGCAAAAATGCCCCATCGCCATTTTTTCAGATGTGGCTTCGCAATGTACATCAATCAACGCAGCTTGGATTTGTCCGCCCAGTTTGTGACGATTGAACACATCGTCTAATGCAGAAAATGGGTCATCAAAGGCGCGCTTCATGAACACTTGCCCCAAAACCTGCGCCACCAAAATGCGACGACCGCGCGCGTCTTCAAAGATGCGCACGCCACGTCCCGGCGCCGTTTTGGCAAAGTTAATCGGGCGAATGATCCGCGTCTCAGTTTCGCAAAACTGCATCATGTCTTTTTGATCAAACGCGTGATCGCCGAGGGTCAAACAATCAATGCCAGCTTCAAGCAAAAGCTTGGCGTGGTCCGCAGACAAGCCCATGCCATTGGTGCAGTTTTCACCGTTCACCACAACAAAATCGAGCTTCCAGTCTTGACGCAAACTGGGCAGCCGTTGGATCACCGCATCGCGCCCTGCGCGACCGACGATATCGCCGAGAAATAGAATTTTCATGCGACTGGCTTATCCGCCCTTGGCGTGCAAATGCAAGCCCCGCACGCCCCCAAATGAGCGCGTAAGTTACCTAGAGCGTGAAAACTTCGGCTTCGGTCACAATAGCATCCAAAGGCACGTCAAACTGTGTCACTGGAAAATCAGACATTTCCTGCCCGCTATAAGCGAATCCAACTGCAAACACGTCTTGGGTCTCACGTAATTTGGCCAAAGTGCGATCATAAAATCCGCCACCATACCCAAGCCGATGCCCCGCACGATTGAAGGCCACAAGCGGCACAATCAACACATCAGGGACGACTGGCTTTGACACTTTCGGCACCTGAGCCCCATATGCTCCGGCGACCATCTGGGCCTTTGGGGTCCATGTATCAAACCGAAGCGGAGTTGCCTTTGCCTCGACCACAGGCACAGCAACAGGGCCTTGTTTCGATAAAAAATGCATCGCAGGCAGAGGGTCAATTTCGGATTTAATCGGCATATATCCAGCAATAACTTTGCCGAAATAGGGGGTTAAAAATCCAGTCAACAAAGCGCCAGCTTGTGCGGCACGCTCTTGGTCGCGTAGATGCGCAATGCCCCGTTGTTCAAGCGCGCGCTTGCGGGCAATGGCTTTTAAATCAACACTCACATCTACCAAATCAACGCCCCTGACATTTTAGTCCCGAAATTTCGGCTCACAATATTTTACAATAAAAATGTAGCGGCAAGCCCCAAGAACGCGAAAAATCCCACAATGTCGGTCACAGTGGTCACGAATGCGCCAGACGCCAAAGCGGGATCGACGCCGATCCGTTCCAACACAACAGGCACGCCAATGCCTGCCAACCCAGCGACGACCAAATTGATTACCATAGCGGTAGAAATCACCAAGCCAAGCGCCGGAGAGCCGAACCAAATCATGCCAACGGCGCCCATGATCACGGCAAAAATCAAACCATTAACCAACCCCACAAGCACCTCGCGCCGGATCACCCGCCACACGTTTGCACCGGTCAAATCGCGTGTGGCAATCGCGCGCACAGCCACGGTAAGCGCCTGCGTACCCGCGTTACCCCCCATGGATGCCACGATGGGCATCAAAACAGCCAAAGCCACCAGTGCTGTAATTGTGGCCTCAAATTGGGCGATAACCAACGACGCCATGATCGCCGTCATCAAGTTCACCGCCAACCAAGGCAGGCGTTGCTTTACGGTCTCAGACACGCGGTCAGACAAAGTTCCATCGCCAACACCCGCAAGGCGCATGATGTCTTCTTCGTGTTCTTCATCAAGCACATTCATCGCGTCATCGATGGTGATCACACCGATCACACGGCCGTCGTCATCGACCACAGGCGCGGAAATCATATGGTATTGGTTGAACGCATAAGCGACGTCAGATTCGCTTTCATCGACGCGAAAAGTCCGAAATCCCGGTTCCAAAATATCGCGCAACAACTGGGAACGCGGCGCGCCCAAAATCTTGCCAAGTGTCACGTGACCGATGGGATGCATCAGTGGATTTGTAATCACCATGTGGTAGAAATCTTCGGGTAGACCTTCGGTTTCGCGCATAAAATCAATTGCTTCACCTACATTCCAGTGCTCAGGCCCCATCACCACTTCGCGCTGCATCAAACGGCCCGCGGAAAATTCAGGGTAGGACAAAGACTGTTCGACAACGACACGGTCAGCATCTTCGAGCGAGGCCAAGATCGCTTCTTTCGCGTCATCTTCGAGATCTTCAATCAGATCAACAACATCGTCAGATTCGAGATCACGCACAGCCTCGGCCAAAACTTCGGGCCGCATAAGCGCGATAACTTCTTCGCGGATACCGTCATCCACCTCGGACAGGATTTCACCGTCCAGCTCGCGCCCGTAAAGTTCGACAAGCCTGCGCCGATCAAAGGCGTTGACCTGCTCCAAAAGGTCGGCGATGTCAGCCGCGTGCAGCGGTTCCATCAAGTCGATCAGTTTAGCTTGGTCCTGCGTTTCTACGGCAAAGAGAATCGCAGAGATAACCCTAGGACTTAAGACATAACCATCTTCGTCCTGCGTTTCGTTCTGTTCTTGCTGTGCGAATTCTTCAACCATACTGTGCTCACGGACCTTAAGTTGCCTCTTTTGCAAACACTACGGCACCAAGAGATCAAGAAACAGGGGCTAGATCGATTTACCTTCGAAATTCCTCGTTCTAGGTTAGCGTAATATTTTTTTGGAGTTTGCCATGTCACGCCCTCTCGGATCAAAAGTCACGCAAGACAGCATCATATCGGGTCAGATTGTCACGTATCATGGCGATCCATTTACCTTGCCTGCCGAACAAGCCGTGACAGCACAAAAAAGCGCCATTTTGATTAAAAATGGACTGATTGCGCAAATTGCCCCGCTCAGCACCCTGCGCCGCACCGCGCCGCACGCCACCGTACACGATCATGGGGACGCGTTGATCAGCCCCGGCTTTATTGACGCTCATGCACATTATCCGCAAACGGGCATCATCGCCTCTTGGGGCAAACGATTAATTGACTGGCTGAACACCTACACATTCCCCGAAGAACAGCGTTTTGCAGATACCGCCTATGCCCGCGAGATTGCAAACTTGTATCTGGATTTTTTGCTGTCTCATGGCACCACAACGGTTGCGTCCTTTTGCACGATTCATCCTGAATCTGTGGATGCGCTGTTTAAAGCCGCTCAAACGCGCGGAATGCGCATTGTTGCAGGCAAAACCTGTATGGACCGAGACACAGCCCCCCAGGGTCTGCGTGACACAGCACAAACTGCTTATGACCAGTCCAAAGCTTTGTTGAACAAATGGCACGGTAAAGGCCGCGCAACATATGCCATCACGCCGCGATTTTCGCCCACCTCAACCCCTGAGCAACTCGAAGCGCTTGGTGCGCTTTGGGCCGAAAACCCAAGCTGTTTAATGCAAACTCATCTAAGCGAACAGACCGATGAAATCGCATGGGTAAAGTCATTTTATCCCAACGCGCGCGATTATCTGGACACCTATGAAACATATGGATTGATTGGCAAAGGCGCTTTGTTTGGCCATGCTATTCACTTGGAGCCACGCGAAATTGCGCGCCTGCAAGACACTGGCAGCTCGCTCATACATTGCCCAACCTCAAACACATTTATTGGATCAGGCTTGTTCAATATGGCGGCACGTAAAGCAGATGGTTTACGCGTTGGTTTGGCTACGGACACTGGCGGTGGGTCCAGTTTTTCAATGTTGCGGACCATGGCAGCGAGCTATGAAATAGGTCAGCTGACAGGCACAGCATTGCACCCAGCGCAGTTGTTGTGGTTGGCCACAAAAGGGTCCGCCGAGGCACTGCATATGGGCGCACAGATCGGCAGCATTGCGGTCGGGATGGAAGCGGATTTGACAGTCATTGATTTGGCATCCACACCTGAAATCGCGCAGCGTAGCGCAAGAGCCCAAACCATTTGGGAATCCGTATTTCCCACCATCATGATGGGCGATGATCGTGCTATTTCAAAAACCTATGTGATGGGCATCCCTGTGGCGTAATCGCTTGTGTGTCGCTATTTCACGTGACCACGTTGCACACGCGTCAAAAACGATAGCCAAACACTATGACACACAACATCGATCTAGCGCCCCATAAGGCCCTGTACCAACATTGATTGCTGATCCAGAACCCGCCTTATATCCAGCGTCGCAAGCCAGCCGTCTTTGATGATCTGATTGCCCTCGACAAAGAGATGCTTGACCTGCGTTGGACCTGCCAAAAGCAGCGCAGCAGGATCCCAACTGCCCGAAGATTCAATGTCAGAGACATCCCAAAGGGCAATATCGGCCCGCATACCCACAGCGATTTGTCCAACATCATCACGACCCAGCACTTGCGCCCCGCCGCGCGTCGCGATCTCCAGGGCCTCACGTGGACTCATTTTGTCAGCCCCGTTCATCACACGTTGCAACAACATGGCTTGGCGCGCCTCTGACACCAGATTACCGGCATCGTTGGACGCTGATCCATCGACCCCAAGCCCCACATTGACCCCGGCATCCCGCATCGCGCGCACAGGAGCGATGCCAGACCCAAGACGACAATTTGAACATGGGCAATGAGCCACACCTGTGCCTGTTTGGGCAAATAATTCGATTTCGGACACATCCAGTTTGACACAATGCGCGTGCCACACATCAGGGCCCACCCAGCCCAAATCTTGGGCGTATTGCCCCGGACGACAGCCGAACTTTTCTAAGGAATAGGCCACATCTTCATCGTTTTCGGCCAAATGCGTATGCATCATCACGCCTTTATCGCGCGCTAAAAGTGCCGCGTTGCGCATCAAATCTCGGCTGACGGAAAAGGGCGAACATGGCGCAACACCAATGCGGATCATCGCACCGGGATTTGGGTCATGAAATGCATCAATCACGCGGATGCAATCATCTAGAATATCGTCTTCGCGCTCGACCAAACTGTCAGGCGGCAAACCTCCATCGCTTTCACCAATACTCATCGCGCCACGTGTGGCATGCAGGCGAATGCCGACTTGTTTGGCGGCATCAATGGTGTCTTCTAACCGCGATCCATTGGGGTAAAGGTACAAATGATCTGAGGTCAGTGAGCATCCCGAAAAGGCCAATTCCGCCAGTCCCACCATGGCAGAGGTGCGCATGTGATCCGGCGTGAACTGCGCCCAAATCGGGTAAAGTTGCTGCAACCAACCAAAAAGCAAAGCGTTTTGCGCCTCGGGCACAGCGCGTGTCAGCGTCTGAAACAAATGGTGGTGCGTGTTCACCAAACCAGGTGTCACAACGCAGCCACGCCCATCGATGATTTGCGCATCGTCATCATACAAAAGCGTACCGACAGCTTCGATCACGCCATTGCGGACCAAAATATCACCGCCTTTGATCTCGCGCCGTGCGTCATCCATCGTCACAACGACATCTGCGCCACGAATAATGAAACAAGGATGCATTTTAAGCCCTTTCAGATCGTAAAGTTATAGCGCCTCACATCGTTGGTGACTGGCCTTGTTGATTGCCCGGCCCTGTTGGTGACGGACCTTTAAAAGACAGGTCAGTGATCGCCAAGCAATGCCAAAGCTTCGTCCAGCAGAGCTTTTGATCCTGCGGCTATAATGCGCCCGCCTTTTTGCGCTGAATTACCCTGCCAATCGGTGACCACGCCACCGGCAGCTTCGATCACGCCGATGGGACCCAAAACGTCATAGGGCTGCAAACCAGCTTCGATCACCAAATCGATTTGCCCTGCAGCCAAAAGCGCGTAGGCATAACAATCCATCCCGTATCGCGTCAATTTACACTTGGATGCAACGGCCTCAAAACCTTTGCGGTCTTGCGGCGTGCCGACTTCTGGGAAGGTCGTGAAAATGATTGCATCGCTCAACGCAACGCCGCGCCGTGCCGCCAAAGGCCTGTCTCCATGCGGCCCTGTCAGCTCTGCTATCCCAAAGCCGCCAAAGAATCTTTCGCCAATATAAGGTTGATCGATCACACCGACATGCACCCGTGTCTCGTCACGGCAAGCGATCAAAACACCCCATGTGGGCGTGCCAGAAATAAATCCACGCGTCCCATCAATAGGATCAAGCACCCAAGTCAAACCCGAAGTGCCCTTGGTCGGGCCAAATTCTTCGCCGTGAATGGCATCATCAGGACGCATTTTGGCAATAACCGCGCGCATGGCTTGTTCTGCCCCCCGATCCGCAACTGTGACGGGATCAAACCCTGCTTCCAGTTTGGATTCGGTGTTTAGAGATGTGCCACGAAAATAGCTGAGCGTTATCTCGCGTGCGACATCTGCTGCAGCATTGGCTGTTGCGATGATGTCTTGCTGCTGGTGTGCATCAATGTTTGCCTGTGTCATTTTAGATCACGCCCCTTGCGTTCGGCCTGCGCGGGATCGACATCTGGCGCCGGAATGAGCAGCGATGCGGCGACGCGCCCACGCTTATCTCTTGCGGTAAAGTGTCAGGTGATCTGCGTCAAGACGCTTGGGACAAACAAAGACTGAAGCTTGAGATGCAAAGGGGCTATTAAAAACGCGAAGGTCCCGCAGCCAGTGAAGGCATCGGGACCATTGCAAAAAACTACATTTACCAACAGACAGCGCCACGCGGGCGCAAATGTCATAATACTAGGCGACGTCAGACAAAACACGCGCCAATTCAAACAAGCGGCGGCGTTGATTTTCTGGGATTGAATAATAGGAACGGACCAATTCAAGAGCTTCTTTATCAGCAAGAAGATCTGCAGGAACAGATTCATTTACAGCCGACACATCGGTTGTCGCAGCATCAACGCCATCAAAGAAAAAGGCAACGGGCACACCGAGCGCTTCGGAAATATCCCAAAGGCGAGACGCAGAAACGCGGTTCATACCTGTTTCGTACTTTTGGATTTGTTGAAACTTAATGCCCACCTTTTCGGCAAGCTGTTGTTGTGTCATTCCAACCATCCAACGACGATGTCGAACGCGTTTTCCTACATGTACATCCACCGGATGTTTCATATTAACTGCTCCTTACTGGGGGCACAGAATAACCTATGCGTGTGTAGCAAATTTTGACCGAGTTGACTCGAGTCTCAACCTGTCTTTTTGGATAGGCCCGAACGAACAAAATTCATGTGATTGATATTTAATAATAATTTATAATTATACGAAAAAATAATAATTCCCGAGCGCCTAAAAATCGATTTTATTATTAAACCTTAGCGCGAGTACATTTGCAATTTGCATTTTGCGAACCCTATTATCGAAAATACGTTTACTTTACGTAACATAATTTTCAGATAACGTAACAGGATTTTCAAAAAAAATAGCGGAATTTCCCCCCTGCGACGATTTCGATGATTCACTTGTTTTGTAATTTAAGTCTATAAACCGACATGCCACATATCATTTCAGCAGTCCAAGTCACCGATTTCTCAAAGCCGCCGCAACTTGCGCACGTCGCCCTTGATCCCCCAACTCAAGACCAAGTGCAAATCTGCGTGCGAGCCTGTGGGTTGAATTTTGCCGATCTCTTGATGTGCAAAGGCACCTATCAAGACACCCCCAAGCTGCCCTTTACACTCGGGCTTGAAATGGCTGGTGATATTGTTGCACTCGGAAAGAATGCTCCGCGCCATCTGAGCAAAGGCATGCGCGTCGCCGTCTTTGCAGGGCAAGGCGGGCTGGCAACAAAAGCAAATGTACCCGCGCAGCGCTGCATCCCCCTGCCAGACGCTTTGACTTTTGAGAATGCCACCGCTTTGCAGATCGCCTATGGCACATCACATATGGCGCTGGCCCATAAGGCGCGCTTGCAAAGTGGTGAACGGCTTGTTGTGACGGGGGCTGCGGGCGGCGTGGGATTGACGGCTGTGGAACTGGGCAAACTGATGGGCGCAGAAGTGATCGCGGTGGCACGCGGCGCATCAAAACTTGCCGTAGCCCGCAGCGCTGGGGCCGACCATTTGATCGATGCAGATGACCCTGATCTGCGCGATAAAATCAAAGCGCTTGGTGGCGCTGATGTGGTCTATGACGCCGTGGGGGGCACATTGTTCGAGGCATGCTTTCGGGCGACCAATCCTGATGGGCGCGTTCTTTTGATCGGCTTTGCGGGAGGGGATCTGCCCAAGCTGAAACCCAACCACATGCTGGTGAAAAACATCTCGGTGATTGGTTTTTATTGGGGAGCTTATTTCAACTTTGCGCCAGATGTTGTGACGCAATCCTTAACACAGATTTTCGATTGGGCCGCTCAGGGCAAAATAACGCCACATATTTCCAACCGCTTGCCGTTGGAACAAGCAACCGATGGGCTAAGCCTATTGTCCAATCGCACGGCGACAGGAAAAGTGATCATCACGCTTTAGGTCCACGCCCTATTGTGCAGCCAATTCCCGCGCGCTGACCCGCATTTCATAAGAGCTGCGCAACAAAGCGCACAATGCGTCAATCGCTTTGCCTTGTGTGGCATCCTTGCGATACATATTGACCTTTTTCGACTGAAGCTCTGGCAAAGCGCCCCCGTGCTGAATGGGTTCAGATTGCGGTGGCGTCGATCCAACAAGCATCGCATGCACAGCAAGATCGGCAGACACGGACGCCTCAATCGTGCGCGACTGATCGCTTTCAATCGCCATCTGCCACGGAATGCCGCTTTCATCCAAGGCCTGCTGCACAGGCTTTCGGAAGAGACATTTATGTTCAAAGGCCAGACGCAGCGGCCGATGCCGCCAAGCAGCCCCGCCAATCGCACCGATCCACACCATCGGCAGTTCCACAACTGTTTCACCACCAGGATCTAATCCGTCTTCTGTGGTCATAATCAAATCCGCTTCGCCACGTTCCAGCATCTCTTTCAGCTTGATCGTATAAGACGACACAAGATTGACGCGCATCCGAGGAAAAGACGCATTGAACTGATGTAGCACCTGCGGAATGGATGGGTAGACAATGTCATGGGGCACGCCCAAAACGATCTCGCCTTCGAATTCTTGCGCTGTGAGCCGTCCGAACACTTCGTCATTAAGGTCAAGCATCCGGCGCGCATATGACAAAAGCTGCTCGCCATTGGCAGTCAACGCGATGGTGCGTGCAGAGCGATCGAGTAATTTCAGATCAAGACTTTCTTCAAGGCGCTTGAGTTGCATCGAGACGGCAGATTGCGTGAGATTCAAAAAACCTGCGGCGCGCGTCACACCACCGCAATCTGCGACAGCTACAAAAGACCGCAACGCCGTCATATCCAAATTTCTCGCCATATCAAACTCCGTGATGCTTTGCCCAACAATCATTCATTTTACTTATGTCGCATGATCGCCGAAACATATCAACATGAATGATACATAGACGCCGACACTTCACATATAGGAAACAACCCATGCTTACATTGACGCTGCAGCGCGCTTCGCGTGCCCGCCCTGCCCGCCCTGCCCTCTCTTTGCTCTCTCGCTTTATTCAAGCACGAGCAGTGACGCGTCAACGCAAAGCCTTGGCTGAACTTGACGACACTTTGCTGGCAGATATTGGCCTCTCACGCTTTGATGCCCTAAAAGAATCCGCGCGCCCCGCGTGGGATGCGCCACAGCACTGGATGAAGTAATCTGCCCAACTCCACTTGATTGGTCTCATTGTCCCCGAACCATCAAGATCAAGACCGCGCCCTGCTTGAGTGCGGTCTTTTTGTATTTGGATATTCAATTTTGCCTCATTTGAGACTTGAAAACGAACACAATCACCCCAATATTGATTTGGAAACCAAGTAAACCGCTTGGCAAAAGAATTTAAGTCGCACAGGAGACAGTCGATGGCTGACTACAGAACGATGAATGCAGGCACACACGCAGGCTCATCTGCTCAAATTGATGCGGGTCTTCGCACCCACATGAACAAAGTTTACGGCACAATGTCCGTGGGCCTTTTGCTTACAGCTTTGGTGGCATGGGCCGTCGGGTCAAATGACGCGCTTTTGTCTTTGTTTCGTGACCCTGCCACACTGAAACCCAATATCCTTGGTTACGTTGCAATGTTTGCACCACTTGGCATGATTTTTGCCTTTGGCGCTGCGATCAACCGCTTGTCCGCCGCTGGCGCGCAACTGTTCTTTTACGTGTACGCAGCGCTGTTTGGCCTGTCTATCAGCTACATCTTTGCTGCCTACACAGGTGTTTCAATCACGCAAACATTCCTTGTGACCGCGATTTCATTCGCTGGCCTTTCGATCTTTGGCTACACCACACAAAAGAACCTGTCCGGCATGGGCACGTTTTTGATGATGGGCCTGATCGGCTTGCTCGTTGCGATGGTCGTCAACATGTTCTTGGGGTCCGGCGTTTTGAGCTTTGCGATCTCTGCAATTGGCGTTTTGATTTTTGCGGGCCTCACAGCCTATGACACACAAAAAATCAAAAACGACTACCTAGCCCACGCACATGCGATGGACTCTGAATGGTTGGCGAAATCCGCGATCATGGGCGCGTTGAGCCTCTACCTCGACTTTATCAACATGTTCATGTTCTTGCTGAGCTTCCTTGGCAATCGCGACTGATCACAAAAGACTTCATACTCAAACGAAAAGGCCAGTCTTAGGACTGGCCTTTTTTGTGGGCATATCTTCAAAATTTGTCGCTTAAGTCAACGCCATCTGCATCTGAATTGCTGGAAAATACAGACCGGGCTCAAGGGTCAATTCAACCTCGCCCGTCGCTTCAAACCCCAAATTTTCATAAAACAGTTCCGCAGCAAGCGTCGACAAGCAGAACATTTTAGACACCCCTTGTGCACAGGCATGTTTCAAAGCATGCGCCACAAGCAGCGACCCAACGCCGCTGCGCACCATGTCAGGCAAGACCGCAAAACGGCGCATGTGACCATTTTCACGTGGCCCAACACCGCCAAAAGGCGTGGCTTGCGACCATCCACCGGCCCCGATTAAAACACCTCCAGCGTCTGCAACAAAATAAGACCCGCCAGACAATAGGCTGGGCGCAGTGCGCATCATCCGCGGCAAAGCACGCGCCAAAATGTCATCATGGTACACGGGCGTCAAAAGTGCGCCGTAGCTTTTTGCAATCAACGTATCAATCGCTGCGGCATCACTTGGCGCCGCGGTGCGCACTTCAAAAGGTGGTAACACTTGTGCCGTATCAAAGTCATCAACATTACTTAAATCTAAATCGTCTCTCAGCGGGGTCTCGTTCAATAGACACATGGGTCTAGGTCTCCTATGTCACGCTCTATACGCGTGGCTTCGGGGAGGTCCGCTGGGGTTATCTAAAAAGAAAAACCGCGCGAACCCTGATGGTTTGCGCGGTTTTTGCATTTTGTCGTTCAAATCAGGCTTACTTGATTTTGCCTTCTTTGTACTCAACATGCTTGCGCACAACTGGGTCGTACTTTTTCATGACCATTTTTTCGGTCATAGTACGCGCGTTTTTCTTGGTCACATAAAAGTGGCCCGTGTCCGCAGTTGAGTTCAGACGGATTTTGATTGTGGTTGGCTTAGCCATTTTAAAGTCTCCAGTCTTACGTCCAACGGGTCAGTCGGGCACTTACGCGTGACACCCCGTGAAATCTCTTGAAGCCTGCCTTTTAAAGCGTTGCTGAGCCGAGTCAATGGCTTTGCAGTAAAAAAGCAAGCGAGGCCACCATGGCCCTAAATTATGACACATCGGCCGATCAAATCGACCAATACATCGCTCTTGCGCGTCCTATGCCATAGATTCGCATGGGCAACCAGAGGGATAAACGCGCAAAGGGAAACAAATTAAAGGCCCCAGTGCAAAACACCAAGGCCCAGAACAATTTTCATAAAGCAGCGCGATTTAAAGCGCTGGCTTGCCCATAGCCTGATGGATTTCCGTTTGCTGGACAGCATCCAATTGCAACGCAGCGGCCAACGCCTTGAGAAAGTTTTGCTCAGCGGCTGTATCCACAGAGATCGCCATCAAAGCTGCCGCGTAAATCTTGCCCTTGGTGTCCTCAGTCGCATCTTTAGCCAAAGCCACAGGATCAACAGGCGCATCCAATTCAGCTTGCACAAAATCAATTTCTTCCTGCGAAGCATCTGTCAGGTGATCCAAGATTTTTGTGCGCTCTTCGGCGTCAATTTCGCCATCAGACTTGGCCGCCATGATCATGGCGCGGATCATCAGTTTGGCATTGTCTTCTGCTGCCTGCCCAACAGGCGTGCCCTGTGTCACAGAGGCAAACATATCAGACAATCCGCCCGCCCCTGCAGTTGCCGCGCCGCCCATTGCCGCGAACAAAGACCCAAGGCCCGCCTCTGTCGCTTCAGACGCATCTGCCGCCTGCCCGCCAAAAGTGCCCATCATCTTGCGAATGGCATCAGCGCCCCCGGGGACACCGAATTTCTCAGCCATCTGACCCATTTGATCAGCCATGCCGCCCTCGTCGCCTGCTTTGCGCATAGCATCCCGCACGCCGTCCATGCCGCCCATTTTGCGGACCTTGGCAACGCCTTTTGCAGCAGCAAAACCGACAGCCAAAGTGGCCAATGTTTTCACGAAACTCATATGGATATCCCCCGTTTAAATAACTGTTGGTCTAAATATGGGGGTGATTTGATTGAATTCCAAGCGTTTGGACCACTTAAGGGGACCGATTTGCAATTTGACACCGCTAATATCCAACCACCAATATCAGCTGCGCAAACTATGTTGCCGCTCGTAGTGGGTCAGCACATCTTTTTTTAGTCTGAGCATAATTGTCCCAAAACGGACATAAGATTGGAAAACAGTGCGCCGGAAAAATGACTGCCGTGCTATTCCTGTCCTGCCATTTCGTCATGAGGCACGATCCACAGGGCGCGCAACGCATTCAAAATGACGGCCACGTCGATCGCCTCTTGCAGCAGCGCCCCCTGAACTGGTGTCAGGTATCCCAAGGCCGCAGCGATCATGCCCGCTACCGACAAACTGATCCCCGCGACGACGCTTTCCATGGCGATATGCCTTGCGCGGCGCGCTATTTCGATACCGGAACCAAGACGGTCAATCCGGTCCACCAACAGCACCACATCTGCGGCTTCGGCCGAGGCGGCCGCACCACGTGCGCCCATAGCAACGCCCACATCTGCAGCGGCAAGTGCCGGCGCATCGTTCACACCATCACCGACCATCATCACCGGACCATTTTTGCATTCAGTCAGCACCAGCAAAACTTTTTGATCGGGCGTCAACTCCGCTCTGATCCCATCAAGTCCAAGCCCCTCGGTCACGTGCTCTGCCACCTCAGCACGGTCGCCAGTCGCCAATAAGATGCGCGCAATTCCTTCGCGGCGCAGTCTGGCAAGCATGGCGCTGATGCCCTTGCGTAGAGGATCGGCCATAACCAGATACCCCGCCATTTGGCCATCGACCGCCACAGCGACAAGAACAGATCCTGGCGCACCGACTGGGTGGTCACCCGAAGCGCGTCCAACACGCTGCGCCACAAAGTCATCACCGCCGACGATCACTTTGTGCCCATCAACGTTGCCAACGACCCCCTCACCAGGGATTTCAACAACCTCCGAAGGCACGGACAACACAAGATCACGCGCTTTTGCCGCCGCGACGATAGCCTGCGCGACGGGGTGTTTTGACGCCTGATCAAGCGCCGCAGCAAAGTGCAGGATCTCGTCTTTATCCATGTCATCGTGACTGTCTATCAAGACAATCTGCGGTCGCCCATCCGTCAGGGTGCCAGTCTTGTCGAGAATAAGTGTCCGAATTCGCGCCATCGCCTCAAGCGGCCCTGCGCCCTTTATCAAAACGCCGAAATGCGCCGCACGAGAAAGCCCCGCAACCAGAGCGACCGGTACAGCCAAAATCAAAGGACAGGGCGTCGCCACGACCAAAACCGCCACAGCACGGATAGGATCGCCCGTAAACCACCATGCGGCAAAGGCAATCGCGACAGTCACGGCCAGAAAACCCAACGACCAGCGATCAGCCAACCGCGCCATCGGTGCCTTTGAATGCTGAGCTTCCTCGACCAGACGCACAATGCCAGCATAGGTGCTTTCCTTGGCACAGCGCGTCGCGGTCAATTCAAACGGTTCGCCTGCGTTGGTCGATCCGCTCATGGCATCTGCCCCGCGGGATAAGCGCACTGGCAGCGATTCACCGGTCAGGGCCGAGGTGTCGACAAAGGCAACATCTGACGAAACCGAGCCATCCACAGGAACAACATCACCCTGTCGGATCAGCAATAGATCACCCAGCTCGATGTCATCCAGCGGCACCTCTTCAAGGCCACCGTTTCTGTGCAGAGTTGCGGTTCGGGGCACACGCGACAACAGGTCGTGCATCTCGCGGCGGGCGCGACCCTCGGCAAAGCTTTCAAGAAAGGTTCCACCCGAATACATCACAGCGACGACGATTGCCGCCAGCGTTTCACCGAACGTAAGTGCCGCGGTCATCGACAGCGCTGCAACTATATCTAACCCGACCTCGCCCCGCCAAAGGCTACGCAAAATCTCAACCAAAAGAGCCACCAGCACGGGAACAACCCCGATAAACCAAGCAATGCCCGCAACGTCGTCTCTACCTGCGAAATAAAAAGCTATACCCGACAAGAGGCCCGCGACCGGAAACAACAGCAGAGCTGTCTTCAACCTGTTCGTACTTGTCTGTTGCATACTGTTCAATTTCCCTTGGCAAAGTATATCGCTACAGGATTTTAGCAAAAAGACATCCACCTGCTATGCCCCAGATTCTGTCCCAATCATCGCGCAATAAAAAGAGGGCGTCGAGGGGTTCTTTCGGCTTCAAATTGAACCGTGCAGCTGGCTGAAATTTGGGACTGATGGCAACGCGGGGGCAATGAAAATGCCAACGGCCCTCTCAGACAATACGTCCCCAAAGGCCTGATATGCGAGTTAGCCAAGCCATACTCGGAGCAGTCGCCCGCCAGCTTAGCGAGAGACCAAATAAGGCCTATTCGCAGGTTACAGATGTTAATAAAATATGCACGGATGGCCTATAAGCCGGATTTTGTCTGGGGTTGCCCCCTCGATGACCATTCCTCTAGGCGCATTGTTACCAATACGCTCAAGCTGCCAACCCGGGTCTCTCGGGCTTGAACCTCCCTATGATCACTCTGCGCGAACGCAGTGCCTCACACGAAACCCCTATTTGGCATTGCTCCCAGTGGGGCTTGCCGTGCCGCTTGCGTTGCCGCTCGCGCGGTGGGCTCTTACTCCACCGTTTCACCCTTACCCCAGCGTGCGCTTGCGCGCGCGTAGGGCGGTCTGTTCTCTGTGGCGCTGTCCCTAGGGTTGCCCCCGCCGGGCGTTACCCGGCACTGTTGTTCAATGGAGTCCGGACTTTCCTCGCGTCCCAGTACGCTTGCGCGCCCAGAACCCGCGGTCATCCAGCCATCCGTGCGGTTTGGGACTTAGGCTGTGAAAGCTTCGCGGTCAACGGGAAAGCGCGCAGCAATATCTATCGCAATCGCCATATCGATGCTGTCTAAGGGCCCTGAATGTCGTGGACGAAACCTGTCGCGAAATGCACTAAGCGCAGATGCGAGCGTACAAGTCTCAACACTATACCCAAAAGCCGTCAAAGCCTGAACAAATACTTGAGGGTCAGGTGAGACGCCTTGTTTCGACTTGGGCCAAATACTCAACCCCTGCAACGCCAAGCGCCGCCAATCAAAACGGGGACCCGGATCTATTTTACGGCTGGGCGCCATATCGGAATGGCCTATCACCCGTTCGGGTGCGATGGCGTGGCGTTTGATGATATCGCGCAGCAAATTTTCCAAAGCATCCATCTGCGCCGCAGCAAAAGGTGCAGAGCCGGAATTGGCCAGTTCTATTCCGATGGAGCGCGAATTCACATCAACGACATCGCCCCACTGCCCAGCGCCGGCGTGCCATGCGCGGTCAGATTCATCGACCATACGCACAATTTTGCCATGACAGTCGATCAAATAATGAGCTGAAACTTCAAACGCAGGATCACACAAACGCGCCAAAGCTTCATCAGCCGACCGCATCGCAGTGTAGTGAAGCACCACCAAATCCGGCACGGCACCGCCCTTGCGTACGCCAAAGTTTGGCGAAGCATGGGAGTGGCATGTCAGATCAGTCATGTGTGTTTAATTGCTGCGTGACGCCAAACGGAAAGGCCGCGGATCCCAAGAACACGCGAAACCATCGCCATCGGGGTCCATGCCTTTGACATTACGCTGCGGTCCACCACCCGCCAAAAACGCGTCTTGCGCCAAGTCTGGTGACGGATATTTGGCGCAACTGCGCTCGGCACGCGCTTGGGCACCGACGGTCAAACGCGAATAGATTGGTTGGCCAACGGAATTTGTGGTCGACAAAGCAAACTCAACCAATGACGTGCCAGAGCCAGAGGGGCGCGCGGGCACCGACGTTGGTTCGACCACTTCATAGGCTTGACGATTGGCCGCCACACGGGCTGCATCTTCGGCGATAGAACGCTCTGATGTGACAGCTGAAAAATCGTTTTCCGCTGAGATACCGATGCCGTTTTCTACAGTGCCAGCAAGAGCAACATCTGCGCCCTGTTCCAGCTGTCCTGTGGGATCAGCCGGCGCGCCAGATGCACGTCCGATAGCTGCCATGGCGTCTTCGGCAATATCATCGCCCGATGTGGCGCCCATTTCGGATGAAATAGCCATAGGCCGTGCTGCAGTACCACCTTCTCCAGATGCAATAAGCTCTGCTTCGCGGCTCGCTTGATAGTCTGAATAAGACCCAAACCCGACTCCAGCACCGCTGTTTGGCACAGGCGGATCACAGGCGGCCAAAGCAGCCAAAGATATCACAGCAAAAGCGGCACGGCGCATCATGCGTCTCCCGAAAAGTTGAATGTTACGCGTAGAGTTACCACCATTTGCCTGGCTTGGAAACAAAGCCTGCCGATTGCTCAAGACTATGAGCAATATTTAGCAGATCGCCTTCTTCCCATGGACGCCCAATCAACTGCAGCCCCAATGGCAAGCCGGTAGAAGACAGCCCTGTTGGCACAGAAATACCAGGCAAGCCCGCCAAGTTCAGCGTCACAGTGAACACATCATTGAGATACATTTCAACAGGGTCTTTACCCGTCACTTCGCCGATACCAAACGCGGCAGATGGCGTGGTCGGGGCCAAAATCGCGTCGACACCCGTGGCAAACACCTGTTCGAAATCGCGCTTGATCAAAGTGCGCACTTTGCGAGCGCGGTTGTAATAGGCGTCGTAGAAACCAGCGGACAGCACATAGGTGCCGATCATGATACGGCGCTGAACTTCGCGACCAAATCCTTCGGCGCGGGTTTTTTCGTACATGTCATCAATGCCATCGCCCGCACCAATTTTCGCACGGTGACCGTAGCGCACACCATCATAGCGTGCGAGGTTTGATGAGGCCTCAGCAGGAGCAATCACATAGTAAGCAGGCAAAGCGTATTGCGTATGCGGCAAGGTCACATCGACCACCTCAGCGCCAGCATCGCGCAGCATCGCCGCGCCATCGTCCCACAATTTTGCGATTTCGTCTGGGATGCCATCAATACGGTATTCTTTGGGGATGCCGATCTTTTTGCCTTTGATATCACCCGTGATCATTGCCTCGAAATCAGGCACAGCGAGATCAGCTGAGGTGCTGTCTTTCGCGTCATGACCCGCCATGGCTTCCAGCATAATCGCCGCATCACGCACGGTTTTGGTCATCGGGCCAGCTTGATCTAAAGACGACGCATAGGCGACAACGCCCCAGCGTGAACAGCGCCCATATGTCGGCTTGATGCCCACAGTGCCAGTGAAAGCCGCGGGTTGACGGATTGATCCGCCAGTATCTGTACCAGTCGCAGCCAAACACAAATCAGCAGCAACAGCCGCAGCCGACCCACCGGATGACCCACCGGGGGTCAAATCGCGATCATCGACTTTCCAAGGATTGATCGCAGGGCCGTACACAGAATTTTCATTCGACGACCCCATCGCGAATTCATCCATGTTGAGCTTGCCCAACATCACAGCGCCAGCGCCAAACAGCTTGCTTGTGATCGTGCTTTCATACTCAGGCTTAAATCCGTCCAAAATATAGGACGCCGCTTGCGTTGGCTGGCCTTTTGTTGCGAAAACGTCTTTCACGCCAATCGGCAGACCACACAT
Source organism: Pacificibacter marinus (assembly GCF_900109555.1). Classification (GTDB taxonomy): domain Bacteria; phylum Pseudomonadota; class Alphaproteobacteria; order Rhodobacterales; family Rhodobacteraceae; genus Celeribacter; species Celeribacter marinus_C. The sequence goes on along the minus strand of NZ_FNZV01000004.1, from coordinate 23,079 downwards.
GTTTGGTGCGTCCCCCGCAGCAATACGAGCGTCTGCGGCTTTCGCCTGTTCGCGCGCTTGTTCAGATGTATCGTGGACAAATGCGTTCAATTTTCCCGCACCCGAAATAGACGTCAGGCAGGCCTCGGTCAAATCAGATGAGGTAAAGTCACCCTTGCGCAAACCATCGCGCGCAGCTGCCAATGTCAGTGTGTTCAGATCAGTCATTGTGTTTACTCCACCACTTTGGGCACGGCAAAAAAGCCTTCGCGTGCATCTGGGGCGTTTTTCAAAATTTTGGCTTGCTGGTTACCATCGGTGACCTCATCCACACGGCGCTTCAAACGCTGCGGCGTCACAGAGGTCATCGGCTCAACGCCCTCGACATCCACTTCGGTCAGCTGTTCGATAAAGCCCAAAACAGCGTTAAAGTCTTGCGCCAATTCAGGAAGCGCATCTTCTTCAACCCGAATGCGTGCAAGCGATGCAACGCGGCGTGCGGTATCAATGTCGATCGACATAGGGCAACTCCGTTATCTCATTTGCGCGTACAACGAAGCACGCGGCCAAATCCATTTGTATTGGCTTTATCGCGCCCCGCGCCCCGCATCAAGCATATGGCGAGACAAAGTTGATTGATGCGTGTGTTTTGGGAAGAGTATCAAACACCATACAGGCAAACCCAAGGCTCAAAAGACACCCCAAGTCCTGCCGCCCCCCCCTGCCGAGGGTGGTAAGCAATCATCGCATCATGTAAAGCACGCTTGACACAACGGCAAAATCGCACAAATGTAAAGTTAGCTTTACAAAAAGGGTGCAAAATGCGCGGGATGATTTCTTTAGCAATCGGATTTATTGTCTACATCGCAATGCTGTTTCTTTCTCAAAAACTGTTCGCAGGTGGGATTGAAAGCAAAGCAGCGCGCATACTGGTCACTCTAATTCCGATGCTGCCCGTTGTATTCATTTGCGGCGTTGTGATTCGAAGCATCCGTCATTTGGACGAGATGCAGCGCAAACTGCAATTCGAAGCAATCGCTTTGGCATTCGTCGGAACCGCACTGATTACGTTCGGCTACGGATTCTTAGAAGATGAAGGGTTCCCCAAGCTCACAATGTTTGTCGTATGGCCCCTCATGGCAACTCTGTGGGTGATCGGTGTTATGCTCGGGCGGCTACGCTTTAGATGAAAAACCGCATCCAAGAATTGCGCCAACACAAAAAATGGTCACAAGCTGATCTTGCAGCCCAGCTGAATGTGTCGCGCCAAACTGTCAACGCGTTGGAACGGGGGCGCTACGACCCCAGTCTTCCGCTTGCTTTCAGCATTGCGCGTCTTTTCGACCAGACGATCGAAGATATCTTTCAGCCCGATCGGTAGAAATGCAGCCCGTCACAATACTAAACAGCACCAAAGACATAGTCCACCCACTTAGATACCGCTCAGGCCACATCAAAGATCGGCGTCAAACTTTATACGCCCCGCTTGGCTGCGAAAAATGCTTTGAGCAACGCCTCAGACGGCTGCGCAGAAATCCCATCGTAAACTTCGGGAGCGTGGTGACATTGTGCGTGGGTAAACACACGCGGCCCCTGAGCAACACCACCCGATTTCGCGTCCCCTGCCCCGTAATACAACCGTGCGATGCGTGCATTTGAAATGGCGGCGGCGCACATCGGGCATGGCTCCAACGTGACGTATAAATCATATCCGGTCAGGCGCTCTTGGTCTAAAGTGGCACAGGCCGCGCGAATGGCAACCATTTCGGCGTGGGCTGTCGGATCATTCCATTCACGCGTACGATTGCCCGCGCGTGCAACAACATCGCCCGCCTTAGACACGATCACAGCGCCCACAGGCACCTCGCCGCGCAGGCCTGCCTCTTTGGCCTCGGCCAATGCGATATCCATGTAAGATCGAAAGTTCATGCGCTTTTACTGACGCGGAATCACGCCCAAGACAAGCATATGTAAGAGAATGACATATTTTGCCCCCTTCCCAAGGGCTCAAACCCCAGCTATGGCAAGGCTATGACACGCGATTCCGATAAAAAACCCGCACGCGGCGCAAAATCTGGCGCTCCCTCCTTTGTTTCCAAAAGCAAAGGCTCCCGTAGCCATGGATCGACAGAGGGCAAAACTTACAAAAAGCCCCCCACAAATCCATACGCCAAGAAAGGCGCGCCAGCCCAAGGGCCTGCAAAAGGCCCCGAGGCCGCAGAAGATGGCACACGCCCCGGCGACCGGATCGCGAAGGTTCTGGCCCGCGCAGGCGTTGCCTCGCGCCGCGATTGCGAGGTTATCATCGAAGAAGGCCGCGTGACCGTGAATGGTCGCAAAGTTGTCTCGCCCGCTTTGAACGTTTTGCCCAAAGACCGCATCACCGTTGACGGGCAAGCCATCGGCGAGCCTGAGCCCCCACGTTTGTGGCTGTATCACAAGCCACTCGGCCTCGTGACAACCGAAAAAGACGAACTCGACCGCCCGACCGTATTTCAAAACCTACCAGCTGGTCTGCCACGTGTTTTGTCTGTTGGCCGTCTCGATTTGAATTCCGAAGGTTTGCTGCTGCTCACCAATGATGGCGAATTGAAACGCAAGCTTGAACTGCCAGATACTGGCTGGTTGCGCAAATACCGTGTCCGCGTCAAAGGATCACCGTCCGAAGCCCTGCTGGACCAACTGCGCAAAGGCATCACCATCGACGGCGAAGATTTCCAACCGATGGAAGCCGTGTTTGACCGCCAACAAGGCGCAAACGCTTGGCTGACAATCGGCATCCGCGAAGGTCGCAACCGCGAGGTGCGCCGCGCGATGGAACACATCGGCGTGGTGGTGAACCGTTTGATGCGCATTTCTTACGGACCGTTCCGTTTGGGCACAATTCGCCCCGGACAAGCCGAAGAAGTCAAAGCCCGCGTGCTGCGCGATCAGCTTGGCATCGACCCTTTTGCGTCTGACATCGAACACCCATCAGAGCCACGTGAACCCCGCCGCCAAGTCAGCCGTGGCGGCAAACCTGGTGGCCCACGCAAAGAAAGCTTTGGCCGCTCAGATTCGCGTGACCGCGATGATCGCGGACCTAAAGGCGGTGGGTTTAAACCACGTGGCGACCGTGATGATCGTGGGCCAAAAGACCGTGACTTCAAACCACGTGGCGACCGCGACGATCGTGATTTCAAATCACGCGGTCCCAAAAGCGACGGGTTTAAACCACGCGGAGATCGTGACGATCGCGCCCCACGCGGCGAAGGCTACAAAGGCAAATCAGGCGACCGAGATGGCAAACCCGCGTTCAAATCCGCAGGCTTTAAATCACGCGGCACTGCCGATGGAGGCCGCGCCAAGGGCTTTAAATCTCACGGCGACGGCAAACCATCAAGTGGGCCACGTGGTGGTGGCGGTAAAAAGCGCGATTGATCGACGCCCATAAGAAACGCGAGGGGGAGCATCGATATAAGCTTCCCCGCGCTTACCCCTTTCAAGCGCGTCAATTGTTTCCTATATCTTAAGGCAAGGCCCTTTTGGGCAAAGCGGGTATATCACCGCAAAGGTATGGAGTGACTGCGATATGAGTGCCAAAAGCGCCCAAAAACTTGCCTACTATCTGCTGGTTGCACTGACCTTTTACGCCACCCTTGGTATATAAGGCGAACAAGTACATGGCAAAACGGTACGGTTCAAAGTACTCCCCCGAGACTTCAGATAGCGCAAAAAAAACGTCGAGCACCCCAGCAGCCCGTCCTTTTGATGGTAAAAAACCGTCTCGTGTTGGCGCGCGCTCTAACCTTTTATTCTACGCAGCTCTGCCTTTAGCGTGGAAGGCTTTTGATGCGGATCCTATCGTAATGGCGCAGTACATCGTAGCGTTGGGACTGTTGGTCGGGGCTGCTTGGTTGACCCGCGAAGGGTTAAGAGCCGAAGAAGCATATGACGCCCGCAAAGTGGCGCGGCGCCCTGCGATCCCGCGCAAGATATTTGCGTCCGTGTTGACCGGTCTCGGTCTGGGGCTTGTTGGCATAGTCGGATGGGGTCCAGTTGAGGCTGTGATCTTTGCCGTGCTCGGCGCTGGGTTGCACAGCTTTTCCTTTGGCATCGATCCTTTGAAACACAAAGGCATGGAAGGGGTCGACACATTTCAGCAAGATCGTGTTGCCAAGGCCGTGACCGAGGCTGAACGCCACCTGACATCCATGCGTGAGGCGCTTGAACGCATCAACGACCGCGAAGCACAAAACCGTCTTGACCAATTCACCAAAACTGCCCGCGCGATGTTTCGCACTGTTGAAGAAGATCCACGCGATCTGACGGCAGCGCGCAAGTATCTGGGCGTTTATTTGCTTGGCGCCCGCGATGCGACGATCAAATTTGCAGACATTTGGGCGCGCAGCCGCAATACTGAAGCGCGCACGTCCTATTTGGCTCTCTTGCACGACCTTGAGAGCAACTTCACAGCACGCAATAAAGCGTTACTTTTAGACAATAAAGTCGATCTTGATATCGAAATCGATGTGCTTCGCGACCGTTTGGCCCGCGAAGGTATAAAGTAAATCATAGGGTTATCTCAGGGGGATCTCATGTCCGACATCACGCGCCAAAAGGCTGAAGCCACATTAAAAGACGTCGAAGCGGTCACAGCCGTTGTTTTGCCAGAACCCGCAAGTGACTTGATTGTGCTTGAGGCAGCAGAGCCCGCACAAGCAGATTCCATTCGCAGCGCGATGGCCGAGATCGACATGAGTGACACGAATTCCATCGTGCGTTTTGGCTCAGGCGCACAGGCCGAGTTACAAGAAATTTCCCAAGCGATGCTCGCCGATGTGCGCAACAAAGATGTTGGCCCAGCGGGCGACAGCTTGCGATCCATCGTGTCCACCATTCGCGGGTTTTCCGTGTCGGAACTGGATGTGCGCCGCGACCGTTCATGGTGGGAAAAGCTTTTGGGCCGCGCGGCACCGATGGCAAAATTCGTGGCGCGTTTTGAAACGGTTCAAAGCCAAATCGACGACATCACAGACAACCTTTTGTCGCACGAACATACTCTGCTTAAAGACATTAAATCGCTCGACATTCTGTATGATCGCACTTTGACGTTTTACAACGAATTGGGCATCTACATCACGGCTGGCGAAGAAAAACTCAAAGAACTCGACGGTGTGACTATCCCTGCCAAAGAAGCGGAAGTTACCGCAGCGTCTGAGAGTGATCAGATTATGAAAGCGCAAGAGTTGCGTGATCTGCGCGCAGCACGGGACGATCTGGAACGTCGTGTGCATGATCTAAAACTCACACGCCAAGTGACCATGCAGTCCTTGCCCTCGATCCGTCTGGTGCAAGAGAACGATAAATCACTTGTCACCAAAATCAATTCAACTTTGGTCAACACTGTGCCGTTGTGGGAAACACAATTGGCTCAGGCCGTCACCATTCAACGCTCTTCCGAGGCTGCATATGCCGTACGCGAAGCGAATGATCTGACAAATGAACTGCTCACATCAAACGCCAAAAATCTGCGCGATGCCAACAAAGTGGTGCGCCAAGAAATGGAACGTGGCGTGTTCGATATTGAGGCCGTGAAAACTGCCAATGCCGATCTGATCGCAACGATCCAAGAAAGTCTACAGATTGCAGATGACGGCAAGGCCAAACGCGCCGCAGCCGAAGCTGATTTGAAGCAAATGGAAGCTGATTTGCGCGACACGCTTGCGTCAGCCAAAGCCAAACGCACGGGCACCGGCGACACTGCTGGCACAGCAGTGTCAGGCTAATATGACACAAGGGGACATCGCATACGGCCGACACAGTATTTGCGCAATACTAGTGGCATGCGCAGCTTTAACAGGTTGCGTCGCGCCTGCGGTGTCCCCTATTCCACAACCACGTCCAAACATTCAAACAGCACCGAGCACGGTGCAAACGCCCATCGATCGCGTGCCCTCGGCGCAAAGCCGCGCGATGGCCGATTATTATGCCAAAGTACAATCAGATTTGTTGCGCAATGATTTGTTGCGCACAGATTCAGGCAGCACTGATGCGCCCTTTTCCACACACCAATTGGCCAGAAATTTTGATGCAATCGCGCTAAACGACGAATATACGACCATCGGTGGCGCTTTTGTGGCGCGCACCACGCCCTCATCCTTGCACCGCTGGACAGAACCCGTGCGCATTGGATTGGAATTCGGGGCCAGTATCCCTGACATCCAGCGCGCCAAAGATCGCAAGACAGTCACGGACCTCACCGAACGGCTTGCGCGCGCCAGCGGCCATTCCATCACGCTGTCTTCACGCCCCAACTTTCACGTTTTGGTGTTGAACGAAGATGAACGCCAAAGCATTGGACCACGCCTTGAGCAACTGATCCCAGGCATTGGACAAGCGGCCATCAAGTCTGTCGAAAACATGCCTAGATCAAGCTATTGCTTGGTCATCGCCTCTGATCCGGCAGACAATGGTGCGTATCGCCAAGCTGTGGCAATCATTCGCGGCGAACACCCAGATTTGATGCGCAAATCATGTTTCCACGAAGAAATCGCGCAGGGACTTGGCCTTGCCAATGACACCCCGCGCGCGCGCCCATCTATTTTCAACGACGACGAAGAATTTGCGCTTTTGACACCACACGACGAACTGCTTTTACGCATTCTGTATGACCCGCGTTTACATACAGGCATGCCCCCTGAAATAGCCCGCCCCATTTCCGCGCAAATCGCGCGTGAGATCATGGGCGATAACAACTGACAGCCAAAGGAGACCCCGATGGGTATTTTCGATTTTCTAACGGGTGAATTTATTGACGTCATCCACTGGACAGACGACACCCGCGACACGATGGTGTGGCGCTTTGAACGTGAAGATCATGAGATCAAATACGGTGCAAAGTTGACGGTTCGCGAGGGACAAGCTGCTGTTTTCGTTCACGAAGGTCAATTGGCGGATGTATTCCCCCCCGGCCTTTATATGTTAGAGACCAACAACATGCCCGTGTTGACAACACTCAATCACTGGGATCATGGGTTTAAATCTCCGTTCAAATCCGAAGTGTATTACGTCAACACGACACGCTTTGCGGACCTGAAATGGGGCACAAAAAACCCCATCATGTGTCGCGATCCTGAATTCGGCCCAGTGCGCATTCGCGCTTACGGCACCTACACGGTAAAAGTATCAAATCCTGCGTTGTTTTTGACCGAAATCGTCGGCACGGACGGCGAATTTACGATGGATGAGATCTCATACCAAATCCGCAACATCATCGTGCAAGCCTTTTCGCGCATCGTCGCCTCTAGCGGCATCCCTGTGCTCGATATGGCCGCCAATACCGATGGCTTGGGCAAACTTGTTGCGACTGAGATTTCCAAGGTCGTGGCAGAATACGGTCTTGTAATACCTGAGTTCTACATCGAAAATATCAGCCTGCCCGAAGCAGTTGAGGCCGCACTCGACAAACGCACCTCAATGGGCATCGTTGGCAATCTCGACAACTACATGAAATTCAACGCAGCCGAAGGCATGGGCGCTGAAAACTCTGCAATGGCAGCATCTATGGGTGCGGGCATGGGAGCAGGGCTTGGCATGAGTATGGCAACGCAAGCAGGCCCATGGGGCCCACGCCCTACGACAGCTGTCCAAGCGCCACCGCCCCCACCCGTTGAACACGTTTGGCATATCGCCGTAAATGGCGAAACCAAGGGGCCGTTTTCCAAAGCAGAAATGGGACAAATGGCAGCCAAAGGCACGTTGTCGCGCGCAACATTCGTCTGGACCCCAGGTCAAGATGGCTGGCTTGAAGCCGACGATGTGATTGAGTTGTCACAACTGTTTTCAGTGGCCCCACCACCCCCGCCACCAGGCGCTTAAATTTCAATCGTTGGATTAGAGAGCATGCCACCGAAAGTGATCCGCAAAGCCGAAGGCCGCGCTCGCCATGAGGCGCGCGCCGAAGACATCGCGCTCGCGCTGATGGGCGTTGGCCCTTTGCCCTGTGATATGTTCGCGGTCGATGCCACATGGGAACGTGGCACTGAGGTGCCTGCAGCGGGGCGTTCTGCAATTGTCAAAATTTTCGAAGACCTCACAGCGCCAGACACAATCACCGTGGATCAGGTCGTATCACATGGCAAAGCCGCGTCTGTATCTGGGCGCCTCACGCGTGGCACGCAGTCACGGATTTTTTGCCACGTGATCCGTCACACCAATGAAACGGCCACCAAAATCGCTCAAGTCGTCAGCTTTGAGCATTCAGGGGGGCGCAATGGCATATAGCGATGGACAAGCTCATGATGTTGCTCTCGAAAACCACAGATTTCCTTGCACGACATGCGGTGCGGATATGCGGTTTTCACCAGACCAAAGTCAACTGGTTTGCGATCATTGCGGTGCCTCTGAGGTGTTGGAAATCGGGGGCGCAACAGGACCGCATGAACTAGATTATCTCAGCGCGATCCAAGACCTGTTACCGCAGCAAGACATCGAAGAAACCCGTATATCGGAGTGCCCAAACTGTGGGGCACATGTGGAATTCGACGCCGAAGTACATGCCACGGATTGTCCGTTTTGCGCCACACCTGTGGTCACTGACACGGGCCTTCATCGCCAGATTAAACCACGTGGATTGCTGCCATTCGCACTCAGTGAACCCTCTGCCCACGATGCGATGAATGATTGGCTAGGCGGGTTGTGGTTTGCCCCGAACGGATTGAAAGAATACGCCCGCAAAGGACGTAAACTTTCAGGTATCTACGTGCCCTACTGGACCTTTGATGCCGATACAAAATCACAGTATTCTGGGATGCGTGGCGACGATTATTATGTCACCAAAACTGTGACACGGAATGGGAAAACCCAACAAGTTCGCGAACGTCGCACCAAATGGCGCAACAAATCTGGACGTGTCGCACGATTTTTTGATGATGTTTTGGTGCTGGCGTCAACGTCATTACCACGCAAATATACCGAAGGTTTAGAACCTTGGGATCTGCAAGCGATGGAACCTTATGTACCTGATTATATTGCAGGGTTTCGGGCAGAGAGTTACACAGTCGAGATTGAAGATGGGTTCAGAACTGCACGTGGCTATATGGACAACGTTATCTTGCGGGACGTGAAATTTGACATCGGTGGTGACCGCCAGCGCGTGCATGACGTGCAAACACAGATTTCAAACGTGACCTTTAAACATGTTTTACTGCCCGTGTGGATGGCCGCCTATAAATACCGTGGCAAAACGTATCGCTTTGTCGTCAACGGACGCAGTGGGCGTGTGCAAGGCGAGCGCCCTTGGTCTCGGTGGAAAATTGCTTTTGCAATCCTTGCGGGTGTCCTCATTGCCGGTGCAGTCGGCTATATTGCCTCTGAATATCAGTGATTTTGGTTGCAGGTTTGCGCAGATAATACTTGCCCCGATAGCGCTAACGGCCCTAAAACCCAAGCGACCCAATAAGGAAATGCGCCATGATCCTGTGTGCCGGAGAAGCTCTAATCGATATGTTGCCCCGTGAATCTACGCTGGGCGAAGATGCCTATGCCCCTCATGCAGGCGGCGCGGTGTTTAATACGGCGATTGCATTGGGCCGACTTGGCGCAGGCCCCGCGTTTTATTCGGGGTTATCAAATGATTTCTTTGGGGAATTGTTGAAATCCAAACTTGCCGAAAGTGGTGTGGACGCATCTTTGGTTGTGACCAAGGATCGCCCTTGCACAGTTGCTTTTGTCAAATTGGTCGATGGCCATGCTACCTATGCGTTTTACGATGAAAACACTGCGGGCCGCATGCTGACACCAGCCGATTTGCCTGTCCTACCAGACACTATTGAGGCGCTGTTTTTTGGCGGTATTTCATTGCCTGTGGAACCTTGCGGCGAAGTCTATGAAGCGCTTTGTGCGCGCGAGGCTGCGACCCGCGTGATCATGATGGACCCAAATATTCGGCCCTCTTTTATCAAAGACGAGGCGCGGTATCGTGCGCGTATGGACCACATGTTGTCGCTTTGTGATATCGTCAAAGTGTCTGACGAAGACCTTTTGTGGATTATGGGCGATGGCGATATTGAACAGCATATTCAAACACTTTTGACCCAAGGGCCAAGCCTTGTTTGTTTGACCGAAGGCTCTGAGGGCGTGCGCGGTTTTACCAAAAACGGTATCGTACAAGTCGCCGCCACCAAGGTCGACGTGGCCGACACCGTTGGCGCAGGTGACACGTTTAACGCTGGGCTGTTGGCATCACTGCAAGACAGCGGGAAACTGACCAAGGCGGCACTCAAAGACTTGGATGACGACACGCTGCGCGCAGCACTGGCCATGGGATCAAAAGCGGCATCAATTACCGTATCCCGCGCCGGGGCAAATCCACCTTGGGCGCATGAGATGTAATCATGCGCGCCCTAGTTCAACGAGTTTTAGAAGTCAGCGTTAAAGTAGATGGCAACGTGGTTGGGTCTTGCGATCAGGGTCTGTTGGTCTTGATCTGCGCCATGCGTGGTGACACCGATGCACAAGCGCAAAAACTGGCGATCAAACTGTCAAAACTCCGTATTTTCGAAGACGGCGCTGGTAAAATGAACCTATCGGTGCGCGACATCGGTGGGTCAGCTTTGGTTGTCAGCCAGTTCACCTTGGCCGCAGAAACCAAAGGCAATCGCCCTGGATTTTCAAATGCCGCCGATCCTGAAACTGGCAAAGAGCTTTACCAAGCGTTTACCGACCACCTGGCAAACACAGGCGTCCCTGTTCAAACTGGGATTTTTGGCGCTGATATGAAAGTCAGTCTTATCAATGATGGCCCTGTAACCATTTGGATAGATACTGATAATTAGTCAGTCATATTAATATGATACTCAACAAAAAGGCACGCATAGCGCGCGCCTTTTGGAACAGGTAATTGACTGAATACAGGTTAAATCTGGAACAACGGCTGTAAAAGCCGTGGCATGAAAGAACTAAATTTCAACGGCGCATCCGTGGCCGCCAAGCAAATGCAGGGCATGCCTTGTTCTGCGATTGGTGTGTGCTCAAGATCGTCATCTGCCACCTCAAGATCACCTCGTCCAAACCGCCCCGTTTCATCGGTAAACGCGCCTTGTAAAACCAAGGTCAACTCAAGCCCGCCATGGGTGTGATCCGGCACGGCAAACCCAGGTGCGATGTGCAACAAACGCACAGATCCCGCTTTGCCAGCTTCCAAAATACACTGTTTTGCGCCAGGACCAAGCGAACGCCAACGTGGTGGTTTGTCGCCCAGCGCCTCAACAACAGGAGCCGGATAAGTTGGATTTCCGTGCGGGCGCGCGGGCTCAGCCAGAAATGGATCATCCAAATGACCTAGCACACGATCGCGCAAATCATCTGACACCGAGATCGGTTCAAAATCGTGCAGCAACGCACCGCCAACAGTTTCATGGGCGGCCAAATTGGCGCGGCACTCTTCGCAAATTGACACGTGCGCCGCGACAACCATCGCAAATGGGCGCGCCAAAGAGCCAGCAACATAAGACGCCAGAAGCGCGTCAGGAATATGATGAGCGATGTCAGTCATGTTTACCGCTCTCCTTTCATCTCAAACCGCAAACGCTCTAAACCAAGGCGAATGCGGGATTTAATCGTGCCAAGCGGAAGACCCGTTTCGGCTTGGATTTCACTGTGGGTCAATTCACCCAAATAAGCTTTTTGCACCAAATCGCGTTGATCGGGTGTGAGACGTGCAATCGCGCTGCGCAATTTCTGCACCTCTTGTTCGATGCCTAAAACCTGTTCGCCATCGATGTCCGTGCTTTCGGGCATAGCCAAGTCTTCGGGCATGGGTCGGCGTTCTTTGCGGATCACATCAATTTGACGGTTGCGGGCGATTTGAAAAATCCAGCCCGACACCTCAGCACGCTCAGGGTTAAAAGACGACGCTTTGCGCCAGACAGATAGCATGACGTCTTGGATCACATCGTCGGCTTGCGCCGCACCAAATCCGTTTTTCATCAACATCCCGCGCAAGCGTGGGGCGAAATGATCAAACAAACTGGCAAATGCAGTGCGATCACGAGCATCGCGTACCTTGAGCATCCATTCCGTTTGCTCAGAAAAAGATGTCGCCTGTCCTAAAGTCACTGACATCCTTTCAAGGATCGTCTTGCCCCCACTTGGGGGCGTTCGCTTGAGGCGCGCAGTCACGGCGCGCTGTGAAATATGTCGTTCTTTAACCATCATACAGGTCTTACGCACAGCGTCGAGTTGTGGATCACAAATAGATTCAGTGACTTTCATTTTGATCTATTTGTCGCCGTGCCACGTAGACAAGATAATCAACACAGGAAACGCTATGTCATTTGATATCCCTCCCCGCGCCCGCAAACGCATCGCTATTATTGGGTCTGGCATATCAGGGCTAGCCAGTGCTTATCTGATGTCGCCCGAGCATGACGTAACCGTGTTTGAATCAGAGCCGCGATTGGGTGGCCATGCCCGCACCTTGATGGCAGGCAAAAGCGGCGATCAACCTGTTGATACCGGTTTTATTGTCTTCAATTACGCCAATTATCCAAACCTCACGGCGATGTTTGATGCGCTCAATGTACCTGTGATCAAATCGGACATGAGCTTTGGTGCAACCATCAATGGCGGCGCGGTTGAATACGGATTGCAGGGACTTGGAGCGCTGTTTGGGCAAAAATCCAACATCGCACGTCCAGCCTTTTTACGCATGGTCCGTGATATTTTCAAATTCAACCAAACGGCCCAAGCCCACGTCACTGATGAGACCACAACCATCGGGGCGTTGGTGCAAGACTTGCAGCTTGGGGATTGGTTCATTCAATACTATTTGATGCCGATTTGCGGGGCTATTTGGTCAACGCCACCCAGTGAAATTCGCAATTATCCTGCTGCGTCTTTGCTGCGGTTCTTTCGCAATCATGCGCTATTGTCCGCCACGGGGCAGCACCAATGGTACACGGTCAAGGGCGGTTCTATCGAGTATATAAAGCGACTTGAGACCCATCTAACACTTATGGGCTGCACATTCAGACTTGGCACCCCTGTGGCCGCTGTGACCCGCGATGCTTTTGGGGTGACGATTAAAACCCAATGCGGCACGCAAGATCATTTTGATCAGGTGGTGTTTGCATGTCACTCGGATCAAGCGCTGAAACTGCTGGCCAAACCAACTCTGACAGAGCACAAAGCCCTGTCTGATTTGCGCTATCAAGCCAATCGTGTGACCCTACACAGCGACCCATCGCAAATGCCCAAACGCCGCGCCTGTTGGTCGTCATGGGTTTATAAATCTGACGCCGTAGGTCAAGAGCAAGCTCTTGGCGTCACCTATTGGATGAACAAATTGCAAGCCATTGATGAAAACGATCCTTTGTTTGTCACGCTCAATGCCGCAACGCCAATTGATGAAGCAAAAATATATGATGAAACAACGCTCTATCACCCAGTTTTTGACAATGCCGCGTTGAATGCACAGCAGACCATTCAATCGATCAATGGCGACAATCGCACTTGGTTCGCGGGTGCATATTTGCGCAATGGATTTCACGAAGACGGGTTCCATTCCGCCGTGCAGGTCGCTGAAAAAATGGACCGTGTTCTGGTATGATCAGACCAACCCCCAGCATAGAACACATCATAGGGCACACAACCCATGCGCGGCGCGGGGCCATCAAAAATGCGTTTCGGTATGGTGTTGATTTTGTGCTTTTGGATTTGGAAAATACGCCCAAACGCATCCCATTTTTGTTTTCGCGCAATCGTTTTAATCTGGCCTCAATCTATGACCGTGACCATGGCGGGCCGTTGAAAAACGGAAGCGGGCAAGATTGGGCACGTGCAATTTTTGCAGATTCAGGATTGCAAAATCCTCGCATTGCGCTGCTCACCCAACCCCGTTTTTGTGGTTACGGGTTTAACCCTGTCAGCTTTTGGCTGGCATGGCGCGATACCGATTTAGTCGCTATAATTGCAGAAGTGTCTACGCCTTTTGGCGACCGCCATTCTTATTTGTGTACCAAAGACGACCTGAGTGCGATCACCAAAACAGATCAAATCACGACCCCCAAAGCATTACATGTCTCTCCCTTTCAAAAGGTCGCAGGCCAGTACAATTTCACCTTTGACATCGCGTCCGACAAGATCTCCATCCGCATTTTTCATGGCAACAATGACGATGGCGTCATAGCAACGTTAAGCGGCCCACGTGTGTCATTGACCAATCGTTCTTTGTTACACGCAGCCCTACGGCGCCCGTTTGGGGCCCTGCGCACAATGGCATTGATCCATTGGCAAGCGATTGTTCTAAAAGCAAAAGGGGCCACATACAGACGACGCCCTGCCCCACCCTCTCATACTTTGACCAAATCTGGAGACAAAAAATGACTGACCCAATACGCGGGAAAACGTGGTGGATTGTCGGGGCTTCCGAAGGACTTGGGGCCGCTTTGGCACAGGCATTGGATGCACGTGGTGCCACCTTAATATTATCTGCGCGTTCGCAACATAAACTCGACACGCTCGCCCAAACACTCAGCGCTGCGACCGTTGTGCAAATGGATGTCACCGATATTCACAGCGTTGCCAATGCCGCAAAACAAACACAGCACGCGGATGCGATGCTGTACTGCGTGGGCACTTATGAGCCAACAAATGCCAAGGATTGGGATTCCGAAATCGTAGAACAAATGATCGACACTAATTTCACGGGTGCGGCACGTGTGCTGGCCCATGTCGTGCCCAACCTTGTCGCACGCGGGTCAGGCAATATCATGTTGATCGGATCTTTGTCGGGCTACCGCGGCTTGCCCGATGCCATAGGATATTCGGCCTCCAAAGCCGCCCTCATGCATTTAGCTGAAAACCTGTTTATTGATCTCAAGGGCTCTGGCGTCACCGTTCAAATCGCCAATCCGGGCTTTATCAAAACCCGGCTCACAGCGAAAAACGATTTCAACATGCCGCAAATCATGACGCCCAAGGTCGCTGCGCATCATGTGATCCGCGCCATAGACAGTCAACGGTTTGAAACTGCGTTTCCGCGCCCCTTTGCTTGGGTATTCAAGTGGGGACGCTACGTCCCCCGCAGCCTGTTCAACCGCTTGTTTTAATCGCGCACCTCACAACACGCAGTCCACCATGGACCTTTGGGTGCATTTCGCCTAAATCCCCTTGAAACACTTTGATTCAAAGGACACCAGCGTGGCCGCATCCGCTCCAATATCTGTGACTCTGCAAGCTGAAAGCGAAGCGCAGACAACGCGCATTGCAACCGCGCTTGCGACGCATTTGCAAGCAGGCGACGCCGTGATGCTGGATGGAACTTTGGCTGCAGGTAAGACCTTTTTCATTCGCGCGTTGGTCAAAGCTTTGGGCAGCGATGAAGATGTCACCAGCCCGACCTATACCATCGCCAATATTTACGAGACGCCCCGCGCCCCAGTGCTGCATGTGGATGCCTACAGATTGGAAAATTCAAAAGAATTCTATAATCTAGGGCTAGACGATTATTTTGAAACTGGCATCTGTTTAATCGAATGGGGCCAACGTATTGATGGATTTTTCGAAGCGCCATTGCAGATCGACATTGGCTTTGGCGCCTCAGATCAGACGCGAACATTTACACTCAGCGCGCAAAGCCCACGGTGGCATCCTGTGTTAAAAACGCTTGGAACCTTGTTCAATGACTAAGCTCACCTTTTTACTGCAAACGTCAAACGGTGTGCCTGTGATGGGTTTGGCAAAAAACGACACCGTTATTTTTGACAGCGCCAGCGATGCGACCCTTTTAGGGTCACGCGACTACAGATCTGTATTGCAAACAGGTTTGCGCAGCATCGGTGCAGAGTTAAATGAGCTGACAGAAATATTCGTCGACATCGGTCCCGGCGGCCTCGGCATCACCCGCACAGGTGTCGCTTTTGCCAACGGGTTGGGGTTTGCTTTGGACATACCAACTATTGGTTTACCCGCCTTTGATTTGCTGGGCACACAGCTGGCGGATCAAACCGATGACCCCGTAGTGATTATACGTAAAGCGGCCAATCCCTTTGTGCATTTTGGTATTTTCAAAGCTGGAAAACTTGCACATTACGAACATTGTGAACGTGAAATTGCCGTCAAACATATCCAAAGATTAGACAAATACGCGATTGCAGGTAACGTGGACATTGAAGGCATAGACGCGCCCGAGGTCAATGCCGCAACGATTAAGACGATGCTTAAAGTGGCCAAGAGACACGCCATACCCGACACAAATGCACGCGCTTATCCGATTGTTGAGGCGCTATCATGAGCACCGCATCGCAATCTTTAGATCACGCAAAGTCCACTTTGATCGCCGGCGGTGTCGTGTTGCTGGCAACCGATACAGTGCTTGGCCTTGTGGCTTTACCAAGTCATGCGAACGCTGTGGACAAGGTCTTTGACCTCAAAAAACGCCCCCGTGCAAAAAACTTGCCGATCATGATTGCCAATGCCGATCAACTTGTCGCGCTGGGGGGAAAGTTAACACCAACAGCGACGGCTCTGCTCTGCAGTGACTATATGCCGGGGCCGCTGACTATTGCGGTTGAATTGGATTTAGATGCTACACCTGATTGGCTTTCTGGGCGCGATGAATGTGCTGTTCGTATTCCCGATGATGCCTTTCTCCTCAGCCTATTGACTGATTTAGGGCCCCTTTTGGTCACATCGGCCAACTTATCTGGCCAAGATACGCCACCAACAACCGCACAAGCGCTGATGCATCTAAATGGCGCGCCGAACTATGTGATTCATGGATCAGCCAAATCCCAAATCCCATCCAGCCTCGTCAATTGTCGCGCCCACCCCGCAAAAATTGAACGTGTCGGCGCCGTAAGTGCGGCGGTGTTACAAGCAATTTTGGAGCGTTCTGATGCGTAAATATGTGCTTGGAATCGAAACCTCTTGCGACGATACATCTGTCGCGATTGTGGCTCAAGATGGCAGCGTGCTGGCGATTAAAACCGTCTCGCAATACGAAGTTCACCAAGCCTTTGGCGGTGTCTACCCCGAGCTGGCATCGCGCGCACATTTGGAAGCTATTTTACCTACGATTCAAAATGTTATGAACGAGGCAAACGTATCGCCTGATGACCTAAAAGCCATTGGTGTCACACGCGGGCCCGGATTGATTGGATCATTGTTGATTGGCCTATCCACAGCGCAAGCCCTGTCTATGGGGTGGGGCGTGCCCGTGTATGGTATCAACCATTTACGCGGCCACATGCGCTCTGTCGATTTAGAAGAACAGCGCACCCAATACCCCGCAGTTGTGATGTTGGTGTCTGGCGGGCACACGCTTGTGGCGCATTTAAGTGACCCATGGAGCTATCGTTTGCTCGGCACCACACGCGACGATTCTGTTGGTGAAAGCTATGATAAAGTCGCGCGCATGCTGGGTCTTGGAATGCCGGGTGGTCCGGCCATTGATGCAGCAGCAAAGCGTGGCACGCCTGTGTTGCGCCTGCCCCGTCCGATGAAAAATGAAGGCTATGAATTTTCATTCTCTGGGCTGAAATCCTCAGTCGCACGCCATATTGAAAAACATCCAGAGGTAAGCGTTGATGACATGTCGGCCTCTTTCGTGGCGGCTTGTCTGGATGTGCTGATCGCTAAAGCAGAGCGCGCTGTGATTGAATGCCAGCCGAAATCTTTGATCATCGTTGGCGGTGTCGCGGCATCGCCTCAACTGCGCGATGGTATGGCCAAGTTGACGCAAGACCACGGTATATCGCTGTGCTTGCCACCGATCAAATGGGCCACGGACAATGGTGCCATGATCGGTTTGGCGACGTGGGATTACATCGAAAAAGGCATTAAGCCCGATTTAATTCCCAAACCGAACCTTAGTCTTGAAACGCCATGATCGCTGCATGCTTGGTTTCGCGTAGGAATTTAACGCATTTTTTGATTTTCCAGACATAAAGATTCCCCTCTGTATACCGTTGCACACATTGACTTGCGCAGCCGTCTGATTTACCTCAAAGCCAACAGTGCGGAACGGAGGCCGTGGATGCCCTACGAGCTTCTCCCGCGCAGGTATTTGACCGATCAAATCGCGAAAGAGACCACAGCATGGCCAATCAGACCCCTGACATTATCTACACAATTGTTGACGAAGCGCCTGAGCTTGCACGCCACTCGCTTTTGCCAATCATCCGCTCTTTTGCAAGCGCGGCCGACATCAATGTTGAAACCCGCGACATCTCTCTCGCGGGACGCATTTTGTCACTGTTCCCTGATCTGTTGACCGAAGAGCAACGCGTGTCTGATGACCTAGCTGAACTTGGAAAATTGGTAAAAACACCCGACGCAAACGTAATCAAATTGCCAAACGTTTCCGCGTCAGTCCCCCAGCTCACAGATGCCATCGCGGAATTGCAAGGCAAAGGCTACACAATCCCCGACTACCCAGAAGCCCCTGTCACGGATGCCGAAAAAGCCATTCGCGCCAAATACGACACTGTCAAAGGCTCTGCGGTGAATCCCGTTTTGCGTGAAGGTAACTCTGATCGTCGTTCTGCCAAAGCTGTAAAAGCCTATGCAATGGCCAATCCACATTCCATGGGCAAATGGACAGCGAATTCCAAAACCCATGTTGCGTCAATGTCTGGCAATGATTTCTACGCCAATGAAAAATCCGCAACCATTACGGCCGCGCAAGCGGGTGGTGCTAAAATCGTTTTCACCGCAACTGACGGCACACAAACAGTTCTCAAAGACGGTTTGACATACCTTGAAGGTGAAATCGTTGACGCGACATTCCTGTCGGCTGCTGCTTTGCGCGAATTCATTAAAGCTGAAATCGCCTCAATGGAAGACGGCGTTTTGTTCTCTGTCCACCTCAAAGCAACCATGATGAAGGTGTCTGACCCCATCATCTTTGGTCACTTTGTGTCTGTCTTTATCGAAGATTTCTTGGCCAAACACGGCGAGACAGTCAAAGCGCTTGGGTTTAACCCTAACGCTGGCCTTGGAGATCTTGAAGAACGCATCGCGGGCAACGCCGCACTTGAAGCTGATCTCAAAGCAGCCCTCGCGGGCAAACCCGACATGTACATGGTCAACTCAGACAAGGGCATCACTAACTTGCACGTGTCCTCTGACGTGATCATCGATGCATCCATGCCTGCCGTGATCCGCGCTGGCGGCATCGGTTGGGGCCCAGACGGCAAAGCCGCAGACACCAAATGCTGCATCCCTGACAACTGCTATGCGACCATCTACGACGAGACCATCAACTACTTCAAAGAAAACGGCGCATTGGACGTGACATCATGTGGCGCGGTGTCCAACGTTGGCTTGATGGCGCAAAAAGCCGAAGAATACGGTTCGCACCCAACAACCTTTGAAATCCCATCTGCTGGGACTGTCGAAATTGTTTTGGCGAACGGCGATGTGTTGCATTCTCACTCTGTTGAGGCTGGCGATATCTGGCGTTCTTCCACTGCGAAAAAAGCGCCTATTCTTGACTGGATCAAAACCGGTATTGAGCGTTTCGACGCTGTTGGTACTGCCGCATTCTGGTTGGATGCCAACCGTGCACATGACGCAGAATTGATCAAATACGTTGAGGCTGCGCTCAAAGCCGCTGGCAAAGATATTCCGATCATGGCGCCCCGTGAAGCGACGCGTTTCTCATGGGCTGAAATGACCAAAGGCAAAGATGTTGTGACCATCTCTGGCAACGTTTTACGCGATTACTTGACCGACCTGTTCCCAATTTTGGAACTTGGGACATCAGCGAAAATGCTGTCTATCGTGAAATTGATGAACGGTGGTGGCTTGTTCGAAACTGGTGCTGGCGGCTCTGCTCCAAAGCACGTTGAACAACTGGTCGCTGAAAACCACCTACGTTGGGACAGCCTTGGCGAATTCTGTGCCTTGGGTGAAAGCTTCAACTTCCTCGCAGGAGCCAAAGACAAACCCAAAGCGGCAGTTTTGGGCCAAGCCGTTGAAGACGCAACAGTCAAACTCTTGCTTGAAAACAAATCGCCCGAGCGCAAAGTCGGCCAAAATGACAACCGCTCTTCACACTACTGGTTCGCACGGTACTGGGCAGAAAGCTTGGCAAACCAAGACGTAGATACAGACATCAAAGCGCACTTTGCAGATGTTGCTGATAAACTGTCCGCCAATGAAGCGACAATCTTGAACGAGCTAAAAGTAGATGAAGGCAAACCAGCCGACATGGATGGCTACTACAAATCAGATGTCGTCAAAACATCAGCTATCATGCGCCCATCTGCAACGCTGAACGCCATCATCGGTTAAGCTGTTTACGCGAGAACCGTTTAGGGAGCCTTCGGGCTCCCTTTTTTATGGGCGATTGAGATATATGGGTGGGTGAAATAAACACAAAACCACCCTTTGTATATACATATAACAACATCTCGCACCCTAGCCCGATCCCTGCCACAAACATCGTTATCGACATACAAAAAGCCGAGCATTTGACTGCTCGGCTTTTCTATTCAGATCAGCGCAGGCGTTTTAGCCTTTGCGTTTTGGCGTCGCGGCACCGCCTTTGGGCTTGCCGTATTTCGCGGCAGGTTTTCCACCAGATGGCTTACCCGCATAGGGCTTACCGCCTGGCTTACCAGCGCCTGCAGGTTTCTTGCTGTAAACGCGTTTGGACGTGTCACCAGCACCGGCAGCGAATGGTTTTTTCTCATATGGCTTTTTGTCACCATCTGGTTTGCTACGTGGCTTTTTCGCCTTGTCGCTCACAGCACCATCACGTGTTGGATCTTCAAACTTTTTCTTAAACGGTTTTTTCTCGTATGGCTTTTTATCGCCATCGCCGCCTTTGCCGTATGGCTTTTTATCACCATACTCTTTTTTTTCATACGGCTTCTTGTCGCCATAGGATTTCTTTTCATATGGTTTTTTATCGCCATAAGATTTTTTATCGCCGTAGGTTTTTTTCTCATACGGTTTCTTGCCACCACCCGAACGATCGCCACCCAAATCAGGCATTGTCGCCAAGCGCGTCGCTTTAACGTTCTCTTCCAAAACACCATTATCAAGCGCGGCTTCAAAACCGTCTGCAGCAGCTTCTTTCAACTCAACAAAGCTCTGCGTGTCGCGAATACGGATCGCGCCGATAGATGTTTTATCGATATTCCCGGCACGACAAACCAGCGGCAAAAGCCAACGTGGCTCGGCACGATCATCACGACCAACTGACAAAGAAAACCACACCGATTTGCCAAAATCTTCACGTGCAGCGCGCTCTGGACGCTCACCAGGTTTAGGTGCCGGACCAAGTTCCTCAGGTGCAGATACACCCGCACGGTAAAGCCGCAGGTACGCCGCTGCGATTTTTTCAGGTGTGTGTGTTTCTAGCATTTTAGCAGCGAACTCTGCCTCTTGCTCTGAAGGCTCCGCCGTCAAAGCTGGATCGCTCAACAGCTTTTCTTCATCTTTAGCCAAGATCATCTCAGCGCTTGGCGCCTCGACCCATTCTGCTGTCAATTTGGCCCACCCCAGCAAACGCGTAGCTTTGGACTTCATTTTTGGGGGAACGATAAGAGCAGAAATCCCTTTGCGCCCTGCGCGCCCCGTGCGACCAGAACGGTGCAACAATGTTTCGGCATTTGTCGGCAATTCAGCGTGGATCACCAATTCCAAGTTCGGTAAATCGATCCCGCGCGCAGCAACATCTGTGGCCACACAAACACGTGCACGACCATCGCGCATCGCTTGCAATGCATGGCTGCGTTCCGCTTGGCTTAACTCACCAGACAGGCAAACGACGGAAAAACCACGGTTGGCAAAGCGCGCAGTCAAACGCGCAACAGACGCCCGCGTGTTAGCAAACACGATAGCGTTTTCCGCATCGTGGTAACGCAACATATTGATGATCGCGTTCTCTTCGTCACGTGCAGACACAGACAGCGCTTGGTAGGAAATGTCAGCGTGCTGTTTCGCGCCAGCCGCAGTGTTCACACGCACAGCATCGCGTTGGTATTGCTTGGCCAGCTTGGCGATCATTGCAGGCACAGTAGCCGAGAACATCAATGTGCGGCGTTCTTTTGGCGCCTCGCCTAGCATGAATTCCAAATCTTCGCGGAAGCCAAGATCAAGCATCTCATCGGCTTCATCCAAAATAATCGCACGCAGGCCGGACATATCCAGTGACCCACGTTGAATGTGATCGCGCAAACGCCCCGGCGTACCGACAACAATATGTGCACCACGTTCAAGCGTGCGGCGTTCATCACGGTAATCCATACCACCGACACAAGACGCGAGTTTCGCACCAGCTTTGGCATACAGCCATTCAAGTTCGCGTTTCACTTGGAAGGCCAGTTCACGTGTCGGTGCGATGACCAAAGCCATCGGCGCTTCGGCGCGATCAAAACGTTCTGCATCACCCAAAAGAGTATGCGCGATCGCCAAACCGAAACCGACAGTTTTACCCGAGCCCGTTTGCGCCGAGACCAAAAGATCCGCGTCTTGCAACGCAGGGTCATTCACCGCCTCTTGGACTGGTGTGAGGGTGTCATAGCCGCGCTCGGCAAGGGCGTCGGAAAGGGCTGTAATCATGGGTAATGCATGTCCGTATTGGGCAATCGCCGCGTTCGCGGAAAGACCGGAGGTAAGAAAGATGCTCTGATAAGGCAACAAACTGCGATTGTATAGGGGCAATGCACGTCAAATGGTTAACGCCGCCCTATATTAGGCGCTTTAAGCGCAATGTTGCGCAAACAAAGTTAACCACAACCTTGCATTGGACACGATGACACAGCGGAATAAGGCGCAATGCAAGACTTTTTTACCACATCACTGAAACTTTTATCTGCTGAGCGCCATGTTCAGCCCTTTAATTGACTACCCTGCGCCAGGGAAGGCCTTTACGCATTCAAGTCACAAAACTACGAAATATTTCAGCCTTTTTCACACTCTATTCCATAGGATATTCACAGAGTCTCCAAAACACATTTAAAGCGCTCAAAGCATCCAGCATTTGTTCTTTTTGCACTGGCTTTATGATATAGCCGGCCACATTGAAATTATGGGCGTTAACGATATCATCTGGATGATCAGACGTTGTGAGGATAAACACCGGCGTCGAAGACAGCCGACTAT
>NZ_FNZV01000010.1 GCF_900109555.1 Pacificibacter marinus | reverse complement strand
TCTGTCCGTCGTCAGGGTTTTTGGCACCAAAGGCGGCTTAAACTAAGAGAGAGTTCGGCTCATCTGGTTGGTTGCATTATGCGGCACGTTGTCTGTGATGCAAGCGTCGCGTTTCGAGCGTCTTTCGTTTGATCCTTTCCCTTTGTTGTAGAATGGCTTTGTC
Organism: Pacificibacter marinus; assembly: GCF_900109555.1. Classification (GTDB taxonomy): domain Bacteria; phylum Pseudomonadota; class Alphaproteobacteria; order Rhodobacterales; family Rhodobacteraceae; genus Celeribacter; species Celeribacter marinus_C. The sequence continues at coordinate 149,503 of NZ_FNZV01000010.1, read as the reverse complement.
GCGTCCGAAGTAAACATCGGCGGGTGTGACGTTGTTGAGGCTCTCGTGATAGCGCTCATGATTGTAGTGGTCGACGAAGGCTTCGATCTGTGCTTCGAGGTCACCGGGCAAAAAATAGTTCTCCAGCAAGATGCGGTTTTTCAGAGTCTGGTGCCAACGCTCGATCTTGCCCTGAGTTTGCGGATGATAGGGGGCTCCGCGAGAATGCTTCATACCTTTGTCCTGTAGCCATTCTGCTAGGTCGCCAGAGACGTAGCTGGAGCCATTGTCGCTGAGTAACCGTGGCTTGTGGACGACGTGAACTTGGTCGCAGCCGGATGCTCGCAATGCGAGGTCAAGCGTGTCCGTTACGTCTTCAGCCCGCATGTTGGTGCAAAGCTTCCAGGAGACGATGTAGCGGCTGTAATCGTCGAGGACGGTGCTGAGATAGAACCAGCCCCATCCCAGAACTTTGATGTAGGTAAAGTCTGTCTGCCAGAGCTGATTGATCGCTGTGGTTTTGTCTTTGAACTCGCTGGCCGCTTTGATGACAATGAAAGCTGGGCTGGTGATCAGATCATGCGCCTTGAGGATCCGATACGTCGAAGCCTCTGATACAAAATAACTTTCTTTGTCAGTGAAGGTCACCGCCAGCTCTCGCGGTGACAACTCCGTCTCTTTCAACGCCAGTTTGACCATCTTGCGACGCACTTCGTCGGGAATGCGGTTCCAGACGTGCTTTGGCTTAGGGGATTGATCCTGCAACCCGGCCTCGCCGCGCTGCAGGTACCGATCGTACCAACGATAGAACGTGGTGCGGGGGATGCCCAATTTGGCCAGCGTTAGACGCGCCGACAGGTGGCTCTCTTCGACCAGGCGGATGATTTCTAACTTCTCATATGCAGGGTATCTCATTCGTGGTCGCCCCCACCGTCGAACATGCTTTTTTTAAGCAAGCGGAGTTCGAGCGTTTGTTCCGCCACAACTTCCTTCAGATCACGCGCTTCACGGCGCAGATCCTTCACTTCGTCAGTGTTCGCGGCACGTGCCGTATCACCAGCAAGCCGCTTCTTGCCAGCTTCCATGAAGTCCTTGGACCATTTATAATAGATGCCTTGGGAGATGCCCTCACGTCGGCACAGTTCAGCAATGCTGTCCTCGCCACGCAGCCCGTCCAGCACGATCCTGATCTTCTCTTCAGATGAATAGTGTTTGCGCGTGGCGCGCTTGATGTCTTTGACGATCTTCTCGCCGGGGCTCTTCGTTGTCTGTCTCATCGTCCACTCCTCAGTGGCTATGATGAACAACAAACACTCTCTTAGTAAATAACTCTATTTGGACCCATTGGCGCTGACGTCAGACAGTGTTTCCATCTGCGGCAGCTGCATGCATGACATCAAGGTCAGCTGCGCTTGCATCTTCAGATTTGGCTTGGCGCAAGGCTTTCCTCGCAGCTTTAAATTTTTGAATAGCAGCTTTTGCATCAGCCTCTGCGTCAACTTGAATGTCGGCATCATTTTGCACGGTAGCCATCGTGTCAGATGTCGTATCAGCTTGGGCTAATGCTAGCATTGGAGAAGTTGCAAAGGTTGCCGTCAAAACAAGGGCAAGTGTATAATTTTTTTTCATGAGGAGTATCCATGGAGTTAGATCAAAAGGCTGCACAAAACTATTAAAACCTGATTTTGGCCAACACTCAAGGGGTCGAGTTGGACTGAGCGCCGAATGGGAATCTAAGGGTTTACTGTCGATCATTTCGCCATAGATATTTGCCTGTGGGGTGAAGCCAAATCGCACTCGCTTGCATCACGCGTACAACGCCAGGCTGGCCGGCGACGCCCATGTGGGCAAAGATCTGTTTTGAGGTACTGCGTGCCGTCTCAAGCGTCCAATCCAATGTCTGGGCTGCGTCCGACAGGCTCAAGCCATCACACAACGCCGCCGCCAATCGTGCTTCGCTGCGGTTCAGATCAAAAGCAGTCATGATCCGTGACAGGGGCAGAGCGCCCGCCATTACATCGTGACGAACCCGCCCCACCAGAACGTCAATGCCAGCATGTTGTTCTGTCGTGAGGATCATTTGCACCCGTGGGGATGTGGAAAGCCACAGGCTGTGTGGATCAGCACTTCCATTTGCCATTGCGTTTAAGACGTCGCGCAAATTCCGCGCAGTCGTAGGGGCAAGACGCAGCCGCCCGTCGGCGCTCAGCTTAATGCCAGCCGCAACCTCAAGCCGTGCGGCCAAGCCCACAGCCATGGCTGTGACTTGACCTGTCGGGGCAAATAGAATCCACCCTGCGCCTAGATTGGCGCAAATTTGATGAGCAATATCTGCTTGCGCTCGGTCACGCGTGAGGCTCTGCCATCCGCGAACAGCAGGAGCGAGATAGGGCAGTAGATTGGACAGATGTTGCCCGTCTATTGCGCGAAAATCATCGGCGCGCCGTCTGAGGGTGAGTATGCCCCAAGCATCATTCCCATTTCTCCACCGTATGGCCCGCAGTGGAAAATCCAGTTTGAGATCGCTGGGAAAATCGGATTGGGAATACACGCGACTGGTGCGCATGCGATCACTTGCTGCGATGTCCACTGCGCCCAAATCATCGCCCACTTGCCAGTGCTGCACACGACCGTTTTCGATCAGGTGCAACTGTACAGTGTCTGCGTGGGTGATCTGGGCCAAAATTGTCAGGAAGCCGTTCCAGGTGTTTGGCCAGTTGTTTGGCCAATTTTGGGACCGCGCCGGATCTGGCTTGATCGCATTTTGCGTTCCCTCAGCTTGGCCAAGTGCTGCCGTAAACAGGGCTGTAAGAAGTTGGGTTTCGTCGGACATATAGGCTCATCTCTAGAATACCCCCCATATGGGGGGTGATTGGTACTGTAAGCAAGGGTAAATATGGACAACAGTTAATTCAGAAAATTTTAGAGAGGGCCTATGGCCAACAAAACCCTCACACACCTTCAGCGTTTGGAAGCCGAGAGCATCCACATCATGCGTGAAGTCGTCGCCGAGACAGAAAACCCAGTCATGCTTTACAGTGTTGGCAAGGACAGTGCTGTCATGTTGCATTTGGCGAAAAAAGCCTTTTACCCATCACCGCCGCCCTTTCCTTTGCTGCACGTAGATACAACTTGGAAATTCCAAGAAATGTACAAACTGCGCGACAAAGCGGCCAAAGATGCTGGCATGGAATTGTTGGTCTACCAAAACCCTGAAGCGCAAGAACGCGGAATCAACCCGTTTGATCACGGCAGCTTGCACACAGATATGTGGAAGACTGAGGGTCTAAAGCAGGCGCTTGATAAATACGGGTTCGATGCGGCCTTTGGTGGCGCGCGTCGTGACGAAGAAAAAGCACGAGCCAAAGAACGGGTGTTCTCATTTCGCTCTGCCAATCACCGTTGGGACCCAAAGAACCAGCGCGCTGAACTTTGGAACATCTACAACGCACGCAAAGCCAAGGGCGAAAGCGTTCGTGTTTTCCCGATTTCCAACTGGACCGAATTGGACATCTGGCAGTACATCCATCTGGAAGGGATCGAAATCGTTCCTTTATATATGTCTGCGATGCGCCCAACCGTGGTTCGTGATGGCTTGACAATTATGGTTGATGACGACCGCTTCCCGCTGAACGGCGAAGAGCCCGTGATGCGCTCTGTGCGGTTCCGGACCCTTGGGTGCTACCCGCTGACTGGCGCAGTGGAAAGCGAGGCGACAACGCTGCCCGAGATCATTCAGGAAATGCTTTTGACCACAACATCCGAGCGGCAGGGCCGCGCCATCGACCACGATCAAGCGGCCTCGATGGAGAAGAAAAAGCAGGAAGGCTATTTCTAAGCGCCCAGTGCGCCAGATATCGCCCTCCTTTTTCCCCTATTAGTTCAGGTGCCTATTCATGACGACCCCGGATCCTATCTATAAAACCGACGCTCTGATCGCTGAAAATATCGATCAATATCTCGAAACGCATCAGCACAAAACCATGCTGCGCTTTATCACCTGTGGGTCTGTCGATGACGGAAAATCCACGCTGATCGGGCGGCTTTTGTACGACTCTAAAATGATCTTTGAAGATCAACTTGCCACCTTGGAGGCGGACAGCAAACGCTCAGGCACCCAAGGCGAAGAGATCGACTTTGCCCTTTTGGTTGACGGTCTAGCGGCTGAACGCGAGCAAGGCATCACCATCGATGTAGCGTATCGTTTCTTTGCCACTGAAAAGCGTAAATTCATTGTGGCCGACACGCCGGGCCACGAGCAATACACACGCAACATGGTTACTGGTGCCTCGACGGCTGATCTGGCTGTAATCTTGATCGATGCGCGCAAAGGCATTTTGACCCAAACGCGTCGTCACAGCTATCTGGTGAAACTTCTGGGCATTCGCCACGTTGTTTTGGCTGTGAACAAGATGGATTTGGTCGATTACGATCAAGACACCTTTGACACGATCGTTTCTGATTACCGCACCTTTGCGGATAGCATCGGCATTGAAGAATTCACTGCGATCCCAATCTCGGGCTTCAAAGGCGACAACATCACGGCGCCGAGCGACAATACCGCTTGGTATAAAGGCACAGCCCTGTTGCCGCATTTGGAAACCGTCTCTGTTGAGGACAGTTTAGAGCAAGCGGAACCGTTCCGTATGCCTGTGCAATGGGTCAACCGCCCAAATCTTGATTTCCGTGGGTTTGCCGGTCTCATCGCCTCTGGCACTGTGCGCCCGGGTGATGAAGTGCGCGTGTTGCCATCAGGCAAAACTTCTACGATTGCCAAGATTGTCACCTTTGATGGTGATCGCGATATCGCCGTTGCGGGTGAATCTGTCACGCTGACGCTTGCTGATGAAATCGACTGTTCGCGTGGGCAAGTGATCGTGGCCTCAAAATCGCCGCTTGAGGTGGCTGATCAGTTCGAAACCACGCTGGTCTGGATGGATGAACAAGAGCTGGTTCCGGGGCGCGCATATTGGATGAAAATCGGTACACAAACCGTTTCAGCCACAGTGCAAGAGCCAAAATACGAAGTGAATGTGAACACGCAGGAACATCTTGCGTCTAAGACATTGGACCTGAATGCCATCGGCATTGCCAATATCACAACGGACCGTGAGATCCCTTTTGCAGCCTACAAAGAATCGCGTGATCTGGGTGGTTTTATCCTGATCGATAAGATCAGCAATCAAACGGTTGCCGCGGGGATGATCCACTTCTCGCTGCGTCGTGCGCAAAACGTCCATTGGCAAGCCACTGACCTTGGTCGCGACCACCATGCGTCGATGAAGCACCAAAAAGCTACCGTGCTTTGGCTCACAGGTTTGTCTGGCTCAGGCAAATCCACCATCGCCAACATCGTTGAGAAAAAATTGGCACGGATGAACCGCCACACCTTCTTGTTGGATGGTGACAACGTGCGTCACGGGTTAAACAAAGACCTAGGCTTTACCGAAGCGGACCGCGTGGAAAACATCCGCCGTGTTGGGGAAGTTGCCAAGTTAATGACCGATGCGGGTCTAATCGTGATCACCGCGTTTATCTCGCCCTTCCGCTCAGAACGCGACATGGTGCGTTCAATGATGCAGCCCGGTGAATTTGTCGAAGTCTTCGTGGACACACCTTTGGAAGTTGCCGAAAGCCGCGATGTGAAAGGGCTTTACGCAAAAGCGCGCGCTGGAGAGTTGAAAAACTTTACAGGCATCGACAGCCCTTATGAGCATCCTGAAGCACCAGATATGCACATCGACACCACAATTCTGTCACCAGAAGAGGCCGCAGACGCAATCATCGCACGCCTTATTCCGTAAGGCGCGCGCATTTCCGCCCCCCCACAGGAACCTTCGCCCATGTCGCCTGACCTCACTCGGATCGAGAGTTCCCACTTGTCACTGACTGTGTCCGCTTTGGGGGCGGAAATGCAAAGTCTGTGCGATCACGATGGTGACGAGTGGCTTTGGCAAGGGGACCCTGATGTTTGGGCAGGTCGTGCACCTGTTTTGTTTCCGATTGTTGGGCGCGCACCGGATGATTGTATAGCGATTGGGGACCATACAGCGCAAATGCAGCAGCATGGCTTTGCCCGCAGGTCACGCTTTCACTTAGAGCAGTCAAGCGCCAGCATGTGTCGTTATGTACTGACCGCAACGCAAGACACCCGCGCGCTTTATCCTTTCGATTTCAGTCTGTCGCTGACCTATTCACTCGATGGCCCCAAATTGACAGTCACGGCAGAAGTGAAAAATTGCAGCACAGATGATATGCCTTTTGGGTTCGGTTTCCATCCTGCGTTCAGCTGGCCTTTACCGGGGGGCGAGGGTCGCATGCATAGCGTGACATTGGCCAATGGTGCAGAGCCACTGATGGCCCGCTTGGAGACGGGGCTGTTGACCGAGAAACGACACCCTTCGCCTTTTGTAAACGGTATGCTGTCGCTAGAGGGAGGGCTTTTTAACGAAGATGCGATGATCTTTCCCCAAGGGGCTGGAACGGCGCTGTCTTACGGGATGGTAGATGGGCCATGTCTAAAGTTTCATTTTGAAAACTTGCCCAACCTTGCCTTATGGAGCAAACCCAAAGCGCCTTTTATTTGTGTCGAGCCGTGGCATGGAATGGCAGCAAAAATTGGGACAGATCGGCAAATATCGAAGCGTCCTTTTAGTATGATACTAAAGCCCACCGAAGCATCTCTTTTCAGCTATAGTGTTTGTGTGGCCACAGGTTAGAAGTAGGCATCCCGCCCAGTATAATCACCTCATAAGCCTAGTCTTGCCACATTTTTTGCATATGTTTCATAGAAAACTTATGCAACAGTCTGATGGCGTTAAATATCTTGGTGTTATCTAATAAAGGGTTAGTTCATGAAAATAGCTGTAGCAGGAATTGGGTATGTTGGATTATCCAATGCAGTTTTATTGGCTCAGCATCATGAAGTGACGGCCGTCGATATTTCAAAAGACCGTGTCGATCTTGTGAACGCACGCAAAAGCCCAATCGTAGACGTCGAACTTGAAGAATTCTTGACCAACCAGCCACTTAATTTAACGGCCACTTTGGATGGCGCGACAGCCTATAGAGATGCAGATTTTGTCATTGTTGCGACACCCACGAACTATAATGTAGACACCAATTACTTTGATACGTCCTTGGTTGAACGCGTGATCCAGCTGGTTATCTCGGTAAACGAAACAGCGACCATTGTGGTTAAATCTACGGTGCCCGTTGGCTTTATAAAGCGCATTCGAGACGAATATGATACTGACCAAGTAATCTTTAGTCCTGAATTTTTACGAGAAGGCCGTGCCCTTTACGACAACCTGCATCCCAGCCGTATCATTGTTGGTGAACAATCTGATCGTGCGCGCACCTTTGCCAACTTGCTGCTAGAAGGTGCGATCAAAAAAGACGTCGATGTATTGTTTACAAACGCTGATGAAGCCGAAGCAGTCAAACTGTTTGCCAACACCTATCTTGCCATGCGCGTCGCGTTTTTCAACGAGCTAGACAGCTACGCAATGGCAGGCGGTATGGACAGCAAGCAGATCATCGATGGCATCGGCTTAGACCCACGCATCGGCATGCATTACAACAACCCAAGCTTCGGTTATGGCGGCTACTGCCTTCCGAAAGACAGCCGCCAATTACTGGCAAATTATTCTGAAGTGCCGCAAAACCTGATCAGAGCGATCGTTGATGCCAACCGTACCCGCAAAGATTTTTTGTCCGATCAAGTTATTGCACGCAAACCCAAAGTCGTTGGTATCTACCGCTTGGTAATGAAAGCTGGCTCCGACAATTTTCGTCAGTCCTCCGTTCAAGGCATCATGAAACGCATCAAAGCTAAGGGCATAGAAGTCATTGTATATGAACCAGTGATGCGCGATTCTCATTTCTTTGGCTCGCGGGTGGTGAATGATCTGGCAGCGTTTAAAGTTGAGGCTGACGTGATTGTCGCAAACCGCGTCACCGATGATATTTCCGATATGAGCGATAAAATATTTACCCGCGACCTGTTTGGCGCGGATTGATTTAAGGGTCTTCTCAAATGCGTACTGCTCTTGTCACTGGTTCAGCTGGTTTTATTGGGTATTTTCTATGTCGCCGTCTGCTGGATGATGGATTCCGCGTTATCGGCATAGACTGCATGTCTGATTACTATGATGTAACGCTGAAAGAACGTCGTAATGCGCAGCTTTTACAATCCGAAAACTATCGCTTCATTCAAGATAAAGTCGAGACGCCTGATCTGCTAATGTCGCTATTCGCAGATGAAAAACCTGACGTAGTTGTGCATCTCGCCGCGCAGGCTGGCGTGCGATATTCGATTGAAAACCCGCGGTCCTATTTAGAAAGCAACATTATTGGCACGTTCGAATTACTTGAAGCTGCCCGTGCCTATCCGCCTCAACACATGATGCTGGCGTCGACCTCATCTGCCTTTGGGGCTAACACCCAAATGCCTTATGCGGAAACCGATAAAGCCGATCATCAAATGTCATTTTATGCGGCCACGAAAAAATCGACTGAAAACATGGCACATTCTTATGCACACTTATTTGACCTACCAATCACCATGTTTCGCTTTTTTACAGTTTACGGCCCTTGGGGGCGCCCAGACATGGCGCTATTCAAGTTCACTAAAGCCATTTTAGAAGACACACCAATCGACGTTTATAATCACGGCGATATGAAGCGCGACTTCACTTATGTCGAAGATCTCGTTCATGCCATTCGTCTACTCATCAACACGCCCCCTGTACGCCCCGCAGATGGCATCGTTCCCGAAGGGGATAGCTTGTCGCCTGTGGCACCACACCGTGTGGTTAATATAGGTAATTCATCCGCAGTTCAGCTCATCGACTTCATTGAAGCGATTGAAATCGCCACAGGAAAAACCGCCACGCGGAACCTCATGCCGATGCAAGCGGGGGATGTACCCGCGACTTGGGCCAACGCAAATCTTCTTAAATCCCTCACAGGATACAGCCCTAAAACGGGAGTCCTAGAAGGCGTCAAAAAGTTTGTCGACTGGTATCGTGAGTATTATCAAGCCTAGGGCATTGTTGGATCCCGTAAGGGCAGTGTTCCGCTCAGCACGTAGTGTTCCGATCTCATCCAGGAGTCGGATAACGATTGATCTAGGTTTTAAGGCCTCATTGATAATCTTTGCTAAAATAGGACCCGATCCAGTCGCTTTGGGCGTATTGCGGTCAAGCCCAGAATATTGGGGACAGGCGGCCCCTTCCCAAGAGTCTCTTTGAAAGCAAGCAACTTGGAAAAAGCAGACTTTTTAGTAGCTGTCCGCTGGGCACGGAACTTTACGATGCTGTGATGCTTCCCAAGAATGCTGCCCTCGCGTTGTATGTAAATAGAGTTCAAACTTCGGGAATGGCGCATAAAGCACTAACATCGTCTGGCTTTGTAGCGACGAAGTGCAAACAGATTGCAGAGTTTACTATATAGATTGTCGCCGTCCGCGTTTTTCAAACTGCACTGCAGAGCCGTACCACACATGTCCGCTTGATCTGACGCTATTAACCGATTTGCCTAGCTTTTGGCAATTTAGTTAATGAGAGAGAGGACACGTCACGTCGAGGGCCGGTATCGGCCACATGAGCTTTTACTGCCATTCATAGGCAATGGCAGAATTTAGCTCATCACGCATCGAGTCAAATAAGACTGCACGACTTCTTTTGTCTAAGTCGCCGATAAGAGGAAGGTAATATTGATTTTCGCATTCTCGTGGCGCGCAAAGTTATGCGCGCCACGCAATTTTATGTGCTTCCCTACAAATCCTTAAGCGTCTAGGTTTTCAACATTCAGTGCGTTGTCTTGAATGAACTCACGACGCGGCTCAACCACATCCCCCATCAGTTTTGTAAAGATGTCATCGGCCTCCGCAAAATCTTCGATCTTAACCTGTAACAAAGTGCGTGCTTCGGGGTCTAGAGTCGTTTCCCACAGCTGATCAGGGTTCATCTCGCCCAATCCTTTGTAGCGTTGCAAGGATAGACCTTTTTCGCCCTCTTCTAAGATTGCATTAAGCAAATCAATCGGCCCGTGAATAAGGCTAAACCGGTCCTTGCGCATCAACTGTGATGGATCATCATAAACACCAGATGTGGCTTGAACTTCTTGGTTAATCCGGCGCGCTTCACCGCCACGCAAGATCGCACCATCAAGAGTGCGAACCTCTTCAACACCGCGCAAAACGCGGGTCAAACGAATGCCCACATCTTGGGTCGGGCGACCTTTCCAGCCGCGCTCAAATTCTGGTGCAATCATATCAAGACGCTTGGCAATTATGTCGGCTGTGCCTTGCAAATCACCATCCACACGGCCGGGCTCAAATGCGCCAGCCAGAGCGGCTTGTTCAATGATATGACGTGGGTAATGCGTTGGAAATGCATCCAAAATACGTTTAAACGTCCGCGCCCCCTCAACCACACGCGCAAGGTCAGCACCGGCAATTTCTTCACCGGATTTCAAACGCAAGACAGCACCATCTGTGCCTTGCTGAATAAGATACTCATCCATCGCGGCTTGGTCTTTAAGGTAAACTTCGGATTTACCACGGGCCACTTTATACAACGGCGGCTGCGCAATATATAGGTGCCCAGCTTCGATCAAAGATGGCATTTGACGGAAGAAAAACGTCAAAAGAAGCGTCCGGATATGCGCGCCATCAACATCCGCATCGGTCATAATCACGATTTTATGGTAGCGCAATTTACCAAGATTGAACTCATCGCGCCCAATGCCGGTACCGAGCGCCATCACAAGGTTCCCAATTTCTTGAGATCCCAACATCCGATCAAACCGTGCGCGTTCAACGTTAAGAATTTTACCTTTGAGCGGCAAAATCGCCTGCGTTTGGCGATCACGCCCTGTTTGCGCAGACCCTCCAGCGGAATCACCCTCCACGAGGAAGACTTCGGTTTTAGACGGATCTTTTTCAGAACAATCTTTCAGCTTTCCAGCCAAGAAATTGACATCTAAAGCCGACTTGCGGCGCGTCAATTCACGGGCCTTGCGCGCAGCTTCACGGGCCATCGCGGCCTCGCAAATTTTGCCCACAATCATCTTGGCAATTTGCGGATTTTCATCAAACCATTCTGTGAGTTTTTCACCCACAAGATTTTCAACAGCGGGGCGTACCTCAGACGATACAAGTTTGTCTTTGGTTTGAGATGAGAATTTCGGGTCAGGTACTTTAACAGAAAGCACACAGGTCAGACCTTCGCGGGCGTCATCGCCTGTAAAGGTAATTTTCTCTTTCTTAGCAATCCCACTTTCTGCCGCATAGCGTGTCATCGTGCGTGTCAATGCGCCCCGAAAACCCGCTATATGCGTGCCGCCATCGCGCTGTGGAATGTTGTTGGTGAAGGGCAAAACGTTCTCGTGGTAGCTATCATTCCACCACATCGCGACCTCAACGCTAATGCCATCCTTTTCGCCCGTCACAAAGATTGGTTCAGGCATCAAGGGCGTCTTGGATCGATCCAGATATTTCACGAACTCCTTCACGCCACCATCATAGTACAGCTCAGTTTTCAAAGGCTCGGCGGGGCGCTCATCTTCGAGAATAATCCGCACGCCAGAGTTCAAAAACGCCAACTCGCGCAAGCGTTTTTCCAAGATCGAGAACTCATAATTAAGATTTGAAAACGTCGTGGTGGAGGCCAAAAAACGCACCTCGGTGCCTGTTTCGCCATTCGCGTCACCGACGACTTCAAGATGCTCGGCTGTCTCGCCGCGTTCAAAGCGCGCTTTATGCTCTTTGCCCTGACGCCAAACCCGAAGCTCCAGCCAATCAGACAAAGCGTTTACAACAGACACACCCACGCCGTGCAACCCGCCGGACACTTTATAAGAATTACTATCGAATTTACCGCCAGCGTGCAGCTGAGTCATGATAACTTCGGCCGCAGAGACGCCTTCTTCTTCATGCATATCCGTCGGAATACCACGTCCGTTGTCACGCACAGAAATCGAAGAATCCTTGTGGATTTTAACGGTCACATAATCTGCATGCCCAGCCAAAGCTTCATCAATGCCGTTGTCCACAACTTCGTAAACCATGTGGTGCAAGCCAGAGCCATCATCCGTGTCACCGATATACATACCAGGACGCTTGCGAACGGCCTCTAACCCTTTGAGAACCTTGATAGAACTTGCGCCATATTCTTCGGGCTGCTCTGGAGTATCGGACATGCGGACTTCCTTGTTTTTAATTAGCCTTTTTATACGGCAAAGCGGGGGGATTGTCACGCAAATGGCACAAATATCAGCATGACAACAAGCCAGAGTGCGCCGATTGAAAAGTGACGCGGAATGGTCTTGCCGCGCGCATGTCATCACAGGCAGATAGCCGCTTCAGACGGCCCAAATGGCGCGCGTTATACATGCTGCTTTACGGTCGAAATGCCGGCATCTTCGGCCACTTCAAAAGCGGCAGCGCGCGTCCCAAGCTCAGCGAACAATTCAGGCCCCGTGCCCGTCATAAAAGCTTGTGCGCCCAGTGCGCAAATCTCATCGTATAGGGCAGCGCGGCGACCACCGTCCAAATGCGCAGCGACCTCATCAAGTAAAAAAATCGGAGCAGCGCCAAAATCCTGCGCCAAGGCGCGGCCATTTGCCAAAATCAACGAAATCAACAACGCTTTTTGTTCACCTGTAGAACATTGATCTGCAGGCACGCCTTTGGCGGCGTAAATAGCGCCCAAATCAGCACGGTGCGGGCCAATCAACGTCCGTCCAGCCGAAAGATCACGCGGACGGTTGTCTTTAAATGCAGACAAAAGCGCCCCCTCGGTTTCGGGTAACGCAAATTGATCAGAGGCTCTGAGCGATAAGGATGCAACGGGAAAGGCTGTCTGCGCGCCATCTTGAGCCTCCTTGATGCGTTGCAACACAGTCAGTCGGTTTTGCATAATCGCCACACCAGAGGCGGCCATCTGCGTCTCAAGGGCGGCGTACCAGTGCGCATCCCGCACCATATCCTTGAGCAACCGATTGCGTTCGCGCATCGCCTTTTCATAGCTCAAGACAGCATCTGCGTGACGTGGCTCAAAAGACATCACCATACGGTCTAAAAAACGCCGCCGCCCCTCGGGTGCTTCGATCCAAAGACGGTCCATCGCCGGGATCAACCACACCACACGCGCAACGCGACCCAACGCCACTTGCGCTGCGGTTTTACCATCGATTTTGACCGTACGAGGCCCGCCGTTTTCGGACCATGTTTCAATGTCGTGGGTTTGATGCAGCGATTGCAATTCCGCGCTGACTTTCCAGCCAAGCTTTTCGGGTTTTCGCGCTATATCTTCCATGGCCGCGCGGCGCATACCACGCCCCGGCGACAGCAAAGACACCGCCTCTAGAATGTTGGTTTTACCCGCACCATTTGACCCCCAAATCGCAATAGGCCGCCCGTCCAATTCAAGACGTGCGGCCCGATGAGAGCGAAAATGAGACAGGGTTAAGTCTTCGATGAACAAAGACATCCCGTCTCTTTTCCTAATATAAAAGTATTTAGTATCAACGCGGTCGCGTCAAACACGCATTGGCATCACAACATAGACGGCAGAGGTATCATTGCCCTCACGCATCAAGGTTGGATCACCTGAAGAATTGAACATGAACACCGCATTTTCGCGATCCACTTGTGACGCGATTTCCAAAAGATATTTGGCGTTAAAGCCGATCTCAAGGCGTTCATCGTTATAGGCCACGGCCAATTCATCTTCGGCGGCACCGCTATCTGGTGCATTGACGGATAGAGTGAGTTTGTCATCTTCAAGTGTCAATTTCACAGCACGTGAGCGCTCGGAAGACACCGTTGCAACGCGGTCAACAGCTTTGGCGAATTCCGCCGCATCCACTTCGAGTTTGCGAGTGTTGCCTACAGGAATAACGCGCGTGTAATCGGGAAATGTGCCGTCGATGACTTTTGATGTAAGCGTTATATCTGGCGTCGCAAAACGAACTTTAGCCTCAGAGACCGACACCGCGATGATCATGTCATCATCTTCTAGAAGTTTACGCAACTCACCAACGGTTTTGCGTGGAACAATCACACCAGGCATTTCCAAAGCATTTTCTGGCAACGGAGCATCGATACGCGCCAAACGGTGACCATCTGTGGCCACGCAACGCAACACTTTGCCATCGTCGCCATCTGAAATGTGCATGTAAACACCATTCAGGTAGTACCGTGTTTCCTCGGTAGAGATCGCGAACTTGGATTTGTCGAACAAGCGGCGCAGCACGGGGGCTGGTACGGCAAAATTACAGTCATATTCGGACGTGGTCATTACTGGGAAATCTTCTTTGGGCAATGTAGCCAAAGAAAAATTGGATCGGCCCGCTTCGACAGTCAGACGTCCTGCGGTGCCATCATCAGCCAAGACGACCATCGCGCCATCGGGCAATTTGCGAACGATTTCGTGCAATGTCACAGCAGACACTGTTGTCGCGCCTGCACGTTCAACGATGCCTGCACATTTGTCGACAACTTCGATGTCTAAATCTGTCGCACGAAAGGATACTGTATTACCCTCGGCTTCGATCAGCACGTTTGCCAGAATTGGAATGGTGTTGCGACGTTCAACTACAGACTGCGCCTGCCCCACGGCTTTTAAAAGCGCGCCGCGTTCAATGCTAATTTTCATGCCACCCTCGTCTCGTTCATTGGCCGGATGGCAAGAATATATCATTCACCACCGCGTGCAAGATTTTGTTAATCGGACTGTGTTCACTCTTGGCCTGAGCGTCAAGAGCTGGCTGCACTGCGCACGCGTATAATCGCGGCAGTGCAGCAGGTGAGTCTCAGATTTATCGCTTTGCTTAGGCTTCAAGTGCCCGACGCAGCATTTCCACGTCTTCAAACATCTGACTGTCCGTTGTTTGCAGCTCTTCGATACGCCGCACGCCATGCATGACAGTGGTGTGATCGCGCCCACCAAAACGACGCCCGATTTCAGGCAAAGACCGTGACGTCAATTGTTTCGACAAGTACATCGCAACCTGACGCGGCCGTGCAATCACACGCACACGCTTGGGGCCAATCATATCAGACAGACGGATCGAGTAATGCTCAGACACACGGCGTTGAATTTCTTCGACCGTGACCTTGCGGTCAGAGGCTTTAAGAATATCGGCAAGACACTCTTGCGCCAGTTCCATCGTGATTTCGCGACCAACAAGTGACGCGAAAGCAAACAGGCGCATCAAAGCCCCTTCGAGCACGCGCACGTTGGTGGTGATACGATGTGCCAAGAATTCCAGAACGCCATCAGCAAAGACAAGGCCTTGATACTGCGCCCGATAGTTTTCAGCTTTGGTCTGCAGAATGCCTAACCGTAATTCGTAATCGGTTGGGTGCAGATCGACCACAAGACCGCACTGAAGTCGCGACTTGATACGATCTTCGAGGTCTTTGATTTCACCCGGAGCTCGGTCAGCAGAGATGATAATTTGTTTACCCTGGTCTACGAGCGCGTTGAACGTGTGAAAGAACTCTTCTTGGGTGCTGTCTTTACCTGCGATGAATTGCACATCATCGACCATAAGCACATCAACAGAGCGGAAAAGCTGTTTAAAATCCATCATTTGACGATCACGTAAGGCTTGGACAAACCGGTACATAAACTGTTCAGCGGATAGATAAAGCACACGCAGTTTCGGATCACGCACTTGGATTTCATGGGCAATCGCATGCATCAAGTGTGTTTTACCAAGGCCAACACCACCGTACAAAAACAGCGGATTGAACGTCACAGGGCCACCTTCGGCAACACGGCGCGCGGCAGCATGAGCCAACTCATTCGGCTTACCGACAACAAAGTTATCAAAAGTAAAGCGCGCATCAAGTGGTGCACCCGGTAGCTCTTCGACAGAGGGCCCTGACTCGGACGCAGCGCGAGCAATCGGAGCTGCTGCGGACGAATCAGAAGATGCGGCGCGCACGGTGTCAGCCGCGTTTACTGTCTCAACTTTGAATTCGACACGGGATGCAGGTACATCCAATGCCTTGAGGTGTTTCAAAATTTGATCCGAAAAATTACGGGCGACCCAGTTTGCCATAAAGCTTGTCGGCACCGAGAACAAAGCTACGCCATTGTCAACTTTTTGCAGTTGTAGCGGCTCGATCCAGTTGGCGTAATTGTTACGCCCTACAGTCTCGAGCAACTGTTGCTTAACACGTCCCCACGTATCGTTTTTCATATTCGTATTCGACCCAATTATAATTCTTTTTCATTATGTACCGGCATCAGAACCGACACATGAACTATGCTGCAACACACAGTCCAAGGCTCAACGCCTCAGGTCATCAAACTTCATACACGACGGCCAGAAATGAACCTGACCAGTCAGAACACACCCCTCACAGTGCATAGAGACTTGCCCAAAAGGGCACCTGTATAAACCACGCGTACAGCAAGACACACCTAGAGAATCCAGACAAACGAGAGTCTGGGCACACTGTGCCTAATGCTGTTCAACGTAAGTGGACATACCAGAATGATTACCACGCCAAAGCGGCATCATTTCTAGGCAGTCTGACAAAGAATACCCCTATTCTTTTGACCAGACGACACCAACACGAGAACCGAGGCAGCCTCAAGAAAACAAAGCTTGGTCGTTGCCAAAGCAGTCTTCTAAATCCGCATGGTTGGTGAATGTCCCCCCAAGACGACATGAATCGCATGATCAAACTAGCAACGAGCCACAGGCACACGCAACTGATCTTCGCGCTTGACTCTGTCTTTACCGAAGACGAATCTAAAAAGCCCCTTTTGCCCCTGCGTGACGTGTCTCAATTGCCGCAATTCGTGTTGAAATCAGTCCAAGAGAAACAGGGGATTGCGATTATATCCACAGATTTGGTAGCGGGCTTGACCGCAGCAGATTCGCTGCAGCGCCGCACTAAAATGGCTAAAAAACCCATAAAATAGCACAAAAAAAACGCACCCTAAGGCGCGTTTTTCAATCTATTCAAAGTCGTAAGACTTAGCCGAGCGCTTTAACACGCGCAGCAAGACGAGACACTTTACGAGATGCAGTATTCTTGTGCACGATACCTTTGGTCACGCCACGCATAAGCTCTGGCTGAGCCGCTTGCAGAGCTGTTTTTGCAGCAGCAGAATCGCCAGATTCGATTGCTTCTTCAACGCCGCGCAAGAATGTGCGGATGCGTGAACGGCGTGCTTTGTTAACTTCAGTGCGACGTTCAATTTGACGGGCGCGCTTTTTTGCTTGTGGTGAATTTGCCATGGTGTCTTTCCCTCTCTCGGGCTCAAATAAATTACGATTGCGCAATAGGCCCATGCCCAAAATCGGACAGGAAAGTCATAGCCTGAGCGGGCTCCACGCGCATGTAAGGAGGTCCCATAAGGGAGAATCGTTCAAAAGAAAAGCCTAAACCACCCTATTTATCGCGGAACTGCGGTGTGCGTTTTTCAAGAAAGGCTGTCATGCCTTCAGTTTGATCATCTGTGGCGAACAATCCATGGAACGACCTACGCTCAAACAGGAGGCCTTCAGCAAGCGTTGTTTCGTAAGCACGATTCACCGCCTCTTTTGCAGCCATCACAGACACAGCGCTTTTTTCAGCAATTTTATCAGCTGTGGCGATAGCATCATCCACAAGCTTCTTGGCGGGCACGATACGCGACACAAGCCCGCATCGCTCGGCCTCTTCGGCATTCATAAAGCGACCTGTTAGGTGCATTTCCATCGCTTTTGATTTGCCAACAAACCGCGTTAAACGCTGCGTTCCCCCCATGCCAGCCATGATACCAAGATTAATTTCAGGTTGGCCAAATTTCGCAGTGTCGGCCGCAATGATAAAATCGCACATCATCGCCAATTCGCAGCCTCCGCCCAGCGCGTAGCCAGACACAGCTGCGATGACTGGTTTACGCACAGCCGTTATAGCATTGGTTTCAGAGCCAAAAAAGTCAGTAAGTGCCATGTCGGAAAATGATTTATTTGACATTTCTTTGACATCAGCCCCTGCGGCAAACGCCTTTTCAGAACCGGTAATAACGATGGCCCGCACTTTCGGGTCCGCATCAGCCTTACCCAGCGCAGCTGCGAGTTCCCTCAACAGTTCAGAATTCAAAGCATTGAGCGCATCAGGGCGATTGAGTCGGATCAATTGCACACTGTTTTGAACATCGACGATAAGAGTTTTATAGGCCATGGTCGCTCCAAAGATCAGTTGGTTGTGCTAGGTTTAACAGGCCTTGAAATCTAATCAAATCAACTTTGGCAGCTTGGACAAAAGAATGTCGATCTGCCTGATTGTGTTATCCGCTCAACCACAGATGTACACTCTGGCGTCACACATGCGCCACCCTCTCGACCATACACACGAAAACTGTGCTGAAAATAACCGAGTTCGCCACCAGCCTGTCGAAAGTCCTTTAGCGATGATCCCCCCGCTTCAATCGCCTCAAGCAATATATCTCGAATGATCGGCACCAAAGGCACGATTGCGGATGGCTTAAGGTCTTTGGCCTTGGTCGCAGGATGGATACCAGCACGAAACAGCGCTTCGCACACATATATATTGCCAAGCCCCGCAATAAGCGATTGATCCAGCAAAGCTGTTTTAATGGGGGTGTTTTTCGTTTTCAATGCTGAGACCAAGTATGCCTCATGAAAGTCATTTCCCAAAGGTTCTGGGCCAATCTTGACCAACAAAGGATGCGCCTCAGCGGTCCCTGTGTCGAGCAAATCCATCGCACCAAAGCGACGCGGGTCATTAAACGCAACACGCGCGCCATTTTCCATATGAAAGACAACGTGATCATGTTTGATCAAGGCCGGATGCTCATGCACGAATTGCCCCAAAGGATCACCAGATACAGTCATGCGCCCGGACATACCTAGATGGATTAAAAGCGTCTCACCTGTATCAAGGTCCGCCAAAATGTATTTCGACCGCCTGCGCAGCTGTAGCACCCGCGCACCACTAATCCGCTCGGCCATCAGTTCAGGAAAAGGCCAACGTAAATCAGGGCGATTCACATCTGCCTGAGTGATCACAGCGCCCGTCATGCTGGGTTCTAGCCCGCGCCTAACTGTCTCAACCTCGGGTAATTCGGGCATTTTGCTGTCTCTTTGCTGGTGCTGGCGATTGTCACGCGCGATGTGAGGCCTATAAGAAGGATAAGTTTTGCAAAAGGTGCAAGGGAAATGACTCAGTCAAGCGAAAGCTCTAGCGATAAGACCACACATTTCGGGTTCAAAGATGTTGCCGAAGATCAAAAGGCCGGCATGGTTCATGAGGTCTTTACCAATGTCGCGTCAAAATATGATGTGATGAACGATGTGATGTCGATGGGCATCCACCGGGTGTGGAAAGACGCTATGATGGACTGGCTTGCACCGCGTCCACACCAACGCCTTTTGGACGTGGCTGGCGGCACAGGCGATGTTTCGTTTCGTTTTTTGAAACGTGCGCCTGGGGCGACTTCAATTGTGCTGGATATGACCGAATCTATGCTTGTTGAGGGCCGAAAGCGCGCTGAGGCCGCACAAATGGCATCCGACCTTTCTTGGGTGACAGGCGATGCGATGGCCCTACCCTTTGAAGACAATCAATTCGACGTCTACACAATTTCTTTTGGCATTCGAAATGTCACCCGCGTGAACGAGGCTTTGTCTGAGGCTTATCGTGTTTTAAAACCTGGCGGACGTCTGATGGTTTTGGAGTTCTCGCAATTACCGAATGCAGCGATGCAAAAAGCGTATGATCTGTATTCATTCAACGTCATTCCACGTATGGGTAAACTCATCGCCAATGATGCGGACAGCTATCAATATCTTGTAGAGAGTATCCGCAAATTCCCTGATCAAGAAACTTTTGCGGGCATGATTCGCACGGCGGGATTCACCAATGTCAGCTACCGCAACCTCAGCTTAGGTATCGCGGCGCTTCACACAGGTTGGAAGATTTAATGCGCGGGCCGCACAATATATGGCGCCTGATCCGTACAGGCGCGACGTTTGAACGCACAGGTGCGCTTAAAATTATTTTGGATGCAACAGACACCCCGCGCCCTTTGCAAATCGCTTTGCGAACTTTGGTGTGGCCATTCAAATGGTTGGGCATAAAAGGAGACGAGTCGCGTCCCCCTATCACCCGCGCCATCACGGCACTTGGGCCTGCCTATATAAAATTTGGCCAAATCCTGTCGACGCGCCCCGATGTGGTGGGTGATGAACTGTCGCAGCAATTGCAAATTCTGCAAGACAAACTGCCCCCCTTTCCACGAGATGTTGCCATTTCGGTAATCGAAACAGAACTCGGCTGTAAGCTAGATGATGTTTTTTCTGAATTCTCAGAACCCGTTGCTGCGGCGTCTATCGCGCAAGTGCACAAGGCCGTAAAACGCGAAACAGGCGAAGCAGTTGCCGTTAAAGTTTTGCGCCCAAATATTGGGCGTGCGTTTCGGAAAGATGTCGATGCGTTCTATTTTGCCGCATGGTTTATACAGCGATTTTTGCCATCTTCACGCCGCTTACGCCCCCAAGATGTGGTGGCGCACTTTGAGGGCGTAGTCTTAGGCGAACTTGATTTACGCCTCGAAAGCTCCTCTGCGGCAGAATTTTATGCAAACACCCAAGGTGACGAAGGGTTCTATGTGCCCAAGGTCGATTGGGCACTTTCCTCACGCAGTGTGATGACACTGGAATGGCTCGAGGGCATTACGGCCTCAAACATTCCGGCAATCAGCGCAGCAGGACACGACCGTGCAAAACTTGGACGTATCGTGCTGCAAATGTTTCTAAGCCATGCCTTGCGCGATGGTTTTTTTCACGCAGATATGCACCAAGGTAACCTTAAGATCATGCCAAACGGCGATGTCGCTGCGCTTGATTTTGGTATCATGGGTGTGCTCGATGCCTACACGCGTCGAGTCTATGCTGAGATTATTTTCGGCTTCATTCGCAAGGATTACCAGCGCATCGCAGAAGTGCACTTTGAAGCCGGCTATGTGCCTGCCGATCAAGATGTCGATGAATTTGCCCGCGCGTTACGCGCTGTCGGCGAACCTATTTTTGGAATGGACGCCACCCAAATTTCCATGGGCCGCGTAATGGCCTATTTGCTTGAGGTCACCGAACGTTTTGGCATGGCCACGCGCACGGAACTGATCTTGCTCCAACGTACAATGGTTGTCGTCGAAGGTGTCGCGCGGTCTCTTGACCCAAAAATCAACATCTGGGAAGTATCGCAGCCAGTGGTGGAAAGTTACATCAAAGAAAACATCGGCCCCAAAGCTTTGATGCGCGACCTTGGCCGCACTGCGATTGTGCTTTCGCGATTTGGGCCAAAGCTGCCACAAATTGCAGAAACGATTCTCATGGCGCAAACTCGGTCATCTGAGCCACAACCGTCGCGCATATCCCTAAGACAATCCGCATTGCTAGTAATTGGCGGAGGGCTTGCTGCTGGACTTGGTGCCGCTGTGGCACTGATACTTAGCTGAACTCAATCGCACCAGCAGTAGCATAGTCTGCCTCGCCTCGCCGCGCTTTCCATTGGCAATAACATGCCATACGCCAGCGATATAATGGTGCGAGCGCCTTAAAGCGGTCCGTAATTTTCTCATCACCATAGGCGGCCAGCAAGGCATCAATTTCATGGGTGTCCAAAGCTGTTGCCCCGTAAATAAAATGCATCGCACCTGACAACGCGATTGATAAGTCATGCACAGGATCACCAACGGCAGGACATTGCCAATCGACAAAGGTCACGCCGATGTCTGTGTTGATCGTATTTGCTGGCGTAGGATCGCCATGTAAAAAACACCCATACACCGACGCAAGATTAGGTACGTTGGGGACATGGGCACGCAGATATTTTGCACGCTGTGATCTATCCCCCTCAAGAAATGCCAAACCCTGCGTAAAAATAGCCTCGGGGGCACCGGACACCTGTCGAAGGCCATCGGTAGGGGTGTGCGTATGCAGGTGTGCCAACCCGGCGATCATTTGACTTGTTGCCTTTGACGAGATTTCCCCCGCGATAAAATCATAGACCAAGCAAGGACCATCATCCGTTTCAAAACGACCGCGGAACGGCGGCGACAAGCCTGTGCCAGAAAGAGCAATCAATACATTTTTTTCATCATCAATGTCATTAGAAAATAAAGGGTTAGATCGGTTTTTATCAAAAAACTTAAACACCATCTTCATATTCGGGAAATGACCTAAATAGACATGATTGGTTCTGCCACCTGAAAGTTTTTCCCAATGAGTAGATGCGCTAAGATGCGCCGCATTTGCGGCTTGAGCCAGTCCTTTAAGCTTTTCAGTCGTTCCAAGCACAGTACATCCCATTGCCCCCACGTTGTCTTAGTAACCTTACAGACCTGCAGTAATGAGATGCAATAGATTGGCCGAATCTAGGCCGGTTCTCGTAGCGCCGAAATATCCTGTGCGTCAACTTCAGCGCCCCCTTTCATCACGAGAACTGTATTGGTACCCTCCGCTCGGGCCTCAATAATATGGCCATATGCCTCAACCCCCATCGTGGATAAATATTCATCATGCGCAAAATTTTCTAGTTCAAACGTATAAGTACCTGATGGAAAAGGCTCACCATTATCATCAACTCCGGCCCATTCCACATAGTCCGATGTCGTTGGAACTTCGGATGTCTGCACCACAGTTCCTGTAGCATTGCGCACAATCAAAAAGGCCTGGTCCGCAGTCGACGCGGGCTCTGGCGCCAGCGTAATTGGCGCACCATCAAATTGAACAGACGCATCAGAGCGCGCCTCCATTCCAACCCAACCCGCAATTTGTGCCATACCAATAACCCCCATCTGAGCCCCCAAAGATTGCAGCAAGTCATTGGTTTGAACTTGCTGCTCTACACTTGAAAAAGTGGCCAATTGAACAGCGTAGTCAGAGGATTCGATAGGATTCAGGGGATCTTGATTTTGCATTTGAACCGTCAGCATTTTTAAAAAAGTTTCAAAATCAGAACTCAGTTCAGTATTTGAAGCAACGTTCTGTGCAGCGCTTGTGGAAGCGGCAGCTGAGGTTGTATTTGTGGTCGTCCCTTGGGTGGCACTGTAAACGGCAGTCATATCAATATTCCTTACATTTTGAGGTCAAGACCAGTTGGTCCATCCAAGTTAAGCCGAGCAAGGTGAGAGGGCTGCGCCACTTTTTCGGCAGCTTTTGTGATCTCGGCGCCATTTTCAGATTCTCCTGAACCAAATTTTTCAGATCGGTCCGTGTTGTCTTGAGATGCGTTCTGACTATCTTGCTGAAATTGAAAGCTGGCGCCTTCATATCCAAGATCAGAGAATTCTGCTAAAAGACTGTCAAGATTACGCCGCATGAACTCCAATGTGTCAGGACGTTCTGCAGCAACCACAACGTTCATCACCCCTGCTTCAGAGATCTGAAACGTTAATCTCACCTTGCCCAGTTCCTCGGGAGAAAGACTGATTTCAATCGGTCCATCTGGAAGTTGTCTTGCTACATCTGCAATTTGAGCGGCCAATCGCGCTGGTAGCTCAACTCGCGTGCTTTGAGTCAACTGGTCAGACTGGGAAATTTGATCCAATTGTGTAGATATTCCCGCACCCCCACCATACAAAGGCACGGTTTCCAAGCTTTGGGTTTTCATGCTGCTATCAACCTCGAACGGCTGCACATTGCCCTCGAATACACCCGAATAGGGGGCCATACTTCGCTCTGAAATGGTTGGCGTGGAGTTGGTATCAACACTGGTTCCGCTATGTGGCGTTGTGGTTACAGGCGCCACAGGACTATCCACCTGTGTGTCTTTAGAAACCACTAATTGGTCTTCTACATTACTTTGCGACAGTGATTGTTGCTCATTGCGTGAAGCCTGAATAGACATAGTTTTTGGTGCCATAGACGTCTGGCCAGGCAATGAAATATTTTGAGAGGCATCGATACGCGACTCAGTTAGGCCATTATCACTATAGCGACCGGCAGGAATAACCATCGCACTCAGCACCATAGCTTCAGAGACGATCTGTTGAGTAGTGCCCTTCACAGATTCACTAACAGGGAGAGCAAGATGGCCCCGCTGCACGCCCAGCGCCGACGCTGCATAACCCTGAGATTGCGCGCGCGTGTTAGTGTTTTCAACCAGCCCTGCGCCTACAAGGCGAACCACATCTAAGTTTTTAGCATCAGGCGTTGGAGCGATTACAATGTCAGGCTTCCCAAGCGTAGCCTGATTTTCGGCAAGTGCCACACCGTCAGCACCAAAAGCAACAGGTAGGCTAGATGCTGGTAGATTCAGTTCACTCGAGATATCGACATTTGATTTTATCCCAAAGTCTATCGATGGAGCGATCATATTATCAGGCAACTGATTCTGTTTGCTAGCGATATCCGTAACGACTTTACTCAATGTCACCAAAGGTGGCGCTATGATCATCGGATGTGCCACCACCAATGGCACTATGGAACCTGTAGACAGGTCACCACTTTCGACACTTTCTGACTGGGTTCCATCCTTTACGCCTACGGTCTCTTTATACGGTGCCTCTGGGCGCTTTGCGTTCGTGGTTTTAGTTTCCCCTTTTGAAGTAGAAAACTGGGCTGACACCAAATCAGTGCCTAAAACCACCTTTTCCAGAACATCGAGTGGGCTAGAGCTAATATCAGGCGAAACGTCAGGGTGGAGTTGAGGCGCTTCGTCAACAATATGCGTGTTCGAAACTATTGCCTCAGTCAAAATCTCCCCTAGTCCATAATCGGTCTGGCCCTCGAAAAGGGTGGCGCTTAAATTTGCTCCGCCTTCAGTACGCTGAGTAGAATCAACGTAAGTTTGAAAGTTTCGCGACACAGAAAACGACTCACTCGTCCCGTTAGGCACCTGTGTAGGTTCCTCTATCTGTGCGCCTGAAACCGCACCTGATGACTGTTGTAAATTTAAAATCTGCATGTCTTGTATCCGGAAATTCTTTCACCGATGCCCCATTATGTCTGGATAGAGTTACCGGTTCTTTACCAGTTTGCGATTATTCTAAAAAAAATTATTCGGACTGGGATGATACGGCGATGCAACTCACCACAGAATCATATGGCGTGAATGAAGCTCTCGTAAGGCCTCCAACACGAGACGACAAACTACGAGATGTCTCTGAAAAACTAGAAGCTACGTTTTTAGCTGAAATGCTTAAATCTGCCGGATTTGGAAAAAATCCAGATGCCTTTGGTGGCGGAGAAGGCGAAGATCAATTCGCATCTTTCTTAATCCAGGCGCACGCGGAAAAAATGGTTAAAGCTGGAGGCATCGGGCTCGCGGAACAGTTGTTTGAAGCCTTAAAGGAGCGCACTGATGGGGCTATTTAGTACGCTAAAACCGACCAAAGCGCTCACTCAACTCTTGGAAAAGGAGCATGATGCAATCATCGAAGCCGCATTTTCCACCTTGCCTCAAATCAGTGCATCCAAATTAATACTTATGCAATCTGTCGCTCGATCTTCTGCCACACCTCATGAGCTTGAAGTCCTCAAAAAATTGACGGAACGTAATAGAACGCTTTTACTTGCCTCTGCTCGTGGCCTGCAATCAGCGCGCAAACGACTCTCTATATTACGTGCCCCCAAGCCGATACTGCAAACGTACGGACCAAATGGAATCGTGTCCGATATTGGCAATAAGCCATTAACTATAAAGAAAAAAATATAGAGTTATGCCCAAATTTTGCCTCAAATCACACACAAAAACCATTATGCCTTAGGGAACTTTCAACCTTTAGGCAGCTATGTTCAGAGCGCACTCCGAGGGGTGGCACGGCAAACTGGAAACAGTCAGTCCGTAGATAGTCAGAATGACACACCTGAAATCGTCCGCGAGGACGGCTCACGTAAATCATGTGGCGTAAAACGCGCCTATATAGACCAAAGGAACATAAATTATGTCCAGCATTCTGACAAATAATGGCGCAATGGTTGCGCTTCAAACCCTTAAATCAATCAACACCCAGCTCGGCGACACACAAAACGTGATTTCCACAGGTAAATCGGTGTCATCTGCAAAAGATAATGCATCGATTTGGGCCATCTCAAAAGTAATGGAATCGGACGTTAAAGGCTTCAAAGGCATCTCCGACAGCCTGTCACTGGGGGAATCCACTCTTGCTGTTGCCGCAAGCGCCTCTGAGACGATTACCGATCTTCTGACTGACATTAAGGGCAAAATTGTTGCGGCTCAGGAAGAAAACGTGGACCGGACTAAAATCCAAACAGATATCTCGGCCTTGACGGATCAGATTAACTCAGTCGTCGGCGCAGCTCAGTTCAATGGTCTCAACCTGATCGACGGCACCTCAGCTGACGATATGAAAGTTTTGTCATCGCTTGATCGATCCTCTGATGGCTCCGTCTCAGCATCACATATTTCTGTTGAACGCCAAAGCCTATCGGTCACAACATCAGCAAGCGCACAAAGCTTCGGTACGACCGACGCCGCAGACGCAACAGCCGCCGCTGGATATATGTCTGGGACCACCGCAACGATCGCTGACGATGCTGCCTATGCTACAGGCACAAACATGACTTCGGTCGCGGACGGCGCAGATGAAACTATTACCGTTGGCTCGGTTGCCGCTGGCGTCAGCTACCAGCTTCAACTTAGCGACCTCAATATCAACGTCGTCGGTGGCGGCTCTGCTACGGGGGATCGCACTTTTGAATACGTTGCAGGCGCAGATGACAGTGCTCAAGACGTTGCAACCAACTTGAAAAACCAAATCAGCAGTTTTTTTGAGGCGGCCACTGACACTGGTGACTATACGGTCGCCTTAGGTGGCACCAACGGAAATGAGATTACCATTTCCAACGATTCAGGGACAGCAATCGACGTAGGTCAGCGCATTCAAACTGGCGGTACAGCAGGATCCTCTGCGGCATCGGGCGGTCTCGGTGCGTTGTCGACAATTGATGTAACCAGTGACGCGGGGGCCACCGGTGCGCTCTCAGCAATCGACGGCTTGATCAAGCAGTCTATCGACGCTGCAGCGGCCTTCGGTTCTGCTCAAGGTCGCGTCGAATCGCAATCTGATTTTGTTTCCACTCTGACGGACTCTTTAAAATCCGGTATTGGCTCTATGGTCGATGCAGACATGGAAGAAACCTCTGCCCGTTTGCAAGCCCTTCAGGTACAGCAACAGCTCGGTGTGCAATCTCTGTCGATGGCCAATCAAGCTCCACAATCAATCCTGTCGCTATTCCGTTAAGAGCAACTTTCCAAGCGACCTTGGGTCGCTTGGAAAACTCCGCGGCAAAAAACCGCATCTTAGATTACATTGTCACCGGAAGGATCCGACGTGAACGCTTTCGATATGGCCCGAACGGCCTACACCTCTCCTGCTGCTCCAATCCGTACCGATCGAGGCATAGAATACAGCGCTTTTGCAAAAATAACACATCAACTACGTGCGACAGCAGCTAAGAAAAAAACCTCTTTTCCGGAATTTGTCAAAGCCCTAAACGAAAATCGTAGGCTTTGGACTTTGCTTGCAGGCGATGTTGCATCACCCGACAACCAATTGCCTAAAGAACTTCGTGCTCAGATTTTTTACTTAGCCGAATTTACGCAAAAACATACCTCAGCCATCTTAAAAGGTAAGGCCGACGAGGTATCTCTAATAGATATAAACACATCAATCATGCGTGGCCTTCGCCGCGAAGGAGGCCATTAGTGAGTGGACTTGTCTTAAAACTTGGCCCCAAAGAACGGGTCTTAATAAATGGCGCAGTTATTGAAAATGGTGACCGTCGCTCTCGGTTATCGGTTGTAACGCCAAATGCAAATATTCTACGGTTACGGGATGCTATCCATCCCGAGGATGTCAACACGCCTGTACGCCGCATCTGCTACATTGCTCAACTCGTGTTGTCTGGGGATGCAGAACCAGACGACGCTCGCCTACAACTTATACGTGGCATCGAACAGCTTAGCCAAGTTTTAACTGACAACGATAGTAGGGGGTTTTTAAACGACGCCACAGATGCTGTGCGCGAAGATCAGTTTTATCAAGCACTAAAGGCGTTAAGAAGTTTGCTTCCACGTGAAGAAAGACTATTTTCCGCCTCGAGACCGCAGTGACCTTCCAACCCGTCGTTCCTTTAACTGGCTATTCTGGCTGGGCATTCCTCAACAGAACCATGGAGTCTCAGAAAGAGGCCTTTAATGAATCGTCGAATATAAGACGCGATACAGACTATTTCAAAGAAAATATTGGATCCATTGAGACGGCGGAAGACCTTATGTCGGATCGGCGCCTCCTATCCATCGCTCTTGGGGCATTCGGGCTCAATGAAGACATCGGCAACACTTATTTCATTCAAAAAGTACTAACGGACGGTACGGTTGATGATGATGCTCTTGCCAACAAATTGTCAGACAAAAGTTATTTAGAGTTCTCCAAAGCCTTTGGTTTTGGAGATTTCGGCAGCCCAAACACAACTCTGAGCGAATTCCCTGACAAAATTATTGCTAAGTATCAAGATACTCAATTCGAAATCGCAATCGGTGAACAAGATGATAGCATGAGGCTTGCACTGAATTTAGATCGAGAATTGGCGACAATCGCGAATAAAGGCACCTCTTCAAACGGAGCGTGGTATGGCGTAATGGGAAACACAGCAGTACGTACAGTATTCGAAACCGCGCTCGGTCTACCAACCTCTATTGGCAGCTTAGATCTTGAGCAGCAATTGACTGCGTTTAGAGAAAAGTCTGAAAGATATTTTGGAGATAGCGAGGTCTCTCAATTCGCAACCTCAGACAAACGCGAAGAATTGGTGAGATTATTTCTTGTAAGAAGCGAAATCACACAAGGCAACGTAGGAAATTCCGCCGCTCAAAATGCTTTGACGCTTTTATCGTCCTAACTTCTGAACCGCCCCGAGTTTACTAGAGAGTGTTTGGTTCAAATATTAGGCTGCATTTCATTGGCATTTATGGTTTCATAGAACATCTCGTCGCCACAAAAATTTGCACCCCATTCGACGGATGGATCACAGCGCAGCCACGATCTCAGCAATGCGTACTGCGGGTGTGTTTGCATCAAACCTGACCGTCACATCACCCTTCATCACATCAAGAATTACCGATGAGGCGGACGATGGGCAAGCCGCTTTCTACGCCTCAGGTTTTTCAATCTGCACTGGCACAAACTCCATGCCATCCAAGTTGGGCAAAACAAGCTTGCCCGTCCGCGCCATGCGCCGCCAATCCGAAGCGCTGCTGGGCCTCAAACCATATCGCTTGGCCACCCCACTCACTGTAGCGCCCTCAATCAGCGTTTCCGCAACGATTCGAGCCTTCAGTTCCAGAGGCCAACGACGCTTGCCATCTGTACTGCGTGGTATCCTTACGAGAAACTCGCTCAAAGCTTCCATAGAGGAACTCCCTTCAAATCTAAGAAGTGACCGAACGCATATCAACCGAGCATGCGGAATGTGGGGGCGAAGTAACGCTTACACCAATCGATCCATTTTTAGCGCCCCCCATTTGCTCTACCCTCTGCAAATTGGGCCATTTTGAGTTAGAGTTACTCCCTTAAGTTTCGCCTATTTCTACACAAATTCTCAGCCGTTCAAAACTTGCATCAATTGAATGCAACTCCGCTTCCGCCAGAAAGGCATCAAGCTTTGGCCAACATTCAATTGCTGCATCAATATTGGCATCGGAGCCCTGAGAATAAAGTCCAGCCTGAATCATCATTTCTGATCGATCAAAAGTCCCCATCAATTTACGGGCCTTAGCAAGCACTTCGTTTTCAGACGGACTGGCTGCTACTGGCAACGCGCGGGACACTGACCTTAACAAATCAATTGATGGAAAACGACCGCGCTCCGCGATCTTTCGATCAAGAACCACATGCCCATCAAGAACGCCGCGTAAAATATCAGCGATGGGTTCCTCCATATCTGATCCCGCGACGAGTACCGAGAAGACCGCCGTTATATCACCAGATTCGCCAACCCCAGGCCCAGCTCTTTCACAAAGAGACGTGATAAGATGTCCCGTCGACGGAGGATATCCCCTTAAGCTTCCAGTTTCGCCCATGGCCAAAGCAACTTCACGGTGCGCTTCCGCAAATCTTGTTATAGAATCCGCAAGAAACAAAACTTGGTGCCCCTTGTCACGAAAATGTTCTGCAACAGCCATAGCTGTCCAAGCGCACCTTCGACGTACCAAGGGAGATTGATCTGATGTCGCGGCCACAATCACAGCGCGCTTCATTCCCTCAGGCCCTAAAACCCGTTCTAC
The DNA here is from genome assembly GCF_900109555.1 of Pacificibacter marinus. GTDB lineage: Bacteria > Pseudomonadota > Alphaproteobacteria > Rhodobacterales > Rhodobacteraceae > Celeribacter > Celeribacter marinus_C. The sequence goes on along the minus strand of NZ_FNZV01000010.1, from coordinate 119,229 downwards.
AAATTCGCGCACTTCACGGCTACGCTCGCCAATCATAGCAATCACAACGATATCTGCCCGAAGACCTGTGGCCAGCTTGGCTAAAAGCGTCGATTTCCCAACGCCAGAACCAGCAAAAAGCCCAACCCGTTGCCCGCGCACAATAGGTAATAGTGTATTAAAGACCGCCAAGCCTGTTTCAAGACGCTCCCCCAAACCACGACGCTCTGTGGGACTCACTGACGTGCCCCGCAATGGACGATATTTACTGCCTCGGAATATTGGACGGTCGTCAATAGCATTCCCAAAAGGGTCAATCACACGGCCAATCCACGTATCATGCGGTGCAATTTCATTATTACCAACATGCGCAACGGGATCACCGATAGACAACCCATCAGCCCCACCATCAGGTAAAATAGTGATTGTTTGCTTTTCAAGTTGCAACACTTCACCCAGCCGCGCGGCTTTACCCTGGCCGATTTCGACTAAATCACCGGATGCAGCGATTTTGCTTAGGCCACTCACAACCAACACACCCTGTGCAACTTTAATGATGCGCCCCACGCTCTGGACCGGCTTTATTGTCGAAATTTCTGTTTTCAGTACGTCAAAACCAATACCAACCATATGTATCTCCCCATTCGACAACTCTTTCTAAAGGAATCAGGGTTAAGCCTTAGTTGACATAGATCGAGGGAGAAGCCCCGATGTTCCAAAAATTGGACATTTTCCAGATGGCGAGTGGCTTGGCGAAACATGCCAGCACCCGCCAAGAAGTTATCGCGAAGAATATCGCGAATGCCGATACACCAAAGTATCGTGCACAGGATGTTGCGTCTTTCAAAGAGACGTACAGAGGTGCCCCAACAGGAGCAGCTATGAAAAGCACCCGCGCCAGCCATTTTCATGGCGCTCAAGATGAAACAACCCCTATCAAATTCTCGGATACTGCAGGCCCCAGTTCGCCCAATGGCAACACAGTTGCGCTAGAGACAGAAATGATGAAGGCCACTGAAGTGCGTCATCAGCATGATCTCGCGATGTCAGTTTATAAAAGTTCCATGAATATCCTCAGAACCTCAATTGGTCGCAGATAGGAGTTATTTTATGAGTGATCTTTTCAACATCCTTTCGCTTTCATCCTCGGGCATGGCCGCACAGGCCAATCGCTTGCGCCATGTTTCAGAAAACATCGCCAACGCAGATACACCCGGATATCAGCGCAAAACAGCTTCGTTTGAACAAGTTATTGAACACGGCCAAAAAACAGGTGCGGTACAAAGTGGCCCTGTTGAGTTGGACCAAACACCAACCAAGCAAGTGTATGACCCAGGGCACCCAATGGCTGGCGAAGATGGTTTTTACAACGGCTCGAATGTTGAAATCATGATCGAAATTGCTGATGCCCGCGAAGCGCAGCGAAGCTATGAAGCTAACCTCAAAATGTTTGATCAAGCGCGACAAATGTCGACGTCGCTGCTTGAACTTCTACGCAGATAAAGGAGACCAGAATGGACATCCGATCCGCATATGCAGCCCAAGGCTACGCATCCACAAAACCAGCAACGGCCCCAAAACCAGAGGCAGGCTTCCAAGGAGCTGGAGGTAAAATTGCGCAGGCTGCGGGAACTTTTTCTGACACTCTGCAACAAGGCGAATCCATTGCGCAAGCCGCCATGACCGGTAACGCAGATAGCCAGGCTTTGGTGCAAGCATTGGCACAAACCGAACTCGCGGTAGAGGCCGCTGTCTCGGTTCGTGACAAAGTCGTCGAGGCCTATCAAGAAATTTTGCGGATGCCAGTGTAGTCATGGACGATTTGATTTTTTACGACACTTTGCGGCAAGCGCTTTGGATTTCTGTGGTGATTTCAACCCCGATCCTTGTCGTCGCACTCCTTGCGGGGGTTAGCATCGGCTTGGTCCAAGCTCTCACAAGCATCCAAGAAATGACACTCACCTTTGTACCAAAACTTGGTGCTATCCTGATCGTCTTTTGGATGACCATGGGCTTTATGACCGAAACCCTTAGTGCATTTTTCGTAGATCGTATCATTCCCTTGATCGGAGGCCTTTGATGGACAGCATAGGTTATACAGCCATCACGCGGCTGGCAGGTCTCAGTCGAGAAATGACTGCAATCGCAAATAATATCGCAAATAGTTCAACAACAGGATTTCGCAAAGAAGGCCTGATTTTTTCCGAACATATTTCCCGCCTAGAACCCGGGGAGGAATCTCTTTCAATGGCACAGGGCAATGTGCGCCACACCAATGAAAGCCAAGGCCCACTCACGCCAACCGGCGGCGCGTTTGACTTTGCGATCGAAGGGGATGGTTTTTTTCTCATCGAAACCCCAGACGGCGAAGCACTCACGCGCGCCGGTGCCTTTACACCAAATGAGGCAGGTGAACTCACAACACACGATGGGTATCGTTTGCTCGACAATGGTGGCGCGGCAATTTTCATTCCGCCAGATGCACAAAACATTTCCGCAGCAGCCGATGGCACTCTGTCTTCTGATGGCCAACCCATCGCGCAAATCGGACTTTATACGCCAACAGACCCAATCAGTTTAGACCGTACCAACGGCGTACGCTTTACCACGGATAGCGGGATTGAGCCCATTGAGGGCGCTGTAATTTTGCAAGGATATGTCGAAAGCTCAAACGTCAATGCCGTAACCGAAATAACACGCATGATTGATGTGCAGCATGCCTATGAGTTGAGCCAAACATTCATTGAAAAAGAGGACGAGCGTATTCGCTCGGTTCTCTCAACCCTTGGTCGATAAGGAGTACATAAGATGCGTGCCTTAAAAATTGCAGCGACTGGCATGAGCGCCCAACAAATGCGTGTGGAAACCATTTCGCAAAACCTCGCGAATATGAACACTACAGGCTACAACGCGCGCCGTGCCGAATTCGCCGACCTTCACTACCAACAAATGACACGGCCGGGGACCATCAATTCATCTGATGGCACAGTTCTTCCAACTGGCGTGCAACTTGGCCTCGGCGTGCGACCTTCTTCGGTTACGATTCAACTGGCACAGGGCGCATTATCTGCGACTGGCGGCGACTTAGATCTCGCTATCGAAGGTAAAGGGTATCTGGAAGTCACACTGCCCTCGGGCGATTCTGCGTATACACGCGATGGTGCCCTCAAGAGATCTGCTGACGGCTTGATAGTGACGTCCGATGGACACGGCGTCGTACCGGACATTGTCATTCCGGATGATGCAAAATCAATTTCAATCAATGCCCAAGGCGAAGTCTACGCTTACTTCAACGATCAAGTTCAACCTCAGTTACTTGGTCAATTTTCATTGGCAAACTTTACCAATGCCAAAGGCCTTGAAGCCATTGGATCAAATCTATTCTTAGAATCTGTCGCTTCAGGTCCCGCAATCGTCAACGAACCTGGGATCGATGGCACAGGCACGTTACGCCAAGGGTACCTCGAAGACAGCACCGTGGATGCCGTGCGCGAAGTCACTGAGCTGATTGAGGCTCAACGTGGCTATGAACTGAACGCCAAAGTGATCACCGCAGCCGACCAAATGCTGTCAGCGACAACACAAATCCGATGAAACATTTCATCTGCATAACTCTGGCCATGTTGATGTCCCCATATCATGTTTCAGCCGAAACAATCGTTGCTGCACGTACGATCCGCGCACAAACGATTTTAACCTCAAGCGACATGACCCTCATCCAAGGCGATGTTCCGGGGGGGCTGATTTCGACAGACGAAGCCATCGGGCTGGAGACAAGAGTTGTCTTATATTCTGGCCGTCCCATCATGGCGGGCGACATCGGGCCCGCAGCCATCATAGAGCGCAACCAAATCGTCAAACTCATTTATGCCATAGGCACGCTATCTATATCAGCCGATGCACGCGCCCTCGGTCGTGCCGGACCTGGCGATTTGTTGCGCGTCATGAACCTTACATCAAAATCAACAGTTTCCGGCATCGTTGGCTCCAACGGAGCAGTTTATGTCGGCGAACTTCCAAGATCATAATTAGGGATAGTATTATGCGGTTTTTCTCTCTTCTTCCCATGGCTATTTTGGCCAGTGGTTGCAGCAGTCTCGATCAAGTTGGACGCACGCCTGACTTTACACCAGTCAGCAACTCGGCAGAAACATCAGCCATGCTCAATCCATCTCTGCCTGAAGTGATTGCAAAAACCAGCCCTATCGATGGGGCATCCCTATGGACCGCATCACGCAAATCCCTTTTAGGAGACCGGCGAGCTATTGAACGTGGTGACATCATGACCGTGGTCATCGAAATCGATGATAGCGCAGAGTTTTCTAACAAATCTTCCCGCGGCAGGTCCGGAACAGAAACTGCGGGCATTCCATCCCTTCTCGGTATTCCACAGCGCATCGATGCAATATTACCAGAAGGCGCATCACTCTCTGAACTGGTCAGTGCAAGCGGGACATCTAGCTCGTCTGGCAATGGCTCTGTAACGCGGAATGAAAAGTTAGAACTGATGATTGCCGCGACCATAGTAGACGTGCTTCCCAACGGCGTTTTACACATCCAAGGGTCCCAAGAGGTACGCGTTAATTTCGAGATTCGAGAGTTGTTGGTTGAGGGGTATGTACGTCCTGAAGACATCTCTCGGCAAAACGAGATCACCTATGAAAAAATCGCAAGTGCGCGCATCTCTTATGGTGGTCGAGGGCAAATCACCCAAATGCAACAACCTCGATATGGTCAACAAATCGCTGATATTGTTCTTCCGTTTTAACAGAGGCTTATATGCTCAAAAAAATATTACCCATTTTACTCGCACTCATCGGCCTCGGAGCAGGAATAGGTGGCGGTATCGTACTTAGGCCAGACCAAGAGATCGTGGTAATCGACCCATGCGGCGATGTACCAGCGCACGACACTCATGAGGCAGAGGTATTAGAAGAGGGCGACGACGACGCATCATCTGAATTTGAATACGTGAAGTTGAACAATCAATTTGTGGTACCCGATTTGGACGATGGTCGCGTTGCTGCGATGGTTGTTTTGTCGCTCAGTTTGGAAGCAAAAACTGGGGCCCGTGAAGCAATTTATGCCCGGGAGCCTAAACTGCGAGATGCTTTTTTACAGGTCCTATTCGATCATGCAAATACAGGAGGCTTCAAAGGTGCCTTTACAGACAGCGGCACGATGAACACCCTGCGCACGGCCCTGACTGAAATCGCCCAGAAAACGATTGGAAATCAGATCAATGATGTGTTGGTAATCGATATCGTTCGACAAGATGTTAAATAAAAATAGCAAGTTATTGCGGTCCAACCATTTAGGGATGCAGGCCGTCCGTGAGGTGAATCTTATAGTTGACTGAAGCCTATACTATGTTGGGTCGTAGACTTACCGTTTGCTTTTGGCGTCGCTTTCAAGTGTTTTAAGAACCTCCGTGCGGCCAAAAGCATGCTTTGCAATAACAAGTTGATCTTCCCTCTTTTGTGCAATTCTGGCCAGATCGCTCATTATCGATCGTTTTTCACGCCCAGCCCAAATCTGCCACTTCACATCCATACCAGAAAGGGCTGCTTGCGAAATTTCAAAACCACCATTGTCTTTATGGTGCGTTTCCTCTTGAGCGATGGCCTTCAACCTTGCCAAAGGCACACTTTCTTCATGGGAAATTTCTGACAAGCGCACGAGTTCGGTGTTTAACTTCAATTCCGCCAATACCTGTAACTGTCGAATTTTAATTGAGGCTTCCGTCATGATCTCTTACCAAACCTTGCTTTCATTTTAATCCGCATAGATTCTGCAAACCGCACCGACGCCGCGACGGCCCTATAATGCTCAGGTAAAATTTCTTGTCCGATCTCAACTGTTGCGTAAAGCGCACGTGCTGTTGGCGGGTCCCTGTGAATGGGCACAGAATTTTCATTGGCAATTTCACGGATTTTGGCGGCAACCTCATCGACACCTTTTGCAACACAGACTGGCGCACCGCCCCGCATTCTATCCCACTTTAGTGCAACGGCATAATGGGTTGGATTAACGACAATAACATCAGCCGATGGCACATCTCCAAGCATCTGTTTAAGTGCAATTTCTTGACCTTTTTGACGCCTCTTTTGCTTCATATGAGGGTCGCCTTCTTGATCTTTAGACTCGTCGGTCATTTCCTTGCGAGACATACGGTGCTTACGTTGATGTTCGTTATGTTGAAATAAATAATCGACCCCGCCAATAGCCATTGAAATGACAAGGACGATGAGCATGAATCCCAAGCACAATTCCAGCAACATCACGGTGACCATTCCAGGGCTCAATGACATTGTCGCCAAGATAACGGGTATTTTTTTGACAAGATAAACACCCAAAACAATTGAATAAGTGCTCAGTTTAAAAAAGCTCTTTGCGAACTCAAACATCCCTTTTCGGCCGTATTTATTTTTAGCATTTGAAATGGGCGATATTTTATTGAGCTTTGGCTCAATTTTACTTGGGGCAAAAACCAATGACTGCGTGGCAATGATGGCAGTCAATGCAGCCAGCGCAGGCAATATGAACCAAGGCAGAAGCGCACTGAATACCCCCCGCATAGTCTCACCAGCCAGTACCGTGCCTGAACCTGAAAACCACTCCTCGGACAAGCTATCGGATTTTTCCAAAAGGCCTTGCAGAACCGTACCAAGCTGGATCAATGATGCGCCACCAAAGACAGCTCCGACACCAATAAAACCCATGTATGCCGCCGAGGTAATCAGGTCGACGGATTGAGGGATTTCGCCTTTTTTGCGAGCGTCATCTAATTTTTTTTGAGACGGTTCATATTGCTTGTCGTCGTCGCTTTCACCATCAGACATTACGATGCCCCAAACGGGTTAAACAGCAACAGGTCAAATCCCTTTCGCCAAATCTGAAGCAAAAGCGGCAGCGTAATAAACATCAACACCATGCCGCCAAGGGTGATCGCCGGGGCACCGACCATAGCAACCATCAATTGCGGCATAGCGCGATTGATGACTCCCAGCGCCACATTGTAAACTAAAGATGCAATCACAAATGGTGCAGACAATGAAAATGCCATCGAAAACCCAGATCTTATATGCTCCAATCCCCATTCGGAAAGTTCTCCGGCGCCGATAAACGTACCAACAGGGATGAATTTATATGACATGATCAAAATCTCAACGACACGCACATGAAGATCAAGCATAGCCGCGAGCGCCAAACCACCAACAAGCAATAAGTGCCCGACGACAGGCTGAGCATCGACAGCACCACCGCCAAACATCTGGGAAAGTGACGTTGACATGGCGATTATAGCCCCTGCCATTTCCAAAATGATCACGAAAATACGAAGCACCATTCCAACAGCTAGTCCTGCCAAAACCTCAGTCGCCAAAGCTCTGCTCATAATGCCCTGCTCCACCGCATAGGGCATAAGGTCTTCCGCAACAGCGGGCGTTACCACGATGGCAAAACAAAGCGCGAGAGCCAAGCGAACGCGTTGGGGAATACTACGTTCGCCAAATGCTGGCAGGACTGCCATCATCGCGCCAACACGCAAAAAAACCAAGAACCCAATCATCAACATATCTTGCGTTAATCCAAGGGTTGCAGGCAGCAAATCCATCATGCCGGCACCAGACCAACCAGAGCAGGACGTGCCTCTGTGCCAATCTCTTCAAAAGAAAACACTGGATTTTGAATACCTTGGGCCGCAAGAACCGTCTTTAAGAACTTGCGCCGCCGCGTTGATGTTACGATAGCGGGGTAGACGCCAGTTTCCCCTGCTTTCGCAATTTTGTCAGCCATAGATTTTGCCAATCTATTGAAATCCGTCGGAGGCAGCGCAACATCTGACTGACCTCTGTCTCCATCAATTTGATGCGCTGCAAATTTCGCTTCCCACTCTGGGGCCAATTGCAACAAAGGCAGCGTGCCATCTGGTCGTTTTATTTCGGAAATCAATTGAAACCCAAGCCTATGGCGAACGTGCTCACAAATAGATTCGGGAGTGGCATGCGCCCCTCTTGCTTCTGAAATCGCTTCCAAAATCAAAGATAGATTGCGAATGGAAACACGCTCTTCAAGTAAAAGTCGGAGTATAGACAGAAGCATATCCATAGGGACTTTGTCAGGCACCAAATCATCGAGTAAACGTTGATTAGATTCTGCCCGTGCTTTGTCAGTTAAATTTGTCATTTCATCAAGAAGACGACGCAAAGTCCGCATTGTGAGTAACCGTTGAAAATTGCGCTTAATGACTTCAAGCAGATGTGTCGCAAGCACCTCTGTTGGAGAAACAACGGTACACCCTAAAAGGGCCATTTCCTCTTTTTGATCATCCGAAACCCAGCGCGCAGGCGCGCCATAAACAGGTTCTTTGACATCTTCGCCAGCCGGGAATCCGGTTGTATCCCCTGAAAGCAGCGCCAAGGCCAAATCTGGGCGTAATTGATCACGTGCCTGCTCTACACCTTGAATGCGCACGACGTAACTTCCTGACGGGAGACTGGGATCATCCGTGAGCCTTATCTCAGGCAAAATGAGGCCAAAGACGGTAGCAACATGATTGCGCATATTTGTGATCCGAGCATCAAGACCCGTTTGCGGATCAAGGACCATGGCAACCAAATCTGGTGCGAATTCAACATGGATGTCATCAAGATCCAAGATATCTCCAAGAGACTCTTTTATGTCTTCTGCAGCTCGTTCGGGCGGATTCTGTGCTATCTTTGCATTTTCACGATCTTTGTTAGACACAAACCAACCAGCAGCCCCCAATGCCCCCGCGCCTAAGATGAAAGGCAAAAACGGCAAGCCAGGAACTAATGCGAACAGCCCCATCAAAACTGCCACTGTGATTAATGCTGGAGGATAGCGACCCAGCTGTTTGAATAAAGCCAAATCGACAGATCCACTTGCACCACCTTTTGCCAAGAGGAGTGCTGCGGCGATAGAAATAATGACAGATGGAATTTGACTAACAAGACCATCTCCAATTGTAAGAATTGCATAAGTTTCAAAGGCTTGTGATGCAGGCATTCCATGTACGGCGATACCAATAACCAGCCCCATAACGATATTCATCAATGTGATCAAAAGGCCAGCGACAGCATCACCTTTTACAAACTTTGATGCGCCATCAAGAGAACCAAAAAAAGTTGTTTCGGCCAACTCTCGTTCGCGGCGCTCCTTGGCTTCTTCATGGGATATCGCGCCAGCGGACATATCCGCATCGATGGCAAGCTGTTTCCCGGGCATGCCATCTAACGCAAACCGTGCGCCAACTTCAGCCATACGGCCCGCACCTTTGGTGATCACCATAAAATTAACGATGAGCAGGACGATGAAAACGACAAGCCCCAGCAGAACAGATCCCCCCATCACAAAACTAGCAAATCCTTCAATAACATTGCCGGCGGCACTTGTGCCTTTGTGACCCTGTCCAATAATGAGCTTTGTTGATGATACATTTAACGACAACCTGAGCATCAAACTGGCAAGAAGCACCGTAGGAAATACTGAAAAATCTAGAGGGCGCTCAATAAACAGCGTCACAGTAAATATCAAAATGGCGAGGGCAAAACTGGCCGCCAAACCAACATCCAGAACCCATGCTGGAACAGGTAAAATCATCATCACGATGACGGCCATCAGGGCGAGAGCCAGCAAAATAGTTGGCCGAAAAATAGACTGGAGTGTTAAGTTCATTGCCCACCGCATTTCTTTCAGATGTAGAACTCAGATTAAGTGATTTATGGTTTACAAGAGGTAACCAAAGCCTAGAGAATTCTAAATAATTCAGTCATGTAGCCGTGCACTCAAAAAGATATTCCAGCGGGTTTAAAAATAGCTTCGAACCAACGCACTAGAGATCAGGACCCAGCCATCCGAGACAACAAAAAATGCCAATTTAAAGGGCATTGAGACCACGGCTGGGGGCACCATCATCATACCCATCGACATCAAGATGGCCGCAACCACAAGGTCAATGATCAAGAACGGTAGGAATACCAAGAACCCTATTTGAAAAGCTCGTTCGATTTCCGACAAGAGAAAAGAAGGGACAAGGACAGACAAAGCGGCATTCTCTGTCACTGTGCCAACTTCATTGAGATCAGGCCGTAGCGCGGCCAAATGGTCGAATGTGGATGGATCAATACGATTTGCCATAAAGCCTCGAAATGGTTCCATAACCAAAGGAAATGCAGTTTCAACTTCGATTTCACCGTTGATGAGTGGCTCAATACCCATTTCCCAACTTTGGTTGAAAACCGGCTCCATAACAAAGTAGGTCAAAAAGAGCGCCAGACTCACAATAAGCATATTAGGGGGCGCCTGCTGTAGCCCCAAAGCTTGGCGTAATATTGACAGGACAGTCACTATGAATGGGAAGCAGGTCACCATAACCGCCAACCCAGGAACGAGACTAAGAACCGTAATAAGCAACATAAATTGAATTGAACGGTTTGCAATCGAGCCCCCTTCCCCAAAGGAAATGGACAAGTCTTGCGCGACTACCGGCTCAACAAAAATCATGGTTAATGCAGTGAGCACAAAAATGGTTACAAACTGTCGCAAAGGTTAAAGTCCGTCTTTGAGGTCAACGACTTGGGTCAAGCGCACCGCAAGCTGCCCTGCGTTCTCACCATCCATTTCTTGAAGTTCTCCGCGAGCAATAAGTTTGTCACCGATGTAAAGTTCAACAGGGTCTTCGATTCTACGATCTAAAGCCAAAACACTATCACTTTGAAGTTTGAGCAAATCTTTGATCAAGGGGCGCGCACGGCCAACAGAAATTGTGATTTCAATCGGAACCTGAGTGAATGGGTTTTTTTGACTATTTTCTAGCCCTTGGAGTTCATCCATGTTTCATGGCCTCTTCATTAAGTTCATAAATCGACTTGATGGCATTGCCGATACGTTCAATCGCGCTATCCATGTCTATTTTCTTTTCGAGTTCCCCCATGCGCAGATAAACTTGACCATCAGCCAAAGAGGGTTCTTCTAAGATTTCCAATGGAATAGTTAAGGAAGTATCAACCAACGCTTCAATTGCGGCACGACCAGACGGTGCAACAACGATTTGCACCGGCGTGTCTGATACTTCTTCAGCAAAAGGAAGGAGTTCTTCTAAAACTGTTTGCCCAAGCGTCTCAGAGACCAATCGCGGCAAAACCTTTGAAACAATCTCTGTCAAAAGAGGCTCAAGCGCCTTCATGACATGCAATTTAGCTTCATGGAACGTAAAGCCCAAATCCTGCAAATTTCGTGCGAAATCTGCTCCAACCCGACTTTGGTCTTCCATCTGACTTTGCGCCGCATCATCCCACCCAGCTTTGTAACCCTGCTCGTATGCGGCCATGCGATTTGCTTCAATTTCAGCGGGGGCTGGACCTTGAACGACAGGCGGCTCTAGAGATGTTTTCTGACGCGACGTGCTGTGTTTTTCAGAAATTCCAAAGTCTTCTAATGGGAACAAATGTTTCACTAAACACCTTCCTCAGCATCTTCCATCCAGCCCCGGAGAATTTCAACCGTCTCTTCTTGCCGATCCTCGATAAGCTTTTTCAACCTTTTCACAGGATCTGTGGAAATTCCGAAATCATCATCTCCAAAGTCAAAATCTGAAACGACACCCAATGTAGGAAGCCCAAATTCTCCGCTGTCAATTTCACCAGTAAGCGCAGGAGGTCCTCCCCCCATATTCGGCAACTCTGCGACTGGAATTGTTTGTGGTATTGGGGATGTTGTGCTGCTGCCTGGCGCAGGTAGCCCTACTGACGGCAAGGGTGCAGGGAGTTCAATGTTAGAGGATGCAAAAATTGGGCGAACAACAAAAACCCCCAAAACAACCGTCACCAAAGAAAGAAAAGCAAGCTGGATCATTGTCATGACATTAAGATCAGACATGGAGAATAGCGAGCTTTGCACAACAGTGCCCTCGATCACAACGGGCTGAAACTCCATTGTTTTAATGGTAATGATGTCACCCCGTGCCTCATCAAAACCAACAGTGGACGCCACGAGTTCGCGCAGCGCCTCAAGTTCAGTGTCTGAGCGAGGCTCCCACAAAACATCCTGTGTATCAGCATTCGGGCTGCGTATACCGTCGACAAGAACTGCAACTGTGAGCCGTTTGATGGCACCAGGGCCACGCTGCAGTTCTCGACGCGTTTCAGACACCTCATAATTTATACGCTCGCGTACCTCACTGTTATTTGAACTTGAATCACCACTATTGGCCCCATCGCCGTCTGGTAAATTAGATGCAACGGTAACCGCACTGCCGCGACTATCCGTAGAAGACGTGCTATTCTCTTCGGTTTCGGTGCTGATTGCGACACGCCCATCTGGATCGAACTTTGTCTCGATGATCGATTCGATATCAGTTTCATTTTCAACCGAAACTTCGACGACCGCACGTCCAGCACCGACACGCGCCTCAAGGAGACGTTCTATATTTTGCCGCAATTCCTTTTCACGATCGGTTCCTTGCGCAGCCCCTGATTCGGAATCGTCACCAGAAATAACAACTCCATTTCGCCCATCTATAACCGAGACATCTTCAGCAGACAGACCCGCAACCGCAGAAGCAATAAGATATCTAAGCGATTTTGCGCGTTCAGATGAAACCGCACCAGAATTGGTTGTCACGGTCACTGATGCTGTGGCTGCAATTTGACGTTTAAAGGGCTGAGAAGATGGGTTCGCAATGTGAACGCGCGCAGTTTGGATTTGCGGGGACGAGACAATTGTCCGCGCCAACTCCCCCTCCTTTGCGCGCCAATATGCGGCGTCAAACATTTGAGACGTTGTGCCAAACCCAGTCAAAGAATCCAAAAGCTCATACCCACTAGACGAATTTGCAGGCAAACCATCCGACGCTAAGGTCATGCGCAACTCGTCACGCTGTGAACTGGCAACAAAAATTGCGCCACCTCGAATTTCATATGTCACTCCACGCGCTTCTAGTGCTTGCACCACTTCACCCGCAGTGCTGGCATCGAGCCCCGAATATAAAAGCGTCATTGATGGCGTTGTCGCAATGCGTGACAGCCCAATGATGGCAGCGAACATAAAAAGGGTCGCACCAATCACAATGATTCGGCGTTTTGGCTCTAAATTTAGCCAGACAGAAAGAATCTGCTGCAAGACGTCACTCCTTGGATGTGTGGGCTTCTGCCCTCGTCGTTGCCTTAAGATTGATCGAACAGCCTTAATAATCGGTTAGCTAACTTCAGGTTAAAACAGAATCGACGAAGAAATTGGTGGATAAACCTATGGCTGACGAAGAACAGCTTGAAGAAGACACAACGAAAAAATCCAAACTACCGCTGATTGTTGGCGTGGCGTTAATGCTGGTGCTAGGGGGGGGCGGTTTTTTTGCTGTGTACTCAGGTCTGTTGCTCACCCCACCGCACGATTCAACGGAAGAAGATCTTGCCATGCTAGAAGAGGAAGCCTTGGAACCATTGCCCGACGTCGCATTTGTTCCAATTGAGCCGCTGATCATCAACCTACCTAACTCGAGTTCAGGCAACCGACACCTCCGGTTTCAAGCCCAAATAGAAGTGCCTTCTGCATATGAAAAGGAAGTCGAAAGTCTTTTGCCGCGTATCATAGACGTTTTGAACGGCTACTTGAGGGCAGTGGATATTTCAGAGTTAGAAAGCCCTGCCGCATTGATTCGGTTGCGCGCCCAGATGCTGCGCAGGCTGCAAATCGTTGCAGGTGAAGGCCGCATCAAAGACGTTCTAATCATGGAATTTGTCATCAACTAGGAGGCGAAAATGAAACTCATCGCGGATATTTTAATGATTGCGGGTACATTTTCTGTCGCCGTGTATTGTATCGTTTTGGCCAAACGCCTGAGTCGCTTCACCGACCTTGAAAAGGGAGTTGGAGGTGCCATTGCTGTTCTGTCAGCACAAGTGGACGATATGACCAAAATGCTGACGAAAGCTCAAAAAACCGCAGCGGGGTCTGCTGCAAATCTGGAAAATTTGACGTCACGTGCAGAAGATGCAGCCAAGCGACTGGAGTTGTTGATGGCTTCAATGCATGATCTTCCACCACCGCCAAAGCGCGAAGCACCTCAAGCCCCTGTTGCATCTGCTGAAACAAATCCAAAAAGCGAGAATAGCTCTCCAGAAACACTATTCCTAAGTCGACGCTCCCAAGTGGAGGCCGCTGAATGAAACGTGAAAAAACGCACAAGCCTATAAAACGCTCTGGACGCGGGGCACTCCTAATTTTAGCCATTGTATTTTTGATGTCAGCTGGGGCGCGCCTGATATCAGGAACCGGGGCAGCGATCGCGCGTGAAATTTCACAACTTGCCCCCTCCCCTGACAACATAACTCCCAACAATCAAGGCGAGCTATGTGAACCCGATTCCGTCATGACAACACTTCTAGAGAGCTTAAGAAAGCGTGAAGATATCATCGTAGAACAAGAAATGATGATGGCACAAAAAATGAAAAAACTAGACTTAGCGCGTACTGAATTCATGCAAAACCTTGCTTCTCTTCAGCAAGCTGAAAAGCATCTGGCAGCAACAATGGCTGCATCCAGTACCGCCGCACAAGATGATCTAAATAAGCTCACAGCCGTGTACGAAAGCATGAAACCTAAAGATGCTGCCGCTCTCTTTGAGCAAATGTCCCCGGACTTTGCAGCAGGCTTTTTGGGGCTCATGCGGCCAGACGTAGCAGCATCTGTTTTAGCCGGACTTAAACCAGAAACCGCCTACACGATTTCCGTCATTCTGGCTGGCCGCAACGCAAATGCGCCCAGCGAATAACGTCAGGCAATTGTTAATGCAGATGTGCCAATGTGGCAGAAAACATATTTATAGACAGAGGCATACAATATGATCGGCATCGTTGGTATTCTCATCATCTTTGTGATGGTTTTCGGAGGCTATATTGCTGCGGGAGGGAAAATGGGCCTTATTCTCAAAGCGCTGCCCTTTGAATTTATGATGATTGGGGGGGCCGCCGCGGGTGCCTTTGTGATCTCCAATGATATGTCTGGGATTAAACACACCATGAAAGACATGGGAAAAGTCTTTAAGGGACCCAAATGGAAACCAGAGGACTATAAAGACTTACTCTGTTTGCTTTTCGAACTGATACGGCTCGCTCGACAAAATCCTGTGGGCTTAGAAGAGCACATTGAAGCCCCTGAAAACTCGTCCATTTTCAGTAAGTATCCGAAAATACTTTCTGACAAAGAAGCCATTGCTCTTACCTGCGATACTCTGCGCTCAGCGTCAATGAACTATGACGATCCACACCAAGTGGAAGAGGTGCTTGAAAAGCGAATGGAGGCGAACCTCCACCATGCACTACACTCCCCCCACGCAATGGCCGCCATTGGTGACGGACTTCCTGCATTGGGTATTGTTGCGGCTGTTCTTGGTGTGATTAAAACGATGGCATCTATCGATCAACCTCCAGAAATATTAGGGAAAATGATTGGTGGTGCGCTCGTAGGTACATTTTTGGGCGTATTTCTCGCCTATGGTTTTGCAGGCCCATTTGCCGCGAAAATGAAATCTGTCATTGAAGAAGATGCCCACTTTTATCAACTTGTACGAGAAGTATTGGTGGCCAACCTACACAATCACGCAACAAATATTTGCATTGAAGTAGGTCGCCAAAACACTCCGGGGCATTATCGCCCAAGCTTTTCGGAACTTGAAGAGGCTCTCAAAGACGTTAAATCGGACGCAGCATGATACTTACTTTCCTATTTATTGTATTATCCTTGCTTCCCACACTTCTGAGCGCCGCCACCATCAACGTAATCTCTGGCGAACACGCTGACTTTTCACGCTTAGTTTTGCAGTTTCCAGAAGAAACCAAATGGGACATTGGGAAGTTTGAGGGGGGGTATGCCCTCAGTACATCTTCTAAGGACATTACATACAGTATAGATCAAGTATTTGATTTTATTCCCAAAAAACGTATCTTAAAATTGGAAGCATTTTCAGATGGTGGTTTGAAAATATACACTCAAACTGAACTGCATCTTGATGCATTTGAGCTACGAGCAGGCCGGCTTGTCATTGATATAAAAGATGGAATTCCTTCGGAAAATTCAAAATTTGAGATCCCCTTCTCACCAATGAAAAAAGATATCCAATTTGAACAACCAGATACTATTACAGTGAATGCGAGCGACGCGATGGAGAATGGCCAACCATCTGAGGAAAGTTCACCCTCAAAAGCCACCAATCTGTCCATAATTGATAGCATACCGCCCTTGCTTCCTAATATGATGAATCTACCTGCTCAAGAGCTTGCGGAAAACGTATATTTCTCTCCTCTGATCGATCCCTTAAATGAGCCAAATTTCCGTGTCTTGGAAATGGAAGAAGCGCTCTTTAGTCAAATTGGGCGTGCAGTTTCTCAAGGATTACTACAGGCTGACCTTCCAGATACGGAGCAGGTCATTGAGGCAGCAAAACTGCCAACAACTGCTAGAACGCCAAATATAGAACCCATATCTCCAAGGGCTCCACATGACGTTGAAGTCTACGACACTACACATATACGCGTGCAAACCTCTGTAGATAGAGACCGCACAAATTCATCACATGATAACAGTATTGAAGCGGAATCATGTCCACCTACAAACTTGCTCGCCATTGAAAAATGGGGCGAACCACCGAGCGACGGGGTTATTTTATCTGATTTTCGCAGTCAGGCTATCGGCGAGTTCGACCAACCAATTGTGGAAGGGGTTGAAAACCTGGCCAAGTATTACCTCTATCTTTCATTTGGAGCAGAAGCCAAATCTGTGCTCGACGAGTTTGGAGTTTTTGTCAAACATGCCGAATTATTCAGACTCATAGCGGATGTGATGGATGACGGATATAGTGACAGGCCAGATTTATTGGCCCAATATGCTAATTGCTCAGGTGCCACTGGTTTCTTTGCGGCTATGTCACAACAGAAATTTAAACCCCAACGAGATCATGATAATCTTGAAGTCGCAGCATATTTTTCAAGCCTACCATTGCATTTAAGACAACATCTGGGGCCAAGGCTTTCTGAGAGGTTCCTATCAGCAAATGCAATCCAAACCGCGAAATTGATTCAACATGCGGTCTCACGAGCTGAAGGTATACATGGAGATGCATATGAATTACTTACTGCAGAAATGCGACTCTTTGATGGGAATATCAATGAAGCAGTTGAAATATTAGACGTAATATCCAGTCAAGATGGTACTGTTTCTGCTGATGCCCTCATACGTGCGATCGAAATTCGCGCTGCCCAAAATATGAAAATTGATCCAGAGACCGCAGAGCTTGCGGCAATTCTAGCTATTGAGCATCGCGGATCACCTCTTGAAGAGGCCCTCACTCGCGCATCCATTACAGCTCAGATTTACTCTGCAAACCCAGACCGCGCTCTCGCTACACTTGCGCACAAAAATACAATGTCACTTTTACCTCCGGCTGTGCAGAAAGAATTGACCAATGAGGCGGCAGTTGAAATCGTATCATCATTCGCCGATATTGCGTTCGCCAAGGAAGCTGTATTCTTGCTAGAAACAAATGCAAATAAACAGTTAACTGATAGTTCAAAAATTCAAATAGCTGATCGCATGATGCATATTGGGTTTTCAGACCTTGCTTTAAAATTTTTAAACATTGAGGGAGATCTTGATGATCAAACGCGCGTAATTTTAGGAAAAATTGCACGATCGCAGCGGCGTGACAATGAGGCTCTTAGTTATCTTATCAATATAATAGACCAACCCGAGGTAGCCAGAATTCGTGCCGAAATCTATTTAGACCTAAATATGCCCCAGAAATCTGCAAAAGAGTTTCAACTAGCAAGCCAGCTTGAGGCCGCCAATAATGCGAATTTAATTTCGGAAAACTGGGATGCGCTTTCCTCATCAACGGATAAAAGTCTCGCGTCACTTGCTGACCTCATAAAAGGCGCAAAGCCAAGTGAAATTTCAGAAGAAATTACTATCTCAAAAGCGCAAGAACTTCTAAAATACAGCCAATCATCTCGCACTCTTTTTGAAAATATATTAAATTAAAGTCAATGACTGCGCCTTATAAAAAAGATGTAATGAAGTGAACCTGTTTTTTAGAACAGTTTAGCGGCTTAGCTAAGGGGCATCAGGATTGTGTTCATGCCGCCTTTTGAGATTGTTCTGTGTCCAATAATGCGTCGTCTTGGGATCCGAGAGCGTAATGGGCCTGTCGCGCTTTAGTGTCGCCCCAAGTAGCTCGTTTAAGCCACCTTCCTTTTCGAAAGCGACTGGGCTTTTCCAGCCCAGTGCTAAATAGCGGCGGCGCGGATTATAAAATCCATTGATGTATTCCGCTGACCAGCGCTATGAGAGGAGAAGATGGCCATCTCAGCCTTCCATGTATCCCGCCAGATCAGCTCCGCCTTGATGGTTTTGAAGAACATCTCAACAGCAACGTTGTCATAGCGATTTCCCTTGCCGCTCATGGATGAGCTGAGCCCCATGTTGGCGCAAGACATTCTGATAGTCGTATGAGTAATATTGACTGCCACGACCGGTATGATGCCCTTTGCCGGTGAGCGGAATGCAATCGCCATCGTTGAGTGCCTTGATCACAAGATCACGCTTCATCCGATTGCTGACCATTGGCACGGCAGGGTTATGCGTAGCATGATCCCGAGAGAGACCCAACCAATGACGCGCCGAGAATGAAGGCCCAAGATCACAACCAGATAGAGCCAGCCTTCACGCGTCCAGATATGGGCTCTTTAATTGATCGTCTACGCTCGTTGATATTGTCGCTTGTATCGGCCACCAGAAAGTTTTTTCGAAGTCATCTCATTTGGTGCTTCATCTCAACATCCAAGTTGTTGACGTCCCGAAGGTGATATTCGCGGTGCATAATGCTCGTACAGTAGATCGCTCGGGGTTTATCGATTGCCTGCTGCTGTGGCCGGTACGACAACTTTTGAGGGCACGTATATTACGGCTTGCTTTTAGTTTTAGACCTCCTTTGCTTCAAATTTGGCGCCATCTTTCCAAATAGCGTGCATGATCAAGGCAATTTTTCTGGCCAGCGCCACCACCGCCTTTTTATGGCTGGTGCGCGCGTTCAAAGCCATCGCCCAATCTTTAAGCACCTGACCCAGACCGGATTTCACGCGACACAGTAGGCTATTGGCCGCTCATACAAAGCTGCGATCAAACTAGGTGAAAACCCTTGTTCGTCGCAAAAATCTTTTCATTCCTTTAATATCTAACGTGAAAGCTAGGACTAGAAACACATTTCCTACATCTACAACCAATGATCCAAACTATAATATGATCACGAAAAGGCCCGCTATTAAGCGAGGCCTTTTCAGTTTTCAAATGTTTATTTTAACTTTTGAGCGAGCCATCGCCATGCCCGGATAGACCGCCAGAGACTTCCTCAGTCGCTTCGTCAGACAAATCTTCTGGCAAGATCAGATTCAAAACGATAGCAATCACAGCAGCAGGCAAAAGACCGGATGTCATCAAGACGCGCAATGTGTCTGGCAAATATTGAACTGCTTTCGGTTCCAATTGCAATCCAAGGCCAACCGACAAGGCTATTGCAAAGATCACCATGTTACGACGGTTCCACTTTACATCCGACAACATTGAAATACCTGCGGCCACAACCATACCAAACATCACGATCACTCCGCCGCCCAACACTTCGATCGGAACAGTACGAATAACGGCACCAACCTTTGGGATAAGCCCACAAATAATCAAGAAGATTGCACCGATAGTCACAACATGGCGTGACATAACGCCAGTCATCGCGATAAGACCAACATTCTGACTAAAAGATGTATTTGGAAAGCCACCAAAGACACCGGCAATTGCCGTTCCAGCACCATCCGCATAGGTCGCGCCTTGAATTTCTTTATCTGTAGCCTCACGACCAGCACCACCTTTGGTGATACCAGATACATCCCCTACTGTTTCAACAGCAGAAACAAACGCCATCAGACAAAACCCAACAATCGCAGCAAAACTCATTTCAAAGCCATACTTAAAAGGCATGGGCATTTGGAAAACCGCCGCGCGACTCCAACTTGTGGCTATACCATCAAGAGTAACCATGCCCATGATCATCGCATAGAAATACCCAACAATAATGCCAATCACTACAGCAGACACTGCCAACATCCCGCGAGCATAAAACTTCAATGCTAATGTAACAAAGACCACAACCAAAGCTGCAGACCAGTTCAAAAGCGAACCATATTCTGGGCTATTGATCGCAGGAACCCCACCAGCGGCATATTGAATGCCAACTTTCACCAATGCCAAACCGATCATCGTCACCACGAGCCCCGTTACCAATGGAGGCAAGGCGAAACGAATTTTACCAATTACAGTCCCCAACAACATATGGAACAAGCCGCCAATGACGACACCTCCGAAAAGTGCGGGAAGTGCTTCAACGCCCTTGCCAGCAACTAACGGAATCATAATCGGAATAAACGCGAAGGACGTTCCTTGAACGATTGGCAGACGCGCGCCGACAGGGCCCATACCGATTGTTTGAAATAGCGTAGCGATCCCCGCAAACAACATCGACATCTGAATAAGATACGTCATATCAGGGAACCCTTGCGCCCCAGCATCAGATCCAAACCCAAACCCTGCAGCGCCAGCAATAATAATGGCAGGTGTAACGTTAGATACGAACATCGCCAAAACATGCTGGATGCCCAAAGGAATAGCACGGTGAAGTGCCGGTGTGAAATTAGGATCGCGGAGTTGTTCCGGCGTCCCGATCGAAGTCTTTGACATTGTGTTAGGTCCCTATCGTTGGAAAAATCAACCAGTCTTAATTGCTGGTGTATTCGTGCTTGGTCTTGATGATAAACGGCGTCTCGAACCAGTGCTCCTCCAAATTTGGCCCCTCACCGATCCGGTCAACAACTGCGAACAGCCCAGGAGCATGAAGCGGCGTAAGAACACCGTGCCAAGTGCCACGATTGTAGCTTACCCCTTGGCCTGCTGCGGTCAAGAACGCCCTTGGCACCCCTGGAGCACCATTTACATCAGGTGCAACAATCACAACGAATGCATCAAAATTCATCGGCAAGAATGCTTGTGTTCCTTCGGGATGACGCTCCATCATATCCAAATAAATCGGAAAACTGCGCGGCGTTGCTTTGAAAATGCTGATGCCTGCCGCACCGTTGACGATGTCGATGGTCGCTCGGTGGTGGTAACGCTCGCACATCCCTTGATTGATCATTTTGTCCGGCGCGCCGGATGTATCTAAGACATCACCGTATGGCGCAAAGGCTGCCGCAGTCAGCGGCTCAATGTAAATATTTTGGCTCATCAGGTCATTTTTTCGATCAGTCGCAATTCAGCAATCCGCTCAACTTGCTTGCAAGCTTCTGCAAATTCAACATCACGCGGGTGATCTAAGCGGCGCTGAAAAGCCGCCAGAATTGATGATTTTGTGTGATCGCGTACTGCAATAATAAAGGGAAAGCCAAACTTTGACGTATAGGCATTGTTCAGCTCGGTGAAGCGAGCGCGCTCAATATCAGTCAAAGCATCCAAGCCAGCCGCGGCCTGTTCGGCCGTTGAGTCAGCGGTCAATCGTTTAGCTGCTGCGAGTTTACCCGCCAAATCAGGGTGGGCAGTCAAAACACTTAAGCGCTGCACCTCAGATGCTGAGCGGAACACCCGCGCCAATGCCTGATGGATACCTTGAGCTGTATCATGGGTCGGCCCAAGATCGAGCGCATGCGCTTTTTTTGCAATCCATGGGCTGTGTTCAAATATTCCGCCAAAGTTTGAGACAAATGTGTCGAGATCCATTGTGGACGGTTGTATTTTTTTTGTTGCGGGATGCTCTTGCGCCCAGTGTTCAGCAATCTGCAGCCGCGTTGCAAACCATACATCTTGGTGAGATTTAAAATACTCAATAACACGCCGCAAAGCAGCCGCGCGACCAGGGCGCCCAATCAAACGACAATGCAGCCCAATCGACAATATTTTAGATGCACCATTCGCACCCTCTTCATAGAGCATGTCAAAACTGTCTTTTAGATAGCTTTCAAATTGATCGCCGTTGGTGAAACCCGCTTGGATAGAAAAGCGCATATCATTGCAATCCATCGTATACGGGACAATCAACTGATCACGCCCATCAAACGTCATCCAATAGGGTAAATCATCAGCATAGCTGTCAGCGACATAGGTAAACTGACCCGTTTCAGTGGCCAAACGCACGGTATTGTTAGAGCATCGACCTGTATACCAACCGCGTGGAGGCTCACCCGTAACCTCAGTGTGAAGACGGATGGCTTGAGCAATCTGTGCCCGCTCTTCGTCTTCAGGCATATCTTTATGTTCAACCCATTTGAGACCATGACTGGCAATTTCCCAACCTGAGTGTTGCATCGCTTTGACTTGTTCAGGTGCGCGCGCAAGCGCTGTCGCCACACCGTAAACAGTCACCGGAAGATCGCTTAGTAGTCGGTGAACCCGCCAAAAACCTGCGCGCGATCCATATTCATAGATCGTCTCCATATTCCAATGACGCTGATTTGGCCAAGGTTGCGCGCCAGTAATTTCGGATAGGAACGCTTCCGACGCCCCATCACCATGCAGGATGTTGTTTTCCCCACCTTCTTCGTAATTCAAAACAATTTGAACAGCGATCTTTGCCCCATTTGGCCAATGTGCCACTGGGGGGGTCGCTCCGTATCCGGTCATATCACGTGGGTAGCGCTTCACAGTGTGTTTCCTTTTTGGAGTTAGGTAATATTATTCCAAAATAATAGATTTCTTTTTCAAAAAAAACGCGAAAGAGCATATAGACAGCCAAGATTTGCTGCAATGTAAGTCAACAGTCTATAAGTATTTAATATATCAAGAGGACACACCATGGCCGGATATCTTACGACGCATGTTTTAGACACAGCGCGCGGTTGCCCTGCAGAGGGAATTAAAATCAATTTATTTCAAATAGATGGCGACATACGGTCACATATCAAAACACTTAAAACAAACGCAGACGGCAGAACAGACGAGCAAATTTTACCAACGGATGCGTTTGAGGTTGGCACTTATGAGCTGCTTTTTCATGCAGGTGATTATCTTGACGCAATAGGCATACCGCCAGAAAATCCACGCTTTCTTGACCTGATCCCCATTAGGTTCGGCATGTCACTAGACACACATTATCATGTTCCGCTTCTTTTATCACCTTTCGGGTACTCAACTTATCGCGGTAGTTGAGCTGCTGCGCACAACTGCGCTGATACGGTCAATCATAAAATCCATGAATAATCTGGTTTTTGGATCTTGCCCTTTACGATGAGTAAATAAGCAAGCCATCTGAATTGACTCCGGCGGGTTTTGCACAGCAACCGGTATCAAGTATCCTTTGGCGATATACTCAGACACTTCGAAAATCGGCTTCATAGCAATGCCATGTCCGCCCAAAGCCCAATCTGTTAAAACATCTCCATCGTCGGACTCGTAACGCCCTGCTATCCGATATTTTTTAGCCCCATTAGCTGTTATCAAAGGCCATTGAAATTCTGTGGCCCCAGGAAAACGCAGGCTCAAACATTCGTGATTGTCTGCAATCAGCGCATCACCAGACTTTGGGTTGCCTCGCTTTGCAATGTAATCAGGCGAAGCACACAAAACGCGCTCAACATCTGCAATTTTCCTAATTCGTAGATTACTATCCTCAGGTTGGCCAAGGAAAAATGCCAGATCAAGGCCCTCAGTCGTCAGATCCACCTTGCGATCGGTTAAGCGCAACCTCACTTTGACTTCAGGATATGCGGCCAAAAAAGCGGGGACCTGTGGGGCAATCAATCGACGCCCCACACCCAAAGGGGCCGCAACAAACAAAGACCCCTTTGGATTCTCTGTGATATTCACAACCTGAGCTTCTGCGCGCCCCACAGATTCCAACACCTCGCATGCGCCTTGATAAAATGCCTGCCCCTGCTCTGTTGGTGTTAGACTGCGTGTTGTGCGCTGAAAAAGGCGAACACTCAAATGATCTTCAAGTTGTGAAATGCGCGAAGATGTAACTGCTGGCGAAATACGCAAATCTCGCCCTGCTGCAGACATACTGCCCAATTCATAGACACGAACAAACGTGCGGATATTATCAAGATAGGACATTGTTTTGTTTTTTTTGATACTGTTTGATTTTTTGCAGTAATAGCAGAAGAATAACATGTCGCATAGGGTGACATAAAACATGAATCTTAGGAGATATATCATGTATGATCTGGCTGTAATCTGGGATTGGATTTCGTTCTCAGTTCGCTGGCTACATGTCGTCACTGCGATGGCATGGATCGGTGCGTCATTTTTCTTTATTGCACTAGACTTAGGTTTGAAAAAAGTGCCCGACATGCCAGTCGGTGTGCGAGGGGAAGAGTGGCACGTTCATGGCGGTGGATTTTATCAGATTCAGAAATATCTCGTTGCACCTGAGAACATGCCTGAACATCTGATCTGGCATAAATGGCAAAGCTACATCACATGGGTATCAGGTGCCGCATTGTTAATGATTGTTTACTGGGTTGGCGGCGAGCTATTTTTGCTTGATCCAACCAAAACCCAGCTTTCTCTATGGCAGGGCATCTTGATATCTGGCGGGTCGTTGACCATTGGGTGGCTAGCCTATGATGCCTTGTGTAAATCCAAACTTGGAAACCAACCGACACTGCTAATGCTTTTGCTCTTTGTCATTCTTGTTGTGATGTCATGGGGATACAATCAAATTTTCACAGGGCGCGCAGCCCTACTCCATCTTGGTGCATTCACCGCGACGATCATGACAGCTAATGTATTCCTGCAAATCATGCCCAACCAGCGTATCGTCGTCGCTGATCTGAAAGCGGGACGCACCCCTGACGCGAAATATGGTAAAATTGCTAAGCTACGCTCAACGCATAACAACTATCTGACCTTGCCGGTGGTTTTTTTGATGCTGTCCAACCACTATCCACTCGCATTCGGCACTGAGTACACTTGGATCATTGCCAGTCTCATCTTTTTGACAGGTGTAACGATCCGCCACTACTTTAATACAATGCACGCAACCGGTGCAGGCCCACACTGGACTTGGGCAATTACCATAATATTGATTATTATTATTGCTTGGCTTTCCTCTGTCCGCCCAACAGAAACATTGGAAACGGCTGAGTCTCGCGCGCTTACGCCATACGAGCAAAAGTTTACATCCGTTTCAGGATTTCAGGATGCATACGACGTAGTGACTGGAAATTGTTCGATGTGCCATGCGAGAGAGCCTGCTTGGGGAAATATGAAGTGGGCGCCAAAGGGCGTTTATCTAGAGACACCTAGTGACGTTGCGCTACATGCTAGTCAAATCTACCTACACGCTGGCCTAAGTCACGCGATGCCACCACCCAATGCTATTCAGATGGACGAAAAGGACCGCGAAACTATCGTTGCTTGGGTGCGCCAAGTACGCGCAGGTGAATAAGACAGCCTAGCCGTTGCTTCAATTAACACGCGAAGTGTAGGGCTATCTCACTATAAATTCAGCATGAAGCGCGCCAGCGGCTTTAATACTTTTAAGAATATCTATCATATCTCTCGGAGACACACCCAGCGCATTCAAACCTGCAATAACCTCAGACAGCGATGTCCCTTCTCGAACTTCAGCAAGTCCTATCCCAGGCTCTTCTTCAATAGCGGCACGAGTTCTAGGTACAATGACCGTTCCACCCTCCGAAAATGGGTTGGGCTGAACAACGAGAGGCTCTTCTTCAATTCTAAGCGTCAAGTTTCCTTGGCTCACCGCCACTCTAGACACTCGGACATCTTCCCCCATCACAATAGTTCCAGATCTTTGATCAACGATCACACGCGCCTTGCGTTCAGGTTCAACAGAAATATTTTCGACACGACCAAGCGCGTGGGCAGGGGAAAGTTCTCTAGTTGCCTTAATGTCCAACACAACAGTACCAGCATCAAGCATGCGCGAGACAACGCGGCCAAAGTTGTTGTTGATTGCAACCTCAATGCGCTCTGCCGTAGTAAAGTCTGGATTTCTCAATGCAAGACGGATTGATTTCAACTGCGTAAAATCAAATTCGATTTCTCGTTCAATTCTTGCACCTGATGGAATCACGCCAGCCGTTGGAACACCCTGTGTCACAGTTGCACCATCACCTTCAGCGGATGCTCCACCTGCTATGATTGTGCCCTGTGCAACTGCATAAATTTGACCATCCGGTGCATTCATCGGTGTCATGATCAATGTTCCACCAAGCAAGCTTTTAGCATCGCCAATCGCTGAAATCGTTACATCGATTTGTGAGCCTATTCTGGCAAAAGGTGGGAGCGTCGCAGTTACAAACACGGCAGCAACATTTTTGGGACGAAATTGCTCTCCCGAAACATTCACACCCAGCCTCTCAAGGATATTGGACATTATTTCTTCTGTAAAAGGCGCATTTCGAATGCCATCTCCCGTCCCGTTTAGGCCGACAACCAAGCCGTAACCAACCAGATCATTGCCACGCACCCCATCGAATTCAACCAAATCCTTAATACGAATAGGTGAGGCAAATGATACGTTTGCAATCAAAGTACAGAGCGCGACTGACAGTAAAATTTTAAGCATTAAAGGTAATCCGATAGTTTCATGCGAGATAATCGTGCCGTTATTGTATAGATCATCTCCAATTGCGCTTGGGTTTGCGCGAGGAACGCCGCAGAGTCATAAACATCGGCCGAGACAATTTCAGATTTTGCCATTTCCAATACATACCCTTCGGCGGAATTTGCCATTTTTACTTCACTGATTGTATTTTCAATGGTTCCGACATGCGCGCGCGCAGTGGTAATCGCAACTTCTGAAGACATTAAAGTTTCGCTAGCCGATCGTAGCATCAAACGTTGCTCAGACAGATCACCTTCCAATATGCCCTCGTTCACAAGCGATGCGAGCACAAGCCCCTTAAGCGTATCACGAATTGATTGATCATCTGCTTTGATATCAATGGCGGCACGTTGATTTTCATTGAGCGC
This sequence comes from Pacificibacter marinus, assembly GCF_900109555.1. Lineage (GTDB taxonomy): Bacteria > Pseudomonadota > Alphaproteobacteria > Rhodobacterales > Rhodobacteraceae > Celeribacter > Celeribacter marinus_C. The sequence continues at coordinate 92,196 of NZ_FNZV01000010.1, read as the reverse complement.
GAATGGAGTAAGATCGTTTTGGGACCCTAAATACCCATTTGTTTCGAAACCGCCCCCTACCGCATTAAACCAGTCATCCACGACAGTTATGACACCTGCGGCATCTACTTCGCCCAACACGAGAGCCTCAATTTCCGCCATCATTTCATTAGAACTGGCTAATGGAGCTGATCCAGTTGCAGCCCCCCCCATAAGCGCGCGTCCACCCACTCGAGTGTTCAGTACCGAAACAACAGAATCAAGTTTACCGCGCGCGTCTCTGGCCATCACACCAATTGTCATGGGTTGATCCATGTCTGACACAGCTAAAAGATTAGCCGAAGCATCTGAAATTTGGTCTGAAACTGCCCCCAAAACCGATTGCAATGAGGATGTAAAAAGTTCGGCCTCCGTAACGGCAGAGGAGTATGCCCCCAGTGATCGGATCGATCTTTCGAGAGAAGCAAGAGGCGTAAAGTCCCCTGAAACGGCTTCTCGCAAATCACTTTTCTGACCACTTGCAACCTCGTAGTTATAGCGTTCTAAATTCTGTTTTACTTGTGATGTTAACCGCATGTTTTTAAGTGAAGATGCAAGATCTCCGTAAGAAATACTATTCATCAGAGCATTCCAATAAGTTGATTAAGTAGCGTATCGATGGTTTGAATCACTTTGGCATTTGCGGCATAGCTTTGCTCAATCAAAATAAGCTGCTGCATCTCAAAATCAGTGTCGACACCTGCTTCAAGTTCAATGGTTTTCAAGCTTTCTTGACGTGCTGCGGAAAAGCTCATCCCAGTTTCCAAATTTAAAAGATCGCCCTCAACCAAAGAATAGAAATCCGCAGATAGGTTTGCGGCACTTCTCTCAACTGTCGTAAAATCTCCAGAGACGACCACACGTGATTTTTGCAACGCTTCTGTCATCGCTATCAAAAGAGTTGAATCCCCTTGTTCGCCTTCAATCACAGCGCCTAGACCGTCCCGTATTTTCCACAAATCACCTGACTGATCTGGATCGATGAGGGCGTTGACACTCAATCGATTTGCAAGCGCTTCTTCATTTAAGGGGTCCAAAATAGTGCCACTGTCAGTGAACAAACCTGCGGCAGCAATGCCTAAGGTGGGGTCAACATCGGTTGTTTGAAATCTCTCAATAAGATCACGCGCAACAGCATCAAGTTTAACCTGTGCACTTGGAATCAATTGATCACGAACCTCAAAAAGCCCAGCCAAACTCCCCCCCGCAATCGCACCTTTATCGGCATTTGTGGAAACTGCTTGCCCATTAATCGTCAATCCAGAAAGGATACCACTTACGACCGTCATATCAGGGGTAATCGTTGCAACTGGCGTAAATTCTATTGTGGCCGCTTTGGAATCTATCAAAATTGCGCCACCAGGACTGTACAAGGAGACTGCCTGGTTCTCACGACTGATTTCTTTGACAGGTATAATTTTCGAAATTTTATCGATAACTTGTTGTCGCTGATCCAAAAGAGAGTTTGAATCATAACCGGATGATACGCTTTGCTGAATGGCTACGTTGAGATCCACGACTTGCTGCAAAGACGATTGCAACAAGTCAACAGTATTGCCTATATCTTTATCTGCAGTCATGCGAGAGGACATAAGTGAATCCGCCGCGGAGTTAATTTTTTCTGCGAGGTTTTGGGCTGAATACAAAACAGACTGTAAACGAGATTCCGATTCAGGCCGACTCGCCGCCTCAATTAGGCTTTTCTCTAATGATACGATTTGACCTGTAATAGAGCCAGCCTCATCAGCTTGCCCCATTGCATGCGCAAAACCATCGAGAAAACCTGTGCGCGATTGTGCCAATGCCACTTCGCCATCTGCAATCCTACGTTCCCCGGTCGTCACGGGATCTGTATGACGCGCAATTCCAACAACCGTTACTCCAGCGCCAAACCGACCCAAGTTCTGAGACGAAAGTTCGATATCGCGACGACTGTATCCTTCAGTCATCGCGTTTGAGACATTCGACGAGACAACACCCGCAGCCCGAGATACTGCGTTTAAGCCCGAAAGGGCATTTGAGAGAGCACTTCCCATACTCATGATCGTGATCTCCTTTCCCTAAGGGCCATTTTAGCGGTTAACGTTTAATGTTTGTTGTTTCTTGCAGCATTTCATCAACAGTTTGGATGACTTTGGCGTTGGATGAGTAAGCCCGCTGGGTCTGGATCAAGTCGGTCAATTCGGATGCAACATCTGTTGTTGAGCTTTCGCGAGAATATCCACTAACAGCCCCGGTCGGACCATCGCCAGCATCCCAAAGGAAGAACGATCCTGAACTTGGAGAGACTTGGTAAGCTTGACCGCTGAGAGAGGTCAGGCCGTTATAATTCGGCACATCTACAATGGGAATTTGATAGATGGTTCTCGTGAACCCCGTGTCATATGTTGCTGTCATGTAGCCGTTTTCGTCCACCTCAACAGACGTAAGGTTGCCCACGGGAGAGCCATCTTTGGTGATTGAGGTTGGCGAAAAACTGTCAGATAATTGGGTCAGGCCATTGGTGTCACCCAATTGACCGATGGAAACGTCCATCGAACCGCCATCGACCTCAAGAGAAAGCACGCCCGTACCAGATGCATAGGAAGAGGTCGCGGGGTTGTTTGTTGTTGGGGTAACAGAAAACAATGTCCCGCCCTGCTCACGCGTGTCGTCAAATACAAGCGTATATTCACCGACAGTGGCACCGCCAGATGCTGAATCGGACATTGTCATTGTCCAAGTATTGTCAAGCGTCGCAGAAGGAGAAAAGATAAGATCTATGGATTCAGATGTGCCGAGATTGCCAAAGTACTCTACGGATAACGGGTAGTCGCCATCTGCATCCTCGGCCGGTAGGTTTACACCCAAATTCATTTCCGTGGTCGGATCGCCGGCTGTTTGGTTTGCGTTGATGACAACGGGCTCCAGGTCTGTGACTGTATCCCTTGCATATGTTGCGATTGAGCCATCCGCGTCAGCAGGCCACCCAAGAAGAACAAGGCCTGAGTCTGTCTTTAGAACACCGCTTTCATCTGTGTGGAAAGACCCTGTCGTAGTCATCATCATAGGCTCATCACCGGTATTATCGATGGATTCTACAGTGGTAACTGGCAGCATACCTCGTCCGGAGATGGCGAGATCGGTTGCATTTGAAGTTGAGACAAGTGCGCCACTTTCTTGGATCAACCGTGTCGTTGAGGCCAAAACACCACCTGCGGAATAGACGCCTGAGCCCTGATTTCCTGTTAGAACAAGGGCAGAAAACTCTGTTTCGGCTTGTTTGTATCCGTAGGTTCCAGAGTTTGCGATATTATCTGAGATTGTTGCGAGGCGAGTGGCGTTGGCGCTAAGGCCAGCCACACCTGCACTAAGAGAGGATGATAGAGACATAGGTAGCGCCTTTCTGGTGCTAGGTTCAGAAATATTGACCCCAAAATGCACAGCTTCCCTTAACAGGCGACTAACATCTAAAAACTGATCTAATTCTTCCGCACTTTATTTCTGAGCAAAATAATCTCAACACGGTTGTTTCGAGCTGCCATCGGGTTGCGCACAGCGGGTTGTCGGTCAGCGTATCCTGTGACCCTTTGGACGCGAACGGGCTGCACTCCGCTTTTCTCTAATATTTTTCGAATTTGATCAGCGCGGTTTGTTGAGAGATTCCAGACCGGATTATCAACAACTACAAGAGGTTCCGAGCGTACATACCCTGTGACGGCCATATCATTCTTCACCACAGAAAGAGCGCGCGCCATCATTTCAACCAGCATGATTGTCACCAATTCCGGTTCGGTTTTACGTGGTGTAAAAAGGGGTTCATCTTTGAGGTCAAACAGCTCGATGATAAGCCCTTCATCCGTCACGCGGGTCACAATGTGACGCATCGCTTCACTTGCAGCCATGCTTTCTCCGCTGAATGCCGTGAAGAGTTCTTGGACTTCAGAGAATCCCTTGGCGTCTGCAGCTTTGACGGCATCTTCGACAGATGTCTCGTCGCTGGACGATGATTCTGCTGTTACCGCCTGCGAGGTTGCAGCGCCGGTTCCATTTTGCGCCAATGTTTCTTCGGTAAAAACGGAATCACCACCAAAGGTGCCATCCCCGCCGCCCGAAATTCTATTCACGGGAATGGTCGGATTAAAATAATCCGCTATGCCCTTACGCTGCTTTTCAGTTGTTGCGTTCAACAGCCACATCAAAAGAAAGAATGCCATCATGGCCGTCACGAAATCCGCGTAAGCCACTTTCCAAGCACCGCCGTGGTGACCACCACCGCCGACGACTTTCTTTCTTTTAATGATTATTGGCGCGTTGCCTTTAGCACTCATGCCACCACCTCATTTAGTCACCCGAGATGATGAATACCAAAGAGGTGTTGATGCTGGATTAACTGTTAAAATACGCGCTATTTTTATAGCTTTTATGCAGCGTCCTGTGGGGAATTAAACCCCGCAAGAAAGATCATATTTCGACCTATATCACCGAAACATTCGCTGTAGTGATGACCCCTTATCGCGCACAGGTTTGCGCGTGTATATTTTGAACCTATGTTCTGTTTCGCAAGAGTTCCACACTGGGTCGCCGATGACATCGGTCACACAATAGAAGCCAAAATAATGGATTCAAGAGATGCAAAACACAACGCTAGCTGTGTCAGCTATTTGTCAGGATCTTCGTTACTTTCGAGCTCAATAATATCCGCATCAGACACTTCGGACTGGTCCGTTAAATTGGCAACCACTTCAGCATCCTCGGTTTGTGCAGCTGCATCACTCGAGGCACCCACAATCATTGGTAACATCTCAGTTCCCGAAGGCATGGACACCTCAGAATGCGGTGGAGTACGCCAACTCAACGTGTCGAAAGCAGCGCAATTGTCACAAACTGGCGTCCAAATAGCATGAACAGTTTGGCACTTATCACAGATCCACTGCGGCCCGCGCGGCGCGGTCAGTGCACGGGTCAACCAACCACGCACCACAACATCTTCAGCCCCTTCGCCCCGCTCAATCGCTGCCATCAAAGTCATCGATCTTGCTGTTGGGTCAGATTTAATCAGTTCCCCCAATGCACGACGTGCGGCAGGAAAATCTTCTGCTGCAATCTGAAGTTCTGTCATCAGCATTTTAGTCTCGGGATGGTCCAGCTTGGCACTCACCAAACCTGTAAACCGTTTGATCCGTGCCGCAGGTGTCTCATCCGGTGCGATACGTGCAAACGCGGCTGCAAGATCGGGATGAGGCTGTGCATCCCAAGCTTTTTTCAAAACCTTTGTCGCAGGACGTGCTTTACCTTGGCGCGTGTATTCGTCAGCTGCCATCACCGCAGCAGGGATTAAGTCAGGGGATTTTTTATTAGCTTCGATTGCTGCTTCTTGCGCTTCAAGTGTTGCGCCCTTTTCAAAAATGCCCTTCGCTTCGGACAAAGCCAAAACAGCATCACGGCGCTTGTGAACATCACGCGGAATGGCTCCATGTTTCAGCTTAGCTGCTAGCGTATTGCGTGCGGCTGCCCAATCTTTTTTACCAGCCTGTAATTGCAAAAGCGTATCTTGCGTCTCAACATGCTTGGGTTTGATGGCAAATGCCTTTTCCGCCAATTTCAAAGCAGTCTCAGTATCACCCTCGGCCAGCTTTTGTTTCATAATCCCACGCACGCCCACAAACCGCGTACGGTCATCGGCAACAAGGCGTCTATAGACCTCTTGCGCCTTACGTTTATCGCCGGTCATTTCCGCCGCTTGGGCTGTCAAAAGATTAGTCAACTCGGGCTTACCTAAGTATTTTTCAGCCTTTGACGCTTTTGCCATCGCAACGCGGCCCTCACCAGAAGCCAAAGCCATCATACCCTCAGCCATCGCTTCGAACCCTTTACGTTCACGATTACGATGAAAGTAACGTGACAGGGCAGTTTCGTCCCCCAACAGGAACTTGATGAACGCGATGCACAAGCCAACGAGTTTCAACAACACCCAAGCCGCAACCAATAAAACCACGATGGCGATGACAACTTTTATCGGCGACAAGCTAATTTTGAACCCCATAAAGGCAATATCCATACTGCCCTCGCTGTCCATCAAGAACATTCCGCCGAACGCCAATGCAGCAACAAGAACAACAAAGAAAACGATTTTTACCAGTGACCAAAGCATGAGAACGCCTTTCTATTGAGCAAGCATTGCGGAGAGTGCATTTGTAACATCAAGACGGGTTTGCGCATGCGCCACCCAATCGGCCATCGCAGCTTGCCCCACATCGGGAAGTGTCGAAATTTCGGTTAAAGCAATTTGCAGATCATTATCTCGAATGGCTTGCTGTGCACGCGATATGATCGCATCTGGCGACATACCATCCTGCGGCGTCAAAGATCTGAGTCCAAGCTGCGTTCTTAAAAATCGATCCATCCAACCTTGGTTTTCCGAGCCCGATTTCGCCGTTTCAACAATCGCCAAATCTGCAGCACCTTCAAACTCTGTAGAAATTTCTTGCAGTGTGGGAATGCCTGTAGTTGCTGAGCTGCGCACTACGTTAGGAACGTCCATATCCAAATTGGCCAATACTGCTGCGTAAGGCTGCCCTGTTGTAATCGCTTCTTGAAGGCGCGCAGCGGCAGATGCATTGGCTGCATTGGCCTCTTCATTTTCAGCAGCGACTTTAGCCTCTTTCAATCGCGCAACTTCGCTATTCAGCAAAGACTGCATTTCTTGCAATTGTCGCTCATAAGCTGCGGTTGCTTCTGGCGACACAATTGCTTCAGCAACCGGTGCAGCCTCAACAGCAGTTAGACGTTGCTCAATTGCAGCCAATGCAGATTCAATTGGCGCAACTGTAGCACTCAAATCAATCTCGGCGATTTTGTCATCCACCGATATCACGGCATCAATGCTGTTTTGGCGCACCATCTCAATAGCATCAGACATCTGGGCGCTTTGTGTTTGCGTCTCGGCCAACGCGCCCTCAAGCGCAGTCAAACGTTCCTGCAATTCGGTCGTGTTTGCACCAGGGAAAGGCCACCCTTCCGGCTTTAAAAAATTGGCCCCTGCAAACCCAAGACCGACACATACGACACCGCCCAAAAGCAACGGGAAAAACCCTTTTTTATGAACAGATGCTTGGTATGGAACTGAATTCACAGTATCGGCCTCGACAACATCAGGTGTTAAATCTTCTGACGCATCGCTCGAAGCCAAATCATCAGCCTTGGCGTCAGCTTCAAGAATATCGGTTTTGTTGACTTTGTCGGCATCAACATCCAATTCGACCTGAACCGTTTCAGCGTCAGTCACATCAATTTCAGATCTGTCTTCAGTTTCGACGACATCAGTCACCACTGTATCCTTTGGAGATTTCTTTGACTGTGCCACAGGTAAACCTTTCGAATCCAAACCAACATTGTGTCTTTATGTCATGAACCTAATCTGTCTCAAAACGACCCTCAAGTCATTCAACTCATCTGCGACGCAATGGCCGCCATCATTGCCTCTGAATTAGGTGCTTGAGCCAAGATGATACGATGTGGATTTGACCCAAACCAACCACTTGCCGCCACCTTAGATATAGCAACAACAATAATCTCACCTTCAAAACTGCGCAGGTTTTGAGAAATAATACGAGCAGATCGCGCAGAATATACGGGCACACAAATCATTTTGAGCTGCGCCAATTCATACTGAACCTCTAGTGAAAATGCGCAAGCCTCTTGTCGGTACACAATACTTGATTCGACCTCTAATCCAGCCAAATTCAAATCTTTTTCCAAATCTCCATGTATATGCTCACCGCGCAAATAAAGCAGTTTTGAAAAACCGGACTGTTGCGCCAATGTCACCAAATCACGAGAGGTCCCCCCTGCAGATATTGCCTGTAAGCCAACCTGTGTCGCCGCTTCAGCCGTGGCATCCCCAACACAAAGGGCAACATCCGCAACAGCAGATTTTACTGCCGCGGGCACTCCGTGCTTTGAGGTCAAAATATATGCGTCGAAGTGATCCTTATGGGCCTTAAATGGTACAAATGTGATCGTAATGGCCGGCGCAACGATAACATGTGCGCCTTTGTTTTGAGCCAACAACGCGCGCCGCAGCACTTCTGCGTCATTTTTGGGCCGAGATATAAGAACTGTTGTTGGCAAACTGAACCTCAGCATTGTGTGAGTGTTGCCTCAGTGTTACCTCCCAATGAGAGATGAAACAACGCTTAGTGGTTTTTTGAGTTTTTCTTAGGCCCGCCACAGTATGAAAGGCAAATTATGACTGGAGTTGCTGTCCTTGGTGCGGGTGCATTCGGAACTGCTCTTGCAATTTCTCTGAGTGCGGTTCGGAACGATGTCGTGCTTTGGGCGCGCGCAAAAGATCAAATTGCCAAAATGTCATTGGATCGGACAAATGCAAAACGCCTGCCTAATTGTCACCTGCCTGCAAATTTAAAACTGACATCTGACTTACAACGCGCCTGCGCCGCTGACATCATTCTTATTTCGACGCCAATGCAAAAGTTATCCGAATTTGCGCAGGAAAACCGTACGCTTTTGGCCGGAAAGATATTGGTATCTTGCTGTAAAGGTGTCGACCTTGAAACAGGCCAAGGCCCCGTTGAGTTGCTTGAACGCATTGTGCCAGATGCACGAATTGCCATCTTATCAGGTCCCTCTTTTGCGATAGATATAGCTGAAGGCTTGCCAACAGCACTCACGATTGCAAGCAAAGACGAAGCCCTCGTGTCAGATTTACAAGCCACCCTCGCCACCAATAATATTCGACTTTATTCTAGTTTAGACCCTATTGGCGTAGAATTTGGCGGAGCGTTAAAAAATGTCATGGCCATAGCTTGCGGTATCGCTATAGGTGCTGGTCTTGGCGAAAGTGCGCGTGCGGCATTGATGACGCGCGGCAATATTGAAATGCAGCGCCTTGCCAGCGCGCTTGGAGCACATCCTAAAACTTTATCAGGACTATCTGGATTTGGGGATTTGGTTTTGACCTGCACCTCAACGAAATCTCGTAATTTTTCTCATGGCATTAAACTTGGCCGTGGCGAGCCGATAGACCCAAGTATCACCGTCGAAGGTGTTGCGACGGCCCATGCCGCCGCAAAACTTGCTGCCCAGCGCGGTGTGGATATGCCCATAACAAATGTCGTACGTGACATTCTGAATTCTTCAATCACAATAAACGAAGCGGTTGAGCTGTTGCTCTCACGGCCGCTCAAAAGGGAGTAAACTATGAAATTCGCAGTTATTTGTACCGATAAAGCTGGTGCACTTCAAATCCGGCTCGACACTCGTGCCGAACATTTGGCCTATATTGAGCAAACTGGTATCGTGACGCAAGCTGGCCCATTTCTAAATGACGCAGGCGAAATGTGCGGATCGCTTGTCATTCTCGAAGTCGATGATTTAGCCGCAGCTCAAGCTTGGGCTGACAATGATCCCTACGCCAAAGCAGGTTTGTTTGAGAATGTTTCTGTGCAGGCTTGGAAGCGCGTAATCAGCACATGAACTATTGGTTGTTCAAATCTGAATCCGAAGTTTGGTCATGGGATCAACAGGTTGCCAAAGGTGATATCGGTGAAGAATGGGATGGCGTGCGCAGTTACCAAGCTCGTAATATTATGCGTGAAATGCAGTTGGGCGATCTTGGGTTTTTCTATCATTCACGCGCTGAAAAAGAAATCGTTGGCATCATCGAGGTCTGTGCATTGGCGCACCCAGACAGCTCAACCGATGATGAGCGTTGGGAATGCGTCGATATCAAAGCAGTGCGTCCCTTTGTGAAACCCGTGACTTTGGCAACCTGCAAGGCAGATCCTAGATTAGCGGACATGGTTTTAGTGAACAACTCACGCCTATCTGTCCAACCCGTTAGTCCGGAAGAATGGACCATCGTTTGTGAACTTGGCGCAACAGACCCTTAGTCAGTTATTTCAAATCTATTTGGCACGGCTTAATTATTATGAGCCAACTGAAATTGAACGGATAGATTTAGGGATTGGACATGAAAAAGCCGCCTCAAGATAAACTGAGGCGGCATTATTTTAGCTGTAAACAGCTTCTTTACCGAAATGTTTAACCAGCAAGTAGTAGAAAACAGCGCGGTATTTATTGCGCTCGGATTTGCCATAGGTTTCAATGGTCGCGTTGATCGCATCCATCAACTCAGGACCATCCGCCAAACCAAGTTTTTTGATCAAAAAGTTAGCCTTAACTGTTTCAAGCTCAGACGCTTGACTGCCTGCAACTGTAGAGGCGTCAGCGTTGTAAATAGCTGGGCCACAACCGATCGTTACTTTAGTCAAAAGAGCCATATCTGGCTCCATGCCGCATTTGGTTTTGAGATCATCTGCATATTGAGCGATAAGATCGTCACGTTTTCCCATTGGAATTCTCCTGCCTATTTCTGGCCCTTTGGCCGGTTTCAAAAGCCTCATCTTGGGCTTGATGCAAGGGTAGAGTCTAATGGTGCCAACACAAAGGGAATTTTTTACGACTACTCCCCATAAATAAAGGGCCATCGCTTGGATGGCCCTTATCATTAGATTTTGAAATGATAATTAGTAACGGTAGTGTTCGGGCTTAAATGGTCCCTCAACGGTCACGCCAATGTAATCAGCTTGCTCTTTCGACAGCTCAGACAACCGCACGCCGATACGTGCAAGGTGCAAACGCGCAACTTTTTCATCAAGGTGCTTGGGCAAAATATAGACGTCATTCTTATACGCCTTGCCATTTGTCCAAAGCTCCATTTGTGCCAAAACTTGGTTGGTGAAAGACGCAGACATCACGAATGATGGGTGCCCCGTGGCATTGCCAAGGTTCAACAAGCGCCCCTCGGACAAAAGAATGATACGCGAACCAGAGGGCATTTCGATCATATCCACTTGGTCTTTGATGTTCGTCCATTTGTGGTTTTTCAGCGCGGCAACTTGGATTTCATTGTCAAAGTGACCGATATTACCAACAATCGCCATGTCTTTCATTTCGCGCATGTGCTCGATACGAATAATATCTTTATTACCTGTGGTGGTAATGAACACGTCAGCGGTGGACACAACATCCTCTAAACGCACGACCTCAAAACCGTCCATCGCCGCTTGAAGCGCACAGATTGGATCGATTTCAGTTACTTTGACCCGCGCACCAGCTCCGCTGAGAGAGGCCGCTGAGCCTTTGCCAACATCGCCGTAACCACACACAACAGCAACTTTACCAGCCATCATTGTATCGGTTGCACGGCGAATGCCATCAACAAGGCTTTCTTTACACCCATATTTATTGTCGAACTTAGACTTCGTCACAGAGTCGTTGACGTTGATCGCAGGGAAAGGCAATTGTCCTTTCTTGACCAGATCATAGAGACGATGCACGCCTGTTGTTGTTTCCTCGGAAACGCCAACAATCTGGTCACGCATCTGGGTGAACCAGCCTGGGGTTTCCGCCATTCGTTTTTTGATCTGTGCGAAAACTGCGATTTCTTCTTCTGAAGTTGGCACATCAAGCAATTCAGGCTCGCCATTTTCAACACGCGCACCGAGCAAAATGTACAGCGTCGCATCCCCACCATCATCCAAAATCAGATTCGGGCCATCTGCAAATTGGAACGAACGATCCAGGTAATCCCAGTGCTCTTCCAAAGACTGACCTTTGATTGCAAACACAGGCACACCGCTTTGCGCAATAGCCGCCGCCGCATGGTCTTGGGTCGAGAAAATATTGCAAGACGCCCAGCGCACATCCGCCCCAAGGACAACCAATGTTTCGATCAACACAGCCGTTTGAATGGTCATATGCAAAGAGCCGACAATGCGCGAGCCTTTGAGGGGCTTGGTTTCCCCGAACTCATCGCGCAGCGCCATAAGGCCCGGCATCTCGGTTTCAGCGATATTGAGTTCCTTGCGGCCAAATTCGGCCAGCGCGATATCTTTGACGATGTAGTCGGCCATGAGTGCGGCTCCTTGAGAATAACTGTGAGGTTGGTTACCACCTCATATACGCGCTTACAACGCAATGAGATTGATTTGAGGTTAAACCTAAGACGAATTATAGACGATAAAAGTGGTTCAAACAGGAATAAATCATGGCACAAGCACGGGCATGGCAACGAATGCTTTCAGGACGCAGGCTTGATCTGTTGGACCCAACGCCAATGGATATCGAGATTGAAGACATTGCACACGGACTTGCTTTTGTGGCGCGCTGGAATGGCCAAACTCGTGGAGACTGGGCTTATTCCGTCGCTGAACACTCTGTATTGGTTGAACAAATTTTTCGTTCGCTCTACCCGAGCGAGCCGATCAAATGGCAATTGGCAGCGCTTTTGCATGATGCGCCAGAATATGTAATCGGAGATATGATTTCGCCTGTAAAGGCCGCCATCGGCCCTGATTATAGTGAGCTTGATGATCGCTTAACCGCAGCCATTCACATCAGATTTGGGTTGCCTGCCAAAATCCCGCAAGCAGTTAAGCGCAAAATCAAAAAGGCTGACAAGGTGTCGGCTTGGCTTGAGGCCACGCAGATTGCTGGATTTTCAGAAACAGAAAGCACCAAGCTATTTGGCAAGCAAAATGAGGCGCTTGTGCAAAACCTGCGCATCCATCTGCGCCCCCCAGTTCACGCACGCAATGCATTTACGACACGACATACTGAATTGATGGCACAACTATGACCCTTCACATTCGCAAAGCTGGCACAATGGATTCTCGTGCCATGGCAGAGCTGCTGAATGCAATCATCTCAAAAGGTGGCTCCACGGCTTATGTGGAACAGGTGACTGGGCATGAATTGGCAGAATGGATGTCCATCCCTAACGCCATTTGGCATCTTGCAGAGAATACTAAAGGGCAAATATTGGGGTTTCAATGGATCGAAGAGCACCCTGATTTACCCAAAGATATCACAAACATTGCAACCTTTGTGCGCGTTGGTGATACGGGATTGGGGGTTGGGTCAGCTTTGTTCAAAGCGACATGTGATGCGGCCCGAAAAAACGGCTATCGATCCATTGATGCGGTCATTCGCGCGGACAATGAAAGTGGGCTGTCCTATTATCAAAGCCGTGGGTTCGAGACCTTAAAGCAGATCAAAGACGTGCGCTTGAATGACGGCACTTTGGTCGACAAAATTCAAAAACGCTACGCTCTGCACCGATAAAGTGTGGATGTGATAAAGCAATCGGTTACTTGGGTGAACGCTTTGCTAAAATCCGTTGCAAGGTTCTGCGATGCATATTCAAACGCCGCGCCGTTTCAGATACGTTGCGATCACACAATTCATACACACGTTGAATATGCTCCCAACGCACACGATCTGCAGACATCGGGTTTTCAGGTGGGGGCGGCAAATCATCGCCAGTGGCCAACAAGGCACTGGTGATATCATTGGCATCCGCAGGTTTCGACAGATAATCAGTAGCACCTATCTTCACAGCTGCCACAGCCGTCGCAATCGCGCCGTAACCGGTCAAAACCACAATGCGACTATCCGGGCGTTTAGCGCGTAGCACTTCGACCACATCCAAACCATTGCCATCCTCAAGACGTAAATCTACGACAGCGTAAGCGGGCGGTCGCGCCGTTGAAATTGCTTTGCCTGCCGCGACAGAGCCTGCCATTTCAACCTCAAAGCCGCGCTTTTCCATTGCCCGCGTTAGGCGGCGCAAAAACGGTTCGTCGTCATCCACAAGCAACAGTGACTTGTCTTCGCCGATGTCCAATTTCTCTGTTGGCATAGCAACATCCTTTAACCATCATCGCCCAAACGCTTTAGCGTGTTCTAAACACTAATGCGCCGAGGCCCATTGTCAAATTTTACTCTACGGCGTCGATAAAGCAGGCCACGGTTTCAGCCATCTTTTCCGGTGAATCGTCACGCTTGAAAAAGTCCACGAACCCAATGTCAGGCATCACAAAATACGTCTGTGTGGAATGATCCATCAGGTAGTATTCTGGATCGCCATCAACCTGTTTTTGAAAGTATGTTTTATAGGCTTTTGACGCAGCTTTCGTTTGCTCAAGTGAACCAGTCAGGCCAATCATATTGTCATGAAAAAGGCTGGTGAACTCTTTCATAACCTCGGGTGTGTCGCGCTCTGGATCGATCGAAATAAAGGCCGTCTGAGTGTCGTAGCCTTGCTCATCCAAAATACGCTGCGCATCGGCATTGCGCATATTGTCGAGCGGGCAAACATCAGGACAAAACGTATACCCAAAGTACAAGATCGTCGGCTTAGTGATCACATCGACGTCCGTCACCGTGACGCCATCTTCATTCACAAGCTCAAAAGGCCCTCCAATCGTGCTTCCCGCCACGGCCCCATTTGAGCAACTGGCAAAAGCATCATCAGATTTAGAGCCAAAAGCATAATAAGCCGTGCCAGCCAAAAGGGCAGCAATTGCGATGGCAGATGTATATGCGACGATACGAGTCATGGAATATTCCTTTTTCAGCTGCGCATTGATCGGATGGACAGCCCAGACTAACAAGGGATGAAGTGACGCAGTAGGAGAAATAGTTTGCCAACCGCCCATATTGCAGAAGACATCATCACCAAGCAGCGCCGATCTAACTGGATACGCTTGCGCACTTTAGTATGGCTCAGATGGATTGCCATTGTAGGTCAAATCGTAACAATTACTGTCGCGACACTATTTTTGGATTTTCAGTTGGCCCTTGGTGGCTTTTCTGTCGTCATCGGCGCATCCATTATCGTCAACGTTTTTGCTGCCTTTGTATACCCTGAAAACATGCGGCTGTCTGAACGTGGTACAACATTGATGCTGCTGTTCGATATCACCCAGCTGTCAGCGATGCTCTATTTGTCGGGCGGCCTAAGCAACCCCTTTGCATTGCTTATTTTAGTGCCAGTCACCATCTCAGCCACGGCACTACGGCCTGCGCCGGCGCTTGCCATAGGTGGCTTGACAATTATATTTGTCACGTTAGTCGCGCTCATGAATGTGCCTTTATTAGATGCACGCGGCGTTGCCATGGTGCTGCCTGAAATTTTCATTCTTGGTAACTGGGCTGGCATTGTGATTGGCGTTGCTTTCCTTGGGGTATTCGCATGGAAAATCACTTCTGAAATCCACACAATGTCCGAAGCTTTGCTTGCCACGCAAATGGCACTTGGCAGAGAGCAAAAGCTCACCGATCTGGGTGGTGTTGTTGCGGCCGCAGCACATGAGCTTGGCACCCCCTTGGCGACGATTAAGTTGGTGAGCGCTGAATTGATTGACGATCTCGAAGATCACGAAGATTTGCGAGCCGACGCACAGCTTATCCATGAACAAGCTGACAGATGTCGAGATATTTTGCGCTCAATGGGGCGCAGCGGTAAAAACGATCTGCATCTACAAATCGCGCCACTGCAAGCCCTTGTTGAAGAGGCTGCAGACCCGCATATGTCGCGTGGAAAAACAGTACTTATCGAAGCGTTTGCTGGCGAAGGCAGCACCGATCAACCCCATGTTTATCGTCATCCTGAAATGATTCATGGATTGCGCAACCTTGTACAAAACGCAGTCGATTTTTCGAAATCTACCGTGTGGATTGACATCGCTTGGACGGCTGAAACAATCAGTATTCGGATCATTGATGATGGAACTGGCTTCCCTGCCTCGGTGATTGGCAAAATCGGTGATCCATTTATGCGCCGCCATAGACCCGAGATTGATGTTGAAACGCGCCCTGCCTATGAAGGCATGGGTCTTGGACTGTTTATCGCCAAAACTCTGCTGGAACGCACCGGTGCAGAGATTTCATTTGCAAATGGATCAGACCCCCAAGATCAATATTTGCACGCGGGCCGGCGCTCTGGTGCGATTGTCGAATTGTTATGGCAGGCAGATCGCATTGCTGTTTCAAAAGAAGAACAAACCAAGGCTTTAGGAGAAAACTTGCCCTTTGATCATTGAAATGGTGCTGCTTTAACCACGCATTAACCTAAATTTTGAACAGTCAGTTTCACCACTTCCGCTCGAGATAGGGGATTCTCATGACTGTCGAAACTATCATCACACTTTCAATTTTGTGCCTGGGCGCACTATGCATGGCATTCATCACTTTGTATGCGCTCGCTTTGCTCGGTGAGCGCAAATCAACAGCCACTTCCATCACGTTTGATGCTGAAGACAATGATATTATCTTTCTCTTTGATGGCGAAACTCTAATCAATGCAACGCAATCAGCGCGCAACGTTCTAAACGCCGCCGCAGATATCGGGTCAGATTGGTCGAAACTTTTAAGCGCTCTTATTCACCGGTTTCCTAGCTTTCAAACCGAAATTGACGATCTGGTTGAGCGCGGCAATATGGACATAGAATCTCGGGATGGGTCCGCGGTTTTGCGGTGCGAATGGCGCAATGGTCTTGCCCGCTTGTCTTTACTTGATATGGAAAACGCACAAAGTCATATCGAGATGGATTACCACTCTTTGGCCGCGATGGAACAAGAACTAAAGACCCTACGCGCCACTTCTGAACATGTCCCTTTTTTGGTTTGGCGCGAACTCAACGATGGCACCGTAAGCTGGGCCAATTCCGCTTATGTTACATTGGCAGATGCACAGTTGCCGCTAGGTAAAATTCCAAGCTGGCCACCAATTGCCCTTTTCGACACCAAACAACTCTTTGCAACGACACCTGGCGATTTTAAACGTCTCGCTTTGCCAAACGATACAAACGCTGATCATCCTTATGAAGTCTTTCCTATGCCAACAGGCGGTGACACATTATACACCGCGATTCCTGCTGACAGAACCGTTCGGGCGGAAAAAGCTCTGCGAGAATTTCGCCAAACTCTCACAAAAACCTTTGCGCACTTGACCATCGGCTTGGCAATTTTTGACCGAAAGAGGAACCTCACACTCTTTAATCCAGCCCTACTTAGCTTGACAAATTTGCCTGTTGATTTTTTGTCTAATAGACCCGCATTGACAGCGTTTTTGGACCGTCTGCGCGATATGAAAATGATGCCAGAACCCAAAGATTATAAGTCATGGCGTCAAGAAATTTCTGCACTCGAGGCTGCGGCAAAGGTTGGAACCTACGAAGAGATTTGGTCGTTGCATGGTGGCGTCACCTACCGCGTCTTTGGCCGTCCGCACCCCGATGGGGCCATAGCTTTCTTATTCGAAGACATAAGTGCCGAAATGTCACTAACTCGACGATTTCGTGCGGAAATTGAAACCAGCCAGGCTGTTTTTGATTCGCTTTCAGAAGCCATTGCAGTTTTTGCCAACGACGGCACACTCCTTATGGCCAACAACGCCTATACATCTCTATGGGGATCAGAAGGAACCAAGGATCTGCACGGCACGGGTGTTCTTGATGCAACCCGTATTTGGCATTCAAAATGTGCGCCGACCCCAATTTGGGCAGATGTACGTGACTTTGTAAGTTGTATGGAAAAGCGCACTGAGTGGAATAATTCTGTACGCCTTTGGGATGGTCGACGCCTAAATTGCCGTTTTGCACCACTTGCTGGCGGTCAAACACTTGCTGGATTTTCGCCCGAAATCACCACTTTTCAAACGCGCATCAAATCACAACCTCAGGCCGATCCTCGCTTTGTTGAAATGTGATCTCTCTTGCCTCTGCCTCTAGGGCCTTTAAAGTCAGCGCATGACAGAGCGCACCCAACTTCTTAACGAATTTCTTTCCAACTCAATATGGCATTCCGCCCAGCGCACTGCGCTTGCGGGCGATGCTTCATTGCGGCGGTACGAGCGACTTTTTGATCCAACTTCTGGTCGCCGCGCAATTCTAATGGATGCCTCTCCCGAGAAGGGCGAAGACGTCAGGCCTTTTCTTAAAGTTGCTGCTTACTTGCGTGAAAACAACTTATCTGCGCCACAGATTTATGAGGCCGACGAAAAAGATGGGTTTTTGGTGCTTGAAGATTTCGGGCATGATTTATTTGATGTGGTCTGCGATACGGATCCGCAAAAAGAAATCGAAATTTATGCTGCGGCGGTGGATGCCTTAGCAGTCTTAGCCCTCGCCCCACCGCTCAAGGGCGCAATCGACTTTCAACCAACAATGCTGGACCTCGCACTTTCAAGTTTCAAATGGTATGCAGAGCCCGCTAGCGGCTACGCGCTTTCAAACGCCAAAGCGGAATGCGCCGCAGCTTTAGCGCCGCTCATAGACTCGCTCGGCGCAGGCCAAGTCACCATTTTACGTGATTTCCATGCACAGAATTTACTATGGCTTCCAAATCGGCCAACCCCTAAAAATGTTGGCATGTTGGATTTTCAAGACGCTATGCTTGGACACCCAGCTTATGATCTTATATCACTCACGACCGATGCGCGGCGCGATGTGTCACCTAACGTGCAGCGCATGTGCATCAATAGATTTGCAACCCAACTCGATTTGGACCCCGTTAAGTTTGCCCGGGATGCAGCCATTTGTTCTGTACAGCGCAACTTGCGCATTTTGACGATTTTTGGTCGCATGTCTTTGTACTTCAAAAAGCCTCATTACGTTGATTTGATCCCGCGCGTTTGGGGACATCTGATGAAAGATTTAGCCCACCCCGATCTTGAAGCTTTGGCAAAAGTGATCAAAACAACGGTCCCCGCGCCGAGCACAGACATTTTAAAAAGGTTAAAAGAGCAATGCGGCACTGTCTCGACACTGTAATGTTTTTTTGCGCTGGTCGTGGCACGCGCATGGGCACCCTCACCCAACATCAACCCAAACCAATGGTCAACGTTGCAGGGCGCCCACTGATAGATCATGCTATGGACGCCATGGAAGGTGTCGAAAGGCGATTTGCCAATCTACATTACCTGCCAAATACTCTAGAAAAATACCTAAGTTTAGCTAGGTTCGAGACTATATTCGAACAAGACCTTCTAGAAACAGGTGGTGGATTAAAACATGCTTTGCCACGTATAAATCGCAGTGAAATATTCACGATGAACACCGATTCAGCATGGTCTGGCCCCAAACCTGCACAGTGGCTTGCACAGCATTGGCAGCCCGATATCATGGATGGCTTGCTCCTACTTGTCCCCAAAGTGCGCGCGATTGGACACAAAGGCATAGGCGACTTTATTACACGTCAAGATGGCACGGTTGTGCGTGGTGCAGGCGATATTTATTGCGGACTGCAAATCATCAAAACGCAGTATATTCAACAAAGGCCAGAAACACATTTCTCGCTTAATCTAGTGTGGGAAGATCTTTTGGCACGCGGCACATTATTTGGCGCACCCTACCCTGGCCAGTGGTGCGACGTGGGATACCCTGATGCAATTCCACTTGCTGAAACAATGCTGGAGGCCTGAAATATGTTCCAAAAAACAAGCACTCCGCGCGTTTACGGCCTGCCTTGCGGTGTTCGGTTCCCGTTTGCCCTGAAAGAAGGTCTGCTTGAACGTCTTAAATCGCAATCACCAGATGAATTAGCGAGGGTCGAAATATTTGTGAACTCATCACGCGTACGCACAGATTTAAAACTGGCATTTGACGATGGACGTACGCAATTTTTGCCCAAGATACGACTTATCACTGAACTTGGCAGAGACATTGCCGCACGGGATGTCGTGCAAGGTGTGTCGGGCCTGCGCAGGCGGCTTGAGTTATCACAACTTGTTGCGGGTTTTTTAGATCAAGAACCTGACTTTGCAGCACGCGCATCAATCTATGACCTTGCAGATAGCCTAGCCGCATTGCTTGCAGAAATGCATGATGAAGGCGTATCTCCCGCTGATTTAGATACGATCAATATTGAAGATACATCCGGCCACTGGACACGTGCACGTCGCTTTATGTCGATCATCTCTGATTTCTTTGATCCAACACAAGACCAACCCCCCATGCCAGAAGCGCGCCTTAAAATGGTTGTCGACCTATTGGGCGAAACATGGGCACGCACCCCACCAACACACCCCATCATCGTCGCGGGATCGACAGGGTCACGCGGCACAACGTCTGCGTTTATGAAACTGGTCGCAAGCCTTCCGCAAGGTTCAGTTATATTGCCTGGTTTTGACTTTGATGTCACTGAAGATACATGGCAAAAAATCGATGAGTCCGAGGCCTACGAACACCCTCAAGCACGATTTTCAAACTTTGCCAAAGCTGTTGGAATTTCACCGAAATCAGTTGAAAACTGGACCCCTTCAGTAACCGCAAATGAGAGTCGAAATAGACTTATTTCATTGGCTTTACGCCCTGCCCCTGTCACAGATCAATGGATGACTGAAGGGCCTAATTTCAAGAATATTGACACTGCTTGCGATGATATCACCCTGATCGAAGCACCCGATGCGCGCAGTGAAGCCGTGAGTATCGCGCTTGCGCTGCGAAAAGCCGCACAAGACGGGCAAAAAGCAGCTCTGATCACACCAGATCGCGCGCTAGCACGCCATGTCACAGCGGTTCTTGATCGCTGGAATATTGCACCCGATGACAGTGCAGGTATTCCACTCAATCAAACCCCACCTGGGCGCTTGTTGCGACATGTATCTGGACAACTTGGGCGCGCTGTTTCGTCTGAGCAGCTTTTAGTCTTGCTTAAACATCCACTAGTAGCGCGCGGGTCATATGACCAAGAAAGTATCCGTGGGTTTCATCTATTGTGGACACGTAAACTAGAAAAACACCTACGCCGTTATGGGCCTGCATTTCCCGCCCGTGAAGATTTACTAAACTGGTCGCAAAGGCCCTCAGAGACTGGATCTATAGATGCGGATCTGGTCATATGGGCCATCTGGGTATCTGACATTATTGAAAAGCTGCAAGACACAGGCACTCAACATTTGTCGGATCATTTAGACCACGTAATTGAACTGGCTGAAACATTGGTCAGCGGGCCACAATCAACCGATCCGCGCGAACTATGGTCCCATTCCGCAGGACGCGAGGCATTGCGTGTTGTCACCGACTTGCAAGCAGAGGCGCAGCACGGCGGCGTAATGACGACCCATGAATTTGGAGCCCTGTTCAACGCTATTGTGGGGCGAGGTTTGGCCCGTGACCCTTCGCCAAAACACCCAGACATTTTGATTTGGGGAACACTTGAAGCTCGTGCACAAGGGGCTGAATTGGTGATTTTAGGCGGGTTGAATGAAACAGTTTGGCCCGCATCCCCTACCCCCGATCCATGGTTTAGTCGCGATATGCGCAAGCAGGTTGGTCTTTTACCACCAGAACAACAAATTGGCCTCGCCGCGCATGATTTTCAACAAGCTGTTGGTGCAAAATCGGTAATTTTATCGCGTGCAAAACGCAATGCTGAAGCGGAAACAGTAACCTCGCGCTGGTTGATTCGCCTCACAAACCTTTTAGCAGGCATGTCTCCACAAGGTGCCGATGCTCTATCGCAAATGCGCGCACGCGGAGATGTTTTCGTTGAAATGGCCCGCATTCTTGAGCGCCCATCGGCCAGTGTACCAATGGCGCAGCGCCCAAGCCCTCGCCCACCCACAGCAGCGCGCCCTAGGCAGCTTTCTGTGACGCGCGTTGAAACACTTGTACGCGATCCGTATCAAATTTATGCCAGCCGCGTGCTTCGGCTTAATAAACTGAATCCACTCACACAATCGGCAGACCCGCGAGACCGGGGCACTGCGTTTCACAAAGTTATGGAAGAATTCGTGGCGCACACACGCGACGAGACCACACAAGAGGCCGCGGCACGTCTCATCGCCACAGCCGAGCGCGTGCTTGAGGAAACGGTTTTATGGCCGGCAGCGCGGCGCGTTTGGTTGGGGCGTCTCAAAAAAATCGCACTCCCGTTGGTAGTTCGTGAAGCTGAAAATCGCACAAAAGGCACTCCTATCGCCACAGAAATAAAGGGCGCATTTCACTTTAAAGATATCGATTTTTCTTTGACATGTGAGGCAGACCGCATCGATGAAACCGCTGCTGGAGACTACATTATTTACGATTACAAAACAGGATCTCCGCCGTCTAAAAAACAAACTGAAACGCTAAATATGCAACTGCATCTTGAAGCAATTATACTTGAAAATAGTGGATTTTCAGGCCTGAATACTGGTCGTGTTTGCGAAGTCGCCTATTTGGGACTGGATGGAAATACAAAAGAAACGCGCCTGCCCTTGTTTCCCGGCGACACGATGAAAGTCGAAGAAAGATTTCGAGAACTCATTCGAAATTATGACGATCCAAAGCAAGGTTATACGTCACGACGTATCGTACAAAGCGTTTCATTTACGGGTGATTTTGACCACCTAGCGCGGGTTGGTGAATGGGCCGAAAGCGACCCACCCAGTCCGGAGGATGTACAATGATACCCCTTGATGATGCAACGCGCAGACAAATTTCTGCGGCAAAACCCGACAGCTCCACTTGGGTGTCCGCCAATGCAGGATCAGGTAAAACAAAGGTACTGACAGACCGAGTAGCACGGCTGTTATTGGCCGGAACACCACCACAACATATTTTGTGTCTGACCTATACCAAGGCAGCCGCTTCAGAGATGCAAAATCGCCTGTTCAAACGACTGGGCGCTTGGGCGATGATGCCTGACGACACGTTGGCTGCCGAGTTAAAATCACTAGCGCCAGACGCGGCACTCACAGATGAAGAAATGCGTCACGCTCGAACGCTTTTTGCCCGCGCAGTTGAAACCCCTGGTGGATTAAAAATCCAAACGATCCACTCGTTTTGCGGCGCGTTGCTACGACGCTTTCCGCTTGAGGCTGGGGTTTCACCGCAGTTCAAGGAACTTGATGAACGCGAGACCAATGGCATTTTGTCTGAAGCGCTCGATGAGCTGGCCTTAGGTGATGGGCGCGACGAAATTGATGCAATTGCGATGTACATCGCAGGTCAAAATGACATTGATCCGCTTCATTTAGCTCAACAAATTGTACGCAAACGAGAAAGTTTTGCCGCCAAGCCAAGCTCCGATGACATTTGGAATTGGTTTGATCTTCCTTCTGGCTTTAACGAACAAGATATACTTGAATCCGTTTTTATGGGTAACGAAGATCACGGGCTGATCAGTGCCGCAACCGCGATGGAAAGCTCACCCAACAAAACCGATGTGACAGGAGCAACTTTATTACGTGGTTTCATCGGCGCAACGCCGTCTGTCGAACTTTTACAGGCCATGAGCGCAGTGTTTTTGGTCAAGACAGGTGAGAACCAAGGCTTATCCAAATTCGGTCGATCCCATGGCGGCCTGCCAACCAAAAAATGCACGACGATTGAACCTGATGCACTGGGGAAACTGGCTGATTTGATGGAACGCGTGGCACATGCCATACCGCAACTCCGAGCCCTACAATCTGCTAAAAAAACTGCAGCCTTGCATCGCTTTGCATCCGCAGTTTTACAGCCATACACAGATACGAAAACACGGCTTGGCTTGTTGGATTTCGATGACTTGGTGCAAAAGGCGCGTGATTTATTATCTATTTCCAGCGTAGCTCAATGGGTTTTGTTTCGCCTTGATGGTGGCATAGACCACATTTTGGTGGATGAAGCACAAGACACCAGCCCCGACCAGTGGATCGTAATCCGCCTGCTCGCAGAAGAATTCACAGTTGGCGCAGGGGCGCGCCCAGATGTTGCGCGAACCATCTTTGTTGTTGGTGATAAAAAGCAGTCGATTTATTCATTCCAAGGCGCAGCCCCTGACGCATTTGACGATATGAAAGAACACTTCAAAGCGCGTCTGGGTGATGCTGGAACCGCGCTACAAGACATCGCTTTGGAGCACTCTTTTCGCTCTTCGCCTGCCATTTTAACACTCACCGATCAAACTTTTTCACAAACTGGCGGACATGGTGTTGGCGGTGAAACACATCATATTGCCTTTTTTGACACCACGCCAGGACGGGTTGATCAATGGCCGCTGGTTGAGCCTGAAGAAACAGACCCAGAGCCCGACGATTGGGAGAATCCAAAAGATCTGCTTGCGCCAGAACATCACAGCCTCAGGCTCGCAGGAATGATCGCGCGTAACGTTAAATCCATGATCGAAACAGGGTCTATTCCACGTAAAGGTGATGCAGACACCAATATTGAACCCGGTGATATTCTCATTTTGGTGCGCAACCGATCAGGCCTATTTTATCCTATGATCCGTGCGCTCAAAAAATTATCCCTGCCTGTAGCAGGTGCTGATCAGCTGGTTTTGAACGATGAGTTGGCAGTCAAGGATATGACATCTCTTTTGGCGTTTTTGTCACTCCAAGACGATGATCTTGCCTTGGCTGAAGCGCTAAAATCACCGCTTTTTGGTTGGTCAGAACAAGATTTGTACTCACTCGCCCACAACCGCACCGCCGTCACACTGTGGCGTGAATTACGCGATAAACAAGCACACTGGCCAACCACTTTTCAAATTTTGGATGACCTTCGCAGTACATCAGATTTTTTGCGGCCATATGATTTGATTCAACGAATTTTAGTGCGTCATGGTGGGCGTCAAAAATTTTTGGCCCGCCTTGGGAATGAAGCCGAAGATGGTCTTGATGCACTTTTGCATCAAGCACTTCACTATGAATCCACTCAACCCCCCAGCCTAACAGGATTTATCAGCTGGCTTGGCGCCGAAAAAATCAAACTCAAACGTGTACTTGATGAATCATCAAATTTAATCCGCGTGATGACCGTGCATGGCTCCAAAGGGCTTGAGGCCCCAATCGTAATTTTGCCCGATACCTTGCGTGAACCCAAAGAACCACTGGATGAACTTGTTGATCTTGGTCCCAATAAAACTGTTTGGAAATCAAGCAAAGACAGAAATCCTGAACAGATAAAACAGTCTCTAACTCAGCTCAAAACTAAAAATGATGAAGAAGAACGTCGACTATTGTATGTCGCAATGACGCGAGCAGAAAACTGGTTGATTGTGGCCGGTGCAGGCAAAACGAAAAAGGACACTGAGTGTTGGTATAAGCTCGTCGAAGATGGAATGCGGGCAGCGGATGCGGCAGAGCAAGCATTCCCCAGCGGCCTTGGTAAGCGCTTTTCGCATGGCAATTGGCCAGAGCGCATTACAAAAGAAATCAAAACGACCCAAACACATTCGCAACTGCCAAATTGGGCACAAACGTCCGCAATCGCAACACCGGATCAAGCAAAATTCATCTCTCCTTCGGATTTAGGGGGGGCAAAAGCACTGGCAGGCGGACCATCTGCACGCGACGAAGAAACCGCAATGCGCTACGGCAGTCAACTGCATCTTTTGCTCGAACATCTGCCAAATCACGCGCAAGAATCGTGGTTTGACATCGCCACATCACTTTTATCATCTGGTGAATTATTTGCGACTCTCGCTGAATTAGACACACTATTGGCAGAAGTTTCGCACGTTATCAGTCAAACTTATGATTGGCCGGTTTTTGGTGCTCACTCTTTAGCAGAGGTTCCCTTTACGGGCACCCTGCCTACACTCAACAATCAGTCTGTACATGGCATTATTGATCGATTGATTGTCCAAGGCGACAGTATTCGCATCGTAGACTTTAAATCGAATGAGATCGTGCCCCAAACACCTACTGCAGTGCCAGAAGGCTTATTGCGTCAAATGGGGGCCTATTATGAAATCTGCAAAGCGATCTACCCCGATAAAAACATCGAAATTGCTATTCTCTGGACTCGCACTGCGACGCTAATGCCACTAACGCACGATATGGTGATGTCGGCCTTACGCCGCGCCACTACATCTTGACCCTTGAGGGCAGGGCACCTAGGTTCTGAACAACACAAAATTAGGAGATATCAAATGGCCACAGTCGCAGTCACAGATGCAACTTTCGAAGCCGACGTTCTAAAGTCCGACGTCCCCGTTATCGTAGATTTTTGGGCGGAATGGTGTGGCCCATGTAAGCAAATTGGCCCAGCACTCGAAGAGTTGTCCGCTGAATTTGAAGGCAAAGTCAAAATCGTCAAAGTCAACATTGATGAAAACCCGAATTCCCCAGCGCAATTTGGCGTTCGGTCTATTCCAGCACTTTTCATGGTAAAAGACGGCGAAGTTGTATCCAACAAAGTTGGCGCAGCCCCCAAAACAGTTATTTCAAGCTGGATCTCTGAAAGCATCTAAGCATTAGCTGTAAAAATATGAAAAGGGGTGCCATTGGTGCCCCTTTTTTGTGAGTATTGCCCCCATTGGTTGCACCTGATCCGACGCATCCACATATATTAGACTTCATTGAGAGGACAAATCATGACTAATGATCAATTCCCAGGCTGGCACGGCACAACCATTATTGGTGTGCGGCGCGGCAATGAGGTCGTCATTGCTGGCGACGGGCAGGTGAGCCTTGGGCAAACTGTTATCAAAGGCACCGCTCGCAAAGTGCGGCGTCTAAAACCCGGCGGGCATGAAGTTGTTGCTGGTTTTGCTGGCTCGACCGCAGATGCATTTACCTTGCTTGAGCGTCTTGAGGCCAAACTTGAAGCCACACCAGGTCAATTAGCGCGCGCGAGTGTGGAATTGGCAAAAGATTGGCGTACAGACAAATATTTGCAAAAACTCGAAGCGATGCTGATCGTCACCGATGGCACCGAACTTTTGGTCATCACTGGTGCTGGCGATGTTTTGGAGCCTGAGCATGATGTTGCAGCTATCGGATCAGGTGGAAACTTCGCACTGGCAGCTGCGCGCGGTCTAATGTCCACCGATAAATCTGCAGAAGAAATCGCCCGTGAAGCCATGGCAATTGCCGCAGATATTTGTGTTTACACCAACGGAAAACTAACCGTGGAGACCATTCGAAAATGACAGACCTAACCCCACGCGAAATCGTTTCTGAACTGGATCGCTTTATCATCGGCCAAAACGATGCCAAACGCGCTGTTGCTGTTGCCTTGCGCAATCGCTGGCGCCGCAAGCAGCTTTCTGATGATTTGCGAGATGAGGTTTACCCGAAAAATATCTTAATGATCGGACCAACAGGCGTTGGCAAAACGGAAATTTCGCGCCGTCTTGCCAAACTTGCGCGCGCACCGTTTATAAAAGTCGAAGCAACAAAGTTCACCGAAGTAGGCTATGTTGGTCGCGATGTTGAGCAAATCGTGCGCGATCTGGTAGACACTGCGATTGCACAGACCCGTGAATACATGCGCGAAGATGTGAAAGCCAAAGCGCGTCAAGCCGCTGAAAATCGCGTGATTGAAGCAATTGCTGGAACAGATGCTCGCGAACAGACCCGTGAGATGTTTCGCAAGAAATTGAAAGCCGGCCTGCTCGACGACACTGAGATTGAGTTGGAAATGCAAGATACCTCATCACCAATGGGCGGGTTTGAAGTTCCCGGTCAGCCGCAAGCGGGCGGAATGATGAACCTTGGTGATATTTTCGGAAAAGCTTTTGCGGGCCGCACAGTGCGCAAGAAAATCAAAGTGTCTGAAAGCTACGATCTTTTGATTTCGGAAGAAGCAGACAAACTTTTGGATGATGAAACCGTGACCCGCGCCGCACTGGATTCTGTTGAACAAGATGGCATCGTTTTCTTAGATGAGATCGATAAAGTCTGTGCCCGCGCTGATGCACGCGGTGCAGATGTTTCACGTGAAGGCGTACAGCGCGATCTACTGCCTTTGATCGAGGGCACAACCGTGTCCACAAAACATGGCTCTGTGAAAACAGACCATATTTTGTTTATCGCCTCAGGGGCATTTCATGTAGCAAAACCATCAGATTTGCTGCCGGAACTACAAGGGCGTTTGCCTATTCGTGTTGAATTACAAGCCCTTGGCGAAGGTGATTTCGTACGAATTTTGACTGAAACGGACAATGCGCTCACGTTGCAATACACAGCCTTGATGGGCACAGAAGATGTGACAGTGACGTTCACTGAAGACGGGATCAGGGCTATTGCGTCAGTTGCAGCCGAGGTCAATACGAGCGTTGAAAACATCGGCGCTCGGCGGCTTTATACAATCCTAGAGCGCGTCTTTGAAGAACTGTCTTTTGCTGCACCAGATCGCGCTGGAGATGCTGTAATTGTCGACGCAGCCTATGTACAAGCCAGCGTAGGTGACATGGCGCAAACCGCTGATGTTAGCCGCTTTATGCTATAGACTATAATTGCACATGGCTTTTGCTGCGTCGATTTGCCCTTTCATTTTTGGATGCAGGGCGTACACGAGCGTATGAGCTATGTGCAATTCATTTATCAAAATATTCGTTGGCTTTCCGTTGGTTTTTTGCTGTGCCTGACTTCTTCGTACGGACAAACTTATTTCATATCGATTTTTGCTGGCGAAATTCGGACTGAATTCGGACTAAGTCACACAGCTTGGGGTTGGATTTACTCTGCAGGCACCATGGCGTCTGCCGCTTTGATGGTCTGGGCTGGAACACTTACAGACAGATTTCGTGTGCGCGTTTTGGCACCCATAATTTTGACGCTCTTGGCCGTTGCTTGTTTGGCGATGGCCGCAGCGCCAACTGCACTGTCGTTGGTGTTCGTGATTTTTGCTTTGCGCTTTACAGGCCAAGGCATGACGTTTCACATTTCAATGGTTGGTATGGCCCGCTGGTTTCAGGCCACACGTGGGCGCGCATTATCAATAGCGTCACTTGGTTTGGCAGTGGGTAACGCTGTTTTGCCGCTTATTTTCGTGTCCTTGATGTTCTATTTTAGCTGGCGTCAACTTTGGCTCATAGCTGCCGTTCTATCTATCTTTTTAGTACCGCTGATCATCTCGCTTTTACGTGAAGAGCGCACCCCACAATCCATTTCAAAATCCAGCACTGCAGTCGGCATGAACGGCATTCATTGGACTCGTGGCGCGATGTTGAAACATTGGCTTTTTTGGATGTGCTTGCCACTCCTGCTTGGACCGCCAATTTGGGGGACATCCATGTTCTTTCAACAGGTGTCATATGTCGATCTAAAAGGATGGGATCTTTTTGATTTTGTAGCACTATTCCCATTAATGACACTTGGCTCTGTGACGTTTAATTTTCTGTCTGGTATGGCCGTAGACAAATGGGGGGCAGGGCGCATTCTGCCGCTCATGCTAATCCCCTTTGGTATTGGTTTTATCATGTTGGCACTGTCAACCACCCTGACCATGGCGAGCTTTTCCCTGATCGTCGTCGGCATAGGCATGGGCTCGCAAGGCCCTGTTGCTGGTGCATTTTGGGCGGAAAGCTATGGCACAAAAAATATAGGCGCCATAAAAGCAACCGCCGCCGCATTTATGGTGTTTGGTTCAGCTATTGGACCAGGTGTGTCAGGCGCTTTAATTGATAAAGGGGTCGATATGCAGGACCAGTTGGTGGGCTATGGCATCTACATTTTTGCGTCAGCTGTTTTGGCATATTTCGCAACGCAGCGCGCGCAGGCGCTTTTACCCACTACGACGCAGATAGACATAGTAAGCACCTGAGCCCCCATGGGACAGGTGCGCCTCTGTCACCTGCATCACCATAAGGCGCAGCGGACCTGAACGCAGCCAATCTGGCGTTTGATGCTTCAAAACACCGACACGTGTAGGAATGGGGCCACCCTGATCGCGATCTTTGCCTTTGCCTGTGATCACAAGCACAAGCCTAAGCCCGCGCGCATGCGAAGAGGCAATAAAGTTTGTCAGGGCAGGCTGAGCTTGCGCCAGTGTCATTCCATGCAAATCGATCCGCGCTTCTGGCGCCAACTTACCACGCCGCATTTTACCATACTTTTTACGGTCCATTTGCAACGGAGCTTGCATAATTTGATTAGAAATAGACGGCATCAAATTGTTACGAGGGAGTGGCTTTTTGGCCTTTGCCCCCAAGGTGAATTCGCGGATTTGTTGTTTAAGTGGCGGGGCAGTTGGCGTGCGCTCGATAGCTTTTGACAGGGTAGGCGACGCGTCTTTAGACAACCGAGGCTTAGTATCAGGACGCAAAGGGATGGCGGTTTTCTTTACCTCATCCCACAACGAACGATCTTCATCGCTCAGTGTTCCTTTGCGCCAGCGTGTCATTGTTCACTCTTTTCCTCAAGACCATATGCCAATTGGATCGGCATCAAAACAATCATGCGACCAGTATCGCGAATTCTGCCAGCAACGTCACCCGCCTGATCGCCAGTACCGTAAAAAATATCAGCGCGCTGCGCACCTTTGATGGCAGACCCTGTATCTTGCGCAATCATCAGACGACGCAGGGGAGCTTGACCATCTTTTTCAACCCAAACGGGCGCGCCCAATGTGACAAATCCGGGATCAACGGCAATGCTGCGCATCGGCGTAATTGAGCGGCTCATCGCACCGATAGGACCTGCTGAAGCCTTTAATCTTTTACGCTCTTTGAAGAACACATAGGAAGGATTTGAGTACAAAAGCGACTGACCTTCAATCGGATTACGCTTGACCCAATTTTTGATCACCTGCGCGGAAACCTGATGTTCAGTATAAACGCCGCGCCGCACCAATTCTTGCCCGATAGAGCTATAGTTATGTCCATTATGTCCAGCATAACCGACGCGAATGGTTGTCCCGTTGGTCAACTTTATCCTGCCAGATCCTTGGACTTGTAAAAAGAATAGCTCAACTGCGTTATCGACCCAAGCAATCTCAAGGCCACGATTAGACAGCGCGCCTTGGCCAATGTCTTGCCGGGTAAAATACGGAGATCGCACAGCACGATCGCGCGGCATTGCATAAACGGGGTGGCGGTAAGTTGGCGTTCGAACCCGTGACCCTGACAGTTCTGGTTCAAAATAGCCCGTGAACAACGGTGGCGCGGTATCTTCGATCAACACAGGGCGAAAAAACAATTCAAAGAATGTTTTAGCATTGCTTTGCTGTTGAGCGAGGGCGCAGACTTGTGGCCATTCACGGCCTTTAATTCGGTCGCAGGTGTTTAAAAATACTTCAAGCGCGTCTTGGTGTGTGTCGCTTTCCCAGCCTAGCAAGTCGGAAAAAGAAAGTATTCTCGCCATAGGCCCATCCTCGCTTTGAGCAGAGGCCGACAGGGCCAGCACGACTGCAAACGCAGTTCCCACCAGCCCCCTAAGCGTCATGCCCCAGTTGCAACCAACTGCCAATTGGGATCATTGCTGCCCATTTCACGTGCAAAAGACCAAATATCTTTTTGGCGTTTGATTTTGTTTGGATCGCCTTCAACAATAGCGCCAGCCGCATCACGAACCACAGAAGTGATTTCAGAAACAAACCGCAATTTGATTTCTTCTTCATTGGCGGCTTCGTCCAACTCGACATCAATGATTTGCGACTCATGCAAACCAATGAATTGCGCTTCAACTGTCAGACCAGCCTCTTTGCGACTGTCGATGACCGACTGAAATGCTTCTTCAACGTCGTCAGAAATAAAGTCAGACACATTGGACAAATCGCCATTTTCAAAGGCCATCAAAATCATTTCATAGGCCGCACTCGCACCTGTCAAAAACTCAGCCACGCTAAAATCTGGTTCGGCCCGCTTGAGCGTCATCAAATTTTCTGCAGCTCGAGAATTTTCAGGAACATTATCGATTATATCGTGGTCTGGACCACCTTCGATCACTTCAAACTTACGTTTAACTGTGTCGTTTGTCGCAATTGGATCAACCCGAGGCTGTTCATATCCATCACGCGTGCCAAGAATATTGCGCAAGCGCAAAACCAAAAAAACTGCTATTCCGGCCAGAACCAGAAGGGAGACTAGTGAACTTCCCATCGAAACCTCTTTTCCAACGAAGCGTAGTAAAACACGCTCTTTGACACTATGTAGGTTGTCGGTGGTATCAAGTCCACCAGTCCGAAGAAATTGAAGGGGTCCCCTATGTGGTTATTTGCAATTTTTGTCGCCGTTCCTGTGATTGAAATCGCTCTGTTTATTCAGGTGGGAGGATTTATTGGTCTGCTACCAGCGCTATTTATCGTCATTCTGACAGCGTTTTTGGGCACTTATTTGGTCCGCCGGCAAGGAGCCATCGCCCTATCTCAATTGCGATCCTCGTTTGGGGAATTGCGCGATCCAAGCGAACCGTTAGCCCATGGGGCTATGATTTTATTTTCTGGCGCCTTGCTATTAACCCCTGGTTTTTTCACTGATGCGGTTGGTTTTTTGCTTTTGGTGCCCGCATTTCGCACGAAAATGTTTGCCGAAATGCAAAAGCGTGTGAAGTTTCAAAGCTTCAGTACAGGCAACGCATCTGGTTTTAACGCACAAGGACCGCGCTCTACACAAGATTCTGAGGTCATAGATGGTGAATGGGAAACAATTTCTCCTAAGGATATCGAGAATAATGATCCATCAGGCTGGACACGCCATTGAGCCGACTTTTCCAACCTGATACAAAGCCTCAACTTTAGATTTTATGAGGACAAAACACATGGCTGAAAATGATACGGCGGCGGAACAACCCGTAGAACAAGTCAAAATGCAAATTCTTGGCCAATTCGTCCGAGATATGTCTTTTGAAAATATTCTTGCCCAAAAAGGTCTTAAAACTGAAGGCCGTCCAAACATCTCTGTCCAGGTCGCACTTGACGCAAAAAAACGTGATGGTGCTGAAAACCAATTTGAAATCGCTCTCAAACTGAACGTGAAGTCCGAGACTGAAAACTCAAGCGAAACTTTGTTCATGCTTGAACTTGATTATGCCGGTATTTTCCATATTGAAAATGTACCAGAAGCACAAATGCACCCATTCTTGATGATTGAATGCCCCCGCATGCTGTTCCCGTTTGCGCGTCGCATCGTTCATGATTTGACACGCGATGGTGGTTTTCCGCCGCTGAACCTCGACAACATCGATTTTGTGCAGCTGTACCGCCAAGACATCCAACGTCGTGCAGAAGCGCAACAAGCAGAAAGCCTGCCAAACTAACATCATTAATCGTTAAGTTTTGACCACAAAGCGCCGTCGCCCATTGCCTCAACAAAGGCTGCATGGTCGGCGGCTTCTTTGTCTGTAAGGCGTGATGGCAAAGCAATAGGGCGTCTTGACGGGCGCCATTGTTGAGCTTGGGCTATAGTGTTGGCTTTAGCGTCATCTTTTGGCTCTGGCGCAAGCACAAGATCCGGCTGCCGCCCCCCGATCAGTTCAAGATACACTTCAGCCAAGATTTCAGAATCTAGCAAAGCGCCGTGCAAAGAGCGGTTTGAGTTATCGATGTGAAACCGACGGCATAGCGCATCCAGCGTTGCAGGCGAGCCGGGGAATTTTTTGCGTGCAATCGCCAAGGTATCAAGTGCTTGCTCCCATGGGATTTGTCGTAAGCCTGCAGTTTTAAGCTCAGCGTTCAAAAACTTTATATCAAAGGCAGCGTTGTGGATCACAAGCGTGCTATCGCCAATAAAATCCAAGAAAGCTTGCGCAACATCTTTGAAAACAGGCTTATCAAGCAATGTCACCTCATCCGCTCTAGCGGGGCGGGGTGGCTCAAGAATGTCAGGGCCAATACCGTGCACACCAAAAGCCCCAGCGGGCATCGTGCGTCTTGGGTTGATGTACTGGTGATACGTGCGACCTGTGGCAAGATGGTTGTCGAGCTCAATGGCACCGATTTCAACCAAACGGTCCCCTGTCAACGGATCAAACCCTGTGGTTTCGGTATCAAGAACGATTTCACGCACGTGGTGTCTCCTGTGGGGTATTTTCTTGAATATGTTTCAGTATGCTTTGCACAGCGGCTTCTGCTTTTTCAAGCGAAGTTGTATCTATCACAAAATCTGCACCAGCACGTTTTGCAGCATCGGGAACTTGTTTTGCCAAAATTGTTTCGAACTGCGCCTCTGTCATATTGGGCCGCGCAAGGACGCGTTGTCGCTGAATCTCTGCCGGCGCTGAAACGACGACAACATAATCTACGGTCTTGAACAAGCCAGTTTCAAATAACAAAGGTACATCAAGAACAACGATTTGAGCTGGATTAGTATCTATAAAGACTTGCCTGTCTTGTGCCACAAGGGGATGAATAATTGACTCGATCTGACTCAAACCATTTGGTGTGTCATTCAGCCAAACCTTAAGTGCCTGACGATCCACAGCACCATTTTTAGTCGCTTCGGGGCAAATTTTTGAAATCTCTGAAATCGCGACTTTATCGTTAGAATACAGCCTATGAACTGTGCAGTCCGCATCCCAAACAGGTATTCCAGCCGCCAGAAACATCTTGGCAGTTGTGGTTTTTCCCATACCTATTGAGCCGGTTAAACCAATCACGATTGGTTTAGTTTTAGTCATTGCGACAACAAAACTTGACGCGTTTCCTCGTCAATCTCTGGACGTACACCAAACCAACGTTCAAACCCTGGGGCAGCTTGATGCAACAGCATTCCAAGCCCATCCACAGTCTGACAACCATTTTGTTTCGCCTTTTCAAGAAAATCAGTTCGCAAAGGTGTGTAAACCAAGTCTGTAACAACAGCCTTAGGCGACAAAGCATCCAACGGGACTTTGAACTCGGGTTTACCAACCATACCAAGCGACGTGGTGTTGACCACAGTCATCGCACCATCCAGCATAGTGCCAGCCTGCACCCATTCGACCACAGTAATCTTGGACCCAAATTCCGCTTTGAGAACATCAGCACGCAAACTGGTACGGTTGGACAAGCGAATTTCTGTCACACCAACATCAAGCAACGACGCGATAACAGCACGCGCTGCACCACCCGCACCAAAAACAGCCGCGGGGCCCGCTTTGGGATTCCATTTTGCATTTGAGCGCAAATTTTCAACAAAACCGTACCCGTCTGTATTGTCAGCGTGAAGCTTACCATCAGGACGAAATATA
Organism: Pacificibacter marinus; assembly: GCF_900109555.1. Lineage (GTDB taxonomy): Bacteria > Pseudomonadota > Alphaproteobacteria > Rhodobacterales > Rhodobacteraceae > Celeribacter > Celeribacter marinus_C. The sequence goes on along the minus strand of NZ_FNZV01000010.1, from coordinate 57,527 downwards.
AGTGTATTTGCAGCACCAATCAAAGCGGCGCGATCCGTCACAATGTCAGCAATTGCAAGTACGGATTCTTTGTGAGGAATGGTGACATTAGCCCCGACAAATCCCATTTTTGGCATAGCCTTTAGCACGTCTCTCAGATCGTTTTGTGCGACATCTAAATGAATATAATGGCCTTGAATACCGTAGCGTTTCAGCCAAAAACCGTGCAAATCTGGTGATCTACTATGTGCAATAGGTGATCCGATCACACCAGCTAATGGAATTTTTATGCTCATGATGAAATCACTCCTCTTTGTCCAAGGTAACCTAAAATTTCAAAAAGGGGCAAACCCAGAACATTAAAATAATCGCCGTCGACGCGGGAAAACAACCGTGCACCTTCTTCTTCTAGTTTATATCCGCCAACACTATGGCGAATACTATCCCAATTACGATCTACATAATCATCCAAATAGGCGTCAGAGTTTTGCTTCATCTGCAAACGGACTTCGCCAATATGCCGCCATTTTGGCTCTCCTGCTTCGTAGATAACAGCAGCTGACAGAAGTTTGTGCCGTTCATTATTTAGCTCAGATAACTGTGCACGAGCTTCCGCGGGGGCGTTGGGCTTTGAGAATATCATGCCCCGAAAGGATAAAACTTGATCACATCCCAGCACGATTGCTTCTGGGAATTTCATTGAAATCTTACGTGCTTTACCCTCGGCCAGCGCATCAGCAATGTCACGGGGAGGAGTATTTTCAGCGATCAGAGCGTCTTTAATGCTATTTTCATCAATAAGCGGCACATTTACTTCAAATGGTACCTTTGCATTGCTCAGCAATGTCTGACGAATCCGCGACCCCGAGGCCAGAATAAGTATTTGGGTCATGTTGATGATCCTGTGGAAAAACCGGTGTGAACTGTGTTGGCCCTTATCGGGATAACCATGTCATGGATGATCCTTGGGGAAAAGTCGGCAGTTTCACGAATTTTCATCTGTCTTTTTCCTAAGTGGAAAAGATTCTTTTTGACTTGTGGATTTTAAAGGTTTCAAAATTTTATCCAAAATATATCCAAAGGGATCTATGATTTAATAAATCTATAACTTTATGTTAAATTTCAATTTTTATGATCTTATCCCCAATAGGTCATAAATTATTTCCAGAATTTTTTTTGTGTAGAAAATCTTAGGATAAGTCATTAATCCCCATTATCCACAGGCCCTACAAACAACATCATCTTTTCTTTCTTTCTTATATTATTTTAAGAAGGGTACGAACACTGGAGTGCCGAGAATGAGTGATTTCCTATCAAGCCTGTATCCATGGACCAAATCGTTGCATGTAATTTCCGTAATTGCATGGATGGCTGGTATATTTTATCTGCCGCGTTTATTTGTCCGCCACACAGAAAACGTTGAAATGGGCAGTAAAACTGATCTGCTATTTCAAGACATGGAAAAAAAGTTATTTAAACTCATCATGAACCCTGCCTCGGTATCGACCTGGGTGTTTGGTTTAGCCTTAGTTTTTACCCCTGGCATCGTTGATTGGGGCTCTGGTTGGTCATGGGTCAAAGCTGCTTGCGTAATCGCAATGACGTGGTTTCATCATTGGTGTGGTTACAGACGCAAAGATTTTGTTGCAGGAAACAACCGTTTAACGGGAAAACAATATCGTTTGATGAATGAGGTTCCTACAATTTTGATGATAGTGATTGTTATCATGATCATCGCGCGTCCAATCTGAGATTCTAAATTTTACAATGATTGACTCGCCAGACACCTGCGTCTATTGAACCTTAAATCCCTGCCGTCCGGCGTCTATGGGAAATTTCACACCATTATAAAAACTGATCGCCTTGCGGTCATAGTTTGGATGTCTCGATGACTGTTAATTGCCTTAGCCTTTCTGATCTTAAAGCCAAAACCCCTAAAGACCTATTATCTATGGCTGAAGAGCTAGAGATCGAAAATGCTTCCACGATGCGCAAAGGCGAGATGATGTTCTCGATCCTGAAAGAGCGTGCTGAGGAAGAATGGGAAATCACTGGCAATGGTGTGATTGAAGTTTTGCAAGACGGGTTCGGGTTTTTGCGTTCTCCTGAAGCTAACTATCTGCCAGGCCCTGATGATATCTATGTGTCGCCAGAGGTCATCAGACAGTTTGGTATGCGCACAGGAGACACTATTGAGGGCTTAATGCAGGCCCCAAATGACAACGAGCGCTATTTTGCGATCACCAAAGTGGTTTTGATTAACTTTGAAGATCCAGAAAAAGCCCGTCATAAAATTAACTTTGATAACCTAACGCCGCTTTACCCTGATGAGCGGCTTAATATGGAAGTCCAAGACCCTACACTCAAAGATCGCTCTGCGCGTATCATCGATCTTGTTGCGCCAATTGGGAAAGGTCAGCGGTCTTTAATCGTTGCGCCACCTCGCACTGGTAAAACAGTTTTGTTGCAAAACATCGCATCGTCAATTGGGATAAACCATCCTGAGTGTTATTTGATCGTTCTATTGATCGATGAACGCCCAGAAGAGGTGACCGACATGCAGCGTTCTGTGAAAGGTGAAGTGATTTCTTCGACCTTTGATGAACCGGCCTCACGTCACGTTGCTGTGTCTGAGATGGTGATTGAAAAGGCTAAACGCCTTGTAGAACATAAACGTGATGTTGTGATTTTGCTCGATTCTATCACTCGTCTTGGTCGCGCTTTCAACACTGTGGTTCCGTCTTCTGGTAAGGTACTAACAGGTGGTGTTGATGCAAACGCATTGCAACGGCCTAAACGGTTCTTTGGCGCTGCGCGGAACATTGAAGAAGGTGGCTCTTTGACAATCATCGCAACTGCTTTGATTGATACAGGCTCGCGCATGGATGAGGTTATCTTTGAAGAATTCAAAGGTACAGGTAACTCTGAAATCGTTCTTGATCGTAAAATCGCTGATAAGCGTGTTTTCCCAGCAATGGACATTCTCAAATCTGGCACACGTAAAGAAGAGCTTTTGGTCGATTCTAAAGATCTTCAGAAGACTTACTTGTTGCGCCGTATCTTGAACCCAATGGGTACCACAGACGCTATTGAGTTCTTGATTTCCAAGCTCAAACAAACAAAATCAAATGCAGAATTCTTCGATTCGATGAATGCATAATAATTATTTATCAATGGGTTAGCCTATGGATACGATTTATGCTCTTGCATCTGCCCGCGGAAAAGCAGGCGTAGCAGTGGTCCGGATTTCCGGGCCTCTTGCGTTTTGGACTGTTGAAAAACTATCAGGATCAGTTCCAAAACAACGTCATGCTTCTTTACGAGTTTTAAAAGATGAACAAGGTGATGTGCTTGATGAAGCACTGGTGATTTGCTTTGGAATTGGAGCGTCCTTTACCGGAGAAGAGAGTGCAGAATTGCAACTGCATGGGTCTATTGCGATTGTGAAATCTGTGCTTGCAGAACTGTCAAAATTTGATGGTTTACGAATGGCAGAAGCAGGGGAATTCACCCGTCGTGCGCTTGAAAACGAACGTCTTGATTTAGCTCAAGTTGAAGGCCTAGCTGACCTCATAGAATCTGAAACAGAGGCACAGCGCAAACAGGCAATGCGTGTTCTGTCTGGTGCTTTGGGGGATAAGGCTTCAGGTTGGCGAACATCACTGATACGTGCGGCTGCCTTGATCGAAGCAACCATTGATTTCGCTGATGAAGACGTTCCCATTGATGTCTCACCTGAGGTTTTAGACATTTTAGCTAAAGTAATGCTAGAATTAGAATCTGAAGTATCTGGCGTACGTATTTCAGAACGCATCCGGGAAGGTTTTGAAGTTGCAATTGTAGGTCCGCCCAATGTCGGCAAATCAACACTGTTAAATGCTCTGGCTGGGCGTGAGGCCGCGATTACGTCTGAAATTGCAGGGACAACACGCGATGTTATCGAGGTTCGTATGGATCTGGCTGGTTTACCTGTTACGCTACTGGATACAGCAGGTTTGCGTGATACCAGTGATATCGTTGAAATTGCAGGGATCGCTCGTGCAAAAGAGCGCGCAGAGATGGCAGATCTTCGCGTTATATTGATTCCATCTTTTGGTGTGACTCCAGAAATTCAACCAAAAGATGGTGACTTGGTTGTTATAGGCAAGGACGATGGCGGATCATCTTTAAACGCTTCTGTTTCAGGCAAGACGGGGCAGGGCATTGAGTGGCTTATCTCTTCCATATCGGATCGTTTGTCGGTCATGGCTTCCGGTGCGTCGACTGCAACACATGAGCGGCACAGAATTTCGATGACAATTGCGTTGTCCACTTTGGAATCAGCAAAAAATGAAGTACTGATGGGCGCAGATAGAGCTGAGATTGCCGCAGAGGATATGCGTACAGCGATTCGAGCACTGGATGCTCTGGTTGGACGTGTTGACGTTGAAAATCTTTTGGATGAGATTTTTTCCAGTTTTTGCATCGGTAAGTAACTGCTGAAATAAGGAATGTTTCACGTGAAACAACGAGATTTTGATGTCATCATAGTTGGTGGTGGGCACGCAGGTGCCGACGCTGCCGCAGCTTCGGCGCGCACTGGTGCAAAAACGGCGCTTGTTACGCTTAAACTTGGCAATATTGGTGTTATGTCCTGTAATCCCGCAATTGGTGGTTTGGGAAAAGGGCATCTTGTACGTGAAGTTGACGCGCTTGATGGTGTTATGGCACGTATAGCTGACAAAGCTGGTATTCAATATAGGCTTCTTAATCGCCGAAAAGGGCCAGCTGTCCAAGGTCCGCGTGCACAAGCTGATCGTAAAATTTACCGTACAGAGATGCTTAACGAACTCTCTAATACGCCAAATCTTTCCATAGTTGAGGGTGAAGTCACTGACCTATTAATGAATGGTGCTGAGGTATCTGGTGTCATTTTGGGTGATGGCAGTGCACTCCTATCGGGCGCTGTCGTTTTAACGACTGGAACATTTCTAAATGGCATAATCCATATAGGTGATCAGAATCATTCTGGTGGCCGAATGGGGGATAAACCGTCTATTGCATTGGCAGATCGCCTTTATGGTTTTGGCCTTCCAATGGGGCGTCTTAAAACAGGGACGCCACCACGGCTTAGTGCTAAAACTATAAATTGGGATATTCTTGAAGATCAACCTGGTGATGAAGATCCAGTGATGTTTTCATTTTTGAATCGTAAACCTTCCGCACGTCAAGTGTCCTGTGGTATCACACACACCAATGAAAAAACTCACGATATTATTCGAGAAAACCTTGAAAAATCAGCAATGTATGGCGGCCATATCGATGGTGTTGGACCTCGGTATTGCCCTTCGATTGAAGATAAAGTTGTTCGATTTTCAGATAAAACATCGCATCAAATTTTTCTTGAGCCAGAGGGGCTTGATGATGACACAGTTTATCCGAATGGTATCTCGACCTCTTTACCTACTGATGTGCAAAAAGCCTATGTTCGTTCCATCACGGGGCTTGAAAACGTTGAAATTCTTCAACCAGGGTATGCTATTGAATATGACTACGTAGATCCAAGAGCCTTGCGACCAACACTTGAATTGCGCGATGTACCCGGACTTTTCTTAGCAGGTCAGATTAATGGAACAACCGGATATGAAGAGGCTGCCGCACAAGGACTTGTTGCAGGTTTAAATGCTGCGAGACGTGCCAATAATTTGGAGCAGGCGCATTTCAGTCGCTCTCAATCCTACATCGGTGTGATGATTGATGATCTTATCACTCGAGGTGTTTCTGAACCGTATCGGATGTTTACATCGCGTGCCGAGTTCAGATTAACTTTGCGTGCTGACAATGCTGATCAGCGCTTAACCCCGTTTGGAGAAGATTTAGGTCTGATCTCGGAAAGCAGAAAAACTGCTTTTAATCACAAAATGGCTTTGCTTTCCGCTGGACGCGACGCACTTCAATCTGAAACTTTTGGTTCAAAGGATATGCGTAGTGTAGGCATAGGCGTGAGTGAAGACGGAAACCGTCGGAGTGCCTATGAAATCCTTTCTTTTCCAGACGTTACATTTTCAAATCTAATTGATCTCAATAAGAATTTTTCAGAAATCAAACCTGAAATTCAGACACAACTGTCTTGCGATGCCCTATATGCAAACTATATCGAGCGCCAAAACCGTGATGTAGAAAAAATGAAGCGAGATGAGGCGCATGAAATTCCAGATGATTTTGATTACTCAGGCCTACGCGGTCTCTCAAACGAGCTCAGATCAAAGTTGACTACTGTTCGACCTCAAACAATTGGACAGGCATTGCGTATAGAGGGAATGACCCCAGCGGCATGTACCCTTATTCTTGCTCGATTGAGGCAGGCCAATCGTGGAAAGGTTGCAAGTTAGATGACTGGAAGTAACAATACTATTTCCGATGTTTCACGTGAAACATTGGAACGCCTGACCATATACGAAACGCTTCTAAAAAAGTGGAATCCAGCAATTAATTTGGTTTCAAAATCATCCCTCGCGGAAATGAGTACACGCCACTTTTCTGATTCTGCTCAATTGTTTAAACTTATGCCACACGATTCTAAAGTGTGGATGGATATAGGGTCAGGCGGAGGCTTTCCTGGGCTTGTTTGCGCCATTATAGCAGCAGAGCTTTCACCAAAAACAGAGTTCCATTTGGTCGAGTCCGACGTACGTAAAGCGACGTTTTTGAGAAGTGTTGCGCGAGAGGTGAATGTATCGGTTTCAGTTCACTCTGAGCGAATTGAAAAAATGACACCCGCTTATGCCGATGTATTGTCGGCGCGCGCGCTTGCACCTCTTGATAAACTTCTGGATTTTTCGAAACCACACCTAAGCAAAGATGGTATTGCTTTATTCCCTAAGGGTGAGAATTATAATTTCGAACTAGACCAAGCTCGAAAAATCTGGAAATTTGAATGCGAAGAGCATGAAAGCACAACAGATTCCAAATCCGTTGTGCTTGGAATTAGGAATATTGAGCGTGTCTGATCCAACTCGACCACAATCCGCTAAAATTGTTGCAATTGCGAACCAAAAAGGTGGGGTAGGCAAGACCACAACAACAATAAATTTGGCTGCGGCACTGACAGAGCTTGGTATGCGTGTTCTTGTTGTTGACCTTGACCCACAAGGAAATGCATCGACCGGATTGGGAATTGACGCTAATCAGCGCGACAAAACAACCTATGATTTAATCATGGGGGATGTGGAAATAGGCGAAATCATCCAAGCTTCACCCACTGAAGGGTTGTATGTCTCACCAGCAACCATTGATTTGTCATCGGCTGATATAGAAATGGTCTCCAACGAAAAGCGGAGCTTTCTTTTGCATGATGCATTACGTCAGCATGCAATTGATGGGTATGCTTTTGATTATATTCTAATCGATTGCCCGCCGTCACTTAGTTTACTGACTGTAAATGCCTTGGTTGCCTCGGATTCTGTTTTGGTACCCTTGCAGAGTGAATTTTTTGCCCTCGAAGGCTTGTCACAATTGATGCTTACGGTGCGCGAAGTACGTCAGACGGCTAACCCAAACCTTAGGATTGAGGGGGTAGTTTTGACGATGTATGATCAAAGGAATAATTTGTCACGGCAGGTCGAGCAAGATGCGCGTGATAATTTGCAGGACCTGGTGTTTGAAACCGTGATTCCACGCAATGTACGTATAAGTGAGGCACCTTCCTTTGCGATTCCTGTTTTGGAATATGATACAAACTCTAAGGGGAGCCTTGCATATCGCGCTTTGGCCACTGAGTTATTGAGTAAACGGAGATAAGTCATGAGCCAACCACCTAAAAATTCAAACCGGCCACGAGGCCTTGGGCGTGGATTGTCTGCACTGATGGCGGATATTCCAAATGATCCTGTTGTTGTCGATCAGGTAAGCGGAGCACGTCGAGCTGATTTAGTTGTCCCAATTGAACGAGTTGAGCCAAACCCTGATCAGCCGCGGCGTCAATTTGTTCAAGAGGATTTGGATGATCTAGCCAATTCCATCCGTGAGAAGGGGGTTATTCAGCCTTTAATCGTGCGCCCAAGCCCACGCGTCGAGGGAAATTTCGAAATTGTGGCGGGTGAGCGCCGTTGGCGTGCCTCTCAATTGGCAAAGCGCCATGACATTCCAATCATTGTGCGCGAGTACGATGACATTGAGGTGCTTGAAGTTGCAATCATTGAGAATATTCAGCGCGCAGACCTTAATTCAATTGAAGAGGCTGCTGGTTATAAGCAATTGATGGAGAAATTTGGGCATACTCAGGAAAAATTGGCTGAGGCTTTGGGGAAAAGTCGCAGTCATATTGCTAATTTGATGCGGTTACTGCAGTTGCCTGATGATGTTCAAACTTTTGTTGTATCGGGAGATTTATCGGCGGGCCATGCTCGAGCCCTTATTACATCTGAAAATCCATCTGAATTGGCACGTATTGTTGTCAAAAAGGGCTTGTCTGTTCGAGATACGGAGAAGCTTGCCAAGCAAGAAAAAATGCCATCATCACCCAAAACGCGCGTAGTGAAGCCTACAGGTGAAAAAGATGCAGATACGCGCGCACTAGAAAGCGATCTATCAGCTGCAATCGGTATGAGTGTTAGTATTGCCCATAAATCGGGTTCGGAAAGTGGTATTTTATCTATAAACTACAAGGACCTAGATGATTTAGATGCATTATGCCAAATGCTGTCGCGTGGGGTCTGAATTTAGGGAATAAGTTCGCGCAAAATTGCGTTTAGAAGTGGGCGACCTTTCGGTGTAACTGAAAGGCGTCCATTTTCTGTTTCAATTAGGCCATCTTCGCTCAAGTATTTGTTCTGGATGATAAAGTCTTTTCCCTGAATATCTGAAGCACGATCAAGATCGACACCTTCGGATAGGCGAAGCCCCATCAATAGAAATTCTGTCAGCTGTTCATCCGCTGGAAGTTTTGTACATGATCCTTCACCTGAACCTGTTTTACGTACTTTTTCTAACCATAGTGCAGGGGAGAGTGGCGTATCGGTCGCGTACCTTTGTCCATTTATTGTCACGCGACCATGAGCGCCGGGGCCTATGCCCGCATAGTCACCATAACGCCAATAAATTTCATTGTGACGGCTTTCAGAACCCTTTTGAGCATGATTAGACACTTCATATGCGCTCATTCCTGCCGTATTACAGATCTCTTGCGTGGCAAAATACATATCTGTTGCGGTGTCCTCAGTTGGGAGTCCGCTAAGTCTTCCACGTTTGTAACGATCACCAAAGGCTGTTCCGTCTTCAATGGTGAGTTGGTAAAGTGACAAGTGGTCGACTGCCATATCAAGAGCTTCTTTAAGTTCAATCGACCAGTCCGCAAGCGTTTGCTGTTGGCGCGCATAAATGAGATCAAAGCTGATACGCCCAAAAGTTTTCTGTGCAATATCAAAGGCTTTTCGTGCATCTTGGACTGAATGCAAGCGTCCGAGCGCCTTGAGATCATTTTCTCTCAAAGATTGAATACCCATAGAGAGGCGATTGACGCCAGCGTCGTGATAGCCTTGAAATCGGCCGGCCTCGACTGATGTTGGATTGGCCTCAAGGGTGATTTCGCAATCATTGGCAAGCGTCCAGCGTGCGCGGATGCGATCCAAAATTGCATTCACAAGCTCTGGTGACATTAGTGATGGTGTTCCGCCGCCAAAAAACACAGAATTTAGTAATCTTCCCTGAGTTAGGGTCGCAATTCTATCAATTTCAGAAAGGTAAGCAGTTTGCCAATCGGCCTCAATTATCGTGTTTGAAACATGTGAGTTAAAATCACAATAAGGACATTTTGCTTGGCAAAACGGCCAGTGAATATAGAGCCCAAAGCCGCCGTTTTGCCAATCTTCCATGATTATCCTTTGAACGCTGTGACTTCGATTTCGATCAACATTTCAGGTTTGATCAATTCAGCCACAACCATTGTTGCTGCGGGCCGAATGTTTGCAAATGCTTCGCCAAGTGCGGGCATAATCGCATCAACCAAGCTTGCATCAGTCAATGTGTATTGAACACGCACGATGTCGGTCATGTCAAAGCCGCCCTCATTCAGGGCCTTGGCTATTGTTTTAAAGCAATTACGTGCTTGGTCCGCGACTGATGCCGGCATTTTCATGGTGGCGTAATCGTAGCCCGTGGTCCCTGAAACGAAACACCAATCGCCCTGCACGACAGCACGCGAATACCCCATGGTTTTTTCAAAGTCTGAATCAGATGAAATCAATATACGTTTGCTCATGTGTTAATATCCTTAAAGGGCCCTGCCATAAATTTAGCAAACGCTTCGGCACGGTGGCTCATGGCTTGTTTGCTGGCGGGGTCCATTTCGGCAAAGGTGATGTCGTAACCAACCGGTACAAACATTGGATCAAATCCAAAGCCAAGATCACCGCGCGTTGGCCAAGTGAGACTTCCCTCAACTTTGCCCTCAAAAACTTCGTCGTGACCATCCGGCCATGCCAAACACAATGTACAGCAAAAGCGAGCAGTGCGCGGGGCAGGGGCATTTTTTGCCTCAAGTAAATCCCAGACCTTTTTCATCGCCATAGGAAAGTCGCGGCCATTCGGCGTTTCCGCCCAATCGGCAGTGTAGACACCAGGATAACCGTTCAACGCGTCGACCATGATGCCGCTGTCATCTGACAATGCGGGTATGCCGCTTTGTTTTGCTGCATAGTGCGCCTTGATGCGTGCGTTACCTGCAAAGGTGCTTTCTGTTTCTTTGGGTTCATCAAACCCAAGATCACCCGCTGAAATAACTTCGATCCCAAATGGGGCAAGTAAGGCGGACATTTCGCGCAGCTTGCCTTTGTTGTGAGAGGCTAGGACTATTTTATCACCATCAAAACTGCGCATTAGGCCACCGCAGCATTTTGAGCAGCAACAAGATCGGTGATACCTTTTTCAGCCAAATCAAGCAGTTCGTTCATTTGATCACGCGAATAAGTGGAACCTTCGGCACTCATTTGTGTTTCAATCATGCGCCCATTTGCGAGCATGATAAAGTTGCCATCGACACCAGCCTCGGAATCTTCAGGATAGTCGAGGTCAAGCAAAGGTTGGCCCGCATAGATGCCACAAGATACCGCCGCCACGTTGGAAATCAGCGGGTCAGTTGTGATATCACCCGCTTTGATTAGCTTGTTGACCGCAAGACGTAGGGCGACCCAGCCACCAGTGATAGAGGCACAGCGCGTGCCACCATCAGCTTGGATCACATCACAATCGACGGTGATTTGACGTTCACCCATCGCAACACGGTCGACACCAGCGCGCAAAGACCGACCAATGAGACGTTGAATTTCAACAGTACGGCCACCTTGTTTGCCACTTGCGGCCTCGCGACGCATGCGCGATGTGGTTGATCGCGGTAGCATACCGTATTCGGCAGTGACCCAACCTTGACCAGAATTGCGCATAAATGGCGGCACGCGGGGCTCAATCGTCGCAGTACATAGAACGTGCGTATCACCACAACGGATCATGCAGGACCCTTCGGCATGTTTGGTCACGCCCGTTTCAATGGAAATTGAACGCATTTCGTCTAGAGCTCTACCGGAAGGTCGCATATTTTGTCCTTTGACTGATGTTTGATCTGACATAGCCAAGTGTTGGCGTTTGGTGCAAGTGGCATTGACCCCATGGCAGCATGTCTTTTAACTGCAAATATACATAATTTTTGGCGGACCCATGCCCGATCGCACCAATTTGATTTCCGAGATGAACGATAGATCACGCGAAGTGTTTCGCCGGGTGGTCGAGGGCTATCTAGAAAATGGCGACCCTGTGGGGTCTCGTAGTCTGACACGCACGATGAACGAAAAAGTGTCTGCCGCGACGATCCGCAATGTGATGTCGGATCTTGAGCATCTCGGGTTGCTGGACAGCCCGCATATTTCTGCGGGGCGCATTCCGACACAGCTTGGGTTGCGCATGTTTGTCGATGGGCTTTTAGAGGTCGGCAAAGTCGATCAGCTTGATCGCGCCAAAATCGAAGAAACATTTAACACCGATCAGGGCGATGTCAGTTCGACACTTGATCGTGTGGGCTCTGTGCTGTCTGGCATCACCCATGGGGCCAGTCTTGTTTTAACGCCCAAACATGAAGCGCCCGTGAAGCATATCGAATTTGTCAGTCTTGATCCGTCGCGTGCGCTGGTGGTGTTGGTGTTTGCTGATGGTCATGTTGAAAACCGCGTGTTTGCGCCACCGATTGGGCAAACTGCGTCGTCTATGCGCGAGGCTGCGAATTTTTTAAATGCGTTGGCACAGGGAAAAACACTTTCCGAATTGCGTCGAAGTGTTGAGATTGAAATCAAAACCCGTCGGCAAGAGTTGAATACGCTGGCCGCTGAAATGATTGAAAATGGTGATGCATTTTGGCAGGGTGAAGGTGATCAGAATGAACGCTTGATTGTGCGTGGTCGTTCGAATTTGCTGGGAACTGGAGCCGAGAAAGACGAACTGCAACGCATTCGCAGTCTCTTTGATGATCTGGAACAAAAGCGGGATATCGCCGATTTCCTTGAATTGGCCGAAGATGGGGACGGAGTCCGTATTTTTATTGGCTCTGAGAACAAACTTTTTTCGCTTTCGGGTTCCTCTTTGGTGGTTTCTCCTTATATGAACGCAGAGCGAAAAATTATCGGTGCTGTTGGCGTCATTGGGCCGACTCGTTTGAACTATGGGCGGATCGTTCCAATTGTCGATTATACGGCGCAGCTTGTTGGCAAAATTCTGTCCCGCAAGTCTTAAAAGGTGAAACATGACGAATTCGAACAAAGACCTCGATGCTGAATTTGACATGGAAGTTGATGATCCCATCGATTTTCTTGGAGAAGATTCAAGCGAAGAAGAAATCGAACAGCTGCGCGCTGAGCGTGACGACATGCGTGATCGCTTTATGCGGGCGATGGCGGACGCTGAAAACTCACGTAAGCGGTCCGAGCGCGATCGGCGTGAGGCTGAAAATTATGGAGGTTCAAAGCTTGCGCGTGACATGTTGCCAGTATTCGACAACCTCAAACGGGCAGTTGATACCATAACAGACGAACAGCGCGAGGCACAAAAAGCGCTTATTGAGGGCATTGAGCTAACCATGCGTGAGCTTTTGAATGTTTTCAAAAAGCACGGTATTGATGCGGTTGCCCCTGAAGTTGGTGACAAGTTTGACCCCAACATCCACGAAGCAATGTTTGAAGCACCAGTTGCTGGCACAAAAGCGGGTGACATCATTCAGATTATGAATGTTGGCTTTATGATCCATGATCGTTTGCTGCGCCCTGCGCAGGTCGGTGTGAGTTCCACGCCAGCTTAAACTGATCTAAACGCCTGAAAGTGCTTTTAGCTCGTACAGCAATTGAAGCGCCTCACGAGGCGTTAACTCGTCGGGAAGTATCTCGGCGAGTTTTTCATCTGAAGCACTCGGCCCCTTTTCCACCTGAAGTGGCATTGGGGTTGGGGTGGCGGAAAAGAGCGGCAAATCATCAATGATCGCCTTTGGTGACGTTTTGGTTTTAGAATCTCCCTTTTCCAATGCATCCAAAACAATCCGTGCACGTTCCACAACAGCAGCGGGCAACCCTGCAAGTTTGGCTACCTGCACACCGTAAGACCGATCTGCTTTGCCTTTAATCACCTCGTGCAAGAAAATCACGTCGCCCTCCCACTCTTTGACAGCAACAGTTGCGTTATCAGCGCCAGAAAGCTTGTCAGACAGTGCGGTCATTTCGTGGTAATGCGTGGCAAACAGGGCACGTGATTTGTTTACGTCGTGCAGGTGTTCCAGCGTGGCCCATGCAATGGATAGCCCGTCATAGGTTGCAGTGCCTCGACCGATTTCATCCAAAATCACCAAAGCGCGATCATCGGCCTGATTGAGAATGGCAGCAGTTTCCACCATTTCGACCATAAACGTGGATCGCCCACGGGCCAAATCATCAGATGCGCCCACACGTGAAAACAATTGCGATACGATGCCAATGTGTGCTGATGTTGCGGGCACAAACGACCCCATTTGGGCAATCAATGCGATCAACGCGTTTTGGCGCAAAAATGTCGATTTACCGGCCATATTGGGACCAGTCAAAAGCCAAATCGCAGCGCCGTCTTTTCCGTCTGTGAGGCGGCAATCGTTCGCCACAAACTGGGATTGGCCTTGCTTGCGCAAAGCGCGCTCAACGACAGGATGTCGGCCGCCTTGAATATCAAAAGATCGACCCGAATCCACCATAGGGCGTACCCAATTTTCACCAACAGCCAAATCGGCGAGCGCAGTTGTTAAATCAAATTCAGCCAATGCTTTGGATGCTTCGGCAATGCGGGGGGCTTCTTTAATGATTTCAGTTTTAAGTACTTCAAAAATACGCTTTTCTATCTCAAGCGCGCGCCCGCCTGCATTGTGAATTTTGGTTTCTAGCTCGCTTAACTCAAGCGTCGTAAACCGCACTTGGTTTGCAGTGGTTTGACGGTGAATAAAAGTTTCACTGTGCGGTGCAGACAGCATTTTTTCGGCGTGTGTAGCTGTTGTTTCGATGAAGTAGCCCAGCACATTGTTATGTTTGACTTTGAGGGACTGAATACCAGTGGTTTGAGCATACTGTGCCTGTAGCGATGCGATTACGCTGCGGCCTTGGTCGCGCAATTTTCGGCACTCATCAAGCTCTTCATCATAGCCTTGTGCAATGAAGCCGCCGTCGCGTGACAAAAGTGGTGGCTCGGAAATCACTGCCGCATCGAGTAAATCAATGATAGCATCATGACCTTGCAAAAGGGCCATATTTTGCTGAAATAGGGTCGGAACTTGACTGGAATTCAAGGTTTGCTCAATCGTACGAGCTTGGGATAATCCGTTGCGAATGGCAGTTAGATCACGTGGGCCCGCGCGATCAAGACCAAGGCGCGATAGGCTGCGCTCCATGTCTGGCACTTTACGTAACATATCCCGCAGCGTGCCGCTTTGCTGTTTGTTTGTGAGCGTGAACTCAATGGCATCAAGGCGGGTTTGGATCAGATTCACATCACGGGATGGGCTGGACAGTCTGCGTTCTAATAATCTGCCACCTGCGGCAGTCACCGTACGGTCCATTGCTGCAATTAAGGATCCTTCGCGACCACCAGAAAGCGCATGAGTGATTTCTAAATTACGGCGTGTCGCGGCATCAATTTGCATCGCGCCACCGACATTTTCGCGCAAGGGTGGACGCACCAGTGGAAGTTTTCCTTTTTGCGTGATTTCAAGATAATCGACGATCGCTCCCATGGCTGAAATTTCGGCCAGCCCGAAAGGGGCAAAGGCATCCAAGCTTGACACACCAAACAGCTCTTGCAGTCGTTTTGTGGCGGATGTGCTATCAAACGAACTTCGCGACAATGGTGTTGTTGCTGCTTCAAAATCAGGCACCAATTCGGCCCAATTAGATATATTTGCCTCAGACACAATTAATTCGGATGGGTTCAATCGGGCCAATTCGGGCGCAAGGCGCACCAAAGGGCAGGGCATCACATGAAATGCGCCAGTTGATATGTCAATCCAAGCCAAAGCACCGTCATCTCGAACTTCTGCGTATGCGGCCAAAAAGTTGTGGCGGCGTGCCTCAAGCAGGCTGTCTTCTGTTAATGTGCCGGGTGTTACAAGACGCACGACATCGCGCTTTACAACAGATTTTGCACCCCGTTTTTTGGCCTCGGCGGGGCTTTCAAGTTGTTCGCAGACCGCAACGCGAAAGCCTTTTCTAATGAGGGTTAAAAAGTACCCTTCGGCGGCATGATGAGGGACGCCACACATAGGAATGTCGTCGCCATCATGTTTGCCGCGCTTGGTGAGTGCTATGTCGAGCGCTTCTGATGCAGCAATCGCGTCATCAAAGAACATCTCGTAGAAATCACCCATGCGGTAAAACAGCAAAGCGTCGCGGTGGCGCGATTTGATTTCAAGGAACTGCGCCATCATTGGTGTCACGGTAGGTTTTTCAGCGGCCACGTGGGAATTCCTTGGTTTTATTTCGACCCCAATTTAGCGGCATGTCGGGCAGGGTAAAGGGCGCATGCGTTCTTTTGTTGAGTGAGGGGCGGTAGGTCGCTAATAAGGTCGGACTGGCAAAAAGGAGGCCCCCCGAAATGCCCAAACCCAAACAAACTCGTGAGGAAGCGCTTGCGTTTCACATGGACCCACGCCCCGGCAAGTTTGATATAACGCCGAGCGTTCCGATGACAACTCAACGCGACCTGTCTTTGGCGTATTCGCCCGGCGTGGCGGTGCCCTGCGAAGAAATCGCGGCGAACCCAGAAACTGCCTATGATTACACCAATAAAGGCAATCTTGTTGCTGTGATTTCCAACGGCACGGCAGTGCTTGGTCTTGGCAATCTTGGGGCATTGGCATCCAAGCCGGTGATGGAAGGCAAGTCTGTATTATTCAAGCGGTTCGCAGATGTGAATTCGATCGATATCGAACTTGATACAGAAGACCCTGAACAGATCATCCAAGCAGTGAAATTAATGGGGCCCACGTTTGGCGGCATCAACCTAGAAGACATTAAAGCCCCCGAGTGTTTCATTATTGAGCAGCGCCTTAAGGAAGAAATGGACATTCCCGTCTTTCATGACGACCAGCACGGCACTGCGGTGATTTGCGCAGCGGGTCTGATCAATGCTCTGCATATTTCAGGCAAAAAGATCGAAGAGTGCCGCATCGTATTGAATGGCGCTGGTGCTGCCGGCATTGCCTGCCTTGAGTTGATTAAATCTATGGGTGCAAAGCATGACAATTGCATCATGTGCGACACCAAGGGGGTGATTTTTCAGGGTCGCACCGAGGGTATGAATCAGTGGAAATCTGCACATGCGGCAAAAACGGATGCGCGATCTTTGACGGATGCGATGAAGGATGCTGACGTGTTCTTAGGTGTGTCTGCTAAAGGCGCTGTAACCCAAGATATGGTTGCCTCAATGGCACCAAATCCTGTGATTTTCGCAATGGCAAACCCTGATCCTGAGATCACGCCAGAAGATGCCCATGCTGTGCGTGAAGATGCGATTGTGGCCACTGGGCGCTCTGATTACCCAAACCAAGTGAACAATGTTTTGGGGTTCCCGTACCTGTTTCGCGGTGCGCTTGATATTCATGCGCGTGCGATCAATGATGAAATGAAAATCGCTTGCGCGCGGGCTTTGGCAGAACTTGCACGCGAAGATGTGCCTGATGAGGTTGCTTTGGCGTATGGGCAAAAGCTATCATTTGGCCGTGACTATATTATTCCAACACCATTTGACCCGCGATTGATCTACACGATTCCGCCTGCTGTAGCGATGGCGGGCATGGCCACTGGCGTTGCCCGTCGGCCTATTGTCGATATGGCTGGGTACGAGCACGATCTTAAAGCACGCATGGATCCTACCGCTCAAATCCTGCAAGGTCTTTATGCGCGGGCGCGTCAGGCGCAGGCAACAATGGTGTTTGCTGAAGGTGATGATGAACGTGTTTTACGTGCGGCTGTAGCCTATCAACGTGGCGGATTTGGCCGTGCTTTGGTTGTTGGCCGTGAAGATGATGTGCGCGAAAAGCTTAAGGTCGAAGGCCTGAGTGAAGCAGCAGCAGACGTTGAAATTGTGAACGCCGCCAATACCGAGCATTTGAATGATTACAAAGACTTTTTGTACAATCGGCTTCAACGCTCAGGCCATGACCAAAAAGACATTCACCGCCTTGCTGCACGCGATCGTCATGCATTTTCAGCACTCATGTTGGCGCACGGCCATGCTGATGGCTTGGTCACAGGTGCCACACGCAAATCTGCGCATGTTTTGGATCGGATCAATTCTGTGTTCGATGCAACAGCTGCCGATGGCGCCGTTGGCGTAACTGCACTTTTGCACAAAGGAAAAATTGTCTTTATCGCAGATACTTTGGTGCATGAGTGGCCGGATGAAAATGATCTTGCAGACATTGCAATCGCAGCTGCGCAAGTTGCACGCGCTCTTGGGATCGAGCCACGGGTTGCTTTTGCATCGTTTTCGACCTTTGGATACCCCGTGTCTGAGCGCGCAAACAAAATGCATTTGGCACCAAAAGTGTTGGATACGCGGGGCGTTGATTTCGAATACGAAGGCGAGATGGCTGTCGATGTCGCACTTAATCCCGAAGCTATGGCAAACTATCCGTTTTGCCGCTTGACGGGACCTGCAAATATTTTGGTGGTACCTGCACGGCATTCAGCATCGATATCTGTTAAGTTGATGCAAGAAATGGCTGGCGCAACAGTGATAGGTCCAATTCTGACAGGCGTGGACAAACCCATTCAGGTTTGCTCTACGGTTTCGACCGTAAATGATATCTTGAATATGGCGATCCTTGCGGCTTGTAAGGTCGGACAGTTTAAATAAAAATAAGGAGTAACGCGTGACGATTTATAATCTTGGGTCGATCAATATTGACAGGTTCTACGCGTTACCCCACCTGCCAGAGCCAGGCGAAACACTTAGTGCGTTGCGGCACAGTGTTGGGCTTGGCGGGAAGGGCATGAATCAATCTGTTGCGGCTGCGCGTGCTGGGGCAAAGGTCAATCACATTGGCGCCATTGGTAAAGCCGATGATTGGGTGCGCGAGCGGATTGAAAGTTACGGCGTCAATTGTCAGTTTTTGCGCGCGTTAGACAGCAGCACCGGCCACGCTATCATTTATGTTGATGGTGAGGGTGAAAATACCATTGTTATCGACGCCGGCACAAATGCACAGCAGGATTATGAATCTGTGCTGAGAGCCCTTGATGGTGCTGCCTCTAACGATACGCTTTTGTTGCAAAATGAGACCAATCTACAACCTGATGCGGCAACCTTTGCGAGAGCGAAAGGAATGCGTGTGATCTATTCAGCCGCACCCTTTTCTGTCGATGCAGTGAAAGCTTTGGTGTCTGATGTTTCTATGGTTGCAATGAATGCCATTGAGGCCGGACAGCTTTGCGATGAAATGGGGCTGACCTTGGAGCAAATACCTGTGCCTGAGGTGTTGGTCACTTTGGGCAGCAAGGGTGCAATGTGGCGATCGAATGAGACAGGCGAGGTGATTGAAGTATCCTCCCCCAAAGTCACGGCTGTCGACACAACTGCAGCGGGTGACACCTTTGCCGGATACTTTGCGGCAGGTCTGGATTTGGGTATGTCTGTTCAAAAGTCGATGGAATGGGCGACACAAGCTGCAGCGCTTAAAGTGACGCGGCATGGTACGGCTGATGCTATCCCAAGTGCAGCGGAAGTTGCTGCATTTTCATCAAAATAATTATAAAAAAGGGGCGCATCTAGCGCCCCTTTTCGAACTTTATATCTTCGATAACCTATTTAAAACGACGGTTGCGTGTAGCCAAAAGTTTCAAACGCAATGCATTGAGCTGGATAAAGCCAGCTGCGTCTTTTTGGTCGTATGCGCCTGCATCGTCTTCAAAGGTTACGTGAGCTTCTGAATACAGCGAATGATCGGATGCACGTGCAACAGTGGATGCGGACCCTTTGTAGAGCTTCAAAGTTACGGTGCCAGTCACGTGCTCTTGTGATTTGTCGATCGCAGCTTGGAGCATTTCGCGCTCAGGCGAGTACCAGAAACCATTGTAGATCAGTTCAGCGTAACGTGGCATCAAGCTGTCTTTGAGGTGGCCAGAGCCGCTGTCGAGTGTGATTTGCTCGATGCCACGGTGGGCTTCCAACAAGATCGTGCCGCCCGGGGTTTCATAGACGCCTCGGGATTTCATACCCACAAAACGGTTTTCAACAAAATCCAAACGGCCGATGCCGTGTTTGCGGCCGTATTCGTTTAGTGTTTCCAAAACGGTGGCAGGGCTTAGCGCCTCGCCATTGATGGACACTGCGTCGCCTTTTTCAAATCCAACTTCGATGAACTCAGGTGTGTCTGGGGCATCTTCTGGATTTACGGTACGCTGGTGCACGTATTCTGGTGCGATCTCCGCTGGATCTTCCAAAACTTTGCCCTCAGATGAGGTGTGCAACATGTTCGCATCGACAGAAAATGGCGCTTCGCCACGTTTATCTTTCGCGACAGGGATTTGGTGCTGCTCTGCAAATTCAAGCAGGCGGGTGCGGGACGTCAAATCCCATTCACGCCAAGGCGCAATCACTTTAATTTCAGGGTTCAAAGCATATGCTGCAAGCTCGAAACGGACTTGGTCATTGCCTTTGCCAGTCGCGCCATGTGCCACAGCATCTGCACCTGTCATTTCTGCGATTTCAACCAAACGCTTGGAAATCAATGGACGCGCAATTGACGTACCAAGTAAATATTGGCCCTCATAAATCGCGTTGGCACGGAACATTGGGAAAACGAAGTCACGCACAAACTCTTCACGGACATCTTCGATAAAGATGTTTTCGGATTTAATTCCAAGTAGCTCAGCTTTGGCGCGAGCTGGCTCAAGTTCTTCACCTTGACCAAGGTCGGCAGTAAAGGTCACAACTTCGCAACCGTATTCGGTCTGAAGCCATTTCAAAATGATCGAGGTATCAAGACCACCGGAGTAGGCGAGGACGACTTTTTTTGGCGCGGACATTGTGCTTTTCCTTTTGCGGATATCGCTTGGGCGATTATCGGGTTTTTACGCCGAGAGCAAGGTTTGAGCGTCTGAACGCTTTTGGTTTGCGTGCAAAAGCCCTAAGTGTTGCACAATATGGTTAGGAATGGACTGTGATGACTGGATATTTGCTGTTTAAGCACGCCGTGCAACGGGTGTTTCAGAACTTGGATGAGGCGCTTGCGATTTCTGGTTTGATCTGGATCGGGACAATGGCCATCATTGTTGTGGCGTCGACATACGCACCAACTTTGCCATTGACGCCAGAAGCTTGGGCTGAAGTTCCATCTATGTACAAGTGGATCTTTTTTGGTTCAAATGTTGTTGTCCTGCTTGCGGGCATTTGGATCGCTGTTGAGTGGCATAGATTTGTGTTGCTCGGGGAGCGACCTAAAACCATCATTCCGCCATTTCGCGTACAGCTGTTTGCTGATTATTTGGGAAAGTCCATTTTGATCACATTCTTGCTATGTGCGCTGACCTTGGGTGCGATGCTGGCTATTCTTATCATTTTGATGATTACAGGCCCCGTTACATTGTTGATTTTTGCTGGAGCGTTATTTTGCTTCACGTTTATGTTGTATGTTTTCTATAGACTTTCACCTGTTTTGCCCGCCGCCGCGCTTGGGGATCGTTTGACGTTTCGATCTGCATGGACGATGACGGCATCGTACAAAACCCCAATTTTTCGCGCCGCAATCCTGATGATTTTTGCCACAATGCTTGCCCAAATTCCTACAGCTTTTCTCGGAAACGGCCCAATATCGCTCGTATTCTCTCTGGTCGTTGGCTGGGCTGGGCTGATGGTTGGAGTAAGTCTTTTGTCCTCAATTTATGAATTGGCAGTCTCCGGAGATGATGGATGACGTTTTTGAAAAATATTACCAAACCTGCACGTGAGGCGGAAAAGCTTGTTCGAACAATTTTTGAACCTACGCCCTGTCTGCGCAACGATCATTTGTCTGAGAAGTTTGAGGCTGACATTTGGCTCAAACGCGAAGATTTAACTCCCGTGCGCAGTTATAAAATCAGGGGCGCCGTGAATGCGATGAGCAAAGCACGTGATGCTCATCCTGATCTAGATTTATTTGTTTGCGCTTCTGCGGGAAATCACGCGCAGGGTGTTGCTTTTGCATGCCGACATTTTGGTGTGCGCGGTGTGATTTTCATGCCTGTGACAACGCCAAAGCAAAAAATCGAAAAGACGCGCATTTTTGGTGGTAGTTTTATCGAAATTCGGATGGTTGGTGACTATTTCGATGACACGCTTGCGTCTGCAAAAGTATTTTGTGAAGACGCTGGTGGGTATTTCCTTGCACCGTTTGATGATGCTGATGTCATCGTTGGGCAAGCCACTGTGGCTGTAGAATTTATGGTACAGATGGGTGAGGCACCGGATGTTGTTATTTTGCCTGTTGGTGGCGGCGGGTTAGGGGCCGGTGTTGTGCAATATCTGGCTGACACAGCACCGCATGCAGAAATTTATTTTGTGGAACCAGTTGGCGGACCATCTTTAACCGCTGCATTGCGGGAACAAAAACCTGTGGCACTTGGGTTTGTCGACAGCTTTGTCGATGGGGCAGCTGTGGCACAAATAGGGACTTTGCCTTTTGCTGCCTTGAAGCATGTCAAAAAAAGTCATGTGATAGCAGCGCCTGAAGACCGTATTTGCGCTACGATGATTGAAATGCTGAATATTGAGGGTATCGTTCTTGAGCCAGCGGGCGCTTTGGCTATTGATGCGCTGAATGATCTTCGTGATGTTATTCGGGGTCGCCGCGTGCTTTGTATTGCGTCTGGCGGTAACTTTGATTTCGAAAGATTGCCGGAAGTCAAAGAGCGCGCTCAAAAGTTTTTAGAGCTGAAAAAGTATTTCATCTTACGTATGCCACAGCGCCCCGGTGCGCTGCGGGATTTCTTGGATTTGCTTGGCGAAGCAGACGATGTCGCACGGTTTGAGTATCTCAAAAAATCTGCACGTAATTTCGGGTCTGTTTTGATAGGAATTGAAACAGATCAACCGCAAAATTTCGTACGATTGTTTGAACGTATGGACCAAGCTGGCCTTGTTTATAGGGACATCACAAATGATCAAGCTTTGTCTGAGTTTGTCCTTTAGGCGGCTCAGAAAAAGTCAAATTTGCTGTGAACTCTGCGCGAGACATTTTGTATGATCTCAAAATTTGGCTTAGATCTACTATGCCCTCAACTTCTGTTGAAAAGGCCATTTCACCTAATTGGCAAAGGTTAGAAAGAGACGCGAATCCTAAATTTAGCGAACTTCCCTTTAGAAAATGAAGGTCATCCCTTAATGTGGATCGGTCCTCCGAGCATTTTAGGCGTTTGATAACTTCGTTCATCTCTTCAAGAAAAAGCGCAACAATTTCACCAAAATCTTCGCTTCCAACCTCATCACGTAACTCAGTGACGCGGTTCCAATCAATCATGACATCTCTCCATAGTTTGCTTGTGACATGACTTGGCTTAATGCTTCGTAATCATCGAAATAAAATTACATTCAATTTTAGGTTTAAGGTGCCATTAAGCTGACTGGGACAATGTACACAAAATCGGTATATTCGAGTTGGACCCTTCATTGGCAATAATTGCATTTCAAAAACACTTAGACCTACAAGCTGCGTCGGAACGTGGGGTGGTGAGCACCGTTTTGGTTGTTGATGATTCTTGTGCTCAACGGCGTATTTTGTCGTCATATTTGGGTCGATGGGGGTACACAGTTTTTGAAGCGGAGTCAGGTGAAGAGGCGCTTGAAGTTTGTGCATTAGAAAAAATTGATCTTATCGTTTCTGATTGGATGATGCCGGGTATCAGTGGTCTTGATTTTTGTCGCATTTTTCGCACTCTTGACCGCGAAGATTACGGGTATTTCATTTTGCTTACTTCTAAGTCTGACAAGGCCGAGGTAGCACAGGGGCTTGATGTTGGGGCTGACGATTTTTTAACAAAACCAGTTTCCGGTGATGAGCTTTTAGCGCGCATTCGCGCTGGCGAACGCATTTTGAAAATGCAGCGGGAATTGACTGCCAAAAATGATTTGGTCAGCTCAACATTGAAAGAAATTTCTGCTTTGTACGGATCACTCGACCGAGATTTAGTTGAGGCGCGCAAGCTGCAACAATCCCTTGTCAAAGAACGATTCAGAGATTTCGGCATGGCCCAAGCTTCACTTCTTTTGCGGCCAAGTGGCCATGTTGGTGGAGATTTAGTTGGATTTTTCCCGATCAATGACGATAAGTTTGGCGTGTTTTCAATCGACGTATCTGGTCATGGTGTCGCTTCTGCATTGATGACGGCGAGGCTTGCGGCTTACTTGACCGGATCAACGCCTGATCAAAATTTGGCCATCACACAAGGGGCAGATGGAGTCCATACAGCCAAGTCACCATCTGAGGTGGCTAAGATACTGAATACATTGATGTTAGATGAAATGGAGACGGATCTATATTTCACAATGATTTTAGGGTATTTCGATCAAAAAAGCGGCACATTCACGATGTCTCAGTGTGGCCATCCATTTCCAGCATTGCAGCGCAAAAATGGATCGGTTGAGGCTTTCGGTGATGGCGGGTTCCCTGTTGGACTTATACCAAACGCAGAATTTGAGGATTTTGAAATTCAAATTGCGGAAGGTGAGCGAATTGTTTTGTTATCCGATGGTGTGACTGAGTGTCCTGACGGTGATGGTGGTATGTTGGGAGAGAATGGTTTTATGACACTGGTTGAAAACATTTCACACCTCACGGGCAGTGCCTTCTTCGACACAATGCTTTGGTATCTTAATAACTTGAACGATGACAAAGATTTCCCTGATGATATTTCGGCAATTTTGTTAGAGTATCCTGGCCAAGGTGCGCACTGACGGCAGCTCTATCACCGGGGTTTCCAAGGCAATTGATAGCATCTTCTCTACGGATCCATTTCGCCGTATGGCCAGCCTCAATGGGCGGACAGAGTTTGCGTACTGGGCGTGCAATATAGATTTTACAGACTTTTTCCGCCCACATGTCATAGTCTGGCATAAACACAAACCTGCGAAAGGCATGCGAAAAAACAGGACTTGAAATGCGCCACCCAGTTTCTTCTATAACCTCTCTGTGCAAAGCGGCTACCGCAGATTCCCCAGCATCAATACCTCCTCCAGGAAGTTGAAACTCCCCAGTAGGCGATGATTGATATGTCAACAAAAGCATCCCATTTCTGGGTAGAATTGCATATGCACCGGGGCGCAACTTATAAGATATGTGTATTTTTTTAGGTTCTCCGTAACGTCGAATCATAAAACTGCCCTTTTCGCAGAGGTTGCCGCCCTTATATGAACAAGGTATGCCAACCTGCGACGTGCAAGGGAACCTATAATGCTTGGAACAAAAATCGCATGGGATGACACTGTTCTCCCATTTCAACTTGATAAATCAGACGTGCGCGGTCGCGTTGCACGCTTGGATGGCGTTCTTGAGCGCGTATTAGAACAGCACAATTATCCGCCTGCGATCGAAGCACTTGTTGCTGAGGTTGCGCTTTTGACGGCTATGATTGGTCAAACCATGAAATTGCGTTGGAAGCTTTCCATCCAAGTGCGCAATGATGGAGCCGCGCGTTTGATCGCAACGGATTATTATGCGCCGACCGCTGATGGCCAACCTGCCCGTATTCGGGCATATGCTTCGTACGATGAAGATCGCCTTGACCCTACGGGCGACGCTTTTGCGAACATTGGCAGTGGCTACTTTGCTATCTTGATTGATCAAGGTGAGGGCATGAAGCCATATCAAGGTATTACACCTTTGACAGGTAAGTCACTCGCGCATTGCGCCGAAACTTATTTTGCTCAGTCTGAACAACTTCCAACGCGGTTTGAGTTGTCCTATGGACGCTCCACTCTTGCGGGGGGAGATGAAACTTGGCGCGCTGGCGGTGTGATGCTGCAAAAGATGCCAAAGGCGTCACCAAGTGTTGCAAAAAAAGATGACGCGCCGGTCGAGGGCTTGCTGCAAGCATCTGATATTCTTGAGGGGGACGATTTCGAAAATTGGAACCGTGCAAATATCTTGCTTGATACAGTTGATCCGCTTGAATTGATTGGGCCTAGCGTACAGCCGACGGAGTTGCTCGTGCGGCTATTCCACGAAGATGCGCCACGTGTTTTCGATGCGCAGCCGATTACATTTGGCTGTAGCTGCTCAGAAGAAAGCGTGCGTAGAAGCCTTTCGATTTACTCTGCGAAAGACGTAAAAACGTTCACAACAGACGAAGGTACAGTTACGGCTGACTGCCAATTTTGCGGCGCGCATTATATCATGGATCCCAAAACAGTTGGGTTCGAGGCAGAGGTAAAGAGCGATGGTGGCGCAGAGTGAGAGATTAGATATTGAGCGGGCGCTGACGTATGTCGGGCGCCCGTCTTCTGATTTTGATCTAAATCCTGACGCACGACCTAAGTCCGTGGGCTTAAAACCCGCAGGCGTTCTTTTGCCAATTATAGAGCGTCCAGCAGGACTACAGTTGATCCTGACAAAGCGATCTTCGACGATTAGGAACCATCCCGGCCAAATTGCATTCCCTGGTGGTCGCGTTGATCCGGAAGATGCAGATCATATCGCGGCAGCGCTACGTGAGGCGAACGAGGAAATCGGCTTAAATCCTGATATCGTTGAAATACTGGGCGAGTTGCCCGCACATGAAACGGTTTCAAACTATTCCATGCATCCTGTTGTTGGGTGGGTGACACAAAATTTCACGCCATGTGCTGAAGAGGCTGAGGTGTCAGAAATTTTCGAAGTGCCGCTGTCCCATGTTTTAAATACCTCACACTATACTGTTCAATCGCGCTTTTGGCGTGGGCAGTCGCGGCGTTTTTATACAGTGCCATATGGACCCTATTATATTTGGGGGGCGACGGCGCGCGTGCTGCGGTCCTTTGCTGAAAGAGTCAGCGCGTGATGACCAGCGTGCAGCAAGCTGAATGGTTTCAGGATGATGCCACTCAAATTATCATTCACATGTTTCAAAATGCCGACACGGCTGCCTTTTTCGTGGGGGGATGTGTTCGTAATTCTTTGATGAATGTCGAGGTGACTGACGTTGATATGTCAACGCCTGTGCGGCCAGAATCGGTTATGGCGCTTGCGCAGGCAGCTCAATTAAAAGTCATCCCTACGGGGTTAGAGCATGGAACTGTCACAGTCATTGCCAATGGGCAGCCTTTTGAAATTACGACATTTCGCCATGATGTCACGACAGATGGGCGTCGCGCGGTTGTAGCGTTTGAGGGCAGTCTTGAAGAAGATGCGAGGCGGCGCGATTTTACGATGAATGCAATCTACGCTGACCTTGCTGGATATGTGATCGACCCGCTGGATGGAATGAACGATCTCTTGGAGCGCCGCGTGCGTTTTATAGGGCAAGCCTCAGATAGAATTAGAGAAGATTACCTTAGGATTTTACGGTTCTTTCGCTTTCATGCCAGCTACGGAGACCACGCCGCAGGGCTAGATCCCGATGCTTTGGCCGCTTGTGCCAGTCATTTAGAGGGCCTCGCTCAGTTGTCGAAAGAACGTATATCGTCTGAGGTTATCAAGCTTTTGAGCGCCGTAGATCCAAGCACTGCCATTGGTGCGATGGAAGCATCGGGTGTTTTGCAGGCTATTTTTCCGACAGCTTCTGGTAGGTCCCTTTACCCATATGTTGCAAATGAATTCGATATAGATCCAATGGCGCGACTGGCGGCGCTGGGGGGCAAAGATATGGACCAAAGCCTCCGCCTGTCCAAAAAACAGCTTAACCGCTTTAAGATTTTCAGATCGTCCATCGGGGATGGGCGTAGTTTGAATGAGATTTCTTTTGTTGAGGGGGCTGATATCGCGTTTTGTATAGCTGCATTGCGCAGTGCGATGTTCGAACAGCCGTTGCCAGCACAAACGCGTGCGCAGGTTTTGAATGCCGCAGAGCAAGTATTCCCAATCCGCGCTAAAGATTTAATGCCAATGTTTTCAGGCACTGAACTGGGCGGAGCGCTTAAGACATTACAACGCGCTTGGCTCGAGTCCGGTTTTGCACTAACGAAGCCCGAGCTTCTCAAGTTACTGGATCCCAAGTCAAAATGACACAAATTGAAATCACAAGACTTGGTCATCATGGCGATGGCATTGCTGATGGTCCCATTTTTGCGGCCAAAACACTGCCCGGTGAAATTGTAGAAGGTTCCATAACTGGGGATCGGATGATCGATCCGCGGATTGTGTCCCCATCACCAAACCGTGTCAGACCGCCATGCGTGCATTTTAAGGCCTGTGGTGGATGTGCCTTGCAGCACGCATCAGATGATTTTGTAGCGACATGGAAAGCTGACGTGGTTCGTACAGCTTTATCTCATCAAGGGGTCAACGTCCCCGTTTCGAGGATTGTCACGTCACCCGCGCGCTCTCGTAGGCGCGCTGTTTTTGCGGGGCGTCGTACCAAAAAGGGCGTTTTGGTCGGCTTGCATGGGCGCGCGTCGGGTACTTTGGTCGCGATACCTGAATGTATTTTGATGACGCCTAAAATTATGCAAGCCATGCCCGCCTTTGAAGCTTTGGTCCACGCTGGTGGATCGCGCAGGGGGGAAATGGCGATCACGGTGACGGATACTGACGCAGGTCTTGATGTTTCTGTGATCGAAGCAAAGCCACTCGATTTGGATTTACGTACTGAATTAGCAAGTGTTGTACGTCAGTATGGGCTAATTCGCCTGTCATGGAATGGCGATGAAGTTGCGCAAGAAACACGACCATACTTGAATTTTGGCCGTGCACGTTTGGTACCGCCTCCAGGGGCATTCTTGCAAGCTACCAAGCATGGTGAGATGGCGCTTGTGGCGCTAATGAAGGAAGCTGTTTTTGGCGCTGGGCGTGTCGTAGACTTATTTTCTGGGTGTGGCACTTTCGCACTTCCATTGTCGGAAGTGGCTGAGGTTCACGCTGTTGAAAGTGAGGCCATGATGCTTCAAAGCCTTTCAGCTGCGTGGAAAACTGCACCAGGATTGAAGGTTGTCACAACCCAAGCTCGTGATTTATTCCGTCAGCCGCTTTTGCCAGACGAGTTGAAACGCTTTGATGCGGCCATTATTGATCCGCCGCGAGCAGGGGCACTGGCGCAAACGGGTGAGTTGGCGAAAAGTAATTTGCGTTCTATTGGGTTTGTTTCATGTAATCCTGTCACCTTTGCGCGGGACGCAAAAATCCTAGTGGACAGTGGTTTCCAAATCGATTGGATTAAAGTTGTTGATCAATTTAGGTGGTCACCACATGTTGAAATTGCTGCACGCTTTTATCGCACGTAACACAATCTTGACTTGGTGATTGTTAAGCGGTGTCCTATACGCAGCAAAAAATGTGTACAGGACACCCAATGGATCGCCGCACCTTTATCGCCGCAATGACTTGCTTTAGCTTGCTCCCAGCGGCTGCATTTGCACGTAAAATAAAACCATATTCGGGGCCTCACATTACACGTGTCGTTTTGAATAAAGGCGAAAGGCGTCTATATCTGCTCAGCGGGACTAAGGTCATCAAGAAGTTCAAAGTTGGACTTGGCGGAATCCCACAAGGGCATAAGCAGTTCGAGGGCGATGGAAAAACACCTGAGGGCAGTTATATCATTGACCGTAGAAATCCTGGATCAAAATACCACCTATCCATCGGCATTTCATATCCGAACGCCCAAGATATTGCTTTTGCACAAATGCACGGGAAAAGCGCCGGTGGCGATATCTTTATTCATGGGCGTGCTGGCGAAAACAAAGGGCGTGGGCGTGATTGGACCGCAGGCTGCATTGCTGTCAAAGACCGGCACATGGAAGAAATTTACATGATGGTTGCGCTGGGCACGCAGATTGATATCCACCCGTAGGTGTCTATTGGGCGCTTGCCATTCTAGGGATGGACGATTGTCCCATGATCAGTGTCCACCACAGTTTTCCGTTTGTCTCTTGATACCAAGAAAACCCAAGGTCAGTGGCGCGTGGGTCCAGAATGATGGTCCGCGTGTCGTCTTGGTCCATCCATGCACTCAGCGTTTCAAGTTCCGATTCGTACGTTTCTGAAATATTTTCACCAAGCGTAGTTCCTTTATACCCTGACCGCGCGACGCGATCGATAGGGGACGAACCGTCTGACCCAAAATGCCAAGGACGGTTTTGGTTTTTCATATCATGTGCGTGGGTCGCTGCTGCTGCATTGAGGTTGGAGTTCAAGTCAATACTAGGTGCGCCTGCGGCGGCCCGAAGAGCGTTGACTGAATCCAGCATGCGATACTGGATTGTAGCTTCATTCCGTGCGCTGATGCGATACACTCGTGGCAACGGTTTTCCATCGGGGCCAATAGGGGTTGTATTGGTTTCGCACGCGCTAAGACCGACAACGGCAACAAGTAGCATAACAATAAGACGCGTCATTTTCTGGGTACCCTAAATTTTATATTGTGACGTCCTATCCTGAAACGTACACAGTATCAAATAATGTTCGCGTGATTTCGCTCCCCACGATTGTTTGATTTGCGACTGCGGCAATCGCGCCATATAGATGTTCCAACGTAATAAATTGTTAGGGTCTGTTCATGACCAATAAATTCGACATAAAATTTTCGAGACGTACGTTCCTAGCAACTTCGACAGCGTGCTTGGCGACGCCTGCTTTGGCGCAAACGGATGATACGACCGAAGTTGAACGCGAAGTGTCCACCGCTGTACGGAGAAACATTTCTAGTTTCCGCTCATTGGATTGGCGTCCTTACTTTGACAGCACACGCAATGGTGCAATTCTTGTGGACATCACATCTCGCGCTTTGCATTTTTGGAGCGAAGATCAGTCTGTCTATAAACTGTACCCAACATCTGTGCCTTTGAGCGAAGATTTGACGCGCCGCGGCCGTACATCGATTATTCGCAAAGTTGAGGGGCCTTCGTGGTCTCCGACACCATCAATGCGCATTCGCAACCCTGAATGGCCGAGTTTTGTCGGCCCTGGCCCTGATAACCCACTTGGCACACATGCGTTATACTTGTCATGGCAATACTACCGTATTCATGGCACGCACGACACGCGTAAGATTGGTCGTCGGTCATCGAATGGATGTATCGGATTGTACAATGAACATATCTCAGAACTGTACGGGCTTACTGAAAACGGTACGCAAGTGTTGTTGATCTAAGAGTTCGTTTGAAGCGTCTGAAACGAATTGAAAATGGCGGCCAAATGAGCCGCCATTTCGCTTTTATAGTGTCAAACCCAGCCAGATAGGTTGTCTTCGATGACTTTCGTGAGCGCAGAGATGTGTGCATCATCATCATTGAGGCAGGGAATGTACAAAAACGTTTCGCCACCAGCCTCTTCAAAACTCTCTTTGATCTCTTCATTGATTTCTTCAAGCGTTTCGATGCAATCGGCTGAAAAAGCAGGGGCACAGACAGCGATGCTTTTATTGCCAGCCTCTGCTTGGCGTGCGACTTCTTCAACAGTATACGGCTGCAACCAGTCTTCGGGACCGAATTTTGATTGAAATGTCGTCATAATTTCGGTGTCGGCCCAGCCCAGTTTTTCTTTCAAAAGGCGCGTGGTTTTGCGACACTGACAGTGATAGGGGTCGCCGCCTTCTTTGAGATAGCGTTCTGGCAGGCCATGGTACGAGCAAATCAGAATATCCGGCTTTTTGTCTGCGCCTGCATAAGCGCGCTCGACAGAATTTGCCAAGGCATCAATGTATTCGGGTTTGTCGAAATAGGGTGCAACCGTCCGCGATGCTGGTTGCCAGTTCTCTTCCATTAACGCACGAAAGAATTGATCATTTGCAGTGGCAACTGTTGCACCTGCGTATTGGGGGTACAGCGGAAAAAACAAAATTTTGGTGCAGCCTTGCGCTACCATATGAGCAACCTTGGATTTGGTCGATGGATTGCCATATCGCATACAGTAATCAACCATGACTCCTTCGCCGTATTTAGACCCTAAAGCAGCTGAAATTGCAGAGGTTTGCTGTTTGGTTATTGTTAAGAGAGGGCTTTCATTCGCCTCGTTGTTCCAGATCGTTTTATAGGCGGCGCCGGATTTTTGCGGGCGTATCGATAAAATAATACCCTGCAAAATCGGTTGCCATTTCCACGCGGGATAGTCGATGACGCGCTGGTCAGACAAAAATTCGCTTAGATATTTGCGCATGGACCAATAATCTGTGGCATCGGGGGTGCCCAAGTTTGCCAAAAGAACACCGATTTTTTCCTTTGGAATTTTCGGGTGATCAGTTTGCGCATGTGCTGGGCAAACAGCGTCTTGAGCATGTGTGTTAAGCCGCGTTGGCTTCATTGTTCCCATCACTTTGTCCTGTCATTTTTTCTATAGTTAGGCTTAGGGCGCAACCGCAATTGGTCAAGTCCGATCGGTGTCATTTGGTAGGTTGAATTCCTGAGACCCTAGTGCATCGGCAAGGCGTGTTTTGGCTGATCCTGGCAATAATGGCTTTGGCTGACTGGCGTCGGGTGCCCAGCCTGTCAAGAAAACCATATCGAATGTGGCGCGTAACTTGCCATCTTCACAAAAGTGCTTGCGATATAAGGCTTCGGCTTTTGTAAAAAGAGCACGCGGAGTGTTTTTACGCGGCCTTGCATGCAGTGCAGAGGTTTCCCCCATGGCGCGAAGCTCTAAGAAAAGCTTTTTTA
This sequence comes from Pacificibacter marinus, assembly GCF_900109555.1. GTDB lineage: Bacteria > Pseudomonadota > Alphaproteobacteria > Rhodobacterales > Rhodobacteraceae > Celeribacter > Celeribacter marinus_C. The sequence continues at coordinate 25,268 of NZ_FNZV01000010.1, read as the reverse complement.
GAGACGGAAATGTAACTTTTGTTGTGGTTTTATCAGCAACAGGTAGTGCGAATGAGGCGCGTTGCAACAGTCCACCTAAATCGCGTAATTCACCCATTGGCAGCACTCGGGCAGACAGACCGCCTGCATGTTCAATTTCAGCTTGGGACAAGCAAGAGCGCAGCTCGTGCAGTGTTTGGTCGCCAAAAAATGCTGCAATCATTAATCCATCGGGTACCAATGAGCGGTTGCATTGGATCAGTTGTCCCACAGGATCATTGGCCCAATGCAGAGACATCGCATGGATCACAAGATCATACCTGCGCTCTTCAAGCTCTAACAGATCGGTGTCAAAAACTATGGTAGCCTTGGGGAACCACCCTTGCCAGAGGGCTGGGAATCCAGTGACGATCGCAATTGATTTAAACGGTTTATTAACCATCTTAAGGCGATCCTCAATCTCAAGACGCGCCTCTTGGTGTAAAAAGAAATCTCCTCCGATACGCTCCGCGCGCGTGCGATTACGCATCAGTTGGGTGCGGTCAACGAGGGGGGCGTGATTGGACATATGCTCTCTTCCACTGAAGTTGGGCCAACTTAGGAAGTCGCGCACAAAATGCAAAGACTGGCACGGCTGATATACCCCGCTCAATGTCTTACATGCGACGAAATAGTCGATTTTGTGTATGGGCTTTGTCCAAAATGTTGGGGGGATACGCCATTCGTAACGACGCAAGGGTGCGAAATGTGCGCAACACCTTTGATTGGCGAGGTTGAAGCTGGGGATTTGTGTGATTCTTGTCGTAGCTCTCCACGGTTATGGGGGCGTGCGCGTGCCGCAATGCTGTACGATGGCAACGCAAAATCTATTGTTCTTAGATTAAAGCATGCTGATCGGATGGATTTAGCACGCCCTGTTGGGAAATGGCTTGCAGAAGCCGCACGCCCGCTTGTTGAGCCCAACACAATAGTTGCACCTGTGCCGCTACATTGGTTTCGTGGACTGCGTCGTCGGTATAATCAATCTATCTTGCTCTCGCGGCGGGTTTCTAACCTTTTGGATATCGACCACTGCCCTGATATGTTGCAGCGCCGTTTGGCGACGCGCAAGCTTGATGGCATGAACGCCAAGGAGCGTAGCGCAGTCGTGTCTGGTGCAATTACGCTTAGGGCTAGATGTCGTCAAAAGATTGAAGGGCGTCCTGTTTTGTTGATCGATGATGTGATGACAACGGGCGCAACACTGACGGAATGCACCAAAGCTTGCCTTGCTGGCGGCGCTAGTCAAGTTTCCGTGGCTGTGCTGGCACGCGTTGCGAAGAGAAACTAAATCCTTATAGTCCCGCTGGACACAAAGGATTTTTTCAATGCAACCTGTAACACTCTATACGACCCCGATTTGCCCATTTTGCGTGGCAGCAAAACGACTTTTGGACAGCAAGGGTGTAGATTACACCGATATCGACGTGATGACAGAGCCAGAACGCCGTGCCGAAATGATGCAGCGCGCCTCTGGCCGTCATACCGTACCGCAGATTTTTGTCGGTGAAACCCATGTGGGTGGATGTGATGAACTGCATCAACTTGAGCGGGCAGGCAAACTTGACGCGCTCTTGGCGGGGTAATCAACATGCCCAAGGCAGGTTTAATCACACTAAACTCAAGCGATGATCCTGCGACAAATTTGGATCAAATGCGCCGATTGGTTGCTGAAGCGGCCATGCGTGGTGCTCAAATTGTGATGACGCCTGAGGTTTCAAATTGCGTTTCAACGTCGCGTGAGCACCAACAAAAAGTGCTGTGCCTTGAAGGTGATGATCCTACGTTGAAAGCGATGCGTGAAGAGGCCCAAAAATACAACATTTGGGTCTTAATCGGCTCTTTGGCGCTAAAGACAAAAGATGCTGATGGCCGCTTTGCCAATCGATCTTTTTTGATTGGTCCTGACGGGGCCATTGCGGCACGTTATGACAAAATTCATATGTTCGATGTCACCTTGAGTGAGACCGAAACGTACAAAGAATCTGCGGGCTATAGGCCTGGATTAAAGTCGGTTGTGGCGCAAAGTTCGGTTGGCGCAATCGGAATGTCTATTTGCTATGATGTGCGCTTTGCGCACTTGTATCGCAATTTGGCACAAGCTGGGGCTGAGATTTTGGCGGTACCTGCAGCATTTGCGCAAGCAACTGGCCGCGCACATTGGGAAGTTTTGCTGCGTGCGCGCGCGATTGAAACCGGTTGTTTCGTATTTGCGCCTGCGCAGACAGGTGAGCATCGCCAAACGAAAGGCGCTGTGCGCAAAACGCATGGGCACAGTTTGGCAATTTCTCCTTGGGGGGAAGTTCTGTATGATGGGGGCGCGGAATGCGGCGTCGGTTTGGTTGAGTATGATCTGCAAGATGTTGCCAAGGCACGGCGTGCTATTCCATCCCTGCAGCATGATCGATCATTTGAGGCCCCAAAATGACTTCATCGACTGGAACTGATTCACTGGCTGTCGCACTTTTTTCTGAAATTTTTATGGCAGATCAACTTGCACGGAATCGCCTGACAAAGGCGTTGCCAAAAGGGATGGAAATCAGTCACTTTTCGGTACTCAACCATTTGGCGCGCTCTGGGGATGAACGCTCTCCGGCGCAATTGGCGCGGGCGTTTCATGTGACGCGCGGAGCAATGACCAACACATTAAGCAAGCTTGAATGGGCGGGGCACATTCATATTCGCCCTGATTGGGATGATGCGCGGCGCAAGTTTATATCGATATCGCCGTCTGGTACGGTGGCACGCGACGCAGCGCTGGCGGCCATTGCGCCTATTTTGAATCAAGTCGTCGATTCAATCGGACAAGATAAGGTGAAAAACGCATTGCCCGTCTTACGAGAAATGCGCATTCGTTTGGAGAATGACGCCTAATATAGACCCTAAACTGGCTTAATTGAGGCTGTGACATAGTTTACGGACAAGTCACGATCAGACAAAGACCATGACCATTGGATCGGATTAAAAACAAACCCTTTACGATCCACAGGCGACAGGTTTGCATTTGAAATCAGATCAACAAGCTCATCAGGCGTGATGAACTTGTTCCATTCATGCGTGCCGCGCGGCAACCAGCGCATCACGACTTCTGCACCCAAAATAGCCACAACATATGATTTTGGGTTCCGGTTTATGGTCGAGCAAATCATCAGCCCGCCCGGTTTCAGTAAGGTTTGACAGGCATTCAGATAGGTTTGCGGGTCGGCAACGTGTTCGACGACTTCCATGTTCAAAACGACATCAAATTGTTCGCCTGCTGCGGCCAAATCTTCGGCAGCGGTGTGGCGGTAATCGATATTTAGACCTGATTGCTCTGCGTGCAGTCGCGCGACAGGTAAATTGCCCGCAGCGGCATCTGCCCCCACAACGGTCGCGCCCAGACGTGCCATTGGTTCAGATAACAATCCACCACCACAACCGATATCTAAAAGTCTAAGGCCTGTGAAGGGTTTCGGATCACTGAGGTCACGCCCAAATTCAGCAGCTATTTGGGTTGTGATGTAATCTAGGCGACACGGATTGAGCATGTGTAGTGGTTTGAATTTACCATTCGGATCCCACCATTCGGCTGCCATAGCTTCGAATTTTGCGACCTCTGCAGGATCGATGGTGGAGTGATGCGTTTGCATGATCCGTTCCTTCATGTTCCATTCGTCTCAATCAACGATGTGATTGTCATTTTGCTGAGCTACCACGCTCTATATAGGAATTCCATGCACAAGGTCTCGGGTCAAAAAAGCGCATTTAGTTATCTGTATCCCCAAATTGCGCCAATCGATCAGCGGATGCTGGATGTTGGTGATGGGCATTCACTTTATGTTGAACAAAGCGGAAATCCGCAGGGCATGCCTGTGGTCGTTTTGCACGGAGGCCCCGGTGGTGGGTGCAGTCCGTTTATGCGAAGGTTTTTTGACCCTGAGGTCTATCGAATCATTTTGTTCGATCAGCGCGGTTGTGGGCGGTCTAAGCCATTTGCTTCGGTTGAGGCGAATACAACATGGCATCTTGTTGCTGATATTGAGCGTATTCGGAATGAGCTTGGCATAGATACATGGATTGTGTTTGGGGGAAGTTGGGGCGCGACGCTGGGGTTGGCCTATACGCAAACGCATCCTGACCGCGTTGTGCATTTGGTGCTGCGTGGTGTCTTTTTGGGTCTGCAATCTGAATTGGATTGGTTCTATGGCGGTGGCGCTGGGCGGTTTTGGCCAGATCTATGGGATATCTTTGTGAAAGATATTCCGCAAAACGAGCGCGATGATTTGCTAAAAGCTTACAATAAGCGTCTCTTTAGCGGAGATCGTGCCACAGAACTGCATTTTGCGCGCATTTGGTCAAAATGGGAAAATGCTCTGGCGGCTATTGGATCAAACGGGGTTGTTGGCGATCCGCCAGCTGATTTTGCTCGCGCGATTTCACGGCTTGAAAACCACTATTTTTCAAACAATGTATTTTTTGAACGCGATGGACAGTTGCTAGACAACATCGACGTCATGACACATGTGCCGGGAACAATTGTACAGGGGCGCTTTGATATGGTGTGTCCGCCACGAAGTGCTCATGCGCTGCATATGCTGTGGCCTAATTCCCAATTACACATGGTGGGCCTTGCTGGTCATGCACTGTCTGAAACAGGGATTGCTGCCAAATTGGTCGAAACAATGGACCGCCTTGGGGATAAATCTGGGGGGCATATTGCCCCCGTTGTGTGATAGGGCTTGCAGATTCGAGGATCAGAGCGTATATGCCTGTTTAACAGCGGCGCGTTGGAGAAATCCAAGGTTCCACCGAGAAATATCAACGGGCCGCGCGCCCGTTTTTTTGTGCCCTTAGTAAAAGGGCTATGTTTGCCCGAAAGGCTAATTGGAATATGTCCGAACTGATTGCCAAAACCTCTATCGACCGCCGATTGGCTGAGATTGTGGGCCCAGTTATTGAGGGTATGGGCTTTGAGCTGGTGCGTATTCGTCTGATGTCATCGACAAAGTCGAAAACGCTACAGATTATGGCCGAACGCCCCACTGGTGGTATCGAAGTCGATGAATGTGCTCAAATTTCTACGGCTGTGTCAGCAGTGCTGGATGTCGAAGACCCTATCGAAGATGAGTTTACGCTTGAGGTGTCTAGCCCTGGTATCGATCGTCCTTTGACGCGTTTGAAAGATTTTGAAACGTTTGAGGGTTATGAAGCTCGCATTGAGACTGACGAAATGTTTGACGGTCGCCGTCGCTTTAAAGGCGAGTTGGCTGGCGTCGAAGAAGATGATGTTTTGATCAACATTATTGAACACGGTGAGACGGTTACGATTGGCCTTAAATTCGACTGGTTGTCGGATGCAAAGCTAATTTTGACTGATGAACTGATCGCTGAAATGCTCCGCCAACGCAAAGCGTCTGGTGCGATTGATGAAACCAAATTTGATGATGTTGAAACCGAAGACGGTTCCACTGACGACCTTAGAGAGGACTGAGACATGGCAATCACCTCCGCCAACCAGCTAGAGTTGCTTCAAACCGCTGAGGCCGTGGCCCGCGAAAAAATGATCGATCCCAACCTTGTGGTTGAGGCGATGGAAGAAAGCTTGGCGCGTGCGGCAAAGTCCCGCTACGGCTCGGAAATGGACATTCGTGTTCACATCGATCGCAAAACAGGTAAGGCAACGTTTACACGTGTGCGTACTGTTGTTGCCGAAGACGAGCTTGAAAACTACCAAGCTGAATTGACCGTTGAGCAAGCCAAGCAATTCATGGCTGATCCAGAAATTGGTAGCGAAATTTCTGACGAGGTTCCGCCAGTTGAACTGGGTCGTATTGCTGCGCAGTCTGCCAAGCAAGTGATCTTGCAAAAGGTTCGCGAAGCAGAACGTGACCGTCAGTATGATGAGTTCAAAGATCGCGCTGGTACAATCATCAACGGTCTTGTGAAACGTGAAGAATACGGCAACGTCATTGTAGATATCGGTCGTGGCGAAGGCATTTTGCGTCGCAACGAAAAAATCGGTCGCGAAACATACCGCCCGAATGATCGCGTGCGGTGTTACATCAAAGATGTGCGTCGCGAAGCGCGTGGTCCACAGGTGTTCTTGTCTCGTACGGCGCCTGAGTTCATGTCTGAGCTGTTTAAAATGGAAGTGCCTGAAATTTACGATGGCATCATTGAAATCAAAGCTGTTGCTCGTGATCCTGGATCGCGTGCCAAGATTGCTGTGATTTCTAACGATAGTTCCATCGATCCAGTTGGGGCTTGTGTTGGTATGCGTGGTTCACGTGTGCAAGCGGTTGTGAACGAGCTTCAGGGCGAGAAAATCGATATCATTCCGTGGAACGAAGATGCACCAACATTCCTCGTGAACGCGCTTCAGCCCGCTGAAGTGTCCAAAGTGGTTCTTGATGATGACGCTGGCAAAATCGAAGTCGTCGTTCCTGATGAACAGCTGTCTTTGGCGATTGGTCGTCGTGGTCAAAACGTGCGCCTTGCGTCTCAATTGACAGGCCTTGATATCGACATCCTCACCGAGGCTGAAGAATCAGAGCGTCGTCAAAAAGAGTTCGCGATTCGCACCAAACTGTTCATGGACAACCTTGATCTTGATGAATTCTTCGCACAGCTTCTTGTGTCTGAAGGCTTCACCAACTTGGAAGAAGTTGCCTATGTCGAAGTCGACGAACTTCTTGTTATCGACGGCGTTGACGAAGCAACTGCGGGCGAACTTCAGGCGCGCGCACGTGATGTTCTTGAGGCGGCAAACCTTAAAGCACTCGAAAATGCGCGGACTTTGGGCGTTCTCGACAGCTTGGTTGAATTTGATGGCCTGACACCCCAAATGATCGAAGCTCTTGCCGAAGATGGCGTGAAATCACTCGAAGATTTCGCAACATGCGCGGATTGGGAACTTGCTGGTGGCTGGACAACAGTCAACGGCGAGCGTCACAAAGACGAAGGCTTGCTTGAGAAATTTGACATGTCCTTGGAAGAGGCGCAAACGCTGGTCATGACTGCGCGTATTCAACTTGGATGGGTCGATCCAGCTGAGCTTGAAGCCGACGCTGAAGATGTTGATGGCGATACAGAGGAGGCTGAGGCTTAATTTAGTCTCAGTTTAGGTGATCTGATGTCCCGCGGTGGCCACAAGAAGATTAAGGATGATGGTGAACGTCGTTGCATAGTGACGCGCGAAACAGAGTCTCGCTCTGGCCTGATCCGCTTCGTGATCGGCCCTGACGGGCAGGTCGTTCCTGACTTGGCAGAAAAATTGCCAGGCCGTGGAATCTGGGTGAGCGCTGATCGCGCTGCTCTGGATGAGGCTGTTAAGAAAAAGCTCTTCGCCAAGGTGGCGCGAGCAGAGGTTTCGGTTGCTGACGGATTTGTCGATCTGATTGAAAAAGGTCTGACACATCGCGTTGTGCACCTCATTGCATTGGCTCGAAAAGCCGGTGATGCAGTGTGCGGTTTTGAAAAAGTAAAAGGGTGGCTGGCCGAAGAACGCGCGATTGTTCTGATGCAAGCTGCCGACGGATCTGAACGCGGCAAAGGCAAGCTACGGACACCAGAAGGAGGCCGATGGTTCGGTCATCTGACGAGTGCCGAATTGGGTTTGGCTTTCGGCCGTGAAAGTGTGATACATGGCGCGCTCGCGCGTGGTGGCCTCTCCGATAAGGTTGTAGAGGACGCCGCACGTTTGATGGGTGTGCGCGAGATAAGCGGTGGAGAGCGCTCCGCCGGAAAGGGTAAGACGACGATATGAGCGATACAGATGGAAAAAAACCCCTAGGCCTTCGCGGTGGTCCCGGTTCAGTTAAACAAAGCTTTTCTCACGGCCGCACGAAGAGTGTTGTGGTAGAAACCAAACGCAAACGTGTTGTGGTTCCAAAAGCTGGTGCGGCAAAAACAGGCGGCGGATCTCCGCGCCTGGGCGATCCTTCCAAACGTCCTGCAGGCATTTCCGATACGGAAATGGAACGCCGGATGAAAGCACTTGCTTTCGCGAAGAAGAATGAAGCAGCTGAAGCTGAGCGCCGTGCTGCGGAAGACAAGTCACGCGAAGAAGAGCGCAAGCGCAAACACGCTGAAATCGAAGCAAAAGAGCGTGAAGAGCAAGAGCGTATTGAGGCTATCAAGCTTAAAGAAATAGAAGAAGAGCGTGCTAAAGCTGCAGCTGACGAAGCGAAAAAGCGTGATGCGGCTGCCTCTAAGCCAACGCCCAAAGCTTCAGAAGCTCAGGTTGATGATCCAGCTGCGGCACAAGCTGCAGCGCAAAAAGCAACGGATCAGCGTAGTCGCCCTACACCGGTAAAACGTGAAAACGACGATGCAAATCGTAACAACCGCAACAAGCAAGCAGACGACAGCCGTCGTTCTGGTAAGCTGACGTTGAACCAAGCGCTCTCTGGCGGTGACGGTAAACGTGTACGCTCCATGGCCTCCATGAAGCGTAAACAAGACCGCATGCGCCAAAAAGCGATGGGCAATAACGAGCCACGTGAAAAGGTTGTGCGCGATGTTCAGGTTCCTGAATCAATCGTTGTGTCCGAACTCGCGAACCGTATGGCAGAGCGCGTTGCGGATGTCGTGAAATCACTCATGAAAATGGGTATGATGGTCACGCAAAACCAAGCCATCGATGCAGACACTGCAGAACTCATCGTCGAAGAATTTGGCCACCGTATTCAACGTGTGTCCGATGCTGACGTTGAGGACGTGATCCAGCAAATCGTGGATAAAGAAGAAGAATTGCAGCCACGTCCACCAGTTGTCACAATCATGGGTCACGTTGACCATGGTAAAACATCGCTTCTTGATGCGATCCGCAAAACCAGCGTTACAACTGGCGAAGCTGGCGGCATCACGCAGCATATCGGTGCGTATCAGGTTACGACCGAAAGCGGAGCTTTGTTGTCATTCCTCGACACACCAGGCCACGCTGCGTTTACCTCTATGCGTTCTCGCGGTGCTCAGGTGACGGACATCGTTATCCTTGTGGTCGCAGCCGACGATTCGGTCATGCCACAAACGATCGAAGCGATTGCCCATGCGAAAGCTGCAGGCGTGCCAATGATTGTTGCTATCAACAAATGCGACAAACCTGGTGCAGATGCACAAAAAGTACGTGCTGAACTTTTGCAACATGAAGTGGTTGTGGAAGAATTCTCTGGTGATGTTCAAGATATCGAAGTCTCTGCCATCACGGGGCAAGGCCTTGATAGCTTGCTTGAAGCAATCGCGCTTCAAGCTGAAATCCTTGAACTTAAAGCCAACCCCAATCGTGCCGCACAAGGTGCAGTGATTGAGGCTCAACTTGATGTTGGCCGTGGTCCAGTTGCGACTGTTTTGATCCAAAAAGGTACACTCAAACGCGGCGATATCTTCGTTGTGGGCGAGCAGTGGGGCAAGGTGCGTGCGCTGGTCAATGACCAAGGCGAACGTGTTGATGAGGCTGGGCCTTCTGTTCCTGTTGAGGTTCTTGGCCTTAACGGCACACCTGAAGCAGGCGATGTTTTGAACGTGGTTGATACCGATTCCCAAGCGCGTGAAATCGCTGAGTATCGTGCGCATGCTGCGAAAGAAAAACGTGCGACTGCAGGTGCAGCAACAACTCTTGATCAACTTCTTGCGCAAGCAAAAGCGAACGAAAGCGTTGCTGAACTGCCAATCCTTGTCAAAGCTGACGTTCAAGGCTCTGCTGAAGCGATCATTCAGGCGATGGAAAAAATCGGCAACGATGAGGTCCGCGTTCGTGTTCTACACTATGGTGTTGGTGCGATCACTGAGACAGACATCGGTCTTGCTGAGGCGTCCGGCGCTCCTGTGATTGGCTTTAACGTACGTGCCAACTCTCCGGCGCGTAGCAGTGCCAACCAAAAGGGTGTGGAAATTCGCTATTACTCAGTCATCTACGATCTTGTGGATGATGTAAAAGCAGCGGCATCGGGTCTTTTGTCAGCAGAAATTCGCGAAAACTTTATCGGTTACTCCGAAATTCGCGAAGTCTTCAAAGTGTCTGGCGGTGTTGGCAAGGTTGCTGGCTGTCTCGTCACTGAAGGCGTGGCGCGCCGTTCTGCGGGTGTTCGCTTGCTGCGTGACAACGTGGTTATCCACGAAGGTACGCTTAAAACACTCAAACGCTTTAAAGACGAAGTCAAAGAAGTTCAGTCAGGCCAAGAATGTGGTATGGCGTTTGAAAATTACGAAGACATTCGTGCAGGTGATGTGATCGAGATCTTTGAACGTGAAGAAGTCGTTCGCAACCTCGACTGATGTAACGGAAATTGAAAATCAAAAAGGCGGGCATAACAGCCCGCCTTTTTTTATAATCGTTAAAATCAAAACTGGCCAAAGTCAGTTCGTATTTCTGTTTAAGAGATTGGTGTGCCTTCAAACGTTTTGTCGCCAACGCGGACAACAATTTTACCTGAATTGGCATCGCGTACAAACATACCTTGTACGGAAATATATTTACCGAGCGAAATAGAACGCATCATAACAAAATCCCCATTTTTAATCTTGTGTTGGTGATAGTGTAGACTGAATTTATAAATTAGGCGCTTATAAACTTTACTCAATTGCGATATTTCCGCGTAAATTTTACGCAAAATACATAATTTAGCTATAACGTGCGCTTTTCGTAACGATATAGGTTCAGAGCCAATCCCGTAAAATGGGAATCAATGGGATGTCTGCAGGGGGCATTGGGTAATCGCGCAGGGCATTAGGCTTGACCCATTTCAGGGTTTGTCCTTCGCGCGCTTCGGGAATTCCCTTCCATTTGCGGCACGCAAATACAGGCATGAGCAAATGAAAATCGTCATAGCTGTGTGATGCAAAGGTCAATGGTGCGAGACAGGAATTCCATGTTTCAATGCCCAGTTCTTCATGTAATTCGCGCACCAAAGCAGCTTCGGGTGTTTCTCCAAGTTCAATTTTGCCGCCGGGAAATTCCCAAAGGCCAGCCATTGATTTTCCTTCAGGTCTTTGGGCAATCAAAACGCGCCCATCTGAATCGATGAGCGCTACGGCTGATACAAGGACAACTTTCATAGATGCCCCCTAAGACCGATAGTCGGCGTTAATTGTGATGTAACCATGGGTCAAGTCGCACGTCCACATTGTGCATTGGGATGCACCCAACCCAATATCTACCCGCAGAATGATATGATCGTTTTTCATGTAAGAGGCAGCAGCCTCTTCTGAATAATTTGGTGAGACCCAGCCGTTTTCAGCGACCAAAACATCGCCAAAACGTATGGATAAAAGATCGCGGTCTGCTGCTGCACCAGACTTCCCAACAGCCATAACAACACGGCCCCAGTTTGGGTCCTCACCTGCGATAGCGGTTTTTACCAAAGGTGAGTTCGCAATAGATGAGGCAATTTTGCGGGCATCGGCGTCACTCGATGCGCCAGTAACCTGTACTTCAACAAATTTTGTCGCGCCTTCGCCATCTTTTACGACGAGGTGTGAAAGTTCGAGCATGACAGATTGCAAGGCTGTGAAAAAATTGTTGGCTTCCGGGGTGCCCGCCAAAATTTCAGGAGCAGACGTGCAACCTGTGGCGGCTGCGATTAAGGTATCAGAGGTCGATGTGTCACTGTCGACCGTGATGCAATTGAACGTGGTGTTTGTCGCACGCGAAACAAGGTCTTGCAGTACAGATTGCGCAATCTTGGCGTCGGTAAAAATATACACCAGCATCGTTGCCATGTCAGGCGCGATCATGCCTGACCCTTTTGCGATACCTGCGATTTTTATTTTTTCACCACCAACGGTGACCTCTGCGGATGCACCTTTGGCAAAAGTATCTGTGGTCATAATTGCTTTGGCCGCGCCGGTAATGCCGTCTGGTTGAAGGCCAGCCTTGAGCGCATCGATTTTTGTGGTGATGCGTTCCCACTTTAGGGGTTCACCGATTACACCTGTTGACGAAGTGAAAATGCGATTTTCGTTGATGCCGAGGCTTGATGAGATAGCTTCGGTGATTTTTCCGACAGCTTCTAAGCCACTTTTACCGGTAAAAGCATTAGAATTGCCTGAGTTGACGAAAATAGCAGCGCCGCCTGACGCGTCGCTACCAAGCTTTTTTTGGCAATCAAGAACAGCTGCTGAGCGTGTTGACGAGGTTGTAAATGTTCCGGCCACCACGCTGCCTGGGCACAATTCAGCCAACATGACATCAGTGCGCCCTGTATACCGTACGCCAGCTTCCAAAGAGGAAAATGTCACACCATCAATGATGGGTAGGTCTGGAAATCCCCCGACAGGTGCGAGAGGGGAAACGGATTCTATTTTAGCCATTTTTAGCGTCCTCGATATCTGTCGTTAGTTAGTTGAGCAGTGCGTCATTGCGTAAAAGAGATGGATCAATGCCTTCGTTGCGTTCAACGGTTGCTGCAGCTTCGAGTTTGATCAAGTTTTCGCGAATGGCGGTTTCTTCGATGCTTGCAGCCAACTCTTCGCGTTCTGCATCAAGGCTAGGCGCATCTTGGAGGCGGCTTTCGTTGAGTTTGATCACATGCCAGCCAAATTGAGTTTGCACTGGTGCGGAAATGTCGCCGGGTTCAAGTGCAAGAACGGCTTGTTCGAACGGAGCAACCATCATACCCAGGCCAAACCAACCAAGATCACCACCATTGGGGCCGGACGGGCCGGTTGAGTTATCTTTGGCAAGGGCTGCAAAATCAGCGCCCTCTTCAAGTTCGGTAACCAGAGCTTTGGCTTCGTCTTCGGTTTCAACCAGAATATGGGCTGCACTGAATTCACGACCAGGTTCGAAATCTGCATATTTTGCGTCGTATGCAGCTTTGAGCGCATCGTCAGTTACAGCTGCTTGTGCGATGTCTTGAAGTGCTGCCCCAGCGATGACAATGCGTTGTTCATTTTCAATTTGCAGCTCGACTGCTTTGTTCAGATCCCCTGCAGATTGCTTGAGCAACTCTTGCTGAATGATTTGATCCAAGATGCCTTTGAAAAGCTGATCGTCATCGAGTTCTTGATATTGTGGCGGTAAGGTTCCGCGCGCAGCTATAATGTGACCCAATGTGATCTGGGTACTGTTGACTGTCGCGACAACTGTATCGGCTGACACCTCTTCGGCGAGGGCGCCATTTGACATTGCGAATGCACCAAAAATAGCGGCTGCGATCATTTTTGTGTGGTATTTCATGCGAAAATCCCTTCCTGTCGCCGCCTTATTGCGGCGCAACATTGACACTATAGACACGGCCCCTTACATCGCTTGAGGTCTGGGTAGAGGAGCCTTCGAAACCGTTTTATGGTCTTGTCGGCACAGGGGCAATCCCTCCTCTCACACGATCCTGTCAAGACGCACTGAGCGGAGAGAATATGCTGGGCATTGGAATGATCGCCAAAAAGGTCTTTGGGACTCCCAACGACCGAAAAGTTAAAGCAACACGTCCGCTGGTGGCGAAGATCAACGCACTGGAAGCTGAGTTTGAAAAGCTCAGTGATGCAGGCTTGATTGCTAAGACTGATGAATTCAAAGATCGCGTTGCTAAGGGCGAAAGCCTTGACGCTCTCTTGCCCGAAGCGTTTGCGAACTGTCGCGAAGCTGGGCGTCGGGCGCTTGGGCTGCGGGCGTTTGACACGCAGCTCATGGGTGGCATTTTCTTGCACCAAGGCAACATTGCTGAGATGAAAACTGGTGAGGGTAAAACCCTCGTCGCAACATTCCCTTCTTATCTTAACGCGCTGTCTGGCAAGGGCGTTCATGTTGTCACCGTCAATGAATATTTGGCCAAACGTGACAGTGAATGGATGGCCAAGGTCTTTGCCGCTTTGGGCATGACGTGTAGCTCTGTTCACTCGGAACTGTCCCCCGCCGACAAAAAAGCTGCTTACAATTGCGATGTGACTTACGCCACCAACAATGAACTTGGCTTTGATTACCTGCGCGACAACATGAAAACCGAAATCGGCGATCTCATGCAGCGTGGACATAATTTCGCGATTGTGGACGAAGTCGATTCGATTTTGATTGATGAGGCACGCACGCCCTTGATCATTTCTGGTCCGTCTGATGACCGCTCTGAGTTGTATGTGACAATCGATAAGTTGATCCCTGAACTCACAGAAGAACACTATGATCTTGACGAAAAAACGCGCGGTGTTTCTTTCACGGAAGCGGGTAATGAATTTCTAGAACAACGCTTGCTTGCGTCTGGATTGTTGCAAGAGGGACAGACTCTGTATGATCCCGAAAGCACCACTTTGGTGCATCATGTGAACCAAGGTTTACGTGCACATAAACTGTACCAAAACGGCACACATTATATCGTTCGCGATGACAGTGCGATGCTGATTGACGAGTTCACTGGCCGCATGATGTCTGGCCGTCGTCTGTCTGAGGGTTTGCACCAAGCGATTGAGGCGAAAGAAGGTCTGACAATTCAGCCTGAAAACGTCACTCTGGCTTCCGTCACCTTTCAAAACTATTTCCGCCTATATGGCACGCTGTCCGGCATGACGGGTACAGCGACCACCGAAGCAGAAGAATTCATGGAAATTTACAGCCTTGGTGTTGTTGAGGTTCCGACAAACCGACCCATTCAGCGTAAAGATGAACACGACCGTGTCTATCGCAGTGAGCGTGAAAAACTAGATGCTGTTATCAAATCGGTTCGCTCTGCCAATGAAAAACATCAACCTGTTCTTGTTGGTACGACGTCGATTGAAAAATCAGAGCAGCTTTCAGCGTTTTTGACTGCCGAAGGTGTGGAGCACAAAGTGCTGAACGCACGCCACCACGAACAAGAGGCGCAGATCGTTGCCGATGCAGGCAAACTGAATGCTGTTACCATCGCGACCAATATGGCGGGCCGCGGGACTGACATCCAGTTGGGTGGGAACGTTGACCTCAAAGTGATGGATGCGCTTGCGGAGAATCCAGACGCTGATCCTGAGGCACTGCGTGCCCAAATCGAAACAGAACACGCAGAAGAAAAGCGCAAGGTGATTGAGGCTGGCGGACTGTATGTTCTGGCGACCGAACGTCATGAATCTCGCCGTATCGACAACCAGTTGCGTGGTCGTTCTGGCCGTCAAGGTGATCCTGGCCGCTCTGTGTTCTTCCTGTCGTTAGATGATGATTTGATGCGAATTTTTGGCTCAGATCGCTTGGATAAAATGCTTTCTTCGCTTGGTATGAAAGAAGGCGAAGCAATTGTGCACCCTTGGGTGAACAAATCTCTCGCTAAAGCACAAGCCAAAGTCGAAGGTCGCAATTTTGACATTCGAAAGCAGCTTTTGAAGTTTGACGATGTGATGAATGATCAACGTAAAGTGGTTTTCTCACAGCGCCGTGAAATCATGGAATCAGACAATATCAATGAAATCGTGACGGATATGCGTCATGAGGTCATCGAAGATTTGGTTGATGCAGCCATTCCGGCAAAATCATATCCTGATCAGTGGGACATTGAGAAACTTTATGTTTCTGTGCTCGAAAATGTCGGGCTTGATGTTCCGGTTAAAGAATGGGCAGCAGAAGAGGGCGTTGACGATGACGCCATCATTGAGCGTCTTGTTAAGACGTCTGATGCTGTTATGGCTGAAAAAACAGCAGCCTTTGGTGACGACCAGATGCGGCAAATCGAGAAACAGTTTTTGTTACAAACCATCGACGGTAAATGGCGTGAGCACTTGCTGACACTCGAACATTTGCGCTCTGTTGTTGGTTTCCGTGGGTATGCACAGCGCGATCCATTGAATGAATACAAAAATGAAAGTTTCCAGCTGTTTGAAACCATGCTCGATTCTTTGCGTGTGGAAGTGACCTCAAAATTGTCTCGTGTACGCCCTATGACTGAGGAAGAGCGCGCGGGGATGATTCAGCAAATGGTAGCCCAACAAGCTGCGGCAGCCGCGGCAGATTCCGGGGCGGCTGATGCGTCACAAGCGGCCGAAGACATAAAAGACGGTGCGCGTGATTTTGATGAAAACAACCCTGCAAGTTGGGGAAATCCCGCACGCAACAATGCGTGTCCTTGCGGATCAGGTAAAAAGTTTAAACATTGCCACGGTGCCCTATAGGGTTCGAAATTCTAAGACACTGGCTTTTAAAATGCCGCTGCTTGCAGCGGCATTTTTTATGAAACCATGTTGAGTTATTTGTGCCTAT
Source organism: Pacificibacter marinus (assembly GCF_900109555.1). GTDB lineage: Bacteria > Pseudomonadota > Alphaproteobacteria > Rhodobacterales > Rhodobacteraceae > Celeribacter > Celeribacter marinus_C. The sequence goes on along the minus strand of NZ_FNZV01000010.1, from coordinate 9,121 downwards.
CCAGCATGAGGCTGGTGTTTAAAGCCGCGCTACACTTGAAAGATATGGTGTGCGATCCAAAAATCCTATCTACCTGACCGTGATACTTTTTGAATAGGGCCAAGACTATGGGTGCTTTACGTGCGGGAATAACGGCTGCATTTACTTTGGCCGCTGGGCTGTCATGCATGGCGGCCTATGCTCAAGATGTTTCTCTGACGTCACGTGATGGCTCTGTGTCGGTTTCGGGTGATTTCCTTGGGTTCGACGGTGAATTTTACCGCGTCGATACTGAATATGGCACTTTAACCATAGATGGCACGGGTGTGCGATGTGATGGGCCAGGCTGCCCCGATCTGAATAGTTTTTACCCAATTGTAAGGTTTTCTGGGGATCGGGCTGTGTCGGTCTCTTTACTGCCAGCTTTGACTTCGGCCTTTGCAGCCAGATATGGTTACAACACGGAAATCACTGTTTCTGACGATGTGTATAGTGTTGTTTTGATGGATACGGTTACGGGGGCCCCCGCGGCTTTGATGGAGTTTTCCCAGACATCTAGCGCAGAAGGGTTTGCTGATCTTTTAACGGAAAATACAGATATCGCTGTGTCGTTGCGCGAAGTGAATACGCAGGAAAGAAAGATGGCAAAAGATGCGGGTATGGGGGATTTGAGTGACCCAATTCGCGCACGTGTTTTGGGACTTGATGCGATCGTTCCTATTGTGTCACCGTCCAATCCTTTGACAACAATATCGATTACCGATCTTGAAAATATCTTGTCAGGGGATGTGAAAAACTGGAAAGATATCGGCGGTCAGGACGCGCCGATTGTGCTTTTTCTTGATGAAAATACTACCAGTGACAGCGCATCTTTGCTAAAGATGTTGGTGAACAGCAATGCTGATGCTTTGAACTCAGGACTGTCGATCCTTGCCTCAGTACAGACATCCGTTGAGGCTATTGAAAACGATCCCTATGGTTTGACTTTTGCTCGGCTTTCTACCGTTGGAAAGGTCAAAGTGCTTGGCTTGACGGGCGCTTGTGGGTTCCGAACCAATGTTGTCTCGTCTGATGTAAAGACTGAAGATTATCCTCTAACACAGCCAATGTTTTTGTACACGCCAGCTCGCCGACTGCCGAAGATTGCACGAGATTTTCTGGACTATGTTTTATCACCAGCCGCGCAAATCGTAATCGCAAGGTCGCCCTTTGTGGATCAGGGAATTGAAGAATTGGGCTTTCGAGACCATGGACGTCGGTTTGCAAATGCCATTCAGCATGCAGGGGATGAAATTGGACTGGAAGACTTGCAAGCCATCGTAAATGATTTGTACGGCGCACGACGACTTTCTTTAGGCTTTCGTTTTGAAGATGGAACCGCTCGACTAGATGCGCAAAGCTTATCCAATATTCAACTTCTAGCGCAATTGATTGAGGCTGGAGTCTATGACAACAAAAAACTGGTCTTTGCAGGATTTTCAGATGGGCAGGGCGCAGCATCTGTAAACAAGAGATTGTCATCCAAGCGTGCCACGGCAGTTCGAAACGCTGTAATAGCGGCACTTGGGGAGGCCGCACAAACGGATCTTTTGACGACTGAGATACGGGGTTTTGGCGAAGCTATGCCATTGGCCTGTGACGATGTCGCGTGGGGGCGTGGCTTAAACCGACGTGTGGAAATCTGGGTGCGCGATGATGTTTACAAGTAGCCTGCCGAGCGAAAGCTGAGCTCGGCAGACTTTCCAATGATTAAGTGGTCATGCAGGTGAATATCAAGCGCTTCTGCAGCATCTCGAATCTGCCCTGTCATTGCGATGTCGGCATCTGAGGGGGTGGGGTCGCCTGACGGGTGATTGTGAACCAAAATCAGCGCAGAAGCGTTGAGTTCAAGGGCGCGTTTTACCACTTCGCGTGGATAAACTGGTACGTGGTCTACTGTGCCTTTTGATTGTTCTTCGTCGGCAATCAAAATGTTTTTCCGATCCAGATATAAGACGCGGAATTGTTCAGTTTCCCGATGGGCCATCGTTGTGTGGCAATAATCCAAAACAGCATCCCAACTAGAGATAATAGGGCGCTGCATGACCTTGGCCCGAGCCAACCTATGCGCTGAAGCTTCGATGATTTTGATATCTTGTGCAACCGTATCGTCCACGCCTTCAATCTCGGTTAGCCGAGAGATCGGGGCGGATAGGACGCGATTGTAGTCGCCAAAAGTGTCAATCAGCGCCTGTGCAATGGGTTTGACATCCGTGCGAGGCAAAGCGCGAAATAACACCAGTTCTAGAAGTTCGTAATCTGGCATCGCTTGTGCGCCGCCTTCAACAAATCGTTCGTGGAGATTTTTCTTGTGATTGCGTAGATAACTGGGTGGTTTTGACGGCAAAACCACAGGGCGCGCCTCGTCGAGGTCGAACAGCCATTGCGGCATTTCACGAAATTCTGTGGGGCGCGGAGTTGTTGTCATAAGACAATTGATCCGCCGATTCGCTGAAAATTTGGTTAATTCCCCTTAACCCATCATGGAAACACGAAAGGTTAAGGGAAAAAGTTAGTTTTTCATGCCATCCCAGAAGCTTTTGACCTTCTTAAAGAAGGAGGAGCTTTCGGGGTTATTTTTGTCTTCACCTAGCTTTTCGAACTCTTTGAGAAGGTCCTTTTGCTTGGATGTGAGGTTCACAGGTGTCTCAACGGCAAGTTCGATGAACATGTCGCCTTGGCCCGCACCACGCAGGGCAGGCATGCCCTTGCTGCGTAGGCGCATTTGGCGCCCTGATTGGCTGCCCGCTGGAATTTTAACGCGCGAGCGGCCACCATCGATAGTGGGCACCTCAATATCACCCCCAAGTGCAGCTGAGGCCATGGAGACAGGCACTGCGCAATGCAGATGGATGCCATCGCGTTCAAACAGGGCATGCTGTTGAACCTCGATGAAGATATATAGGTCGCCAGTTGGGCCTCCGCGCAGGCCGGCTTCGCCTTCGCCAGCAAGACGTATGCGTGTACCAGTTTCAACACCCGCGGGGATGTTCACAGACAGTGAGCGTTCTTTTTCAACGCGCCCAGCACCACCACATTGACCACAAGGATCTTTGATGATTTGGCCTATGCCGCCACATGCGGGACAAGCGCGTTCAACAGTAAAGAAGCCTTGTTGTGCGCGCACTTTGCCCATGCCTGAACACGATGGGCAGGTCTGTGGTTCTGCGCCGTTTGCTGCTCCGGTGCCGTTACAGCCGCCACAGCCGACGGACGTCGGAACATTAATGCTTTTTTGAGTACCTGCGTATGCGTCTTCGAGTGAGACGCGCATGTTGTAGCGCAGGTCAGAGCCACGTTGAGCGCGCGAACGCGCGCCGCCACGTTGTTGGCCGCCCATAAAGTCGCCAAAGAGGTCGTCGAAAACGTCTGAAAAGGCTGAGCCAAAGTCGCCTTGTCCGCCACCTGGACGTCCACCACCACCCATACCGCCCTGTTCAAAGGCTGCGTGACCATAGCGGTCATATGCGGCCTTTTTATCGGGGTCTTTGAGTGTGTCGTAGGCTTCGTTTGCTTCTTTGAATTTGGCTTCTGCTTCGGGGTTGTCAGCGTTGCGGTCAGGGTGAAATTCCATCGCTTTTTTGCGATATGCTTTTTTCAGTTCTCCCGCATCGGCGCCTTTTACAACACCCAGAACGTCGTAGAAATCACGTTTTGCCATGGATCATGTTCTCCAGAAAGGCGGCGGCCGACACAATATTTTTTGCGCCGGCCTGCCGAATTTCAATGCGGTTTATGAACGCTTGTCGAGGTCCTCGAAATCAGCGTCAACGATGTCTTCGTCAACACTAGAAGGGCCGCCATCATCGTCGTCCATACCCTCAGGGGCAGCTGCTTCAGCGTCAGCTTGAGCAGATTTATAGATCGCTTCGCCAAGTTTCATTGCTGCATCTGTCACGTTTTGAATGCCAGAGCGGATTTTCTCAGGGTTTTCGGTTTCAAGTTGATCATTGAGCGCTGCGATAGCCAACTCGATGGCTTCCACAGTGGTTGGATCAACTTTGCTACCATGCTCTTCCAAAGACTTTTCAGTCGAGTGGATGAGGCTTTCTGCCTGATTTTTCGCTTCGACCAGATCTTTACGTGCTTTATCTGCTTCAGCGTTTTCTTCAGCGTCTTGCACCATTTTTTCGATGTCGTCATCGGACAGACCACCAGAGGCTTGGATCGTGATCCGCTGCTCTTTGCCTGTACCTTTATCTTTGGCGCCAACTTCGACGATACCGTCGGCGTTGATGTCAAAGGTGACTTCGATTTGTGGCATGCCGCGAGGTGCTGGTGGAATACCTTCGAGGTTGAACTGGCCAAGTATTTTGTTGTCAGCAGCCATTTCGCGCTCACCCTGGAACACACGCAAGGTCACAGCAGATTGATTGTCTTCAGCAGTAGAGAAGACTTGCGATTTTTTCGTTGGGATCGTGGTGTTGCGATCGATCAAGCGTGTGAACACGCCGCCGAGCGTTTCGATGCCGATGGACAATGGTGTAACGTCGAGCAAGAGAACGTCTTTGACATCGCCTTGCAAAACGCCAGCCTGAATAGCTGCGCCCATGGCAACAACTTCATCAGGGTTCACGCCTTTGTTTGGTTCTTTACCGAAGAATTTAGTAACCTCTTCGATGACTTTTGGCATGCGTGTCATGCCGCCAACGAGAACGATTTCGTTGATGTCGGATGTGGACAGGCCCGCATCTTTAAGAGCCGCTTGGCAAGGTTTGATCGAGTTTTTGATCAAATCCGCTACGAGGCTTTCAAGTTTGGCACGTGTCAGCTTCATCACGAGGTGAAGGGGCTGGCCTGTGCTGGAGTCCATAGAGATAAACGGTTGGTTGATCTCAGTTTGTTGGCTGGAAGAAAGCTCGATTTTTGCTTTCTCGGCAGCCTCTTTGAGACGCTGAAGTGCCATCTTGTCTTTGGTGAGATCAACACCGTTTTCTTTTTTGAATTCATCGGCAAGGTAGGACACGATGCGCATGTCAAAGTCTTCGCCGCCAAGGAACGTGTCGCCGTTGGTGGATTGTACTTCGAACACGCCGTCGCCGAGTTCCAAGATGGTCACATCGAATGTACCGCCGCCGAGATCATAGACCGCAATGGTTTTGGTTTCATCTTTGTCGAGACCATATGCCAACGCAGCCGCTGTTGGCTCGTTCAGAATACGCAGAACTTCGAGGCCAGCAATTTTGCCAGCGTCTTTAGTGGCTTGGCGCTGTGCGTCGTTGAAGTACGCTGGAACGGTGATAACCGCTTGAGTGACTTCTTCGCCGAGGTATGATTCAGCGGTTTCTTTCATCTTGCCCAAGATAAAGGCAGAGATTTGAGACGGAGAGTATTTCTCGCCACGAACCTCAACCCATGCATCACCGTTGCCGCCATCGACAACATCGTAAGGGAGGTTCTTTTTGTCTTTCGCAAGATGTTTGTCGTCGTTGCGGCGCCCAATAAGGCGCTTAACAGCGAACACAGTGTTTTCTGGGTTTGTCACTGCTTGGCGTTTCGCGGCTTGACCGACGAGACGTTCAGATTCAGTGAAGCCGACGATGGACGGGGTTGTCCGTGCACCTTCAGCGTTTTCGATGACACGCGGTTGCGATCCATCCATGATTGCGACACAGGAGTTGGTTGTCCCGAGATCGATACCAATGACTTTGGCCATGCTCAAAATCCTCTTCTAGGCGATGTTGTGACGTTGGGCCCACTTAGGCACCCACCGTCAATCCCATGGTTTAAATCGGGTAAGCCCGATCAATGCTTCTCGGCGTATATAGGGAGACGATCTTGCCCCTGCAAGTTGTCCTAGGGGTCTTGAGCGTGAAAATTATGGCTTGAAGGCCTGCAAAGTGCGATTCAGACAAAAAAAGTTGCAAAACAATCGTATTTGAGATGTTTTTTGCGTCATATTTTTTGCGGTCTGGATATTTGATACTCTGGCGATGAGGGCAGAGTGTTTGTTTGCTCGCGCCGCGATGTGCCTCTTGTAGGGCTAATTTACTTTATTAAAGCGGTCTTGGTGGGGGTGCTTTAACGTCCAGCTCCCCAACTTGCCGATACGCGGTTACGGGTGAAAAATTCAGCAAGCAAACCAATCGTTATGAGCACAAGTGAGAAAACGATTGGGTAGGCCACTGAGCTATAGTGTGGGGTGTAATTGGTGAATGTGAAACCGCGTGCTTGGTCGATGCAGTGAAATAGTGGGTTCCATGAAAACATTGCCAAAATGTATCCGGGTGTTTGGTTGGCGACAAACATTTTACCAGAGGTGATCATGTTGGCGCGCGCGTACACCGTTTGAATGATTTTCGTGAATTGTGGAAACCATGGGCGCAATGCCAGTAAAAGCATGCCAATCGCGACGCCCGAAAACCACGACATCAACATCATTAAACAAACACCGGGAAGGTACTGGAACGATACTGTGCCCCATCCCAAAGAATAGGCGGTCAAAATAACAACAACAGACAGCACCTGTATGTAGAGCGAGCTTAAGGCAGCGGATGTAATCGCAATTGCAGTGTTCATTGGGGCGTGCTGCATCATGGGAGAAGTCGCTGTTTCAGAGCTAGCAACATCTCCTAGGGCTTTGTTGTGGGTTAAAAATAGAAAAACCCCAGACATAATATAAAGGATGAAATCACCGCGAATAGCGTTGCCACGCAAGCCTAAAATCGAGAACATAAATACAAACACTAGAACAAGCATCACTGTTTGCAATAAGTTGATAACAAGACCTAAAAGAGGGTTTCCGTGCGATTTTCTGACATGCCGTACAGTGTTGTGAAAGATTAATCTTAGAATTGCACCTGCAGCTGACAGGCCGCTTTGTTTTTTTGCATAGTGGAACATGGACGAGAATCCTGTAAGAGCTTTCGCTTAGGAATAGCACGGCATTCTTGCTGTTCCTTTAGTCTCATAGCATAAAGCGACTAGTACAACTTATCAATGTGGATGCGTATGTGGTGTGCGCGCCGCAATTTTTTAGGAGCAACGCTTTGGATTTCGAAAAACTTACACATATTATGCGTACACTTGCACTCGAGGCGGGGGATAAGATCATGGAGATTTATAACTCCGATGATTTTGAGGTTAAGTCCAAATCTGATGATAGCCCGGTTACCATCGCGGATGAAGCTGCGGATGATCTGATTTCAGCAGGACTGCGCGCCGCATTTCCGGATGTAACACTGATTACAGAAGAGCAGGCCGGATCACACAGCCTAAAGGCTGACTCATTTCTAATCGTCGATCCACTTGATGGCACTAAAGAATTCATCAATCGCCGTGGTGATTTCACTGTGAATATAGCTTATGTTGAAAACGGTGTCCCGACGCGCGGTGTGGTGTATGCTCCCGCGAAAGATCGTCTGTTTATTACAGGTGCCGATGGGCAATCCTATGAAGAGGTTGGTCCTTTTGAAAAAGACACAATCGGGACGTTGAATAAAATTTCTGTTTCCAAACCAGACAACGCGGGTCTCTTGATCGTTGCGTCTAAGTCTCATCGCGATCAGGCGACCGAGGATTACATCAACAAATATAATGTCAAAGATAGCAAATCTGCCGGATCTTCTTTGAAATTCTGTTTGGTGGCGACAGGTGAAGCTGATTTGTACCCACGTGTTGGCCGCACAATGGAATGGGACACAGCGGCAGGTCACGCTGTTTTGTCAGGTGCCGGCGGGCATGTCGTGCGTTTCGATAACCACGAACCTTTGACATACGGCAAAGATATTTACGCCAATCCGTTTTTCATCGCCTATGCGCCTGGCGTAGAATTGAAGACAGCATAGTGGCTGTTTTACTCGTTATTCCCGCACGCTTTGCATCGACACGCTACCCTGGAAAACCACTTGTTGAATTGACAGGGGCGTCTGGTGACAAAAAATCGTTAATTTTGCGCAGCTGGGAAGCTGGGATGTCTGTGTCTGGCGTGGATAAGGTTGTTATTGCAACTGATGATGACCGCATTCGCGAAGCTTCCGAAGCGTTCGGCGCTGAGGTTGTGATGACATCTGATACCTGCGCGAACGGCACAGAGCGTTGTGCCGAAGCGCTTGAAGCGCTTGGGGGGAAATACGATATTGTCGTCAATCTCCAAGGGGATGCGCCCTTAACACCATCTTGGTTCGTTGAGGACCTTATCGCTGGGTTGCGCGCGCATCCAACAGCCGAAGTGGCAACACCTGTTTTGCGTTGTGATGGCCGTGCTTTGAATGGTTTTTTGGCTGACCGCCGTGCAGGTCGCGTTGGCGGAACCACAGTTGTTTTTGGCGCGGATAAAAAGGCACTCTATTTTTCAAAGGAAGTTATTCCTTTTACCTCAAAAGTATTTTCTGACGAGGATGAGACACCTGTATTTCACCATGTGGGCGTTTACGCATACCGCCCTTCGGCTTTGGCGGCCTATCCAAAGTGGTCGGCTGGTCCGCTTGAGGCTTTGGAAGGGCTCGAGCAGTTGCGTTTTTTAGAGCGCGAACGCCCGGTTCTTTGTGTTGAAGTCGAAGCGCGCGGAAGGCAGTTTTGGGAGTTGAACAACCCCGAAGATGTGCTGCGCTTAGAGGGCATGATGAAAGATATGGGTGCTAATTAATCAAGTGGCGTAAATTTATACGCATTTAGGTATTTTCGAGTACACATTATGCTGCGTTGCAAAACTGTGGCATAATTCATTCAAGCTGTCGTGGTGTTACTGACGAATGTTTTAGGCGGACGTAGGGTTAGATCAGCGACAAAGTATTAGCTCTCCTTAAGAGAGCAAAGGAGTTAAAATGAAGCGTAAAGTTACAAAAGCGATTTTTCCAGTAGCAGGCCTGGGGACGCGCTTTCTTCCAGCGACCAAGTCGATTCCAAAAGAAATCATGACGCTCGTAGATCGCCCTTTGATTCAGTATGCAATTGATGAAGCCCGAGCCGCGGGCATTAAAGAGTTCATTTTTGTAACCTCGCGTGGCAAAGGCGCGCTTGAGGATTATTTCGATCATTCCCCCGTGTTAGAGCAAGAGCTACGCAAAAAGGGCAAAACTGACATGCTTGAGATTCTTAAGGGAACCAACATGGACAGTGGTGCGATTGCGTATATTCGCCAACATAAAGCGCTTGGGCTGGG
>NZ_FNZV01000016.1 GCF_900109555.1 Pacificibacter marinus | reverse complement strand
GCTGCTATCGCTCTAGCCAATAAATTAGCACGAATGGCATGGAGTATTCTAAGACACAAAACGGCGTTTGACGCGCCAAGAGACGAGGTTGCTATCGGCGTCTGATAGACCCGCAGCAATCCAAAGGAGTTCGCGATAGATAGCAAAGCATGGAACGGAAATATTACGCCCCCAGAATCTGACGGCCCAAATGGTCATAATCGACCTTGCAGCTAATGAGATCACGGCGCGTGCGTAACCCCAACAAGGCCACGACCCGCGTGTCGATAAACAGGCCGGATACATATGAGCGACTTCCGAGAACATGCCAGAAATCATTTGCGAACAGCAGCCGGTACATACATTAGGGCCGAATACGCAAAAAACTTCTGGAAATTTCTAAAACGCAACGGTATCTGCCATGCGTTTTCTAGAATAAGAGAACCGATTTCAATTCGAACCGTCTTCGTTCATTTCGGCAATTACAAGTTCGGCGGTCGGGCCTAAAACCATAAGGGCGATGATTGAAATAAACGGTGAAAATAAGAGCGTCAGAAGAAGCCACCCTAACCTTGACCTGCCGCGCGCTGCCGCCATCGACATTGGAAGAAGGACACAAACATACACGATGAGCCATAAAAACAGTACTATTCCAACTAGACTTGCTGCGCCGTCCATTCCGAAAATCCCCTTTGAGCTGCCGTATGGATAAGACATCCAAATGGCTAAATACAATTTAAGGTACGCGGCGACATTCCCCAAATGCAACTATATCTTAGCCAGCGAATGGCCGATCCAGAGCTGCGGCGCTTACTTGTTAAAAACATGCATATGACCGCGCTGCCTTGCAGCGGCTTTCCAGTGTTTTTTACGAACGCCATCCGGTTCGAATTCTGCATATTTGCCGCCCGAGAACTTTGGCCAGTCAATTGCAAGGCCAGCTTTGACCATTTCCGCGCTAAGATCGCGTCCGTCAGGCAATAAGCAAGTCGCAACGACGCGGTCATATGAAATGTCGGGCTCTAATTCGGCTGTAATAACCTGCCCTTTGCATAGCCTGACCAATTCCCATTTGGATTTTTGGCCCCAAGGGTGCTCCAGTTCGGGGGCGTCTATGCCAGCCAAGCGGATGTTGATCTTGCCAATGCGAATTGTATCCCCATCGACGACATAACACTTTCCAGAAAGGGTTTTATCGTAGCTCAGCCCAACCTTTGGAGATGCTTTCGCCTCTGGAGACAATGGTCTGGTAGGTGGTGTCCGAACCACACTAGGGGTTGCCAATCGTATTACTGGCTTAGGCGAGTACTGTCTTTGAGGCTCCTTAGGGACTTTGGGTTTTTCGCGAAAAAATGACCTAAGAAGTGAGCTGAAGGATGGAAATCTAAACAAGTTGAAACTCTATTTTGAAATTATGCAATCTGAGAACTATAGCGAGAAAAATTTTCACGTCAAAACTTGTGACGGTAAGACTGAAGTGTGGCACCTCTGATCGACTTAAAGTCAACCGCTTTTAGCCTATATGAAGTCTAAACCTTCACGCTATGTTCCGTCCAATTACAGAGAGCATCTAATCACTTTAATGATTAAAATCAATTAGATGCTTAGTCTTGCAAATCCGTGTACAGGAGTTCGATTCTCCTACTCGCCTCCATTTACTTTCAATAGCTTAGCTGACCTTAGTTATGAGTAGATAGTATATTCTACCCACAGTGCTACTCATTCCCGTTCTGTGCTTGTTCTGTTCTAAACACAAATAGCGCAACATTTTGAAGCTATGAATATTGGTATTTCCACCACAGATCAGTCAAGTACACTAAGTACTCCGTCTATTTTTCAATATCCATCGAACTTGTACTCATCTAATGTCCTGTCATAGGACGCGCCCCCGTTTAGCGCGATGACCGCGGATAATGCGGGGGCCAAAGACCTTATGCCCGATGTGCCACTGACAGCCTGAGCACGATCAAGCCGAGGCACAGCCGATAAAAGGCGTTTGGTATAGGCATGTTGAGGATTATTTAGAACTTGGCCCGTTGGACCTGTTTCAACGATTTCCCCTTTCAGCATAACCGCGATCCGGTGACTGACCCGTTCAACAACCGCGATATCATGACTGATAAACAGCATAGACACGCCATCACGCTGTTGAATATCGGCCAAAAGCTCTGTGATGCGTCGAGCGTTGGACACATCGAGTGCCGAGACGGCCTCGTCTGCGACAATGATCTTAGGCTTAACAGAAAGGGCACGCGCGATGCAGATGCGCTGGCGCTGGCCACCAGAGAACTGATGCGCGAAGCGGTCTACAGCATCAGATGTAAGCCCCACCCGAGACAACAGATCAAGCGCTAAATCGCGCCGCCCCTGGTAATCAACCAGTCCGTGCAAAAAGGCCGGTTCGGTTACTACATCACGGATCGACATCCGTGGATTTAGCGAGGCATAGGGATCTTGAAAGACCATCTGAATATCAGCGCGATGCGGCTTGAGCGCGGCCCTTGAAAGCCCATCTATGCGGTGCCCACGCAGCTCAATCTCACCGGCGGATGGCTCGACCAACCGCATGATTGACCGCGCAAGGGTCGATTTCCCGCAGCCAGATTCCCCAACCAAGCCAAGCGTCTCGCCGCGCCCCAATTCGATAGACACATCGCTTACGGCCGCGACCGCGCTTTGGCGCGAAAACAACCCGCCGCCATAGGCTGTCGTTAAATTGCGCACCCGCAGCACGGTTTCGGTCACGTTGAGCGGGACAGGTGCGCCCTCGCCCAGACGCGGCGACGCAGCCATCAGCTCTTTTGTATAAGGCGCATTTGGGGCCGCAAAAAGAGTGGACGTAAAGCCCTCTTCAACCTTGCACCCATCTTTAAGCACCACGACCCGATCTGCGATTTCATCCACAACGCCAAGATCGTGCGTAATGAACAAAACGGCCATGCCCATGTCTTTTTGCAAAGACGCGATCAGTTTGAGGATTTCTGCTTGGGTGGTGACATCAAGCGCGGTTGTTGGCTCGTCCGCGATCAACACTTCGGGTTCGCACGTCAGCGCCATGGCGATCATCACCCGCTGGCGCAAGCCGCCAGAAAGCTCATGCGGGTATTGGTTTAAACGCCGTTCTGGGTCCGGAATTTTCACCCGTTCTAAGGCCGTAAGGGCCGCATCGTGCGCAGCGCGCCCCCTCAGGCCAAGATGCAGCGAAAGGGTTTCACAAATCTGTGCGCCGATTGTCATTACTGGATTGAGCGATGTCATAGGCTCTTGAAAAATCATCGCGATCCGATCACCTCGCAAGGCCCGCAGTTGGGATGCGCCAAGAGTGGTAATCTCAGCTGGTTGCGTGCCGTTTATGCGGATTTCGCCGCTGGCGATGCGCCCCCCCTCCCGCTCAATCAAGCGTAGGATCGAAAGCGCAGTTGCGCTTTTGCCTGATCCGCTTTCTCCAACCAATGCAAGCGTTTCGCCGCGGTGGATATCAAAGGAGAGCCCGTGAACGGCCTCGGTATCGCCAAAAGCAACATGCAGATCACGAACAGACAAAACGGGCGAGTTGAGGGGGCTTAGGTTCATTTGCCTGCAACCTCTGATAAGAAAGGGGCCAAGGGCGGCGTCCAGCGTTGATGCGACGGGGTGATGCGTGCTTCAAACGGATCATCGCCATAGACTTGCCAATGCAGCGTTTTACCAAGCGTGACCATGCCCCAAGCCCGTGCCGGTTCGCCCGATGTTGTGAAGCTTTCGGTGAGGCTTTGTTGGGTAAGATGGGAAATGCCATCTACCGTTGTCACTGTATTCCAATGCACGTGACCTGCGATACACGCAACCGGAACACGAGCTTGAGCAAGGGCCGCGCGGGCGCGATCCGCTTGGGGATAGGTTGAGACAGATGCATTGCGCTGAAAGTAATAATTTCCGATCTGACTGTGGCCAGAAAAGGGAACATGGCTGGCAACCAATGTTGGCTTTTCCGCACGCTGTGCTGTCTGGGACAGCCAGAGCAAATCTGCCTCGGGCAGATCAAAGGCGTGGCGCTGGGTCTGGCGATGAATTTTCGCATCGGCGCGCCACAAAACAAGCTGCCAATCGCCGAGATCAATGATTTGATTTCCGAGGTCTGCACCAAGAATTTCAACGTTGTCTATAACGCACAAATGATCGCGGTCATGGTTGCCGCAGATGTGGTGTACGGGCATTTCGAGGCGTGCGAAAACATCGGCAACTTCGCGCTCCAGCCGCTTATCAGTTGGCGTGTCGACATCAGAGATGCGATCCCCCAAATCAAGCACAAGATCAGGCTTTTCAGCATTGGCCCAATCCGTAAATTGACCAAGCAAATCAAGGGCGGTGTCGCCGCGTTTGGTATGCGAAGGCGCGCCGTGGTGAATATCGGTTACAATGGCTATCCGGGTCATGGATATGGCTCCTTTGGAGGGAGTACCGGGCGCTATGCACCCGGCACAAGTTCGGGTTAGCTATCGGTCAGCGTAATGCTGCCCGCGCGAAAATCGAGAACATAGGGGATATGGCCAGGCATCGGTGCCCAGTTGATCGCATTTTTCATGCCCCAGCTTTCAAACGGACGATAAAGCGGCAGAACTGCGGGGTTTTCTTTCACCCGTTCCATCAGCTCGGCATAGGCCACTTTGCGCTCTTCAAGATCAGTGGAATACCGGAAGCGTTCCCATTTCTGAGCATAGTCTGCATCGGTGTTAAAACGGCCTTCGCTTTGCGATGGACCATCAGGGGCCCACATCACTCCGAATGAGCCGAAGGGATCAGCGAAATACATCGGGTTAGACCAGTTGCGCGCCATCAGATCAGGCGAATTTCCTGTCCATTTATCGCCAACAACAACCTTGCCGTTAAGACCCACAGCCGCCCACATTTCCATGATCGCTTGCGCGGCCAACAGACCATTGGTGTAATAGCTTGGGGCGGTATCGAACGTGATTTCAAACCCGTCATAGCCGGCCTCTTTCAAAAGGGCTTTGGCGCGTTCTGGATCGTATTCGAACGTTACAAGATCAGGCTGATGCAGCGCACCCATTTCTGCCATAGTATGGGTTGAGGGAACGACCCCTTTGCCAAGCCACAGCGCTTCGTTCAGAGCATCGCGATCAATGGCAAGGCTCATCGCTTGGCGAATGCGCGGATCTTCCAGCTTAGGGTGGTTTTGGTTCATGATCATCACATGAAACAGTGCCGTCGCTGAGCCTGCTGTTTTAAGGTTTTTATCTTTGTCGATCAGGGATAGCTGATCAGGCGCGATATTGGTGATGATGTCCGCCTCACCCGTTTTAAGCGCGGTCAGGCGACTGGCCGTTTCAGAAATTTGCACAACATTGACGCGTTCCAGCGGAGCTTTATCACCCCAGAAATTATCAAAGCGTTCCCACACCAGACTTTCGCCAGGTTGGAATGTTTCGATGCGATAAGGCCCAGTGCCAACAGGGGCAAGCGCGAAGGCCTCAAAATCGCTGTCTTCAGCCACAAGTGGGTCACCAGTCAGAGCTTTTGTATAGGCTTCGGGGATGATCATCACTTGCTGAAGCGAGATGAGTGTTTCCCAAAGCGGCTCTTCGCGGTTGGCGCGAATGCGGATGGTGTGTTCATCGACTTTTTCAGCCATCGGGAAGTTGGCCAGTCGATCCTTGGCGCGCACAACATAGGGGGGGAATGTCGCTTGCATCATGCGGTTAAGCGAGAAAATCACATCATCGGCTGTCATGGCATCGCCGTTGTGAAATTTCACATTCTCGCGCAGTTTCAGCTCCATGATGGTCGGTTCGATGAGTTCCCAAGAGGTCGCCAGCGCCGGCTCCCACTCAGGCGCAAGTTTGGTATGATCGCGATCAATCAGCGTATCAAAGCTATTGTAATAGAACTGCGATCCCACGTTGGAATGATCGCGGCCAGGGTCAAGATAGGCGGCCATATTGGCAGCCCCAACAGTGATTTCTTGGGCGCTGGCAGCAAGCGGCAGCGCGGCGAGAGCAGTTGCTAACATTAGTCGGAACATGAAGTTCTCCGGTTTTGTTTTCAGTCATGAATTAAGGCCGTTTGGTGCGGCTCTTTGAGAGGTTATTTCGGGGTTATCTGTCGCGCAGACGCACATCGGCACGATCACGCAGCCAATCGCCTAATATCTGCACGCTAAAGGTCAGCGCCATGATCAGCGCCGCAGGAACAAGCACGATCCAAGGCGCCGTTGGCATGTAATCGCGGCCAAGCCCAACCATTGAGCCAAGCGAGGGCTGTGGGGGTTGCACGCCAAGCCCAAGAAAGCTGAGCGTACTTTCAAGGATCACGATGTTGGAAAGCGCTAGGGTGAACTGCACCACAAGCGGTGAAATCAAATTGGGCAGCACATGGCGCCAAGCGATGTAGATCGGCCCTGCCCCTGCGGTCCAAGCGGCCTCTATGAACGGCAGCGCGCTAAGGCGGCGCACTTCGGCGCGCACGATCCGCGCGTATTGTTCCCACCCTGCGATACCAAGCACCATGACAAGCACGGTCAGGCTTGACCCCATCAGCGACAGGATTAACAAGGCCACAAGCGTAAACGGAATGGCGATTTGCATATCCACCAAGGACATGATCGCGTCTTCAGCCCAACCTTGGCGTAGACCCGCGATCAAGCCCAGCGTACCGCCGATCAACAGACCAATCACAGCGCCCGCAAAAGCCAGTGAAAGCGTCAGCCGCATCCCGTGCAAAGCGCGCGAAAGAACATCACGGCCCAGTTCATCTGTCCCGGCCCAATGCCCCACAGCAAAACGTTCAAACCCAAGCGGCGGACGCAGACGACTGAGTAGGCTTTGGTCCAAAGGATCAAACGGTACAATCAGCGGTGCAAAAAAGGCCGAAGCAAACAAAAGGATCGCAATGGCAATTGCCGTTTTTTGGATAAAGTTGGTTTGGTTGGCTTTGCGCTTGCTTAGGCGCATGATGGGATCTGCGAGTTGAACCATGATCTTATTCCTTAACTATGCGCTAGGCGGATGCGCGGATCGGCAAACGCGTAGGCGATGTCGGTGATGGCATTGATGACAACAACGGCAATGGCCACTGTGATCACCCCGAACTGAAGCACGGGATAATCGCGTTCTAGCGCCGAGTTCACCAACAGTTGTCCAATGCCGGGCCAAGAAAAGATGTTCTCAACAACCACGCTTCCCGCAGCTGCCAGCCCAGCAACCTGCAATCCGATCACAGAAATCACCGTGACCCCCGCATTGCCAAGCCCATGGCGCAAAACCACGCGGGACTCGCGCAGGCCTTTGGCGCGAGCTGTGCGGATGAAATCCTGACCTAGCGCATCAAGCATGGCGTTGCGGGTAAAACGGGTCAACGCGGCAACAAGGACACCAGACATCGCAATCGTCGGCATGATGAAATGCAGCAGCGTGCTATTGCCCACCACTGGCAGCCAATTCAGCCAGTATGAAAAGGTCAGGACCATAAGGATCGAAAGGATAAACGAGGGCATGGCATAACCAGCAAAGGCAATCATCATCACTGCCGACCCAACCCAACTTTTGCGATAAATCGCCCCCAGCACGCCAAGTGGGATCGCCACAAGAACCGTAAGCCCGACAGAGGCGAGCAAGAGCTGCCCCGAAGCCCAAAGCCTATCGCCAACAACCTGCGTAACAGGACGGCGATCAATAAAGCTAAGTCCAAATTCGCCCGACATCGCGCCGCGCAAAAAAGCCAGATATTGCTGCCAAAGCGATGCATCGAGCTGAAAGTAACGGATCAGCTCCTCACGCCCTTCAGTTGTAAGGCCTTCCCCAAGAAAGGTATCGATCGGATTGCCCGAAAGGCGTGTGGCGATGAATGTGACGGTAAAAATCGCAAACAAGGTCACGACAGATTTTACCACGACACGAGCAAGATACGGGATCATTGGGCCGCACTCCTTTGGATGTGAATGAAAGGCATGCCAAGGTCCGCCGCTGCGCGCCCGTCTGTTAGGGCGTTATCCCCAACAAAGACCGCGTCCTGCGCCCGAAGGCCCGTTTGCGCCAGCGCCATCGACAGCATTTTCGGGTCGGGTTTGCCGAGGGACTTCCAGCGCAGATCAGGCGCGATGGCACACAAGGCCGCAAGCAAAGCGCCCGTTTCGGCCACAGGCTGATTGTCATGGCCTGGATGCGACAGGTCTTCATTTGCGACCCAAAGCGGCACACCACGCGCCACCAGCGCAAGGATTTCCCCAAGCGTATCAACCGTTACACCAGGGTCGCGGCACAGCAGGATCGCATCAGGATCGCGCGCCTCAGGATCAAGCCCCATGGCCCGAGCACGCGCTTTCAATTCTGCACAGGCAAAGAGGCGCAAATGGCGAATGTTTTGGACCTCGGCCAAATGATTAAGCGCGATCTCTCCGGCCAGCAGAATGCGCGCGGCTGGCACGGCAATGTCCATCTCGACAAGGCGTTTGGCCATGATTTCAGCTGTTGTGTCTGAACTGTTGGAGACGATCCACAACCGCGCGCCGCAGGCAGCGACAAAACCCGCAGTTTCACTGTACGCGCGCCCCTCTGAGATCAAGCACCCGTCAAGATCACACAACACAATCCGCGCGTTTTCGACGGCGTGAGGATCAAGTTTTGGGAATCGATTCGTTAGCGAAATAATGGTCGTGGTGGCATCCAATTGGGCGTCTCCTGATCGGTGCAGGGCATCGGCCCCGCTTCTGCCGTGATCAATGACGATGCTTTGTGACTTTGCTGTAACAAAGCAAAGTTAAGCTATGGGGAAATCAAAGCCCAACTATGGAAATCCAAAAATGACTATAAGCCCCTCACGCCTAGATTCTGTTCGCGCCGTTGCTGAAGCGGGTTCTTATGCCAGTGCTGCACGCCATATGGGCGTAACGCAGCCAAATGTTTCTGGGCAAGTCCGTGCCCTTGAAAAACAATTCGGCGTGCGGCTGTTTATACGCGAATCGGGGCGTTTACAGCCCACCTCGCTGTGCCTCAAACTTTGCGATCTGGCCGAACGCGCCGCCGAGGCTCAAAACGAAGCCGAGCGCCTGTTGTTAAGCCGATCGTCTCTGCGCGAAGGAAAAATCACCATTGGTTTGGGCAATGCGATGCCCGGTATGGCCTTGGTTTCAGCGTTTCATCGCGCCTATCCCAGTGTAACGCTTGAGGTGGAAACGGGCTCGCATCAAAAAATCATTCGCGCGTTGATGAGCCATGAATGCGATATTGGGATCCTACCCGATGTGCCTAAAGATCCGCGTTTTCGTCGCGAACATCTGGCCCCTTGCGAAGTAATCGCGATTGCGCCGATCGATCACCCGATGGCACAAGCAAAAGAAGTCAGCGCAGCTGAACTTGCCCGCGAGCCACTTATTTTCCGCACATCTGGCTCTTCGACCCAGCGCGCGCTTGAGCGCATGTTTTCCCGCACGCAATTGACCCCCCAGCCGTTCTTAACCCTTGATGCGCGTGATGGGCTTTACGAGGCAGTGGTGAATGGATTGGGCATCGGATTTTTGTGGCGCGCCAGCACAAGCCGCACCGATGGCGTTGCCCGCTTGCCGATCACAGAGATGCGCGGTCTCACCACCCACGAGACAGTTTTCAACCTTAAAGAAAACGAGAACCCGATCATTGAAGCCTTTTTCGGCATAGCCCAAACATACGCAAAAAACACGTCGATTGGATTGAATAACCCCTAAGTTTTTAGATGCCTTGCTTGATAGCTTTAGAAGAAAAGAGCCTTATAGAAGGCTAAAATTTATTCAATTCCGTCATACAGTTTATTTAGTTGATAAGTGAGCACTAGGGAGGTGCTCTGTCCCCTGAAAACTGAACCATTTTGAGCTAAAGTTTTCTGCTTTATCCTTTTGGTTGGAAAAAGGCGCGAAACCGTTCAACAAACGATGGCTTTAGGAGCTATCTGGTCAAGTTTGACAACGCCCAGGTCAAAAATATGCGGAGCCGACCATCAGCGGGTCCTCCATCCACTTCTCCACCGAGGCGCGGGTACGTCCGGGGTTTTCAAACCGCACCGGTTTTTGGGTTTTACTTTGCAGCACCGACGCCCGTTCTTTGATCGGACCGCAGGCCATGACATCGACTACTTTTATCCGACCAAGGTCGCAGCCGCGCAATTTGCTAGCGATCGCCATATTGAACATAGCCAGATCGCGATGGTTTTCGGCCAGTTCAAGCCTGACACGCATCGCCCAGACATGTTTGGGTGATGCGGACGCTTTTGACCAACAATGCGACCCTTGCTCCAAGCAGGGCGAAGTGCGCGAATGGCCAGTAAGTTTGATGTTTGCATGACAGTTTCTCCTGTTCGCCACGCCCTCCCACATCGACAACCCGACGTTGACATTGCATCAAATCACAAAATGCTGCGCAGCATCCGAGGTCGGGTTAGAGCCCAATCTACTTGATGCTCAAATCTGCACGAATGGCCGCTATCATGAGAGCTATTAAAAACCTTCAACAACCTCTTAGGATTTGAACGGCGTTTTTAGCAGCGTCAATCAGGACAGTTTGGACATGTACCAAATGGGATGTTGCGACGTGGCATTTGTTAAGACGGCCAAAGTCGGCTTAGGGCCGTAAACGTCGATTGATACTAAGGGCGGAAACCGGACCTTAGCTACACCTGCACACATCTTTCTGCAGATCGGTGAAAGCGGTCATTCGAGGCCGCGAAAGCCAAACCAACCATGCTGCGCCAGCCATCAAGATCAGCTATGCGCAGGTAGTGACCTTTGCAAAGTCTAGGCCTCGTGCCGAAAGTCAACAACGGTGCCATGGCAGCGATCGGGAGGTACGAGCCCATATTATCAGATGTGCGATTGGCATGAACGGCGGCGACGCGGACCTTCGCCAGCAAAACTCCCGAAACCTGTCCCCAACTTGTCCGCTGCACTCCCCCCGTGCTTGCGTCATCTTGCTGATATCCTCAAAATAAAAGGAAACTAGGATGACCAAATCGATAAACATGACCACTAAGGCCTCCGCTCGCATTCAATCCGCAGGCGCGGCGAAGACAGGTGGTCAAACCGCCAAAGGAAGTTTCGCCGCACGTGCCCAAAGTGCGGCAGCGAAAACCGCGAACAGCTCCAGCGCTAAAAAGTGAGCGGTTCGGGATGGTGGACACTCCACCATCCCGCTATTGAGGTAAATAAGTGTATTATTCAAAAGACAAAGAATTGAACAAAGTAATTGCAGACGAGGTTTTTTCTGGGGCGCGTTTCGCCCATGGAAAGAAACATGCCAAGCTATTTCTCGCTGGCGGCGGCCTTCTGGTGTTTTCCCGCACACCAAGTGATCGAAGGGCTTTTAGAAATGTGAAAGCAGAGTTAGCACGACTGCATCGGAAACAGGCACAGGTATAGTGGTTTACGACCTTACTCCCATCCCTCAACCATCCGAGATTGTCGCCTTTTTAATCCGTGCGATGTCCCATGTCGACGATGCAAATGAGGCGGGTCTCAAGAAGGAGCTACAGCGCCTTCGAAAAGGCAAGCCGTTGTCCCCCGAGGCATCGAATGGACTTCTGAGAAAGCATCTTCGTGATTTTCACGACGCGAATGGTAATCAGGATTGGGGGGCAACCGACTTCCTGCCAATGCTTCAGGAATACACCCAATTATGCCTTCACCTTGATTGTGCCGCTTTACCTTCCGAGGTCGTGCGGGAGGTTTTTGACAGGGTCGCATTCGGCTGCTTCCAAGACCTATTTCGAAACGTCTTGCCCTCTACGGGGATCTCACCACGAGAAATACTTGGCAATCCCGAGCAAGCTACACAGCTTTTGTGGCAATCTCGGGTGAAAGACTTTGGGCTGACACGGCTTGCAGAAGAAATCGAGAGCAAGCCCAAATTACATAGAGGGGTTGAAAACTGGGTGGCGTCGATTGGCCGATGGTCTAAAGGCGATCACGATGTTCAGATAAACACGATCCTGGCGCTCATGAAGCACTGGGACCGCAGGTTCGCTCGTGCGCTGATGGTATGTAGGTTATACCAAAAGTACTGCAATCTCAGTTTGGTGGATTGTCGAGAACACATTCTAGGGTATGAAGTCCCATTTACTCGCGACGCAATTCAGTCGGCGATAGCAGAACTGATGCGAACACCGGCCCTTCGAGAAAGCTACCACCTCAGTGAAACACAAGAGAACTCCGTCAATGAAATTGCGCGACTGACAGACCCATACCGCAAAAAGGCGAAAGGTGAAGTCTCTACGATCACTGCGCTTTTCGAGAGCATGGACAACTCTCTGCATGGACAACCTCGTCTGGCAGGTATTGGCTTCTATAGGGGGCGCTATCTCGCGCAATTGGGAAAACTCGAAGATGCCCTTGAAGCTTTTGATCACGCTGCCAATTGGTTTAAATTTCGTAGCGCCGTTCAGCTGAAGAGTTGCCTTCACTACGTTCTGAACATTTCGCTGATGCTTGGGAGACGGCGGATTTATGCGAATTGGGAAGGGTTCTGTGACGGGCTTGGTTTGAACGTAGATATTCCAGATCCGAAACTGGCTGTGGCAAAAGACTTTCCTGAGCTTTTTCCAGAAGCCGCACCAATTTTCAAATCGCATCCCGTCGAAAACTATCTCGTTGATCTTCAAAGTTGGGGAAACCGCCCAGTCGACCTTCGAAACCCAAACCGAATTATCAAAGGGTATGGTCCCACCCCTACCCCGCAACTTGCACTTTTTGCTCACCTCGGGCAGGTCGACAAAGTCAAACAATTGTTAGACGCAGGCGCAGACCCCAACGCCTTGGACCTAAACGGTGGTTCAGCGCTGTTAAACGCATTGCAGGGTGGTGATGACGCCTGCTTTTGGGCCCTGCTGAAGGTAACGTCCCTCAAGGTCATTAACTTAAGAACCAAGGGCGGGAAGTCCCCACTTCTTGTGGCGGTCTCCGTCGGCAAAAAAGACCTTGTTCAAGGTATTGTTGAGCGAGGGGCTGATACTGAAATCAGGGGACCGTTGCATCAAACAGCTCTTTTCGAAGCGGTAGCACGGTTCGCAGATCCGAACGCTCTTGTCCAAACGGCAATACAAACCGGAATAGCAGGTGCTCATTTGCCTGCGTTCTTGCGCAAAACGACTTCGCCATTTCCGGATGAAGAAGGCTGCGCACAATCGCTTTCGGACCGCTCGCCGGATGAATTGGCAATTCTGTCTGAGTTGGCACAACACATTCTCAAAGGCGACAGCCCTGTAACACGTCAAGTTGTGCGTCTTCTGCTAGACTCCGGCGCGGATGTTAATGCGGTGGTTGGTAAAGATCAGCTCACCCCATTTTTGTATGCGGCGGAAATTGGAAACCCTTGGCTTCTAAAGGCATTGATCGATCATGGTGCCGACATTCGTTCGCGGGACGTGATTGGCGGAACCGCATTGTCACGCCTTCACTCCTTCGGTCATTCGGGACTGACCTCCGACGTCCTTGGCTGGGTTTGTCCGTCAGATCGGATCTGGTTGAGAGAAACAGCGATGCTAACTCGATGAGCCTGAGGGACGCGATTATAAACAGGCGTTCTGATCGTAAAAGAACCTAGACAAGCTTCTTTTCATTTGTGATCCGCTTCCAGACACATCCATTGCGACTCCTCGAACGGCAGCTTCATCCGCGATGTGTGAGTTCGACGAAGCCCGGAGTTTGCGCTTGCGGCGAATGACCGCAAAGCGGGCTGCGTCCGCAGCATTTCGACCGGTCGGTGAATGGCGGGTATGGGCCGTTCGCGTCGATCGACACTCAGGGCGGATCCCAGACATTCGCTGCGGGTCGATGTCTATGTAAATACTGCAGGGAGCGCCAAACCAACATTACGAGGTTCGTTACTCAGAACATTAATCGGCATCCTGTCAGGTGCTGGGCTAACTATTGCAACTTTTCTTGAATATGCATTGGAGCGGCGTCTTGCCAATATGTGTCTATGACTAGAGGCTTTTGGTTTGCAGCAGCAGTCCGATCATTAAGCGGGCACTAGCTTAGGCTTATAGCACCGATGTCGAGTGTGCGGCCTGAGATGCCCTAATTATAAAACATTAGTACCCCAACTGCGTTGGCAACCAAGTCACGACAGAAGGCACCAGCATACACAGTAAAAGAACCGCATACATAGCGGCTATAAAGGGCCAACTTTCTCGAACGAGTTCGCCCATTTTAACCCCCGTGATGCCCGTGACAACAAACAGCACAACTCCGACTGGGGGCGTCAACATACCAATCACGAGATTTAGCACAAAGATGAAACCAAAGTGCAGCGGATCGATCCCATATTGCAGTGCAATCGGGTGAAACAACGGCACGAGCATAATGTAGGCGGCGTTCGATTCAAGAAACATTCCTACGACCAATAGCATGAGAGAGATCAGGCAAAGAAAAAGGAACGGACTGTCAGTGACGCCTTTCATCAAAGTGGCCAACTGCATCGGCAGCATGTCGATGGTGAAAAGAAACGTCACGGTTGAGGCAAAGGCGATCATAGCCCCTACCAACGCCGAGGTCTTGGCCGCAGTCAAAAGAACGTCAGGCAAATCCGAAAGCTTGAGTTGGCGGGTGACAAAAAATCCCAAAAACAACGCGTAACACACTCCGATGGCGGCCCCTTCGGTTGGCGTGAAAGCTCCAATAACGATCCCGCCGATGACGATGACTGGCATCAAGAAAACCAGAAACGAACGGCGGGATTCTCGTATTATATTTGCGAACGAAAAGGGCTCGCCAGCCAAAGGGTAATCGCGCATCCAAGCGATAAGCCAACACAACCCCATAAGAGCGACAAATAGGATCAGGCCCGGCACCACACCTGCCATGAACAATCCGCCAACAGAGACACTAGATCCCGCCATGAAAGCATAAACAATCATTGCACCAGAGGGGGGAATGATCGGTCCAAGATTAGCAGCGGCAGCAACGATGCCGGATGAAAACCCCAGACCGTACTGCTTTTTCAATGACGGAACGAGCGTCGATGACAGAGCTGAGGCATCCGCAACGGCGGCGCCAGAAACTGACGCCAGCCCCGCCCCTGAAATGATCGCGACCTGAGCTAAGCCGCCGCGCATTCGCCCAACAAAGGCATTCGCAAAGCCGATTAGCCGATCCATAATTCCACCTTTTAGCATCAATTCACCCGCCACCATGAACAGCGGGATCGACATCAGTGGAAAAGAGTTGACCGAATTCATCAAGCGCGGCGACAGAACTGCCAGATCGAAACCCGACATCCAAAGTCCCGCCAGCGCGGACACGCCCAGCGAAAATGCTAAAGGCATTCCAAGGATTGCGAGCACAAGGAAAGTGACAATAACAAAAAGGCTCATGATGCCACCTCGGCTGTTTGGTCGACGATGGGACATAGGGCGAGATGGATTAAATGTAGCGCCCCATGCGCAGCGGAAATGATTACTGGAATGAAAAAGACGCTCGAGGTCATATTTATGGCACCAAGGCGTTCGGACCACGTGGCGGCTGCAACGCCTATCGCGGTCCAAAACACGACGAGCAACATCAGTCCCGCCAACAGGTTCATTATGCGTGCGATGGCGCTGCGTAAACCTGCGGGCAACTTGTCCACCAATAATGTGATGCCAACGTGTGAGCCCTCACGGATACCAAGTGGAATAGCCAAAAACGTGGTCCAGACAAATGCAATGCGAGACACTTCGTCGGCCCAATCAAAAGATCCGTTGAAACCGTAGCGCATGACCACTTGCGCCGAGACGACAGCAACCATGGTGGCTGCGCCGAAAATCACGACAAGACGCGCGCCCTTATCAGCGCGCGTCAAAATCGTGGTCAGGATACGATCCACCAGCATGATCTTACATGCCAAGCTTTGCGGTTTCAGCGTCAAGCAATTCGACGAGTTCCGCATCAAGACGGGATTTAGTGTCGGCGGCAACACCTGCAGTGTTTTCGCGCAACGCTTTGGCAAGTTCAGTGGATACCGGAGTATAGGTCATGCCCTTGGCCTCTAGTTTTGCAAGACCGGCAGCATCCTGCTCGGCAGCCAATTCACGTTGATAGACAATCGCTGTTGTCATTGCGTCTTGCACAATTGTTTGCGTGTCTGCATCCAACCCGTCGAACCAATCTTTGTTTCCAATGACAGAAATGAAGTCAAAGAAATGGCCTGTGTTGGAAACGTATTTCTGCACTTCGGCATAGCCTGCCACGTCAATAATCGCGAACGGGTTTTCCTGTCCATCAATCACACCTTGTTCCAGTGCAGAATACAATTCTTTCACGTCCATCGCGACAGGATTGGCCTCGAGCGCACGGAAGGTTGCGAGGTGAGTTTCATTCGGCTGCAAGCGAATTTTCAGACCCGCAATGTCTTCGGCAGTTTCGATGGCCCGTACGTTGTTGGTTAGGTGACGAAAGCCTAGTTCCATATACCCCATTGAGGTCATGCCTTCTTCAGCCAGCTTGACATCAAGCGCCGCGCCGACAGGACCATCTGCGATTGCAAAGGCTTCTTCACGACTTCCGAACTGAAACGGCAGGCCGATTGCTTCCAACTCAGGCACCGTGCGCGTCAGGTAAGCAGTGCCCACCCACATCAACTCGATAGCGCCAATTTTGACAGCCTGTACGTTTTCCGCAGCACCGCCAAGTTGCTGTGCTGGAAAAATATTCACATCGATTTCGCCATCCGACAAACGCTCAAGCTCTTCTTCGAATTTTAGCATGGCAAGAGACGAAGAATGCTCGGCCGCAAAGTTGCCCGCAACTCGGATGGTGTCCTTGGCGCTCGCACTGACAGCAGAGATGGCCAAAAATGACGTAGCGATAAGAGGGAGGAAATTTTTCATGAGAGGTGTTCCTAAATTCAGGTGGTTTGTATTTCAATTGATGGTGTGGTGAAAGCGCGTGCGGCACGTGCGCGAATGACAGACGTAATTTCCGCTAAAGTGGTGACATGCTCTTCAACAGGATCCGCGGCTAAGCGTTTCTCGAAAAGCAACAGCAACGTTTCCAAATCAGGAACGCGGTGCAGCGCGATAATGAAGGGGTAACCAAAGCGCGCCTGATAGGCAGCGTTGAGCTGCACCAAGCGGGTATGCGTTGCGGTTGCCAGTGACATCAATCCAAGACGTCCTTGTTCCCCCGTAGATTCTTCGGTCATTTGACCATCGACCGCTTCGCGTCCTGCCAACTCGGGATGAGCGCGAAACATAGTGATCCTACGTGACGCTGGGGCGGTGAGAATGACTTCTGCCAAAGCGGCTGCTACATCGGCATCACTTGCAAATGGACGCCGATCAACGGCCCCTTCAGCAACCCAAGTTGAGCGCTCAGCCAATGGTGCAATCATGGCAAGAGCCTCTTCGCGGGGTGCAGAATTTAGCTGGGATAGGCAGTGGGAAACAGTCAAGGTCATAGTCAGCTCTTCAGTGGTTGTTCCTTACACTAGGCATTTTCTTCCAACCTAATCCATGACATAATAAGCAACAAAGTATTCTAATTATTAGGATGGAAGATGGCACTACACCTAGTCCCACGCAGCCTTCAATATGTTATGGCTGTTGCCGAACACGGGTCTATCCAAGCGGCATCGCGTGGTATTGGTCTCGCTGCTTCGGCGATCGACCGCCAAATCAAACAGCTCGAAGACCGGCTCGGCGCCCAGTTGTTTGATCGAGTTTCCACAGGGATGTCTTTGACGCCAGTTGGCGAGATGTTGGTCCTGTTGGGCCAGCGGTGGCAAGCCGATGAAAACCGTATCTGGTCCGATGTGAAGCAAATGCAGGGGTTGGATGTTGGCCATTTTAAACTGGTTGCAATGGACAGTCTCATGAATGGAATCGTTCCAGATTTTCTTGGTAGGATTGCCGATAAATACCCGCGTGTTCGGGTGGATGCTGACGTTGCGACCCCCGACGATGCCGCTGATGCACTAAGCGAGGGGCGTTCGGATATCGCGCTGGCTTTCAATCTACGCCCACGCCGCGACATTCATGTTGTATGGAGCACGCCATTACCGCTGCACTGCGTTGCGGCAGCACATCACCCATTGGCCCAAGAGCGCTCAGTGAACCTGAGCCAAGTGACAAAACACGCAATTGTGGTACAAAGTCGTGTGCTTGCCATTCGTCGCATGTTGGAAGCACGGTACAGTTGGATATTTTCCGAAGATTTACCTCCTGTCGCGACCAATTCATTACAGCTTTTGAAGCAGTTGGTCATGGCTGGTCGGCACGTAGCGCTAACATCGGTGTTGGATGTGGGGCCAGAAATCCTTGCTGACCAACTTGTGGCAATTCCTGTCGTGGGGCAAAAAATCGTACCGCAAAACATCAGCGTTGCTCTCAGCGCCCAACGAGTTCTACCCCGAGTGGCAAGCACGTTGGCGCAAGATTTGGCGACTGAGGTACAGACAATGTTACACGATATAGAAAAAACGATGGCAAGCCGCCAATTGTAATCGTGTTCGACTTTACGTTTAACAGCCCGCTTTGGGCCGTTCGCGCGGATCGACACTAGGGATGCAAACCAGATAATCGCTGCATTCAGCATCAAAGTCTGCAAAATCAGAACCGCTGCCGCCAAATAATCAAAGAAAGGGGAGGGAATTAAAGGCGTCATTTTCGCTACCCATTCATGATATGTTCTTGATATATAATGGCATTTTCTACCCACAAAAATAATTAAAAACAGTAACATTCATCGGTTTGCAAATCCGTGTACAGGAGTTCGATTCTCATATTCGCCTCCATTTACTCTCAATGGCTTAAATGGCTTTCAGCTTATTGGTGATTGAAAGTCTAAACATTTTGTTTTTGTTATGTTCGCATTCTCTGTGCAGTTTGCGCTCGGACTTTCTGCCTCACTTGCTTTGTGTAGTGGCTCACCGTTTCAGAACTTTGACCAGTTACTGCAGCGATAAGATCATCATCACCCCCAACCTCTAGCAATTCGCAGGCAGCGTTGTAGCGCTAGCTGTGAATATCGTACGCGAGCTTTCCGAACTCGTGTCAACCATTCAGCCAGCACTCGGGTGGCTACCAAGCAAACCTGACGGGACGCTTCTGCCTCTTCCACTTCCGGATGGCGCACTGTTTGATCGTTCACCACGCTTTTTCAAAGCTACAGATAATCTGTCGATGAAACACTTAAGGTAATTTCTTATGATGGGGATAAACGGTATGGCAAGTGACATTCTTAGGGAACTGCGTCAGCTAAAAGTGTGAATAGCGAGCTTCAAAAGAGCATGCGCAATGTAAGGTGTCGAGCTCTCGATGGGTTTATCTTTCGCATCTCGAAACAAGTCCTACTGGGATAAAGCGCGGCATCGATTGTCTGCTTCTCTAATTGGGTGTTTAGGTCAAGCTCTTTTTTCTTGTTATGTTGGATCATTGTCACTCACCCGGGTCACGTTTCTCTTCGCAGTCTGGTTGATGCCGTGATGGCACCGCTGCACGCATATGTCGGATCGGACGTGGAGAGCCTTGCTTTGGGGTGCGCTTCACGTTGCGCAGCAGACATTTTTGGTTTCTTCTATTACCAGACAGGGCATGTTTACATGCCCGAGAGGGCACGGCCCTCAGCTCTTCATATGAACTGGGCTGAACCAACCAGAGCGCAGGACCTGCGCGATGCCTCGTGTATCCTTCTTGTCTGTTTTTCTCCGCATTCCCGACAGCGCCGCATTGACCTGACGTGTTCCATATCCGAGTTGTTATTAGCAGCCTTTATCCAGAAGTTGTGACACCACATTCCCCCAAATTTTTGAAAATGCGTGTTGGAGCGAGTTCGCCATTGGAGATTAACTCCAACAATTCGACCTCACCTGCTGAATTACTGTCAACCAATACGATAATGGAGTCGCTTGCGTTCGGTGCAAAGCGGTTCTTGTGCAGCACGAAAAGTGCTTTCCTACCACCGAAGTAGATGTCAGGTACTTCAGAGCCCACTTTCGCTTTTACCAGCCCGCATGAAAACCCCTTGTATCCAGCTACCGCAATTGCCGCAAAAACGTCTTCCCTTGGCATAACGACGTTGCGGCCCCCTTCATTAGCACTGTCCAAAACGCTCCCGCTATGGTCTATGATTTGAATGTTCTCAACGACTGAAACTTGGAACTTAGCGACTTTTTCTGGCTGTTCTCCTTTTAAGACGAAGAGGTCCCGGACAGTAGATAGCATACCGGCGAAGTTCTCGTTCAAGCCCCTTGAGCTCGCTTCCTTGGACTCGCAGACATTACCAGAAAACAGCGGGTTTGGATCCAGTTCCGTGGTAATGATGCGCCAGATTTTTTTTGTCGCGGGGTTGATCGAGACTTGCGCAACGACCGCAAGTACTGGCCTGTAAATGCTACCTTGAGCTTCATTTGCTGGAGGTAGCCGGTGAAGTAGCAATACACCGTCGACGTCCCCTGAAAAGTAATTCGTTCCAAGCTCTGAATTGTTGGTAGTGTTGTTCACAAAAAAACAGTTGGCGCGGTTAAACCCAGCTTTTCGAAACGCACTGGCTAAGTTTTCAGGACTTTCAATTTCGCCCTGTTCAGGTTCTAGTACCCCTGCGGCGTCCAAAACCTGAATTGTCCGATCCAATCCCTTTGGTGTTTTGCCGGCGTTGAACGACAGGTAAAACTCAGGTAGGGCAGTTTGAGCTTCCTTCGCCAGAGCAGCAGTCTTGGCACCCCCCATGGCCAAAGGGTCGGCTTCAGTTCTCAATTGGGCACTTACTATTGAGTAACTTGCGGGTGAAAACAGAATGTCATTCGGCCGAATAAATTTCCTGCGCACATAGTCCTTGCTGGCCAATACCGGCAATTCTTCTCGTAGTTCGCTAAGCGTGTGAAAGCACCGTTGAGCCGCAATTTGAGTTAGCGTGTCTGAAGCAAGCATGCGAGCGAGCGAGAACATAGGTTTGATCGGCTTTTGAACTTAATCCTTTTCTTTCAATATCTTGAATGTATTTTTCGCATTCTGATTGCAATGTTGAAAAGTCAGAATGACTTAGTCTCTCAGGAAAGTTTATTTTATTTCGGTTGGTGAAAAGTTCGCCAAACTTCGGTTTTCCTTCAGTTTTGAGCGGCCAGAACGCGCTTCCGTCTGTTTCAAGGTTGGTGATAAATGGTGCTTTCGAATAGACGAAACTGTCGACTTCAGTGACTTTGATAAAGACACGCGAATATCGATTTTCTACCATGTTGGTTCCGACGCGCAGTTGCATGTCTTCGTTAAAAAAGCCTTCGTCCCCTAGAGATTTTGCCAGCTTCGCCCAAGCCGACGCAAAACCGCTTGCGGCTTGCCCTCGTTCTGCGATCAATTCTGCGCTTTCTTCATCGTCATCAACTTCGAAAAAGAAGCGGGGCAATTCCTTGACCAAAGACGTTCCGTCAATGAATTTTCCGGCTTGCTGTAGGGTCTCATCGGCGAACTCGAGCACTGCCCCTACAAGGTCTTCATCTTCTTCGTAGTCCCACCCTGACTTGGTCGTGAGGGTTGCGTTGACAACAAGAGCCTCGGAGCTTCTCCCTGTAACCATGTAATCACGCGAGCAATCTGCGTCGTTTTGCTTGATGAAATCTGCACCTGCGCCGAGGCCAAAGACAAAAACGGGCATAAAAACTGAGTCTAGCCCGCTACCAGAACCGCGACCAACACCCTGTTATGGAAGGAACTCCGTTTGTGATGTCTAGGTTTTCAGATCCAATGCTTATCCATAGTGAAGCTGAGTTTGCGGGATTCAGTGTATAGCTTGTCGACTTGTACTCACCCTTGGCATTTATCCGCTGTAGATAGGCCTTCGGACTACTGAAAGTTTGATTATTTGACCTTGAAATAACTTTTCTGGTTCCAGACGTACAGGTGATGGATATCCAATATTGTTTACCCTTTTCGATCTTTGAGCCAGTTGCTGGTTTTACCTTAAGATCATAGCTTTGCGCAGCCGCGGCACCTGCTAGGAAAAAAGTGACTAAGTACAACAAAGTCATGCCCGTCGCAAATACCAGCTTCATCACCTCAAATCCCCAATAAAATAATTCTTAAAATTGAGAAGTAAGTCATGATTCGTGTCAAGGCTGTACATTGTCGATTGCGGCGCTCATAGCGTCGGATTTGAGAAGTGGTCGCGCGTGCCTTACGTGTTCATCCTAAGGACGTCGTTTTCAATTTGCCAAACCCAAGATGTCCGACAACAGTTCCTGCTAGCGGATCAGGGCCGCCTGATGGGCGCAAAGAGCGATACGCCTCAGGCATTGTGCGCATTTGGGGCAAAGTGGGTTGCCGCCATGGTGCAGATCATGTCTTGCGGACCATCGACGGTATTATCGATCTATCTGGAGTGCGTGCGCATTTAGTAATCGAGTGGCAGCGGTGCCACGCGTAAGGCCCAGTGCCAACAGGGGCAAGCACGAAGGCCTCAAAATCGCTGTCTTCAGCCACGAGCGGATCGCCAGTCAGAGCTTTGATGTAAGTCTACCGGCAAAACCAAGACACCCCGTCGAATGCCCCCAGCACTATAGCCCGCAAAGCTGTAAGGGGCTTGGTTTGCGGACCCCATACCCTGCCGGCAATGGGAACACATGACTGCTTCTGACAAATGCACAAATCTGATCTAAAATGTCTTGCTATGCAGGAGCCATTCACACAAGACATTCGATGCGCTTTGCATAGAGGTCGGCTGTGCGGGCTTTGTGAGCTTTCGACCTCTGATTATCAAGTCATCCACCAATATTCGGTCAAAAGGATAGCCGTTTTAACCATTGTTCAACCCAATTAACAGAGGTTAGTCGGCATCAAGGAGCAGATTTAATTCAGCTTCCTTTACCGTCTCCATAGCCAAATATGTGGATGTGCGCGCGACATGTGGTAACTCAGATAGACTTTCGACCAGAACTTGACGGAAGTCTATTGAGTCTTTTGTGCGCACCTTTAGTAGATAATCAAACGATCCAGTAATTATGTGGCATTGTTCTAACTCGGGAACATTTTCGGCGGCCGCATTGAATGCTCCAAGTGCCGCATCCGTCGTGTCTTCAAGTGTGATTTCTACAAATGCCACATGATTCTGATCGATCCTCTGGGGATCGAGGATGGCACAGAAACCAAGGATGAAGATTCACTGACAAGCCGCTTAAGTCTGACTCGGCACGTGGATGTCGAAATTTCTAGTTTTTTGGCCAAGTGGATAACACTCATACGACCGTCTAAAGAAAGCTCTTCTATTATCATTCGATCTAAATGGTCGAGCTGGGCGTACTCAGATATTTCAGTCATCGACGTGTCTTTCGGTTGCGTAGCATGTTTCTTGTGAATGGCTCGAATGTTAGGGCCCGCGCGGACAATTCCGCCTTTTCAAATCGTTGGAGATCTCGTGGTCAACACGCGCCCTAACGACGCATGTTGACCACGAAACATGACGTGAAGATTTTTAACCTGCTTTACTCTGATGGTTTGAATGGCACGTTACAGTTAACTTAATGCGCTTATCAAAAGTTCTACCATTCAAGGCCGCTGCTGTCCGTTTCCGTGAACGAAGTACTTATAGCTTGTGAGTTGCTCGGCTCCCACTGGCCCTCTTGCATGCATCTTGCCTGTCGCGATACCTATTTCCGCCCCCATACCAAATTCTCCTCCGTCCGAAAACTGGGTGGATGCGTTGTGCATGACCACAGCTGAATCGACCGCGCTCATGAACAGTCTTGCTGCTTCATTGTCTTCGGCGATGATTGCATCTGTGTGACCTGATGAGTGTGCCTGTACAAACTCGATGCCCTGCTGCAATCCCTCGACAATTTTAACCGACATAATGTTGCTTAGATATTCTGTGTCCCAGTCAGCATCAGCTGCCGCGATCATACCCGGTACGATTTTTTGCGCCTCTGCATCGCCGCGAAGTTCACACCCTTCAAGGGCGCCCACAATTCGTGGCAGGATCTGATCAGCTATTTTGTAATCGATCACGACACATTCCGTTGCACCGCAGATACCAGTTCGGCGCATCTTAGCGTTCTGAATGATCCCGATGGCCTTTTCGACATCCGCACTGTCGTGAACATAGGTGTGGTTGTTGCCATCCAGATGCAACAGGGTCGGCACACGCGCCTCTTTTTGCACCAGTGATACCAGTCCGCGGCCCCCACGCGGGATGACCAGATCGACGTTGTCCGTGCTGTGCAATAGCAACTTGACCGCCTCTCTGTCGCGTGTGTCCACAAGCTGCACAGCATCTTCGGGAAGACCAGCGGCCCGCAAACCCGCCGCTAGACAGGCCACAATGACGCGCGAAGACTGCAAGCTCTCAGAACCACCGCGCAAAATCACCGCGTTACCAGACTTGATGCATAACCCGCCTGCATCTGAACCCACATTCGGGCGTGACTCGTAAATCATGGCAATAACACCAATCGGCACGCTGACCCGTTCTATGTGCAACCCGTTCGGACGCTCAAACGACGCAAGGACTTTACCCAATGGATCGTCCTGCCCGGCAATCGCATCAAGCGCATCAGCCATATCCGTGATGCGATCTTGCGTCAGGCTAAGCCGGTCGATGAACGCGTCATCCTTGTTGCTGTTTCGAACACTTTCAAGATCTAGGGCATTGGCCGTCAGGATTTCTGGCGCTTGGTCTCGCAGGGCTTTTGCAGCCTCGTACAGGGCAAGGTTGCGCTGCTCGCTGGTCGCCATGGCAAGCATTGGTGCTGCTGCCTTGGCGCGCCGTCCCAGATCCAATATAACGGCACCGACATTCAGGTTTTTAGCTATTGTTTGCGTACTCATGGTATTCATCTATTTGCTCCTAAATGTCGCACGAATGCGCTTGGATTATTTTAGTTCGATTGCACGGCTGTAGGCCGCTTGAACGGTATTGCGAAACAATGCTTCAAGCTTGTGATCGCGCATCAGTTCCTCCAGCCCCGCTTGCGTCGTGCCGTTCTTGCTGGTCACTGAATTGCGTAATTCTTCCAATGTGTCAGGCGATTGTCGCGCCGTTTCGACCGTACCTGCAATCGTATCCATCACCAAAGTCCGAGCTGTCTCGTCATCAAAACCCATTGACTTTGCTGCCGCCATATAACTGCGCATGACTTCAAAGATATAGCCAGGCCCACTGCCGCTGATGGCAGTCAGACGGTCGATCTCATCCTCGCTGGAAAGCTGAATGCATGTGCCTGTTTCGGCGATTAGTACTGTAACATCGGCTTTTTGCTGCTCTGTACATTTGTTGTTCGCGTAAAGGCCGGACACTCCAAGCCCGACCATCGCCGCCAAATTCGGCATCACACGAATGATCGCCTTTTCTCCCGCAATTCCGACGATTGTATCAATGCCGCAACCGGCAGCGATGGATACAATACATCCGTCTGGTTTCAGCGAAAAGGCATAGTCCGGCAGCACGTCAGCAATCATTTGCGGCTTGATCGCTATCAACATAACGTCAAATTCCGCAGCGTTCAGTTCTGCCATTTTTGAGACATGCTTCACACCCTTCGGAAGGTCTCTGGCGGCAGGGTCCGCGACGGTGAAGTGATTATTGTCGTTGCTGGCCCATTGGCGCAGCATTGCTCCACCCATCTTACCGCAGCCAATCAGAAGTATGTTCATTTTAGTCTCCGATTATCCCATCACGTCTCACGCAGAAAAAGTGCTGCGTCGCACCACAAAGGTACTAGATCGTTCGAGTATTTTTTTCGTCGCCGAGATGACATGGCATAGGCCGCTTTGGGGCGTGCAACGTCAGCGTCATTGTAATCACGCGTAGGCTGCGTGTTATACATCGGCGAATCGTTTGAATGTACAGCACTACAGGCCTGCGCCTTATTAAGCAAATTTGTGCTGTATTATTTAGCAAAATCAAAATGATATCGGAGATGTCTGTGATTGAGAAAAAAAGAATTGTTGTCAAGATTGGATCCAGCCTTCTGGCAAACAGCGACCGGCTTACGCTTCGCTATGCTTTCATGAATGGCCTGATGAGCGATCTTGCACAGCTGCAAAAAGAAGGTCACGATATCATTCTTACCTCGTCTGGGTCCGTTGCTCTGGGGTTGAACATGATCGGCAAACGGCCAGAAGATGCCGGTATTTTGGATAAGCAAGCGGCGGCGGCCTGTGGCCAACCGCTGTTGATGAATGCCTATCGTCAGGTTGCATCAGAACATGAATTAGAAGTCGCCCAGATGCTTGTGACAGTCGAAGACATGGAAGATCGTCGACGGTTTTTGAACATCAAGAACACCATGATGCGGTTGTTCGAAAACGACATTCTGCCCATTGTTAACGAAAACGATTCCGTAGCCACGCGTGACCTTCGGGTTGGCGATAACGACCGTCTGTCCGCCAAGGTCGCGCAGATGGTTCAGGCAGATTTGTTGATAATTTTGACCAGTGTAGAGGGACTTTTTGATCGCGACCCTGCAGATCCGGAAGCCGTATTTATCCCAGAACTGGAAGACGTTAGCGAGCACCTTGAATCTACGACGAGCATTGGTGCATTGGGCACCGGCGGTATGCTGACAAAGATGCAGGCGGCGAATATGGCCCAGAATGCCGGCTGCGAGACAATCATCGCAGAAGGTATAATCGAGCGCCCATTGTCATCTGTTCTGAACAATGAACGGCGATACACCCGATGCCTTGTAACCGGCGTGACCGCATCCCCTCTGAAAATATGGCTTAGCAACAGGTTGCAGGTCTCGGGAA
Organism: Pacificibacter marinus; assembly: GCF_900109555.1. Classification (GTDB taxonomy): domain Bacteria; phylum Pseudomonadota; class Alphaproteobacteria; order Rhodobacterales; family Rhodobacteraceae; genus Celeribacter; species Celeribacter marinus_C. The sequence goes on along the minus strand of NZ_FNZV01000016.1, from coordinate 65,336 downwards.
CTCTCGTCGTGTCAAACGAAGTTGCCGATTCTGTGGCCGCAGGCGTCAGCAGCATCGGCATTTGCGACGTGATTTCAATTCAGGGCGATTTCACTAAGGGCGACGTATTGCATGTTTACAATGAAGATGGTGACGAAATTGTCCGAGGTCTAACGAACTTTTCGTCCGAAGAAACTATGCTGCTGGCGCGGAATCTCGACATGCCTGTCGAGGACGTTATCGGTTACAAGACAAAAAGCAATGTGATCAGTGCTGAAAACATCTTGGTTCTCGAAGAAAAGCACCTTTCTCTTGATGCGCCAGAAGACGATCAAAAACTTGTCATCCCATTGTAAGTGCTCAAGGGCGTGTGCGCTAAGTAAGGAATTGCTTGCGCATCACAAGCCCAAATTGGTCAGCACCCCTAGACCAAAACCGGACATTTTCTGCACCTCAGAACGCGGTTAGGCAGGGCTCATTGCTCGGTGTCGCTGCAATCTGCGTCAAAATGTATCGGCTGCCTCCCCCAGCAGGTTAGACTGAGCTTAGATTTACCTGCACAAAGGAGAGGTAGCATGGCGAAGACTGAATTTGAAAACGGTTTCCGAGAAGACACAGGACCAGCTCGATTTGCAGGCGTTGCAGCGAGTCCGCTCGCGCTTGGTGTCGCGTCGGACGGCAACCATCAACCAGATCTGCGCGTTTCTGATCGAACAAGGGATCACGGTGCGCAAAGGCCTGTCCGAAGCCCAAAGCTGCCGCTCGTTGAACTAGATCCAATGACCGTTTTAGAAATTTCTTAGATATTTTGGCGCGAGGCACTCGCCTTGGCGACGATTACCTACTATTTTGATATTGATTGATCGCATTCTCTGTTTGAATTGCTCGATTTTAATTGAATAGGAGTTTGCGTGTCCCTTTTTCTTATCGTCGCATTGCCTTTTTTAGGCGCGCTGTTACCTGGCCTCATGAACTCAGCGGGGCGATCCGCTTGTGCTGGCGTGACGTTCACGGTTTCTTTGGCTGCTTTTGTCGGGCTGCTTACAAACCTTCCGTCAGTTCTGGCCGGCGAGGTTGTCGTCGCGCGTGTCGACTGGATGCCTGCACTGGGGTTGAACTTCACGTTGATGCTTGACTCGTTAGGGTTTTTCTTTGCGCTGCTGATCTTGGGTATTGGCTTGTTGATTATTGCATATGCGCGAAATTACCTGAGCCGCGCCGATAATATGGGTGAATTTTTCACCTATTTGCTGCTATTTCAAGGCGCTATGGTTGGCATTGTTCTCAGCGATAACATATTGCTTTTGCTTGTATTTTGGGAACTTACATCGCTGTCATCTTTCCTTTTGATCGGCTTTTGGAAACATTTACCTGAAGGTCGCCAAGGCGCGCGTATGGCGTTGACGGTGACGGGCATGGGCGGTCTTTCGATGATCGCAGGCATGCTGATCCTTGGGCAAATCGTCGGCAGCTATGACCTTAGTGTGATTTTGCAGAACCGTGCTTTGATCCAAGCTGATGCGCTTTATGTGCCTGCGCTTGTGTTGATCTTGCTGGGCTGTTTTGCGAAATCTGCACAGTTTCCGTTTCATTTTTGGCTACCCCACGCGATGGCCGCGCCCACGCCAGTGTCCGCCTATCTGCATTCCGCCACGATGGTGAAAGCTGGGATTTTCCTGATGGCGCGCATGTGGCCGGTGCTATCTGGCACGCCTGAATGGTTTGTGATCGTGACCACTGCGGGTTTGATAACGATGGTACTGGGCGCTGTGATCGCGCTCTTCAAGCATGACCTCAAAGCGTTGCTCGCATTTTCGACGGTCAGCCATTTGGGCTTGATCACCATGCTATTGGGGACAGGGACGGCATTTGGCGCAATGGCAGCCGTGTTTCACATTTTAAACCACGCGACGTTTAAGGCGGCGCTGTTCATGTCGGCTGGGATCATTGATCACGGAGCGCATACCCGCGACATCCGGCGCCTTGGTGGACTGCGCAAACTGATGCCCGTCACCTTCGTCATTGCCTCGCTTGCGGCCTTATCTATGGCGGGAATTCCATTGCTCAATGGGTTCTTGTCCAAAGAGATGATGCTGGAAGAAACCTATGCCACGGTTCTGTTTGGCACGCCTTGGTTGGTGCCCGCGCTGGCGACATTCGGGTCGATCTTTTCGGCGGCGTATTGTTTCCGACTGATCGGACATGTCTTCTTTGGTCCCGTGCGCGACGACTATCCCGCCACGCCGCATGACCCAAATCCAGGTCTTTGGTTGCCGCCTGCGATCCTTGTGGTCTTGGTTGTTGTGATTGGCCTGGCCCCCTTTGTCGCAGAACCGTTTGTAAAGCTGGTCACGACCTCAGTACTGGGCGATGCTGCCACGATTCCCGATGCGCACTTCAAAATTTGGCACGGTTTGGTGCCCGCGCTTTACATGTCGATCATCGCGGTCGTTGGCGGCTTGATCATGTTGGTCGTGTTCACCCCTGCCCTACGCATCTGGGACCGCATGCCGCGCCCCGAAGCCAAGGAAATATTTGATAAAATCGTTGAATCGACGGTAAAGCTAACGCAAGCGGTGATGCTCCCGCTGCACAACGGCGCGTTTTCACGCTATACTGCAATTGGCACTATGACGATTTTTGTCGCAGGATTTTACGCTTGGGCAACGGGTACTGTTGGGGCTCCGACACGCGTAGCACAAGCTGCGGGGCCTGTGGAAATTGCAGGGTGGTTAATGTTGGTGGCCGCAACCGCCGGCATGGTATTGCTGCACCGCAATCGCCTGTTGTCTCTGGTCTTGATTGGTATCGTAGGGCTTATGGTCTCGATCGGCTTTGTGTTCTTTAGCGCCCCAGACCTTGCCATGACGCAATTCACCGTCGAGGTTGTGACGATCATTTTGATGCTTTTGGCATTGAATTTCCTACCCAACACCACGCCTATCGAAAGCACGGTTTTGCGCCGCACCCGCGACAGCGCCATTGCGGTTATGGGTGGATTGGCGACCTTCGCGTTGGCCTATTACTATCTTTTGCGCGACGCAAAAGGTGTGCCGATCTCGGAATTCCATCTGGCGAATGCCTATAAAGGCGGCGGCGGCAATAACGTGGTGAACGTCATTCTCGTCGATTTCCGTGGCTTTGATACCTATGGTGAAATCATCGTCTTGGGCATCGCGGCCTTGCTGATCTATGCACTGACCGAAGCTCTATTGAGTGGGCCAGTGCGTGCGCGGCTTTTGAACCGCAAGCCCGACCAGCCCCGCGCTGGTGACACTCATCCGATGATGATGGTTGTACTGACCCGTGTGATCATGCCCGTCGTTTTGATCGTCGGTTTCTACATCTTCCTGCGCGGTCATAATGAACCGGGTGGCGGCTTTATTGCTGGGCTTATCGTTTCGATTGCCGTGGTGATGCAGTATATGGCGAGCGGTTTTGTCTGGACCTCGGCGCGTTTGCGATACCCCTATCACGGCGTGATCGGCGCCGGCGTGTTGATCGCAGGATTTACCGGCATGGGATCTTGGTTCTTCGGTAAACCGTTCTTGACGTCTGATTTCACCTATGTACGCATACCACCCTTTGAAAAGTTTGAACTCGCAACCGCTGCGCTGTTCGATCTCGGCGTGTTCCTTGCGGTTCTGGGCGCGGTCATGCTGTCGCTCGAAAGTTTTTCACGTCTGGCGCGCCGTGCGCATATGGAGGACAGCGAACATCCAATGGACATCGACCCGTCGCGTGATGACACTCAGCTCGATACGCCTGATACCGCAAAGGAGGGCGTGTAATATGGAACTCTTAGTTGCTTCTGCCATTGGCATTTTGACTGCGGGCGGGCTTTACCTCGTGCTGCGACTGCGTACATTCCCCGTCATCTTGGGAGTCTCGCTTTTGACATACGCAGTAAACGTCTTCCTCTTCGCCTCTGGTCGCTTGACCGTTGGTGCGCCGCCAATCTTGCAAGACGGCGTGACAACCTACGCAGACCCCGTGCCGCAAGCCTTGGTCCTGACAGCCATCGTAATCTCGTTTGGCATGACGGCTGTTGTGGTTATGATCAGCCTCGGCGCATTTCTGGGGTCCGATGATGACCATGTGGACGATCAGTCTGACGAGACAACGGGGACACCATCATGATGCATTGGCTTATCGCACCGGTTGTTCTTCCTGCGTTGCTTGCACCTTTCATTGTGCTGGCTGCTCGTTATCATATCGTCATTCAACGCAGCTTTTCGGTCGCAGGTGTTGTGGCGCTGATTGCCATCGCTCTTGGGCTGACAACGCAGGTTTTTGACGGGTCTATCATCCTCTATCAACTCGGTGACTGGGCGGCGCCATTTGGCATTGTCTTGGTTGGCGACAGGCTCTCTATCTTTATGGTGCTTTTGACGGCAGTGCTTGCCCTCTTCGTGCTTCTCTATGCCATAGGATCAGGCTGGGATAACCGTGGCGCACATTTTCATGCGCTGTTCCAATTTCAACTTATGGGGATCATGGGGGCATTTCTAACAGGTGACCTCTTTAACCTGTTCGTATTTTTCGAGGTACTTTTAATCGCGTCTTACGGGTTGATGATCCATGCCGGTGGTGACGCACGGCTACGCGCGGGTGTTCAATATGTGCTGTTTAATCTGATCGGATCAACGCTGTTCCTATTTGCACTTGGGTCAATCTACGCCGAAACGGGCACGCTGAATATGGCGGACCTCGCCAATCGAGTAGCTTTGATCGGCGCGAATGACACCGTGGGTATCCGCGTGGCGGCCGTCCTGTTGATCTTGGTCTTTGCGATCAAAGCCGCAATTGTGCCGTTGCATTTCTGGCTACCGTCAAGCTACGCGGAAGCACCAGCACCCGTTGCAGCATTGTTTGCGATCATGACGAAGGTCGGCGCCTACTCGATTATCCGCGTATACACGATGATTTTCCCCCCCGATTTAGAGATCACAGCAGGCCTGCACGGTGTCTGGTTATTACCTGCGGCCCTGCTGTCAGTGGCGCTTGGCATGGCTGGAGTTCTGGTGGCAAAACGGTTGGACCGCTTGGTGGCGTTCTCTGTCATCGGGTCGATGGGCATGGTGATGGTCGCGATTTCACTGTTCACCCCCGAAGGTATTGCAGCGGCACTTTACTATATTGTGCATTCGACTTTGGCGGCGGCGGCGTTGTTCTTGATTGCTGATCTGGTGCGCAGCGGGCGGGCCAATTTGGACCTGACGCCACAACCACCCATCGCGGGCAGCGCGCTGACGGCAGCATTCTTTTTCGCGGGTGCGATCGCAGTGGCAGGACTTCCGCCATTGTCGGGCTTTCTTGGCAAGCTTTTAGTGCTTGATGCAGCGTTCGGTGCGGATCAGGTCGTTTGGGTTTGGGCGGTTGTGCTGGGATCCAGCCTGATTAGCATCGTCGGATTTTCACGCGCTGGCAGCATTTTATTCTGGAAAGCGCAAAGCGTAGAACATAATGCCGAAACATCCCCGCCGCCCGCCACTTTGTCCTATGTGGCCGTCGGTGGACTGCTTGCGCTTTTGGTGGCGCATACCATTTTTGCTGGGCAAGTGCATAGCTATACGACCAAAATGGCCGCGCAGCTCTTTTCGCCGCAGCCCTATATCGCGACCGTGCTGGATACGTCGGGTAAATTGAGCTCACCGCAGGAGGGTTATTGATTTGAAACGCGCATTTGTATGGCTCATCCCACATCCATTCGTCACGCTTTTGCTGGCGATTGTCTGGACGTTTTTGCAAAACGAAGTCTCGGCGGGCATGGTCGTTTTCGGGATCATCCTCGGCATTATCATCTCTCGGGGAACATCAATCTGGTGGCCCAATACGCCCAAAAGTTTCCGGTTGGACAAAATGATCACCTACAGCGTCATGGTCATTTGGGACATTCTCGTGGCCAACATCCAAGTGGCATGGGTCGTTTTGACAGTCCCAAACGCAAAACTGAAACCTGCATGGATCGTGGTGCCACTAGAATTACGCCAGCCTGAGGCGATCACGGTTCTTGCAGGCACGATCACCCTAACCCCAGGAACGGTATCTGCGGACCTGTCTGACGAAGGCCATAGCCTACTCGTGCATGTGCTGCACACAGACGACCCAGATGCCGTGCGCGACGATATTGTGAACCGCTACCAAAGCCGCCTCAAGGAGATTTTCATATGACGACAGCACTCTGGCTTTTTGACATTGCGATGATTGTTACGTTTATCACGCTGGCGGTTTCACAAATTCTGTCCATGGTACGCCTACTTATTGGGCCAACGCCCGGCGATCGTATTCTTGCGCTGGATACCATGGTTATCAATGGTTTAGGCATTATTATCGCGCTAGGTATTTACCAAGGCGTGCAAATCTATTTTGAAGTGTCGCTGTTGGTCGCGATGCTGGGCTTCGTGTCGACCGTCGCTCTGGCGCGCTTTGTATTACGGGGGGACATCATCGAATGAATGCCGAGATTATCGGAACCTACGCCGTCGCAGTGTGCCTGCTCATCGGATCGGTGTTTACACTCGTGGGCGTTATCGGCCTGTTGAAATTCAACGCTCCAATGTCGCGCTTGCACGCTCCGACAAAGGTGGGGACGGTGGGAATCGGGATGCTGCTTGCGGCATCCATGATTCACTCCTTCGTCATAGGCCAGATGTCGTTGCACGAGTTGCTGATCATGGGGTTCTTGTTTGTGACGGCCCCCATCTCTGCGAACTTCATCGCAAAAGTAAATATCCATCGCGGTGACTGTGAAACACCACCTTCACCGCCTCAAGACGACACCTGGTCAACACTAAATACGCCGCAAGAGGATCGTACTAACGACATTGCAAGCCAGTAAAATTTCACGCGACGTCGGGCTGCCAAATCGACCACACCAACCAAATCGCGCCCAATTCGAGAGCTTCTCAGTCTTCGTCTTCAATAATTCAATGCGATAGCTGCCATTCGCCAAGCAAACCTCCAATGACAGTTTTGGCCGTTCGCTTCGAACCCAAAATGTTGATATTCTGTATCGCGGCGAATGTTTGGTTTTTGGCCGGTATCCACAGGCCATTCTAGGGCAATTCGAGACCTTAAAACGTCAAGCGCGCAAGGCGACGTCGCGAGTAATGTTGATGCAGATGTGAAAACAGATGCCATGCGCTACCGTCACCTGCGCCACAAAGACGTTGATACCGTTTACAGTGGCGGCATTTTTGCAGGCCAAACGCCTCAAAACTACGTTTTGAACAAAGAAGATTTGGATCAAGCAATCGATGCCGAAATTTCTGGGCAGAAAGCTGATACAATGAAAGGTAGATCGTAATGGGGGAAGTTCTGCCAATATTTGTGCGCGTGTCTAAGTCGCAAGAAGTCTTTGGGCTACACCCTAGCACTATCTATCGCAAAGCTGAGCGCGCAGAGATCACTATGCATAAGCGTGGATCAGCGTCATTTCTGCGCGTTTCTGATATGATCAAACATATTGAAGGGGAAAATTCCGCGTGATTAATCTGGGGACTGGACTAAGTTGCGCTAAGGAAAAATAAACAATAACAAGCGCATAAACTTGTTAAATGGTGCGGTCGGGAGGCATAGAGAACTAAATAAAATCAAAACATAAAAAAATAATTCGTAAAAATAACGTAATTTTCGCCGAAGACCGGACCTTCGCTGCGAACGCGAAAGGCGTAGCGCGTTGGATAAAAGGCAGACCTTCACTGCAGTCGCAAATTTGACACTGTGCGAGGACAGGAGTTAACACATTGACAAAAAGTGTTATTTTTTACTTAATTTGGGGCCTATGTAGGTAACCTTGATAATTTCGGTGCCTGTCGAGAGCGGCCATTCAAAATGAACTCGGAACTGTGGTGTTTTAATTTTGCCGTGCCAGAAACATTGAATGGATCTGCGGGATCAGGAAAAGTCATATCAGTCGCGAATTCTTTCTTGTTTCCGTCCGACTCGCATGAGAGTCAGGCCTTTTTTCCGACGAAGTGCGTTTCCTTTAGCTCCTCACCTGACGCGCTCAACTTTCCGTTCTTGTCTACACTTCCCGATATTGTATTAAGCACCCTAAGTAATTCCAACACGCGCCTCGAGACTACGGGATAGAATGTTTGACCGCCGAGAACTTCGTCGCAGTGATCCCCAATTAGAAGGTGGCCATACCGGCGCCGTGAGACATCAAGAAGCTCAACCCAATTCGTGGGCTCCGGATCAGCACCGTCAGCCCATTCCTTAACTTCTTCTAAGCTCCAACTGTTCCGCACCAGCACACTTTCAAGCGGCTCCTCAATCAAACCATGCACAACTTCCAAAGGTGTATTTTTGAATGCTTCGTTGTTTAGGCTCAGAAGACGGCCATCATTATGTTTTTGACATTGCCTTGCAGCCTCAGCAGCACCAAGGTTCGTCACGTCCTCTCCGTTGAGATGGTACAGGTCGTCATAGGAATCCGTGCGATCATCGTCCAAGAAGGGGCCGCTTTTTCCGAGCCAATTTAGGATAACCGCTTTCTCATCTCGAGGTAGTTTCGATACAGAAACCAGTAAACGTTCACCATCGATCGCCTGCGTTTCAGCAGTGAGACATGAGCAGTACAAGCGAAGAGAGAGGTTTTTCGAACTTCTCTTCGCCGCCATGAGTCGCCTCAACATTTCTCGGAGTGTATCCAGATCGGGAGTTCCAATCAACGACAGTTCGTTCAAGAAAATCCGCATCTCAGTGAGACGCCAAGGCCATTAAGTCAATTTCGGCTTGATCGAAAAAAAACTCCGGCCAATCGCTGAGTCGCCCATCTGAATGTGTTGTGGGTGAGACAATTCCATTACCATGCCCTTCTTGAGCACCTGAAAAAAAATGAAGGGCAAGATCTTCAGCTTTTAACGCCTTCTTTTGTACCGCTAATCGAGCATCAGAGAGAATGTGATCACTGTGTGTTTCGACCAAGACCTGTACGCCAGCGTTCGCAAACTGAGCAAGCATCTCGCCCATTCGAGATTGAGCGCGCGGATGAAGGTGCGCCTCAGGACTGTCGATGACTACTATTTGGCCTTTATGCGCAGATAAAAGAGCCACTACCAATGGGAATGCGTAACTGAGCCCGTATCCGATATTTGCGGGCCTGGACCAAGCACTACTCCGGCCGAGGCGGAACTCAAGCCGAGAATAGCTCGTTCCACTTATAGACGCAGCGTTTGCAGATGCACCAGGAAATATGTGGCCAAGCCACGCATCAACCTGTGCGCGAAATGTTACGCTCTCGTCATTTGGGAACCGCTTTTCCTCTTCAACAGGGCTGTCAGCGTTCCTCACGTACAGCCAAGGAGCAAATTGCCCTTCACTTCCTACATCCGCGTTCACTGGGTCTGCATCATCAGAAGAAGGAAACACATCCTGACGTCCATGTCTGGTTGCGCCTAAAAATACTAAATCTCGGACGGCTTCTTGAAGAAATTTTTGATTGTCTTACAAAGAGCTACTCTCCGTTGGAGAGCTGATTATCTTTAAGCGCTCCCCGTGAATGGGGTCGTCCAAAAGATCTCTATCCGCATCCGTGAAGCTCCACTCCAGGTCCGCATCAAAACCACTAACATGAAACGCAATTTCCCCATCACTTCCTCGACGAATAACATCCCCAGCTGCCCCAAGTCTCACCAATGCACCATTAAGCGGAAGGTGTTGTTTGCTCAGCGAGGAACGTAGCCCCTGCGACAGCAGCAGAAGTGATTGCAATACAGTCGACTTGCCTGCAGCATTAAAGCCGCTAAGCAGCGTCAATGATCCGAGGTTGACGTCGGCTCGTTCAAAACATTTGAAATTGCGGATTGATAGAAGCTTTATCATCGGCTCTTAAATCCCTCCAAAACATCGTGAACCATCGCAAAACGATCGTGAACCTGACGTGTGCTATTTGTCGAGTAAGTAATTGAATTCAGGAATTCTTCGTTGTGCGCGAGTTCAATTATCACAGTCTAAATATCTCTCGAGTTAACTGAAAAATCCTCACTACTTAGTTCCGACAAGCCGACCATCATAACCTCGAAGAGTGAGATATTAATGACGCTTCGAGGCGCCTCCTTTGAGACAGCCGCGTCAATTAAGGATTTGCGGAACGCGTGTCTACCGAAAAGCTTCTTATTTCTCTTCAATCCATTAGTGAATGAAATTAACAAGTTATCAAGAGTATTCAAGCCATTCATTTTCTTTAGCGCTGCTGCAAGAAAAGCATCCATATCGCTGCTTGCGTATTCTGCACTGACCAACAGCTTGAAGGCACAGAATCTATTTATTGCTTCGCGATCTCTCATCATCTTGGGATCGAGCGAACCACCTGTGACCGACTGGAATAATTCACTCTTAGATTGCTCACCGAGCCAACGAGTGGCCGGAGCGTCGTAGAGCGCATTGCGCATCTGCTGTCGTGTGAGTGGGATCCCACTGTTCACGCGCTCTAAGATGTCAAGTCGCGCGGCTTCAGGAGCACTTTTGTCTAAAATGTAAAGCGTGAGCTGCATGTCTTCAATACGTTCCTTAAAATGCAACGGAAGATCAGTGAACCTCTTACCATTAAGAGGGTGCTCCTTTCCCAAACTCGTCAATTTCAGATCGTCTTTTAAGAATCGGAGGAAAGTACTTAGACGCTGCACCCCATCAACAACGGTAACGCGACCATCTTGCCCTTCTGCTACCGTAGAAAACAGGTAATGGAAACCGCATGATACAGCTTTCAATAAGCTTCGACTGCTTATCAGAAGGCCAGACAAAATCTCGCTGAAAATCAGGACTCATTGCGTATCTTCCGGCCTTGATCCGCTTTACAGCCTCGCTAACAGATCGCGTTTCGCTGCGAACCATTACATCTTCAAGCGGATAGCTTGGCAGCTCATCACGTGCATTACCATCTTCGACGCCTTCAACGTCCCACTCAGATTTATCCTTGACGTCGCTGTTATCCACGAAGTTGTTTTCCCTTGATGTCTTGAACAGTATTTACACCAGATAACTCTCTTGGTCTTGGTCTTGTCACCTAACGACGTTTCACACGGATGCCAGCTTTGAGGAAAGCTGCACTGCGGCGACGCGATCTCTAACGAATGGCGGCTTAGGGCCGTTCGCTGCGGCCGACACCAAGGACGGGAAGCGGTCGTTGTTGGTTGCCTAAGAATTGGTTTAACAAGCAGTCAAGACAACCGTAAGCTCACTTAGAACAACTCCAGAAGGGCGAATGGCCAAGCCATGAACAAAGCAAAGGAAACAGAAATCCGTTATCTCATCGACTTCTTTCGAGCTGCGGCTGTCGTGCCTGAGAAGATCGAACCTTCCGAGTGCCCAGACTTTATCGCAGTCATTGACGGAGAGACTATTGGAATCGAACTTACGACTGCTCGGCACGCAACGGAGAAATTTGCTGCGCTGCAGATCGAACGCGCGCAAAGCGAATATGCGAAGGAGCTGCGGAAGTGCGTCGAAGACAGGGCAAAGGACAGTGAAGACGGGGTGATCATAGGTATTGGCTTTGAAGACGGGGTCCCCGTTAGCTCCGAAGATAAAGCCGCTCTGGAGCATGTGGCAGACACCATTTCTAATGCTTCGGCTAATCTGCCAAACTCGGGCACTGTTACGATCTGGTCCGAAAAATGGGCACGTATCCGCGAAGACGCTGGAATGAAAAGCGCGAGGCTCGAGCCGTCCGCTCCGTTGCCTGACTTCATCCAGAACCTCTGTCTATACATGGACGGGAAACACGATATCAAAGTCACTGGCAGTCGAGGCGGCATCACGCCAAACTTCGATGATAGCGTTCTCTTGCCGATCCTGAACAGCAAGAATGACCGGTTGAAGAAGTATACTGTTTACGACCGATCTTGGCTCGTGATTGTTTCGGGGTTAGCGAAATTTGAAGACCACAACCCCGAGGAAGAGAGCGCCAACGTTGCGTTATCATCGTTCGCGACCGTGTTTGGCAGAGTCAATGTGACGCAACCAATCCCGTCCGACTTTGACGAAACATTTTTGTTCAAATGGCCAACACAGGTAACGCATCTCTCGCACGATCGAAATTGAGGTGAGTTATCGTTGAGCATCCCAATCCTTGAAGTCGGTTTCCTGCTCGGTGAAGAACTCCGCCGGCAGCGGATGATTTGCTTCCGGATTTGACAGAAACCGGAATTGAGCCCGCTCGCCTTGGCCCAACGGATCGTAGAAGGCCAGAAGCGCGACGCTACTGAACTCCGGGTAGGACGCGCGGTGTGCATGCGTTGAGCCTTTCTGAGCGCGAAGAAATATCCAGAAGTCTGTGTCTCAAACATTCGCTCTGCAAAATAGCGCGGCAGTTGGGGCGATACCTCCGGCAACGTGATTAGATGTCCGCTGTTGGGAAGCTGCAATGCAGAAGAGAATATCTACACCAAAGGCTGCTTAGGGCCGGAAGTGGCGGCACCCACATGCAAAATGCTGCGACGGATCTAATGGAGGCAGTGAGCCCAAATTGACCGATGCAACGCCATCGACCAATGGTCGCTTTCACAAAGAGATCGATCATCGGCAACCGACATAAATGCGGCGTTATAGACAAGCGATAATGCTACTCTGGTGCAGTTAAAAGTGCGCGCACTACGGTTGTGATGTCGCGGGCTACCTCTTCTCGGGTGTCTGCTCGTCTGTGAATGCCGAATGCACAAGATAAGATGAGATGCGTTAGTTCGCTGGGTTCATTGTATCCCGCCTTTGCAATCATGCCCTCGATCCGCGTGGCGACATCTGTGTTAAGCTTTTCAAACTCACGGCCTGCGTAAAGAACCTTGTCTTCCATCATTTGGGCAACATGAGGCGATTGAAGCATATCGAAAACGGCGCAGTATTTGGCCACTAAGGCAGCAGTGAGGCGTTCCTCAACGCTACCCGTCTTTGAGAACTCTTCGTCCATCAATGCTCTCAAGTCATCCAGTATGGATGCGACCACCGCCTGGAAAACGGCATTTTTATCTTTGTACCGACTGTAAAGGGTTGGTTTGGCAATCCCGGCGGCTTTCGAAATTGCGGCCATCGTCGTCGCACGTAACCCGCGCTCAAAGAACAGGGCCTTCGCGGCGCTGATTATTTGTTTTTGTCGTGAATCTTCCATGAAGCTAACATCGGTTTTCGGTGCGCTGGCGTCAATTGCAGAAAAAAAATTAGTGCCGGGCTGATTTTACGATTTGAACGATTATTGTAATAAGTGTAAAATTGGAGAATGCAATGAAAACGGTACTACTTACGGGCGTCACGGGTTTTCTGGGCGGTCATCTTGCGGTGGCTTTGCTGCGCGCCGGCTATAAGGTTCGCGGCAGCTTGCGAACGCCTTCGCGCAGCGCCGAAACCGAAAAGGCCATTAAAGCGGCGGGTGTCGATGTCAGCCATCTTGAGTTTGTCGAGCTGGACCTGACCAAAGATGCGGGCTGGGCCGAGGCCTGCGATGGCGTAGATTATCTGATGCACGCGGCGTCCCCCTTTGTGACGTCCATGCCCAAGGACAAGGCTGAGTTGATCACCCCAGCGGTCGAAGGCACGCAACGCGCGCTGACCGCGGCCCGCGACGCAGGCCTCGCACGGGTTGTGTTGACGTCATCGATTGCGGCGATTGTGCCGGGGCGGGGCAAATCTGGGCCAAGCCATTTGGATGCCTCTGATTGGGCTGATCCGGACGGGGAAGTGAATGCTTATGTGGAAAGCAAAATCCGCGCCGAAATGAAGGCTTGGGAGATACTCAAACCGGGCACAACCAAGACAGAACTGGCGGTGATCAACCCGGCCTTTATCGTGGGGCCCTTGCTGGATTCCGACCCCGGAACATCGGGTGCCCTGTTCCAACGGTTTTTACGCGGTGAAGTCCCGGTCGCGCCGCACCTCTATATGCATTCGGTCGACGTGCGTGACTTGGCGGATATGCATGTTGCTGCACTGACCGCACCTGCAGCAGCTGGCGCGCGTACGATCGCCAGTTTTGGAGTATATTCGATCATGCAGATGGCGACATGTTTAAAAAAGGGGTACCCAGACTACAGTAAAAAGATGCCAAAGTTTCAGGCACCGGATTGGTTTATCCGGCTTTACGCTTTGGTTGATGCAGATGTGCGGGGCAGCGTCAAAGAGCTGGGCTATAATCCGATCTTGGACGAAGCACCCGGTCGCGCGTTATTGGGCCGCGCACCAATACGCATTGCCGACAGCTACATTGCGACAGCGCAAAGCTTGATTGAGCGCAATTTGGCTTGATACACTGAGATTGAGAAGCGGGGTGTTGACTGAACCAGACCTCATCCCCCTTTTTGCACGGTAAATTTTATCTTCTGACGATCGAAGCCGGCCATTGGCGCAGCCGCAGTGAAAGACCGTTTCGTCCCGCGATGCAGCCATCTGATCTAAGAAAATGCTGCACGATACAGGAACGACCGCTTCGACGGGCAGCAACGCAGCATTGGGTCATCGACTGAAGGTCCGGTCTGGGCCGTTCGTGTTGATCGACACTTCGGGCGGAAACCGGACCTTAGCTGCACCTGCACATATCTTGCTGCAGATGAATCAATCTTTATCGGGGCGATTTGAAAAGGAGATTATCTGTCCGGTCATGCCGCCTGCGGCTGGCTTGTCATGAGTTTTTCGCAGTGCAAGCTCAATTACTGGACTTGGGTCCTTCAAAAACCAACCGGATGGTAGGTTCGCCAAGTTTTCAATGTCACCGCGATGTAAAGTGAACTCAACCGCTAGCAAGTCTTCTTTTGTGCGCGTGCCAGAGTCTACAATCAGTTGAAAGGCATCCTTAAGCAACTGTGGTTGCGGAAGTTTCCACTCGCGGTCCAACGGTTCAACTCTACTCCAGCCTTTAGCTGAATAAGTCTTGTACATTCTTGTGGCATCATCACTGTCGATCAAACCCAATGAGCGCAAGCGAGAAATTTGGGCCTTTATGGAAACTCTCCATCGCTCTTTTACTGTTAGCATCCCAGCTAAGGAAAAGTTGGGGAGATCGCGGATGTAGGAAGTTTCAGGCATAAGGAACGCGCTGGCGAAGCGGAATGCTTGCCGTTCAATCTCCTTGAGGTCGCTTTTTAATTCACTTTCTGTGACGTTTTTATGTAAAATCGCGTGACCTAATTCGTGCGCGGCATCCATTTGCCTGCGAGGTAAGGACATTTTATCATTTGCAAGAAGGATGTGTGGGCGTTGATCTATTTCTGACCAACTACAAACTCCGTCCAATTTTGAGGTCCCCATTTCGATGGAGCTGACGACACATCCAACTCTCTCAAGGAGGCCAACAACATCAATGCATGGACCATCGCCGAGCCCCCAATGCTCACGAAGTGACATCGCAAAGCCTTCTATGTCACTGTCCCTAAGTTGTTTGAAGTGGGTGGAAGTCATCAAGTCGGGGATGTCCAGTTCAGGTAAATCGACGTAGTGCTGTGCGATTGAGCTGACTTCATTGAGCCAATTTACTTGAGCATGCTGATATGTCCGGTCGCGCTTGGATGCGCTAGCCAACTTTCTATGGAAAAAGGGCCTGGTGCTATCAAAAACGGGGCGTAGAAAAAATTCGCGCCGAACTCGAAGTTCGCGAGCAAGATCAGTTAAAGCGTCTGGTTCAGGAGAGTGTTCACCGCTTTCCCAGCGCGAGACTTTGCTGGAGGTAACACCTAACATACGGGCAAGCTCTGTCATGCTAGGAATCCTTCGTGCTGCCCGTGCTTCAGTCAAGCGTGCGGGCACGAAGCCTGGTGTACCAATTCTCATAATAACTTCCTGTTACGGCATCGAAGCCGCCTACGCGGTGCCGCTGTCTTTCGTTGGTTTAGTCTGATCTTCTGGTGCAATGTATGTTTTCGGAGAGGTTTTCAACCTGACATTTTTCGTGACACTTGAAATTTCGACTGATTTATTTGTATTTGGCAGCGCTATTCGTCCGGACAAGAACTCGTCGATAGGTTCATAGAAAAGGAAGTGATCGTAGCTGGAATCGATTGAACCGACGGCCAATTCTTTTAGTTTTCCGGAGCGCTCAGGATCGCGTGCGACTAAAAGTAAAATGAAAACATCCCCAGACTTTGGCTGTGTCCCTTCTAGATCAAGCTCCTCCGAAAACTGCCAGTTCATGCTTACGCCAGCCAGTCGTGAACGATTTTTAACAGGTAACATGCTTGGCTGGGGCATGGACGCTAGTCCCAGAATAATGCCCGAACCTTGCTTTCCAAATCGCATAAATGGCTGGTGAACTTTAAGGTCGCTATTTGGCAGCAAATTTCCTGGAAGAAATGAGCCGTCGTGTAGTTCGCAGACTTGTTCAAATGCTTGCTCGTTCATGCGAAACCTAGCCTGAACTTCTAGCGCGCGTGCACGCCGTTTGTCCAAGCCTGCATGCTCAGAAATCATCCTAGATGCTTTAAGGGTTTCTCCGGCTAGCCTATCTTCCAAGTCGATGATTAAATCTCCGAATTCAGAGGCGGGGAAGCGGGACCGAATTTCTTCAGTCAAAGTAGGCTCCGATGTTGTAATTTGCGCTAATCGGGAATTTTGTATCAATTTTGTGCGTTAAGCGCAAGGGGAGCAATTTGAAAAGAGTCTGCCTAAATTAGTGTATCAATCGATGTCGAGTTAGTCTCGGGGGGGGGGGCATGATGCCTATCTGTCGCAGTTTGGGCTCTCAACTGGACTAGTTGAGCCACCCGCCAATGAAAATTCAAGCTCTTACAAATCACCCTCGCGACAGTTCCGAAGCATGCACAAAATACCTGTTAGAGACGATTTTCCCTTTCAGTTTCTTCGCCTTAACGTGATTTCGGATTGTTTTTTTCGCATAGACCTAGTTGCTTGGCGGCGTCGACTGTTGAAACCCATTCTGGTTTGTCGACCAGCACGTCTTCCATGTGTGCGCGCAGGCGGGCTTCTAGGTCTTTCATCATGGGCGCGATCGCCGCTTGAATTTCTTGTTGCATCGCTGACGTTTGGGTCATTCTAGATGCCTTTCTTTTCGTCTGTTGTGGTGCGCTTGATGTGATCGGCTGCGTCCTGAAAATCTTTGCCGTATCGGCAAAGCGGTGCTGTTTTGCGAGGGTTTCGCAGCCTTCTTTTTGCATGAGCTGCGCGACCATTAGGGCAGCGTCGTGCAGCTCCTCGATTGTGGGGGATTGGATTGACATGATTTCAGGTCTTGCCTTGATTTCGGCGCATGCGACGGATGCTGCGGTTCATGATGGCTTGGCGCTCTTTGATCAGGCATTGCAGGGCGGATTGTTTTCGCTCGATCCGCACGTGCAGCTTGGCGAGGCGGCGCAATTCCAGTTCATTCGCAAACCTCAACCATGCAGCATGCAGACCGAAAGGCGTCGTTTTTGGACCGCCGTTGTGTCCAGTTTTAGCGGTGGCCTGTGTAGCGGGGGCCACTGCACAGGCGTCGCGGGTTTGGATGGGGTTGTGGGCGTTCATCGTTAAAAGAACACTTCGAAAGTTATGGCCATTGCGTACCAACCTGCGCCGATACCTGCGCCAATACTCAAGCAGATAAGCGTTAGTTCCATCGGATAAATTGGGTGCTCAAATCGTGCGCGCGCGGCACTATAGCCAACGCCATGGCCGTCTCGCCATGCATCGCAATGTTGCCCGTCGCAGTCGTTTTTCGGTTGAGGTCGGGTCATTGGCAGGCCTCATTCGGGCGTGGAATTTTGCCAAGCCATGCGTCGAACTCTGTGCGCAGGGTTTGGAACTTAGCGCATGCCGTTTGGTTTTCACTCAGGTCGCGGCGGCTTTGAATACTGCAAAAGTGGCGCGAAGATATCTTCCCCGCGATACGCCGATTTCAGCGCTCTCAAGTCGCGATATGAAGGCTATTTGCAACCGCCTCAACTGCACGCCGAGGAAATGCCTTGGATGGAAAACACCAACCGAAGCGTTCGCAGAAGAACTTAGAAAACTGAGATAGAGAAATGTCGCAACCTAACTTGAGTTCACAACCGCGAGCAGGGTCTTTTCGCTATGCGTATCAAAAAGATGTATGGCATCCTCGTCGGTGTCGATGAGAATTTTTTCACCTGGAGTGACAAGGGTTTGGCCCGGACTATGGATCGTTATGCCAGTGCCATCGGCAAGAGATCCGTAGAGGTAGGATTCCGTGCCCAATTGCTCGACACTGCCGACCTCCATGGTCAAACTGCCCGTTTGATCGGGTTTCAAGCTATTGGGTCGAATACCAAGTGTCACCGCTTGGCCGGGCTGTTGGGTAAATTTCGCAGCCGGCAGCGTCATCTTTTCACCGGTTTTTAGCACAAGCACCTGTCGATCATTGGCATCGATTTCACCTTGGAAAAAATTCATTTTTGGGGAGCCAATAAAGCCCGCGACAAAAATGTTGTTGGGGCGGTTGAACAGATCAAGCGGTGCGCCAAATTGCTCCAACTCGCCCCGTCGTAGAACCGCAATCTTATCGGCCATTGTCATGGCTTCAACTTGATCATGCGTCACATAAATCATGGTGTTGCCAAGCCGCTTGTGCAGCGCGCCGATTTCACCACGCATATCGACGCGCAGTTCGGCGTCTAGATTTGACAGCGGTTCATCGAAAAGGAAAACCCGTGGCTCGCGCACGACGGCGCGCCCGATCGCAACACGTTGCCGCTGCCCGCCAGATAGGTCTTTTGGCCGACGTTCCAAAAGTTGGTCGATTTGCAGCATCTTTGAGACGTCTTCAATCTTGGTGGCGATTTCAGCTTTCGGGGTTTGGATATTTTCCAACCCAAACGACAGATTCTGACGCACAGTCATATGGGGGTAGAGCGCGTAGGATTGGAACACCATCGCCAATCCCCGATCAGCCGCAGGAACATCGTTCACGATCTCATCGCCGATGATAACATCCCCTGCCGAGATCGGCTCTAGACCCGAGATCATGCGCAGCAAGGTGGATTTTCCGCACCCCGACGGGCCGACGAAAACACAAAATTCTCCATGTTTCACCTGAAGGTCAATGCCTTTGATGACCTCCACTTTTCCGTAAGATTTGCGGACCGCTTTTAGCTCGACTTTTGCCATTTTTCTATTTCCTTGCACCGATTACTTGCCGCCTGTTGAGGCAATGCCAGTGGTTATGTATTTTTGTAGGAACATGAACACTGCAGCGATTGGTAGCAATGTGAGCACCGTCATTGCCAGCAGGTTGCTCCATTGCGTTGACATCTCTCCTTGGAACGAATTCAGGGCCAGCTGGAGTGTAAATTTATCCGTGTCAGACAGAACGATGAGTGGCCAAAGAAAGTCGTTCCAGCGCCACATCACAGAGAGGATGCCAAGAACGGCGATGGCCGGGATCGAAAGAGGAACGATGATACGCCAAAAGATTTTCCACTCGCTGGCTTTGTCCATCCGCGCGGCTTCCAATATCTCGTCGGGGATGGTCAGCATATATTGGCGCAGCAAGAAAACCCCCGTGGGCGACGCGGCGCCTGGAATGATGACACCCCACGGGCTGTTCATGATGCCAAATTCCTTGGTCACAAGAAACAGCGGCACCAAGATGACGCTTTGGGGCACCATAAGCGTGCCGACCACGAGCATCAAAACAAAGGTTCGGCCCCTAAACTCATATTTGGATAGGCCAAATGCGGCCATCGCGTTCACCAGCAAGGTGATGGCGGTCGCCGTGACTGTGATAAAAGTCGAGTTCCAGAAAAACCTCAGAAAATCGAACTGCTCAAAGAGCTCTGTGTAGTTTTCCGTCGCCAGACCGACGCGCTCAATCAACTCGCGGTCTGCAATGTCCACCTTGAGACGGGTGCTTGGCGCGGCGGGATCGACCATTTGTGCCACCAATCCGACGCGTCGGATCTGCGCCAAACGACGCCCCTCAAATTCGCCAGACACAATATCGTAAAGCGCAAGCGGCGCGTCATAGCCTTCGACCACAACGGTTTCTTGAACATATGGCAGCAAACGCGGGGGAAATCGTTTCAGGTCAGCTTCGGTTTTGAAAGAGGACACAGCCAGCCATAAGACAGGCGCAAACATCAAAAGCGTGCCCAAAATCAGGTAGCTATAGCTGAGCCAATCGGTCCAATCCATTTTGCCGTTGCCCGCGCGTGTCCGCGTAAGGAATGTAAGGGCCCGATTAGCCATCGACACTTCTCCTGTTGAACCAAAGTTGCAGTAACGTCAAAACGACGAGAACGAGAGCGAGCAGGATCGATGCGGCGGATGCCAGCCCAAACAGGCGGGGGGCCCCTGCAAAACCCGTCTCGTAAATATATTGAATGATCAACGTCGTCGCGGACCCCGGCCCACCGCCGGTAAAGGCATAGACCTCGTCAAAGGTTTGCACGCCCTTGATTAGCGCCAAGACCAATACGACCAACATTGTTGGGGCCAGCAATGGCAAAGTGATGCGCCGAAACGCCCGCCAAGGCGACGCCCGATCCATCATGGCCGCTTCATAGACATCGCGAGGAATGGCCTGCAACCCGGCCAAAAGGATCAACGTGTAGAACCCCATATGGGCCCAAACCGACAAGAATACGGACCAACCAAAGGCCCATGTCCGGTCTAAAAGCCAGTTGAAACTTTCAAATCCCATCGCCTCAAGCCCTGCATTGAGAATGCCGTTGCGCTGCAACACCCATTTCCAAACAAGCGCCACAACGACGGGTGACAGCATCACAGGAAAGAAAAACACGCCCCGGAAAAATCCCCTTGCTTGAATGTCGCGGTTCAAAATGACAGCCGTCAGCAACGCGAAGCCGACCATGATGCCGACCTGAAGGGTTACAAACCATGTGGTATTCCACACCGCCCGCCAAAAGAAATCTCTCTCGCAGCTGTTCACATCTAGAAAGTTGTCGCAGTTCATGAAGCCTGCGAAATTTCCCGTGCCGACAAAGGGGCGATCAGACAAGATAATATTGTCACCGCCGGTCAGCGCGTAGATAAAATTCAGCAAGATCGGGAACAAGGAAAAGGTACCAAAAAGCAGAAGGTTTGGCAAAAGAAAGGCCCAAGCCTGACGCCGCGTGCCAAGCTTTCTTTGCACAAAAGAAAATGGAATTTCGATGCCGCGCATGATCAAATTGAGTGCCGAAAGCATTTGCGCTGTCCTCCTACGGTACAGGTGTCAATGCTGCATGGCCCCGCATGGCCATGCAACGTATCATTTAGTCGTGCGGCTTACTTGGTTTCGGCGATGGCTTCGGCGAGATCGCCTTTCGCTCTTTCCATAGCTTCATCAACAGTCAATTCGCCAACGATTGCTTGGGTCACACGCTGCACCGTGATGTTAAACATTGCACGGTTGCCTTTGTAACCTTGGTACTGAAACGCAGGAGCTTCGAGTTTTGCAACTTGAGCACCCCAAGCATTCAGCGCAGCAGCCGCCGGTGCGGATGCATCCGCATAGTCAACGCCAGCCGCAGCAACGCCTTTGTGTGCCGGAATGTTGTTCGTGCGTGCAGACATCTGCGCATAGACCTCTTCACGCGCGAGGTAATCGATCAGTTTCGCAACGGCTTCGGGATGTTTGGTCTGTTTGAACCCAACAACGCCAGATCCGCCCGGCATGCCGGTGCAACCGCCCTCGCCACATGGGGAACCAACAACTTGCCAGTCAAAAAGATCACCGATTTCGGAGTCAAATTGTGACACTTTCCAGCTTCCTGCAAAGTAATAAACCAATTCACCATTGATGAACTCGGCAGAGGCGTCTTGGTACGAATTGCCACCACGGCCAGCCCAAACGTCTTTCGCCATCGTGCCATCTTCATGCCATCCAACGAATTTTTCGACAAACCCTTTAAAGCCGTCGTCAACTAGGATGGGTTCCCCTGCATCGTCAAAGTATTTCGCGCCATATGAAATGGCGGGACCCGCGATACGGTGACCAGACCGGTCCATCGCCATCGGGAATGTGGTCCCTGTCTTTTCGGCAACTTCGCGCGCCGCAGCGGCCCAATCATCCCAAGACGCGTCTTCCGCAGGGACAGCAACACCCGCTTGGTCAAAGAGCGTTTTGTTGATGTAGGGACCGGTCACTGTCAGCTGCCAATGCAATCCGTAAATGCCGTCATCCTGTGCACCTGCACGATACCAGTTCAAGATATCGCCAAAGCTGTTTTCCCAATACGGGCGATCAACATAGGGTGAGAGGTCAAGGTAGTATTCGTTCAGACCACCAAGATCGGTGACAACCGCGATGTCAGGACCCGTGCCTGCAGCAAGCTGCACCGGCAGGCTGTCAAGAATGGCCTGATAGGGCACTTTGTCCATCACCACTGTGATGCCCTCATTTTCGGCTTCGAAACCGTCAAGCAGGCCGTCGATCACGGCACAATCATCGCCATCCGAAAAGCACATAAATTTGAGCTCTTGCGCGGATGCGGCCCCTGCGGCCAGCATCAATGCAGCTGCAGAAACGGCTGTTTTTACTTTATAGTTCATTTGGGTCTCCTCCCCATTTTCTGTTGGTTTGATCGTTTTTTATTGGATCAACTCGGCAGCCAACCACTGCAAAGCGGATCCTCTTTTTCGATCGGAAGTTGCACCAATTTGCCCCGCCGAGCAGATGCATAGATGGCCGTCACCAACTCAATTGAGCGACGACCGTCTTCGAAGGTCACTTCAGTCCCTCCTTGGCCTGAGATCGCATCAGCGATCGCATCTAGAAATCCTGTGAACCCAGACAGTGCGGCTGGAACTGTGGCCAAAACTTTGTCCACATCGTCTTGGCGAGTTGCCCCACGCGCGGTAAAGTTCCAAGCGCCTTGTGCAGGTGTGTAGGGGTCAGATCCGCTTTCGGCTGTCAGACCCTCAAAGCAGAACTTCAACCGCGATGTATCGGGCGCTGCGCCCAAAGTGACCGAGCTCGTTACCAATGCACCGCTTTGCATACGCAACGAGAGAGCGGCGCAATCCTCGACTTCGATGTCGTTTACGCGGGTGTCAGTAAGGGCAAAGACCTGTTTCACTGGGCCCAAGACCTTGCACAAAATGTCATGAGAATGAATGGCATGACCGAGCAAAACGCCACCGGATTCGCCTTTCCAAGTGCCTCGCCAAGGCACTGTGTAATAGTCGCTTTCGCGGTTCCAATGGGTCTCGGCACTGGCGACAAGGGCCTTGCCGGCCAGGCCAGCGTCACACAAAGCGGTGAGTTGAGCAAAGGCCAATCCAAAGCGGTATTGGAACACAGGAAAGACCTGACCACCGGTTTTGTCAATCGCGGCTTGGATCTGATCGACCTCGGCGAGTGACCGGCTAATGGGCTTTTCGCAGATAACATTTTTGCCCGCTTCCAACGCCTGAATGACGACGGAGGCATGAAGATGCGGAGGCAGGCAGACATCGATCAGATCGATATCCGGGTCAGACATAACATCCGCCATGTCAGTGACAATTTGGATGTTACTCTCCGGTCCTGCCGCCGCGGTAGCCCGGGAGGGATCTAAATCACATATGGTTTTGACGCTGAACCGCTCTGGCAGTGCTCGATATCCTGTGAGGTGTTGTTGGCCGATGCCCGCGCCTAAAATTGCAACTTTAATCATGATTGGCGCTCCTCAGCGAGGTGCTGGGCCCGCAGGGCAAGTTCGCAAACCTTAAAGGTATGGGCCTGCGTCATGGTGGTTTCGGTCCGGTTGCGGATGTCATCTATCAGACGTGGGAAATAGGGCAAACCTGCGTCAGCGGCGCAGATTTTTTCACAACGTGTGCCGTTCACCAAAATGACATGGTCGCTGCTATCGGCCCCGCCCACATCGACATATTTGCGCAACTCGATGTAGCCTTCGGTGCCCAAAATCGTCAAACGGCCATCGCCCCAAGACGGCAAGGCATCTGGCGTATACCAATCAAGGCGGATGTATCCGTGACCGTTTTCGCTGCGCAATGCGATCTCGCCAAAATCATTCAGCCCCGGGGTCTCGGGGTTCGCATAATTGCCAACAGTCGCCATCGTGATCTCGGCATCCGTTGAGCCGGTGAAAAACAAAAACTGGTCGATCTGGTGACTGCCGATATCGGTGAGAATGCCACCATAGGCGTTTCGATCAAAGAACCAGTCCGGCCGTGTCGCACGATTTAGCCGATGCGGGCCAAGACCAACAGTTTGAATGACCTTGCCAATGGCGCCATCGGCGACAAGTTCTGCGGCTTTGGTGACCGAAGGCACCTCAAATCGTTCGGAAAAGTCGATTGTCCAGATGCGTTTGGTGCGCGCGACACAGGCCTGAATGTCCTTGAGCTGATCGAAGGTCGTGCAGCCCGGTTTGTCGCTCATGACGTCTTTGCCAGCATCCATCGCCTGAATGGCCCAAGCCGCCCGATCGCTCGGAATGCCCGAGAGCATGACCAATTCGATACTTGGATCGTCCAACAATTCCTGCGCGGTTTTGACCCTCGGCACATCGGGAAATCGTTTGATGAAGCCTTCGGTTGGTTCAGGATTGCCTTCGGTAAACCAGCCAACGAACTCTGCGCCAGCATCAATCATATTTTGAGCCATGCCAAAGATATGACGATGGTCGATTCCGATCGCGGCAAATTTGAGGGGGGTGTTCATGTGTTCAAATACTCGATTGTTCCGCGCGTGGACGAGCGCGTTATTGCATTGATGAGGTTGTGGGCCGCCATGGCGTCTTTGCCCGATGCAAGGGGCTGTCCTGCCTTGGCGATGGCATCATGGAAATCTTCGATGACGGATTGATGCCATGCGTGGGTAAAGGCCATCGGATCGGCGCCGCCGCCCGTTGAGGCCGCGTCCCCGTGGGTGCTTTGGTCGCCATCGCGTCTATTGACGCGCAGCTGACCCGATTCCAAATGCAACGTTGCATGTTCAAAATGCAGCGTGATCGATTCCGCGCCACCCGGATAGCTTGCAGTGCTCGCCACAAGTGATCCAACAGCGCCGTTGGCAAAGTCCAAACCTGCCACGACGAAATCTTCTGACTCCATTTGGTGAAACTTGGTGGTTTTCGCCATCGCGCGGACAGAGTTGACAGGCCCTGTTAGGCTCAACCCAAGATCGATCGTGTGGATCGCTTGGCTGATCAAAACACCGCCGCCGTCGCGTTCATAGGTGCCGCGCCCGGGCTCGTCGTAATAGGCTTGTTCGCGCCACCATGGCACATTCATCTCAACCAGACCAAGCTCACCCAACTCTCCCGAGCGAACCATCTGTGCTGCGATCATCGAGGCAGACCGCGCCCGATGTTGAAAGACGATCCCAAGCGTCACGCCTGCCTGTTCACACAGATCCACGATCTGTTGGGCTTCTTCGGCGGTCCGGCCAATGGGCTTTTCCAACAAAATATGTTTGCCAGCTTTCGCCAGAGGTGCGATCAATTCAAGACGCACATTGGGCGGGGTTGCGATTATGACAAAATCGATGTCCGCATCATCGGCGATGGCCTCGACAGATTTATAGGTGATAACGTCTTCGCCAAGTCTGGCAGAGGCATCTTTTGCCAAAGCTGCGGCGCGTTCATTTGAGCGTGACGAGATACCTTTGAGGCGCAATTTTGGTGCCGCATCGATGCAGGCATCAACATGGGTTTTGGCGACCATGCCCGCCCCGATGAGAGCGATTATTGAGCGTTTCATCTTTGTCATTTTCAACCCATGTGTTAACGTTTCTCTCAGAGAGCATACCGGTATACAGGTTGTCAACACCTAAGTAATTCGCCATACAGATCATAGAACAGGCGCGTTGGAGCACAAAATGAACAAGAAACTGAACAAAAGAGCAAAGGTCGTTTTGTTGCCGCAGCGCCATGTTCAAAAAATTGATCCACAGCGTCCGGCGGCAGAACAAATAGCAGCGTCTTTGAAATCTGCGATCTTGGAAATGAGCCTAAAACCGGGGCAAATCATCTCTGAAACAGAGGTCGGAAATCTCTACGGAGCGTCACGCACACCTGTGCGAGAAGCGTTCACATGGCTCAGAGACCAAGGTCTGATCGTGACGTTGCCCAGCCGTGGAAACTACGTTTCAAAGCTGTCGATTTCCCAAATTGAGGGCGCACAATTTGCCCGCGCATCGCTAGAGGTGGCTGTCGCAGAACGCCTATGCGAAAAGGGGTTTTCGCCTGACACCTTGCATGAAATCGAAGCCAACCTCGCATTGCAGCAAGAGGTGGTGACCTCGGGCATCGGTGCGGGTTTCACCACCTTGGATGACAACTTTCACTTGGCCCTTGCCGATGCGGTCGGGCATCCGCGCATTTCCGATATCATCCAAAGAGAAAAAAGCTACTTGGACCGTCTACGCTTTTTGTCGGTCAACAACATGGCGCATATCGCGGAGCTGGCCGAAGATCATAGAAACATCTTTGACGCCATTCGCAGCGGCGATAAAACAGCCGCACGCAGATTGGTCCGCCAACACCTTCACCGCGTCCGCGAAACCCTCTCGCAATTTTGCATAGAACAGCCTGAGTATTTCGACGACGAATGACAGTCTCAGGCATCTGTCTTTGCACGACACGATGGTGCGGCATTTTGAAAGCTCTGGCTCGGGTCCAAAGGGTTTTGGCCGTGAACAGCCCTGCGAAAGGCATTGCCAAGTTGATTTCGGTTATTTGAGACAGCTACTTCAGCATAAATTATTACGGTTTCATCTCAAAAGTATAGTCCGTCCAGAGGCTGAAGGCATCTGCTCGGGAGTGGCGATATGATTGCGCAGATAGACGGTATCGTCTGGGCAGAAGATGGCGTTAATTTGATCATGCGCAAACAAAAAGCGTTGCGCTTGCCGAGGTGATTTAAAACGGCCCATTTTTTTTCTCGCGCTTCCTAGTCGGCCTGTGCGATCCCTCGATAAGATTATTCAACCCTTTGTGCGCTCTGTGATCAACATCGGGCAGGACATGTTTTGCAGCAGCGCCATAACTGCGTAGCTTATCGGTAATGATGACCCTTGGAATACCGTATTGCGCAATCAATCGAGTGAAGAAACGATCTTGCCGATCGCGCAAAACCAGAGAAGATGCAATATCTGACGTGTTCGATTATATCGAGATGTTCTATAACCCAAAGCGCAAACACGCTAAGAATGGGATGCTGTCACCAGCGGACTTTGAAGGACAGCACGCAAGGTGTAGATATGCCGTTACTCCTGAGACATTTCCGTTAACCTCCCAGACTTGGGAAGAAGGAGATGTTCATGAACAAGGATCACCGAGCGTTGCCGCACTAAGCGCCGCTTTCTATTGAGGCGGCCAGTAGCTTCCAGCCCAAATGGCAAGTGCCGCACTTCAGGCAGCGTTAGTTTAAGTAACTTTGGCTAGAGGCCGAGATGCGTGCAGCTACCCTGAGCAATATTCAATAAATATACAGGGCTGACGTTCTTTGCTTGGGCAAATGGAGGCGAGTAGGAGAATCGAACTCCTGTACACGGATTTGCAATCCGCATGCAGTGCAGGAAAAAATTAGAAATTGCGGCTTTGCTTTGTGAAGTTACAATGATGCAAAGTACCGCGTCTAAATCTGCATAACAAACTGCATACCATATAGGAGGTTGTTCCACGCAAGTTCTTGATATTAAATATATTGCATCTGCGTCCCTTCGTCTCCGCCACAATTTGGCGCTAATCGGTTGTTCCTAGACAACATTTAAGGTTATCTCTTGTGCTAGCCCCACATATTTTTTTGATAGAAAATTGCCACTTGATGCGCAGTGGTGAGTTGGTTCTAATAATATCACGACGTTAAAATCGGTTCCTCCGTTGATGTGAGGGACTTTATATCAAACTGTTTTTTTACATAGGACGTGTTTAAAACCCTTTCATAGGGGTATTGCCATGTCTTCCACCTCTGACAAGTATACCAAACAAGATACACTTCTGGGCGACGTCGATGGTGCGTTGGCCTCGGAGCCGTCCCCACAGTCCAATGTGGACGCGACTAACGCGACTAACGCGCCACGCGCGCCGACTGGCGCACGTGCTAATCTTATTTAACGCCCCATCCAACCGCCGTCGACGAGCATGATGTGGCCGTGCATATAAGATGCAGATTCGGAGGCGAGGAAAACGGCGGGGCCCGCAAAGTCGATCGGTTTACCCCAACGCCCTGAGGGGATGCGCGACAGAATGGCGGCCGCACGCTCGGGATCTTTGCGAAGCGCCTCGGTGTTGTCGGTGTCGATGTAACCCGGGGCGATAGCGTTTACGTTCACACCCTTGGACGCCCATTCGTTGGCAAAAGCCATTGTAAGCTGCCCAATCCCGCCCTTCGATGCCGCATATCCCGGCACTGTTATCCCTCCTTGGAAGGTCAACAATGACGCTATAAAAATGACCTTGCCCGAGCCACGTTCGACCATGGTTTTACCGATGTCGCGTGTGATGATGAACTGCGCGTTCAGGTTGACCTCGATCACCTTGTCCCACATCTCATCGGGGTGTTCTGCGGCAGGGGCACGCAGGATGGTGCCAGCGTTATTGATCAGAATGTCGATCTGCGGGTTCTCGGCGAGGACCTTGGCGGTGAAAGCCTTCACGGCGGCACGATCAGAGAAATCACAAGCGTAGCCAGTGAACTTGCGGCCCAGCGCCGCGACAGCCCTTCCAACATCTGAGCCAGCTGGATCAAGCGAAGCACTGACCCCGATGATATCTGCACCAGCTTGCGCCAAGGCCTCGGCCATGCCGCGCCCGATACCGCGTTTGGCACCCGTCACGAGGGCGGTTTTGCCTGCAAGATTAAAGCGGTCCATAACGTTCATTTAACGTCCTCCGACATGCGGATCATTGATTTCATTGCGTTGGGATTCTGGGTCAATGTCTCGAACGCGGCTTGAATATCATCTAGGCCCTGAATGTCGGTGATGAAGCTATCGCAGTCCACGACACCTTTGGCGAGCAGGGCCATCGCCGCGTCGTAATCCTCGGGGCGGTAGACACGCGCGCCGATCAGATCAAGTTCGCGCCAGAAAAATTGGAACATATCAATTGTCGGTTTGCTTGCGTGTATTGCGACCATAACGATGCGGCCGCGCGTGGCCGCGGCGGCAGTCATAAGATCGACGCCTGGCTGGGTTCCGGAAACCTCAAACACAACATCCGCGCCTTTGCCGCCTGTCGCGTCATGTATGGCTTTGGCCACATCGAGCTCTTTTGGGTTCATCACGTTGAAGCCAATGCCGCGTGCGTATTTCAGACGGTTCTCGTTGATCTCGGAGATCGTAACATTTGCACCCGCGTCACGGGCGACCATGGCGACTAGCATACCGATGGGGCCGCCGCCGATGACAAGGATGTCTTCGCCAGTTTGGACCTTGCCGCGCGACACATCGTGACAGGCAACGGCGAGTGGCTCGATGAGGGCGGCGTGTGACAAGTCGAGATCATCTGGCAACACGTGGATCGTATGGGCAGGGACGTTCCATTTTTGCTGGAAGGCACCAGTACTATCAATGCCGATGAACTTGAGTTTGTGGCAGATATGCTCGTGACCTGCCCTGCAAGCAGGGCAATCGCCGCAATGATCGAGAGGGCGGACCACGATATGTTGGCCCGGCTTAAGACCTGTTACGCCGCCGCCAACAGCCGCAATTACGCCCGACATTTCATGCCCGATGGTGCGTTCTAAGCCCACGCGACCATCCATATGGCCCAAATAAATGTGCAGGTCGGTGCCGCAGATACCACAATATGCAACATCAATTTGGACCTCACCTTTGGCAGGGGGCGGCGTCGTCACGTGTTCAACTGTGAATGTTTTATTGCCGCGATAGACGGCTGCTTGGGTGGTCATGGGCGTGTCCTTTTAGGATTCTAATATGTTGGCAGCGTCGAGTTTCTGCCAGTTGAATGTGACACCAATGCCAGCCACATCGGGGGCCACGGCAAGGTGGTTTTCCACCAATAAAGGCCGCGTGGTGTATGCGTCGATTGGGAAGGAATGAACCTCGATCCAGCCTGCATTTTTCTGACCTGCTACGAGGCTGACGTGTAACTCTTGCATGCCATGGCTACAGATTGGCACTCCCGCCTTTTCCGCACGTTCGGCGACCTGAAGGAAGCCTGTTATGCCACCGCAATTGGAAGCGTCAGGTTGGATGAAGCTGAGGTTTGACTGCGCGAAAGCGTATTCAAATTCGTGGATCGTATGAAGGTTTTCGCCCATTGCGAGGGGCATACCTGTGGCCGCGCTGATCTTTGCGTATCCTGCGTATTCATCTGGAATCGTTGGTTCTTCGAACCAAGTGAGGTTAAAGGGTTTAAAGGCATTTGCGGCTGTAATTGCCTGCTCGACGCTCATGGAATAGTTCGCGTCTACCATGAATGTGATGTCAGGGCCGATAAGGTCGCGCACTGCTTTGATCCGCGCGATGTCTTCTTCGAGCGTCGGTTGGCCGATCTTGATTTTTACACCGTTAAAACCGCGATCAAGGTAGGACTTGATACTGTCCAGAAGCTTGGGCAATGGAAAGCCAAGGTCGATGCCGCCGCAGTAAGCCTTACAGGTTTTAGCAGCCCCACCCGCCATTTTCCAAAGCGGTTGGCCCGTACGTTTGCCGCGCAGATCCCAGAGCGCAATATCGATTGCAGAGATAGCAAAGGAGGCGATGCCACCGCGTGCGACGTAATGCACATGCCATTGCATCCCGTCGTAAAGCGCGCCGATATCGTCCGCTGACTGACCGATCAGGAACGGGGTTAGGTCATGGGTGATCATGGCTGCAATTGCATGCCCACCTTTGCCGCCCGTATAGGTGTAGCCAGTGCCAGACGTGCCGTCCTTAAGATGCACAGTCGCTGTGATCAATTCGAAGAAATGGTGGTCGCCGTGTTTTGCGTCGACCAAAACCTCTACCAGAGGGATGTGGAACAGGCGCACGTCGATTGATACGATCTGGCTCATGCTGAAGCTCCTTTGGATTTGCGGCCTTTGGTCATACGGGTTTGAAATAGGATGACTGCAAAGAGGAACGCGCCCCGGATCACCATTTGCCAATAAGCGCTAAAACTGATTGTGCCGCGACCGTTCTCGAAGTTGAGGATATTGAAGACGAGGCCAAGAAGAAGCGCGCCTGCGACTGTGGCAGGGATTGAGCCAAGACCACCCGTCAACAGTGTGCCGCCAACGACGACGGCAGCGATGGCAGAGAGTTCCCATGCCACGCCTTCAAGGGGTTGGCCTGCCCCGAAACCAGAGGCAAGGATCACACCCGCGAGTCCTGCACAACCGCCAGAGATTATATAGACAAATGCCTTGGCGCGATTGACCTTGAGGCCCATGAGTTTGGAAGCATCTTCACCGCCCCCGATGGCCAGAATGGTGCGACCAAGAGATGTCATTTCGAGCACAATCCAAAGCGCTATACCGACGATTGTGACGATGATAATGGACCAAGGGAAGAGGTCGAAGGCTTTGTTCATGCCCATGTTCGTAAAGTTTGACCCCCAATCGACCGCGACTGTGGATGCGCCAGAAATAACCAGAGCAGCCCCTTTCGCGCCGAGCATTGTTGCCAAGGTCGCGATGAAGGGCGGGATGCGCAAGGCAATGATACAAAAGGCGTTGAAGGCCCCGAAAGTCATACCGACAAGAAGCGCTAACGGTAAAGCGACCTCTAAGCCATAGGGCGAAAGATAGGCGGCGATGACCGATGAGAACGCAGCGACAGAGCCTACCGAGAGGTCAATGCCACCAGTGATAATGACAAAGCACATGCCAAGTGCAATGACGATGAACATTGAATTGTAGTTCAGGAAGGAACCGAAATTGTAAGATCCACCGAAGTTGTCATAGCGCAGAATGCCAAATACGATGAGGGCAAGAAGGGCGATCCAAACGGCGACCGATTGAGAATTACGCTGTACATATTTGCGCAGATCAAAGGCGTCAGAATTCAACATGGTTATTCCTTCCGGGCTTGCTGCACATAGACGGCGACAAGGATGATGCCTGCCTTGGCGATAAGTGCGACCTCGTCTTGAACGCCATTTGCGAGCAATGTATATTTCACTAATTGAATGATGACCGCGCCAAGGATTGCGCCGAAAATCGGGGCACGCCCGCCTTGCAAAAGAGCGCCACCAACCACGGCTGCTGCGATGGCATCGAGTTCCATCAAACTGCCGTTGCGGGCCGCATCCGAGGCCGAATTAATGGCCACTACGATCAACCCTGCAAGGCCTGCAAGTGCGCCGCAAATCATATACACACCGATTTTCACGAGGGCTACGGGGCCACCAGAAAGTTGTGCCGCGCGTTCGTTGCCGCCGATGGCAAGTACGTAGCGGCCAAATGTGGTGCGTGAAATGATGAAGTAAAGGAAGATTGCGATACCAATGGCGAGCCAGCCTTGGAATGGTAGACCAAGAACTTTACCTGTGCCGAGATAGCTAAAGTGCGGATTGGTGAAGGTTTGTAGATTGCCGTTGGTCAACACCTGCGCGATGCCACGTCCCGAAATGAAGAGGATCAGCGTGGCGATAATCGGTTGCACGTTGAGTTTCGCCACCATGATGCCGTTGAATAGCCCGCATGCAATGGCGACGAGCATCGGCAATGCGATAGCCAAGGTTACGCCCAGTGCAGGGTTTGCCGCGCCAAACTCTGACAGGAAAATGAGTGGCGCCAATGCTCCTGCAAGCGCCATGATCGCCCCGACCGAGAGATCAATCCCTCCTGTTGCGATGACAAGCGTCATACCCATCGCGACGATGGCGATGGTCGCGACCTGGCTGATGTTTACGAAGAGTGTTTGCAGTTGCAAGAAATTTGGCGTGAAGGCCATGTTGAACAGCAGGATCGCTAAAAGGGCAACGATGCCGCCGTGGCCATGCACCAGCTGTCGAACGCTTTTGCGCCGCGTTTCAGTAATGGTCGTGCTCATGCGGAAGCCTCGCTTGTTTGGGCCAAAGCCTGTACCAATTTATGTTCTGTAACCCCTGGATTGGTGAGTTCAGTTATGCAGCGTCCTTCGTTAAGGACGACGATACGGTCGGCGCCTTCGACCAATTCTTCGAATTCCGAACTGATCAGGACCACGCTATAGCCGCGATCCACGAAGTTGCGGATGATAAGCTGAATTTCACGTTTGGCACCAACGTCGACGCCGCGAGTAGGCTCGTCGAGGATCAGGATATCGGGTTCAATCGCGAGCCAACGCGCGAGCAAAACCTTTTGCTGATTACCGCCAGAGAGTTCGCGGATGGGTTGTTCCATATCGGCGGTTTTGATGCCTAGCGCGTCAATATAATGTTGGACGATTTTACGTTCGCGGGCGCGGTCGATCTGGCCGCCTTTGGTCATGCGCGGGAGCAGCGCAAGCGTCATATTTTCGCGCACGGACATGTCGGGGATTATACCCTCTGCCTTGCGGTCTTCAGTCAAATACCCAAGTCCTGCGGTGATTGCATTGGCGGGTTGTGAGGGCGCGGGAGCTCCTTTGAGGGAAATGGTTCCGCGCCGCAAAGGATCAACGCCAAAGAGCGCGCGCGCGGCTTCTGTCCGTCCAGCGCCGAGCAGGCCGCCCAACCCGACGATTTCCCCACGGTGTAAAGTCATGTTGAATTTCGTCAGACGTGGGCCAGTGGCAACGTCTTTCGCCTCAAGCAATATATCGCCTTTTTTCGCAGTGCCGCCGCCAAATTCGGTCATGCCAGCCTCGGTGATTTCGCTGGTGTCGCGGCCTAACATACCTGCGATAAGATCAAGCTTTGTGGTTTCTGCGAGCCTTGCGCAACCAACGGTTTTGCCGTCGCGCATGGTGGTGACGCGATCGCAAATCTCGAAGAGCTCATCAAGGAAGTGCGACACGTAAAGAACGGAAACGCCTGCCTCACGAAGGCTGCGTACGACGCCAAACAGTGTTTTCACTTCAGAGGAATCGAGCGAAGATGTCGGCTCGTCCATGATAACCAACTTGGCATCCAGCGAGACTGCACGGGCGATGGCGACCAGTTGTTGGATGGCGGTGGAATAGCTTCCGAGCGGCATTTTCACATCAATATCAATGCCAAAGCGGGTCAGAATTTCGCGGGTGCGGGCGTGAGCCGCGGGCCAATCAATGAAAGCGCCGAACCGTTTCGGCTCGTATCCCATCATCACGTTTTCCGTGACAGAACGAAGCGGAACCAACGTGAGTTCTTGATAGATCGTCGCAATCCCCGCGGCTTGGGCCTCGCGCGGGTTCGTCAAAACGCTGTCGTGTCCGTTAAAGGTAATCTTGCCGTCGTCGCGGCGGTAAACGCCTGTCAGCACCTTGATCATGGTTGATTTTCCAGCGCCATTTTGACCGATCAATGCGTGGACTTCGCCGCGTTCAATTTCTACGGATGCCCCAGAAAGGGCGGGTACACCGTTAAACGCTTTTTGAATCGCGTTCATTTCTAGCAGGACAGTCATGGTCGTCGATCCTTTGGGTGAAAAGGGATAGTGAAAGAGCGCGTCAGAGACGGCGCGCCCTTTCGGCAGAAAACAGGTGCTTAATATGCTGCGTCGATGTTGTCGGCTGCATTATCGATTGTGAAAATTCGGTCACTGACCTGAACCCAAGGCTCAATCGTTTCGCCGGCGGCGTAACGCTTCATGGTGTCACACGCGAGCGGACCAAAGAACGGCGAACTTTCAACTGTCACACCCATTTTACCGTCGAGGATCGCCTGAAGCGCGTCACGTGTACCGTCGATAGAAACGACGAGAACGTCTTCGCCCGGCTTGCGACCTGCAAGCTCAAGTGCTTTGATCGCACCGATCGCCATTTCGTCATTGTGGGCGTAAACGATGTTCACGTTTGGGTGCGCTTGCAACAATGTTTCCATGACCTGACGGCCCATATCGCGCGCAAAGTCGCCAGTTTGGCTGGCCACAATTTCGAAACGCGGATCAGCAGCGATTGCATCATCAAAACCTGTGCGGCGATCATTGGCTGGTGAAGAGCCAGTCGTGCCTTCCAGCTCAACGATCACGCCTTTTTCGCCTTGGAAGTTCGCGATAGTCCATTCAGCGACCTGCTGTCCTTGCTTGATGAAATCGGAGCCAAGGAAGGCCACGAAGTCAACACCAGCCACAGCCGCGGCTGGATCAACCGAACGATCCACGAGGAATGTTGGGATGCCCGCAGCTTGGGCGCGTTTTACGGCTGGGATCAGTGGCTTTTCTTCGCGCGGAGGCAGGAACAATACGTCGATGCCCTGTGCGATCATACTTTCAACGTCGGCAACTTGCTTTGCGGCAGAGCCGGCAGCGTCTGTTGAAATGAGCTCCCAGCCACAGCTTTCAGCGGTATCAACGAATGATTTGGATTCCGCGATGCGCCAAGGGTTGTTAGATTCCATCTGCGCAAAACCGACCTTATAGGTGTCTTGCTGCGCCAATGGGGGCAGACCCTCGGCAAATGCCATGGATGATAGACCAAGGCTAATCACTGTAGCACCGAGTAGGATATTTCTACGTTTCATGTTTGTGTTCCTCCACAAAGTTGCACTCGGGCTCCTCCCCTCGCGCGATTGATAGGGTTACCCCCAGTTCAGATATGTCGTTTGCTTGCGCAAATATCCGTCGAACCCGTATTTGCCGTCCTCACCGCCAAGGCCGGATTGACCCCATCCAGTGTGAAAGCCCTGAATCGCTTCGCCATTCGTGCGATTCATATAGATTTCGCCGCACTTCAGCGCGTAAGGCGCTCGTGCAATGTCTTTGAGCGAATTGGTGAAAAGGTATGCTGACAGACCAAGCTGTGTGTCATTGGCATGGGCAAAGGCTTCGTCGAGACTGTCCACACGCAAAGCTGTTGCGACGGGGCCAAAGACCTCTTCATGCATCAACGGCGAGGTGTTGTTTTTCACCTCGATAACCGTCGGCGCATACCAGTGACCTTTGGCGTAGTTTCCAGTCGTAAGCGGACCGCCTTCGAGCAAGATTTCTGCACCGTCAGCGACGCCCCGCGCAACGATCTCGGCAACTTTGGTGACCTCAAGTCCGCTGACCTTTGGTCCCATATCGACATCCGTGAGTGGGTCGCCAATTGTGAGGGCCATGGTGGAGGCGGTAAATTTCGCAAGGAATTCATCCGCGATATCACGGTGTAGATACATGCGCTCATTGCAGGTGCAAATCTGGCCACTGTTGGTAAAACGTGCCGTCACAGCGGCCTTTACTGCGGCATCAATATCGGCATCTTGCATTACGATGAAGGGTGCCTTACCGCCAAGTTCAAGCCGCAGAACCTTGATCGCGTCTGCACCAGCGCGATAGATTTCACGGCCTGCGCGGGTGCTGCCTGTCATTGTGACAAGCCCAGTCAGCGGGCTTTCGACCATAGTTTGACCGACCACGCGCCCGCGTCCCGTGACGACGTTGAGAACGCCAGCAGGGAAGCCGACCTCTGACGCCAATTGCGCAAGTGCAAGGCCGGAAAACGGAGTGATTTCATGGGCGAGCAAGACGAACGTGTTGCCCGCGATCAATGCCGGTCCCATCTTGCGAGCGGCCAATGCGGCGGGGTAATTCCAGGACGTCAGCCCAACTACGACACCATAAGGATGCCTGCGAATGTGGATTTCCTCATTGGCATTGTCGGAGGTAATGATGTCGCCTTCGATACGGCGGGCGTTGCCCGCGGCGTATTTGAGGAAGGTCACGACAGCCCCGATTTCGCCGCGTGCCTGAGTCAACGGCTTGCCCTGCTCGAGCGTGACGAGGCGCGCGAGAGCTTCGCTTTGGGCGATAACAGCATCGGCGAGTTTGGTGATCAAAGCGGCTCGCTCAATGGCGGGACGTGCGGCCCAGCGAGGTTGTGCGCGATGTGCAGCCGCGACTGCGGCAAGTGCGTCTTGGGATGTACCCTCAACAATAGTGCCTAGGATTTCTTCGGTTGCGGGGTTTTCGACGGCAATCACTTCACGCTGATCATTCGGCAGCCATGCCCCATCGATGAACATCTGCCCATCGATATGGCTCTTACTGATAGCGCGAAAGTCGAACATGAGAATCTCCATTTTTGGTAGGACCAAACTAAGATCATGACAATTTTCATGTCAACAAGAATCTTAAAATCGCAAAAAATAGCCATTTTTTGGCACTATTTCGATTTATCTTGCGTTCGTCAGATTTTTTTGGTCTGCTCAAACTGTATTTAAGTGCCCATGTAAGGGCAGTAGCGCCAAGGGTTTTGAAATTGACTGATATTCACCTCGATAGCGCCAAGTCGCGTGCTGCAGATCCAGTGATCGCGCAACTTGAGCAACAAATTCTCTCTGGCAAGTTGGTGAATGGTGCGCCTCTGCCAGCTGAGCGGGATTTGATGGAAGACTTTGGTGCGAGTCGCACGGTTATCCGCGAAGCTATAATTGCGCTGTCGAACCGGGGCTTGATCGAGAGTAAACCGCGATATCGCCCGATTGTACGCAAGCCAGACTATGAAACGGTGCTAAATGCCACTGGCAAGATCGTTCAGAACCTGTTGACCGAAACGGGCGATGTCAAAAATCTATATGACAGCCGCGTGTTTATTGAGCGGGGTTTGGTGCGCGAGGCCGCACTTACAGCAACCAAGGATAACATTGCTGATTTGAAAGCGGCGATCGCGGCCAACGAAGCTGCGATCTCGAATTCTGTGGCATTTTACGAGACTGATGTTGCGTTTCACGGAGTGCTTTACCGTATCCCCAACAACCCCATCTTTCCTGCGATACATATGGGATACACCGCGTGGCTCGCCCCGCATTGGGATAAAATGCTGCGATCGCCCGAGCGTAATGAGCTGAATTTTCACGCCCATGAAGCGATTTTAGGCGCCATTATGGAGCGTGATCCCGATGCCGCAGAAGCGGTGCTCAAGTCCCACCTTGATGCCGCATGGGAGCATGTGCGCACCACATTTACATCATAGGATAAGAGCGATGACCGAGTACGATTATATCGTCATAGGTGGAGGTTCTGCGGGCTGTGTGGCTGCTGCGCGATTGGTTGCTGATAGTGGCGGCACGGTGTTGTTGCTTGAGGCTGGTCACTCGAACCGTCACCCGTTGCTCGACATGCCGCCGGGTATTTTCAAGATGATCAATGGCTCTAAGTTCATGCGCTATCATCGCACAACACCGCAGGCGCATTTGGACGGACGCGTACATGACATCCCCCAAGGCAATGTTCTGGGTGGTGGGTCGTCGGTGAATGCGCAGGTTTATATGCGTGGGCGTCCTGATGACTATGACCAATGGAACGAGATTTTGCGTGGGAATAACGACGGGGTCGGCTGGGGGTGGAAAGATGTACTGCCACATTTCATACGCGTGGAGAGCAACAATCGGTTGGCCAATGACTTGCACGGTGTTGATGGGCCTTTGCAGGTTTCAGATCCTGGTCATATTGATGATACGTCACGTTGGTTTGTGCAGGCTGTGCAGTCCTTGGGCGAGCCGCTTAACCCTGACTTTAACGGGTCGACCCAGCGTGGTGTTGGCTTTTACCAGTTCACTAATCGCAAAGGGAAACGCAGCTCGGCGGCATATGCGTTTATCTCGCCGCAGCTAAAGAACCCGCGACTGACTTTGAAGTTGGGAGCACAGGTAGACCAGATTATTATTGAGGACGGCCGCGCGGTTGGCGCGACATACCGTGATGTGTCGGGCACCCACGAAGTTCGCGCGAGGCGTGAGATTGTTTTGGCTGCGGGTGCGTTGGTGACGCCTAAGCTGTTGATGCTTTCAGGGATTGGTCCAGGGGCACATCTTACGGAACACGGCATTGAGGTGAAGGCGGATCTTGCTGGCGTAGGACAGAATTTGATCGATCATCCGGAGGTACCGATCACGGCTTATGCCAATGGGCGCTACGGCTATTACAAGCAGGGTGTTGGTTGGCGGATGATCCGCAACGGCCTGCAATTCAAAATGTTTGGGTCTGGTCCTGTCACGTCTGCGGGTGTCGAGGCAGGGGCTTTTGTGAACCCTGACAACCCAAAGGAACCTCCCTCGATCCAAGCGTTCTTCGTGCCAATTGTGTATCTCGACCGGGATGCGAAAGTAGAAATGAAGGACGGTTACGGCGTTACGATCACGACCGTTGTTGTAAAACCCAAGTCACGTGGCGAAGTGCGGCTGGCGTCATCTCATCCAAACGATATGCCCTTAGTCTCTCCAAATTTACTTAAAGATCCGACTGATATGGCGGCGATGGTTGCTGGGCAACGTTTTTTCTTGAGAGCAATGGAGGCTGAGCCACTCGCGGAGCACATAAAGAAGGTTGTTGTGCCGACCCCAAATGACACCTCAGACAGGGCACTGACTGCCCACTGCAAACGCTTTGTGAAAACCAACTACCACCCTGCCGGCACAGCAAAAATGGGTGCCGATGGCGACAAGATGGCAGTGTTGGATGCGCAAATGCGTGTGCGTGGTATCGACGGTTTGCGGGTTTGCGACATGTCAGCAGTGCCAAACATCAACGCCGGCAACACGAACGCACCTGCTATGATGCTGGGAGATCGATGTGCCGATCTTATTTTGGGACGGATCGGATAAATAACCAAACTAAGCTTGTTCACAGCATTAACAGGTTTTCAAAGACGGCCTTTCTGCATGATACAGATGCAACATGGATATTTAACCAGAAACCAACCATCGAGCCAGACATTCGCACAACGAAATCGAACGGCAGCAGAGTTCGCGACTCATGCAGTTCTTCACCAAATTGGAACCCTGTCTGATCGGCATGGAGGCATGCGGGTCCAGCCACTATTGGGCGCGAGAACTCACCAAGCTTGGGCACGATGTTAGGTTGATCCCGGCCAATTATGTGAAGCCTTATGTCAAACGCGGCAAGTCTGACGCCAATGATGCTGAAGCTATCTGTGAAGCGGTAACACGCCCGACGATGCGGCTTGTTGCGCCCAAGTCTGAGGAACAGCAAGCCGTATTATTCCCGCATCGCGCGCGATTTGATCGTCAGGCAGCGAACGCAACTGAGCAACATGCTTCGCAGCCTGCTGGCCGAGTTTGGTGTCATCATTCCACAAGGAACTGGAGCAGCGGTCAAATACGCGAAAGGTGTTCTCGAAGGAGAGAAACCCGCCCTACCACAGATCTCAGTCGATGTTCTGAGACAACTCAGCCACCAACTTATCGCGATGCATCTAAGGTTCCCTTGGTACGAGATACGCATGCGGCTTCATTCGAAACTGGACAAACGCGTTATGCTGTTGCGCACGATCCCAGGCGTTGGGCCCGTCACCGCGTCAGCCATTGTTGCCACAGTTGGCGACGCTAAGCAGTTCAAGAATGGTCGGCAATTCGCGGCATGGTTAGGTTTGACACCATTGAATTTGTCCAGCGGCGGAAAGGAAAGATTAGGGCGGATTACAAAAATGGGCGACCGCTACATTCGGCGTCTTTTAGTGACCGGCATGACAGCGCGATTGCGGCAAATGAAAGTGAACCCTGATCGGGTCGACCCATGGGCCATCGGTCTTCTTGAGCGCAAACCTGCTCGATTGGCGACTGTGTCTGACGTCAGCGCCTCTGGATCCAAATTGGGTGATTTGCGACGAGAGTGTATTGGTATTTGGTGAGCAATTTCCCATTCTGATTTGATGCCGCCTCACGCTCGATCGTGTTGACGATCTACTCTTTGTCATGGGGTGGATTGTCATCTAATCCAAAAATCACGAAAGAACACAACCGTTACATAACATTCATATCGCCGTTACATAGCCCCCATAAACACCGCTTATGCGTATCGCCGCACGAGCAGAAAGCAATCTGCTTCATTAGTTGAGAACCAAAACGGCGGGGCCGACTGGTCCTGCCTGCTGTAGGCGCGTGCCTTTCTTTTGGCCGTGCCGCTAATTTTCTATGCCCATCAGGGTATCGATCAAACTGGAGCTATTCTATGACCCGCCTATCAATCCTTGGCGCTGCTGCCCTGTCCGTTGTGGCAAATGGCGCATTCGCACAAACAGAAATTTCTTGGTGGCACGCTATGGGCGGCGCCCTGGGTGAAACTGTAAACCAGATCGCAACTGACTTTAACGCCAGCCAATCTGAATACAAAATCACACCTGCTTTCAAAGGCACATATGAAGAAGCCCTGACCGCGGGAATCGCAGCCTTCCGCGCAGGCGAACAGCCAAACATCTTGCAAGTGTTCGATGCTGGTGCGGCCACTGTGATCGGCGCAAAAGGGGCGACTGTTCCTGTGCAAGATTTGCTGACTGAGAATGGCGTTGATTTCGACATCAACGACTACATTTCTGGTGTGCGTTACTTTTACGCGGACAGCGATGACAAAATGATCGGCATGCCGTTCAATTCATCTTCCCCTATCATGTACTACAACATGCAAGCGATGGAAGCTGCTGGTGTTGAAGCGCCAAAAACATGGGAAGAGTTTGAAACTGTGACAGCGCCTGCGCTTGTTAAAGCCGGCTACACACCTTTGGCACAGTCGCACTCACCTTGGATCTTTGCCGAGAACTTCATGTCTCGCCACAACCTGCCATACGCCACAAACGACAATGGCTACACTGGCACAGACACCGAAATCTTAATCAACGCCCCTGAGATCAAGATGCACTGGACACATGTGAAAGAATGGCTTGACGAAGGCTATTACGCATGGTTCGGCGCTGGCTGGAACGACAACCAAAAACCTTTCGAAGAAGGTAAAGTCGCGATCTGGCTTGGTTCTTCTGGCTCATTCGGCGGCCTGTCCCAATTGGACCTGCCATTTGAATTCTCTGCGACCTACCTGCCTTACTGGAAATCTGTCACAACGGAGCCTAAGCAAACATTCATCGGTGGCGCTGCTTTGTTCGCGATGTCTGGTAAATCTGCTGAAGAAAACAAAGCGACAGCTGCGTTCTTTCAATACCTTACATCGCCTGAAGTTCAGTACATGTGGCACCGTGAAACAGGCTATGTGCCAGTCACAGTTGCAGCCTACGACATGGCAAAAGAAGACGGTTACTACGACCGTAAACCTGCTGCCGAAGTTGGCATCAAGCAGTTGTCTTTGCCTGCTGGCGAATACACCAAAGGCTACCGCATGGGCTTCTACGTTCAAATCCGTGACGTGATGAACCGTGAATTCGGTCGCATCTTGGGTGATGAAACCTCTGTAGACGACGGTTTTGCAACCATCGAAACAGAAGCAAACGCCTTGCTTGCACGCTTTGCAAAAACACAAGCGAACTAAACATCGCACATATCAACCTGATGGCCGCCTTTCGCGGCCATCAGCGTTTTCGGAAGGATCCCCATGAAACGCGCCGTTTTTGCCAATCGTTGGTTGCCGATTTTGTTGCTTGTGCCGCAGGTCGTCATCATCGGTATTTTCTTTTACTGGCCTGCCATTCACGCGCTCAGGTCATCGTTTTTCCTGCAAGACCCATTTGGTTTTGGGGAAACATTTGTCGGGATCGAAAACTACACATCGTTGTTCCATTTGCCGGCCTATGGTCGTGCTGCGATGTTCACCGTTTCATTCACGTTGCTGGTCACAATTTTGTCTCTCAGCATCGCTTTGTTGTTTGCTGTGAAAGCGGACAAAGTGCTGCGCGGCGCCAAAACATACCGCACGCTTTTGATGTGGGTCTACGCCGTGGCCCCGCCTGTGGCCGGTGTGATCGGCATCATTTTGTTCAACCAAAGCTGGGGGCCGCTTACGGATCTGTTTAAGTTTTTTGGCTGGGA
The DNA here is from genome assembly GCF_900109555.1 of Pacificibacter marinus. Taxonomy (GTDB): domain Bacteria; phylum Pseudomonadota; class Alphaproteobacteria; order Rhodobacterales; family Rhodobacteraceae; genus Celeribacter; species Celeribacter marinus_C. Next base: position 22,719 of record NZ_FNZV01000016.1, on the reverse strand, counting down.
CTTCGCGTTGGGGGTCAACTACTATGACACCGCCTTTGCGATGGTTCTGATCGCGGTTTGGAAGCAAATTCCGGTCAACTTCATCTTTTTCCTGTCAGGTCTGCAATCCATCCCCAAATCCGTGCGCGAAGCTGCGATGATCGACAACAGATCCGCCTCTGGCCGCTTTTGGGATGTGACATTTCCTTTGCTGGCACCAACAGGGTTCTTTTTGCTGATCACCAACATCACCTATTCGCTGTTCGACACCTTTGGCATTATCGACACCGTGGTTAAAGGCGAGCCGGGCAATAACCCGATGACCCTTGTTTATAAAATCTACGTTGATGGGTTCCGTGGCAATGACCTTGGTGGATCGTCTGCGCAATCGGTCATTTTGATGGTGCTCGTTTTGGCGATGACTGTTGTGCAATTCCGGCTCGTTGAACGCCGCATCCATTATACGTAAGGGCAGATTATGACGACCAACACTTCCCCCCGTCGCCGCCTCAAGCTGTCTGTGGTGCTTGACCATAGTGTCTTGATCATTGGGGCCGCCTTTATGATCGTGCCGGTTTTGATGTTACTGCAAATGACCACCGTGGCCGATCTGATCAACATGAAAACCGGCCCAAGTCTGATGATCGGTGATCAGCTTGACGACAACTTTATGAAAGCCATGTTCAAGGCCGATGGTTTTGCGGGTGACAACACTGGCCTGCGTATGTTGATCAACTCGTTGATCCTTGGGCTTGGCTTTGCTGCAGGTAAAATCGTGCTGGGCATGATGGCCGCCTATGCGATCGTGTATTTTCGCATGCGCTTTGCCACTTTGGCGTTTTGGATCATTTTCACCACGCTGCTTTTGCCGCTCGAAGTGCGGATCTTGCCGTCTTACGAGATCGTGCAAAAGCTTGGCATGCTCAACACCTTTCACGGCTTGATAGTGCCGCTGATTGCCTCTGCTACTGCGACGTTCTTTTTTCGTCAGTTTTTCCGCTCAATCCCTGAAGAGCTCGTCGAAGCAGCGCGCATAGACGGGGCAGGGCCGGTCAAGTTTTTCATCGATATTTTGGTGCCTTTGTCCCAGACAATGATCGCCGCAATGTTCATCATCATGTTCGTCTATGGCTGGAACCAATATTTGTGGCCCACCATGATCACCACCGATGAAGATATGTTCACGCTTGTGCGTGGGATCAAACAAATCGCTCAGTCACAAGAAGGCACCACACTGCCGGAATACGGGCGGTCCAATATGTTGGCGCTCATCGCGATTTTGCCCCCCGTTCTCGTCGTTGTCTTCTTCCAAAGCTGGTTCGTCAAAGGTTTGACGGAATCGGATAAATAAGGAAATTTTTATGGCTCAGGTCACTCTGTCCCAGATCTCTAAGGTCTACCCAAACGGCGCTAAGGCCGTGAAACCTGCAAGTTTCGATATCCCCGATGGCGAATTTGTGGTGCTTGTCGGCCCCTCTGGCTGCGGCAAATCTTCGATGCTGCGAATGATCGCAGGCTTGGAAGACATCTCAACCGGTGATTTACACATCGGCGAGCGAAGGGTGAACGATCTTGATCCTGCCGATCGCGATATCGCGATGGTGTTTCAAAACTACGCGCTCTATCCTCATATGACAGTGCGTAAAAACATCGGTTACGGCTTGCAAAACCGCAAGATTGCCAAGGCTGAAATCAACCGCAAAGTGGCCGAAGCATCCGCTTTATTGAACCTTGACGACTATCTTGATCGCAAGCCCAGCCAACTGTCTGGCGGCCAACGTCAACGTGTTGCTATGGGGCGCGCGATTGTGCGTGATCCTGAACTGTTTTTGTTCGACGAACCTTTGTCCAACCTTGACGCCAAACTGCGCAATCAGATGCGGATCGAGATCAAAGCCCTGCAACGTCGCTTGGGCGTAACAGCAGTGTACGTGACCCACGATCAGGTCGAAGCCATGACCATGGCCGATCGTATTATCGTGATGAATGCGGGCAATATTGAACAAATCGGCACGCCTTTCGAGGTCTACAACAGGCCTGCGACCACATTCGTGGCCTCTTTCATGGGCGCGCCACCGATGAACCTGATGGAGGGCACCATTACGGATGGCCAAGTGCGTATCGGCGATTTGGTCGTGGCGCAAAACCTTGATCATCCCGCAGGCCCTGTCACCGTTGGCATTCGGCCCGAAGACATCATTCCCGATGCCGCAGGGCAGATGAAAATCGAGGTAAGCCTTGTGGAAGAACTCGGCGCGCATCGGTTGTTGCACGGCACTTTGGGTGGTCATCCGTTGAGCGTTTATGTCAGCAAAGACAATGAGGTACGTCCCGGTGTGTTGCATGTGTCGCTGAAGCAAAATGCTGTGTCTTTGTTCGGAAAAGACACAGGGGCACGACTGTCATGACATCCCTGTCCGAGCTTCCGCTCGTCACTAAGGCAGACAAAGCTCGAATTCTTGCTGCGCCCCGCACAGCAGTTGCGCACCGCGATTTGCTTGAGTCGTTGCCAGCAATGAATGCAGTTCAAACCGGCGGCGCGGCGTCTGGATCAGTGCTTCCTGCTGAACTGTCCGTCGTGGCGTGGAACGTTGAACGCGGGCTGTTTCCTGATGAGAACGCCGCCTTGCTGGCGCCGTTTGCGCCGGATGTTGTTTTGCTGTCCGAGGTTGATCACGGCATGGCGCGCACCAGCCAAAACCACACCACCGCTGACATGGCGGAGGCGCTCAACATGACCTATGCTTTTGGTGTTGAATTTCTGGAACTTGATCTCGGCGGGGCGACAGAGCGCGCCTTTTGCACCGATGATTGCAACGCCCGTGGCTGGCATGGCAATGCCATTCTGAGCACTGTGGCGTTCGATGCCGTGACAATGATCCGGCTTGATGATCATGGCCACTGGTTTTCGACTGATGAGCTGGACGCGGATCTAAGCCAACCCCGTGTGGGTGGACGCATGGCGCTGGCAGCGATTGTGCCGCGTCAAACGGGGGCGGTCTGTGTGGTCTCGACCCATTTGGAAAGCAATGCTGACGCAGATCACCGCGCGGGCCAGTTTGATCGCTTGATGGATGCGATCGATGCCTTTGCACCGGGATTGCCGGTCATCATTGGCGGCGATCTCAACACCGGCAACCATCTGCCGCCGGATTTTGACTGGCGTAATGAAACCCTTTTCGCCAATGCAGAGGCGCGCGATTATGATTGGGATGCGACACCCGCCGGTATCACCACCCGCCCCAGTTTGATCACGCCTCATCCCACACGCCAAATGAAGCTCGATTGGTTCGCTCTGCGTGGGGTTTCATTCGTAGACAAAGCGCTTATCCCTGCAGTGGCAAAAGACGGAAAGCCTCTGTCCGATCACGACGCGATTTGGTGCTTTATTTCATAAAGCTGGCCTTAGTCACCGATAGAAATGTTTTCACGGCGCGGGTCAGCGCCGGATATTCAGGTGTCGCCCACCAAAACCGCTGGAAGGAAGGGCGTTTTAACATTTCGACTGAATGACTGCTTTTTCGTTGCTATTGATTGTTTCGCTACCGCAGCGAAAGTCTCTTTCCCGCCCGTTGTGTCGATCGACATCAACGGCCCATTCCGGTCATTCGTGCTAAGCGCGGCGAACGGCAACTTTGAGCCCATTTCCTCGATGCCGCAGCAAGAAAGAATGTCCGCGACTAAGTAAGCTCTACTATTTATTAAGTGCATCCAGTTCTGCGATCTTTGCTGGCAGCTCAAATTCCACAAAATTTCCTAAAATGGCGGCGTCTTCAACAACAGTGATCGCTGCGGTCTTCATTTGCTCTGTAATCTGCTCCATAAACTCAGAAAAAATCATGAAACTGTCAGCCACAGTCGCGCTTTTCTGCAACTGCGCGTGAAGGTGCTTTGCCCGGTTAAGAACTCGGCGTCTAATGAAATCCACGGTCCCCAACCCCGGCATCAATCCCCCGGCAGCATCCAATAATGCTGACTCTGCCAAACCGATTAACACCCCGTCGCCTTCTATCTTAGCGTTGAGCGCTTTTGCTGCACGGATAGTTTCGTATAGCACACCATCAAACAAGCTCATGTATTGCTTGATAAACTCGTCCCTTTGGACCGTCATTTCATCAACTCGTTTCTGCAGCTCGATTGTCTTCTCGAAGGACGCTATCATGTCTGCCGGACCATCACGCAATTCACCATCGATCAAGGAAAGCAATTTCTCCTGCAGTATGGGATTCCCAAACTTCTCTATTAACGCATCTGAAACACCTATAGCGGCGTCAGTTGCTTCACGACAAACACTCGAAAAAGTTGCAAATTGTTCCAGACCTTTCAGCGTAAACGCCTTGAGCGTTTCTGCTTCAAGACCTGAGATAAATGACTGATAGTGCTGCGCTAACTTTTCCGAATCAGATTTCGTCCATTCGAGTTCCATGCTCCATACTCCAATTTTTCCGGGCGGATCTAACTATGTTTCTATCAAAGCAGAGTTTGCCCCAACTACGAAGAGCGGCGATCTGCGGCAAATCCCGCATTGCAGCAATTTACGCACAATGCAGCTAATGTCTGCAACCCGCCGAACACGCCAACGCACAGCCTCAATCCAACAACTTAGCCAAATCAGACGCTGTTTCGTTATAATAGGTCTGCAATTGTCGAATATCGGTATGACCCACAGTCCGCGCCAGGGCGAGGACGTCTAGCTTTTTCGCAAGGCGCGTGATTGCTTCGTGGCGACTATCGTGGAACGTGAGGTTTGTGATTTTGGCGCGATCGCGGATGCGGCGGAAGGTTGTGTCTAGGACGCTGCTTTTGAGATCGAAGACGGGATCAGCTTTGGGAAGCGCTTCCAAAAGCGCGATCGCATGTGAAGACAGCGGCACATCGCGACGGGTTCCGTTCTTGGTCATTTGCAGCGTCAAAAAACGGCCATCGAGGTTGATGTCATCCCAATGCAGCCCAATGATCTCCCCTGCCCGCATGCCTGTCTCGATCGCAAAAACGAAGGCATGAATGGTGCGGCCAGCCGTTTTGCTCAGATCTGTGCCGCCAACCTCCAAAAGCTTGCTGATCTCATCGCGAGAAACCAAGCGATCGCGTGCGGGGGCCTTTGGTGGTTTGCGCACCTCTGACAAAGGATTGGCATCGATCCAGCCCCATTCACGCCGCGCCACGCTCAGGGCCACACTCATGATTTGCATTTCGCGGATAACGCTACCAGCGGCCAAGGTGCGCAATTGCGCGTCTCGCCAATCGGCAAAGTGGACCGGCTTTAAATCGGAGAGCTTGATCTGCGCAATTGGATCGCGTTTTAGCTTTTCCAGCCGCACGATTTCCCACCGTGCCCCACGCTTTTTGTGCGAATGCTCACGGGCATATTTGTCGAACACATCGTAGAGTTTGAAGTTACTGACAGCCTTCGCCCCATGGCGCAGCGCATGCTCTTCATCATCAGCCCAAGCCTTGGCGTCGGATTTCAGGCGAAAGGTTCTCGACTTGCGCGTGCCGTTCACATAAATCTGAGCTTGATGCTTGCCATTTGCGAGCTTCGGAAATGTCGCCACGAAACACTACCTAAATAAAAAACGAATACGCTTATTCGTAATTTATTCGTAATGCTTGGTCAACTTAGGGGGAAATGGGGGTGTAAGGCTATGCCTAAACCTTTGTTAAACCGCTAATTTATAAGGGCAAAGGGAGTTTACTGGAAAGTAAATGGTGCGGTCGAGAGAAATCGCGTCCCAGTCGCAGGTCGTTGCAATGGTGCACAGCTTGATGCAAAGTCCCTTAAAAATATAGAGATTACTCCACTTTCTTGTCGCAGTGTGTGTTAGTGATGACCTATGCGGCGCAAGTCACTTCGGGGGTCAATTCGGGGGTTAGAATGAAAAATAAACTCACTTCCCTAAACGTGCGGAACGCGAAGCCCGGTCGCCACTTTGATGGAGGAGGCCTTTTCCTAATTAAAACGAAGTCAGGGGGCAACTGGATATGGCGCTACAGCTACCTAAAGCGGGTGCGCGAAATGGGGTTAGGTCCGTTCGATGCCGTGAGCCTGTCAGCGGCGCGTGCAGCGCGTGACGGATGGGCTGCGGTTCTTGCTACGGGCAAAGACCCCATAAGCGAAAGAGAGCGCCAGCGAGAGGCCGAACAGGCAGCCCTGAATAAGGAAGCCCCCACGTTTTCCGATATTGCGGAAATCGTCTTTGAATCGCACAAGGCCAGCTTGAGGGGCGATGGCGATCGGGGGAAGTGGTTCAGCCCATTACGGGTCCACGTCATACCCAAGTTGGGGCAGCACAGAATATCCGAGATACACCAGACAGACATTGCTGACACGCTGCGCCCGATCTGGAAAACCAAGCACCCGACTGCGAACAAGGCGTGGCAACGGACGCGATTCATAATTCAGCAAGCCGAATACATGGGTTACGACTGCAAGCCGTTCGTAGCGGATGCGGCACGTGTGATGCTTGGAAAGGTGGATCACAAAACGGAGAACGTGACCGCAACACCATGGCAAGCCATCCCTGCCCTATATCGATCGATCGCAGGCGTATCGTCACCTAAGCTGTGCTTGCGGTGGATGATGTTGACGTGCGTGAGGTCGGCAGGCTGTCTTGGTGCGCGATTTGATGAAATCGAGGGTAGTGTATGGACTGTTCCAGCCGATCGAATCAAGGGAATGCGCAATGCGGTGCAGGATTTTCGCGTGCCTCTTTGCGACGAAGCGCTGCGCATTGCCGAGGTCGCACGTTCAGTCGATGACTCGTTTCTCTTCCCGTCCTACCGCAAGCGCGGGGGGCACATCACTGAGGCCGCGTTGCGCAAGGAATTGGCCGCCTTGAATGAAGCTGGGCGGCCTCACGGATTTCGCACATCGTTTCGAACATGGGCAGAAGATACAGACCAGCCTTGGGACGTTGCCGAAACAGTTCTCGGGCACCAGATCAAAGGGCGGGTTGAACGAGCCTATGCACGCTCTGACCTACTAGACCGCCGCCGAATTGTCATGGATCGCTGGGCCGCGCATGTGACCGCATCTAGCGCCGATGTGATTGAGTTACGGCGATAAAGCATTGCCTTCGGAGGGCAGAGATAGCCCATTTGTTCATTCCACGTTCGCTTTTTATACAGGGCTTGGTCAGGGTATGAGTACATTGAGATACACTCAATCTTGGTCGGGACAAGAAACCATCACATGTGATCGCTGAATAACTTCCGCTCCCTAGCCTCTTCCAGCCGTCGCCGCGTTCACTAACACCAGACAAAGACACTGACATCATCCTTCTAGATTCTAATGCGTAGAACGTCGCACCGCTCAACAATGTAGCCAGTGCTGTCGTGACGTTGATGGATCGATCCAATGTGGAATCGGTTCTGGTCGTTGGCTAAATAAAAAAAGTGGAAAGGCGCGCCGGTCGGACAGGACACCCCAGTATTACGCGACAAAATTATCGCATCGCGTGACTATCTGTTTGTCAGCTGAAGTCGCGCTTCCTCTGTTCGACTAACCGAAAATGCCGCCGCTCTTAGAGTGGCGGCAACATGTTAAATCAAACAGAAGTGGTCGGTGTCTCTAACGTAAAACAGTTCAATCTTCAGGGGAAAATACACAAATTGGTAAAAAAATCTTAAATGCACAAAACTCACCATTTTAATATTATTAACTATGAATTTGTAGGCTTGATTTCTCATTAACCGAAGAGAGCCTCTATGATAAGATATATTTCTGGTACGGACCTTTGGCTCCAACCAACCCTCGCCCAATCCATGTTTAGAGACCGCGCGAGCCAGTTTTCTGAACGTCTTAAGTGGGATGTGGCCGTTGACAAGAGAGGCTACGAACGAGATCAATATGACACGCTAAACCCGATATATGTGATCGTCGAAAATGATGAAGGACAACATGCTGGATCACTAAGGCTTCTTCCAACGACGGGGAGAACAATGATCAACGAATACTTTTCCAATGCGCTAGAGGGAGGCCCTATCATTAGCTCCACAACATGGGAATGTACTCGCTTTTGTTTGTCGCCTTCGGCAAACCCTCGGACCGCTCCTATGCTCATTGCGAGTGCGGCACGTTTGTTGCAAGAGTTTGAAATTACTACGCTCGTCGCTGTTTTCGATAAGTTTATGCTGCGTAAATATCGGCTCTCTGGTGTGATGCCCGAGGTTTTAGGTGAGGGACGTAACGCAGGATCACTTATTTTAGCAGGACGTTGGCAATTTAATCAGAGAAAGCTAAATGACCAAATGCGACGAGGGTCACTTGATCCACATGAGTGTGAACTTGCGCTGGCTAACTCATCGCTCTTTGCACAACAGGAGCTAATTTCTGCCTGAAAATCTGCTGCCCTCCTGCAAACTTCTTTGGGGAGGGCAGAGTTATTAAACTTTTATCTGCGCTTTTACTTTTACGTTGCGCACTCTTGCGAAATAGGCCTGTGGTAGGATTTCATGCTACAAAGTTAAATCGTAAAAACAGCCGTGATAAAATTGAAAATAATACCATGTTTTAGAGCACAACCCTTGAAGTGAGAGTGGAAGGCCGTTTGACAGAATCTGCATTGGGTCAGTTGAAGCAGGTTTTCGTGACAAACGCTGCCAACGAGCGCGTTGCAGATTTTTGCAAACTCCATAGCTATACTATGGTTTCCACTCTTAGTCTCGAATAACGCGGAAGTTCTAAACTGTTCATTGGAAAAATTTATTGGCTGTCCGTCAGCATCGTAAGAGAGAATATATTGAGTCACTTAATAGTTAAAAAACCATCATTTGAATGGGCAAAACAAGCGAGCGAAAGCCCTCAGAAACCACAGATAGAATTAACATCAGACCCGTCAATAAATTGCAACGTTGGCTTCTATTATTGAAAGAATATGATCATTTGCGTCTAATAAAAACTCTTCAAAAGAAACTTCATCATCTCCTATTGAAATATTTTCTAAAAGTATCGGCGCGAATTGAATCAATGTAGCTTCAGAACCATTTTCTGCGTATGAAATGTTAAAATTTAGCTTTGTCCATGAATCATTTAAACTGTTCTCGGCCCAATCAATATTCAATGTAACACTACCTTCTGCAGAATCTGGAAGATGCAGGTCTAGTAAATCAGTAGACTGATTTAAGTTTATAAATATCGGGTCGACGTCTTTTCCCTCCAGTTCAACTTCCGAGATATTTACTATATGTGTTGACGTAGATTCATCAAAATAATACTGATCCGCCTCAGCGCTTGCGCCAGTATCAGAAAAATCATCGGTCTCAGCGCCAACGTCACCCTCGGTCACAGCGTCAACGTCACCCTCGGTCACAGCGTCAACATCACCGTCGGCCTCTGTGCTAATTGGTGAATCTTCTAGTGCGTCACTAGCCCCTTCGTCCTCATCAAATCCGTCATCAAAGACTGCACTTACGCAGAGGCCTAAAACACAGATTGCTAATAATCCAAGCACGTTAAATTCCTTCTATATACCAGCAAGAGTTGCCAACAGTAAAAGCGGCATCAGCAACAAACCAATATCAAAATCAGTATCGTCATCATCTTCCTCGCCATTGTCGCTGTCATTCACATCATATTCTGATTCAATAATTGGAATGATGTCCTCTAAGTCAGTACTTGGTGAGACTTCAGCCACATCTTGTATTTCACTATCGATTTCCGCCATTACAGATGAAAATTCATCAGTTGGCTGATAACCGTTGAATTCTATGACTAGAATTTCGCCGTGGTCGAGTGTCGTTGAAATATTTGCTGCAGATAAAAGGGAATCTGTATCCACTTGATCGAATTGGCCAGTAGCATATCGAGACCCAGCCTCATCCATGATGGCAGAAGTTAAGACTTTAGCCTCAACTTCGCTTACAGATTCAAATATATTCGATAAGTCTATTTCGATCTGACTTTGCCCCTCAGTAGTTGCAGAAACAAATACGGTTGCGGAACCATCGCCGTAAAATAAAAAGATATCCGAAGACTGATCGTCTTCGGAATTTACAAGTTCTATGGCACTTTTTCCGGGAAGTTCATCTGATAGATACGAAAATAATAAGCCAGAAGGAGTCAAATCACCTTCATAGGTTAATGTTTGAGATAATGCATTTGGAGTATTGTGTAAAAGTGGCCATATTTCGGCATAATCCACGCCATGGTCTGCAAACTCATCAATTGTTTCCAATATTTCCTGCGCTTGAAATAAACCATAATCATTGAATTTATCTAAAAACTCACTTGATGTTTCTTGATTCCATTCCGTCACATAAGTTTCAAGATTTGGAGTAGTTTCCAGCCATGTTCTTTCGTAAGTAGACAAGAGAAATTCTGAACTATCTTCATCTACAGTATCAGCATTATATATGTGCAGAGAAGCTCCATCAATTGATGATAGCTCGTGCGCATTGAATTCACTTAATACAAGGAGGTTCTGAACATAAGTCCAGTTCACCTCACCAGATTGAAATAAGGCTTCTTGACCTAATTCCAAATTGTATTTTGAATTTAGGTCATCAAGGATATCAGTCCCGTTGTAGCTATCATCATAGTCGTCGCTAAAGTTAGCACTTCCAAAATTGTATCCAATTTGGGCAACAATATCTATGTTATTGGCATCTGGGTATTGATCTGAGAGCCTTTCTAATTCTTCATCAAGAACTTTTGCCATGCGAGACGCAACGCGCCCATATTCAATGGAGGTCATTCCTGGCGCAAGCCAATACTCATTCCCGATTTCAAACGAATTAATTTGAGCATCACCGTAGTACCCCGCAACGGTGGCTTCGACAAACTCACGAAGAAGGTTTTCGTCTACTTCCTCATATCTATTTCCTTCAAAATCCGTGGAGCTGGATAGAAAGTTCATAGTTGGAAGGACTATGTTAATTGAAAGACCTTGCTCCGCTGCAAAATTTTGAAAATCTGAAAGACCTAACCAATTTTCAGGCATCTCATTATTCGCGTCGTTGTCCGGATCACTGATATCAAAATATAGTTCAGTAATTGTGCCTCCAGGATATCTTAAAGAGGTAACACCCAGGTCACGTACCAACTCACCTATGTTTTGCGCGTCGATATCTGTATATTTGTGAGCTAAAAAATTGCCACCAAATAGATCCTCGGAAATAATTTCCGAAAAGTCATTATTGCTCGATATAGAAACACCCAACTGCATCACCACTCTGCTATGATACAATTTTGCTACGGCAAAACCTGCGCATCATTATTCCCAATCCCAAGTACGAGCATGGCCGTAAACATGTTAACGTCAGGAAAATTTAGGGGATTGGGCTGCGGCTTCTTAATGAAATTTTGTATTTAAATTATGTGGAATTTTGTGTGTTGTTTAGGTGCATTTTAACAACTAAAGTTTACATACCCAGCACTTACACGAAGATGTGTGGGGCAGCTTATCAGTGGCCTAGCCCTTCATGAGGATTTCTTTGTACTTGGATTTCCCCCATTGGCTGAGCGGATTATCAGGGTACTATTTTTGAGGTTATATCTTCGGTATTAGTGTAATGCCCATTTTTAATGGGGATCAGCCGTAGCGACTTCAAAAACAAAATTAACTCACTTGAGTTTAAGATTAAAAATTTGCACCAAAATAAACCTCGATGAAATTCATCGAGGTTTATTTTATTTATATTTTTTTCCAGTAAGTTGATAAGTTTAGTGAGCCCTGCTCTGGCTACCGTTATATATCCTATAGAACTATTAAAGTATCGTAACCACTGTAATCTGGACAGACCCGCGGGACACTTACGTTGCTACTGTAGCTTGTCCTAGAGGGCTTCTTGCCGCTCTGTATCCGTTCAGGCCTTTGGCGAAGGTGATGGTTGATCTTACTCCTTTACGGTCCTCAAAGACCAAGCGGCAGACGATCCAACCACCACCAGAGCTCAATATTTTTGAATGTTGAGCTCTGGCTCTTGTTTCGCACAAAAGCTGGAATATTCATAAGACAAGCGGCATCAAACCGCGACAGGTCCATGTTTGGAAAGTTCAAAAATTGGAAGAGAGTCTCAACTCGCTATGATCGCTGCCCAAACGTATTCATGCCCGCAATTGCACTCGCTGCAACAGTTCTATTTCGGTTATGAGTCCTGAGCCTAGAAACTCGGTTGAATAATGGCATCTTCCCAAGCTTGTATGAACTTTCGGCGTTTCAAGACATCGAGATACGTGAGCAGTGCTGGTTCCAGAGCAATCATGGATTGCCCCATATCATTTGGTTCACTCGTGAGAAATGGAACTCGAAAAAGACCCAAATCGCTGACATCTGTTGAAGGCAATATGAGATGTTTTAAAAAACTGACCGCGGCTGAGCGTTGTGATGTTTCTTTAGGCACGAACACTGTGCGCATCATTGTTGTAGGGAAATCTGACGGAAAAATGACCTCGATTTTTTTGAGAGCATCTGGGCGTGCGTGCGCGTAGCTACCAAGGACATTATATGCGATCGCCAATGTGCCATTTGCCACATCGTCGAGCATTTCGCCCGAACAACAATAAAGCTGTGCATCCAAGCTCCCCATCACCTCCATCAGGCGCCAATACGTTTCTGACGCGCGGGCGTCTTGTGTCGCAAACAAATACCCAAGTCCCGATGCGCGCACATCATAGGTACCAATTTTACCCCGAAACACCTCAGGCCGCGCTCTTAAAGCGAGTATCAAATCCTGCCGTGTCTGTGGCTTGCGCCGCCCCGCAAAGGCCGCACGGTTGATCACAATCGCCGCAGGTTCGGCTGTGAACGCAAACAGGCCTTGACCCCACTGCGCCCAGTCAGGATGCGACACGCCGCTTATCTTTAAGGCATGCCCATCATTGGTCAGTTTCAGTTGCAAATCCATAGCACTTGAAATCACAACGTCAAAGTCTGAGGCGTTTTGACGGAAAGTGTCGTAGAGATCCACCGTACCAGTCACCAGATACTCAACAGAAATATTCGGGTTTTGCTGCACGAACTGATCGATGATCGGTGCAAAAAGCGACGTATCCGTGCTCGAGAGAACTCGCAAAGTTAGCGTATGATTTGGTGCTTGAAAAAGATGTTGTTCTTCCCAGTCTTTGGCAAAAACAGCCCCAGACATCACGAAGCACAGCATCATGCCGATAAGATAAAAGTAACGCATGCGCCCCCCTTTGGAAGGTTTGAAAGTTCGAGATGGCCTTCATGTGCCAATGCCACGTCTTGCGCGATGGTCAACCCCAGACCCGAGCCAACGGTCCCTTCGGCGTTGTCGCCTCTGGTGAAGCGCTCAGTCAATGTATTCAATTGTTCGGGCGGAAAGCCTGGACCTTGATCTGTAATGATGACACGCGGATTTGGGTGCGCTGAAACGGTAATTGAAATAATGCTTTCACACGGTGAATACTTCAAGGCATTGTCGATCACATTGCGCACTGCATTTTGCATCAAAATCGGATCTCCAGCGATGTGAACCGGCGGTGACATATGCAGGCTAAATTCGATATCTTTCATCTCGGCCAAGGGACTAAAACTGCGGACAAATTCTGTGACAAGTTCGACCAAATCAATGTCTTGATATTCTAAATGGTCGGCGCGAAACGTGATCATTGCGTGATCTAGCAACTGCCCAGCCGCGCGCGAGCTTTCATCGATTGCACGCACCATGGAACGCAAGGCTTGGCGGTTCTCTTCCTTGCTGACCCGTTGTAGCGTTGCCTCGGCATACGAGCGCACGGTCGCTAGCGGTGTACGAACACGATGCGCGGCCTCTGCAATGAACTCTTCTGAACGGTTTAGTGATTGATCAAGCCTGTCCATGAGCGTGTTGAGGGACGCGACCAATGGCGCCATTTCAACAGGCATAGGCGCAATCACTGGCGATAGATCCTGAGGTCCGCGCCGCGTCACAGAGATCGTCAATCGCGTTAACCGCTCAATCGTAATCGACGTGGCCCAATAAGATAGCAAAGCCGCGAGGATGAAGAAGCCAATGCCGAAAACAGCCACGTTGCGCGAGATACGATTCAGCGTCAGCGTGAGGCCATCTTGAGTTTGACCAACCACGACGGAGACGTGAGTGCGTAGGTTTTCCCCAACCAAGATGCGGCGCGCTGATATGAACCGAACCGCGTCGTCTTGAAAATCTGTGGTGGTAAACGCGGTCGTGGCGCTTCCGTCAAAAGGGGCACGCGGTAGACTTTCATATCCGGACAACAAAGTATCATCACGGTAGATCGCATAGAAAATGCGGTCGTCTGAAGGTGTGCTTAAAATGGAAAGCGCTGAATAAGGAAAGTCGACTTCGACACTGCCATCGCGGATAATTGCAGCATCCAAGATAGAGGAAGCCGATGCGGCTAGAATGCTGTCTTGTCCCTGCTGAGCAATCTGGGCCGCATACCCACGCACAACGACAAACAGCAAAACGGCCAGAACAGCCGCGCCGCCAATTAAGGTCGTAGCCAATCTGTTGCGCAGTGATCCTGAGATGCGTGTGGTGTCAGTCATAATCCAACCGATATCCAAGGCCGCGTAACGTTGTGATTTGAACGGTGGAACCAAGGAGGTGTTTGCGTAGGCGAGCTATGTAGACTTCCACCGCGTTTTCCGACACATTATCGTCATAAGAAAAGAGGCGGTCCACAAGCTTTTGCTTTGCAAATATTTGTCCCGGCGCGTTGATCAAAACCTCCAAAAGCCGCAACTCCCGATTCCGCAATTGAACAGTTTCATCCGCAACGATGAGTGTGCCAGCCACAGGATCAAAAGCAACATTTCCAATACGCTTTACCGTCTGCAGCGGTCCGCCTCTACGCCGCAGAACGGCACGACAGCGCGCTTCGAGCTCAGCGTGATCAAAAGGCTTAGTCATGTAGTCATCCGCCCCCAAATCCAAAATACTGATTCTATCTGAGACCTGCGATCGCGCGGTCAAAACGATGACTGGCGTGCTCTTATGCCCATCACGGTGAGCCGTGAGAAAGTCACGTCCATCCCCATCAGGCAGCATGATGTCTAGCAAGATAAGGTCGTAATCATTGGTCTCAGAGTAGGCGCAAGCATCCGTGATTGTTTCAGCGTGATCAATGACATGACCATCCAACCCCATGCGCGAACAAATCGCGTGAGCCAGTTGAATGTTGTCTTCAATCAAGAGGAATTTCATCGAGGTTAACACTTTCTGAAGTCCGTGACAGGTTTGTGTCAGCTTGGCGTGGTTTGGTTGCTTAACTGAGCCGCAATGCGGCCGGTTGTCAAATGGGAGGAATATTATGACATCTTTGAAACTGGGCCGCCGCGCCCTGATGCTTGGTGCTGCCGCAGCCCTAAGTTTTGCAACATCCGCTATGGCTGATGGCCACGAAAAACTCGACAGCATTCACTTCTTGATCCCCGGCGGAGCTGGTGGCGGTTGGGACGGAACGGCTCGCGGAACGGGCGAAGCTCTGACGGGCGCAGGCCTTGTTGGCACCGCTTCATATGAGAACATGTCTGGCGGCGGTGGCGGCAAAGCCATCGGTTACATGATTGAAAACGCAGACAGCAGTCATGGCACATTGATGGTGAACTCGACGCCTATCGTGATCCGTTCTCTCACGGGCGTTTTCCCACATAACTTCCGCGATCTTACATTGGTTGCAGGCACAATCGGCGATTACGCAGCCATAGTTGTGGGCAAAGATAGCCCAATCAACTCCATGGATGACTTGCTCGCAGCCTTCGATGCAAATGCATCCGGCACAGCAATTGGCGGCGGATCTGTTCCGGGCGGCATGGACCACCTCGTGGCAGCCATGGTGATGGAAGCGGCCGGTAAAGACGCGCTTGCGATGAAGTACATCCCTTACGATGCTGGCGGCAAAGCGATGGCAGCTTTGCTCTCTGGTGAGATATCTGCTTTGTCCACAGGCTTTTCCGAGGCCGTAGATTTAGCGAATGCTGGCGAGATTAAAATCATCGGTACGACGGCCCCTGAACGGGTTGAAGCAGCAGCCGATGCCAAGACAATGATTGAGCAAGGCATCGACACGACATTCGTCAACTGGCGCGGTTTCTTCGGCGCTCCCGGCCTACCAGAGGCAGAAGTCCACGCGTACCAAGAAGTGATCGAAAAAATGTATGACACGCCTGAGTGGGAAGCTGTGCGGGCACGCAACGGTTGGGTCAACATCCACAACTCTGGTGACGACTTCAAAGCGTTCCTCGAAGGCCAAGAACAGGTCATCGGCGATCTCATGAAGAAACTCGGCTTTCTCTAAATCACTCTAAACACAATATAAGGCGGAGTGGGAAACTGCTCCGCCATTTTTTGCCTATGACGGGGGATGGACGCATGGCACTCGATCGTTGGATCGCACTCATTTTGGCGGGGATTTGTCTCGCCTACGGATATACGGCTTGGTTTACGATGGACGCGAATTTAGCACCGTTCATGCAGCGAAATCCGATTTGGCCCAGCACATTTCCGAAGATCTTGTCCATTCTCGGACTGATCTCAGCCTTCATCATTTTGTTCAGTTTTGAGAAGAGCGATGAGGTTATCGGCGACATCGATTACCGCCGCTTGCACGAGTACAAACTAGGACAAGCTTTGATGCTTTTAGGCTTAATGGTGATCTACGCGCTCAGCCTTAGACCGATTGGGTTCATCAGCTCTACTATGGGTTTCTTGATCTTAGGGTCTTTCCTATTGGGCGAACGAAAGTGGCCCGTCATGGTTCTGGTCGCATTCATTGCCGCCTTCACGATTTGGTACCTGGTCTCTGAGGTGCTTGGCATCTACATGCGCCCTTGGCCCGCATTCATTTCTAACATGTTGGGAGGTTGATATGCTCGAAGGACTTCTCATTGGCCTACAAACGGCCCTTTCATTCCAAAACATTCTCTTGGTCATTGGCGGCTGTTTGATCGGAACATTCATCGGCATGCTTCCGGGCCTTGGCCCGATGTCGATCATCTCGATCATGATCCCCGTCGCTATTTCGATGGGCGATCCATCTGGCGCACTGATCTTGCTCGCTGGCGTTTACTACGGTGCGATTTTTGGCGGATCTACGTCGTCAATCTTATTAAACGCACCGGGTGTTGCGGGCACTGTTGCCAGCGCTTTCGATGGCTATCCTATGGCCAAGCAAGGCAAAGCCGGCAAAGCCCTAACGATTGCAGCCGTCTCATCTTTCGCTGGCGGCACAATCGGCGCGCTCCTTTTGATGATCTTCGCACCTGCACTTTCGTCTGTTGCATTGCTCTTCCATTCCTCAGAGTATTTCGCCCTAATGGTCGTCGGCCTTTGCGCGATTGCAGCTTTTACAGGCACAGGCCAAGTGGCCAAAGCCTTACTCATGACTGTGTTTGGCTTGATCATGGCCACAGTGGGTGAAGGCACATTGTTTAGTCTTCCGCGCTTCACCATGGGCATCATGGACCTTCAAACAGGCTTTGGCTTCATTACCCTTGCCATGGCCATGTTCGCTTTGCCAGAGGCTCTTTTATTGGTGCTTAAACCCAAAGAAATGACCGACGGCGGCGGTGAGATCAAAGATCTGCGCATCACCAAAAAAGAAGCCAAAGCGATCGCACCAGTGATCGGGCGTCAATCCTTGCAAGGGTTCTTCATCGGCGTCTTACCCGGTGCGGGCGCGACAGTCGCAAGCTTCTTAGGCTACGCAGTGGAGCGCAATATCGCTACCAAAGAAGAGCAAGATGATTTCGGCAAAGGCTCCATCAAAGGCCTTGCTGCCCCTGAAACAGCCAACAATGCAGCCTGCACGGGGTCATTTGTACCGCTGCTCACGCTGGGCATTCCAGGTTCAGGTACCACTGCGATTTTGCTTGGTGCGCTGCTTGCGCTCAATGTCACGCCGGGACCGCGTTTGATGATCGATGAGCCACAAGTTTTCTGGGCTGTGATCATGTCCATGTTCATCGGGAACCTCGTGCTTCTGGTCTTAAACCTTCCGCTCATTCCTTACATCGCCAAAGTCCTCTCGGTGCCACGCAATTACCTGATCCCATTCATCTTATTCTTCACGTTGATGGGGGCATACATTGGACAGAACAACGCAACTGAACTCTTGATGCTCGTAGGGTTTGGGGTTTGCGCAACGGCATTACGCTTTGCCAATTACCCATTAGCGCCTCTGCTGATTGGCTTCATCTTGGGAGGTATGCTTGAAGATAACTTTGCACGCTCCATGCAGCTTTACGATGGTGTTGCTTTCATTTGGGAACGCCCAATGACCCTAGGACTTTTGGTCATCGCAGTTTGTCTCATTCTCTTACCAACGTATCGCAACAAGCGGGCAAAAAATAAAAAAACGGACGGCCCTGACAACATCTAAAGCTATTCGGCTATTTGATTGTCAGTTCAACTCGAAGTCGTCCTACTTTGTAGGGCGGCTTTGCGGTTGGGCTAAAATGTACCTGATTTATGCTCATGCCGCGTTTCATATCTCCACTCGGATGAAGTGCGCGATGTGTGGAGCCGCTGATCAAGCGCGTGGAGGATGTCACCCAAAATGCCCATTCACAACGCGTGTTATAAAGCGTCGATGAGAGGACCGCGCGGTTCTCGGCCCACTCCGGACATTGGCTGGCCGAGTTAAAGCTGCAATGCAGATTCCCGAAAGCAGACATTGTTGGTTTTCCCAGAATTTTTTAGCACTTAAGTCTAGCGTAGTAGCGGTTCGAAGTTACAAATCTTCGAAAACAGCGCCTTATTCCCATTTCAAAGAATGTTACATGTCACAAGGACTTTTTGATAGGTGATTGACTGACTACACGGGCGTGCGAACCTATAGGAAATCATAGGTTGCGGACCCGCACCCGCCTCATCAGGATATAGAGGCAAAACTTTCAGGAGATGCACCGCAATGCGATTTTTAATTATGATTTCTCTTTCGGCATGCTTAATGGCAACTGAGGCCTCGGCTTTCACTTTGGACCACAGCAAGGGTGTGGTTGTGCTTTATAAGGCACGCAGCGGCAACTGGCTGGGCTGCGGCCCAGTTCAATGCCTGCAGGTCGCGGAGGACACCGATGAACGAGTGGCAGATCTTGTGACGCCCGACGCACTCGGAGATCCTTATTACGTCGGGCGCATAGGACGCTGCGAATTTTTCCAGACGCCTAACTCCCTGCGGTCTTATGACCACAGCGTCAAATGGGTCATCGATCGCGTCTCGAGCAAATGTTAAGTCCTGCTACGCCACCTAGAGACGCAAACTTCAGACAAGCCCTGTAGGCGGTCGAAATCACTTCTAACATCGTGTTTGCGCCGTTCTTGCGGCGCAGATTACCACTTTGTAAATAAACGGTCGGCACTGTGATGCCAAGAATATAGGCCAGTTGATCACATCTGCGGACACGTATCAGCCCATGCAGAATATTCCGCTCACTAGGCATCAGATGAATGCTGTCGCGCGGCTTGTCGAAGGCGGCTGAAATGCCTTCGATTATTATCTTTACAGCAGTGCCGAATTTCGAATCGGATATGAGCGACCTTTGTTTGAAGGGCTCCGCAAGGGTCACTCTCAGCTCTGGAGAACGATGCAACGATACCGATTCCCGATCGTTGGTGAACTCCGTCATGAACGTTCAGCGAGCTTCGGCTTGAGTGTGGCGTTGCGAAAGATGAAAGTATTGGGGCAATCGCCAAAAATCAGTTGCACCGTGCGACGCACCCGCTCGAATATCGCGCTTTATACAACCAATTCCATCGATTGCGCTCTGTCACTAAAGCTTGATTTTTGAGAAGAATCGGGCATTTTGGCATCAACTTAACAAGTTTCATTTGTCCAGTTTCACCGCATCCCCGACGATCCACTGTCGGACGTATTAATCGACCGGCTAGAAGATTTGGCTTTGGTTTCGAAACGGTCTTCCTATCGGAACAAGGCGATTTCCCGAGCCCGCGCTCAGCCAGAAACCGCGCAACAGAGTAGATTCATCCAGTGCTTGAATCCCTATCACATCACGACATTTACGAAGCCGCTCTGGATGACGAGTTGTTCAACACTCTGCCCAATCGATTGGCGCGCGAAATCGACGTGCCCTCGACGATATTCATATGGCTCCATCCGGGGGATTACCGCGAAATCTCCGCCGGAACACAGGCGGAAGCCAATCTCGATTACAATTCATTTGAAGGGCATGATCCCTGGTTAGCGCATGGCACGGATGACAAGATCGGAATGGGCGCGTTTCGGCTGTCGAACTATGTCACCCCGCAAGAACTCGAAAAAAGCGAGATGTATAGCGAGTTCATTAAGAAGAACCGGCTTGATCGGTATTGGTGCCTGGGCCTGATGCAAAGCACGCGCGACGGTCGGGTCGCGACGGCCTTTCACAAAGGCAAGACTGCCGGGGATTTCACGGATACAGAACTCGGCTTGATAAATCGCCATGTCGAAGATCTGGGACGTCTCCACGTGATCCGGCGCGAATTGCACCGTGCCAGCATCCGTAAAATCGCAGCCGCGGATCGCAGCTTGCTTGATGATGCACCGATCTTCGAACTTGATCAGCAGGGCCGCCTTCTTCAGATGAATGGGAAAGCTGAACGTCTCTTCAGGCTGCATCCGCTTCTTGCCATCGATTCCAAGCGCACGCTCAGGGTTCGTGGCGCCGGAAAAAACGCCTTTCACTTTGCGGCAGCAAAAGCCACGGGGGCCCGCAAAAGCGAGGCCCGCGCTATGGACCTTGCCCAGACGCGCGCGACTGACGGGCGCATCATACCGAAACTGCGGCTCAATTTCCTGCCACGAACCGATGGCGGGCGTAAGGTGCTGGTTATTGCGACTACCGAATGCGCCGATGGAATGCAGAATTTTTTTGACTCTCCGCAAGAAAAAATAATGCTTACGCTTCGTGAGCGCGATGTCCTGCATGGTTTCATCCGGGGCCTCAGGCGCGATCAGTTGGGCCACGACCTCAATCTGGCGATGCCGACGATTGATTTGCACAGTGCGAACCTACGAAGAAAGCTGGGAGCGCGAACCATCGCGGAGGCAGTTGCCATCGCCTTAAAGCACGGCCTCGTCTGATACCAAAAGGGCCGTGGATCGATCGGCAAAGGCGATAACTGTGCTTTTCCATTCTGCCCGACACTGCGGACGGTGATGCAACGCGCAGCAAACGACGTTTTGGTCCGCAATGCATAACTCTATGCACTCGCAGCGAAAGTCTCTTTCCCCGTTTTACCCCCCGTCACAAGCACAACCAACGCCTTTGTGGCACGTATAGGATCGGCTAATACAAGAGTCGCCGCAGGCTTTGCCCTTTTTGCAAACCTTGCAGCACGCAGCAGACCAAACTTTTACATCTTGCTGCGTAGAGTGGAATGTCCGCTCCCAGAAAGCACTAACGCTTTCATTGGCTTCAGCTAGCCCAATGTCTCCAATAGTGGCAATCGGAGTTATAGTGCGTGGGGAGTCAGCAAATACTGACGTTGCACCAATCAGCAGTATAAAAATCGTAATATAAAGTTTTCTCATAATCTCACCCCTAAAATCACACGGATAACTAACCGAAGAAAACGTTAACCTATGACGTAAGGTAAGCAAAGGACTTATAGCCGGCCCTAAAGTCCCCTACCTGCACCAATCGATCTTGGATTTGGGCTTCCACGGCTTCGCGTAGCCCTCTTCTATGAGAACTTCACCAGCTGTTTTCCCATTCTTTAGAATGAGACGGCCAAGAGCGCGCCCGTAATGGTCATGTTTACCAGTATCTTCAATGCCAACAGCATCACGAACAAGCTCACGTGTACGCGTAGTCGCAGCACGCCCCAACTCTAACTCTTGCTGACACTTTGGCCGATAGGTTTTCGGCGTATCAAATCCAGATTTGAAGGGGGCACCATCGCCAATTAAGCGAATATTTTGACCGTCGCACTTGACGCTATCGCCATCTACGACAGCAATGAGAGAGCAAACCATGAGTATCATGGCATTTTCGTACCGCTCTCAGCTATGCTTGGCAATTAAAGACAACATCTTCGCCCAAGGCAACACCCTCAAGTTTGCGGCTGTCGTGTAATCGTTAGCTGAACTTTGGTCTCATTTACGATTTCATGGATATGTTTTTGGATTTTGTCTGACAGTACTGGCAGCACTGTCGGTTGAACGTAAGCTATTCTTTGTGCGTCGGTTCGGTTTGGGATAGCGTTGCGTTTGCTTCCACAATGCCTCCACGGGCGTTTATCATATTGGCGTTGTTCATTCGGCACTAAAAAGCAGCACTGTCGTAGCACCAGTCTCAAACCGCCATAACGCAAAAAAGCGCCCCGAGGGCGCTATGTCATTGTAGTGTATGAATTAGTATTGGTTGGGAGAGCTCGGCTTGAACACTATTTCAAAAGCCTGAGTGAGATTAAGATCGAACGATAATACACTTGCGCATCCAACGGCAGTATTCGCCCGACATGTCAAACGTCGTGAACGGCCCATTTGTATGTACCGGCTGCTGTTCGCAAATGATTTCTGGCATGTTCTCGGAAGTCGCTCATATGTATCCGGCCTGTTTATCGACACGCGGGTCGTGGCCTTGTTGGGGTTACGCACGCGCCGTGATCTCATTAGCTGCAAGGTCGATTATGACCATTTGGGCCGTCAGATTCTGGGGGCGTAATATTTCCGTTCCATGCTTTGCTATCTATCGCGAACTCCTTTGGATTGCTGCGGGTCTATCAGACGCCGATAGCAACCTCGTCTCTTGGCGCGTCAAACGCCGTTTTGTGTCTTAGAATACTCCATGCCATTCGTGCTAATTTATT
>NZ_FNZV01000003.1 GCF_900109555.1 Pacificibacter marinus | reverse complement strand
AATCGTGCCTTCATTTGTCCGTCCTTTTGTTGGGCGGACTCTACACAAATCTGGAGGAGTTTTAGGGGCGCAGGTCAGGCTTTATAAATCGTCCCAATCCAAGGGGCGCGATACTGTAGAAGAAGCTAGCAAAGAGTATGAAAATCTAGGGTCCTATTTTTCATACAAGAGCTACAGCAATATTTTTAAGTTTTACGAGCATTATAAGTACCACAACGCCGAAAAGAAGTTTGGAAAACTACTCAAGCTGGACGTTTCAAAGTGTTTCGATAGTATCTACACACATTCGATGCCCTGGACGACTGTAGGCAGATCTGCCGTTAAAGCGGATAAGCAGAGCATTGGAAAAGCCCAAAAGACGTTTGGTGGGCGATTTGATTCTCTGATGCAATGGATGAATCAAGGTGAGACAAATGGAATCGTCATTGGTCCAGAATTCTCGCGAGTGTTTGCTGAAATTGTTCTCCAAGGTGTCGATCAAAAGCTAGAACGCGTGCTGGCAAGCTCGGATGGGCTTATGCATAAAACACACTATGAAGTTTTTCGCTACGTCGATGACTACTTCATTTTCCACAACAATGTTGCCAATGCCGATAAGATCACTCGCCATCTCGAGCACTTACTTAAAGAGGTGAAGCTAAATCTGAACTTGGCGAAATCAGAAACGTTCGAACGTCCGATTATCACCAAATTGACTATGGCTAAAAATAAAGTAAGCAAAATTTTTGCAGATCATTTGATAGTTGAAGAGAGAAAAGACGACTCAAAAAGCAGCTCCGAGCCGGTCAAGTATTACGTCTTCAAAGCCCACCAAGAGAGACTGATTGTTGATTTCAAGACAGTACTGGTCGAAAGTGATGTAGGATACAAAGATCTGTTGAATTATGCCCTATCGGCTATCGAAAAAAGAACCCTGACCTATCTGAAATCATACGAAAAAAACCCGACTAGTCATCAAAATTCAAAACAGCTCACAAAATCCCTGATTGGCATTTTGGAGTTTTGCTTTTTTGTTTTTGCGGCAGCGCCTCGTGTGAATTTTTCTGTCAAGCTAACCCGGATACTTTCTTCAATGGTAGATGGACTGAACCGCCTTGAGGTTCCCAGAGATGAAAAACAACAGGTTTTTAAATACGCCTTTGACAACATAAGGAGAGAACTAAAGAACAGCACTCAAAAACAATACCGTGAACTCGAAGTACTCTACCTTGTTCTGGCGTTGAAAAAGCTAGGGAGGGATTATTGCCTACTGCAAGAAGATCTGGCCGAATATCTAGGCATTGAAATTTCTAGCTCGGGTGAATGGAAACGGCCCGTGCCATTGGACTATTTTTCCGTAATTGTTGCCTTGCAGTATTCCGGCAACCGCAAGCGTTTCGCTGACTTACGCAACTTCATCGAATCGAATGTCCTCGGAACCTTCGAGGACCGCAAAGCTTATGTTGATCGGGAAGCTGAACTCATCCTGCTGTACTTAGACTTGCAGCGATGCCCATATGTCTCCACCGCGACCAAAACCAAATTGAATGAGCACTTTTCTTTAAGCGCGGCGGACGCCGTTTCTATTCAAAACTCCACTAAGTATTGGTTTACCAATTGGGATAATTTCGATCTTTCTGAAGAACTAGACAAGAAGCGGACTCGAGAGGTATATTGAAAGAAGAGCAGCGCTTAAAGCCTACCGCCGAGCGGACCTTCGGGTAAGCGAGGTACACACAAGCTCCAAGGATACGCTACTATAGACGTAGTTTGTTCAAAGGTCATTGGCGCGGAGCGCCGCCATTGACCACAAGGGCATCGTCGGCATCACACTCGCGACGAAACTTGTAACAGCCGTCTGAACTTTACGGCTGCCCCCCATTAAAAACAGGGGACGACTCGCTCCAATGCTCAAATTAGGTCTCATTACCACTATGAAAAAATTTCTTATGCCCCTCGCAGACTACAATCGCATCTACAGCGTTACACATGGTGTATTGCGGGACGTGGCCAGCGTCGAGCGCGCTTGTATCTTCTTTGCAGTCTTTGGTTCTTACATCCTAAACAAGCACTACAAGATAGCTGCCAAACCGGTCGCTGGGGCTTTTGCAATCTGCGTCAATGACTCATCTGAAGTAGCTTTTTTCGGAACCAAAAATGGTACGCAGATTGATAGTGATGAGAGTGGTTTCCATGTATGGATTCAAACCAAGGATCATATCATTGACTTTATGTCGCCGATTTTTCGTGAAGCATTTAGTGAAGCTGGCATGAAATGCGAAATTCCCCGCTTGATGTTGCAAAAACGTTTGACCGATGAAGTCCAAATGGCAGATGATTTGCTGCGCCCGGGAGATATTTTTACACTCCCCGACTTGGAGATGAGCGAACAAATAGTTGATCATTTTCTCGAGAAACCTTCAAATAGAGACCTCCTTCACGTCGCCGAAAGGTGGTTTGGGCGACGCTCATCCAAGCAGGCACTTAACATGTCTATGCAAGACGATCTTGGCGAAATTATCAAACTTCATCTTCCCAGAACAGTTGCGCGGGGTTCCTGGTAAACTAGGGTCCGGTTAGCATTGGCAAAATAAATCTTGTTTAGCTCAGTGCTTTTGAGCGCCCTTCAATAGTTTTTTTGTCCTTCCATCTGCACGCTCGAATAGTTCGTTGAACCACAAAATTTTATTGAAATTTGAACCTGCTACCACCTCGCTGCCACAGTAATATCGAGAATCCTTCCAGACCAAGCCAAAGTGCTGCGGCTCTCTTACGCGGAAGATACCAACGACTTGAGGTGCGCCACCACTAAAGTCGTCGTCCCCGTCTTTTAACGATTGAAAAAATTGCTGAAATGCACCCCTGCTTGTACTTTTGGTTTGGGTATCATCCGTCGCCTTAATGCGAGTTCTCAAATGTGATGCGCCGGTTCCATCAAGCGAAACAAAGTAAGATTTTTCAGTATTTATGGGGATTTTTTTTTCTTTCCATTCTTTGGATTTTGCAGTGAACGTCGACTTCCAAAGGTGGAAAGTACAGCCTATTCCAACCCCGTCACGTGCTCCATGCAAGATCGAAAAATCGAAGAACTGCGCCGAGCTTGAGTTAGAAATTGACGCCTTGATTGTATTTAGCCACCGGCCGTGCCTTTCGTCGGCACTAGCCCTTGCATCGAATAAGATCCCCGCCTCGATTTGCCTTGCTACTTGATTGAGGACTTGGGTTGGTACGAATGCGCTTCCACAATAACCAAAGATATCAGCACTGGTATTGGAGATAAATGTTTTTTGCGCGGCGTCCCATCGTTTGCCTGAGTCACCCCAAGTGATCCGGCTATCCGAAGCGATGTAAATCGCACATGGACCGCGCGAGTCCACTGATAATTCCACTGCTAAAGTTGTCATTGTAAATCTACCCTAATATTCATACTACTAGACTAACGGTAGATGACTTCAGTATCCACCACTCTAGCAACTCCAATCCGCCCCTCCAAAATTTGTTGGGTGCTCGAGGTGAGGGCCCGCCAGCGCAAGTTGGTGGGCTGATTGGTTTCAAAGAGACTTCTTTCCGGCGTCCAGATCGGTTGGTTTGCCAAAGGACCGACACTAACAGCAGTGACAGTCCCGGGAATGGTCGTATCAGCGTGCGGGCATCGTAGGACGGGGTGCCATGATTGCGAAAATCGAGCACTATCTTCAAATGGGCAAGGTTTACCGTTTTGAAAAAAATCGTAGGAATTTGGCAAATTTCTGCGAACAGCTTCCTACCACGGCTCTGCGCACCCCACGGGCGAAGCAATGTGTTAGGGAAGGACCCGAGCGACATCCCCCAGAGCCACTCGCCGCCGCTATCTCTTACACTCTTCACGTCTGGTGCATGGAGGGACCGGACAGACGGACAGGTCTAAAGACCCCTGTCCGTGTCCGTCCGGTGTCCCGTACACCTAATGCCCGCCGGACTTGTCCGGACATGTCCGCTCTTTGTCCGTGTCCGTCCGCTATGTCCTTCGTCCAATTGTTGGATTGAAGCGAGAGGCATCTAACCTTAACGGATTCAGCCAAATCAATTTCGCGGCAGTCAAAAGGCCCGCAAAATAAGGACATATTGGTAAACTTGACCCCTTTGGTCATTGCGCCGCCCCCACCATATCGTCAGTGAAGTCTTCACAGTCGCCCGCCGCCAGCGTGAAGTGGCCGTCAGCAAAGACGATAAGACCTTTGCGCGTGAGGTCTTCCACGGCCCGTTTGTATGCCTTGCGGCGGCTATCAGCATCTTCGGACGCGGACACGGTGCGAGAGTCGATGACAGCTTGCCTCCATGCGTCGTCAGATACGGGCTTTGGAAGGTCATTGAAGACGGCAAGCGCCGCCGCAACGCTGGGAGTCAGCCGCTTTGCTTTGTTTTCCGGCGCGTCAGCCTCTTGGCACATGGCCGTGGTGATCGGGTCGCCATCTTCGTCTTCGCCCAAGGTCACGGTCTTGACGGTGAAGGCCAACGGCTGGTCGGTGGTGCCGTTCCTGTTCTTGGTGAGATTGCCCACCACGACTCCCCCGTCGCGTTTGATGTGCAGCGACATGTCCAGCGCCCCGTTCAAGATCGAATGGCCCCGCGCAATTCCGCTGCCTTCTTTCGTGTCATGGTGAATCAAAAGCACAGCCGCGCCCCATTTAGTGAGAGACCGTGCGGCGGCCACAACTTGGCCCATGCTCTTTGCGTCGTTTTCCTCAAGGGCTGGGAAGGCCATCGCAATAGTGTCCACAACGACAAGTGCGGGCTTGCGATCTTGGACGGCCTTCTGAAGGTCCCCGAGATCGGGACTCGGCTTGCCAGCGACACGACTGTTCAACAGGTCGGACACGCCATCCACCAGAAAAAAGGCGTTTGCGTCGCCATGTGCATCCTTCAGAGCCTTCACCCTGCCACGCATCCCGTGACTGTCTTCCGCTGCCACGTAGAGAACGCCGCCCGCGCGAGTGCGGTGCCCAAAGACACGTTCGCCCTGCGCTACCGCGTAGCCTATGAATGGGGCCACAAGGGACTTGCCAGCGCCCGGAGCGCCAACGATGCAACCCACGTCACCTTCGGCCAAAAGGCCCTTCACCACATAGTGGCGGGCGGGCATGCTTTCGCAGTCCGAAGGGGACAAAAAGCGAAGCCTTGATTGCGGTGATTCCGGCATCCCGATAAGAGCATCAATCGCGGCCAATTCATCGGCGGTCAGGCAGTCGTCTAAAGACGACAGATCAATCCAGCCATGCGACTCGGCTTCGGCGCGGATCGTGGCGAAAGTCCTGACGGGTCCGTCAGAGCGGCGGAACGATTGCCAGACGGATTCGGTCTCGCCTTCGTCATAGGTCGGGTGTTGCCCGCTCCATTCTTGGAAAAGGTCTAGCCCTTCGTTGCTGCCTTCAGTCTCATGGTGGAGGGCAGCCCCGATTTTAAGCCAGTCGTCGCGATTGCTGTAAGCGTCCCCGTCATTGGGTAACGTCATCAAGGCTTCTTTGACGTGGTGCATCGGCAAGCCGTCGCATTCACCAGAGGTCGCTTCAGGCGCGTCAGAACGGGCCGGACGCAACGCTTCAGGCCATTGAGGCAGATCGGGCGTCAGATCGCCGGAATAGGCCCCTGTGGCGTTCTTGGAGCCAGACGCGATGACGTAGCCACCTTCGCCACGAACGTCCACGCCAGCGGGCAGTCCGGCGGCGGAGTTGCCCAAGCCTTCGTGCCATTGGAAATAGATATGCTGCCCGCCGGACGGCGTGTCGATAATACAAGGCGACATCGAATCCAGATCAAAGCCCAGATCACGCAAGGCAGCCGCCCCGTCCTTATCTGGGCGCTTGTCTAGGTCCAGCACGGCAAGCCCTGTAGCCTGCCCCATCGGCAGCCCTGCCATCGCGTCCGGCCATTTGCGCCACCACGTCTTAATCTGGTCTTCGTCCGTGGTCGCACGCTCGCGCCATTTCACCAGCGGACTCTTGTCCGGCTTGCAGGGGAAGACAGGCCGCCCAGCCTTTGCATGGGACAAGGCCGCTTGCAGGTTATCGGTCAAAACTGTATTTTTGGAGGGCATCGTTTGTATCCTTTCGATGTGCCACTTCAATCGCCCCTCGGTCGCCGCCGGGGGGTGATTTTGTTTTACGATTTGAAAGGATGTGCCGGGTCTGCTTAGTCGGAATCCCACCGAAAAAGGTGGGACAATTTTCCCGAAAAACATAATGAAACTATGGTAAGTTTGAGTGTCCCACTTTTCACTAAGTTATTGATTCAGTAAACTTTCTACATCCCGCCCCTGGGCACATTTTTACTACATAGTTTCGAATGGATACAGTCAGTCTGTTGCGTGGGATTAAGACGCAATTTTGTTCATGGGTGCCGTATGAGTGCCAAATTCGATGATATGAGCTGCATATCAATTATACACTTGGCTGAACGCTGGTGTGTCTGTGGAGTTCATTCTATCCTAAGGTGAATTCAAGAAATTAATACTCGTAGGCTTCCACCGCAAAGGTTGGGAGCAAAACTGATGACACAAATGCGGAAACGCCCATGCCGGTTCTTTGAGAAGGTCGAGTGGTTCGGCACTGAAATCACCAGTCCAACAAATCTGAAGCAGCCGTTGCAACATAACTTTGGAGGTTATGGAGATTCATTTAACAAGCGCCCCACTTAGTCGAGCCGTAACAAATCCCTTTGAAAAAGAAACTCTATAGCCGACACGACTGCCAGCTTTTTCTTCATTGAGTTTTTGGGCATTGAACGATTCTGGCAGCACTTTCAGCATCTTTGGCAAAGCGACCAAAATACGTTCTTGCTGCTCAAGAGTTTCAAAGAAGCGATGCGTCGGCTGAAAGGGGCCAAGCTCTTTTTGACGCCCGAGAACAGGATTGAAACGCACTACGTCGGTTAGCCCGTTGATTTGAGTAATGGCGACACCGTCTTCATCACGCTCCCACCCATCAAGGAAAGTCGAAGGGTTTTGTGTGCTGCCATCACACTTGCTTGATGCTGCAAAACCAACCGAAAACCCGCATTCAAAGATCCCATAACGCTCTGACTGCACGCCATGTCCATTCATTCCTTCGCGCTGGACACTACGCCGAAACCATAAACTACGATCAGAATTGCGCACCTCTTGCGCCGCCCAATCCCATTCATATTCACTATTAGACAATATCGAATTCCTACTGTTGCATCCGCAACGTTGTCTTTCTTGTCACAGTTCTCTTTGTGAACATTGTACGAGCGACCTGGGCAGAAACAACAGACATTCGTTATGGCGCATTCAATGGCAGCTTGGTCCGCGATGCCGCCATCGGCGTGCAAAATTGAACCAAACAACGTCCGTAGTCGCAGCTAATGGCAGGTTTGAGCCCATTGTGACCGATGCTGCGCGACGAACTAAGGTCCGCTATCATGAGACCTTCCAAAAGCCTCCAACAACCACTTAGGTTTTGAACGGGTTTTTTGGGATAAAGCAAATGGTTGCCGGACCAAGTGCGCCATCCTAAGCTGTTTCCGATCATGAATTACTCGGTTGGAACCAAGCGCATGTCAGATAAAGATGGCCATCAAACGCTAGACCTGCTCGTTCTTTGGCTCATAGGGCTGATCTTATTATATTCGGCGACTATTTTTGCCGCTGCATATTTCTCAGGTGCAGATATGGGGGCGTGGGTTTGGGGGCGTCATCAGAACCAATTTTCATGGTATTCGCGCCCCCTTTTTATGATCCCCGCAGCTTATTATGCCTACCGCCGTAAGGTGTGGCATATCGCTGGGTTCATGGCACTTCTGGCGACCAGTCTATTCTGGTTTGATGCGCCAGCTACAGTTTCGACGCATGTCAGTGCGTATCTGGAATGGGAAAAGCACTTGTTCTTTGCGAACGATACCAAGCTGCCTCTCGTCGCATTGATTTTTGGTGTTTTTGTTTTTCTGATGCTGTTGTTTTATGCGTTCTGGCAACGAAACCCTTGGTATGGGTTGGCCATTATCAACGCCGGAACTGTGCTGAAAATTATTGTCAGCGTTGCCTTTGGACAGGACGAAGGTATGGCGGCGATTGTGCCTTCGCTTAGCAGTTTGCTCGTGATCAATTTGTTTGCGTGGTTCTTATGGCAACGCAAACGTAACGACCGAAATTGACAAGATACTCTCGAGAAAAGGTCTTAGCTGCGCTCATAATAGCCTCCCAAAAACCACCGTTTTAGGAAGGGTTCGCCAAACCAGACATTGACGCACTTGGAATGAACGGCAGCATCGCTAAAACCTCTTCCGTCTTGGCCTTCGCGGTAGGTTTGCATCCCTTGTACTTGCCTTCGCGATGCCCTCACGCTGTCTTTCAAGCATGATTGAGCGCTCAAACTCAGCCACGCCCCCCAAGAGGGTCAACATGAGCTTGCCTGTCGCGTTGCCCGTATCAATGCCCATTGAGAGGATGCCAAGGACTGCACCTTTCTTTTCTACCTCTGCCAAAACCTCTAGCAAATGAGCCACGGAGCGAGCCAGACGGTCCAGCTTAGTGACCACGATAGTGTCACACCCTCACGGATACGCGCTCTAACAACCGCAATGCCGTTCTGGCGCATCAAACACCCCACACGACGGTGACCAACGTTTAGGCCGATCTCCTTCAAGTCCTCAGTCATTCGGGGTCGTCCGTAGCTGCCCAGACTGAGACGTGACTGTTCTTTGATATGCGCCAGCGTGACCAGATCGGATCGTTGGCGGCGACTGGTAGAACGATTCCGGAACGCACGCAAAGGGGCTGCGGTTAGGAGAGACCTATCACTTCACTGGCGAAAAGTTTTCAGACACCACGACCAAACGGTATCCAACATCGGGCGAGGCCGCTGTGATTTCTTTCGAACAAGGTAGTAATTCCGATCTGACTCGTCTTGAGCGGAACCTACATCGAACAATCGTCCAGCGCTCAAATCATCCTGAACAAACGCACGGCTAACGATTGCCAATCCTTGCCCTGCTAAAGCGGCATCAATCGCCAACGAAATTTGGTTAAAGACCGGGCCCGGCAAGCGTTCCTCTGTGCCAAAGTACTTTTGCCAATGACCATATGAATCGTGCAAAAGAGGCATCGAGCGCAGGTGTTCCGGCATCAGATCGTGTGCACCATTTTTGAGGAGATGCGGACTGCCAACAATAATAAAATCTTGGCGAAACAACAGTTGCGCTTCATGCCCGTCAGGAAAGGGTGGATGCGCTTCCCGCACCGCAAGGTCAACTTGATCGCGATCGAAGTCCGTGACTTCAACCGTGGCTATCGTGCGGATTTTCAAATCTGGAAGAACGGTGTTCAGGGATGGCAATCTCTGGATCAAGAGTCTGGTTGCGAAGGTTGGCGTCACACTGACCGTCAAACTGGTATCGCCTTCGCCAATCTGTTCGGTGGCGTCTCTTAGTATATCAAAAGCGCGCTTGACCTGTGCGTGGTAGATCGCACCCTGAGATGTCAGCGCAACACCCCGAGGAAGGCGTGTGAACAAGGCCTGCCCAAGATGCTCCTCCAGCAAGCGGATTTGTTGCGCGACTGCGCCTTGCGATACGCCAAGATCTTCTGACGCTGCCCGAAAATTCAAACGCTGCCCTGCGGTTGCAAAGGCGCGCAGCGCATTCATAGGTGGCAGGTTCCTTCGGGGGGCGCGCATAGTCATCCTGTAGCTTTTCTATAGTATAGAGCGTTTCGATCTGACGCGTAACCCCCGCCGCGATCGCCTACTTATGGGTGAACCGCATGACCGTTCCAACACAGTCCCCTTTCAAGGCCAGCACCAATGACACAACGCACCGCGACCCTAACCACATCCTACTTGGTGATACTTTTAGTCAGCAGCACCCATCTGATCAATGATCTGATCCAGTTCCTTCTGCCCGCCCTCTACCCCCTGCTCAAGGCACAGTATGGGTTGAGCTATTTCCAACTGGGTCTGCTCACGCTGGCACAGCAAATCACCGCCTGCATTTTGCAACCCCTCCTAGGGCTTTATGGGGACTTGCGCCCCAAGCCGTATTCCCTTGCGGTTTCGCTCGCCATTGTCGCCATTGGCATCGTTATGCTGGCGACAGCAGGGTCATTCGAAGGGCTGCTCCTCGCGTCGGCTGTACTCGGGTTAGGTTCAGCACTGTTTCACCCAGAGGCATCACGCGTGTGCCGGATGGCATCAGGCGGTCGCCTTGGGTTCGCTCAATCCAGCTTTCAAGTGGGTGGCAATGCGGGCACGGCCCTTGGCCCTCTCGCGGCGGCTTTGATTGTATTGCCGCTCGGTCAGTTCAGCACTATTTGGTTCAGCCTCCTCGCAGTTGGCGGCTTCATTACCCTTTTGTGGGTGGCACGGTGGTTTACCCACCACCAACGCATGATGCAGGCTTCTGGCGGCACCGCCGCAATCGGTCCAGCATTGCCACGCAAGCGTCTGATCATCGCGTTTGCGGTGCTGGGAGCGTTGCTGCTCAGTAAATTCGTCTACATTGAGACCTTTAAAACCTACTATGTCTTTTTTCTGATCGAGAAGTTCGGCCTCGCCATTCCACACGCTCAAGGACTGCTGTTTGTGTTCCTCGCCGCTGTCGCTTTCGGAACATTCTTTGGCGGTCCTATCGGGGATCGCATTGGCCGCAAGAGGGTCATCTGGGGGTCGATTGTCGGCGCACTGCCCTTTGCAATTTTGCTGCCTCTCGCCCCACTGTGGGGCGCAGTATGCCTCAGCATCATCGTTGCGTTGGTCTTGTCCTCAGCCTTCTCAGCCATTGTGGTCTATGCACAAGAATTGATGCCGCAAAAGGTGGGCATGGTGTCGGGGTTCGTCTTTGGCTTTGCATTTGGCATCGGAGCACTTGGTGCTGCTGCGCTTGGCGCGCAGGCAGACCAAATTGGGATGCAGCAGGTCTTTGGCTATCTTGCCATACTTCTATGCCTTGGCTTCCTGACGATATTTCTACCAGAGATCGAATGATTATTCGTTGTCTGGTGCAGACAAATAAAAGCTCTGACTAGTCTTCCACCTAACATTCTCTGCGCTAGCACAGCCCCTCCCAAAAGGAACGTTTTGGGAGGGGTATCTCGAAAGCCGACATTTACAGATTTGAGATAGACGGCAACTTCGTCCTGTGTGGATGGCTCCAACTGCAATCGCACGCCTATTGGTGAGAGAGACTGGTGTTGACGAGACAACTCTTATCGCTGAGTGTGCGAACGCACGAAAATGAATTCGAAAAAGGGCAAACCACTCATGAGCAAACGGTACAAAACAGCAGGCCCCGATATCGTTCATGAAAAATTTGGCGATGACTTGGTCGTTTTGAATTTAGCGTCTGGGCAATATTTCGGATTGAACACGACCGGTGCCACGTTGTGGGAAGCCTTAATCGCGGGGCACAGTGCCGCACAAATTGGCGCCGACGCAGATACATCAACCACCGCGCAGGCCTTTGCTGATCATCTCCAAAATTTGAACCTGATCGAGATAGACGAATCTGTGGCAGATGGTGCGGCCTATACGCAGATTTCACTCAACGAAGTACCGGTTATCGAGGTCTATGACGATCTCGCAGATCTGATTGTGGCCGATCCTATTCATGATGTTGATGCTGAAGCCGGATGGCCCAAGGCTCCTGCTGAACAGTCATGACGCAACCCCAGTTAAAGGTGTCTCCTGAGACGCTCATTGCGGATATTGCCGCAGTGTTTGAGCAATGTGAGACAGTTTTTGAAACAGCAAACCACACGCGGCATTATACCGTCGCCGATCGTACATTTACGGCGATGTCTGATATCGCGCCCTATCTCAATGCTGTTGATGTGGCAGTGGCATCGGATGAGCCACCAACCGGCACT
This sequence comes from Pacificibacter marinus, assembly GCF_900109555.1. Classification (GTDB taxonomy): domain Bacteria; phylum Pseudomonadota; class Alphaproteobacteria; order Rhodobacterales; family Rhodobacteraceae; genus Celeribacter; species Celeribacter marinus_C. Next base: position 293,840 of record NZ_FNZV01000003.1, on the reverse strand, counting down.
GGCGCGCGCATTTTTATTGGTGTTGCAGGTCAAAACGGCTGCCCGGCGTTGCACTGGGACGCGCCGTATTTTGAAGAACGGCGTATAGAAGCTCTGCTCAAACCCACGCGCTACCGCATGCACTATTTTCACCCACTGAACTATTGGCAAATATTTGATCGTCAAACGTCAACCGGCCTTCAGATCATGACGGGTCCTGATCAACACCCGGCATGGGATTTGGGATCGCCTTTGCGCAATTTCTTTCAGTGGGAACTCGCCTCCTATGGCGGCGCTTTGATCCATGCGGGTACGCTCTCTGTCGCTAAAAAAGGCGTATTATTGGCCGGAGCGGGTGGCTCTGGCAAGTCCGGCACCGTCCTGTCAGGCATGTTGTCAGGATTGCAAACCATCGGTGATGATTATGTCTATGTGATGCCAAAATCTTTGCAAGCCTACCCTTTGTTCAACACCCTGAAGCAAGATTCCGCAGGGTTAAAACGCCTAGGGTTGTTGGGGCATAAAGCCTTACCAACGCGTACAAATTGGCAAAATAAGTATCAGTTTTACATCAATGATCTTGGACTTACACCACAGCCCAAAAGCATCTCATTGCACGCTCTTTTATTGCCAACGATCGCGCAGAGTTCAAAAACAACCACGGTCGAAATTTCGGCAAAACAAGCTTTTTTGGCGCTCGCCCCATCTGGGGTGTCGCAAATTCCGGGCGACCGAGCGCAGCTTTACGCAGCCGCCGCAGAGGTGTCACGCAATTTGCCCTGTTTTCAGCTGAATTTGGGCACGGACCCGCGCGAAGTATCTAACGCCATTCGCCAGTTCATTGAAGAGATTTGATTTGAAAACAACTGTAATCATTCCCGTCTATAATAGACCCAATACGCTTGTGTTGGCCGTAAGATCGCTGATTCAACACAACGAGCCTGTAGAGTTGGATATCCTGATCGTGGATGACGGATCGACAGATGAAACCCCTCAGGTTATTGCCAAACTTGTGGACGCGTATCCCAATGTGCGCAGCGTTTGGCGCGACAACGGCGGGGTCAGCAAGGCCCGAAACACTGGGCTAGACAACCTGTTGGATAGCACCCAAATTGTTACGTTTTTAGACTCCGACGACATGATGGTGCCAGGCCGCTTTATCGCAGACGTGCCTATTTTGGCCAATCAGCCAGACATAGACGTGACGTATGGCAATATGATCGCAACCAATGGATTGGACCCCGATACACTTGCTCCGATCAAAGATGCCGCTCAACAAGAGATCACCAGTATTCACCTGAGTTGTGGATTGTTCAGACGCCGCTTGATTGAACGGATAGGATACTTTGACGAAACCCTGCCACAGGCCGAAGATACCGACTATCTGCTGCGGATATTTGAATCTGGCACCCGTTTTGTGCAAACCACCACCGTGTGTCACTACTATTTGCGCCACAGCGGCAGCATGACACGGAAGACAAACGAAACGCGAAAGTGTTTTGCCCGTGCATTGATGAAAAGCTTGCAACGGCGCAAAGCAGATCCCACCCTTAAAATTCGCAAACCAGACTTTGACATTCTTCTCCCCAGAGAGCTCAGGTAGCTATGAAATACAGCGTTGCCATCGCAGCCTATAATGCGCACCGGACACTGTCGGAAACCTTGGCCTCTGTTTTGTCGCAGACAGTCAAACCCACTGAAATCGTTGTGGTTGATGACGGGTCATCCGACGCAACGGCAGACATTGCACGCGCCGCCTCCAGCCTCGTGCGAGTGATAGAACAAGATAACACAGGTTGTGGTAAAGCCAGCAGTCGCGCAATACGAGCAACCACCTGCGATATCGTGGCAACGGTGGATGCCGACGATCTTTGGTTGCCTCAGAAAATAGAAAAGCAACTTAGAATGCTCAAAAAACTGGGCTCTAGATCATTCATTTTCGCCAAGCATCGGCAGTTTCAACATGGCTCGTCTGATATGACATCCGGGAAAGTGCGCCCCGGTATCACACGCTCTGATCTGGTCTTTCACCGCGAAATTTTTGACGAAGTAGGCGATATTATCGACCCTCCAGGGGGGCGCGGTGATATGGTGGACTGGCTTGCACGGGCGCGCGAAATTGGGATTCATTTTCACACGATTGATGAGGTGCTAGTCATGCGTCGCGCCATAGCAGGAAGTCTATCCTCTGGCCGTGATCCAGCCAAAGATCGTGGATTTCTAGCAGTTGCTCATATGGCGCTTCAACGCCGAAAACAAGCTGCCATCAAGGATGGAAAATGAAGCGTTTTGAACCAAAATCCGTATCGCGGTGGTTTCCTCGATTGGCATGGGCTTGGCCCAAGGGCGCGCGGCATCAGTTGATAACAGCGGCTATTTGCCCCGATGAAGATCGGGCCTTTGCTGCCATTCAGCAATGGTTGCACGACACTGATTTAGATGACGCAACATTTGCAGAGCACAGGCTTTTGGCGGCGATCACAACGCGGTTCGATCAACGCCTCAAGCCCCACGCCGAGTATGCACGATTGTGTGGTTTGCAACGGCTAAATTGGACCAAATCACGCATGGCGGTTGGTGCCTCAAAGCCTGCTTTGGAACACTTGGTGAATGCTGGGCTGCGGGTTGTTCTTTTAAAAGGGGCCTGTCGGGTCGCACTTGATTTGGCTGAACAAAAAAGCCGAACATCCTATGATCTCGATCTGCTCGTGAACCCAAATGATTTTTCTCAAGGTTTTGAGATTCTTGCGAAAGACGGCTGGAACAGCGCACGTGGGGAAAGTGTGCTTGGTCTGCGCGCGCGTTTGAGTAGCATCAGGGCTCGAAATTTCAAAAAGGGTCGGTTCGGCGATATAGATTTGCACAAAACAGCATATCACACGGCAAATTCGCATGCCGCGCTGGATGACGCGCTGTTTCAAGAAGCACAACCAGCTGAGTTCTACGGATTAAACGTTTTTATTCCATCTCCTGAAGAGCGTATTGCAATGGCCATTGGGCATGGCGGCTGGGATGGGCACAGCCACAGCGATTGGCTGGTTGATGTGGCTGGAATCTTGGAAAAGGAATCCATCGACTGGGACAAATTCACCATAATCATCAATGGCCGCAATCTGAAACACCAAACCGCTATTGCTTTGTCGTACCTTGCCAATGACATCGGATTGGATATCCCTACCCCTATGCTTGACGCGGTGTGTCGCTGGCGTGTCGCCTCTGCCCCATCGCGTGTTGCTGTGATGTTTCTGGCCAAAGAACATAGCAGCATGACATTGGCGCAAAAGGCCGTGCGAAGCGTCTTTCACACGTTTCACCGTGCGCGGTATTCTGGTCGTGATAAGGACAAAGACACATCAGCCTTCAGAGCTTTTACAAAGCGGGCCAACGCCTCAGATAAAGGCGCCTATGTGTTCAAACAAACTGTACCAGCCAAAGACACGACACAGGCTGGAATTTATGCGTTCAAGATTTCCATTGAAATACCTGCACAGAAAAGGCGACGGCGTATTGAGTTCGAGCTTAACGGGGCACAACGCAACATCTGTCATCTGCAGGCACTTCATCTGCGTAAATCAGATGTGCCAATCTCTGCCAGATTTCATGGTAAAATCCAGATAAACCCTAATGACTGGCCGTTGAGCCTAGAGGCCTTGCCTGGAAAGTTTATGTTCGATGAACCAACCCCTGCGGATCGTGAAAAATACGGCGAACTTCCGTTTAAAATTAACAGCGTAATTCTGCGTCGCGAAGATTAGTTGATCGCAAAACTAAAAATGAACGCGCAACAATTTGTGGGGCTATTGAGGACAAGTTGTGGCCTCAGCCCTGTATCCGATCCAGAGCATTCCGCATCCGCCACCATAGATCGCATTAATCTGCGCAATGGCAAAATCGTCATCAAATACGGTCAGCAGCAAGAGCATTTGGGGTTCTTTGATAGGGATGAGAGCATGCGTAATTGGGCTGACCCTACACTTTGGTCGAGCTCCCGATAGGATCACAGCATAGCTGTGAATAAGTGCTCGTTTATTTGTCGCGAGATGTATGAGCATATGGCATCAAGCGGAACTAAAATGCATCTTAGCGTACTAACCTAAACAAGGCCCGAGACGCAAAAGGGCGGCTGATTAGGTTCAGACGCCCTTTACTCTTCCAAAAAATGTTACTGCCCCACTTTACTTAGAGAACATCTCGCGCAGTTTTGGTCCAGCCTCAGGGTTCGCAGCCAAAACGGGCTTCCATCCTTCTTCTACTGACATCTGGATAAATGCCTCGGCTTCAGCCTCAGGTAGCGACAGGGAAACGATACCCGCTTCGGCTTGGCGTGCAATATCAGCGGCAGCCAACGCTACAAAGCGCTCAGCCTCAGATTCGATGTCAAGCATCTGTTGCTCCAAGAATTCACGTTGTGCGTCGCTCAGCTTTTCCCAAGTTTTCTCACTGAAATAAACGCCTGTTTCGACTTGATAGAACCCTGGATCGACACGGGATTTTGTTTTTTCCTGCCAGCCGAGATCAAACACGCCCGTCGCGGGCCAAGCATAGCCGTCAATCGTGCCGCGCTCTAATGCGGTATACACTTCCCCGGGCGCAGTTTGCATCGGATTGATACCGAGTCCTTTGAAAAAAGCCTGATAGATGGGAACAGAACGGATCTTCAGCCCCTTAAAGTCGATGCTGTCGAGTTCTTCGGACAGATAGATATGATAAGGGACATTTTCTGTAAGGCGACCAAGCCAATGGATCTTGGCTTTCTCGCGGTGAATTTTGTCTAAAAGATCATAACCGCCATTCGTGCGCAGTTCTGACATCGGTAAATCAGTCAGCGTCATCGCCAGTCCCTCGGGCACAAGGTTGGCGTGATACACAGCCGTCGTGTTTGCCAAGTCCACCACGCCATTGCGCAGTGCATTGCCTATCTCGAAAGGCGGCATTGCGTCAGGCCCGCCGATCACCTCGATCTGAACAATCCCCGCCCCGTTTTCATTCACCCGATCCGCGAACTGTTGGAATGGCTCGTAAAATACTGTGCTGGGCTGAAAGGCGGAGATCGCCCGCAATGTAATCTCTTCAGCGTGGGTTGCAGTGGTGAATGCGCTCAAGGTAAGCGCCGACACGAGCGGAAGAAAGCGAAGTGATAGGGTCAAGTGAAGTCTCCTGTTGAATTATTTCCTCGCGTTTTTTCACGCAAGTGAAGGTTTGCTTAGCGAGTGAGCGAAGGCAGAAATGTCGTGAGTTCTGGCCACAGAATCATCAAACCTAGAACGAGAATCTCGATCAGGATGAAGGGAAGTGCCGCCTTGTAGATTTGCAATAGCGGAACCGTTTTAACCGCGCCCTGCATCACCATAAGCAAGATACCGAAGGGCGGCGTCAGCAAGCCCAGCTCAATAACGACGAGCATCAACAAGCCAAGCCAAACGAGGTCGATCCCCGCACTCTGCGCAAGTGGAATGAACAGTGGCACCGTGATCATCATCATCGAAACCTGATCAATAAAGCAGCCCATCAAGAGCAAAATCAGCAGCATCGACAAGATCAGTGTCATTGGCGTCGGATCGACGGCCTTCACGAGTGACAACATCCCCGTTGTCGCCCCTGAGAATGATAATATCTGTGAAAAGGTTGTCGACGCGACGATGATGAACAGGATCGAAATCGACACCTTTGCGGTCTCTACCAAGGATTCCCGCAGCGCATCCCATGTCAGTTTACGGTAGCAGATTGTTGCAACGAAGGCGGCCATTGCACCGAGTGCAGCTGCCTCGGTCGGCGTTGCGATCCCTGACAGCATCCCGCCAATCACGGCGACAAAAATGCCAAACAACGGCACCACATCGCGTAAGAACGGCACGTAACGCTCCCTAAACGTATAGACCTGCGCAGTGTCTTGCCGTGGCGCTGAGCTAGGATCGAACACGCCCACAAGGATCACATATAAAAGGAACCCGGCAGCCATCAGGAAACCCGGAACGATGCCGCCGATCAAGAGCTGAGTGATCGAAATGCCAGAAAGTGATCCCAGCATCACTGCTAAGGTGGACGGCGGGATCAAAACTGCGATTCCGCCCGTAGCCATCGCAGGTCCCAGTGATAGCGTGGTTGAATAGCCACGCTTCATCATATCTTGTGACAGCGTACTGCCGAGCAGCGCCGTATTCGCAATAGATGAACCTGACAGCGCTGAAAATGCTGTACCGCCAACCACTGTGACGCAAGCTAAGCGCGCGGGCAAACGATTCAACAACCTTTCAACAGCTTCAATCGCCTTGAACGCCAGCCCGCAATGGAACAGCAGTTCCCCCATCAAAATGAACAACGGGATTGGCACCAAAGAGAATGAACTGACCGCGCCTGAAGCGTTGCGCACAAGCTGATCCAATCCGGCTGTCCCGCCTAAAAACAACCAGGCGCCGATAATGTTCGTCCCCAGAAATGCAATAGCTACAGGCAGTCCTGTGGCGAACAATCCTGCCAAAATCGCGCCCAGAATAGACAATGTCATCCACCAAATCATTGGGCGTAATCCTTCAATGCAAGGCGCAGTGTGAACTCAAGAAAACACATCCCGAGGCAGATCAGTATCGGCACAAGCAAATACCATTCTGGGAAGATCAGGTTCTTGAATACCAAAGAGCCAAGCTGCCATGTATCGAATATGACCAAACATGCCCGCCAGAACAAAATCCCCGTGATTGCCATTCCTGAGATATTTGCGACGACTGTCAAACGACGCGCATTGACCTGCGAGAATGCTCGCGGGAGAATGTCGACCTGCACGTGTCCATGCGCATGTAACAGCCACGGTGCACCCAAAAACGTCGACACCATCATGAGATATTCAGTGAACTCGCTGACCCATGATATCCGCGCAAGTGCAAGATTTCGGATCACTACATCTGCACAGACAACGATAGCTATCGCGGCAAAGCCAACTGCGGAGGCGGCACCAAAACAGCGCATAGCCCAACTCATCGAATTTTTGATCAACGTCACTCCCCCAACCTTTTCAATCATGATAGTCATGCCGAATAGTAATTCAAGCTTAAAGTAAATGAGAGGAAGGGATAGACTGGCATGAGGTGAAAAGCCCATAAATTATGCAAATTCAGTGCCTAAAATACGAAATAGCCCATATTTTTGACAATAAATGGAAATTAAAACTTACAGACCATTTTAATAATATTTAACCTTAAATTATATGGGCGCATACATCGCGAGCCATCATAAGGCCAAACCTTGTGCGAACAACCTCAGAAAACACCCGCTTTGCACGCTCTTTGTAGACAAGATTCTACAGGCCTATAAGCGCGCAGGTCACCGGGGATGTAAATGCCGCGCACAGAAATAGGCTACAGTCTACTTCGCGCGTCAACTGTGAGAAGCAGCATCAATCGCAATCATACACGCGGTAGCGCAGCTCACTGTCTCTCAACTTACTTGGCTGACCAACGCGCAGCACATGATGTGCGGCGACCATCGCGGGATCAATCATCAATACCAAAGCTACCATTCCAAGTTCAGGCGCACCATCTGGGAGATAAGACAGGAACAGCGCAGGCGTTGGTGCGCGGCGCAGTTTGCCAACAGTCGCACTCAAGCCACATCGATCGGCATCAACCTCACGAACCTAGTTTTGTTTAACGAGCGGAATGGCGAACTTTTCCTACCGCTTGCGCCTGGGCAAAACAGCAAACGCGAAACGCTCTCCGCCACCATAGATCGCATTAATCTGCGGTATGGCAAAACCGTGATTAAGTATGGTGAGCAGCAAGAGCACCTTGGGTTCCTTGATAGGGGATGAGGGCGAATTCTGTTGAAAAACTCTTGTTGATTTGAAGTGCTATCAATGATTCAATTTATCTGTGAATGCAGGGGGATTGACGATGCAGGGACGAAGCAAGAGGCGCAAGGCGTGTTGTTCTATGGGTTTTCAATGACGATCATATTCCACAGCATCACCTGTTACGTTCGATTATCGGTTCGTCGATTTAAGTGACATTCACCAGTACTTGGCAGAGTTTTACAGCCACACAACGCGCTCATCCCAACGGTTGCGCCGTTGGGATGAGAGAGGCTGCATCCTGCGCGCTCATAATCTTGGATTAGCGAGATACTGGGGCAGCGCGATTGGATCGCATCATTCGAAATTCCACTTTGTCGAACGCGCTAGGCAAATTTGATTGATAGAAGTGGTTTGCAATATTGACAGGCAAGACGTCTTGCTCACACCCAAACATGTATCAAGTTGCAGTTCAGGCCACAAAGGCCCGAACGCAAAAACGACTGACGATGTCAGCTTTGGTACTTATAGAATCCTTCGCCCGTTGCGCGTCCCAGTTTACCTTTGTCGATGTAATTTTCCTTGATATAGGCGGCGAACTCTTTTTGGGTTTCGTCGCCTGTCATAGCGACGTTATAGGCCGTGTTGAGGCCAACCGTGTCATAGATTTCGAATGGGCCCGCAGGAGCGCCAGTGGCAATTTTCCACGTTTTGTCGATATCCTCAGCGCTGGCGATTCCCTTGACCAAGAGTCCCGACGCGGCGCGCAGGAACGGCACCAGTAGCGAATTCAGCACATATCCAGGTTGTTCCTTCTTCACCTGAATCGGCACCATCCCGATGTCTTCAGCAAAGCTCACAATTTCATCAAAGATAGCAGGGTCGGTTTTCGCGTGCCCCATAACCTCGGCGGTGTTGTGCAACCAAATGGTATTCGCGAAATGTAGCGCCAAGAACCGTTCTGGTCGCCCAGTCGCTTCAGCTATGTCGGATGGAAGCAGGGTTGATGAATTGGTGGCAAAGATTGTCTCGCTCGGGGCAAGGCGACCAAGTTCGGCATAAACCTTTTTTTTGAGGTCAAGAATTTCCGGAATCGCTTCGATCACCAGATCAGCCTGTTGAACCGCCAATTCCAAGTCGGTGGCATAGCTGATGCGGGCAGTCCCCTCAGCGACTTTCTCTGGGGTAGCATCGGTGAGGTCATTTAAATAGGAGTGGCCCAATTTCTCCATCGTTTTGCGCGCTGTGGCAATCTTGTCTTCATCAATATCGTAAGAGGTAACTTCGAAGCCGCTATAGGCAGTCTGAAAAGCGATTTGAGCGCCCAAAACTCCAGTGCCAAGTACGGTAACCTTACGAATAGACATAATTTTTCCTCTCATATGTTAATCTTGTATTTAGTATAGCTAATCACTATCGCACACGCTTCAATCCCCTCTAATCGTGCCATAAGGCCCGTTCTTGCCGAGCGAGATGAGGGCGGCAAGCGGACCTTCGCTGCAAGTTGCACCGAAGTCTACTTTGGGACAAACCCGCCGGTGCAGTTGCAGCTACGCACAGCTGTGAAGTTTGCGCCGTTCCGTTCCATGGCTGGATCAATGGGGCAGTGCCCCACTCCGTTTCGCGGGGGCACTGCCGTTTGTTAATTTCGCAATCCTTGTCTCAACAATGTGATGAATTGGTATGTCATGACAGGATCATGGAGAAATAGCCGCCAATCAATGCAAGCACAGTCGTGAGGGCATAGCTGACTGGATAAGGAACAGCCGCAACAGAGCTCTTGGATTCTTCCATGATTGCATTCAGTCCGGGGGTACTGTTTCTGCCGCCAGTCGTGGCACCATCTGAAATAATCGAATTTAAGCCAAAGACTTTTACTCCGACCCAAAATGCGACGAGTGGCGGGATAAGCGCCCCCGCTATTCCGATCAACGCGAGCCACATGATTGTGTCGCCACCGAGGGCAGAAATCACCTTGGGACCGACATTGGCCGACAAAACAGCCACAAATGCATTCAGACCGAAATCCTGAAGAAAGCTACGCGCGCCTTCATGTACGGGCCCCCCAAAGTTTGGATTCCGGCTTCGGAAATAGCTGACGCCCACACCGGCCATGATGACACCCGCGGATGTGCCGAGCGCGAAGGGGATGCCGGAAACTGTGACAGTAACAATTCCCACCAAGTACCCCACCAGCATGGCAAGCGCGAGATAGAGCACCTCGGATTTCATTGTCGGCAAAATCGCGTGCCCGCCAAGTTGTTTTGCTGCTGCTTTTATTGCGGCATCCGGACCTGTCAGGCGCAGCACATCGCCAAAACGAACGTCGCTATCGGGGCCTAATGGTAACTCGTTACCAGCTCGAAACAGAGCTTGAACTTCCACACCACCGGTACCGTGGCTTTCCAGTTTTGCTATAGTTTCCCCAGAAACAGCATGTGAACCAATATGGACGTCGGCAACTTCCAAAGGCACATTGCGGGCCAATTGATCATCGGATTCAGGTCCGATGAGTTCACCTTCTTCGAGGATCAGATCATGTACATTGCTGCGGACGGTTACGATATCGCCTGCAGCGATCACGGGATCGCTGGACAGCTCTACAATTTGGTGATCACGCACCACACGCAAGATCGGCACATGCGGGAAATCAGCAGCCAACTGCGAAATGCTGCGCCCTAGAAAGTGATAATGAGTCACACTGAACGCGCGAAGATCATAGGGGGACGCGCTCATCGTCAATGCCCCCGGGGCACCTGGCACTGGATGCATGGCGCCGCCCGTGTACTCGGCCTCGGCCCGCTTGGCGTCTGCTTCCGCATCATAGCCAAAGATACGGGGAAGGTAGCGGATCAACAGGATGATACCCACAGTCGATAGGACATAGCTGATCGCATAAGCCGCGGCCATGTTTGCACCGACTTCCTCAACCGTCATGCCATCAGGCGGCACGTATGCGCCACTGGTCATAGCACCTTGACCAACGCCTAAGATGGCCGTGATGGTATAGCTTCCCGATATCAGCCCTGTTGCGTAACCGGGTGCCAAACCGACCAGTTTTGCCCCGAAATAGCAGATGACCCAGTTCAGAACCCAGACGATTACGCCTATCCCGACAAAGGCCAAGCCGCCTTTGCGCAAGCCGGAAAAGAACTGTGGGCCGACTTTCAACCCGAGGGCGTACATGAACAGCAACAGCATGAAAGAGGACAAAATTCCGGGGATAGAATAGGTGATGCCATAGGCCGCCTCGGCGATCATCGAAAGAATGACCCCCACAAGCAGCGTGCCTGCGGTGGACCCCAAAGAAACCGTCTTAAAGCTGATCTTTCCGATCAATGTGCCAAGTGTCAGCGCAAGCAGAACAAAGGCAATTGGTTGGTTGTCCAGAAGCTGAAAGAAGCCGTGAAGCCCAGCCTCGGTGACCGGTTCGATCTGGTCAAATATCTGGCCAACCACGCTTTGGCCAGTTGAGGGTGCCCCATCTTGCGCCAGTGCAGGTCCAGCGGCCAACAACAGAGTCAGCCACGAGATATGGGCAGCAAGTCTCCCTGCCGCCCTCAAGTGGTTTCCCGATTTATCCATGATGGAAGCCCGGTTTAGCGGTGGAATTCGGGATCGGATTCTTTGATAGGTGCTCAATTGCACGTTTCATATCATCAAGAAGAAGTTCCACCAGATCGCGACTGACCCCGTGGCGTATCAGGATGCGTTGCACGACAGTTTCTTGGCGGTTCGACGGTAGCGGATAGGACGCAATCTGCCACCCGCGCATCCGCACCCGTTCTGAGAGATCGTAAAGAGTGAAGCCATGATCAGCATCTGTCAGCTTGTAGGCAACAGCAGGTAGACCGCCATGACCGTCGTAAACCATTTCGAATGGTCCGATCTTGGCCAGTTCTGCGCCCAGCCATTGAGCTGTGTCAGCACATGCCTGCTGAATCGCTGTATATCCATCACGGCCCAACCGCAGAAAATTGTAATATTGCGCAATAATCTCACCGCCCGGACGAGAGAAATTCAACGCGAATGTCGGCATGTTGCCACCCAAGTAATCCACGTAGAAAATCAGGTCTTCAGGCAGATCTTCTTTTGACGCCCAAATCACCCAGCCCACACCCAGCGGAGCCAGCCCGTATTTGTGGCCTGAAGCATTGATCGACCGGACGCGCGGGATCTGAAAATCCCAGACCAGATCACGCTGGATGAACGGTGCGATGAAACCGCCCGATGCCGCATCGACGTGGATCGGAATATCAAGCCCAAGATCACGCTCCATTGAATCCAACTCGCGCGCCAAGGCTTCGACCGGCTCGTAGATGCCAGTGAACGTCACGCCCAACGTTGCAACCACGCCGATGGTGTTTTCGTCGCAATATTTGCGCAGGTCTTCTGGCTGTATCCCAAGCGCATCGCCTTCAAGCGGCACTTCGCGGATTTCAACATCAAAATACCGTGCAAATTTTTTCCAACAAATCTGCACTGGGCCGGTGACGATATTGGGTTTGCTGGTGTCCTTGCCCTCGGCTTCGCGTCGCGCACGCCATTTCCATTTAAACGCCAAGCCCCCCAGCATAGCAGCTTCGCTTGATCCTGTGGTCGAGCAGCCGACAGTTTCCCATGATTTCTCGGCGTGCCAGAGGTCTGCGAGTATGTGGACGCAGCGGTTTTCGATCTCGGCGGTTTGTGGGTATTCGTCTTTGTCGATCATGTTCTTATCGACGGCGTCTGTCATCAGCTGTTTAACTTCATCTTCAACCCAAGTGGTGCAAAACGTCGCTAAGTTCTGACGCGCATTTCCGTCCAGCAGCAGTTCGTCACGTACCAAAGAATACGCGGCATGCGGCTCAGCTCCCCCGTCCGGCAAGCGATACTTTGGAAGGCCTTTTTCTGAGGCATCCGTCGCATAGATATCCTGAAGAGTGGATTGGTCGTTGAGATCAACTTTGTGGATAGGCATTTCGAGAGTCCTTTGATGGTGTCGATTTAGACTGAATACCAATTTATATGTGCGCCAGTTGACGCCGCGCCGATAGCGCTACCAATGATACCTTCTCTAACTAACGCCTAATCACCCAAAGCTGCATTGACTTAGGTCAATTGTAGAACATCTCGAAATTTGGCTTCCAAGTGGACGCGAATTTTCGAAAGCGGCAATTGGCGATACAATATACTGCGTCGTGCTCAAATATCTCGCCTGCCGAAATCAGATTCCGCCAGTTGTTGCCGGCCGGGCGTTCTGCAGCTTCTGTAACTTTTGGGCTCGAAGCGGCCGTTAGCTGCGACCAAGCCCAACGACGACTTTGGGCAGCTCGCGTCGATCAACACAAGGGGCGGAATCCAGACATTCGCGGTAAAATGAACTAAGTTCAGCTGTGCGGTTTCAATGGACCGCTGCAACACAGGCCTCAAATTTCTCTACTGGTGTTTGATATTGCAAGGTCTTTCTTGGTCGCTCGTTTGGCTGTCGAAAGGGATTTTTACAAAAACTTCACTTTTTGAGATTTATTAATTCTGTTATTCGTGAATTATGGAATCACAAATCATTAACCGCTTTTCATTGCTTGGCCATCCGCAACGGATGGCCCTGTTCCGGCTTCTCATGCGCCGTTACCCCGATCGCGTTCCTGCGACTGAGTTGGCGCGGGCGCTTGGGCTAAAGCCAAATACGCTTTCGGCCTATGTAAGCGCCCTGATGCAAGCCGGTTTGGTGACGCAAGAGCGTATCGGAACGTCATTGCGTTACGCTATCGACTTAGATGCTGCCCGCGAAACCATTGACTATCTCCTGCATGATTGTTGCAGGGGGCGACCTGACATTTGCGTTCCCAATACCAAGCCTGCCTCACACGGAGACACTCCAATGACCGACCGTAAGTTCAACGTCCTGTTCATATGTACGGGAAACTCTGCCCGCTCAATCTTTGCGGAAGCCATTCTGCGAGATATCGCTGGAGATCACATTGTTGCCTACTCCGCAGGCACTCAGCCCCGCTCGGCGCTCAACCCATTCGCGCTCCAAGTGCTGGAACAAAAAGGGCATAACGTCTCAGTCCTGCGTTCCAAGAACGTATCAGAGTTCCAAAGCGCGGATGCTCCTGACTTTGATTTCGTCTTTACGGTATGTAATCAAGCCGCAAACGAGGAATGCCCCTCGTGGCAGGGCCAGCCAATCAGTGCGCATTGGGGGCTTCCTGACCCGGTCAGTGTTGAAGGTACTGACGCCGAAAAAAGCCTTGCATTTCAGCAGACCTACGGCGCGTTGCGCAACCGCTTGATTGGCTTTACCGCCCTGCCGCTCGCGTCGCTGGATCGAATGTCTTTGCAAAAGGCAATCGATGAGATCGGGCAGTCGAAAGAGGAAGGGGCATTCACATGACTGTTTATGCTCTCAACGGCCTTGGCCGCATGGGCAAGCTCGCGCTGAAGCCCTTGCTTGAGCGGGGGGCAAAAATCGCTTGGGTTAATGATGCCGTAGGCGACCCTGAAATGCACGCTCATTTACTTGAGTTCGACACGATTCACGGGCGGTGGAAGGCTGATTTTTCACATGATGGCAATAGCATTACAATCGATGGTGTACGCCTGCCGTTTATCGGTACATGTGATATTTCATCGCTGCCTTTGGAGGGGATTGATGTTGTAATTGACTGCACCGGAGCTTTCAAAACAGAGGCAAAAATCGCGCCCTATTTCGATGCAGGTGTAAAAAAGGTGGTTGTGTCTGCGCCTGTGAAAGACGGGGATGCCGCCAATATCGTCTATGGCGTCAATCACGACATCTACGAACCCGACCGCCATCGTATTGTGACCGCTGCCAGTTGTACGACCAATTGCCTCGCGCCGGTCGTGAAAGTCATTCATGAAAACTTGAAGATCAAGCATGGCTCAATCACGACGATCCATGATGTCACGAACACGCAGACCCTTGTTGACCGTCCTGCCAAAGATCTGCGTCGTGCTCGATCTGCATTAAACTCATTAATCCCGACCACGACCGGCAGCGCGACAGCTATCACACTGATCTACCCCGAGTTGACCGGTCGTCTGAATGGCCATGCCATTCGCGTACCGCTACTCAATGCATCCCTGACGGACTGCGTATTTGAGGTGGAGTGTGAGACAACAGCAGATGAGGTCAACGCTCTGTTCAAAGCCGCATCACAAGGCCCGCTCAAAGGCATCTTGGGGTATGAAGAACGCCCACTGGTATCCGCCGACTATACCAATGACGAACGCTCTAGCATCATCGATGCGCCGTCCACCATGGTCATCAACGGCACACAGGTGAAAATCTACGCGTGGTATGACAACGAAATGGGATATGCGCATCGGCTGATCGATGTCGCCAGCATGGTAGGGAATAGCCTGTGACCGACACCTCCCCACGCCCTGAGGGGCTATCGGCCTACATTGCGGTCACTGCATCTTATTGGGCCTTTATGCTCACCGATGGCGCACTGCGCATGTTGGTGTTGCTGCACTTCCATATGATTGGCTTCTCGCCTGTTCAGCTTGCCTATCTGTTTGTGCTTTATGAGGTTGCAGGCATGGTGACCAATCTGTGCGCCGGCTGGATTGCTGCGCGATTTGGTCTAACGTCGACACTTTATGCAGGGATTGGCCTGCAAGTTCTCGCGCTGTTGGCTTTGTCCCGGCTTGATCCCAGTTGGACGGTCGGTGCTTCGGTTGTTTATGTGATGCTGGTGCAGGGGGCGAGCGGGGCAGCAAAGGACCTCGCCAAGATGTCTTCCAAATCAGCCGTAAAGTTGCTTGCACCATCAGCAAACGGGGGGCTCTTTCGCTGGGTGGCATTCCTGACCGGCTCCAAAAACATGGTTAAGGGCTTAGGCTTTCTTCTTGGTGCCGTACTGCTGGCAATGCTGGGGTTTGTCTGGGCTGTTCTCGGAATGGCTGCGATTTTGGCTGTGATCCTGATAGCGGTCCTGTTCGCGATGCCGCCGGGTCTACCAAAGGGACGTAAAGGTGCTAAATTTTCTGAAGTATTTTCCAAATCATACAACGTGAACTTGCTGAGCGCGGCACGGGTTTTCATGTTCGGTGCGCGGGACGTCTGGTTTGTTGTCGGTATTCCGATCTACTTTTATGCCGTACTGTCGGATGGCTCCACAGAAGGTAACCGGGCCGCGTTCTTTTTAATTGGAACGTTCATGGCCGGTTGGGTGATCATGTATGGTTTGGTACAGGCCAACGCTCCTCGTATTTTGCGGGCGAAAATCCGACCTGAGGCAGACTTGATCGCAGCCGCACACAGATGGGCATGGGGCCTTGCCATCGTTCCAGCAGGTCTGACCTTGGCGTCCATGTTCGCGGATGGCCCACAGATGTGGATGACCACAACTCTCATTGTCGGATTGCTGGTATTTGGCGCGATCTTCGCTGTGAATTCCTCCCTGCATTCCTATTTGATCCTATCCTTCACCAAGGCTGAGCGCGTGACCATGGATGTGGGCTTTTACTACATGGCCAATGCGGGGGGACGGCTGGCAGGGACACTGCTCTCAGGGTTGACCTACCAAGTCGGAGGGCTGCCTCTTATGTTCGGCACTGCAGCAGTTTTAGTCGCGCTATCATCGATCACGGTCGGGTATTTGAAGCCTGCTCAAAGATAGAGGTCTAGCTCAACGCGCGTGAAACCGACCTGACATTCATTAGTCATTTAAGCATAAGTGGCCGTGAGCCGAGCGGAGCGTCAATGGCAGCAATGAGAAGAAGATTTAATCAGGCCTTCTTGAGGTGAGGTTTAAGCGCACCTCTGTCCAGCCCACCTTGTTTGGTGGGTGGGCTTCGATCCGGGTCGATATCAGGGACCAATTGGTGCAGGGCTTGCAAGACCTGATAGAGCGAAATGCCATCAGCTTGAGCCATGCCTTCTTCTTCAGCGACACTAAGTTCGCTTGCGTCGTATTCCCAACGACGAAGAACCTCGATCTTTTGGCTCTCTGCAAGGTCAGGATCGTTCAAAACATCATTAGGGGTTTCGTACACGTCTTGCGGATCAAGGAGCGCACGAGCCAGTTTGGTTTCATGTGTCATCATTTGTCTCCTAGGCTGTGTGGTGCGCAGACCGTAAACTGCGTCATTATACTTACTGTAGCATATCGGATCCGAGCGTTGGCTGTATAGAGCGGTTGCAAATTAGGCCTCGGTAGCCTCTTCACCATCCCATTCAAGGCCGTGCGCGAGCGTGAAGTTTTTCTCGGCGCCATCAGGACCTGTCAAACGGGCCCCATATCTCAAACCTATAAGTTTCGGCTTTCGACATCAGCGTTCCCACGACGGCTGTTTTGGAACGTGGATGCGGTCTGTGATTTAAGTGCATGCAACGATCACGTCTGTGGCAGCGCAGCCAGTCGAAGCTCCAGAAAAAGTGCCTCCGCCTGCCCCGGTGCTGTCGCTATGGCATGTCGATAGGCGGCGGCAGATTGCGAGTAATTGCCCGTCTTGGCCAGCAATGCTGCGCGTGTGGCATGCCATGGCTGGTAATCTGACAGCTGATCGGCAAGACTTTCGACCCATTCAAGCGCATGCTCTGTCTGCCCTGCTTCAGCCATTGCAACCGCCGAGTTGAGAGCGACGACTGAGGTTGGCTCATATTGCCAAAGTGCGCGATAAAGTGCCGCTATTTGTAACCAGTCAGGAGCGGGTTCGGCCATTTGGCAATCGGCGATAGCGGCCTTGATCTGAAAAGGTCCTGCGTCGTTCCTCTTTACTGCACGAGCTAGAATAGAGCGGCCTTCAGTAATCCGCGCGCTGTCCCATAGGGTACGATTTTGCTCTGCAGGCGGCAGGCTTGCACCATCGTCTCCGATACGCGCCGCACGACGCGCAGCCGTCAACAGCATCATCGCCAGCGCCCCCTCGATCTCGGCGTCATTGGGACGTAGCTGGTCAATCAGTCGCATGAGGTATTCGGCCTCAAGGCACAGATCGCGCGGCTCATTCGGCCCCGCGATGTATCCGGTGGTAAAAATCAAATAAACGGTCGTCAACACGGCATCTAGGCGTGCGGGCCAAAGTTCGGGGTCCGGCACGGCAAAAGGAATACCTGCCGCCGAGATCTTTGCTTTGGCTCGGCTCAACCGTTGGCCCATCGTCGTGTCATTGTCCAAAAATGCGCGGGCTATTTCGACCGTGGTCAACCCGCAAACGGTGCGTAGGGTCAACGCGACACGCGATTTGGGGTCCAGTGCAGGGTGACAACAAGCGAAGATCAAGCGCAATCGGTGATCGGGGATAACGTTGGTATCAGGATCGGCATCATCATCAGTCAAAATTGCCAGTGCTTCAGTTTGAAGCTTACTGCGTTTAGCGCTGCGCAGTCGGTCGATGGCCTTGCACCGCGCCACCTGAAGCAGCCAGCCTTGCGGCGATGTGGGCAATCCTGATCGCCCCCAGTGCTTTAGCGCCGAAACGGCGGCCTCTTGCAGGACATCCTCGGCAAGACTGAGGTCGCGCAGGCCTGCCGCCAGCGCCGCGATCAACCGTCCCCGATCCAGCCGCATCACGCGGTCGAGCTCTTTTGCCGCCGCGATGGTGCGGGCTGTGGAACCGGGGACGGTCTTGGTCATTAATCGCCCGCCGGATTGTAGTCCATCATAGGCCGCACTTCGACCGTGCCATAGAGCGCGGCAGGCACCATGGCCGCATAGATTAACGCCGCATCCAGATCAGGCACGTTGATCAGATAGTACCCTCCCAAATGCTCGCGGGTTTCGGCAAATGGACCGTCCATGGTTTCCACGCGACCAGCGCGCACCCGCAGCGACGTTGCCGTTTCAATGCCCTGCAAACCTTCGCCACCTTTCAAGACTCCATCAGCCTGAAGTGTTGCGCTCAGAGTGGCATATCCCGCCATCATCTCGTCAAATTCAGGCGTTCCGTAAGCGGGCTCTTTCTTTGGATCACCGTATAGAAGTAGCATATAGTCCATTGGGTTAGTCCTTTTTGGGATGGGTGTTTTGGCCTACTGGCCAATGATTTGGATACAGATGCAGACCTCGCAGTGAGAGCTGCAAGGATGTTGGTGCCGTTGCCGACATAGCGCAGCGGATGGCTCGCCGTGTCCGACGTTAGTCCGAGCGGATGTGCGATGCGACCAACCAGCAGCAATGCGCCTGAGATGTGCAGCCACACTGCGGCTGCCCCCCTGCCTTCGGCCAAGATAAATCACGGCCACTGGCAGCGCGTAGAGGGGGGTAATAGCAAAAACCATTATTGCTCCTTCAATTTTGAGGTTCGATACCACTAGGACGCTTCACGTTTGCAGTTTTCGACATTTCCGTAAATTATTTTTGATAGCCCGCCTGTTCTTTTTGTAGAGACCCGCAAAATGCGGGTGCTGACAGCCTCAACACGGATGGCCGTAAGCTGCAAAGCTACGTGCCATGAGCAATCAAAACGCTCGTTTTTTTGCATAATTGCAAAACACGTCGTCTGATGCTTCCCCCCGTTCAAAACCAAAAAAGTTGTTAAAGGGTTTGGGCTCGCGCGAGATAGCAGACACTTGCATCATGCAGCATCCGTATATCTGGGCAAAAAAGCGGACTTTCGCGGCGAAGTTGCCAAGGTCGGCTTCTGGCCGTTCCCCCACCTCACACCACTCACAACGCGATCCTCTCCAGCCACGACAGCTTATTTTGCAAGCTTGCACCCTGTCCGTAGACGACGCCACCAATCGCGTGGCCCATCAGTTCTTTTCGGGTGCGGTCGGGGCAGTCTATATTTTGCAGGCTGTCCGAAAACATGTGTCGCAGCGAATATGTTGAATGGGCGTCGGTTTCCAACAAGCTATTATTGCGCAGGTATTTCATCACTAGATTGGACCAGCTCGTAGCGCGATCTGCATAGCGCGGAAACCCTGAGGCGCATTGCTTTGCAGCCTCGAGCGAGATCCCCGTCAATGGAATGTCGCGCGCGCTTTTTTCTGTTTTGAGCGCCCGCTCCCCTGCCCTAATCGCAATGTAGGGAATGTCTTGATCCAGCCGGATCCGGTCCGAGGTCAAACCAAGGATCTCGGAAGGCCGTGCGCCTGTATTTACCATAATCAAAAGCGCGATACGGGCCTCAAGGTTCAGCCCGTCAAGCGCCCCTTTGGCCAAAATTTTGTCGCGCACCCAATCGCGTGAAAACGCCAAGCGCTGCCCTTTGTCTTCATGAAACCGCACGCCTTTAAAGGGGTTCTCAAACGCGCGCGCCTCAAGCGTAATCACCGCGCCAATCATGGCCGACAAAAGCGAAAAGTCTTTGTTCGCGCTCGAGGCAGATGCAGCCCCCGCCCCGACCCGCGACCACCACCATATGCGAAACCGCAAGACATCGGATCGCGTCAGATCCTCGATGCCTTTGTCGCCGACCTGTTCGATCAAATTGCCGATCGCACGATTGCGCTCATTTTCCCAACGGCGCTTTTGATCTTTGCTTTTTCCGACCCACCTGTCCGCCGTCAATTCAGAAAACCGAGCCAACAGCGCAGACAGGCGTAAAGACGGCACAGGGGCGCAGCCTAGAAGCGCCATCGCAGTCTCTGGCAACTCACTCAACCGAGGGACTGTCGTTAATCGCGGCCACACGGGTCAAAATCTCAGATATAGGCCCGCGCGCCAAATCACCCGCCTCGATGTAAGCAAAGCCACGCCGCTCAGCCACTTCGCGCAAACGATCGAACATTTCTTCGGCGCGCCCATCAATGCCCGCAAGCCGCGCTTCCCAGATTGCAACCTGCAAACGCTCAATCTCAGCTTGCTTGGCCTGCGCCTCGGTTATGTCGCCCGTGTGCTATGAGGTGAATATATGCCGCCGCCCATCAACTTTTTGATACCATTTCGGCACCCGCCACACATGCGAAAATAGCTCATCCTTGCCCCGCCGAACCAACATGCGAAATCGCCTTTGTATAGTAATAAGTATAGCGCACAAGCGTAGGGGGCTGGCAAGCACAAACAAAAAAGCCGTAATATCCTTTATAATCAGGATATTACGGCTTTTTTGATATTTTTAAATCTGGCGGAGACGAAGGGATTCGGATCCTGGTACGCTTTCTTTTTTCTCCCTTAGTTGGGGGTCGCCTTCTCCTATTTGTTCTGGTGTTTGTTGTGCCGTTTTACGCTCGATTGTTTGGGTCGTGATATTTTCATGGGGGAGGGCTGGCATTTTTAATTCTTTTTTTGGGGTGCCTTTTGTTTGGGTGTCCTTTTCGATTATTTGGCTTGTTGTCGTCGGCTCCCGTGCTTAGCGGCTTTTTGGGGCGTTTTGTCCGCGTGTTTGTTCACGTTGTTGGTTTACGCTTGATTTGTTTGGAGGTTTGGGGGGACCAGCCCTTATGTGTTCCTGTCTTGTTTTTTTGCCGTTTCAATTGCTTGTGTATTTGCCTTTCTCTTTCCGTGGCTTGTTGTGCTTCGACTCGTCGGTTGTTTTTATCCAGTTTCGACATTTTTTTTCCTTGTCTGGCGCTTTCATCTTGTGTTTTTGCTGCGGTTGGTTTTTGTTTAGCCTTGCGTTTTCTCCCGCGCCCGGGAGTTTGCCCGAGCGGGTTTGTTTGTGTGTGTTATTCGCGATTTGGGCAATTATCTTTTTCTTTTTCTTCCCTTTCTCTTTGATTGTCTTCGTTTCGGTCAGCCTCTTGGCCTGGTTCAGGCCTTCGCGGTCGCATGTCTCATTGCGGCTTTCTGTCATCTGTGATGTGAATTGTTCTTTTTTTTGTCTTGCTTTGCCGTTGCCCAAGCCAGTTCCTGTTTGCAGTCCCTCTGTTGCATCTGTGGGGCGGTTCATGTTTTGTTGTTTTATGTTCGATATTCGGTACTGTCTTGGTGCGGTGTTCCTTATCTCGCTTTTGTTTTCGTTCCTGTTTTTTTCGCGTTTCAGGGTGCCGAGTTGTCGTTTCTAGCTGCTGTGCTTCTGCATCTCCTTGTCTTGTTCGTCCCTTTTTTGAGTTATGATGTTGTCCGCCCGGCCCCATGTGCTCTTGTGTTTCTTGGGGAGCTCCACCGTCTTTTTTTCCGTTGTGCGTTGTTTCAGGGTTTGCTGTGTATTCGCTTTGTGCTCCGCTTCTCCACTTTTCTTGGTCCGCTGTGCGCTTTCCAGGGGCATGTTTTGTGTTTGTGTTGCGGGGTTGTTGCGCGGCGTCCGTCTTTCTTTGGCCGGTTTTTATATATTTTGGTGATCTGTGTTTCTCCTGTTTTTCTTGAGGCCTGCTTTCCCGTCCCTTTCAATCTCTGCCCCCTTAAATGTCGCCACGTCGTGTATTTTTTCCTATCTATCATTTGTGCTATTTGGATTTGTGTCTTCTTTGTACTCGGCGGTCTTTTTCTAGTCTTGGGAATTCTTTTTGCGTTCTTTTTTTTCGTTGTATTTGTGTAGTTGATTTGTGCCCGTTATGTTTTTGCCTTGTTGAGTTTTTTTTGGTCTGTTTGGAGTTTTTAGTGGTTTTCCGCCTGCTTTTTTTTTGTCTTTGTTCCTTTTCTTGAGTTTGGGTTGCTCTTTTTGGGTCTTAAACTTCTTTGCGAGGCTCGTTCCCTGGTACTCTTCGTTCTCCCCGGTTTTTCTCCTCTCTGGTGTTTTGATGTTAGGGTTCATATTTCTCTCCGTGAAGTTTTCGGCGTGGTGGGCTTGGTTTGTTGGGTCCTTGGTTGCGGGCTGGCTCTCCCCCGGCGCGGCTACCTTCGCATTTTGTTTCTCTTAGCCTTTCTCGGTGCTGTGCTTGTCGAGTGCCCGTTTGTCTGGGTCGGCTTTTTTTTGTTCACTTGTCCCGTTTTTTGCCTTAGTTTGTGCGCGCCTTGGTTCCCTGGCTTTGTGTTTATTTTGCTCCCCGCTGCCACGCAGCTTTTTTGATTTTTTGTATTGCTGCCTCCGTGCGCCTTGTTTGCTCTTGCCCTTGTCTTTTTTGGTGTTGGCTTCGGCATCGGTTTGTTGGGCCTTGTTTGGCCTTTTTTCCGGCCCGTTGTCGTTTGTATCCTTGCGCGGGCGGTGTTGTCTGCATTTTTGTTCGATGGCTTTTTGCCTTGTATCTGGCTGTTGGGCCTTTGGCCGGTTCGTTTTTGGCGGGGGCTCGGGTGGTTTTGGTACCTTGGGAACTTGTTCCGGCGTCTTGGTCTTTTTTGTCGCGGTGGTTGGCGCGTTGCTTGGGTTCGTGTGTTTTCGCTTTTCTGTTGGGGGCTGCTCCAGCCTCTGCTGTTTTTTCGGGTCTGTGTTTTGATCGTGTGTTTTTCTCCTGTTCGCGGGCTTTAGGTTGCCTGGTTTTGCTGGCGTCTGCTCTGAATGTGCCTCCTGTGCGTTTGGCGTTTGGTTGTGCTTTTTCCGCTTTTTTCTTTTCTTCCTCGGCTTTGGACCGTGGGGGGCGGTGTGTTTGGTGGGGCTGGTGGTCGGCTGGGGTGCCTCTTTGTGTGGGGCCCGCTTTTGCTTTTTTGCCGCGTGCCCTTGTTGCTGATTTTTGGGCTCGGCTCGGCGGTGTTTGTGTTGAGTTTTATCGCTCGTTTGTTGCCAGTGCTGATTCTTGTGGGTGTGTTTCGTTACGTTATTTGGTGTGTCTTGCACCTTTTTTGTGCGATGCACCAGCGATTGGCGTTGGTGTGGTGTCCTTGGGTTCGGGTTCGATTTGCCCGGGCCCGCGTTGTGTTGGCTCAGCTTTTTTTTTTGTTGCCCCTCTTGCGTGTGCGTTTTTGCGCGTTTTTCTTTTTGGTCCGATTGTTGCTATCGTTGCCTGCTCCTCGTTTCTTTCGTCTCTTTCTTTTGTTCCCGGTCTTGTTTCTCTTCTCTCTGTTTATGTCTTTGCCGCGGACGGTTGTTCGGTAGTGCTTTGGGTTGCTCCACGTCTTTCCGGGGGTGTCGCGTTGCGTGGCTCTTTGTTTCATGTGGCGCTTGATTGCCTGCCCTTTGGTGGCGTTTGCGTTTGTTGGTTGGGCGGCTATCCTTGTCTGGGGGGTTTTGCTTCGTTTCGTTATCTCCTTCCCGTTTTGTGCCTGGGGAATTGGCCTGGGCTGGGGGTTTGTGCGTCGCCCGTGGCTCTGGGTTCTTGGTGTCTGTTTCAATTTTGGGGCGGGTTTTTTTATCTTGGTTGCTTTTGTTTTGATTGGGTTTTTTGACGTTTGGTTTCGGCTTGTGCGTTACAATTGGCCGCCCGTTCACGGACGGGGGGCGGTCGCTGCGCCGCCTGTTGGCTTGCGTGTCTGTTTCGGCCAGATGTTTGTCGGTGGCTTTGGTGGTCTGTTTTTGGTCTTTTACCATTTTGGGCCGTTTTTGTTTGTTTCGGTGTTGCGTGTCGGGTTTTTGATCTTGCTCTGTTTTGCGCTGTCGGTTTTTCCCTTTGGGGTTGTTTTGTTTGTTTCTTTGGCTTTTGTTTCGGCTTGTGCCGCGGTTTCGTCGGTCTTTGCTGTTGTTTTTGGGGTGGTGCTTGTGGGTTTGGCTTGGCCGTGGGTGCCGCCGGTTGGGGTCTGGGTCGTTTTGGTCGTTTTTGTGGTGCTTTTGCGTTGTTGTTTTGTGCGTGTCTTTGAGTAGGTTTCTCATTTCTTCGGCTTGTATCGTGCGTTCGTGGTTCTGTCGGGTGGGGGTTCTTCGCTGTCCGTTTCTTGCGAGCATCTTTGTGCTTCTTTGGTTTTGAGTTGTGACTTTTTTTGTTCGGTTTTGGGAGATGTTCCCGCGGGGGCCTCCTCGTTTTGGGTAGTGTTTTTCGTGGCATGATCTTGATTGGCGTTGTCTTTGGCGGCGTTTTGTTCTTGGCCGTTGCGCAGGTCCATGTTGGGTTTTTGCGCGGCAGGGTTTAGCGCTGTGCGGGGTTTTTTGTGGTGTTTGTCGGCTTCTTGGGCTTTGGCTGGTTTGTCATTTTCAATCTCTGTTTTTGTATTCGGCTGTTGACGGTTTTGTTTGGTTTCGTCTTTTTGGTTGCGTTTGATTTTGCGCCTGCGTCCGTTTTGGTGTTTCTTGGTGGTTTTACGGTTTGCCGTCTTGTTTTCTTTCTTGGTCGCTTTGGTCTGCTCGGTTGTTTCAACGCGCGCTTCAACCTGGGTCCCTTTTTTGTCTTTCTTTCTGCGTGCCATTTGGGGGTTGGTATTCCTTTGTTGGTTGTTGGTTCTGACTTGGTTTGCCTTTCCTTCTGTTTTGGCCGTTTTTTTTACCAGGCGCTCGCTTTCCCTGACGGTTATGTGTGTTGGGTTGTTTTGTTTTTCTCCCGTTATGTCGGTTCTCTTTTCCAGGGGGCTTTTCTGCTCTTTCACTTTGGCTGGGTTTGGGTCGATTGTTCCTTCGGGCTCGTTTGCGGTCTGTTCGGCTGTGTTTTTCGTCAAGGCGTTCCTCCGTGTTGTTTTGGCCATGTTTTTCAAGCGCTTGATCTCCCTTTTGTCCGGCATTTCGCGTCGCCTTTGTGTGGCTTCGGGGCGTGTGTGGGCGGTGGGGTCGATGGGCTTAGTGACCGGCTGGCTGGTGGTCGCTTGCCGTTTTTGCTCGGGTCGGGGAATCCTTGGCTGCTGTTTTGCAATGGAGCCTTTTGTTTTGGCCGTCTGCTGCTCGCATCGAGCCGCGATTTTGGTTTGTTCGGGGCGGGTGGGGCTAGGGGTTGGTGTCCTTTGTTGTGGTTGTCGATTCAGCCGGTCACGTAGCTCTTGGGCTGGTCGATTTCTTGTTTTCTGGTGGCGTGGGTTTCCTCGCCCTTGGTATTCTTTTGTCTGCTTTTGTTGGTGTGGGCCTCTGGCTTCCATTGGCTGGTTGCCGGTCGTTGCATTCTTGGTTGAGGTTGCCATTGCTTTTTTTTGTGGTTGGCGAGTTTGTGCCAGTCGTTGAGCGTTCTTGTGTTGTGATTTTGGGCTATTATTGTTGGGTTTCTTTTTGGGGCTTTGTTTCGTTTTTTTCGTATTTTCCAGTTGGTTGTGTTGTCGGGTTTTTCGTCGTGGATTTGTTCCGTTTTGCCGATGTTGAGTTATGGTTTTGTGCGGTGTCCGGGGTTCTTAATTTTCTTCGCTTGGCCTTGCTGAGGCCGTTTGCCACCCTTCTGGCATATGTGCTGGCCATTCCCTGTGGGTTTGTTTGTTGGGTGTCTGTGGCTGGTGTTTCGGTTGTCGTGGGCGTGTCATGCGACATTGTTGTGTTTGAGGTGGGGCGTGTTCTCTGGGCTGCCGGTTTGCCTGTGGTCGTGGGTTTTGGCGTGATCGCGCGGGGGGGTGTAGGTGTGGTTGTGTCGGTTGCAGGGGGTTTTGTCGTTGGCTCTGCGATTGTGGCCGTCATTGGCCTCGGCCTTTCGGTTGTCGATCTCGGCGTCTTTGTGATGTGGTTGGCGGTCTGTTCGGACATCGGCTTCGTTGGTCTCCTTCTCGGTTTTTTATGTGTGCTGCGGCGCGTTTTCGTTGTGGCGCAGTTCTTTGTCGGGTTTGGCTTCCCTTGCCTGCTCCTCCACATTGCCCTACCTCTACGGTGGATTTGTTGTGGCGTTTTTGTGGCGCTTCTTGTTGTTCTTTGCGGTTTTTGGGTTTTTGCTACTTCCCGTCTTTTTGCTCTGTTTGTTGGGCTCGCTGTCCTGTTTGATCGCTGTGGTGTTTAGGGTTTGTTGGCGGTCATTTGTTTTGTCTTTTTGCTCGTTTTCGATTTTGTGTTGTACTGTATGGGTGGTTCGCCGTCTTGGTCTTTGTTCGCGGTCTGTTTTTGTGTCGAGCGCTTCGTTCCTTTGTTTGTCTTTGAGCTCGGGGCATTTTGGGTTGCTTTGGGTGCTGATGTGATCTTCGTGTTCTTGCACGTTTCGATCGTCGTTGTTTTTTTCATCGCCGCCCGTTTCATGGGTTTTGTGGATCCGTTGGGTGATGGCGTGCGGGGGTTTGGGGTCAATGCGGGGGTGTGCTCTTCGGTTTTTGTTTTGGTGGTCGCTTTCGGGCCGTTGTCGCTCGTTGGTGAAGCGACGGTCGCCGGCTTTGTGGGTGTGGCGGATCTTATCTGTGGCTTTCTTTTTCGTGGCCGTTTTGGGCGTGGTGGTTTTGCTCGGTTGGTTGCTTTTGTTGTCTTTGTGTTTGTCTGCTTTGTTGGGTTGGTCCGTTTCATGCTTTGGATTTCTGTGGGTGGTGGTGTTGATTTCGCGTTCGTCCCTTCTCTTGTGTTTTGCTTTGCCGGGTTTGTGCATCTTTTTGTCGGGGTCGGTGCCGTTGATGTTTTTGTTGTTGCCGTTGCGGGCGGGGTCTTTTTTTTTCGTCCGCTCGCAGTGTTCGTTTTTGATACGCTTGTTGTTGGTCATGTCCTTGGGCTCGTTGATGGTTGGCTCGAGGCCCTTGTTTTTGAGCTTTTGATGTCGCGTTTCAGTTTCGCGGTCCGCCGCACCACTTGTGCGGATTGGTGGATGGTTTGGGGTGATTCCTGTTTGGCGGGGGCCTTTTTTTGTGTGTTGCAGTTTGGACATGCGGTTCATCCGGGTGACCGGCTGTCCCTTCGAGACGCTTGGGGCTCTAGTGTGGTCGCGTCCATTTGGTTCCTTGGTGTTATTTTGGTCTTTGTTGTCGTTTTTGATCTTTTTGGCATCCTTACCCTTGTGCGTGTTTTCTGTTATGTCGTTTTCTTTGTGGTTGTTGGGTTGGTCCTTGGACGGCTTGTTTCTCTGTTTGATGTTGGTGGGTTTTTTGCTTTTGATCAGCATGTCCTCTTTGTCGGTGGTGTCGGTTTCTGTGTTGTCTTGGTGCCCAAATGTGCGCATCACTGCTGTGTGTTTGGGGTGCTTCACCTTTTCCGTCGCAGGGTTTCGGAATGCGCCCGTTTGCTTGGTTGGGTCATAGATGGTGGGGCTGTTGCCGTCTTGGGTGTTGTGTTTGTTGTCTTCGTTGACGGGATGGGCCGTGGTGCTGTGGCCGCTTTGGTGGGGCGTGTTGTGGTTGCCTTCGTTTTCATTGTGGGTTTTTGTTTCGTGGCGGTTACGTTGTTGGATGCCTGTCTTGATGTCGTTGTTTGATATGTTTTCAGGGCGATTGTTGGCGCTTTTGACTTGTTGTGCGGCCTTGTAGCTTGGTTTTGCATCTGCGAGTTGTACAATGGCTTTGTCTGCGTTGAAGTAGTTATAGCTTTCATTTTGGTCTTTGGCTTTGCTTTGGGTGTGGTTTTCGCGTTTGTGTTTTTTGCCGTTTGCGCGTTGCTTGGCACGGTCCCTTTTCTCGGTGTTGTTGATCTCTACGGTGGCGGTGCGGGGCAATATTTTTTCTTTAGCTTTTTCCGTGAACTCCATTTTTTCGATTTGACGGGCTTTTTGTATTCCTTGCGCCTTGTGTGGTGGCAGCCTACCTTCATGTTTGCGGTTGGGGGTGTTTGGGAGATTGCTGTGGTTGTCTTGTCTCTGGTTTATATGTCTGGGCATGAGGTCGTGCATTGGCTGTCTGTCGGCTGCGCGGTTGTTGGTGTGTTTTTTTGGGTTTGCTTTGGCTATCTCTATGTCTTTTTTTTTTTTGTCTTGCCGTAGGTTGGGGTTTTTTTTTTGTATCGTGTGTTGACGGTTGCGGTTTGAGTTTTCGTTGCGTTCCGCTTTTTCTACGGTGTTGTTCTCGCTGCTTCTTCTTTGGCTCCTTCTTCCTGTGTTGCGGCCTGCTTGGTTGTTCTGTTCGCAGGCCTCAAAGGTGGGCGTGTTGTTGGGGTTTTGGTGTCCCAGGTTGTGTCTTTTTCATCAGCGTTCGTTGAATTCGGGTTGCAGGGCGTTTTCTTCTGGGCTGGTGTGCCCCGCGTGGCAGCTGCCGTGTTTGTCTTCATCGTCGATTTGGGTGTGGCCGTTGTTCTCGATGTTGAGGTGTTTGATCTGGTGTCGTTCTTCTCTTTTTTGGCCTGTGTTTGGGTGTTTGGTCGCGTTCTTATGGTTGGCCTTGTGGGCTGCGGTGCGTCTTTGTATGCCTCGGTGCGTGCTGGTCGGTGGCGGCTGGAACCGATGTCTTTTTTTGTGATGGGGTGGATTGGTCTTTTTGGTTCTTTGACTTGGTTTTTCTGGTGCTTTACCCGGCGCGACATGCGTGCTTTTTCGTGATCTTCTGTTAGGTCTTTTGTTCCTTTTCAACTGTTGCGCATTTTCAGGGCAGTGTCGCGTGTCTTCTCGTGGCTCGTTGCTTTTTTGTCGGTTTCTGGCTTGGGCTGTTTTCTCCGAGTTGGTAGGTGATTGTGCCCGGTTCAGCCCTGAGGGTGCCTTTTTTTCTTCGTTTCCAACATTGGCTGGTTTATCTGTTCGCGTGATGTTCGTGCGCGGTCGGTTTTTTTTTGTTAGTTCGATTGGGGCTTGTGGGTCGAGGAGCCTTTTCTCGCGGTGCCGTCAGGTTTTGTTTCCCTTTGATTTGGCTGCGGTTTGGCGGTCGACATGGAGGGCCGGTCAACCGCGACTGGATTGTTTGTGGTTGCTGTGTTCCTGCTCGTTGCGTTGTCGCTCTTTGGCCTGGTGTGTCTGGGCTGTGCTGATTGTGCGATTTCAGCCTCTGCCGGGGCTGCACCCTTGGTGGTGCCTTTTGGGCTATTGGGAATGTGTGTATGCTTTATGGCATCGGTTTTGCGCGAGGTCACCGAGTGGTTTTGGTTCCCGCTTTGGTTGTTGCTCGTCGTGTGCTTTTTGGCATACGTGTTTGTTTGCGGTACGGATTTGAAGTTCTCTGCTGTTTTGGTGCCGTTTTTTTTGCCCGTCTTGTGGCCTTGTTACATGGTTTTGACCTCCGGTTTGTCCTTGTTTATTCTGTCGTTGTTTTGCAATGTGCTTGATGTTGCGGCGTTCTGTCGTTGGGTTTTTGGGGTGCTGTGCGGGTTGGCCCTGTGGTTTGGCACTCTTTTGGGTCTTGGCCGTTGCGTCAGTTCTCTTGGGTCTTTGTTTCGCTGGTCGGCCGGTCCCTTTGTGCTGTGGTTGGCTTTGGCCTCACTCGCGCGGATTTTATAGATGTTTGGCTGGGTGGTGCTTTTGCCAGGGCTTTTGGCGCCTTTCTTTTCGTTTGTCGCTGTGTGTGTGGTTTCAGCGGCTTTCTTCGTTTGGACTCTGGGTTGGCGATCGTTGGCTGGTTGGTTGTTCTGGGTCTGGATTGTGCCGGTCTTTCTGGTGTCTGTGTGGGGTTGTGTTTTTGTGGTTTTAGTCAGTTGTCTTCGGTGTGGCGTTTCCGTTGTGGCGGGTATCTCTTTGTGCGCCGGAGTGGCTTGCCTTTTTTTTGCGTTTGTTTGCGGGCTGGGTGGGGTTGGCGAGGACGGTGTCCCCCCAGCGCTTGCAGTTGTTCACCCGGCTGTGGCTAGTACCCTGTTTCTTTGTGGTTGTCGGCGCCTTGGGTTGATGTCTTGTGTCACTGTTTTGGTGTGTGCCTCCTTTTTTGGGGACTTTGCTTCGTGTCGCCGCGATTTGGGGTTTCTCCTGTTGTTCTTTTTGGGTGCTGTTTTTCTTTTTTTGGGTCGCTTTTACGCGCGCGGCACGCGGTGGTTTTTCTTGCTTTACGGCGGGTAGAGTTGCGGTGGTTTTTATGTCGTCTTCGTAAAACTCCACTCGCTACTCCCCGCTATGCGCACTAAAGGCGCTTCGCTGTGGCCGGCGCGCGTCGCCTTTGAAGCCTATATTGTGCGTATGTTGGATGGTGTTGGTTCGTTGTTCTGGGTGCACCACTTTCCTAGTTGATGAATTTGCCGTTGGCTGGGTCGCTTCCGTTGCTATCGGCGTGATTTTGTTAGCTATGTTGGGCACTGACTGTGTTTGTGCAGCGGCCGTCTCTGGAGCTTTGGTCGCTTCCCGGGGGCCTGACGGCCGCGCGTTGGGTTCTTGGCCTGGTTTCTTTGTGCGTGATTGCCGCGCCGTACGCGCCGGTGCCCTCCCCGTGCTTGGTGTTGGTGGTCGATGCTTGCCGTGGCTTGCGGCTCGGGCGCGTTCTCGTTCGATGTCCAGTGCTTCTCCTGCTTCTGTTGCGTTTTCGGTTGGGGCCGCTTCTTTTGGTTTTACGCCTCCGCTGGTGCTGCAGACTGTCTGCTGTTGGCTGGGTGCGGTCTTTTGGCCTTCGTTTCTTTGCGGTGGTCGCTCTTGTTTTTGCTTGGCGGTTGCGTTGGTTTGCTAGTCGCTAAGTGCTCCTGCTGGCAGTTCTTGCTGAGGTTCTCACCCGGCTTGTTGGATCTTGGCCACGGCATCTGCCGTTGGTGCTGAGCACCTCGATCGCATCGGATGTTTTGGGTTCGTTGGTTGCGTTCCTTGGCGTTCTTCTCGTTGCTCTCATCGCATGTTCTTTTTGCTTTCGCGGCTCGGCATTGTTTGGTTTGATCTGTAGTTCTTTGGGTGCTGGGTCGTCTTTTGCTGCGCCCACATTTGTCCTTGTATCGTTGGTGCCTTTTCGGTGGGTATCGATGGCGATAGACGTCGCTTTATCGCGTGACTGATTTTTGGTTGGAGATGTTTCGCAAGCATTCGGGCTTTCGGTGCGCTATTTAGCGCGGCTGTTCGTTGTCAATGGTGGGCGTTTTTCTGGGTCTTTGTGGCGGGAACGTTTCGTGCGCAGGCGTTCCGATCTGTTGGGCTTGCCCCAAGTGTCCCTCGGTGTCGGTGCGATTGGCGTTTTGTGTTTGTTCATGACCTCTGTTCTTTTTAGTCGCTCGTTTGGGGAGTCGTTTGTTCTTTCTCCGCGTGTGTTACGTGTCGCCCGTCGCGCTTTGCCTTTGGTTTTTCCCTTTCGGGGCCGTGCTGGCTGTGTTTTGGCTTCGCTGTTGGTCGCGCTTTGTGGTCGGGTGTTGTGGGGGGTGCATGTGTGGCGTTGTGTTTTGCGAGTCTCTTGTCTGTGCGCGCGCCTTGCCGTGGGTTTTGTGCTTTGTGTGCGGGCCGCTCTGGTTTATTGGGGCTTTATTATGGCTGGTGAGCTTCCTGCTCTTTTTGTGCCTTCGGGTTCGGTGGTGGGCATGGGCGCCGTTCGTCAGGCCGGTGGTGATGGCTTTGTTCGCTTTATTGTTTATGGTGGTGGCGCTGATCGTTTTTTGATGTGGATGGCTTTCGCCGTTGTTTTGGACCGCCTTGGCGCGGGTCGTTTGTTTTCCTCTTTTTTTGGCCTGGGGGTTGGTGGCGGGTTCGGTGTTCGTGTTTTCTGTGGCGGGGTTCATGTTCTTG
This sequence comes from Pacificibacter marinus, assembly GCF_900109555.1. Taxonomy (GTDB): domain Bacteria; phylum Pseudomonadota; class Alphaproteobacteria; order Rhodobacterales; family Rhodobacteraceae; genus Celeribacter; species Celeribacter marinus_C. The sequence goes on along the minus strand of NZ_FNZV01000003.1, from coordinate 262,026 downwards.
TGGTTGAGGCTTTGGCTGTCTTCGTTGTGTTCATTCTTGTTATTGGGGCTTGACGTTTTGCCCTTTTGCTCTTTGTTGGGATTGTTTTTGGCGGCGATGCTTCTGGGTTGTGGGGGTGTGGGTTTGTTGCTCCCGTTCGCGGTGCGGTTGGGCTCGTGGTGATTGCTGTTTTCGTGGTTGATCTTGTGACTTTGGACGTTTCGGGTGGTCTTTTTGGCTATGTTTGGCCGCTGTCTGCCGTGCCGTTTGGTGTTGTCCCTCGGTCTGTGGTTTATCGTGGTTTTGTTGTTGCTCACATCAGCGTGGCTGCGTGTATGTGTTCTTTTGATGGGGTGGCAGTGGCGGCGGGTGCTGCTTTCTGCTTTGTCGGCGTCGCGCCTGGCGAGGCATAGGTTTTTGGTCGTGTTGCCTCCGGTTATTTGGGGGGCCTTTTTGTCGCGTTTTTTTGTGGGCCTTTTACAAGGCTCTACTTGTCGGTCGTCGTGGCCGGTGCTTTGTTGTCTTTCGGTTACGGGCATTTGGGTCCGGGCGATGGCGCTGTTCGTGGGCCTGGGTTGTCGGTGTTTTTGATGTGCAGGGTGCGGGTGCGATTTTGGATTTCTGGTGCTTGCTCGGATCGGTGCCTGGGGGGTTTTTGCCGTGTGGTGTTTGAGGTTTCGGGTTTATGTTTGTTCGGGCGTTTTTGGTTGGGAAACGGTGTTTTTGCTTTAGGCCGCTGCGTTTATGCAGCTGTTTGTACCCTGTGTCGGGTTGGCCTTGCGGTTTTCCACGCTTTTGGCTGGCGCCGTTGTTTTGTTCTGGGTCGTTTTGGTTTTGGTGCCGGGGATGGTTCTGGTCTCATGTGTTTGGGGGTCTGTTTTGGCGTTCGGCTTGTGGTTGATTGACCCTTTGGTTTGCGCGGGCTGTTGTGGCGTTCTTTTTTGTATTGGGCGTGCTGGTCACTATTCCCTGGTTTGCGGGTATGTTCTCTGGGTTTTTTGGCAGGTGTTTGGAACGTTGTTTTTTGTTTTGATTCGTGTGTTGGTTGCTGGGGCTTTTCTTCTTGTAGCGGGGGTCGTTTCGAAATTTTGTTCGTTTGTTTGTTTTCGTGTTATTTGTTCGCTTTCTGGCTGCCTTCGATTCTCATTTCCCGCCTGTGCACGGCCGGCCGCGCGACGTGTGTGTGCGGTCTTCGTATGCTTTTGCCTTGGCTCTTGCTGGCCCTTTGTCCCGTTCGCTGGTGTGTTCTGTTGTTTGGGTGTGCGAGGCGTGGAATGGTTTTGGGCTGAACCTTTTGGGTTTTGTGTGCTACGTCCCTCCCCGGGTGCTTTTGTTAGGGCGCGTTCCGCGCCTGGTTTCTGGCTTGGGGTTCTCGTACTGTGTGCTGTGTTCTGGCCGCTTTGTTTTTGTGGTTTTGGAACTGTGTTGGCCTCTCTGTGTCACCGCCGGGCGGCGATTTTGGCTTTGCGGGTCTTAGGGCTGGGGGTTGTTGTTGTGTGTTTTGGCGGCGTTTCTTGGCGGCCCTGGCGGACGGCTGTGTTGGCGCTGTCCGGCTCTTTTTGACCCGTGTGCGTGTGCTTGCTCTCGTGTGTTTGGCTGTGCTCTTATTACGCGCGGATGAGGCCGTTTAGCGCCGTGGAATGTGAGTTGGGCTGCGCGAACGCGTCGTATCAATGTGGTTTGCGTGGCTGCGCGTTTTTAGTGTTGTACGGTTACGTGTGGTTTTTTCTGCGTCGGGTCCTTTGGCCTTTGTTTTGATCCCTCACTGGCGGGCGACCGTCCGGATTTCTTTGTTGCCCCGCGCAGCCGTGTTGCTCGGGCTGCTTTGTTGTTTGGGCTTTTTAGGTGCGCTTTTTTTCTGTTGTGCCTTAGCGTGCGAGGGTTCCGGCGGGGGCGTGGTTGCTTGGTTTTTGCACGTGCTTTGGCGGTGTTGCAGCGGCTCGTGCTCATTGGTCGGGCTTTATTGTGCGGGTTTGTTGTTGTTGAGTCTTGCGTGCTCGGGGCCTCTGTTTGGTTGGTCGGGGCCGGTGGTTGTTGAGATGCGCTCTCGCTTGTGGCGGTCGTGATTTTGCGGCCATTTGGTGGGGTTGCCGTGGCGCGGCGCGGGGTGGGCGCTCGTCCATTACGGGCGGTGTTCGCTTTTGTCGTTCATATCTTTGCCGGTCGCCTCGCTGCGGCTTGTGGGCACGGCTTTGTCGTCGTTGCAGGGCTTTGGTTTGCGCATCGTGTTGGATCTTCTTCCGCTTGCCGGGGTCACGGTTTCAGGTCGGTTTGGTTCTGCTTTGTTTTTTGGCTTGTGCCAGGGTATTTGTTTGCCGGTTGTCGTTTTTACGTCGTTGGGCGTTTCAGGGTATTGGTGTGTGCGCGTGACGTTGCCCGTGCCGTTTGGCTTGTTTTGCGCTTTGGTGATGGGGTCGGGGCGCCTTTTGTTGCTTTTGTGTTTCAAGGTTCCAGGTCCAGATGTGGGGGGGCGCCCTTTGGCGCTTAGCCTTTTCCTTGTGGATCCGTTTGGGGCTTTGCTTTCGCTTTGCTTGGCGGCGCTGTTGCTTGCTGCTTCCCGGCTTTTTTTGGTGTTGGCGGTCGGGGTGGCTACCGTGTGTTGGGGCTTTGGCGTTTCTGCGCTGCTTCTTGTGTTCCCGCTGGTGGGTGCCTTATTAATTTTGCCCACGACCTTTTTGATTTTGTGGGGGCCCGTGTGGTTCGGCTCGTTGCTCTTACGGTTTGTCTTTGGGCTGGGACTTTCGTTTGTTCTGTTTTTTTTGCCCTCCGGCGGGCTTGTGCGGGCGCGCTGTTTTTTGCTCGGCTCTTCGGTTTCTGGCCTGGCTGTTGGCTCATTTTTGGGTTTCTGTCCGTGTTCGTTAAGGCTGTTTCTCCGTGGGCTCATTGTGTGGGCCGCAACGCTGCCGCCCTCGTTGTTTCGGTGGCGGTTTTTGTCGGTGCCATTCGTTCGGCTTTTGGGGCGATCATTCATCTGGCGGGTGTGGTGGTTTGGCGGTGACGTGTGTCGTTCTTGCGTTCTTGTTTGTTGGCCTGTTTGTAGGGGTGAGGTGCGGCGGCTTTGGGTGTTTTGGCTTTTTCTTGGGCCCGCTTGTTTTGTGTTTGGTGACTTCCCCTGCGTGCCCGTTATGCGTCGCTGGTTGTTTGTTTTGCGGCGCTGTTTTTGGCGTGGTCTTTTACCTTTGTGGGGGTTTCGTCACCTGCTGATGCGTTGATCTGTTTTGCCGCTGTTCTTTGCTTGGCTTGCATCGCGTTGTCCGGCGTCAACTCGCTTGCGGGTGTGGTGGGGGCGTTTTCGGCGCTCTTGGAATTGCGCCGCGAGTTTGGCGCTGCGGCCTTCTTGCCGGGCCTCATCGTGGGTTTGGGGTTTTTTTTGTGGGCCAGTGCCTGCTCTTTGCTGGCCTTATCGGCTTCTCGCGCTTGCTTTTCTTGGGTGGTGGGGTTGCTCACGGTCTTCATCCGGGGCGCCCCGTAGGGCGGCTGTTTTGTCTTCCTTCGCTCCATTTCTTCAGCTGGTTGTGGGTTGAGCCTGTTTGTTGTGCCTTCGGCCGCCTTGCGGTCCAGTTCGGTGTCCGTTGCCTTGCTCACGAAAGCCTTTTTGGCCGCGCTTTTTGTCGGTTCCGGCGCCCGTTCTGGCGGCAGCTTTCTGGTGCCTTTTGGTGGCGTTTTAGGTCTTGCCCCTCGCTGTGCGTCTTGGGTGGTGGCTGTGGGGGCTGTGTTGGTTGCTTGCGGGTTGTTGATGCCACTGGTTTTTATTTTTGTGTGCTTTGGCCTGTCTTTCTGTGTTGATCAGCTCGGGCCCTTCGTGGTTTTCAGTTTTGGGCTTGTCGTCCTTGGGGTTGGGGATTTGGCGTGCCTGTTGGTTTTTCTCCCTGCGGTGCTGGGTGGCGGCGTCGCGGTGTTTGTCCTGGCGCGTTTTTTCCTCTCGGAATTGGGTTATGAGTCTCGCGATGATCTTGCGGGGGATGAGGCTCCGCAGGGGCGTTTGTCTCGCCTTGCCGCCGCCGGTCTGCTTGGCCGTTTTCGCCGGGGCGCGGTTTAGGGTGCCCTTGCTGCGATTGGCCAGGGCTTTGGTGTTGTTGGGCCGGTCGATTTCCGCGCGTATTTCCTCACGGTTGGTGCGCTTTTGGCGTTCGTTCGTTTTCGTTTCATCGTTTGCGGAGGGGTTTGCTGGTTTTGCAATTCGGTCCTTTTTTTTCTTTTAGGGGTCCCCTCTGTCCGGTCCGTGGCTTTCGTCCTGTTTTTTGATCGGTTTTTTTGTGAGCATCGGGGCGAGCTGCGTGCCGTTGGTGTCGATTTTGTTTGTGCGTGGCTTGGGTGATTTCTTCAGCGCTTGTGTTCCCGATCTGGTCGTCGTCGCGTTGGTCTTTGTGTGGGTTTTCTTCTTTTTTGTTCTGGCTGCGTTCTGTTGGGGTTGTGCAGTTTTCTGGTGCTGTTTGTTGTGGTCCGGGTCAACTTGTGGGGTCTTCTATGGGTGTCGGGCGCTGGTTTTGCTGGTGGTGTAGTTTTCTTGGCGTTGGTGTTCGTTTTTTTCCTTCTACTTCTGTGGTTTTGGGTCGAACTTATGGGGGCCGTCCTTTTTTTTCTGCGTCATTTCGGGCCGCCTGTTTTGGGATTTCTCATCGCTCCAGTGCGGCTTGTTGGTCTTTGCGCTTTCGTCACCGCTGCGTTTGCCTCTGGGCCGTTCATTGCGTGGGTGCGGGTCTATATAGAGGCGCTTGGCATTCTGGGGGTTTTTCTTCTTCTTCTTGGGATGGTTCGCTGTGTTCTCAGTGTTTTGTTTTTGATGGTGCGCCATGGCTGTGGTCGCGTTTCGCTTGGGATGGTGCTGCTCTGTGCTGTTCCGCTGTTTGTTTTTCTTTGGGTCTTTGATGTGCTTTGGTTGTTCCACGTCGACGGTGTGTCTTTTGTTCCTTTTTTGTCACGCGTGCGTCCGGTTTGTTTTTACGGTTTGGTGGTTGAGGTTGCTGTTGTGCGCGCTGGTGTGCTCGGTGGGGGCGTGGTGTATCGGTTTTTGCACCTTCGTCCTGGCCTTGAACGCGTCTTTTTTCGCTCTGTGTCGCTGTGACAGTTGCTTTTGTGGCGCGTTTGCGTGCTTCTATTTCGCGAGCGAGGGTTTCGTCTTGCGGTTTTCTGGGCGGGGTTTTGGGTTTTTTTTGCCGGTCAGCTTCGGTGCTCCCTGGTTTCGTTTCGTCGGCTTTGGGGCATTTGTGGGTTGCGTGTTCTGTTCGTTCGTGGCATGTTGGGTCGTGGTTGTGAGCCGTGCTTTGGATGTCGCTGTTTTTGGCAGCTCGCGGGCTTTGTTGGGTGCTGTTTTTGCGTTCGCCTTGGCGTTGTGTTTGCTCTGGTTGCGTTTGTGTCGGCGTTTTTGATGTGTTACGTTGCGTCTGTTTTTGCTTGCGCTTTGCTCGATTTTTGGCCGATTGGGTTTTCTGCCCCATCCCTTCTCGTTCTTGTGGCGTGGGAGCGTTTTTTCGTGGTTGTGCGTTTTTGTTTGTCTGCGAGTTTTTGGGATCGTGTGCTGGACCTTCGTCGCGTGGGTCCAGTTGCATTGCTGCTCGGTTTTCTGTGGTTTTTGTGCTTTGGCGCGTGTGACGTGGTTTGGGTGGTCGTTTCGCTTGGCCATGGTTCTCCGGATCCTGCTGCGGTTTTTTTGTGCGGAGGGATTTCGGCTGCGTTTTTTTGTTGGTTTTGCTCGGTTGCTGGTTGTTGTTGTTTGGGCTTGTGAGGATGTGTTGTGGTTTGTTCGGTGGGCGCCATGCCATGTCCGTAACGTGTGGCGCTGTTTCTCCGCCGGCTTGATGGCGAGGGGCTCCGTGTTCGGTGTTTTTTTTTGCCCCGCCTTCATCTGGTTGACGTTGTGTTCGGTTATTGCTTCGTTCTGCGCGTTTTTCTGCAGGTGCTTCTTCTGGGGTTGCTGGGCGCTAACCTGGGCTGTTTCCCGGCTGATGGTGCCTTTTCCGACTTTGGAATTGGTGTTTTCGCCGGGTCGGTGGTTTCGGTTTGCGGTTTGGTCGTGCGTCGTCTTGTGCCGGTGGCCGCGTCGGGTGTGGTCTTTTTAGGTCTGGTGTGTGGCCGTGTTTTCTCCGACGTGGTGTTGTGGCGTGCGGTCTCTCTTCAGTTTCGTCGGGTTTTTCTGGGCGGTCGGCTGCTTCTTGTCGCCGGGGTTTTTCGCGGGGAATGTCTTGTTGTGCATGTGCTTTTTCAGCGGGTTGGAGGTGTCTTTCACCGTCTTCGTCCTTTGGGTTGGCGTGTGGTTCGTGCGGTTTGGTGAATTCTTTTCGCTGCAGGCGGCGTTCCGTTTTGTCGCCTCCGTCGTTGCTGGCTTGGCCTGCTTGATTAGGCCTGACTTTTGTTTTCGCGTCGGGACTTTCTTTGGGTGTGTCTGTTTCGGTTTTTTGTGGGTGCTTTGCTTGGATTTCTTGCATCGTGGTATTTTGAGTCTTGTGTTCTCGGTTTGGTTTTCCGCAGGTCTATTCGGGGCGTGGGGTTGTCTCGGCCGGTCTTTTTGGTTGCGTTTGCGGTTGGTATCGCAGTGCTTTTTGGGCTTATTTGCTGGCCGAAGGTTTCGCTTTGTGCCTTGTTCATGTTTGTCTGTGTCCTTTTGTTGTGTTCTGGATGGGTTTCGTCTATGGGCCTTTCGTGTCGATCGCCACCCTTGGCGGCGTCGCGACCTTCGCTGTTTCTTGGGGGTCTGTGTTTCGGACTTGCCCAAGGTGGCCTTCGCTTTGTCGGCGACTTTTGGTGAATGTGGGCTTTCGGGTTGTTCTTGATTGTTGGGCGTTCCCATCGCTTCCTCTGGTGCGTAGTGGTTGGCAGTTCGTGAGTGCTGTGCTTGTGGCGTCTGGAGGGTTCCGTCGGGGGCCGGTGCCATGTGGTGTTTGGGTTGCGCCCTCGCTTGCGCTTGGTGATGCGGTTCGTTGTGGTGCGTGGTTTTTCGGCTTGGGCTCGGCTTGCCTTGTTTAGCGTTGGCTGATGGCATGGGGTGTGTTGAACTCGCCTATTGCGTCTCGTCGTGTTTGTGGGGCGCGCGCACCGTTTGTGCCGTTGTTGCATAGGGCGTCTCGGACTTCGTCGGGTGGGGCCGGTTTGTGCTGTTGATGTGGCCCGTTTTTTCCAGCTGTGTAGGTGCGCAGTGGGGGGCCGACGCGTGCGGCCGGCTCAGGTTTGCGGCCTAGTTTGCGGGGGAGCGGCTTGACCGTGGTCTTTTCGCGTGTCGCTGCGTGCGTTCGCGGGGTTGAGGTGGCACCTGCGTGAGGTCGTGCTTGTCCTCGCGGTATTTGCTTTTCTCGACGTGCTGCTCGTGCGTCCGATTGCTCGCTTGCTTGTTACGGCGCCTCGGGGGGGGCGTGTTGCTGTCCGGTGCGGGTGCGCTCGCGTGCCCAGTCTGCCTGCGGTTCGGGTCCTGTGCCTTCGGCGTGTTTGGTTGTTGGTCGCCGCTGAGCGTCGCGTGGTTGGGTATCGTTGTTCCCGGTGGCCTGCGCCGTCTGCTTTTTGTTGGCGTTGGGGCATGGCGGGTTTTGTTGGCCGTGGCAGTGGTTTGGGGCGGCGGCATTTTGTTATGTTCCGTCCTCCCCATCGTATGTATCGGCCCGTGTTCCCTTTTCTGCGCTCAGGCCTCTGATGGTGGGCTGGTGTGTGGTTTTTGGCTTGGCTTTGCGGCGGTCGCGGGGTGCTTGGTGGACGCTTTTTGCCTTGTCGTGTGTCATTTTGGGGGTGTGCTCTGTCCGCGTGGCGTTTATGGGGGCCGCTCTTTCGCTTTTTTCGTCGGTGGGTCCATCTTTTAAGGGGTGTGTGCGGGCGCCCTGGGCGCTGTTTTTGAGTCGTTTCCTGGTGGCGTTCGTCAGTGGGTTTTTGTCGCGCGGGCTTTCCGCTGGTTGGTTACTTTTTTTTTCGGGGCCGCTTTCTCGCTATGTTCGTCTCGTGTGCCGCGCGGCTGGGTGGCGGCGGGTTTGCTCCCTTTTTCTTTCCGGTCTGGCGTTTCGTTGGAGTGTTTTGGGTTGCTGGCTTCCGTTTGGGTGCTGTGCATGGGCGCTTTTTTCGCTGCCGGCCGTGGCCACCGACTTGTGCTGTCCGCTTTGCGGGCGGGGTTTTTTTGGTTCGGCTGGGCGTTGTGTGTTCAGTTCATGGCTTTTCGGTTGTTTTCGTAGCTTTGTCATCTTTCTCGTGTGCCTGTGCGGTTTTTTGGCTGTTGGTCTCTCTTTGCTTCGGTGCGTGCGTTTTCTTGGTGCTTGTTTGCTGCTGGTCTTCAGTGGTGTGTGGCGTGTGTGGGCTGCTCTTTTGGGCGTGCTGCGGTTTTCGGTTTTTCGTGCGTTTCGGTGTTGCGGCTATTTCTGGGGTGCCAGGTCTGAAGCGCGGGCGTGGTTGGGGTGCTGGTGCTCGGGTTTGGGATGCTTGCCACTTTTTCTTGGGTGCGGGGTTTTGCCGTTTGCATTTTCTTCTTGGCTTCGGGCCCATTTCATTTCTGTGGCCTGGTGATGATCGGTGCTTTGTTTCGGGTCTGTGTTTTGCTGCATGTCGTGTATTTGGAGGATTGTGATTGTTTGCGGCGTATCCTCTTTGTCGGCATGCATCTCTGCGTGGTTGTCGTCGTATCCCTCTTTTTGTTTTTCTTTGCGGGTTTGGGGTGAGTGCGCTCTGTTGCCGTCGTTTGGCGGGCTGATGTTCCCGTCTCTTGCGGCGTCGTGGCGTGCTTTCCCCCGTGGGCCCTCGTTTGTTGTCCTCTGGGCGACGCATCTGGCGTTGAAATGGTGCGCGAAGCCGGCTTTCCGCCTCTTCGCCTCAGGGCTTGCCTCGTTTTGGTGCGCCGGTCTGGGGGTTATTCGCTTGGCCAAGTTGTGTGGGCGGTGCTTCTTTTGTCGTATTAGGCTTTTTGGTAATTATCTCGTCTTGAGTAGTCTTGCGTGGTGCTGTTGCCCGATCTGCGTGGCGTGTGTTGCGTTCGTGGGTGTTTTTTGGCAGTTTTTCTTGCGTTGTCTTTTCGTTCGTTTTGCTCTGTTCCTCCGCGCGCCGCTTGGCGTGGTGTTCGTGGGGGGGTGTGCTTTGGCGTTTCGCTTGGGGTTCGGTTCGAGTGTGTGTGCGGCTGTCGGGCCTATTGAGCGCAGGTCGGCCTTTTGGGCGGGTTGGGGGCCTTTGCTGGTCTTTCTCGGGATGGTGTCTTTCGTCACTGGCTGGCCCGGGCGTGGCGGCTTGTCGCGGCTCGCGTTCTCGCTGTTGGTCGTGCTGTGAATCTTGGGCATTGCGCCTTTGTGGCGCGTCGCTCGGCGGGGGTGCTTCTTGGGTTTTTGCTCCCGTCGTGCTTTGCCGCGGGGGTGTTTGTAGCTACGTACATGGTTTTGTTTCCGCCGGTTCCGGCGGGCGGGTCTGCTTGGGTTCAGCGGGATGTTCTTCTCTTGGCGTTCCGGCTCTCTTTTGTGTGTTTCGTCAGTTGGCTGTGGCAGCTGGTCCGCTGGGTTGCGCGGTGGCGGTTTTAGTTGCCTTCGGCCTTGGTTCGTTGGACGTGTGTGCTCGGGTGCGTGATTCTGCTTTCGGATTGTGTTCTCGATGTCGTCTTTGTGGGCGCGTTCTCGGCAGCTGTGGGTTTTTGTGGTGCTGTTCTCGTCAGCCGGTCGTTCGTCGGATTGCGGTTGTCGGTATTTGTGGCTCTGGTTGGGGCTTTCTTTCCGCTTGTTGGCTCGGCCCCGGTGCGGATCGATTTGTGTTTTTCTTTTTTGGTGTCGGCGCCGCAGTTTTTTGTCGCACGGGCGGTGGCGTTGGTTCTGTCGGTTTTTTTTCGTCTCCGTTGTTTGACGCCCTTGCTTTGTGTGGTGTTTTCCGCTTTCGTTGCGGCCATCGGCCCTGTTGGTTATTCTTCACTGTTGGTTGGGGTGTGCGTTGTTGGTCCTTCGATCCCTTTGGGTTTTGCATATTTCTTGCTCGGGTTGGTACCGGTTTTTGCCCCCTGGGTCTTTGGTTTTTCAGATGTGGTGTCTGGTCTCCTTTGCTTTCGCGTGGTGTTTGGGCCGTTGTGTGTGGTGTTTTGGTTTGCGCGCTGCATCCGGATGTCTGCGTCGTTGGTGGTGCAGGCCTTGGGCTGCGGTCGTGTTGCTGGTGCCGGATCTGGCGGTGCTGCTCCCTCTTTGGTTTTTCGTTCGTTTTTGCTTGTGTTGGTGCTTTTTTGTCGTTTTGGCGCGCCTTCGGTCCTGGGGTGTTGTCGTCAGGTGGGCGCCGTAGTTTGTGTTTTTTTTTTGGTGTGTTTTTTTTGTCTCGCCGCTGTTTTGGTTGGGGCTTTGTTCCCGGGCGACAGCCCGTCGGCTTTTACTTGTGTTGGCGGTGTTGGTGTGGTGTATTTTGCAGGTGTTTTGTCGCCGGTGCCGACTCTGGTCATCGGGCTTCGCCTGGTCGAGCGGGTCGCGGATTTCGTGGCGCCCGTCTCGGCCGGGTCGGTGCGGTGCGCTGTGGTGCGTTTGTTTCGTGGGGCATGTGCCGTGTACGTTAGCGCTTCGGGGGTTGTGGGCGCCCCGCTTGTTGTCGGGGGTGGTGCCGTGCCGGTGTTGCCGCGTTTTGTCTTGTTTTCAGTCTGGGTTGGGGGGTTTGCGCTTTTTTCCTTTGTTTAGCAGTTTTTCGCGCTGTGTTCCCGCCCCTGTGTGCCCTTGTCGGCGCTTGGTTTGTCCGTTTCGGGGATATCTTGGGCTTGTGGTGCGCTTGGGGTTTTGGTTTTGCCTGTGGTCCTTGCGGTGGGCGTCGAGGTGCTGTTGGTTGTGGGTTTCTCGGGTGGTCCTCTGGCGGTGCTTCTGCGCGGGCCTGATTTTCGGGGTGTGGTCGGTCTTGGGGTGGCGTTGCTGGTCGTGGGTTTCTCGTCCTGTGGGGGTTGTTGTCGTTTTTTCTTTGCTTATCTGGTTGCGTTGTCCGGAATTGTGGTCTATCTGGGAGGCCTTGTTGGGGGCAATTCTTAGTGTGTGCTGTAGGGCTCTGGATTGTTATTTTATGCGGTGTGCGAGCTTTGTGGAGTGCTTTTTGTTCTTATCGTGTCGAAATCGGCTCAGCGGACGATGTGGTTATGTCTTTTGTATTTCCTTCCCCCTTAGGCTGCGTCTTTTGTTCCTCTTTTCTCTTTTGGGGTTGCTTCTGGGGGGTGTTGGTGTGGCCGTGGAATTGTGTGCCCTGCTTTATTGGTTTGAAGGGCGGGTCTAGTTGCTGTTGTGTGCGGACCTTTGTCCTGTGGTTGGGGGTTTTCGGGCTTGTGTCGTTGTTGTTCCATGTCGTTTTTTCCCGTCTTTCATTCGGCCGTCTCTCGCGTCGGTTTGGGCCTTTTTGTGGGTGCGGCCATGTGTTTTTTGTGCGAAGCTTGTTTCTTTTGGCCGTTCTCATGTCCGCGCTGTTCATGCTTTGTTCGTTCGCTCTCGTTTTCGCGTTGTGTTCTGCTTCGCGCGTCTGGGTTACCTTGTCTCGGTGTGTCGCGCCGTTGTGGCTGTAATGGGTTTTTCTTTTGCGTTTGGTCGTTGTCTTAATTGTTTTGCTCTCGGTGTTCGTCTTTCATTCCCCTCTATGTTTTTTGGCTGCCTTGAGATTTTCGGTCTGCTATTTTTTTTGCGGTTGATTGTTTTTGTTTGCTTGGGGACGGCTTTGGCAATTGCGCCGAGGTTGGCCAGCTTGCTGTGGGGCGGGTGTGGGGTTTTTCGGGTTTGTCTTCTGTGTCGTGGTTCTTGCTTTGTCAGTGGTGGGGCGTTGCTGCATGGCTTGTTTTTTGAGGCTGGGGTGCGGGTTGGGCGTGGTGTGCGGAAGGGGGGTGGTTTGCTGTGCCGTGTGTTTGATTCAGCCTTTTTGCGTTTGGTTAGTTTTGCTTGCATCTTGGGGCAGTTGTGTGGGTTCGCTTGAATTTGCTGCGTTGGTGTCTGTTGGGCTCGCTATTTGTCCGTACGCTTTTGTTTTTGTGTGTTTCGGTTTGTTCGGATCGCGTTTGGTGCGCATGCCGCTCGGGGTTCTATCGTTGGTTTTGGCTTTTGCCGCTTTGCTGCGCTGTGTCTTGGTTTTGGCTGTTTGCTTCAGGTCCGCTTTTGTCGGCCGCGGCTTGGGCACGCTGGTTTTTTAGGCTCGTTTCATGGTTGCGCTTTCCGTTAGTCCGTTCGCTACGACGTTTTTCGCCAAATACCGTGCTGCGTAAGCCGCCGAGCGGTCCACTTTGGTTGGGTCTTTGCCCGAAAAGGCGCCGCCACCATGTGGGGCCGCACCACCGTAAGTGTCGACGATAATTTTACGGCCCGTCAATCCGGCATCCCCATCGGGGCCACCGATCACGAATTTACCAGTCGGGTTCACGTGCCAAATGGTGTCTGGCGTGATCCAACCTTCGGGCAGGACATCCAGAATATATGGCGTAATTAGATCGCGAACGTCCGCAGAAGTCATTGTCTCATCAAGATGCTGCGTGGATAAAACCAAGGACGAAATACCAACAGGTTTGCCGTCACGGTATTGTACAGAAAGCTGAGATTTCGCATCTGGGCCAAGGCGTGGTTCTGTGCCATCTTTGCGCACTTCGGCCAAACGGCGCAAAATGGCATGGGCGTAGTGCACAGGTGCAGGCATCAACGCGTCAGTCTCGCGCGTGGCATAGCCAAACATGATGCCCTGATCGCCAGCGCCCTCATCTTTGTCGCCAGACGCATCAACGCCTTGAGCGATATGCGCAGATTGTTCATGCAGATAATTCGACACTTGGAGCGTGTTCCAATGGAACTTCTCTTGTTCATAGCCAATGTCACGCACGCAATCGCGCACAATGCCATCAATCTTACCCATATACTCTTTGAGTTTTTCGGGGTCAGACAGGCCAACTTCGCCGCCAATAACAACGCGGTCGGTGGTGGCAAACGTTTCTGCTGCAACCCGCGCTTCGGGTTCTTCGGTTAGGAATGCATCCAGAACAGCATCAGAAATGCGATCACACACTTTATCGGGATGGCCTTCGGAAACAGATTCCGAAGTGAAAATATAATTTTTACGAGACATGGGTGGTGCTCCAGTTTTATGTCGCCCATCACGTCAGGAAGCCGTTGTGTTGGGCCGATGTCCAGTTGCGATATAGCTCGGTCTTGTCAGGGTCAAACGGTTTTTCGGAATATGCGCCTAAGGGGCAGCAACCATGCACATACAGCAACAAAGATTAAGAAACCGAAAACACCGCGTTCGCCCAAACGAGCGTAGAGCGTGGGTGGCAAGGCAGACGGCAAAATAGCGTTGAGAGCACCCGCTTGGCCCAAAGGAATAAACGCGCGCACAGTGCCGCGCGCATCTGTGATAGCAGATACGCCCGTATTGGCCGCACGCACCATCGGCAGGCCCAATTCAATCGCGCGGAACCGCGCTTGGGCCAGACTTTGCTGCGGGCCAGACAGCTTGCCAAACCATGCGTCATTGGTGATCTGTAAAAGCCAATCGGGGCGGGTTTCACTGCGGGTGTCGCGGGGAAAAATCGCCTCGTAACAAATTAAGGGCAGCGCTTTGCCCAATGGGCCAAAATCAAACAGTGCTGCCTCTGTTCCTGCTGAAAACCCGTATCCTTCTTGCGCCGTAAAACTGCGTAAACCAAGTGCGTTCATGATGTTTGGCAAGGGCATATATTCACCAAACGGCACCAAATGGCGCTTGTCATATATCTGCGTCACCGCGCCGCCAGTGCCAATAACGGCAGCCGAATTGTAGCCACGATACCCTTCTACGCGCTGCAACCCGACCACAGTTTGAACTGGCGCTGAACGGGTTGCTATTTGTTCAAGATATGGCTGAGCGGCATACAGCGGTGCTGCGACTGAGGTTTCTGGCCAGATCACTAAATCCGCCCCCTCGGGCGCAGACAAATCAAGCGCGCGCTCAAAAAAGATCGGAATATACGCAGGATCCCACTTGAGATGCTGTGCAGCATTGGGTTGTACGATGCGCAAGGTGTGGTCAGTGTCTGCAGGCAAAGGTTGCGCAAAGATAAATGCACCGCTGCCGACCATAGCGCAGACATAAACAATCGGCCACGCAGCGGCCACATAGCTTTTTTTCAGGTAAGCCCGCGCGCACAGGGCAGCCAAACCAAAGGTCATTGCCGTCAGGCCATATGGCCCAATGTAGGACGCGATCTGTGCCACAGGAGTATCGAGCCAAATATAGGCGGGCAAAGCCCAAGGAAAGCCCGTTAAAACATAACCGCGCGCCAATTCAGCGAGCCCCCAAAAGGCCACGAGCCCCCAAAGGCCCGTCCTCACCCGCTTGGACAGATAAAAGGCCAAGGCCCAAAATAGAGCCAAACCACCCGCCATGCCAGCCAAGGCAAAGGGGATCATCCATGCATGGCGTTCGGGTTCGACCAAGAACGGTTCTGCCAGCCATGACACAGAAATTAAAAACGTGCCGAGCCCGAAAAACCAACCTACATGAGCCGCATTGCGCGGGCTGGACGACTGCGCCCAAAGCACAGCCGCCACAGCATATCCAAGCACTGCCAAGACCGTAGATTGCCACGGTGCTTGGCCAAAGGCACATATAATACCCGCGATAAACGCACGCATCTGCGGTTTACACATGACAGCCTTGAAACGCTGCACCGTATACATCGTTAGGCCGAAGCCGTTTCAATGGCAGACGACAATGCGCCCATCAACGTTTTGGGGGCGCGTGCGGCATTGGGCAAACGCACGCGAATGCGTTTGATACGACGCGGATCGGCATCGATGATTTCGAATTCAGCACCCGAGGGATGCGGGATCACTTCGCCACGCACTGGCACCCGCCCCGTGAGCAAGAATACAAGCCCGCCAAGCGTTTCGATTTCTTCGTCGGCATCATCAGGCGTGAGGCGCAGACCAATTTCGTCTTCGAAATCATCCAACGGCGTGCGCGCTTGGGCAATGTAAATGCCATCTTCGACAAGAGTCCAAAACACGTCTTCTTCGATGTCGTGTTCATCTTCGATCTCGCCGATCACTTGCTCGACCAAATCTTCGAGCGTCACCAAACCATCAACGCCGCCGTATTCATCAATAACCAAAGCCATGTGCATACGGTCAGTTTGCATTTTGGTCAAAAGCACCCCGATGGGCATTGAGGGCGGCGCAAAGATCAAAGGGCGTAGCATTTTTTCAAGATTGAATGGCTCGCCTTTGGCGTTGAACCCGTGATGAAGCGCGAAATCTTTGAGGTGAATAAGCCCGATAGGTGTGTCCAGCGTGCCGTTGTAAACAGGCAGCCGTGTGTTGCCGCTTTCACGGAACACTTTAACCAAATCGTCTTTTTCAATGTCTGCTGGCACAGCCGTGATTTCAGCTTTGGGCACAGCCACATCATCAACCCGCATAGATCGCAGGTTCATCATGCCAGGGCGTTCAACAGGAACGCTGGGTTCTGGGGTGCCGATCACAGGCGTGACCGCAGGCATTTGCGGTGAGAAAACAGAAAACGCGCGTGCAAACCAGCTCGGTTTGGAGGCAGTTTTCTCAGAGCCGTGGCTCGTGTCGTTCGGGGAGAGGCTCATATCTGAGGCTCTCTTGGGGTCTGGGCGCGCGCTTTGCGCTGCCGTAGAAGACCCAGGCTCGGTGTCGCCCATGCGTCCTTTCCAAATTTACAGCCGAAATGCGGCTAAGACCCTTAATATGGGTCAGGGATACCCATAGTTTCAAGTAGTTCTGTTTCAAGCGCTTCCATTAACGCCGCATCTGCATCATTTATGTGATCATATCCAAGCAAATGTAACAAACCATGAATAACCAAATGGGTCACATGATGCTCTAATGGCTTTAGTGCCGCGGCGGCTTCGGTCGCGCAAGTGTCGTAAGATATAGCGATATCGCCAAGCTCAATTGCGCCGAACACATCCGGCGCGGGCAGATCGGGCACTTGACCCTCACCTGCACCACGTTCCTCAGCCGGCCATGACAGCACATTAGTGGCTTTGTCTTTTTCGCGAAAATCGGCGTTCAACTCTTTGATCCGAGTGTCATCACACCCAAGAATGGAAACTTCGCAGTCATCCGCATCAAGGCCAAGTCGCCCCAGAACAGCCCCCATCGCGGTCTCGGCAATAGCCGCCAACCCAAGGTTAGCCCACCGCGGGTCCGTAATATCAATGTCAATTTGCATCGCGCTCAACGCCCGCTTTCAAAACTCAAAATCGCACCAAACATACAAGGCACACGAAAAGGCAGATGCCCTCACTTGGCCTCGTCAGCCTCATAGGCTTCAATGATGGCGGCCACAAGCGCATGACGCACAACATCTTTTGAGGTGAAATAATTAAAGTCCACGTTTTTAACACCCGCCAAAATCCGTTCGGCATCACGCAGACCCGATGGCACGCCGCGCGGCAAATCGATTTGAGTGCGATCGCCAGTGATCACCATGCGCGAGCCTTCGCCCAAGCGGGTTAAAAACATCTTCATCTGCATGGTTGTGGCGTTTTGCGCCTCGTCCAACACCACAAAAGCGCGACTAAGTGTGCGCCCACGCATAAATGCCAAAGGTGCAATTTCGATGGTTTTTTCTTCTTTGAGCTTGCTCACCAGTTTGGCTGGCAAAAAGTCATTCAAAGCATCGTAAAGCGGTTGCATATAGGGATCGACTTTTTCCCCCATATCACCGGGCAAAAAACCCAAACGCTCGCCCGCTTCCACAGCAGGGCGCGATAAGATAATCTTATCGACATGCCCGTTGATGAACATGTTCACCCCCACAGCTACCGCGAGGTATGTTTTGCCCGTACCAGCAGGCCCGATGCCAAAGGCCAACTCGCTTTTGAACAGACTCTCCACATACGCCTTTTGTGCCTCAGTGCGCGGCTCGATGGTTTTTTTACGGGTCTTGATTTCAGAGCCTGAGCCTTTGAACATTTCGATTTGATCCGCAGGGAAAGCGCCATCACCGCGACGTGCTTCGGCTTTGCTGCTTCGACCTTTAACGCTTTTTCCCATGCGAATGGTGCCAGCAATTTCGCCCTCGTCGATGTCGCGCCCCGCATCCAGCTTGAGATACAATTCGGTTAACGTCGAACATGCCAGTGCGCGAGGTTCAACATCGCCCATCACAGCCAAAATATTTCCGCGTCGCACAATTTGTACGGAAAGATTGGTTTCAATCTGTGCCAGGTTACGATCATATTCACCGCAAAGATCTATAAGAGATCTATTGTCATCAAACTCTAACAGAGTTTCGTGACCGTTATCTTGCATCAGCGGGGGGGAAAGCTCGGTGGTGGCCAAATGTGTCTCCGACTCGTCATATGTCTATATGTAGAGGGTGCCAAGGGATTGTGACGGACGCAAGACGTGATCCGCAAGATTCCACCAGCAAGCAGAAATAGGCGCAACCCTGCGCACAAGTTTGCACAGCATTACGCCACCAAAAAAGCCGCCCAAAACTGAGCGGCTTTTAGAATAGTACAATCGGTGCGCTTAGACAGGGTCACCAAAAAGGCTTGAACCGCCCTCTTTAAAATCACCAATTGCTGTGCTTGGCGCGGCCGAACCAGAACACACAGGCTTACCGTATTTATCAACACGAGGAGATAGATAGCCCTCAACCCCATCGTCAATAATCCAGTGATCGCACCCAATGGGATCAATCCAAATTCCAGCTTGCAGCGTGGACAAATGCTTTGAGTCAAAACCCCGATCGACTGTTTTGTCGCGCTTATTACCACTCGCGAGCTCAGTTAGGCCAGTTTCACAGGCAGACAAAGAAACAGCGACAGACAGAATGGCAATGCCTTTAATAGCTTTCATGCGTTCGCTCCTTATTTGATACAAATGATTTCGACGCGGCGGTTCTTTTGCATACCAGCGGCCGTTGCGTTGGATGCGATTGGCATACGCTCGCCGTAGCCACGCACATCAGCAACCCGCACGCCAGCTTGCTTTGCGATTCCTGCAACAGTATTGGCACGGTTGGCGCTAAGTTTCATGTTGTATTCATCAGAGCCACGACTGTCTGTGTGACCTATGATCGTGTAGGCTGTCGCCCCTGCCGTTGCAAAAAAGTCAGCCAAATGTTTGCGACCTGTCGCAGAAATAGCAGACCGTCCTGTCCCGAAAAGCTGATCTGAATTCATCACAGCACACGTTTGAACGGGATGGCACGTGGGCATGCCCTGACGGTCAACTTTAAGGTCCATATAGCCCTCAATACCATCATCCATCACCCAGTGCTCACACCCATCTGGATCGATCCAGATGGTGGGTTCATAGCTTTCGCCACCAGAGATCGTTTGCGCGTGCGCCGCCGAGCCCGCAAAAGCCATAGCAGCAACCAATGAGCCAGCAAGCGTGGCTCGTGCTTTAGAAAGAAGTTCGTTCGTCACGTCTTCAGTCCCCTTTGATTAACTTTTTCAGGCTTTCCCACTCGACGCATCGACTAGATCAACATTTCGGCGTAGTACCCGCAAATTTGGTGCATACATAACAAATTACGCATCATTGTGAAGAAAAATTACCATATATTGTGCCCATATTGAAAACGATACCGCAAATATTGCCGCTTTGTCGACGCAACGTAAAGCACATGGATATTTTTAAATGGCGCGGCCTATATTTAGACTCAGGCGTTACCAAATAACAAATCAGTCAATCAATTGACCTTCAAGCGAGTTCGTTTTGCTTTGGGTGATTCTCACGCGCCGGATGTCACCAATATTGACACCTTCAACAGAGGCATGCACCGCGTGAAGATATTCGGACTTGCCGATCATCTGCCCCTCTTGGCGGCCTTTTTTCTCGAACAACACAGAAACATCGCGGCCAACCATGCTTTCTTGAAACGCATATTGTTGCTCTGAAATCAACGCCTGCAGACGGTGCAAACGATCCATAGCCACAGCGTGGTCGACCATTTTGCCGTCTTTTTCAGCCGCTGGTGTACCAGGGCGCGGTGAGTATTTGAAAGAATAGGCTGATGCATATTTCACTTCGCGCACCAGTGCCATGGTGTCTTCAAAATCTTGTTCTGTCTCACCGGGGAAGCCGACAATAAAATCACCAGACAGCGCCATATCAGGGCGCGCCGCGCGCATGCGTTTCATCAGTTCGATGTATTGCTCAGCTGTGTGCTTGCGGTTCATCGCTTTGAGAATTTTGTTCGACCCAGATTGCACAGGCAGGTGCAAATAGGGCATTAATTTCGCACAGTCGCCATGGGCTGCGATCAGATCGTCTTCCATGTCATTGGGGTGTGATGTGGTGAACCGGATACGTTCCAATCCGTCCACTTCAGCCAATTTACGGATGAGCTGCGCCAAGCCCCACGTGTCTTTCGAACCACCGGTGGCCTGCCCGTGATAGGCATTAACATTCTGGCCCAAAAGGGTAATTTCGCGCACACCACGCTCAACAAGATCTTGCGCTTCACGCAAGACACGGTCGGCAGGGCGTGACACTTCGGCGCCACGTGTATAAGGCACGACACAGAATGCACAGAATTTGTCACAGCCTTCTTGCACCGTCAAAAACGCCGCTGGCGCACGCCGCGCTTTGGGCCGATTGGGCATGGCAGTGAATTTATCAACTTCAGGGAAATCGGTATCAACAGCTGTCACGCCGTTGCCCACCTTTGCCTCAAGTTCGGGCAGACGATGATAAGCTTGCGAGCCGACAACAAGATCGACCATAGGCTGACGGCGGATGATTTCTTCGCCCTCGGCCTGCGCAACACAGCCCGCCACGCCAACCTTCAAATTCGGGTTCGCCAGCTTGATATCTTTAAAACGCCCCAGATCGGAATACACCTTTTCAGCCGCTTTTTCACGGATGTGACAGGTGTTCAGCAAAATCATATCAGCTTCTTCAGGGCTGCTCACTTCGACATAGCCAGACCCACCCAATGCCTCGACCATACGCTCGGAATCGTAAACGTTCATTTGGCAGCCGTACGTCTTAACGAACAGCTTTTTTACTTCAGCTTTTGTATCAGACTTTGTGTCAGCCATGCCAGAATTCCGTGCGTTGAAAGGGTGCTTTTGAAGCGCCTTGCTACACAATACCAAAGCAGCTTGCAATCCACAGCACATAACCAACTCAGGCGATAAACGGCGCAGGCGCGAAATAGGGGGCAGATTGCCCCAGTCTTGCACCAAGATTGTGTCCACAGCGCTTGCAATCTGCCGGTCTTCATGGCTTTTTTATCACGAACAGAAACACTGAATGCAGTGTTCAGGAGACCCCATGCGCTTTGACAGCTTAGAAACCTTTTTAAAAGACGGCAAAGATGCGCTGGCCAAAGGGCCAATTGCGATCATTTTTGCCGAAGACCCGACTGAGGTGGACACCTGCGTGCGCCACCATCTGTCATTGGGGTTTAAATCGGTGATCTTGTTCGCGCCCGACGATGTGACCCTGCCAAAACCCATTGAACTAAAAACTCATCGCATCACCTATAACACCCGCGCCCCGCAGATGCTGACACAGGCGATCAATGCACTGATCGCCGCAGCCCCCGATATTTGGATGTACTATTGTTACAACGCCGAATATCTATTCTACCCGTTTTGCGAAACCCGCTCAGTCGGCGATATGCTGGCATTTCACACCGAAGAGCGCCGCGACAGCATGTTGACCTATGTGGTTGATCTGTACGCGGGCGATCTACATGAGCATCCAAACGGCGTGTCCATTGAGACTGCGTATTTAGACAAATCGGGCTATTATGCTTTGCAGCGGGCAGATGCCCCTAAAGAACGCCAGCTTGATTTCTTTGGTGGGCTGCGGTGGCGGTTTGAGGAACATATGCCTATCGCACGTCGCCGTATTGATCGGATCGCGATATTCAAATCCCAAAAAGGTCTAGAGCTGCGCGAAGATCACACGTTTAATATGGAAGAATACAACACGTATTCCTGCCCATGGCATCACAATATCACTGCAGCTATTGGCAGCTTTCGCACAGCTAAGGCGCTAAAAGAAAACGCGGGTTCATCCTTTGATATCGACACCTTTCGTTGGCACAATTCCGTGCCATTTGATTGGCACTCGCAACAATTGCTTGATCTGGGGCTGATGGAGCCGGGGCAATGGTTTTAAGACCAACTGGATCATCGGGTTTACATCTGTGTCCACATCCCTATCTTGCCCGCCAGAAATAATGGCGGCACCCCAACGAAGCGTGCGGCGCAACCCATAGTAAGGACGCATCATGAGCGACGTAAAATCTGGCGACAAAGTACGCATTCACTACAAAGGTACATTGGACGATGGCACTGTTTTCGACAGTTCGGAAGGCCGAGATCCATTGGAATTCACAGTTGGCGCGGGCCAAGTCATTGTCGGTATGGACAAAGAAATGATCGGCATGACTGTTGGCGAAAAGAAAACCATCGTGGCTGTCGCTGACGAAGCCTATGGCCAACGCCAAGATGACGCCCAACAAAACGTGCCGCGCGAAATGATCCCTGCAGATATTCCACTCGAAGTTGGCATGCAGTTGCAAATGCAATCTCCAGAGGGCCAAGTGATTCCCGTGTCTGTTGTGTCGATCGAAGAAGAGACAGTGACACTTGATGCGAACCACATGTTGGCAGGCAAAGACCTGACATTCGACATTGAGCTTGTTGAAATCGCATAAGCCACATTCGGCGCGGGCCATCTGCCCGAACGCTACGACAGATTTAGGCGGCGCACATATGATGCGTCGCCTTTTTTCTTGCGCCGCTGTGCCGCCAATGGCACCTGTAGAGCATGATTGATCTGAATGATTTCGCCTCTGACTGCGCCAAGTGTGCCGAACTTTGCTGTCTGGCTTTGGCCTTTGATCAGGGCGATAGCTTTGCACACAGCAAAACGGCGGGCAGCCCGTGCCACAATCTGTCGCCTGCGACATCCGGCTGCTCTATCCATAAAGACCTGACACGAAAAGGTTATTCGGGGTGCGTCGCCTATCAATGTCTTGGTGCCGGGCAACGTGTCACGGCGCTTTTCGATCAAACGTGGCGCGATGACCCCAAACTAATCGCCCCGATGATGGATGCTTTTCGCCAAATGCGCAGCGTGCAATCTTGCTTACAGCTTTTGGCCGCAGCACAGGCATTAACACTGCCCGTGCAGCTTGAGGTCGAGCGCGCTGCATTTTTCACGCAGCTTTCCCCAAACCAGTGGTCTGTAGACACTTTACAAAGATTTGAAACAGACGGCGTTGCGGTCGAAATCAACACATGGCTCCGCGGATTGGCCGCTTTTGTGTCCAGCGCGCCTTAGGTTTTGCGCAAGCGGATCACGACATCGACCGAAGCGATTTCAGTACCCTCAGGCGCATCTGGCAGACCAACGATTTGCAGTGCTTCCGCAGGCGCATCCGTAAGTTCGCCACTGTTTTCCCAGTAAAAATGCGGGTGCTCTTTCATATTGGTGTCAAAGTAAGACCGCGTGCCATCCACTGTGACCTCTTGCATCAGCCCTGCATCGCAAAACGTGCGCAACGTATTATAGACCGTGGCCAAAGACACTTTTTCACTCGACGCACAGACCGAGGCAAACAAGCTTTCAGCGGTGACATGACGATCTTGCCCATCCCCCACCAACATCGCAGCCAAAGCAACGCGTTGCCGTGTTGGGCGCACATCAGCTTTGGCCAGCCAAGCTTCCCCCCGCTGTGTTTGCAGCGCGGCCATGGTCGTCTCTTGTATCATGGATTGTGTCATTTGGGTGCCGTTTCAAAATGTGCCAGTGAGTGCCTTCCTCAAGGCACCCTGCGCGGGTTTCCCGTACTATAAAGCCTTACAGAGGTATTTTTCAAACAAAATTCCCATAAATACGGCACATCGCCGCTGACCCTGTACACTTGCACCAATTGCTTTCACAGTGATAAAGACAGCCAAACCTGAAAAAGACCCTAACATAAGGCAATCGCATCCATGGCCGATTTTCCGACAAGCTTCACCAAAGAAGACCTATTGAAATGTTCGCGCGGCGAATTGTTTGGCGAAGGCAACGCCCAACTTCCAGCCCCACCCATGTTGATGATGGACCGCATCACCGACATCTCAAGCGATGGCGGCGCACATGGCAAAGGTCACGTGATGGCGGAATTCGACATCACCCCAGACCTGTGGTTCTTTGAATGCCACTTTCCAGGCAACCCGATTATGCCTGGCTGTCTTGGCCTTGATGGTCTGTGGCAGCTGACAGGATTTAACCTTGGCTGGCGCGGCTGGACAGGTCGCGGCTATGCTTTAGGTGTTGGCGAGATCAAACTCAAAGCCATGGTACGCCCAGAAGCCAAGCTTTTGACCTATGAGATCAACTTTACCAAAGCCATCCAAACCCGCCGCCTAACCATGGGTGTCGCGGACGGTATCGTCAAAATTGACGGCGAATTGGCTTATGAAGTGAAAGACATGAAAGTGGCTTTGTCCGAGAGCTAAGTCGCTTTGGCGATCACTGTCTGAGACAAATTTGGAACAAGCGGCAGCGTCAAACCTGTCGCTTGTTTTCGTTTTGATACGCTGAAGTCCGCATAGCCCTTAGGCCTAGCTTGACGTCAACCATGCTTCGGCTTGTGCGGTTTCACTTGGCTCAAAACTTTTGATGTCGAGCCCCGGAAAAAGAGCGCCCTCAACCATCGCGGCTTTTCTCAGCCACGCGGTGTCGCAGATGACCGCGCATTTATCAAACTTCCCCAACAGCCCGAAAAGTTTCGGAAGGCGGCCCACTTCAACACCAAAGGCCCCCAAAGTCGGCATGGAAAAATCCGAAATCGTGTATAACATCTGCCCGTGGCGCACATTCTCGGACACTTCGATCAAACGATCTAAGCCCAAGCGCATACCATCAGCGTCCAGATGACCAGAAAGCTCAATTTCCACACGATCCGAGTTCGGTTTAGTAACATTTAACATGATGACATTCTCCCAGTTTCACCATGATCCTAGCATCTCAATCAGGTAACACGCTTGATCCACCTCAATGTTGTGCACATTTACCCGTCAAAATCCCCTATGCGCGCCAGCCATACACCCGCCGCAGCTGCCTATCCCCTTGCACCTTTCCCCCCGCCTGCCTTACAAAAGAGCAAACGTATAAAGGGAGCACACCATGCGTCGTGTCGTTATCACTGGTCTTGGCGTTGTCTCGTCAATTGGCAACAACGCTGATGAGGTTTTGGCCTCTCTCAAAGCAGGTACCTCTGGCATCACTGCCAATGAGGATATGAAAGAATACGGATTTCGCAGCCAAATCGCGGGCAACATCAAACTCGACATCAAAGACCACGTTGAAAAGCGGGCTTTGCGGTTCATGGGACCAGGGGCGGCGTATGCCTCTATCGCTATGTCGCAAGCTATTGCTGACGCGGGTCTGGAAGAAAAAGACGTTGTTAACGAGCGCACAGGCCTGATCGCGGGCTCTGGCGGTCCGTCAACATCAACGATGTTTGCCTCGCACCAAGCTGTGCTGAAATCAGGCGCCACAAAACGCATCGGGCCGTTTGCTGTGCCTAAATGCATGGGCTCTACGATTTCTGCGAACCTTGCGACCGCCTTTAAAATCAAGGGCATCAACTATTCCATCACCTCTGCCTGTTCCACATCACTGCACTGCATTGGTTCTGCGTCAGAGCAGATCATGATGGGCAAACAAGACGTCATGTTTGCAGGCGGTGGCGAAGAATTGGACTGGACCTTGTCTTGCCTTTTCGATGCCATGGGCGCGATGTCCAGCAAGTACAACGACACCCCCACAAAAGCATCCCGCGCGTTTGATGCCGACCGTGATGGTTTTGTCATTGGCGGTGGTGGCGCAATTTTGGTTCTCGAGGAATTGGAGCACGCAAAAGCACGCGGCGCGAAAATCTATGCAGAAGTCACTGGATTTGCAGCCACATCAGACGGCCACGACATGGTAGCCCCCTCTGGTGAGGGCGGCGAGCGCGCAATGCGTTTGGCACTGCAAACCCTGCCAAAAGATCGCAAAGTCGGCTACATCAACGCGCATGGCACATCGACCCCTGTGGGCGATGTTGGCGAAGTCGAAGCGGTGCGTCGTGTGTTCGGCACAGGCACGACCCCACTCATTTCATCCACGAAATCCATGACGGGTCACTCGCAAGGGGCCACAGGCGCACAAGAAGCCGTCTACTGTTTGCTCATGCTGCAAAATGACTTCATCGCACCATCAATCAACGTGGAAACATTGGACCCCGCGATCAACGTCGGCGAAATCGCCACAGGGCTCGTCGACAATGCAGGCCTTGATACGGTCATGACCAACTCGTTTGGTTTTGGCGGCACCAACGGGTCAATGTTGATGTCGAAATACCGCGACTAAGCTTTTCAAATTTGAAAATACAAACGGCTGCGCTTAAAAAGCGTGGCCGTTTTTGTATGTGTAGGGCATGAAGTGACTACGGATTAGCATCCAGTCCGCCCAAGACTGCACGCCACCACGATGATACAGGCATATTTTTCTTTACTGTCCGTTGAAGCTATGGCTGACTTTGAAAAAGCTTGGAAAGGCATTCCAATGGATTTTCAAATCTGGCTGGCGTTTGTCGCCGCTTCAATAGCACTGCTTCTCATCCCTGGACCAACGGTTCTGCTTGTTCTCAGCTATGCCATTAGCCAAGGAAAGCGCGTTGCGCTTGCGACGGTCGGCGGCGTTGCTCTCGGTGATTTTATCGCGATGACGGCATCGCTCGCAGGTTTGGGTGCTTTGGTTTTGGCCTCAGCTGCCCTCTTTACTGTGATCAAATGGGTCGGTGCAATTTACCTTGTTTATCTAGGCATCAAACTCTTTAAAAGCGCGTCGACCGCATCGCTTGGTGATTTAGAAAAAGTGTCCTACACCAGCGCTTCAAAGGTATTCGGGCACGCCGCAGCTGTTACCGCGCTCAACCCAAAATCCATCATATTTTTCATCGCTTTTGTTCCACAGTTCATCGCAGTCGACAGTCCACTTTTGCCGCAGTTCAGTATTTTGATCCTAACCTTTGTGGGGCTCGCAGCTATAAATGCACTGACCTATGCTCTGCTGGCTGACAAGCTAAGGTCTAAAATAGCGCATTCATTTGTATTGGAATGGTTCTCGCGTGTTGGTGGTGGTGCGTTGATTGCGATGGGTGTCGCGGCAGCCGCCTTTAAGCGCGCATAATAACTGTGAACTCAGGGATTTTTTGTCCGCAAAAGAGGTATCAGCGCAAATGATAAGCACCATCTAATCTGCGCTAAACATTCCAAAAACTTGACGCCACGCCGTAAAAGCGTCAAATACCATCCAACAAATTATGGGGTTTTACGATGGCAGATCTTCTCAAAGGCAAACGCGGACTTATCATGGGGGTCGCAAATGAGCGCTCCATCGCTTGGGGCATCGCGAAAGCTTGTGCCAGCGAGGGCGCGGAACTGGCGTTTACCTACCAAGGCGAAGCGTTTGGCAAACGTCTTGCCCCATTGGCCGAACGTGTTGGATCTGACACGATGGTCGATGTCGATGTCACCAACCCTGCACAAATGGACGAAGCTTTCGCAACGCTGAAAGACAAATGGGGCACGCTGGATTTTGTTGTGCATGCCATCGCTTATTCAGACAAAAACGAACTCACCGGCCGCTTTCGCGACACGTCGGTAGAGAACTTTAAAAACTCCATGCATATTTCGTGCTACTCGTTCATCGATGTGGCCAAACGTGCAGCAGAACTGATGCCAAATGGCGGCTCATTGATCACGCTGACTTACGGCGGATCAAACCGCGTGACACCAAACTACAACGTCATGGGCGTGGCCAAAGCGGCGCTGGAATCCTCAGTGCGCTATCTTGCTAACGACCTTGGCCCCCAAGGCATCCGCGTCAATGCTGTGTCCCCTGGTCCAATGAAAACGCTTGCAGGAGCTGCCATCGGTGGTGCCCGCCGCACGTATCGCTTTGCAGAAGAAAATGCGCCCTTGCGGTCAAACGCAACGTTGGAAGCCGTGGGCGCGACTGCTGTGTATTTGAATTCGGACGGCGGCGCATACACCACCGGTGAAATCATTCGCGTGGATGGCGGCTTTCACACCATCGGCATGCCGCAGGTCGAAAACCTGTAATCGACCCACGATTGTGCAGACAGCCTGCACACGAAGACATCAAACGCCTCGCTTGAATTCCAAGTGGGGTGTTTTGCGTTTCTGCGCGATATCTATCAAACCCGTTTGGCCAAACGGGCAGTATTTCCGACGTACAAGGCAAGCCTTGAGACTAGGCTTTCCTTACGCATCGCAGCGTGCAAAGCTGATGCATTCACGTCGTTTTAATCCCTTTAGCAACCCCTATTTCATGGTCCCGAAATGCACAGTACCTTTACCACTCCTGATGGACTAAAGCTGGCCTATGACATCCACGGGACAGGCAAACCTGTGCTGTGTTTGGCAGGGCTCACACGTAACATGGATGACTTTGATCCCATCGTCGCCGGTTTTTCAGATCGTGCGATGATCATTCGGCTTGATAGTCGCGGGCGCGGTGCCTCTGATTATGATCCGAGCCCGCAAAACTATACGATCCCACAAGAAGCGGCTGATGCAATCGCACTGCTCGATCACCTTGGCATCGACCGCACAGCCATCATCGGCACCTCGCGTGGTGGGTTGATTGCGATGGTACTGGCAGCCACGGCCAAACATCGCCTGTCTGGCGTGTTGCTCAATGATATTGGACCGGAATTGGACCCTGCAGGACTTGGCCATATCATGGAGTATCTAGGGCGGCCTTGCGCCTATAAATCGTATCAAGATGCCGCTGATAAATTACCCAAAGCCATGGGCGCACAGTTTCAAAATGTGTCGCGCGCTCAGTGGATGACCTACGCCCAGCGCCTTTGGCATGAAGGCCCAGACGGATTGCAACTGCGCTATGACCCAAAGCTGCGTGACGCTGTACAGGCCCAAAGCGCATTGGCAGAATCGCCAGACCTATGGCCGCTATTTCATGCGTTGAACGACCTGCCTTTAGCGGCATTGCGTGGCGCCAATTCAAATCTTTTGACACCCGAATGCTGGCGCAAAATGCGAAACCTACGCCCAGATATGATTTCAGCCGAGGTCCCAGACCGCGGTCATGTGCCGTTTTTGGATGAACCAGAAAGCCAAAATGTCATTAAGCGCTTTATGGCGTACATCACATAACACATCTCAAAGCTGCATCATATTTATGTTGGCAATGTCTCTGCGCAGGTTTATTATTCAGCCATCGTCAACAACAATAAGGGGCTTTATGTTAGCCTATGCAGTACCGCAATCCGTATTATTAATCCTTGTCGGTTCAAGCTATGCGCTTGCCACTATGGGGATGAAGCTCGTCTCAGGTATTCAATTTGCTTGGGGAGGAGCCGCTCTCATCCTCGCGGGGTTAGCTCTCGCCGCGACCGGCGAAATAGCACTGCTAAAAAACAACTCGATGAGTCAATTATATCTCATCTTGGTGGGTGTCGAGACCGCGCTCGTGCTGGTCTGTGCACTTTTCATGGGCGAAAAATTTACCCCCAGAATGATACTCGGCGGAGGCCTTATCATTTCCGGCATGATTGCCGTAGCTCACTGAATGCGTCGACGCGCGTTACTCCCAAATCGGGCCCAATAGGTCACCTAGGTAGGATAGAAATGCGCGTCGAAGTCAGTGACATAACTTTCAACATTTTAGATGACGGTCCCAAAGATGCCCCAGCGGTGGTCTTTATCCATCCGCTTGGAACAAGCTTGCGTATTTGGGATGATGTCTGCGCGCAGATGCCCAAAACACTGCGCCTGATCCGATATGACACGCGCGGTCATGGCGCCTCTGACGTGCCCCCAGCGCCCTATAGCATGGGGCAATTGATCCGCGATGCGGAACAGATTTTGGATCACCTAAACATCAAAGATTGCGTTTGTGTTGGCGCAGGGCTTGGCGGATTAATTGCACAAGGGCTTGCGGTCAAACGGCTAGACCAAATACGCGCCATGGTATTGTGCGGCACGGCTGCGAAAATCGGCATTCCTGCACAATGGGCCAAGCGCATTCAGCAGATCGAAACCAAGGGCCTGCCCAGCATGGCCCCAACGTTAAGCGCACTCAATTTCGGACGTGCCACACAAAATACACCACTGGCACAATTTTGGGCCAATGCTTTGGCCTACAGTGACCCCATAGGCTACAACGCAACATGCACAGCCATTTCTGGTACAGATTTCTACACCCCCACGTCAGGATTGCGCCTGCCTACTTTGGGGCTTTGCGGCATTGATGACCGAGTGACCCCACCAGATTTGATGCGTGAAACCATCGACCTGATTCCGGGTGCCCGGTTTGAATTGCTACGCCGTTCAGGGCATTTCCCTATGATCGAGACACCAGATGCTTTTGCCGCGCACCTCAACACTTTTCTAAGGGAGATAAGCCATGCATGACGCCAGTCCCGCATATGTGTTCATCCACGGATCGTGCCACGGCGCATGGTGTTGGCGCGACGTCATCGCGCAGATGCAAGCCAAAGGTCACACCGCTCGCGCGCTGGACCTGCCACCCTATCGCCCTGCCCCGCATGCACAAGTAACGTTACAAGACTATCGCCAAACCATTTTGGATGACATCGATGCTCATGGCGGCGCACCTGTAATTTTAGTGGGGCATTCGGCGGGCGGATATGCAATCACCGCAGCAGCGGCCTATGCCTCCGAAAAAGTCGCAGAGCTTGTGTATGTTTGCGCCTATGTGCCTCAAGCGGGGCAAAGCCTTGCGGATATGCGCAAAACTGCAGACCATCAGCCGATCTTGGATTTGATACGGAAAACACCAGACGGCGAAGCCTTTGAATTTCGCACTGACACAGGGCGTGATGCCCTCTACCACGATTGCGCAGATGCGCTTGCGCAAAAAGCTATGGCACAACTCAGACCACAACCTATCGCGCCTCAAAGCACACCCGTACCTGATTTAGCCCCGGCCCAAAACATCACGCGCCGTTATATAATTTGCACACAAGACCGCGTGATCCCACCGGTAGAGCAAGAAAAAATGACCGCAGACTGGCCCCAAGGCTCAATTGAGCGCATGAACTGCGGTCATTCGCCGTTTTTGGCAGATCCCACAGGCTTGGTCAGCCTTTTGATATCCAGCCCGTAAACACACTCTAAAAACACCACGGGTTTGCAAAAGGAACGCGGCAATCTACAAAGGCAAACGCTTTGTAGTTTTAAAACCGGACACCATTATGCGGTCTCGCTTGCCAATCATTTTTATTGTCGCAACCATTTTGCTGGATGGTATTGGCGCGGGCTTGATCTTTCCCGTGCTGCCCGATTTGATTTTGGACGTCACGGGCAAAACCTTGGCCGAGGCCGCTATCTGGGGTGGTGTTTTGGCGACTGGCTATGCCGTCATGCAATTTCTATTTGGTCCGATTGTAGGCAACCTTTCTGATCGCTACGGGCGCAAGCCCATCTTGATCTCTGCGCTGTTTGTGCTGGCCATCGATTACATGATTATGGCCATTGCAGGATCAATTTGGCTGTTACTACTAGGCCGTGTCATTGCGGGGCTGATGGCCGCGACCTATTCTACAGCATCCGCATTTATGGCTGATATTTCTGCCCCTGAAGATCGCGAACGCAACTTTGGCATTGTTGGTGCAGCCATGGGCGTAGGCTTTGCACTGGGGCCTGTGATTGGCGGACTTTTGGCAGGCATCGACACCCGTGCGCCATTTTGGGCTGCAGGGGCAATGGCGCTGCTCAACGGGATCTTTGGATTGTTGGTTATGCCTGAATCCCTACCCCAAGAACGGCGCAGACCTTTTTCGATAAAACGCGCCAATCCCTTATCCTCATTTCAATCCATCAGCGCTTTGAATGGTGTGCGCCCTTTGCTAATTTTATTTTTCCTCTACCAGATCGCCCATTTCGTCTACCCCGCAGTTTGGGCCTTTTTCGGGCGTGAACAATTTGGGTTTTCGGCCCGCGACATTGGCCTGACGCTGTTCACCTTTGGCATCTCTATGGCGCTGTCGCAGGCCGTCTTGGTCGGGCCCTGCGTCAAACGCTTTGGCGCCTATAAAACGGCGATCTACGGCATGGGCCTGGAAATGGTGATTTTCGCTACATTTGCAGTGATCACCCAGTCGTGGATTGTGTGGATTTTCTGTGCATTATCAGGGCTTGGGTCCATCGTCATGCCCGCCCTGCAAGGCATCATGAGCCGCGCCGCCAGCGACGATCAACAAGGCGAATTGCAAGGGGTTCTCGGATCAATCGCAGCACTCGCCACCATCATCAGCCCGCTGGTGATGACACAGACTTTTGCCTATTTCACCCATGTCGGAACGCTCTTTTACCTTCCGGGCGCGCCTTTTGTACTGTCTGCCATATTGCTGCTTGGCTGCATTGTGATGCTGCGAAACTGGCGACGCGCCGCGACCTAAATCTCACATAAAAGCCGCTGCAAATCCAATGTCTGCAGCGGCTTTATTGTGTCTTAGTCAGGCTAGATCGACTTAAACAATGCCGCCGCCAACGCCGCTCACCGCAGGGCGTTCAGACGCCACTTTGGCACGATAACCTGAGGCGCGGTAAGCTGCGACAGGATCAATCGCACCGCCAGATTCAAACCGTGCCATGGCCAAAATGGGCTCCACATCTGTGCGAAATCCATGCTTTAGCGTTGTTGTCGCCATCAATGCATCATTGGTGTCTTGAAACCCTTCAAGCGCAGTACGGTCGACCAAAAGCGCTTGTGCATAAGCCCGTTGGACTTCGGTCGCGGACACCATCAAGCTTTCAATCGGGTCCGTCACATTATGACTTTGGTCCAACATATGCATTGGATTGAAATCAGGGTTGCTTTCCGCCTCTACCAATTCGTTGAACACCAAGAACAAGCGGTATGGATCAATGCTGCCGGTATCGAGATCATCATCGCCATACTTGCTGTCATTGAAATGAAAGCCGCCAAGTTTGCCGAACTGGGTCAAGCGTGCCACGATCATTTCGATGTTTACATTTGGCGCATGGTGACCCAAATCCACAAGGCATTTCGCCTTGTCGCCCATTTGCTGCGCAATCAACAGGTTTGTGCCCCAGTCTTGGACAACTGTAGAATAAAACGCGGGTTCGTACATCTTATGTTCAGTAAGCAACGTCCAATCGTCAGGCAGAGCAGTGTAGACCTGTTTGGCCGCATCCAAATAGCGTTCAAATTGGCGAGTAAAATTGGTTTGACCCGGAAAATTAGACCCATCGCCCACCCAAATTGTAAGCGCTTTTGATCCAATCGCTTGTCCAAGTTCAATACACGCGATGTTGTGATCCACGGCTTGTTGACGCGTCGCGGCATCGGTGTGTGACAGCGATCCGAATTTGTAGCTATGTTCCTGATCTAACTGATCTTGAAACGTGTTCGAATTCATCGTGTCAAAAACCAATCCGACCTCTTCAGCTTTACTGTTTAGATCGGCTGCGGGCTGCGTGTCCCACGGGATATGCAGCGATACAGACGGCGTGGCACGGGTCAATTGTTGGATCACACCACAGTCGTCAAGCTTGTCGAAAACATGACGCGGTTCGCCCGCACCTGGGAAGCGCGCAAAGCGTGTGCCCCCCGTGCCAACGCCCCAACTGGGCACCGCAACGCCGTATTTGGCAACCTTTGTCTTGATCGCGGCAATGTCGATACCGCGCCGATCCAAATGCGCCCCCAGTTGATCGTAGTCCGCGTTGAGCTTGGCGGATGCGGCATCGTTGGCCTGCGCAATGATGTCAGATTTGATCATGAAACAGATCCTTTAGCGGGTGAACGCTTGGACATTGCCAGCGTCTACGTTGATGATATTGCCTGTCGATTTCGCTGACAGATCAGAGGCCAAGAAATACGCCGCTTCTGCGATGTCTTCGGGCAACACAGAGCGTTTAAGCAAGGAGCGTTCGCGATACATTTCCTCAAGCCCCTCTTTATCGGTGCCATAGGTGCCAGCGCGTTGATCCAACCATTCGCCCTGCCAAATTTTCGACCCCTTGAGCACGGCGTCAGGATTGACCACATTGACCCGCACGCCCATGGGCGCGCCTTCCAAGGCCAAACACCGCGCAAGATGAATTTCAGAAGCCTTTGCTGTGCAATATGCCGATGCATTTGGCGAGGCAGCAAGACCATTTTTAGAGGCAACAAACACAACGGCGCCCCCCATGTCTTGGGTTTTGAACAGCTTGAACGCCTCACGGCTAACCAAGAAATACCCCGTCGACAAAATCGCCATATTTTTGTTCCACAGATCAAGGCTTGTGTCCTCAATCGGGGCCGAACTGGCGATGCCCGCGTTGGACACCAAAATATCCACGCCGCCAAATTCGGCTGCGATGTTGGCGTAAGAAGCGATAACAGCATCTTCATCGGTGACATTCATGTTCACCGTGCGCACCATGTCGGATGAATAGCGCGCGGCAAGGTTTTTGGCAGTCTCAGCCAAAGCCGCATCATCGATATCGGCCAGCATCACACAGGCCCCTTCGCGCAAGTACCGCTCGGCTGTCGCTGACCCAATTCCACCAGCGCCACCTGTGACAAGCGCCACACGACCGGCCATGGATTTAGGTGCAGGCATGCGTTGCAATTTGGCTTCTTCAAGCAACCAGTATTCAATATCGAATGCTTCTTGCTCTGGCAGACCTTGGTACTCAGACACTGCATCCGCACCGCGCATCACGTTGATCGCGTTGACGTAAAATTCGCCAGAAATCCGCGCTGTCGCTTTATCTTTGGCAAAGGTGATCATCCCAACGCCGGGCACCAAATACACCACTGCGTTCGGATCGCGAATGGCGGGACTGTCATCACGTTTGCAACGATCATAGTAAGCTTGGTATCCGGTGCGGTAGGTCGCCACGGCATCGGCCAGTCCCGCCAATGTTGCGTCAACATCAGGGTTTTCAGGATCAAAATCGACCACCAAAGGGCAAATTTTCGTGCGCAAGAAATGGTCTGGACAGGATGTGCCGAGCGCTGCGAGACGCTCCATATCTTTTGCGTTTACAAATTCTAATACCGCGTCGCTGTCGTCAAAATGGCCAACCATATGTTGCTGGCCAGACACCATGCCGCGAATGGCAGGCATCAAACGCGCTGCGGCTGCGCGGCGCGCATCAGCAGGTAAACTGTCATGAACCGCGCCCCCAAATGCAGTTTTACCCGCCGTTTCAGTTGCAAACCAATCCATTGCAGTTTGAATGATCTCAAGTGTCAAAGCATAGCAATCTTCGGCATCGTCGGCCCATGTAAACAAGCCATGACTTTCCAAAACCACACCTTTGGCATCCGGATTTTTGGCACAAAAATCAGACAACCACAGTCCCAGTTCGTACCCCGGTTTTTTCCAAGGCAGCCACCCAATGGTGTCGCCAAAGATTTTCTGCGTCAGCGCTTTGCTGTCTTTAGCGGCTGCGATCGCTATGATTGCATCTGGGTGCATGTGGTCCACATGTTTGGCTGGCACATAGGCGTGCAGCGGCGTGTCGATGCTGGCCGCGCGCGGATTGAGATTAAAGGTGCAATGGGGCAAATAGCCAACCATTTCATCCTCGAATTCTACCCCGCGATAAATCCCGCGCAATGCGTTCAACTTGTCCATATACAGCGTAGAAAAGCCATCCATCTTGATTGAGCCAACGTCCCCGCCAGACCCTTTGACCCAGAGAACGTCGACCATGTTTCCTGTCAGCGGATCTTTTTGCGTCACTTTTGCAGAGGTATTGCCGCCGCCATAATTCGTGATTCTTTTGTCGGACCCCAAAAGATTAGAGCGGTAGAGCAGTTTTTCAGGCTCGTCCATGTCCTGCGCCAAGGCAGAATTCCATTTATTTTCAAGGCGCGCTGCGGCGTTTGCTGTGGTCATTGTGGTCTCCATGGACGACGGATAGATTTAAATTACTCATGCCTAAGCTGCCGTTCTGCATCGCTCAAGTCAATCACTTTCAATCACGTTCAATCATACTGCACTGCAGCATGATTGTTTATGACAATTTATGATTGACAAGAATCAGCAACTTGCGTCATCGTTGGCCAATCAAAAGGGAAAACCATGCACGAGAAAGACCGCCATCGCGTTATTTTGTCAGCCGTTCAGGACCGCTCTGTGGTCACGGTCATCGATCTGTGCGCTCTCACTGGCGCATCAGAGGCGACCGTTCGCCGTGACATCAATACGCTTGACGAACAAAAACGCCTGCGCCGAGTGCGCGGCGGGGCAGAAGCCCTGACCACCGCCCCGTTTGTTGGGTTGTCTGGACGCCCTTTTTCTGTGAATGAAACACTGCACATCGCTGAAAAACAGGCCATTGCCGCCGCAGCCGTGGCCATGTGCCAAGACGGCGAACCGATTATTATCAATGGCGGCACCACGACCTTTCAAATGGTGCACCTTTTGGCCTCGCGCCAATTGCAGGTTTTTACCAACTCGTTTCCCATCGCAGAGCATTTGTTGAAAAACTCCAGCAACACAGTCTTGCTGTCTGGTGGCATCATTTACCGCGAGCAAAACATCGTTTTGTCCCCGTTTGAAAATGATGTAACCCGCAATTTCTATGCAAAACGCGTGTTTATGGGCGCGCAAGGCATCGGTCCGCTGGGTTTGATGGAACAAGACCCGCTGCTGATCCAAGCCGAACAAAAATTGATTGGACAGGCCGAAGAACTCATCGTTCTGGTCGACAGTTCAAAATTTGCAAATCGCTCAAGCTTGATCCTGTGCGCCTTGGACCGGATCGACACAATTATCACCGACGAAGGCATCGATGACCGCACTGCGGCGATGCTTGAGGCGGCCGATATTACGCTGACCGTGGTGCCATCCAGCGCTGCGCCGAAATCAGAGGTGGCATCATAAGCCAGTCAATTCGAAATGCTCGTTAGGGAGGAAACCATGAGTGTATTTACGAAACTACTAGCCACAGCAGCCGTCGCGGGTGCTATGTTTGCAAGCCCCGCGCTTGCCCAAGACAATGTCCGCGTGGCATTGGTCGTCAAGGCGCTGGGGATCGGTTTTTTTGAAGCCGCAGCAAAAGGCGCAGAAGAAGCCGCCGCAGAACTTGGCAACGTCGAAGTGATCTACACAGGTCCGACAGACACCACAGCCGAAGGTCAGATCGAAGTGATCAACGCTTTGATCGCGCAAAAAGTCGACGCAATTGCGATCTCTGCGAATGACACAGACGCCTTGGTGCCAGCGCTAAAACGCGCTATGCAGCGCGGCATTACAGTGATCAGCTGGGATTCCGGCGTGGCCCCCGAAGGGCGTCAATTGCACCTGAACCCATCCTCCAACCCATTGATCGGTAATATGATCATCAAATTGGCGGCAGACCATTTGCCAGATGGCGGTCAGGTGGCTTTGCTGTCCGCGACCACCACATCCACCAACCAGAACATCTGGATGGAAGAGATGAACAAAGTGATGGGCAACTACCCCGGCGTCGAAGTTGTAGCGACTGTTTACGGTGATGATTTGGCAGACAAATCTTACCGCGAAGCCACTGGCTTGATGCAATCATACCCTGATCTTGACGCTATTATTGCCCCAACATCTGTTGGCATCGTGGCAGCGGCACAAGCTGTTGTTGATGCTGGAAAAGTGGGTCAAGTGAATGTCACAGGTCTTGGTTTGCCATCTGAAATGGCAGGCGCGATTGAAAGCGGTGCATCGCAATCCTTTGCGATTTGGAACCCGATTGATCTTGGGTATTCCGCGACAATGCTGGCCTATGAGTTAAGCCAAAATGGAATTGAGGCTGCCCCTGGCGCTGAGATTCCAATGGGTCGCATGGGGACACTGACGCTTGATGAGAAAAACGAGGGCGCGATGGCTGATCCATTCGTCTACGACTCAAGCAACATCGACGCTTTCAAGTCGATTTTCTAAACCTCTCACGCTTGGTCCGGTGCTGCAACGCATCGGGCCAAACGCATGCTTCAATCCCCCCTCATTAAAAGAGCCTTGCGATGCCTCAGTCAGCCACGCCAGTACAAACGCCTGTCGTTTCCATGGATGCCATCACCAAGACCTTTCCTGGGGTGACAGCGCTAGACCAAGTCAAACTTGATCTTTATCCAGGTCAAGTCACTGCTTTGGTTGGGGAAAATGGTGCAGGAAAATCGACCACAGTCAAGGTTTTGACAGGCATTTATCAACCCAACGGCGGCACCATTCGTATCGACGGCACGCCTATTGCCTTTGGCAATCCAAATGCTGCGTCTGACGCGGGCATCACCGCCATTCATCAAGAAACCGTATTATTTGATGAGTTGTGCGTCGCAGAAAACATCTTTATCGGCCACGCCCCACGCAACAAACTGGGACTGATTGACACCCGCGAAATGCACCGCGCCGCACAGGTTTTGCTCGATGAAATCGGCGCGCCCTTTAGCACACACGCCCAACTGCGCGACCTTGGTATTGCCAACAAGCACCTTGTCGCCATCGCCCGCGCTTTGTCTGTTGATGCCCGTGTTGTGATCATGGATGAACCCACTGCAGCGCTGTCTCATAAAGAGATCGAAGAACTTTACACACTGGTCGAAACGCTCAAAGCGCAGGGCAAAGCGATCTTGTTCATCAGCCACAAGTTCGACGAAATCTTTCGGATCGCTGACCGCTATACCGTCTTTCGCGATGGGGCCTTTGTCGGTGATGGTTTGATTGCTGATATAGACGAAAATGCACTGGTGAAAATGATGGTGGGCCGCGCGGTCGATCAAATATTTCCAACACGCACGCCAAACTTGGGCGAAGATGTGTTGCAAGTCGTCGGCTATGATCACCCCACTGAATTCGCCGATATCAACTTTACCTTAAAGCGCGGCGAAATTCTTGGATTTTACGGCCTTGTCGGCGCAGGCAGATCCGAATTTATGCAATCCTTGTTTGGGATAACGAGACCTTCCAAAGGTGCGTGTAAAATCAACGGAAAGATCCGCATCATCCGCTCGCCCGCTGACGCTGTGGCCAATGGTATCGTCTACGTGCCCGAAGACAGAGGCAAACAAGGCGCGGTGATCGGGCTGCCGATTTTCCAAAATATCACCCTGCCCTCGCTCAAACGCACATCGCGCTCTGGCTTTTTACAGTTGGCCGAAGAATTCAAACTGGCGCGTGAATATGCACAGCGCCTTGATTTACGCGCCGCATCGCTGGACCAAGATGTCGGCAACCTGTCTGGCGGCAATCAACAAAAAGTTGTCATCGCCAAATGGTTGGCCACCCAACCGCAAGTGATCATTCTGGACGAACCAACCAAAGGCATCGACATCGGGTCCAAAGCTGCCGTGCATGAATTTATGACCGAACTGGCCAGCCAAGGTCTGTCCGTGATCATGGTCAGTTCAGAAATTCCCGAAGTCATCGGCATGTCCGATCGTGTTATCGTGATGCGCGACGGACGTATCGCAGCCGAATTGTCAGGTGATGACCTGCGCCCAGAAACGCTGGTGCGCCATGCAGCAGATATCACAACCGCCCCCAAACGACAGGAGGCATAAGATATGCTATCCCGATTATTCCCCGCCCGTGAAACCATTTTGGCCAGTGCGATTATGCTGTTGCTTGTGATTGTTGCATCGCGATTTCATGGATTTGTAGCCCCGTCAAACCTTGCAAATGTGTTCAATGACACGGCCCCTTTGATCATCTTGGCCCTTGGCCAAACCGTGGTGATTTTGACGCGTTGTATTGATCTCTCTGTTGCTGCCAATCTGGCGTTGACGGGCATGGCCACCGCCATGATCAATGTCGCA
Source organism: Pacificibacter marinus (assembly GCF_900109555.1). Taxonomy (GTDB): domain Bacteria; phylum Pseudomonadota; class Alphaproteobacteria; order Rhodobacterales; family Rhodobacteraceae; genus Celeribacter; species Celeribacter marinus_C. The sequence continues at coordinate 223,330 of NZ_FNZV01000003.1, read as the reverse complement.
CTGCCCGGCTTGCCCATCCCTGTGATCATCGCGATTGCTGTGATGCTTGGGGCGATTATGGGCGCGATCAATGGTGTTTTGGTTTGGAAACTCGCGATCCCGCCTATCGTCGTGACCTTGGGTACAATGACAATTTTTCGCGGCATCATCTTTTTGATTTCCGACGGTAAATGGGTCAACTCACACGAAATGAGTGCGGCCTTTACCGGCTTTCCTCGCGCCGCATTTCTAGGGTTACCAGTGCTGTCATGGACAGCCATCGCTACGGTGATTATTTTCGCAATCATGATGGCCCGCACCCCACTGGGTCGCTCCATTTTCGCAGTGGGCGGCAATCCCCATGCTGCGGTCTACACGGGCATCAATGTCGGCAAAACACAGTTTTTCGCTTTCGTGATTTCCGGCGCATTGGCGGGGTTAACTGGCTATCTTTGGGTGGCACGCTACGCCGTGGCCTATGTTGATATTGCTGGAGGATTTGAGTTGGAAGTCGTAGCGGCATGCGTCATTGGCGGTATTTCTATTGCAGGGGGTGCAGGCTCGGTCGGGGGCGCAGTTTTGGGCGCAATCTTTTTAGGTGTCGTGAAAAATGCTTTGCCCGTCGTCAATATTTCTCCCTTTTGGCAACTTGCGATTTCTGGCAGCGCGATCTTGATCGCTGTCGCCTTTAACGCCCGCGCAGGGCGCGCCAAAGGGCGGATTATTTTGAAAACGACAGAGGCAAACTCATGAGCGATACAGCCGCACAGACCCGCCATATCCCAGATCGGTTGAACAGCCGCGCCTTTCGCATTCTGCGCAGTTGGGAAACGCTTTTGCTTGGGGTCGCCATCGCCATATTCGTCATCAACACGTTCACCTCGCCCTATTTTTTAAACGCGTGGAATCTTAGCGATGCGACGTTTAATTTTACCGAAAAAGCGATGATCGCCTTTGCCATGGCATTGCTGATCATCTCTGGTGAAATCGATTTGTCAGTCGCTTCAATCATCGCGCTGGCCAGCACCGCGATGGGTTTAGCTGTGCAATACGGCGCGGGCACGCCAGAATTGGTTTTGATTGGCCTTGGTGTCGGATTATTGTGCGGGGCATTTAATGCGGTCTTTGTCACCATCTTGGGCCTACCGTCAATCGTGGTGACCATCGGCACCATGAGCCTGTTTCGTGGGATCAGTTACATCATTTTAGGCGACAACGCCTTTCGCGGATACCCCGACAGCTTTGCGTGGTTTGGCCAGGGCTATCTTTACTGGGTGTTCACCGTTGAGATGCTATTTTTCGTTGTGATTGCAATTTTTTATGGTGTTTTACTGCACAAAACCAACTTTGGTCGCGCGGTTTACGCCATCGGCAACAACCCAACGGCAGCGCTGTTCAGCGGCATTCGCGTGCAACGAGTCAAATTCATTTTGTTCTTACTCACAGGCTTGATGTCAGGCGTCGCAGCGATCTGTTTGACCTCACGGTTGGGATCAACACGCCCCAGCATTGCCACAGGGATGGAACTAGAAGTCGTCACGATGGTGGTGCTCGGCGGCATCAACATCTTGGGTGGATCAGGGTCAATTCCTGGCGTGGTTATCGCAGCTTTTGTCATGGGGCTAGTAACATTTGGCTTGGGGCTGTTGAATGTACCGGGGATCGTTATGTCCATTTTCATCGGCTTGCTTTTGATCGGCGTCATCGCACTGCCACGGCTTTGGTCGATGTTTACAGCACGGAGAGCCTCATGACCGAACGCTACGTGTTTCGCATGCAGTTAAACGATGGGATGGCAGAGGAATACCAGCGCCGTCACGATGCGATCTGGCCTGAACTGGCGGCGTTGATCAAAGATGCTGGGGTCAGCGACTATTCAATTCATTTAGACCAAGACACAGGTCTATTGATTGGTATTTTAACCCGCACAAATGATCACGGTATGGATGATCTGCCCGATCATCCCGTGATGCAACGATGGTGGGCGCATATGGCAGATATCATGCAAACCACAGGCGACAACGCACCAGTTGCAGTGCCTTTGCCACGTGTTTTTCATCTGCTATGACACGGACTGTGCCACACCATATTGCCGTCATAGACATCGGTAAAACCAACGCCAAATTGGCATTGGTAGACCGTTCCACATTGACAGAAATTGCAGTTGTGACGCGCCCGAATACAGTCTTACAAGGGCCGCCATGGCCGCATTTTGATCTTGAAGGGCATTGGGCATTTTTGCTGGATGCGTTGGGAAAATTTCACCGCGCGCACCGTGTGGATGCCATTTCAGTGACAACGCATGGGGCCTGCGCGGTTTTGCTAGATGCAAATGAAAAACTGGCAGCGCCGTGTCTTGATTATGAACATATCGGGCCAAATGAAGTCGCCGATCTTTACGATACAATCAGGCCACCTTTTGCCCAAACAGGATCGCCTAGATTGTCGGGTGGTTTGAACCTTGGGGCGCAATTGCACTGGCAGTTTCACCAAGACCCCAGCCTGCGAAAGCGCACTGCACATATCGTCACCTATCCGCAATACTGGGGACACAGATTGACAGGTGCGCTTGCTTGCGACGTAACTTCAATCGGCTGCCACACAGATTTGTGGTGCCCCAACACTGGTACGTTTTCGGACCTCGCTAAGACATTGGGCATCGCAGACAAGCTTGCTCCAGTGCGTAAATCGAATGATATCCTTGGGGTCATTTTACCCGAGATAGCCCAAAGCACAGGCTTGCCCAAAGACACACCTGTGGCGGTCGGAATCCACGATTCCAACGCATCCCTTTACCCGCACATCCTGTCGCAAAAAGGCCCGTTTTCGGTTGTTTCATCAGGCACTTGGGTCATCGTCATGACTGTAGACGGACAAGCCCAAGTATTAGACCCTGCACGCGATACGGTGATGAATGTGAATGCTTTGGGCCACCCTGTGCCATCCGCGCGGTTTATGGGCGGGCGTGAATATGAGATCATCCAAGCGGGACAAGGCATAGACCCCGCGCCCGAAGATGTCGCACATGTTCTTGCAAACTCTTTGATGATTTTGCCCGCCATTGAGCCGCTCACAGGGCCGTTTCAAAACCACACAATGCGCTGGACAGGACAAAAGCCAGCCAAAGGCACAGGTATACGGTCCGCCGCATTGTCATTTTATCTCGCCATGATGACCAGCACCTGCCTAGAGCTTACAGCTGCGGATGGCCCCACAATTGTAGAAGGGCCATTTGCCCGCAATATGCAGTTCATGACGATGCTTTCGGCTGCCACTCAACGCCCAGTGCTGCAAAGCCAAGGGGCCACGGGCACCAGCATTGGCGCGGCTCTTTTGTTTGGCAATGAAAGCTCACTACCAGCGCCCAAAGCAGTTGGTTTTGATGCAAAGGCACATGCGAAAGCCAATTATGCAGCACAGTGGCGGCGCAAGTGTATATAAACAACGATCGATTAAGACTTCGCGCAACCAACAACAAGGCCACAAACCCATTGAAACGGTCAAACACGCGCGAACTTTGATCGTCCTTTACAAGATGTCACGATGTCGTTGTTGCGGCTATGATCGCGCAAATGTGTGTGGCGGCCCAAGAAACCCTTGCCGCAGCTTTGAAATCTGAACGGGCTCCAAAAAACGCCAAAGTGGTGATCAAAACGGGTCCGATCATGGACACTATTGTCGCCTTTGCAAAAAGCATGGGCCCTGATCTTGTCGTGTTAGGCACCCTTAAACCCCGTATTTTTTTGATATGTACACGGGGACAACCGTGGAACGTATCGTGCGCATCTTGGAATATCCCGTGCTTTTGGTTAGTCATCCCGTCACGGGTCCGTATCAATCAATTTTGTGCGGCCTTGATTTATCGCCATCTTGTCTTGCTGCAGGGCGCACTGCGATGAGCCTGAGCCAGATGCACCAGTGACCACATTTCACGCGGTTCACGTCCCTTATCGCGGGATGATCGCGCCTCGCGCATCGACAAAACAGACGCCCCCTTTCCTCAACGCGGCAAACAATCGATTGACGCAGTGGTGGGATAAAAATGACATCCCCAAGGGCATGTCAAAACCTGAGGTAAGCTAACAGTGTGAGTCTGGCATTTGAACACGCGCGCACACCTGTCACAGATGTGTTGATTGTGCGCGACTAATGAACGGCGAAGCACCGAACACACGCGGGTAAAAATATGCTGACAACAGCACTTTTTATATCGTGCACTTGGTCGGTGTCACCCGCTCTTGCCAAGTCTATTTTATCGACAGGATCTGCCGCCTTACGACAGTTCCTGTCCGATAACTGGGGCGAAACTCATTCCTGAGTGCCAACAAACATTCGGTCTTTTGCGGCCGTGATGTGATACCGCATGGTGGCCGCTGCGACCTCGGGTTGCCTCAAACGGATGGCTTCTAACACAGCACGGTGTTCGGCCAACACAAGCTCTTGGCGCGCAGGCGTATCCAATAATGTCAAAGACCGCGACAGCTTGACCCCAAAAGCGATCTGTTCGCCCAGAGATTCAAGCACGGACGCGAAGAATGGATTTTTTGACGCCCGCGCCACAGCGAGATGAAGCATCTGATCCGCTTCGACAGCAAGTTCGTTTTCTTGGTAGCCCTGTTCCATGACCTGATAGGCATGTTCCATTGCAGAGAGATCTTCGTCGTCTCTGCGTTTCGCTGCCCATGCCGCTGCAGAACCTTCCACGTCGATGCGAAATTCGTAACACCGCTGGACGTCAGAGATCGATTCAAGGGGGACAAAACTGATCAATTGGCGGTCGGGGCGTCGCAGAACATAACTGCCAGAACCGCGGCGAGATTGAACGATCCCATCATCGCGCAAACGCGAAAGAGCCGCCCGCACGATCGGACGGGACACACCGAAATTTTGCGCAAGAACATCTTCAGCCGGAAGCCGACTATTCACCGGATATCCCTCTTCGAGAATTTCCACCATCAGTTGGTCGTAAACTTGGTCGGCCAATGAGGGACGTCGTGCCTCTGACATCTGGATCTCCTTTGCTTCAAATTCCGCCTGATCTATTCTTTTGATCAATCACGTTTTACTTTTCAGTCGCCTTGCGCCAGCAGCCCCCAAAGGCGGGGGTACCTACGAAAAGACCGCCCTTATGACACCTGATAGGTAGCCATAGGGGCGGTTCCATTTCTCAATCACAGCTCAGGATTTGCTGCGACTTGCCGCCGTTTTTTGCACTGGCTTTCTAATGACTAGAAAGTAGATAAAGACAAAAGTCAGCAGAACAAAGAACAAGCTGTCCATATTTGTCACAAAGGTTGTCGGATTGCCATTAGATAAAGCCAGAGACCTCCGCAGGAATTCCTCAAGGTTCGGGCCTAAAATATATCCGAGCAACATGGTGATCACAGGAAAACCATTGCGCCGCAAATAAAAGGCAAGAACCCCCATCGCCAGCGCCATGAACATCTGGAACGTCGAATAGGTTGCAACAAAACTGCCGACAATCGCCAAGAGTGCAATCACCGCGTAGAGCACATCCTTGCGAATGGTCACCATCTTGATGAAATAAGGCCCAAGCAAATAGAGCGTCAAAGGGATGAGAACGACCGCACTGAACAGCAAAGCTGCCAGCATCGGCGCAATCAAACCGGCTTGATCCGTCATCAACTGCGGCCCAGGTTGGACACCGTTGATCACCAGAACCCCAAGCATAATCGCAGTGATCGGATCGCCTGGAATGCCAAAGGTCAACATTGGCACCATAGCCCCGCCACAGACGGCATTGTTGGCGCTTTCAGAGGCGACAATGCCTTTCGGATTGCCTTTACCAAAGGTTTCTGGCTCATCAGATGTTCGCACGGCCTCTGTATAGGCCAAAAATGACCCCATCGACCCGCCTGCCCCTGGCAATGTTCCGACAAAATAACCAATCAGGCAGGATTTGAAATAGCATTTAAAACCGATTTTACGGATATCAGACCACGGCGGAATAAAATCCCGACGTCGGATTTTAACTTGTTCGGCAGCCGCTTTCACAGCCAGATCATCCGATGGTGAGCACGCTTGCATTAGAACTTCGGCGATGGCGAATGTCCCGATAATAACGGGCATAAGCGCAATCCCTGCCGTCAGATTGCTATCGCCATAGGTAAAGCGTGTGATCGGCTCCATTGCATCCAGACCGACAGTCGCCAACATCAACCCAATACAAGCAGCCAAGCCAGCTTGGGGAATACGCCCGCGCTGTGCAATCACCACAACAATGATCGCGAATGCCAGCAAAGAAAACTTGCCCGTCGTTTTGACGAGCAACGAAAGCTCGGCCACAAAAGGAGCGACGGCAATCAAAAGCAACGCCCCAACAGCACCGCCAAACATGGACCCCAAAGCCGCATGGCCAAGCGCCAGTGCGCCTTTGCCCTGCTGCTGCATGGGGTATCCGTCCAAAGCGGTCATCATTGACGACGGCGCACCGGGGATATTGATTGTGGTCGCTGTGATGCTGCCCCCACACATGCCAGCCATGTAGATACTAGCACAGGCCATAAGCGCGGTTTCAACGCTCAACGTGTAAGTCAGCGGCAACAACAAGGCCATCGCCAAGGTCGCCGTCAGGCCAGGAATGGCCGCAAAGATGGTACCGACAAGAAACCCAAGCACGACATAGGTCAGGTTGAACGGGTCCATCAGCAAAGAAAAACTATTAATGACGAGAAGTATAAAATCCATGGTTCAACCCCACAGTGTCGGGAGGCGGACCCCGAACAATTTCTGGAACATGACATAGCAAATTGCGACGACCAGAACCGAGATCCCCGCCTTCAGCAAAAACTTCTCCAAGGGAGAGAAAATCATGATGAGCGCAAAGACAAACAGGCTTGAGGAAATGAAATATCCAATTTGCCGGAACGCCACGATGTAGACAAAGATGGCTGCAACAACCCACAGATGCGTATAATTGCGTGGCTCATCCGACGCTCTTTCTTCAGGTGGATTTCGCAGACTTTGCGTGATGAGCACTGTGGAAAAAAGGATAGCTACTGCCCCCACAACAATGGGAAAGAACGATGGCGTCAAACCGTTATCAACGATAGGTGCGCCGAGGCTCATTGCCGAGATAAGATATCCGACAGACACGACGAGAATGAAGTAAAGAAATGCGTTTTGCCTGTGTATGAACATCGTTTTCTCCCGATATGAGGCTGGGTCTTTGACGCAATCGGCAGATATCAGAAATCCACTCGATTTTGCGCCAGTCGCTTGTAACGGTTTTAGTTAAAACCAAGTTATTCTTGGCCCCTTAAGTCCAGTGCCAAGACGATGCCCCCAACGCAACGCTGGGGGCATGTTTATTTTATAGATTACAGGTTCAGATCATCCATGAGAGAGAATGTCTTTTCCTGAAGTCCTTCAACCCAGCCGTTCACTTCGTCAGAGCCGAGCCAATCAGGTGTCACACCAATTTGTGCGAGCCAGCCTTGGAACTCTTCGCTGTCATAAGCCGCTTTAAAGGCGCTCTCGATCACGTCGACTGCTTCATCCGGTGTGTTTTTCGGAGCCGCAAGAACAATAAAGCTACCTGTTTGCAGATCAAAGCCTTTTGAGCTGATTGTCGGTACATCAGTGTAGGTCAAGTTCTGCACAGATGTCAGTTCGATCACGCCCTTAGCGTCGCCGGATTCGATGATCCCGCTAAAGTCACCAAGGCTAGAGATCGCAGCGTCCAATTCACCAGACAAAAGCGCTTCAGCTTCGGCGCTAGAAGAACCAGCATAGGTGATCACGTTGAAATCAACGTCCAACAAAGTTTCAAGCTGGATGACAGACAAATACGGACCAGACCCTTTTGGAGCGACGCCAACGCGCACTTTACCAGGGTTTTCCTTGGCTTTTTCGACCAATTCTTCAAAGCTGTTGATGCCAGAGTGTTTAGACACAACGATTGCGTCCGCTTCACTGGTGATGCGCGCGATCAAAGACATGTTTTCCAACCCGTAGCCTGGAACCATTTGGCCGCGAGGCAACGTGATGACGCTATCATATGTCAAAACGCCAACTGTGTGGCCGTCTGGACGCGCACTGGTCATCTGGATCAGACCCGTCGCCGTCACCGCACCAGCGATATTTTCAACGTAGATCGACTTTGGTAATTCTTGCTCTGCAAGGTTGCTGATCTTGCGCGAAATGGCATCAGCGCCGCCGCCAGCAGGCCACGGAACGATAAGACGAATGTCGCGAGTCGGGAAATCAGCCGCGGCAACAGATGTGCCAACAACACAGGCGCCGAGCGCCAAAATGATGCTTTTTTTCAAGCCTTTCGAAAACATAGATTATTCCTCCTTTTTAGACTTCTTAGATATTATTATTCAGATACGTCTGGCAGAGCAGATCGTTGAACCAGCGTGGGATCAGGAGCGCCTTGTAGAGCACAAGCAAAACTTTCAAACGATTTGAACCTTGCTTGTGATGTAGGAAAACTGAACACGATCAAACAGAAAAGCGTGCTGCCGTCTGGCCAAAATGTGCATTTTATGATGCATCACATACCCGCATCACTGGCGCGAGCACATAATCCTCCCCCTACTTCGAGCCGAAGCTCCCCCATCCATGCGTGCAATCTTGCACCCCATAAACCCTAACTCACTCTACAAGACTTATTTTACAAATCAACAATAAAAATTACCTATTATTACAATTATACCGGATTTTACCCTGTATATTTGAGGAATAAGCTAAATTATGACGAAGTAAGCGGAAATTTCTTCATATTTGCCAAAATAAGTAAATATTATACTCAAAGTGAACCTGAGCGAATCTATCGCAGCAAAACCACATCCATCCGAAATTAAAAAAGGCCCGCCATCACAAGAAAGCGCGACAGCGGACCCAAGAAGAGGACAAATGACAGCTAAGCTGTCAAGCGGCCCTCAGGGAGGAGAGCATCAGAGAGGCCTTAATAACAAACAGGGCGCAAGAAGCGGCGGATCGACAGGGGGCCGACAGACGTCACGCCAAAGTTCATGCTGGCAGGACAGCTAATCATTAACGACCATTTTCTTCGCGCCAAGCCTTGTATTTCACGATATTTTCTTCGTCAGTGGCGGGGTAAAGCCCGATAATTCCCGCGCCTTGGTTGACCTGCTCCAGAACAAAATCCTCATAGGATTCCATTCCCATGCATTCTTCTGCGATTTCATCGGCAAGATGCGCTGGGATCACCATCACACCATCGCCATCCCCCAGCATCACATCGCCCGGAAAGACAGGCGCATCGCCGCAAGAGATCGGCACATTTATGTCAATCGCTTCATGCAGCGTCAGGTTCGTCGGCGCCGATGCGCAGGCGAAATAAGCGGGCATATTAAGTGCTCCAATACCTGCCGCATCCCGCACGCCCCCGTCAGAAACCACACCCGCTACGCCGCGCTGAGCAAGCCGCGTGACAAGGATAGAACCGGCCGTGGCCGCACGACTATCTTTACGCGCATCCATCACCAACACCTGCCCCTCTGGACAAGTCTCTACCGCGACGCGTTGTTTGTGGTCACGCTCGCGAAAAACAGTGATCGGATTGCGATCCTCACGCGCTGGAATGTAGCGCAGAGTGAAGGCCTGGCCGACCATTGTCACAGGCTTGTGCCCGATCGGAACCACGCCCTGCACGAACTGATTGCGCAATCCGCGCTTGTAGAGCGCAGTGGCTACTGAAGCTGTGGAAACCTGCTTTAACTTCTCGCGCGTTTCATTCGATAAAATATAATCGCTCATGATTTTCTCCTCACGTACAGCCCTACTCGGCCACTGTTGTCCTACACTGAGCCTTCCCAGAGAAAACTCACCTCAAAGCATCATTACCTGCCGATTTCAGAGGGGCCACTTGATGATCCGCAAGGAGGGCGCAAATAACCCACCAAACTGTTCAACACATGGAATCCACCCAAACCACATCGATAGCGTTGGGGAATTAGTATTCGTATTTGCAATATTTGTCCATAGTTGTTAATTTAATTTTATAAAAATGACAATTTTTTGGGTATTTTCCAAAATAATCAAAACTAAATTTACAAATATATAGGTAGTTATTCTTAACCACAGCTTTTGTTGTGGAGGCCGCGAGGATTCAGAGCATATAAACAAAGAATAATAAGTCATAGAGACGTCTGCATCTTGCAGTTGGCGCGGATTAAAAATCCTCCAATTTATGTCCATCGCTACTTCGGCAGACGCGAGATATATAATCGTGTGCGCCGCGCGGGTATGAGGAACAGCATATTGGCTCTGGAAACTGCGCGTTATTCCATCAAGAACGGCGACATTCTCAACCAGTGATCGCAACTCTCTAAACTTTAGGAAAAGGTGAGGCGATCAGGCGAACTCATCGATTTATTTCTTTAGAAAAGATCGCCTGCCTTCAGCCACTATGATAAAAAATCGTTTTCGATCCATTGTCAAACAGGGCTGTTTACACCTCAAAAAGTGCCATTGCCGCTTTGAATTTGTCTGACAAACTGCGAGTCATTTTCGTACCCTATCGTCGTTGTTGGATACGCCTTAACACCCTGTCCAGTTTTGTCGGGCCACTTCAATCCAGCCAGTCTACAAAGCTTCTTGTACTGCAATTCTTGCCATTTCAAGGATCGCTTCACGGGTGCTAGCAACAGCAATAAAGCGCGCGTTATGACAAAACTTAGCGCCCTTGACCCCGCTAGCCTCTTCCAATGCAGCATCCGTCAATCCAGCCCAAGCAGCGGGCAAATCGGCGCGCTGTTCAAAGGTGTCATTTGACAACTTAATACCGCCCAGCATCCAATCGTCACCGCGCGGATTAACCACAAACAAGATATGGTCAGCCTCGGCCTTATCCAGCGCTGAGCGATATGGCATCCCCATAGGAAGCTCAAGAATAGGTGATGTACCGGCCGCGGCAATGGCATCGATCACGATGCTTTGCGCACGAGATTTTGCTGCAAAGTTGCGGATTTGAGCTTCAACAAAACTGCGAGCAATGGGCAAGGCAGTCAAAAAAGCATCGTCGTCTGCCGTTGGTGACATGTCATCAAAGACAGGTTTCAAACTGCCCAAAAGTGCAGGTAACGTCAAGATCGACAGCGGCCCTGCCACAGCTGGCTCTATTGCGCCGTTGTCCAATAGGTCAATCGGCAACACAAATTTAGCATCAAACTTGGCATGGATGGCTTCGACATCATCCTGTGGCACATCCATCGCAGCCAGATATGCGCGTCCATATTGTGCCCAGATCAACCCAAAAGAGCTGTACGGCTGCCCATCCTCACGCAGCGGGCCGGGGCGTTGATGGTGATCAAATATCTGGGCATCGCAATCATATGCGCCCCCCACATCGTAAATGATTTTATCAGCCGCAGGTGTGATCCATTCTCGGTCCCGTGTGCGCAATATCTTGGCCTGAGGGTACAAGCGTGTGAGCACGACAGAAGACAACAATTCGTCCGCATGGAAGCCGCCAGAATGGGTCACAAGATGAGAGATGGTCATGGGCACGCTCCAAAAATTGGGTCAACTGAAAAAGGCAAGCAACAGATCGCCCTTTCATAGGATAAGCACCTCATTTCAGATGAAAGCACGCAGATCAAGGTCTGGAATGACATTCCGATATGCACGCGTGCATTTCAGGATACATGTTTGTCAAAACAGACATCTAGTAAATGAATCATCCACACATCAGATGGCCTAAAAGCGAAAGGCTGCCCAATTACGCATACTTTCCGCCCGAAATGTCGCCCGAAGAGAACAGCCCATAGCCGCCGCTGGTCTTCGGAAACCGCGCTGCGGCTTACCCCGTGCGGACATTGGAGAGTCACACCTGACTTAGATGGCCACCATTTAGCAACTCAAGTCTGTCTTTGCGGAAGCAACCGTGAATTACGCAGCGCTCTTCCACTTTACGGGAGTCACGTAAACGATGTTATCATCAACACTGACCATCACATCGCCGTCCTGAATATTGATCTGAAGTTTCATCGCGCGACTTGCCAATTTTCCCAGTGCGCCTGTGTCAGTCTCGGAAAAATTTATCACCTGAAGGTTATCAAAACGGGTGGTGCTGTTTTTGATTTTGTCCCACCACATTTCGGCAGTCCTGCCGCCATAGGGGTAAACGATCACTTTGTCGGCTTTGCCACAGGATTGACGTACAACCTTTTCACTCGGAAGACCCAGAGCCACCCACACATCAAGCTCTCCGCCCAAGCTTTTCTGCCAAATGTCTGGCTCATCATCCGTTGAAAGGCCCTTTGTCATCTCTAAACGCTCGTGAGCATTTAATGCAAAAGCGAGAATGCGCACCATCAACCGTTCATCCGTCTCTGAAGGATGCTTGGCCACGGTCAATTTGTGGGTCTCATAATAGTGACGGTCCATGTCGCAGACTGAGAGTTCAACTTTATGAATGGTGGCTTTTTGCGCCATGATTTGTTCCAAGCCTTCAAAGATTTGGATACCTACTCGGTCTAGGGGGCTTTGAAAAGCAGATACCAAGGCAACGCACAAAGGGGTAAAAGAGGTGTTGCTAAGTTGTGTGACCTGACTTTTTACACAAATGGCGATCCCTTGAGGACTCGAACCTCAAACCTGCTGCTTAGAAGGCAGCTGCTCTATCCAGTTGAGCTAAGGGACCGTTGCATGTGTTTTGCGCGAGTGACGCGGGATTTTCAAGCCAAAAGCATCATAAATATACGGCAGGATGATTAAGACAATTTCAACCACATAAGTCGCGTGGAACATTTAAAAGAAAAATTCCACAATCCTGCAAATCTTGCCGCGCCCCAAGGCCCGATCAGGCCGAAAGGCCTCTGACGATTTGGGACAAAGACATGAGATGATCCGACAACAGGCTGTTCTTGCGCCAAACCATACCGATAGATCGTGTCGGACGTGGGTGCGCAAATCGCGCGACACACACCGGTGCGCATTGGGTATCGATGGCAATGGCCATCTCAGGGATCAGCGTGACACCGATGCCCGCACCGACCATTTGCACCAAGGTCGACAGCGAACTGCCCTCCATCAACTCGCGCGGAGTCGCTGCGGATATATTGCAAAAAGACAGCGCCTGATCGCGAAAACAATGCCCCTCTTCGAGCAGTAACAATCGCATGTCCCGCAGCATATCCGCGTTGGGCACAGGCTTATCGGCGTCATGTTGTGGACGCACCAAAACGAATTCTTCTTCGAACAGCGGCTCTTCGTGCAAGGTTGGCTCAGAAACGGGCAACGCGACGATGGCCGCATCTAATTTCGCATCCAGAAGATCTTGGATCAGATGTTGTGTGACCGCTTCACGGGGCCGAATATCCAAGTCTGGGTATTTAACATTCAAGGTTCGGATCACCGCAGGTAAAAAATACGGCGCGATTGTGGGAATGACCCCAAGACGCAGGCGGCCAATGAGCGGATTGTTCGAGGCACGTGCCAGATCACCAAGTTCCTCGACCGACCGCAAGATTTCGCGCGCTCTGTGCGCGACCTCTTCGCCCAATCCCGTGACCCGAATGCTTTTGGGGCCGCGTTCCACCAATGGCGCGCCCAGCATCGCTTCTAAATCTTTGATCTGCACCGACAGAGCGGGTTGAGAGATGGCGCAGTCTTCCGCCGCGCGACCAAAATGCCCAAGTCGCGCAAGGGCTTCAAAATAGCGCAGGTGTTTGATCGAGATATTTATCATAAGATTTTCCTATCACATCGATTGAAAAATGCAAATTTATCTTATCGAACTACTTCGATACTCTTTTTACGAGACAGGCTGGAATCAATCTCAGCCCCAGAAATTTACGTAGCTGATTGCCACGAAAGGGAGAAACTATGACCGATCAATTCACACCGACAGGCGGTAAATGCCCCATCATGCATGGTGCCAATACTGTGACCGAAAAAAGCGTTCAGGCATGGTGGCCCAATAGTTTGAACTTGGACATTTTGCACCAGCATGACACGAAAACGAACCCGCTTGATGCGGATTTCGATTATCGCACAGCGGTGAAAACGCTGGATGTGGACGCTGTGAAAGCTGATGTTCGCGCGCTGATGACCGACAGCCAAGACTGGTGGCCTGCCGATTGGGGTCACTACGGCGGCTTGATGGTGCGCATGGCGTGGCATTCTGCGGGGTCCTACCGATTGGCCGATGGGCGTGGCGGGGCCGGTTGCGGCAACATGCGCTTTGCGCCACTCAATTCATGGCCAGACAACGTCAGCTTGGACAAAGCGCGCCGCCTGTTGTGGCCGGTTAAAAAGAAGTACGGCAACAAGTTGAGCTGGGCAGATTTGATCATCTTGACGGGCACCATTGCCTATGAATCGATGGGGCTTGAGACATTCGGCTTTGCCTTTGGCCGCGAAGACATCTGGCACCCTGAGACAGACACTTATTGGGGCGCCGAAAAAGAATGGTTGGCCGACAGCGATAGCCGCTACGGCGATATCAACGATGCCACGTCGATGGAGAACCCATTGGCAGCGGTGCAAATGGGCCTGATTTACGTCAATCCAGAGGGCGTAAACGGTCAATCTGATCCCGCACGAACAGCTTTGCATGTGCGCGAAACCTTTGCACGTATGGCGATGAATGACGAAGAAACCGCAGCCTTGACCGCAGGCGGACACACAGTTGGCAAAGCCCACGGCAATGGCGACGCCAGCCTGCTTGGTCGTGAACCCGAAGTTGGTGATGTCGAGAACCAAGGCTTTGGGTGGGGCAATCCATCTGGAAAGGGCATGGGCCGCGACACTGTTTCAAGTGGCATTGAAGGCGCATGGACCACCAATCCCACGCAATGGGATATGGGTTATTTCAAACTGCTGTTCGGATATGACTGGGAACTCACCAAAAGCCCCGCTGGTGCCACACAATGGCAGCCGATCAACATCAAAGAAGAGGATAAGCCCGTCGATGTGGAAGACCCCTCTATCCGTTTGATGCCGATGATGACCGACGCGGATATGGCGATGAAAGTCGATCCTATTTACCGCGCTATTTGTGAAAAATTCATGGCAGACCCTGCCTATTTCACAGACACATTCGCGCGGGCTTGGTTCAAATTAACCCACCGCGATATGGGGCCAAAAGTGCGCTACATCGGCCCAGACGCCCCAGCAGAGGATTTGATCTGGCAAGATCCCATTCCAGCAGGGCCAACCAACTATGATCTAGCAACAGTCAAATCGAGCATCGCAAATAGCGAACTTTCAGCCAGTGAGATGATTTGTACAGCATGGGACAGCGCTCGCACGTTCCGTGGCTCAGATTTGCGCGGTGGTGCCAATGGCGCGCGGATTCGACTTGCCCCGCAAAAAGACTGGGCGGGCAATGAACCAGGGCGGCTTACAAAGGTGCTTAGCGTGCTGGAACCTATCGCGGCTCAAACAGGTGCAAGCATTGCGGATGTGATCGTGATTGCTGGCAACTATGGTGTCGAACAAGCTGCCAAGGCCGCTGGGTTTGATGTGCAGGTACCCTTTGATGCTGGGCGCGGAGATGCCACAGACGAAATGACTGATGCGGATTCGTTTGCCGCGCTTGAACCGCTCGCTGACGGGTTTCGCAATTGGCAAAAGCACAACTATACTGTGAGCCCAGAAGAAATGTTGCTCGACCGCGCGCAATTGATGGGTTTAACAGCCCCTGAGATGGCCGTTTTGATCGGTGGGATGCGCGTTCTGGACACGAACCATGGCGGATTAAAGCATGGTGTCTTCACCAGTCGGGTCGGAGAACTGACACCTGATTTCTTTGTGAATCTCACAGATATGGCCAACTCGTGGCACCCTGTGGATGGTGGCATCTATGAAATTCGTGACCGCAGAACTGGCGCTGTCAAATGGACAGCCACCCGCACCGATCTGGTCTTTGGGTCGAATTCTATCTTGCGATCCTATGCAGAGGTCTATGCGCAAGACGACAATGCTGGGAAATTCGTTAAAGATTTCGTCGCGGCTTGGACCAAAGTGATGAACGCGGATCGTTTCGACCTGCGAAGCTAAACCACACATACGAAACCATGCTAGTATAACTGATCTGGGGCGCTCATTTGGGCGCCCCAGATTTATGTTTGAGGGATAGCGCCCTAACGGCGCCCCAAACTTTAGATTTTTGGCGATACAGGCCAGAAACCTACAGCTTTCACAAATATGAAACATATCTGAAGTTCCCGCGTTACATCCAACACTCATGAATTGCACACGTGTGCGGTCGATTCACTGTCGCACCTTTTTCTTTCGCTCGGAGAACATGATTCATGAAGACACTGACATGCAAATTGGCGCTGATCACTGCTTTGGCAGCGGGTCCAGCTTTCGCTGAAGACATCACAATCAACGTGTGGGCTGGCGGCTCTAACGATGCGGACAGCTACCGTCTCGACAATATTTCAATTGCAGCTGACCTGTTGGAGCGCGAAGCCGCGATCCGCGGTGAAGAGCTAAATATCACCGTTGAAGGCAAACGTGACTTTGACGGCTGGGATGGTTTCAAACAAGCCGTCACTCTCAGCGCCGAAGCAGGCAACGCGCCTCAAATCGTCGTTACCTCTCACCTCGACATCGCGCCTTGGGCCAGCGCAGGTTACATCGTACCCGTTGAAGATTATGTCGATCTAGACGCATGGCCGCTTTCAAACGTCTATAGCAACCTGATGGAAATCGCTCAGTACGACGACATGCAATGGGGTGTGCCTCAAGATGCGGAAAGCCGTCCTTTCTTTTTCTGGAAAGAAACATTCCTGAAACTCGGCCACACCGAAGAAGATATCGCCGCAATGCCTGCCCGCGTGCGTGCTGGTGAATACACGTTGCGCGACATGTTGGCTGATGCGACAAAAGCCGTTGAAATGGGTCTTGTCGAAGAAGGCTATGGTTTCTACCCACGCGTTTCAAACGGTCCTGATTATGCACAGTTCTATCAGTCCTTTGGCGGTGAATTGATCGACCCAGAAACAGGCAAACTGTTGTTTGACCGGACTGCAATGACTGAAATGTATCAGTTCTTTGTGGATGCGGTGGACGCAAAAGTTCTACGCAAAAACCACATCGGCACAGATTGGGACCAGTGGTATTCGGAAGTTGCTACAGGCAAAGCTGCGTTTTGGCACGGTGGCACATGGCACTATGGCCGCTACACAGGCAAAGAAGGCAATGAAGATTTCTTTGGTTCCATTGGCTTTACATTGATCCCAGCGGGCAATGACGCAGGGCGCGCTAACACAATCACGCACCCGCTCGTTTACTTGATCACAAACCAAGAAGATGACCGCGTAGAAGAGATTGCGGCGCAATTGGTATCCATCGCCAGCGAACCACGCCTTAACACGTTGCACGCGATCCAATCTTCACACCTTGCGATCGGCAAAGCAGAATCTGGGGTTGATCTGTATTCCAACAACCGCTGGGCTGCAGAAGCGACAGAAGTGCTTTTGCCCTACGCAAATGCGCAACCTAACCACCCAAGCTACGGTGCCTTTTCAGAAGCTATGTTCAAAGGTCTCGAAGCCGCGTGGACAGGCGTTCAAACCCCTGAACAAGCCGTTGCTGAAGTTGAAGCACAGCTCAGCGTGACTTTGGGCGATGATCTGATCATTCGCTAAACCGACCAATCATCTCAATACAGCTCAGACCCTTGTTGGGGTCTGAGCACCTTTTACAGTGCCGCCTTTTGGGGGCCTCCTATTTCTTCTCTTGATGAGGGCTCAAATGAACAAACAAAAGCTGCTCGGCGCTGCCTTTATCAGCCCTGCCTTGATCGCGGTTATCGTCTTTTTTCTAGTCCCTGTGATCCTGACAGTCGTGTTTTCCTTTACGAATATGAGCACATCTACGGGCATTCTTGGCGGTGAATATCAGCTCACCCAAAGCGATCTAGATGACTTGTCTGGCGCGGGGGTTAGCGACGAAGCCATCACCCTTTTGCAAGGCGCGGGATATGCGATGACAGACGAAAGCCTGACCGCGTTCGAAACCGAATTTGGCAAGACCCGCGCAGATGAATTGGCTCAGAAATTTCCGGATGCAACCTTTGACAGTCGCCGCGACATGGAACGCGCGCTCAAAGAATTGCGCACCGATCCCTTGCGCAGCACACGCGAGCGCAAAGCCGCCGCAGAGCTGTTTCGCCAGTCTATTTTGGGTCAGCGGTATGAAACGAAAGACGACTTTGCCAATGCCGTCAGCGCGCTGAATATTTCCGCCGCTGACACGCAGCCACTCACCGAAGTTGCCTATACGGGCTGGACCTTTACGACCCAGAATTTTGAATTGCTTTGGCAGCTGCCCGCCACATGGCGCTACGCTATAAACACAGTGATCTACGTATCCTTGACGCTGGTTTTCAACGTAACTTTGGGGCTATTCCTTGCGCTGTCGACCTTTTTCTTGCCAGATCGGATCGCGCAAACCTTTCGCACCATATGGTTTTTGCCGCGCATCCTGCCGCCTGTTCTCTACGTGATGATGTGGCAATGGATGACATGGGATCAGGGGTTTATTTCCTCTTTGCTTGCCCCTTTGGGCGTGGACCGGATCGACTGGATGCGCCACAGCGCGGTGCATGGTTGGACTGTTTTAGTTCTGATCAACGGCTTTGTCGGCGCGTCTTTGGGCATGATCTTGTTTTCATCATCTCTGCGCGCCATTCCGCAAACACAGTTTTACGCCGCGCAAGTGGATGGTGCGGGCCGCTGGCAGCAAATTCGCTATGTGATTTTGCCACAAATGCGATGGCCGATCTTGTTCATCACCTCATATCAGACCCTCTCTTTACTCACCTCGTTTGAATATATTCTACTCTCCACCGATGGCGGGCCGGGGCGCCAAACCGAGGTCTGGGCACTGGCCGCTTATCACACGGCTTTGTCCAATTATGGCGGCAATCTCGAATATGGTTTGGGGGCGGCTTATGCGCTGGCTCTGGTGATCATCGGGATCATTCTTTCCGCCATTTACTTGCGTTTCTTCAACTTCCGCGAACTTGTCGCCAAACCGAGGATTGAACAATGAGATCCCGCTCAAACCTCTTTCTCATCGCTATTTTAGCGCTGATTTCTACACCGCTGGTGATCATGTATGTGTTTCAACTGATCGACAGCGTATCGCGGCCTGCGCTTGGGGGATTTTTACCCCAAACATGGGAATTGGGGAATTGGCGCTTTCTTTGGGAAACCATCGACAGTGCGCGTCCGTCTATTTGGCGTGTGACATTCAACACATTCGTCTTTGCGGCCTCTACGGCGCTGCTGGTCTGCGCCTTTTCCATCACCGCAGCCTATGCGCTGTCACGGCTTAACTTTCCAGCGCGGCGTTTCTTTTTGGCGGGGTTGATCATGCTGCATGCCTTTCCGACGATCACCTTGATTATCGCCATCTTCATCGTGCTGCAATTCTTGGGGCTTTATGACAGTCTCATCGGTGTGATCCTTGTGAAAGCCGCACTTGAATTGCCCTTTGGCATTTGGATCATGAAAGGGTTTTACGACTCTGTACCATGGGAAATCGAAATGGCTGGCGTGCAAGATGGCGCCTCACGGTTTCGCGTTTGGCGTGAGCTGATTTTGCCCCAAGTCAAACCGGGTCTGGCCGCGTTGTTGATCTTTTCTTTCTTGGCTGGATGGTCTGAATTCATCTTGCCCTTGGTGTTGGCCCCCGGCGCAGATGCGCAGGTGCTTGCCACGTATATGAACGCCGTGATCGCGGACGACATGCGCCCCGATTATGGACTATTTAAGGCGATCGGCGTGTTTTACGCGCTGCCTGTGATCGCCGTTTACCTGCTGTTCCAAAAGCAACTCATGAACATTTATGGCGGAGGCACGAAAGGCTGATGCGGATACACCTGCAAAACTTCAAAAAGACCTTCGGTGACACAACCGTCATCGAAGACATGAACCTGACTGTTGAGGATGGCGAAATGATCGCCCTGCTTGGGCCATCTGGCTGCGGCAAATCCACCACGCTTTTTGCCATCAGCGGCATCCATAAAATCAACGGCGGAACGTTGCATTTTGGCGATAAAGACGTCACCAATTTGCCCGCTCAAGAACGCTCTGTCGGTGTGGTGTTTCAAAACTATGCGCTCTACCCGCATATGTCTGTGGCGCAAAACATCGGCTTTCCACTGAAAGTGCAAAAGCTCAAAACCGCTGAAATCAATGCTCGCGTCGGCGAGATTGCAGAGCTTGTGCAAATCGGAAATTTGTTAGACCGCAAACCGATGCAGCTGTCGGGTGGGCAACAACAACGTGTCGCTCTTGCGCGTGCTTTGATCCGCAAACCTGACGTGTTGCTGTTGGACGAACCCCTCGCCAATCTCGACGCCAAGCTGCGCCTTGAAATGCGGTCTGAAATTCGTCGTTTGCAGCGTGAAACAGGTATCACAGCCATCCTTGTGACTCATGATCAAATCGAAGCCATGTCGATGTGTGACCGCATAGCGTTGATGAAAGACGGACGCATAGAACAGATCAGCACGCCCACGCAAATGTATGAAAGCCCCGCCAGCCATTATGTGGCCAGCTTTCTGGGCAACCCGCCGATCTCTTTCTTGCAAGCAAAAGCTGACGCTTCGCTTGATTTGGGGCATGGGAATGCATTGCCTTTGCCGATCGGGAAAGCCGTGCAAGGAGAACTAACTCTCGGTATCCGCCCTGAACATTTCGGCCCTCAACATGATGGCCCCAAAATCAGCGGACAGATCAGCTTTATCGAACCCCAAGGGCGCGAAGATTTGATTGATGTTATGCTGCCGTGCGGGCAAAAACTGCGCGCCATTGCGCCATCAGGGCATGGGCTGAAACTTGAGCAAGACATCTCATGGGGCACGCAGATGGACCGGCTGCATATCTTTGGCGCGGATGGGACACGTCTATGACCGATTGGACCCAGCCCGCCCGCCCCTATGCCATCGCCCATCGCGGCGCGTCTGCCTATGCGCCCGACAATACGCTTGCCGCCTTTGCCCTTGCCAGCCGTTTGGGCGCGGATATGTGGGAAGTGGACATTCGCGTGAGCCGTGATGGGAAAGTCATCGCCTTTCACGACAAAATCCTGTCGGATGGGCGCAAGATTGTCGATCTTGATTACAAAGACATTCTCGCCCACACAACGGCTGAGCTGCGCCCCTGTCCATTGCTCGACGATGTGATCGCTTTGGCCGCGACGCTTGGCACTGGAATTTATGCCGACATCAAAGACAATGCGGCCACGTTGCCCACGCTCAACGCCTTAAAACACCATGAAATTCACCACGCTATTTTGGGCGCGTTTGATCCTGAGGCTGCTAAAATACTGGAAGAGGCAGACAGTCCCTATCCTCGTTCCGTGCTTGTTCCGCTTGGCGCCGAACCGTTTGACTATGCCAAGGGCACGGATGTGATCCACCTGTGTTGGGAACGCATGGAGCGCCCACAAGACACGCTGACGCCTGAAATGTTTGAACGGGCTTTTGCCGCAAACCAACGCATCGCCATTTGGCATGAAGAAGACCCCATTCGCATGGCCGCGATCCGCACCAAACCCGTGATTGGTATTTGTTCGGATCGCCCCGAGATGGTGAACCCTATGGGCAAAGATCTGCCATTCGAGGTTGTGTGCCATCGCGGGGCCAATCAGGTTGCCCCCGAAAACACGTTGCCTGCGTTGGAATGTGCGTTGGCGGCGGGATTTGGTTTCATAGAAGTAGATTTACACATAACTGCCGATGACGAAATCGTAGTGTTTCATGATCCCACGCTGGAACGCACCACAAATGGGTTTGGGGCTGTGACCTCTCAAACCCTAGCTCAGCTGCGGGGCCTGGATGCAGGCGGTTGGTTTTCGCGGCATTTCATCGGCACGCAAATACCAACGTTGGGCGAGACCCTTGAGCTTTTACATAAGTATAACGCGAAGGCCTATCTCGAATTGAAATCCGCACCGCCTTTACCGGTTTGGCAAGCGGTTCAAGCCGCAGGGCTGGAAGATCGCGTGTTTTTCTGGTCCTTCAACACAGATGCCATTCGCGAGATGCGCCAGATCGCACCCAAAGCGCAACTGATGGCACGGCGGCAAGATTATCCAAGCCTTGCGACCACATTTGCCGACTATGATCCGCAGATTATCGAGTTCACTTTGACCGAGGGTACAGATGATTTCGCGGCCACCCGCGCAGATGGGCGTCGCGTCATGGTCGCGACACAAAAACGTGACACGGATACGCTTACCCAAGTGATCCATGCCGCGCCTGATATGGCCAATATTGACGCGCCTTTTGAAATCGCCACCCTTATAGCAAGCCTACGGGCAGACTGTCATGACTGACCATAAACGCCCAACGTCTTTTGATGTCGCTCGCGTGGCTGGCGTGTCGCGCTCGGCCGTGTCGCGTGCCTTTACGCCAGGGGCAAGCATCAATGCACAAACCCGCGAAAAGATCATCGCAGCAGCGCAAGACATTGGCTACCGCGTCAATACATTGGCCCGAAATTTGCAAACCCAAGAATCCCAACTTGTTGCTGTTTTGGCCTCGCGGATGGATTCGCCAGTGCGCGCACGTCAGGTTAAATTGTTGACGCATGCCTTGATCAAAGAAGGTTATCGTCCGTTGTTGTTGACGGCTGAATCCGCGTCGGATGTGCCGCGATTGCTGTCGTCGATGTTGGACTATTGTCTGTCTGGCATGATCGTTACATCGGACAGCCCCCCAGACGCTCTTATCGAAGAATGCGCAAAGTTGCAGGTGCCTGTGGTGTTGATCAACCGCGACCCATCGCTTGCGGGCGGGGACCGCGTTCAAATCGATCCCAAAGCCGCAGGACACTTGGCGTTTGACACGTTGCGCGCTGCTGGCGTCCAACGCTTTGCTGCGATCTTGCCGCAAGATAAAACCTATTCTGTGGCGGGGCGTGTTCTTGCGTTTCAAGCTGCAGCCCTGCACGCTGGCTTTGACTGTGTATTGATCCCAAGCGAAGGCCAAAGCTACGACGCTGGACGCCAAGCCGTCATCAAGCATTGGGATCAAATTTCGCACTGCGATGGAATTTTCGGCGCGACCGATCTTGCGACGTGTGGCGTGCTTGATGCCCTGCGCCACGACTTGGGCCGCAGTGTTCCAAGCGATATACAAGTGCTTGGCTTTGATGACATCGAACAGGCCAGCTGGGGCTCTTATAATATGAGCAGCATCAAGCAGGACCTAGAGGGGCAAGTATCTATGGCTGTCGCAGCCATGCGTCAGCGCCTCACCGATCCAGACACACCCGCCTCACTTCAATACCAAACTCTCACGCCGGTTTTACGCGGCACGACCAAATAATAGAAAATAGTTAGAACGCTTATGTCCCTATCAGATCGATTGCTGTTCGCCGCCCGCACCGCCCGTGAGGCGGGAAAACTGGCCCAAACCATGCGCAAAAATCCAAACGCATTGAACATTGCTGAAAAAGGTCACCAAGACTTTGTCACGGCGGCAGACACAGCGGTCGAAGATTTGATCCGCCTGCGTATTCGCGAGGCTTTCGGCGACGATGCTGTGCTTGGCGAAGAAGGTGGTTTGCAAGGCACCAACACGCATTTGTGGATTATCGATCCCATCGACGGGACGACCAATTTCATGCGCGGTCTGCCGGATTGGGCCGTTTCAATCGCTTACTGTCATGACGGCGAGATTGTTCTGGGTGTGATTTTTGCCCCTGATCTTGATCTCATGGCCCAAGGTCACAGTGGCGTCGGCGGATCGGCCCAACTCAATGGCGTGCCGATGGCCGTTTCAAAGGCGCGTGCGGCCAACACTGCTTTGGTCACTGTTGGCTGGTCGCCACGCACAGAATTTAGCGCGCATGCTGCGCTGCTGGGGGATTTGATCGCAAAAGGCGCAGAGTATCGCCGCCCTGGGGCCGCGACCATAGGGTTGCTCAGCGTCGCGGCGGGGTGGACGGATGCATATGTTGAGAAACATTTAAATGTTTGGGACGCGGCGGCAGGCATTGCTTTGATCAGGTCCGCAGGTGGCACGGTCAAAATGCCCCCGCTTGAACACTACTTGCAACACGGCGCATCCCTTTGTGCCCTTTGCAGCGAAGAACACGAGCTTTCCGCCTTGCTGCAAAACTATCACGCGTCATAAACCTAAGCACGCGCCTGCCACTGTGACAGGCGCGTCACGGGCGCACAAAGATTAATGGATTTCAACGGTTACGCTGAGCCGTCCTTGGAGGGAAACCAGTGCTGCGTTCTATTTGCAAAGGCCACGAGAGACAACATGACAGGCACCTCAACCAGCACCCCAACAACAGTCGCCAGTGCCGCCCCAGACCCTAGCCCGAACAGGCTAATCGCGACCGCCACAGCAAGTTCAAAAAAATTGGATGTGCCGATCAAAGCGCAAGGGGCCGCAACATTGAACGGAATACCCCATGCTCTTGCAGCGCCATAAGCCAAAAAGAAGATGCCATAGGATTGGATCAGCAAAGGCACGGCAATCAGGGCAATGACCATTGGGCGATCAAGGATCACTTCACCCTGAAAGGCAAAGAGCAGCACGACTGTGACCAACAACCCGATAATCGAAAAAGGCTGCACGTGGGATTTAAACGCATCCACAGCCGCTTCGCCGCCTTTGGCGATCAGATTGCGTCGGGTCAGATAACCGACAAACAGTGGCAACATAACGTACAACCCCACGGACAACATCAGCGTGTCCCAAGGCACCACGATGTTCGTAGCCCCCAACAAAAAGGCGACGATAGGCGCAAAAGCGAACACCATAACCACATCATTCAAGCTGACTTGCACCAACGTATAGGTCGCATCGCCACGTGTCAGATTAGACCAAACAAACACCATCGCCGTGCAAGGCGCGGCCCCCAATAAAATCACGCCCGCCAGATAGGCTTGCGCGTCTTCGGGTGGGATCAAACCTGCAAAAACGTATTTGAAAAACAGCACACCAAGCGCTGCCATCGTGAAAGGCTTGATCAGCCAATTCACCACCAATGTCACCACAAGACCTTTTGGTTTGTCGCCCACCTGACGCAGCGCGCCAAAATCCACCCCGACCATCATCGGATAGACCATAGCCCAGATCAGCACCGCAACCGGCAAGTTGACCGAGGCCACTTCCAGCCCAGCAAGAGCGGCAAAGAAGCTTGGAAAGAGATTACCCAGTAGCAATCCTGCCCCAATGGCAAGTGCCACCCAAACAGAAAGCCAGCGTTCAAAGGTTCCGAGGCCAGCGGCGGCGGCACGTGATGTATCTGTCATGTCGATCTTTCGAAAATTAGAGGTCAAACTGTTTGGGCTGTCGTCGTGCGGTGCTTACCAGTGCAAAGCAACAAAATGATGTGGGTGTCTTTGGCGAGATGCCCTAACACACGCAGGCGAGTTCATTGATGACGGGCTGACACAGCTCTGGCTGTCCGCCGCAGCAATCTTCCATCAAAAACGCCAACAGGCCGCGCATCCCATCCATATCTGCAAGGTAACGAATGCTGCGCCCTTCGCGCTTACTGCGGATCAATCCCGACCGCGCCAAGATAGCCAGATTGGCCGACATCGTATTTTGGCGCACCCCAAGAGTGTCGCCAATATCGCCCGCCGACATCCCCGTCTCACCCGCTTTGACGAGCAGACGGAACACATCGAGACGCGTTTCTTGGCTGAGTGCAGAAAAGGCGGTGAGAGCGTTATTTTTATCCATACATCAAGAACTATTGATATAATAAACGCGAGTCAACACTGTTTCGATCATGCAACCAATCACTATAATGACCGCATAAAAAAAGACGACCCATAGGTCGTCCTTGAAATATATCTTGCCTTGCGCACTCCAACACTCTGGCCAAGCCGCAATCCAACTCTGGCTTAATTTAAGTCAGACTTACAAAGACTTAGTGCGTCCAAATGGTGCGGCGATTTGTGGCAAAGTTATCGCCGTAACCACCTTTACGCACGTTATGAGCGCGCTTGTGCGGCAAGTTCACGATGTACTCCATGCCTTTCTCTTCGGCATAGGCAATCGCCGCTTCTTTGCTGTCAAACTTCAAACGTACTTGCGCTTGGGTGTCTGCACTAGAAGTCCACCCCATCAGCGGATCAATATCGCGGCTGGTGGCTGGCGCAAAATCCAAAATCCAATCTTTGGTCTTAGCTTGACCAGATTGCATTGCGTTGCGGGCAGGCTGATAAATACGGGCGCGCATAGGAGACTCCTTCGTTTGATAGCGCTGCTTATCTGCTTTTCTGCAGTGCAGTTCAAGTTAAACCGCATCTATAGGCTGGCAAAATAGGCCAAATGCGCGACAGATTGCACCGCTTGAACACGGCACACACAGCACACCATCATTATGAAAGTGCAAGATAACAATGAAATGCAAAACGGGGGGGGATAAAAGCGAAATGCAAAATCGACGGCCCGATCTTGAATGTGGAGCGAGGGGTGGGGTGGGGTACATCCAAGATCAGGCAATCAATTTAGATGGCTTGCAGGATTAAACTAGAATGCAAAATAGTTTCACGCAAGAAAAAATATCGCTTAAGTTGCATAAATAGTAAAAATACTCCCCCTACGGTAGATATCCATTCTCAGTAAATCTCGACCTGCCCCCCAAAAATGCCGCCCCGAACGCACATGTTTGAGCTTCCCCCCTCAGGCACGCCGTCTTTTTATCCCCAATATGCTCTCAGCTGACAGGAACTGTCAGTACAAGCCTTGAACCTTTGGGCTGCGAGCGCAAATATATGGCAACCGCAAAGGACTGCCTCATGCCCTACGCCCATAACAACAAACGCCCAATCGATGACAGTGTCACCCTAGCCCACCCTGCCCCCGATGTCAGTGCACGCCCCAAACTTGAAGGCGGGCGAAGGTTTATCATGCACTCGACCTTTGAACCCGCAGGCGATCAACCGACAGCGATCAAAGAAATTTCAAGCGCCATCAAAGACGGCGAGCATGATCAGGTTTTGCTCGGTGCAACAGGTACGGGCAAAACATTCACCATGGCGAAAGTCATTGAAGAAACCCAGCGCCCTGCGATCATTCTAGCGCCCAACAAAACGTTGGCAGCCCAGCTTTACGGCGAATTCAAAGGGTTCTTTCCCGAAAACGCCGTCGAATATTTCGTGTCCTATTACGACTACTACCAACCAGAAGCCTACGTCGCGCGCTCAGACACGTTTATTGAAAAAGAAAGCCAGATCAACGAACAGATCGACCGCATGCGCCACTCCGCGACCCGCGCTTTGTTGGAACGTGATGACGTGATCATCGTTGCCTCGGTGTCTTGTATTTACGGCATCGGATCGGCAGAAACTTACGGCGCGATGACACAAGATTTGCATGTCGGTGGTGAATACGACCAACGCCAAGTCATCGCCGATCTCATTGCCCAGCAATACAAACGCAACGATCATGGGTTTCAACGCGGCACATTTCGCGTCCGGGGCGACAGCTTGGAAATCTGGCCTGCCCACTTGGATGACCGCGCTTGGAAACTGTCTTTCTTTGGCGAAGAATTGGAAAGCATCACCGAATTTGACCCGCTTACTGGCGCCAAAACCGACACCTTTAAACAGGTGCGCGTCTACGCGAATTCGCATTATGTGACGCCACAAAAGACCATCAAACAAGCGATTGTCAGCATCAAAAAAGAACTGAAAATGCGCCTTGATCAGTTCAACAACGAAGGCAAATTGTTAGAAGCACAGCGCCTTGAACAGCGCACCAATTTTGATCTTGAAATGCTTGAGGCGACGGGCGTGTGCAACGGGATCGAAAACTATTCGCGCTATCTGACGGGCCGTGCCCCGGGCGAACCGCCGCCCACATTATTTGAATTTATCCCCGACAATGCCATCGTTTTTGCCGATGAATCCCACGTGTCTGTGCCCCAGATAGGCGGCATGTACAAAGGTGACTTTAGACGCAAAACAACGCTGGCCGAACACGGGTTCCGCCTGCCCTCATGCATGGACAACCGTCCGCTAAAATTCGAGGAATGGGATGCGATGCGCCCGCAATCTGTGTTCGTGTCCGCCACGCCTGCCCAGTGGGAACTTGAGCAAACGGGGGGCGTATTCACCGAACAAATCATTCGCCCCACGGGACTTTTGGACCCTGTGATTGAAATCCGCCCAGTGGACACACAGGTCGATGATTTGCTGGATGAGGTGCGCAAACAAGCCGCCAACAATTCCCGTGTTTTGGTCACTACGCTGACCAAACGCATGTCCGAAGACCTGACAGAATACCTGCATGAACAAGGGGTGCGGGTGCGGTATATGCACTCTGAAATCGACACAATCGAACGTATCGAGATTTTGCGCGATCTGCGCCTTGGCGCGTTTGATGTGCTGATCGGGATCAACCTTTTGCGCGAAGGATTGGACATTCCCGAATGTGGATTGGTCGCCATTTTGGATGCCGATAAAGAGGGCTTTTTGCGCTCGGAAACCTCATTGATTCAAACCATCGGCCGTGCCGCGCGCAACGCTGAGGGCCGCGTAATTTTGTACGCTGATAAAATCACCGGATCGATGGAACGCGCCATGGGCGAGACCTCGCGCCGCCGCGAACGTCAGATGGCCTATAACGTTGAACACGGCATCACACCGCAGACGGTGAAAAAGAACGTCGAAGATATTTTGGCGGGGCTCTACAAAGGCGATGTGGACATGAACCGCGTCACCGCCACCATCGACGCGCCGTTCGCAGGGGGCAATCTTGCGACCGTTCTGGAAGGTCTGCGCACCGACATGCGCAAAGCCGCCGAGAACCTAGAGTTCGAGGAAGCCGCCCGCCTGCGCGACGAAGTCAAACGACTGGAAGCCGTGGAACTGGCCGTGGCCGAAGACCCTCTGGCGAAACAAGCGGATGTTGAGAAGGCCGTGACGGATGCCAAGACGGCGTCGGGGCGCTCTACGGGTGGCCGAGGTGGTATGCGTGGCGGGAATTCTGGACGTCGGGGGAAGAGGTAGGATGGCAAAAATAAAGCACTACCAGAAAGATCAAATCAGAGACTGGTTCTGTCCCCAACCTGGTTATGTATTAGATTTTTCAAATAGGACATTTGAAGAATTTTTCGAAGATCATTTTGAAACAAACATTTACGCTGACGCATTTAGCGAAAAAGGCACCTCCAAATTCAATAGACTTCTTTCATTTGTAGAGCTATCCCCCCCCACACTTGGTAATCGAGTTGCTCCAGCTACTTTGGTCTAAGCGCAACTCGGAACGGAATTCTGAACTAGAAGAGGCGCAACGCCAAATTGACTCAGACGTTTGGAATATCTCTCTTGAATATGTCTCGGCGCTGTACGACCAAGCATCAATTGAAGATTTGCCATTTGAGAAGTTGGTGGGGGAAATTGCAACTCAACCAAGCCACACAGCAGCCCCGCATCTAATGAAGATTAGTTCAGAGTGGACACTTGATACTGTCGAACGTGAGTTCTCGCGTGCGTTCGACAACCTCGAGACAGACCCAGAAGCTGCGGTTACAGCCGCGTGCTCAATGCTAGAAAGTGTATTTCGTTCGATCATCAATGCGAGACCCGAAATTGACATGCCTAGATCCATGGAAATAAAGGTCCTCTACAAAGCGATACGAGACCCTCTCGGCCTATCCCCATCAAAAGATGTCCAAGAATCTGAGATTCAGGCAGACGTTCGAACAATCTTAAGTGCGCTTAGTAATGCCATACAAGGAATTGGCGCTTTGCGTTCACATTCAGGAACAGCGCACGGAAGAGAAAGAGGATTTCAGAGATTAGACCCAAGGATTGCAAGGTTAGCCGTAGGTTCGGCTTCAACTCTAGCTCTATTTCTCATTGAAACATGGGAACGCAAGTTTCCTGAGGACAAGCTTCTAGCTTCATAACCCGAAGCCCCCCCTACTCCGTCACCGTCAGCCCCAGCATCCGCCAGACTTGCATACCGCCGCGGTAGTATGAAATTTTCTCAGCCGGAAAGCCTGCTGCGATCATGCGGCGGGCGGCGGTGGGGGATTGGCCGCACCATGGCCCGTTGCAATACAGCGCCACAGGTTTGACAGCATCGCCTGTACAAATGAACCCGTCGAAATCCAGTTCACATCCCAGCTCATCCAGACGATCTGCGGCTTGGGTGTAGGGAATGTTCACCGCACCGGGGATAGCGCCACCTTCAAAATTTGCGACAACCCGACTGTCGATCACCATTGCATTCGGGTCTTGCAGCATCGCGATCAATTCTAATTCGCCGATGGTCGTCACCCCGTCAGCAGGTTGCATCGGTTGGATGCAAAAATTCGGACAGGGCCGCGAGGTGCGCGCCCATTCGCCACTGACCACATTGGCTTCGTCTTGATTGCGCGAGATGGTTTGAACACCTGCGTCGGTTTGTATTTCAAACACCCCCGTTTCGGGCGTGATATTAACGGTGCCGTCTGCATGGGCCTGTGCGGCCATAGCGGTGATGAAAACGGTGCAATACAGGGTGGCGGCAAAACGCAGTGGACGTGTCATGGCATAGTCCTTTTTTGTCAAAGCAAGCGCATGAGCGCCGCGACGTGAATGATGCACACACTATGCGAAATGGCGCAGCAGCACGTCAAGGCACTCGTATTTTTCCAACAGTTTTTGCTCACAAACCGCCCAACAAAACTGAAGCGCATTGATGCTGACGCAAGGGTTGGCTACGGTGCAAGAATGAATGATGAAACAGCAACACAACCCTCTTTTCCATTGCGCGAAACCGATGACGACGCGCGCCAGCTTGCGCGTCAATTGATCGGGGATGTGCGCCATGCCGCATTGGCGGTTTTGGATGAAAACGGCGCGCCCGCAGTGACACGCATCGCATTTGGCGTAGAATCTGATGGCACGATGGTGTCGCTTATTTCCGATTTATCAGCCCATGCTAAACGGCTAAAAGCGCACCCACGTTGCGGGCTTTTGATTGGTGATCCACCGCAAAAAGGCGACCCTTTGGCGTTTCCACGTCTGTCCCTTGCTGCAGAGGTACGGTTTTTGTCACGCGATGATCCCAGCCATAGCGCGCGCCGCGACGAGTGGTTGAAAACGCATCCAAAATCAGCGCTCTACATCGACTTTTCCGACTTTAATTTCATAGCATTCACGCCTTTACATGGCGATCTGAATGGTGGGTTTGGCAAGGCTTACCACCTCACACGCGCAGATTTGATCTAGACACACCAAAGCACCGAACAGCCTGCGCCGCTCGGTGCTAAGAGTTTTAAAAGGGCCCTAAATTAAACTGGATTGTCCATGCGCACGCTCAAGCGCACTTTGCCTTTCGTGGCCTGCGGGAATGTCAGGCGCACTTGGTCGGAATTGCTGCCGTAATTGACGGTCGCATATGGAATTGTACCCACCTGACTGCCAGAGCTGTTGGTCAAGGCATCGACAAAGACCATGGATTCAACAGTCCGCGCCCAGCCGCCAAACGGTAGATAATTGCTGGGGTCCAACGTCCACTGTGACGACGCAGTAGATTGGGTGAATTCCAAGGACACAGGGTTGAAGCACGGATCAGAGATCGCGTTGAACGTATTGCCCTCAAAGACGATATTACGCATCCGCGACATGTTGAGTGTTGCAAAGCTTGTATCTATTTTTTCAATTCGATCGATGTTACCGTTGATCGCTTTGAATGTGTTGCCCTGCACCGAAAGACCTTGGATAAAGTGCCCCGCACCATAGGGTTTCACCACGATATAGCTGAACCAATCAGCGCTATCGATTGACATGAAAATGTTGCCGGTGATGGTCAAGGCGCCAAACGAAAACTCGGTGCCAAAATCTGGCGCGGCATCGTGTTCGTTGTTCATCTCAATAGACGCGTTGTCGATGTAGTTGCCCGTGACGATGGATTTCACATTGGGATAGGTAAAGATCAATCCCCCAACGCGCGGACTACTGTTAAAGTTATCACCTTGGAACAAATGGTTGCCCACGAACAAATGCCCTGTCCCGCACAAGATCCCCGTGTGGCCAAATCGTTGGAACCGACTGTCACGCACCTTGGAATCGTTGGCATTCACGTTGAACGCGATGGATTGGCGATCTTCTGAACGCTCGCTTTGCTCATTGGATACAAAGAAACAGCGGTCAATCACCAAGTCTTGGCACCCACGCCCCGTTGATGTAATCCCGCGATGGCTTGGCGATTTGAAATGGCAGTCTTTGATTTGAAAGACCGAGCCTTCTTTGGGCAGGTTAATGCCCGACCCATGCCCGTTGCATAAGAATTCGACATCAGAGATGACGAACTGCGACATCTTACTGAAGCCACTGAAATCCAGAGCATATTTAAATCGCGTAAAGGTGTATGTTTGGTTCGAGCTTGGCCCATACAGCGGCTGGCTGAGCTCCACCGTTTGCGCCCCGACATTCACAGATCGCACGTAAACTTCACGGCCGACACCATTGCCTGAAACATGACTGCCAGTGATGATATTTGCAACGTTTGACACATTGCTCAGCGTCTTGCCGTTGGCGGCAGAATACGACGCAGAAGATGTCGTGGTTTCCACATCCCAATCACTTGATGCTTGGAAGTTGAATTGCCCATTGCGGATCATACGACGCACTTCAAAGGTCGTTTTATTTTCAGCCGCAGCTTGTAAATCAATCGGCCCCGGCAACTCGATGCGACGCCCACACATATCCAAACTGTCGTGGTCGGTGTAGTTCACCAGCGCTTGGAACGCTTTTTTGAACGCCAAAACTTCGTCACCGAACGCGTCGATATACGAGTTCAGATGAAACCCACGACGCAAGGCAAGGCGCACATGATCATCCATAACCATCGTGCCTTCGAAAATAGGCTCGTGGATAAAGGTGAAGTTGCTGGTCAAACGATACGTGCCCTCAGGCACCAAAACTTTGCGACCATTGGCAGCGGCATCTGCGGCCCCGAACGCTGCATTGCACGATGTGGTGCCATCCCCAATCGCACCGAAATCACGCACATCAATAACGCCGACACTGTCAGCCAGAAAATACGAAGACACGTCTTCTATTTTAAGATCATCGATCCGCACAGAGCCACCATTGGCCCCCGTCAAATCAAGACCGAAATGGCCATAAACAGTTTCAAGACCCCACGGCATATCCACACCACCACGCGCGCCGACACCAACGATGGCAGAGATTTCGACAACCTCACCATAGGCGGTCAAAGGCACCGCAGCAGCGATTTCAGTGACGCCGCTGACATGGGTCAAAGACGCATTGCCCGCCCAGCCCGCGATCCGCACAGACGGCAGATTGCCAGACACCGCTTTCACCCGTGCCGTGACCTGTAAATACATGCCAGGCCGCAAAGGCGTCTCACCCATGTAACGCAATTTGGTTGTGGTATTTTGCTTGTAGATTTCCAGCGCACCGCCAAAATCAGCATCCGCCGCGACAAACGCCGCATTGCCCGCCCCCGCATAGGTCGCCGACCCCGGCGTTCCGTCTTCGCTGGACCATACGCCCAAACCGCTCGCGAACGCTGGCGGCATCAGCACCAGCCCTTCAGTAATGGCCTTGTTCATCCGAACCCCTTTCACACATCTCTTAGGTCACATGCGCAGTTGGAGCGACGAACACATCGTCGACCCAAACAAAGGTCTTTCAACTGGAAAGCCGTGGCAGCGCATGCCCAGACACCGAGAGTTCTAGCCCAAGGGGATAACAACGCGCTTAAGCGGGCGTGCGCAGCCACAGCGCAGCGCGCAACACCAAGCCCATCGGAACACGACATTTTTGCATAAAAAAAACCTCCGACACGTCAAACGCGCCGAAGGTAAAATGTCATAGATAACTTATAGCCGCTCAGGGTGCGGGCGGACTTAAGACAGCTCTCCGTCCAAGCCCTGCTGGATCAATGCGATGCTTTCTGGCACGCCGTACAGCGCCACAAACCCACCGAAACGTGGTCCTTGGGATGCCCCTAAAAGCACTTCGTACAGCGCCTTGAACCAATCTCGCAGGTTTTCAAACCCGTGATTTTTGCCGACAGCAAAGACAATAGACTGCAAGAAATCTGCATCCGTCATGTTCGCTTCTGGCAAAGCATCGTCATTGCCCATCGCCGCGTTTTTCTTGGCAATCGCAGCCAAGGCAACCTCAGGTGACGCCAATGCAGCTTTCAAATCAACCAAGGCCGCACGTTCTTGATCGTTTGGCGCACGGAAGGTTTTTTCAGGTTTCACAAAGTCATTGTAATAGGCCACAGCATAGCCCGCTGCGGCATCCAAACCGGGGTGGGTTTCAGGCGATGCATCTGGCGCATAGCGCTGCATAAAGCCCCACATTTGATCTTTTTCTTCAGCATTGGCGACAGACGCCAAGTTGAGCAGCATCGAAAACGGCACCACCATGTCTGAAGCAGGCACGTCTTTGCCATGAATGTGGAACACAGGGTTCGCCGCTTGCTGATCGACCGTTTGCGTTGGATAGGCGCGCAATTGTTGATGATACTCATCCATCGCCCGCGGGATCACATCGAAATGCATCCGTTTCGCGGTCTTTGGTTTTTGGAACATGAAGTAGCTCAAGCTTTCCGTTGACGCATAGGTCAGCCACTCATCAATCGACAAGCCGTTGCCTTTGGATTTCGAAATCTTTTCACCATTTGAATCCAAGAACAATTCGTAGCTAAAGTTCTCGGGGCGCGTGCCACCCAAGATGTCACAGATGCGGCCATAGATTGGCGCATTGGTCGAGTGGTCTTTGCCAAACATCTCGAAATCCACACCCAAGGCCGCCCAGCGTGCGCCAAAGTCAGGCTTCCACTGCAATTTCACATTGCCGCCAGTCACAGGCAGGGTCCATTCTTTGCCGTCTTCGTCGTCAAAGGTGATGGTGTAATCGTCTTTGTTGACCGACTTAATCGGCACGTACAAAACGCGACCCGTTTCTGGGTGGATCGGCAAGAAAATCGAATAGCTCGCCGCGCGTTCTTCGCGCAGGGATTTCAACATGACTTTCATCACGTCGTCATATTTGTCGACAGCGCGCTTGAGCACCTCGTCAAATTTGCCGGTTTTGTAGTAATCCGTGGCAGAATAGAATTCGTAATCAAACCCGAACGTATCCAAGAAACGACGCAGCATTGCGTTGTTGTGATCGCCAAAGCTTGCGTGCGTGCCAAATGGATCGGGCACAGCCGTCAGGGGCAATTGCTCTGCTGCTTTCATCATCTCTTGGTTTGGCACATTCGAGGGCACTTTGCGCATCCCGTCCATGTCGTCAGAGAAACAAATCAAACGGGTTGGAATGTCTGAGATCACCTCAAAAGCGCGGCGGATCATCGTGGTGCGCAACACTTCACCAAAGGTGCCAAGGTGCGGCAAACCAGATGGGCCATACCCTGTCTCGAAAAGCACATAGCCTTTCTTGTCCTTGGATTGCTCATACCGTTTGAGAACTTTGCGGGCCTCTTCAAAAGGCCAGGCTTTGGAGCTCATACCAGCAGTGCGCAGGTCAGTCATGATAGCAATCCTTGAAATCAATTGGTGCGACCCCCGTGGCCGCAAGTGCCTCATGTATTGCGCATGCGGGCTTTGGTCAACAATATCTGCGCCAAAAGACCCGCTAAATCCGCCACGGTGCTTGAATGAGCCCCCCCATCCGCATATCTTAAAGACACCCCAGCCCCAAAGGACAACTCATGACAGACGCTCCACATTCTATGACCGAACAAGATTGTCTTGTGGCCATCATGGTCGCTGTGTCTGTATCCGATGAAAATATCCGCACCTCGGAACTGATGACGATCGAAACCATCGTCAATCATTTGCCTGTTTTTGCCAAATACGATGCGGACCGGATCAAAACGGTCTCTTCGACTGTCTTTGATCTGTTTTCCGAAGAAGACGGTCTGGATGCGCTGTTTGGCCTTGTGCGAGACAACCTGCCAGAGCGCCTTTTCGAGACCGCCTATGCGCTGGCCTGTGACGTGGCAGCATCCGATGGCAGAACCCGCGAAGCAGAACTGCGCTTGCTCGAAGAAATCCGGTACGAACTTGATCTGGATCGCCTGCACGCCGCCGCCATCGAACGTGGCGCTCGCGCGCGTTACATCACGCTATAATCAACTCAAGCCACTAGCTGCCATACACCACGGCCCAGCGCGCGATCAGCGCTTGGTGCAACCGTTTGGCACGGGCATTAAACGTGCGCGCCCCGCGTGGCACCTCAAGCCCCAGCGCTTTGGCCTGCACCCGCGCGGGCACATCCGCCGCGAAACTGGCAAAGGCAAGCCGCGTGCCATCTGGTGCGGTGATATACCCCGCCAAAGTCGATACAAAATCCAGCGTGCCGGTTTTGGCGTCGATGCCAAAGCTCGGCGTCTTGATCACCTCATAGGCATCATCTCGCGGCGCGATGGGTTTCAACAACGGCCCGATCAAAGCCTCCACGCCTGACGCAGACAAAAGCCGCACCATATCCGTCGTGCTCACCAAAGATGCGCCGCCCAATCCGGAATGATCGACAAACGCCAAATGACGCGTGCCAAGCCGCGTTTGCGCCCACGTAGACATCGCCTGTGCCGAGCTTTTCAAATCTTTCGGGTCCAATCCGCGGGCTCGACTGGCCGCCAGACCCAAAATTTCCGCCGTCAAATTGGTGGAGTATTTCAACATATCGCGCACAAGATCAGTCAAAGCCGCGCTGTCGTGACGGGCAATTTCCGTCAACGGCACGGCACTGTCCCCGCGTGCCACAATCGGCTGCGCTTTAGGCAACAGCACCCCTTGCGCCTGCGCCACAGCGGCAAAAACTTCGCCCGCGTACAGCACTGGCAAACGCACCGGCAACCACCGCGCACCGCCATTGCCCAACGCAGACCGCGCCACGCTCCAATCATCGCGCCCCTGCCCCGCCACATGATCGAACACTGGCAGACCCCGATCCGCAATCGTCATCGATGCAATCTTCACATCCGGCGCAAATCTTTTGGCCCGCGCATCCATCTTTAACGCAAACCCATCGCCCTGCTTTTTCCATTCGAAATGCACGCGATTGTAGTTCACATTCAGCCCCGTAATCGTCGGATTATATCCCGCGTATTCGGTCTGCTCGTTGTCTATAATCTCGATGCGCGGCAACGCTGTACCATCTACATAAAACCCGCCCGTGATGCCCGTTACCCCCTGCGCGGCCAACTGCCCCGCCAAGTCGCCCAACATATCGGTATCCAACGTGGGATCGCCGCTGCCTTGCAAAATCAAATCGCCCACGATCTTGCCGTCGACGACTGGCCCCGCTGCGATCACCTTGGTTTGAAAGGTAAAATCAGGCCCCAAATGCTCTAGCGCATAAATCGATGTGGTGACTTTCGCGACTGATGCTGGCGGCATCCGCAACACTGGCCCGCGTGTCTCTAAAATCTCGCCCGCAGTCTCGCCATGCAACGTGGCCACCGCATAAGACACCGCGCCAGACACGCCTGCCTGCGCCACCAAATCTGCACCCGATGGCACAGCACGCTTGTGCAGTCCCTCAGGGCGCGCTTTGGGAAAGGGCGAGCGATCAACAGACGGCACGGTTTGCGCCATCGCCGCCCCCGCCACACCGCCAAACATCAAGCCCAGCGCGGTGCGGCGCGTCAAAACAGTCGTAGATCTGGTGTGGTTCTTATTCAACATGCGCGGAGTAAACCTTGATCTCAGGGCGGCTGCAAGTCGGCAGGATGGTAAAATCGTGCTTCATCGCTCAGCCGCGTTGCCAATCGCCCGCGTTGCGAATTTCAGTCGATGACGCGTCATTCATCGGCACATTCACAAAACACCACGCAGGCGTGCCCACTTGGCCCAACAAATGCGATGCTCGTGCTGGCAGCCTTGCACATTCAAAAATACTCGCCGCCACTGACGTGCGCGCCGCAACGCGCTGACCGGGGCGCGCAATCACACCAATAGGTGTCGTCGCCAAAATACCGCGCCAGTTTTGCCAACGATGAAATTGCTTTAAATTATCTGCACCCATAAGCCAAACAAACGTCACTCCGGGATACATCTGATGCAGCTTGTCCAGCATCTGCGCCGTATACCGCGTGCCCAATTGGCTTTCCAAATCGGTCACTTCAACCCGAGGATGATCCATCACCGCCCGCGCGCGCTGCAACCGTTTTTCAATCGGCGCTGGGCCGACGGATTTGAGCGGATTGGCAGGGCTGACCAGCCACCACACACGGTCCAAATCAAACCGTTTGAGCGCTGCTTTGGTGATATGCACATGGCCCTCATGCGCGGGATCAAAAGACCCCCCGAGCAAACCGATCACCTGACCAGCACGAGCATATGGCAAAGCATGACGCATGAGCGCAGGTTGTGGTGGGGAAATGCTTTTGTGTCAATTGGCTAAACACGCTGGGCGTGGTGTGGGGTTGCCAATGCGAGGGCATTCTTCTGCTAAGGCCCCTATTGCTTAATCAACAACTCTGGTTCACGTTCTTTAACAAACGTATATATGGCCAGATTTTAATTATGACTGACAAAAGATACCAAGTATTTATTAGTTCTACCTACGAAGACCTCAAAGAAGAACGGCGAGCGGTCCAAGACACTTTGATCAGCATGGGAGACTTCCCTGTTCAAATGGAGTCCTTTCCAGCTTCTGACGAAGAGCAACTCGAATACATCAAACCGCTTATTGAGGCCTGTGACTATTACATTTTAATCATTGGCGGCCGATACGGATCAATTACCTCAGATGGACAAAGCTATACCGAAAAAGAGTTTCATCATGCCGTTGAAACAGGCGTGCCTGTTATTGTTCTTGTGCACTCAAATCCAGAAGAATTGCCGCGCAACAAAACTGAGGAAACCTCAGAAGGACACGAAAAGCTTAAGACATTCACAGCATTGGCATCGGACGGTCGCATTAGAAAAAGTTGGGACACGACAGACGGACTAAAGCTATGTGTTCGAGAAGCCGTTGATCACGCAAAAAAGACCAAAAAACGCACCGGATGGGTAAAGGGCGATACAATTGCCAGCACCGCAGCGCTTCAAGAACTTGAAGCGCTGCGTAAAGAAAACAAAAAATTGGAAATTTTCAAACATCCCGCATTTGAAACATCGAGCTTGCCTGAACTTCCTGATTTACAAGATACTGTCGAAGTTCAAATTCACACACACGCGAATATCGGCGGTTATGATAACAACGATTTGCTCGCAAGTATCAGTGGGACTTGGCTTTCATTTTTCATAGCATTTCATCGCAGTGCTCAAATCTCATATAACGATTGGAATGACGAAGAATACTTTGTGCTTGATAAGACCGCTACACGCGAGACAATGGGTCAACTACTAGCCGTCGTATGTGAAAAAAATGCTCTGAATGGACACAGCGTGACTTCGGAATCTTTTGACCTTCTGTGGTGCT
This sequence comes from Pacificibacter marinus, assembly GCF_900109555.1. Classification (GTDB taxonomy): domain Bacteria; phylum Pseudomonadota; class Alphaproteobacteria; order Rhodobacterales; family Rhodobacteraceae; genus Celeribacter; species Celeribacter marinus_C. Next base: position 183,994 of record NZ_FNZV01000003.1, on the reverse strand, counting down.
ATTTTATTGAAGCAGGTCTGTTCTACGAAGAAGGAAATGTACCATTTGCTGATCTAGCAAGAAAAATCATTAGACGACTGACGATTGCAGGTTTGCATACCAAAAGTTTGAAAGTTACATCCGGAAAAATCCGCACAAGTATCCGAATGGACGACGAAGAAATTCCTTTCTAGTAAACATCTTTGACCGCCCCTTCCCCTTCTCGCTCACACACGGTAAACCGTCTCAAATCGTTATTCTCCAAAGGAGCGCGGCTCATGGCAGCTAATAAATTCGTTTACTTCATGGACGGCGTGTCCAAAACCTACCCCGGCGGGAAAAAGGTGTTTGAAAACATCCGCCTCAACTTCCTCCCCGGTGTGAAAATCGGTGTGGTCGGCGTCAACGGCACGGGTAAATCCACGCTGATGCGCATCATGGCTGGCATGGATAAAGAATTCCAAGGCGAAGCTTGGGCGGCCGAGGGCGCGAAAGTCGGCTACCTGCCGCAAGAACCCACATTGGACGAAACTCTATCCGTGCGCGAAAACGTGATGCTGGGCGTGGCCGAAAAGAAAGCCATTCTCGATCGCTACAACGAACTCGCGATGAACTATTCCGATGAAACCGCCGACGAAATGGCCAAGCTGCAAGACGAGATCGACGCACAAAACCTGTGGGATCTCGACAGCCAAGTTGACGTGTCGATGGAAGCCCTGCGTTGCCCTGCCGATGACGCCGATGTCGCCAATCTGTCCGGTGGTGAAAAGCGTCGCGTGGCCCTGTGCAAACTCTTGCTCGAAGCGCCCGATATGTTGCTGCTCGATGAGCCGACCAACCACCTTGACGCTGAAACAATCGCTTGGCTGCAACAGCACTTGATCGACTACAAAGGCACCATCCTTATCGTCACCCACGACCGCTACTTCCTTGATGACATCACCAGCTGGATCTTGGAACTCGACCGTGGCGCGGGCGTCCCTTGGGAAGGCAACTATTCCTCATGGCTTGAACAAAAAGCCAAACGCCTGTCCCAAGAATCCCGTGAAGATAAGTCAAAACAAAAGACCCTTGAACGCGAACTTGAATGGATGCGTCAGTCGCCCAAAGCGCGCCAAGCCAAACAAAAAGCGCGGATCAATTCCTACAACGAACTTGCAGGACAATCCGAGCGTGACAAAGTGGGCCGCGCCCAAATCGTCATCCCCAACGGCCCGCGCCTTGGCAATAAAGTGATCGAAGTCAACGGCTTGAAAAAAGCCATGGGCGATAAGCTTTTGGTCGAAGACCTTGAATTCTCTTTGCCACCCGGTGGCATTGTGGGCGTGATCGGCCCCAACGGCGCGGGTAAGACCACGCTGTTCCGTATGCTCACGGGCCAAGAACAACCCGATGAAGGCACCGTGGAATACGGCGACACCGTCAAACTGTCATACGTCGATCAATCCCGCGATGACCTAGACGCCAACGCCACCGTGTTCGAAGCCATTTCCGATGGCCAAGACATCATCATGCTGGGCGATGCCGAGGTCAACGGCCGCGCATATTGTTCGACCTTTAACTTCAAAGGCGGCGATCAACAGAAAAAAGTCGGTATCCTGTCAGGCGGCGAACGCAACCGCGTTCACATGGCACGCTTGCTGCGCGCTGGCGGCAACGTTTTGTTGCTCGATGAGCCGACCAATGACCTTGATGTCGATACACTGCGCGCCCTCGAAGATGCCCTGACAGATTTCTCAGGCTGTGCTGTCGTGATCTCGCACGATCGCTTCTTCCTTGACCGCATCTGTACCCACATTCTGGCGTTCGAAGGCGATGCCCACGTCGAATGGTTCGAAGGCAACTTTGAAGACTATGAGGAAGACAAAAAACGTCGCCTCGGCGCAGACGCCCTTGAGCCAAAACGCTTGAAGCACAAAAAGTTTGTTCGGTCCTAAAACGCAAAGCGTTTATTACGAGGGGGCGAGACAGTTCACTGAGCGCTCGCTCCTCCTTTCGACCCACATGTGATGCTTGCCTCAAGCGCAACTGAGTGCTCATATAAAAAGGCCCCGTCTACTGGCGGGGCTTTTTTATTGGGAAACATTGAATGACAAATACAATTTCACATCCAGATAGCACAATTCTCAAAAAAGCCACCGATGATGCTGCGACCAACTGGGAATGGTGGGAAGACGACTACCTATATAAAGGCGACTTTGGCGCACTACCTATTCTACAAACCTTTTCTCGATTTAGAGGATTTGGCGCCGACTACTCGGTTACACGCGGCCTTAATTCACGCGAATGCGATGAGATGCGTAAATGGCTAACCACTTTTGTACCAGCTACCGAGCTTGGTCGCGACCAAGATGAATTTAACGCTCAATTCGTCGGATTTCACGAAAAATGTAAAGTAATCGAAGACAATATAAGAAACGAGCTTACAACTCAAAAACGCGTATCCCTATTCAGCAAGCTTTTAGGACATTGGAAACCCAATGAGTTTGCAATGTGGGATCAATACGCTCGCATTGGTCTGCGAAGAATAGTCGGGGGAAACCACTATACACAGTACAAGCACTACTGTCGGTTTAATACCGACTTTCACAATCTTAAAAGGGCATGGTCCGGTGAGCTAAGCAAAATTTCAGAAGAGCGCTGGGCATCACAAACTTCTGATAAAGATAAAATTCAGGAACGAATTGAACTCTTCATGCCACGTATTCTGGATAATTATCTGGTAGAATTAGGACGAAGTTAAGCCTCCAGCGACTGCCCCGAGGAGGTGTGCGTGAAACGCGCAGACCCGTGGGGGCGGGTCAGACGCGTCAAAGATGCAAGCATCTTTGAAAAGTAGAGACCGTAAACGGCTCAGGGCTCACTCCTTCACATCAACAGGCGGTGCGCCGTGGATATCTTCGGTGTCGGGATCAATCCCCATGCGCAGTGATTTTCGATAGGCGGCGACCTTGGCGTTTCGTGTCTCGATCTGCCCGATCCGCAATTGCGCATAGGTCGCCAGCACGCGGTTGATCCGCGCTTGATAACCGGGGCCCGTGGCGCGGTAAAAGTCGACCACGCTTTCATCCAAGCGCAGCGTCACCTTCACCTTGTTTTCCGTTGCGGGCATATCTTGGTCCAACGTGAACCACGCCTTGGGGACTATTTCTTTGATGTCTTGAAAGCTGTACAAATCATCGCGCAACTCAGAAGCGCGATTGTAAAAACGGTCAACGGCAAATTGTTCGGTTTTGGTGCGGCGCATGGCGAACCTCGTAGGACAATGGGATCAGTGTCCCAGTCTCGCGCCAAAAGGTTAACGTCACTTTTGCCCATCGCGCGCCGCCCGACACACCGCAGACAGGTGCCATACGACAGCCATACACAAAGCAGACGGAGTGCAGACGGGGCAAATCCGCCCTGTTGTGTCGTTAACATTTATGCGTTTTATGTCGTGTGATGCGCCGCGCGCTTCGCGTCGTTTTAGGCCAAAATAACAGCCGTAATCCACAGACCAAACCCAAACGCAGTGTGCGCCAAAAGTCCCATGCCACGGGCCTTCCAAGGGGTCGCGGTTTTGGACGCGGCGATGCCCACGCCCAAGCCCGGTTGCAAGATAAACCACCCCGCGCCGATGGTCACAATGGCGAATATCCATGCGGGTAAAAACGTGGGGGATGCAAGCCAATCCGCGCCCATTATCACTGCCAAAACAACGCCATATGCCAATCCGACCGCGTAGTGGAACAGCCAGCCGATGGTGGTTTCGTTGTGCACCGGCGCGGCATTTGAGATGTTATCGTGAAACATCGTGCCACGGCCCAGATGCACCACCCAACGGCCTACGTTGCCCCAGTTTGACAGGCCCACGCCGAACACCCGATTCAGGGCGAGCGCCCAGAGATCCATTGCGATTGTCGCGCCAAGGCCCATTAAGAGCCCGGAGAGCAAAATAGTTGTCATGGTAAATATGTCCTTAACACCCATCTATAGTGGGCTATGCCGTTGGTTTCACAAAATATAGCATGGCGGGTTGAAAAAGGTCAGCGGGAATATGATCAAATGTGCTGTGCATTAAAATTTCCTTTGCATAGGGCGAAAAATGTGCTCTATGGGCCTTGCGACGTTATCTCTATCGACCCTTCTGTTTTCCCTTATCCGGCACTCAGTCTTCGATCAGACCCCTGACACGCCGATCTGCCGCAATATCGTGGGCAGTGATTAAGGAGAAAATACAATGGCTAATGGTACAGTAAAATGGTTCAATTCCACTAAAGGTTTCGGTTTTATCGAGCCAGAAGGTGGCAACAAAGACGTGTTCGTTCACATCTCTGCTGTTGAACGTTCCGGCCTTACAGGTCTTCGCGACGGTGCGAAAGTTACTTTCGACATCGAAGCTGGCCGTGACGGTCGCGAATCTGCGATTAACTTGACTGTAGAATAATCTACACTCTCGTTTGAGATAACGCTCGGTGCTTTCGCATCGAGCGTTTTTTTATGTTTGATCAATGGTTTGATGTAAAAATGGCGCGAGGTTCCCCCCGCGCCTTTTGTCGTTTTATCGCTGTATCGCCTTTATTTCTTTTTGACGAATTCAGTCAAAATCACGATCCGTTGGCTTTCGACGCGGCCTTCAATATGCCCAGCATTATCGGCCACCAATGAAATTCCGCGCACGGCGGTTCCGCGTTTGGCCGTAAATCCACCGCCTTTAACAGGCAAATCTTTGATCAACACAACGGTATCGCCCGCCGACAAAACAGCGCCATTGCTATCGCGGTGGATCACATCAGGACCGCCAGACTTGGCCCACTCTTCAACATCAGGTTCAAGGTAGAGCATATCAAGCGCATCTGCGGCCCATGATTCCTCGGCATGGCGCATCAAAAGTCGCCAAGACAAAACTTTTACGGCATCTGATTCTGACCACATCGACGTCGAAAGCGCATTCCAATGCCCCTCAGGCACAACCTCGCCTTTAAGGCCGTCCGCACAGGTGTCACACAAGGCCACGGCATCGGGGCGCGGGGCCACAGATACTTCGGTCAATGTGCCTGACGCACCACAAATTTCACAATCGGCCATAACGCCCTCCATTTTCTGAGCGGACCCTAGGCCTGCACCCAAAACAGAGCAAGCAACAAACCGCCCCGTTATGCGGTTCTTGCTGGAAACCACATGTGAAACAGACCATATTTACTCAATGTGTCGCGCGCAAAAAATGGACCAACCACAATGACGTTTCGAAGCATACTAATCGCAACAGCTTTATGGGCAGGTCTGTCCGTACCAGCATTTGGGTTTGAGGCCACTTTGACCACAACCGCGTCAGGAAGTGTACGCAATCGGTTGTCTGCGGCGTCTAGCGTTTTAGAGGCCGAACGTGATGAGATTACGCAACCTTCCGATATCATTGCGGCGGTGCAATCTGACTATCGCAGCTTACTTGGAGCACTATACAAATCAGGCTATTACGCCCCTGTTGTGCGTATTTCCGTCGATGGGCGCGAGGGCAGCACGCTGTCTTTGATCACCCTACCAGAACGAATTTCCAAGGTTGTTATATCGGTCGACACAGGTCCTAAATTCACTTTTGGCACGGCAAAAATCGCTCCAGTGACGCCCGAAACGCTTGTGCCTTTAGAGTTTTCAACAGGTAAAACAGCACGCTCGGGTGCAGTTGGCACAGCCAAAGATGCCGCGATTGATGGATGGCGCGCTGCGGGCCACCCAAAGGCCACTTTGACCGATCAGTCCATCGTCGCGGATCACAACACCAACACCTTAAATGTGGATTTGGGCATAGGGCCTGGCCCCAAGGCAACGTTTGGGGAATTGCGCTTTGCTGGCACCAAACGTGTCTCGCCAAAGCGTTTGGAAAAGATCACAGGCGCGATCACGGGCAAAACTTTCGACCCTGAATTGCTTGATACAGCAGCAGCGCGTTTGCGTCGCACAGGGGCATTTCGATCCGTGTCGATCACCGAAGCAGACAGTTTGAATGCGGATGACAGTCTAGATATTCTCGCAACAGTTACCGACGCAGCACCACGCCGTCTGGGGTTTGGCGCTGAAATCGATTCGCTCGAAGGCGGCACACTATCCGCGTATTGGCTGCACCGTAACATTTCAGGCAAAGCGGATCGGCTGCGCTTTGATGCGGAAATTGGCGGATTAGGATCATCCACAGGCGTGGACTATTCGATCAAGGCCAACTACCGCCGCCCCGCTCTTACACGCCCTGCTTTGACGTTGATCGCGGAAGCCGAAGTGTCTCATTTGGACGAACCAAACTACCTGTCTGATCTGACAAAATTGATGGTGGTTGCAGAAAAAATAATTTCAGAGCACAGCTATTTCAATGGCGGGATCGGCTTTCGCTATTCCGATGTGACGGACGATGTAGGCCAGCGTAACTTTTCACACGTTATCTTTCCAATAGAAGGCGAACGCGACTACAGAGACAACGTTATGTCCCCCACATCTGGGACGTATTTTTACGCGCAAATCATGCCCTACCTGGGCTTAAGCGGCTCGGAAAGTGGTGCACGTTTTTATGCCGATGGGCGTGGTTATCTGGGCTTTGGCAATGATGATCGCTTTGTGTTTGCCGCACGTATTTTGGCAGGGTCCATCGTCGGCAGTGACACGACAACCACACCGCCTGATTTATTGTTCTACTCTGGCGGCGGCGGCACCGTGCGCGGGCAACCCTATCAATCTTTGAATGTTGATTTGGGCGGCGGAACCGAAACTGGCGGAACAAGTTTTGTTGGCCTGTCCACAGAATTGCGCGCGGGAATTAATGAAAAACTATCGTTGGTTGGTTTTGCCGATCTTGGGGGCATTGGCGCAAATGCGATCCCCGATGACACGATGAACTGGCACGCAGGTGCGGGGTTGGGCTTGCGCTATGACACCGGATTTGGCCCTATCAGGCTTGATATCGCGGCCCCAGTGTCGGGCTCAACCGGCGACGGCGTACAAATCTATGTTGGGATTGGACAAGCGTTTTGAACAAGCGAATTCGCCTTTTCGCGGCCCTGTGTTTGCCCTTGGCCATATTGGTCCAAACAGCGGCACAGGCCCAAACACAAGACACGTCAGAGCGCGATCGTTCTTTGATTGTCGGGTTTCTTGAAGACAATCTATCGGGGGCGGGTCGCAATATTCGCATCGATGGCTTCAAGGGGCTTTTGTCATCTGAGGCAACGTTGGAGAGTCTAACGATTTCTGACGACCAAGGCGTATGGCTGACGCTCACCGATGCGGTTCTGGATTGGAACCGATCTGCGCTGTTGTCCGGACGTCTTGAGGTTGAAAAATTATCTGCGGCGTCGATTGAACTCATTCGGCGACCTGAAACTGCCGCGACGACAACCACTCCCGAAGCCTCAGTTTTTTCCTTGCCTGAACTGCCCGTGAGCATAGATATAGGCGCGTTTTCAGTGGACGAAGTTCACCTAGGCCCCGAAATTATCGGCACGCAGGATCCAATTTTACTATCGGTGTTTGGCACAGCCTCGCTTAAGGATGGAAACGGCGCGGCCACGCTAGAAATTGACAGGTTGCAAGGGCCGGTTGGCAGCTTTCGCCTAGACACCGCCTATAGCAATGCAGATGCAAACCTTGATCTAGACCTGTCGCTCACCGAAGGCCAAAATGGTTTGGTGGCCACAATGATCGGCCTGCCTGGCACGCCAGATTTGTCCCTGACCGCCAAAGGATCAGGACCGCTTGATACGTTTATAGCCGATATTGAGTTGGCCACACTTGGGCAACCACGGCTCGCGGGGCGCGTCGGAGTGTCTACGATTGTGGACCCAAGCGAACTGCAAGAAACCGATGAGGGTGCGCAAACCGCAACGTCTGTACCCCAACCCAAAACACGTTCGTTTTTTGCCGATATCAGAGGGGATGTGACGCCTCTGTTTGATCCAGAATACGCCGCGTTTTTTGGCGCATCCACTCAGCTGACCGTAAATGGCGTGTCTTATCCAGATGGCCGCATGACACTTGATGACTTTTCCTTGGGCACCGATGCCTTGTCGCTTAGCGGTGCATTGGCCATTGGCACAGATGCCTTGCCAACGTCTTTTGACATCTCGGGCACCATACAAACCAAAGACGGCACGCCAACATTGCTGCCCCTTGCAGGGGACAAGCGCTTTATCGACCGCGCCGAAATATCAGCTCAATATGATGCCACACGTGGCGAAGTCTGGAGTGCAAAAGCACAACTGTCTGGTTTTGACCAAACCGATCTCACCATCAAAGATGTGTCTGTGACCGCCAAAGGACTTATTTCGCGCAAACGACACGCAGAATTGTCACAGATATTGCGTGCGCTAGAAGCCAACATCCAAATCATGGCATCTGGCATCGCATTTACAGACCCAGCCCTGCAAACAGCTGTTGGGCCAGAACTGGCAGCAGATACACAATTGACGTGGCGCGACGATGGCAAGCTTGTCATCAGTGATTTCATAGTCTTGTCACAAGACACCAAATTGAATGCCGCAGGAACTGTTTCAGGGTTGGACAGCGGCTTTACATTCAAAGGCAACGTCGCCTTGGACACGCCTCGTCTGTCCCGCTTTGCGCCTCTCGCTGGTCGCCCACTCAAAGGGGCCGTAAACGCGACAGCCCAAGGCGTATTCACCCCGCTTGGCGGTGGGTTTGACGCCCAAATCACAGGGTTGGGGCAAAACCTAGAAATGGGCATTCCCAAAGTAGATGCGCTTATAAATGGCCGCAGTGAATTCGCACTGACTGCGCGGCGCGATGAAACGGGACTGAACTTTGACTCACTCACATTGCAAACGCCTGCCATCACAGCACAAGGCAGCGGGACGCTGACAGGCGAAAGCTCTAATCTCGAACTTGCAGTGCGTCTTGATGATACCGCGCGCCTGAACGCAGGCGTCAGCGGGCCGTTATCGGTGGACGCAAATGTTTCGCAATCGACACCAACAGGGCCATGGCAAACCACGGCCACCATGACCGGCCCCGGCGGATCACAAGCAAACCTTTCAGGATCCATTGCCAACACATTCAACACGGCTGCGCTGCAACTTGTGGGAACGGCCCCATTAGGGTTGGCCAATAACATGACCACTGCCGCTCTTGTTCAGGGAACCGCAGCGTTTAATTTGCGTCTTGATGGGCCGCTGGCGTTGTCTTCTGTGTCTGGAACGATCACAACCCAAGAGGGCGCACGCGCGGTGCTGCCCGCGACAGGGTTATCACTGTCTTTTGAAAAATTCGAAGCCCGCCTCGACAATGACAATGCCCAAATTTCTGCCATTGCACGTGCGGACACTGGTGGACGACTGACAGCCGAGGGGCGCATTGGTGTGACCTCAGGTTTGCAAACAGATTTGCGAGTGATTGTGAATAATCTGACAGTTAGCGATCCAGACCTTTACAGCACGACGGTGAATGGCAACATCGCCATCACAGGGGCGCTTTTAACAGGGCCCAAAATTGTTGGCGCATTGACACTTGGGCAAACCGACGTGCGTGTGGCCTCAGTGGCATTAGGCGCAGGCGGTGACATTCTACCCATAACGCACCTGTCGGAACCAAGTGACGTCAGACAAACCCGCGCCCGTGCAGGGGTGCTTGCCACAGACAGCAATGACAGTGCTGCATATGGTGTCCAGCTGGATGTAACAGTCGATGCACCGAACCAAGTGTTCGTACGCGGACGCGGGCTGGACGCCGAACTGGGCGGCAGATTGCGCCTGACTGGATCAACGCAAAACATCGTGCCTATCGGTCAGTTTTCTCTGATACGCGGTCGTCTTAGCCTACTTGGAAATCGGATCGAGCTGACAGAGGGGGAACTTTATCTGCAAGGCAGCTTTGACCCAAGTTTTAAGCTTGTCGCGGAAACCAATACGGATGACATGACCATTCAAGTCACCACATCCGGCAGTGTCAGCGCGCCTGCGGTAGACCTAACATCATCACCTGAACTGCCTGAGGACGAAATTCTAGCCCAGCTTTTATTTGGCCGTGCCTTGACCGAGATTTCGGCATTTCAAGCCGCCCAAATGGCTGCTGCGGTTGCGACATTAACTGGGGGCGGCAACGGCATTGTTGGTTCGATCCGCGACTCTATCGGGGTAGACGATTTGGATGTCACAACATCTGACGAAGGCGACACGGCCTTGCGCGTGGGCAAATACCTGTCTGACGATGTTTATACAGATGTCACCATCGACAGCAGCGGCAAGTCTGTGATCAACCTAAACTTGGATGCCTCTGATACGGTGACGTTCAAAGGGTCTATGTCACCCAGCGGTGCCACAAGTCTTGGGGTGTTTTTCGAAAAAGATTACTGAAGCGCATCATATGGACCTGACGGCAGATTAGGCCTCATAGATGTTAACTCAGCGGTTTGGCGTTTTGCTGTACAAAGCGTGCAATGTCCCGCGCAGGGCGAGCCCCAGCCAGACGAGCCACCTCTTTGCCGCCTTGATACAAAATCAATGCAGGGATGCCGCGAATGTTGTTCTTTTGGGATACGACAGGAAAGTCCTGTGTGTTGATTTTAGCAAAGCGCGCACGGCCTTTTAAAGCAATCGCAGCCTTGGCAAAATCAGGGGCCATCTGGCGGCACGGTCCACACCACGGGGCCCAAAAATCCACCAACAAAGGCATGTCATCCAGCTTGGCGGCCTTTGCCAAAGACGTTGGGTTCAACTCAGCGACTTTATCGCTGACCAGCGCTCCACCACATGTCCCACATTTAGGTGATGAAATCAACTTTTCAGCGGGCACACGATTGGCCTGTCCACATTTGAGGCAAGCAATTTTAACGGGGTAACTCATCGTGTGATCCACTTGAAATTCAGCCTACTGAATATATCGCCCCATGCAGGGTAAAATTCAAGGCCCCGATCCAACGATCAGGGCCCAAAATTAGTCAGCAGCTTCAACGTAGTTTTCAATCGGCGGACATTGGCAGATCAAATTGCGATCACCATGCACATTGTCGATGCGCCCAACAGGAGGCCAGTATTTGTCGACGCGGAACGATCCGGGAGGAAAACAACCCTGTTCACGGCTGTAAGGCCGATCCCAATCCGCAACCAAATCATTGACCGTATGCGGTGCATGTTTCAACGGATTGTTGTCCACTGGCAGCTCACCGCTTTCAATCTGAGCAATCTCTGAACGGATCGACAACATAGCCTCAATAAAGCGATCCAACTCAGCTTTGGTCTCAGATTCAGTTGGCTCAATCATCAAAGTGCCAGCAACGGGAAAAGACATGGTGGGCGGGTGAAATCCGCTGTCCATCAGGCGCTTGGCAATATCATCAACGTTGACATCCACACTGTCATCAAAGGCCCGTGGGTCGATGATACATTCATGGGCCACACGTCCCTGCTTGCCCTTGTAAAGCACAGGAAAAGCAGCATCCAAACGCGCAGCAATATAGTTGGCATTCAAGATCGCAGCCTTTGTCGCCTGCGCCAATCCTTTACCCCCCATAAGCATGCAGTATGCCCAAGAGATCGGCAGGATCGATGCAGACCCATAAGGTGCTGCAGAAACTGGCCCAGTTTCGCCACCCGTTTCAGGATGCCCAGGCAAAAAGCGTTCAAGGTGCGCTTTCACTCCAATCGGTCCCATGCCGGGGCCACCGCCACCATGCGGAATGCAAAAGGTTTTGTGCAGGTTCAAGTGGCTCACATCTGATCCAATTTCACCCGGCTTGGCCAAGCCAACCATCGCATTCAAATTTGCACCATCAAGATACACCTGACCGCCAAATTCGTGGGTGATGTTGCACACCTCTTTGACCGATTCCTCGAACACGCCGTGGGTGGATGGGTAGGTGATCATACACGCTGCCAGCTTGTCGCCTGCTGCTTGCGCTTTGGCACGGAAATCATCGATATCGATGTCGCCATTTTCAGCCGTTTTAACCACAACCACCTTCATACCACACATGTGTGCAGAAGCAGGATTGGTGCCATGTGCAGAACGCGGGATCAAGCAGATATCGCGACCGCCCTGCCCGTTGGATCGGTGATAGGCCATAATAGCCAACAGGCCCGCGTACTCGCCTTGAGCGCCCGAATTTGGCTGCATAGACATGGCGTCATAGCCTGTGATTTCGCACAGTTTGGCTGACAAATCTTTGATCATCTCAGCATAGCCAGTTGACTGATCAACAGGCGCAAAGGGGTGGATCATGTTGAATTCAGGCCATGTGACAGGCATCATTTCCACAGCCGCGTTCAGCTTCATCGTGCATGACCCCAGTGGGATCATCGTGCGATCCAGCGCCAAATCTCGATCAGCCAAACGACGCATGTAACGCATCATTTCGCCTTCGGCACGGTTCATGCCAAAGATCGGATGGGTCAGATAATCACTGCTGCGGATCAGCGTATCGTCAAAGCCCAAAGCCGTTGGTTCAGTGCCCGCTTCGGCCTCATGCCCAAAGGCACGCCAGACTTTTGCAATGATTTCAGCGTCGACCATTTCATCAACAGAAATGCCGATTTTGTCAGCGCCGACAGCGCGCAAGTTGATGCCCTCAGCCACGGCAGATCGCAAGATCACACCTTGCATCGGGCCCACATCGACGGTGAAAGTGTCGTAGAAATTGTCTGGTGCAATTTTAAAGCCTGATGCTTTTAAACCTTCCGCCAAACGTACTGCATTGAAATGGATGCGTTCACCAATGGCACGCAGCCCTTGTGGGCCGTGGAACACAGCATAAAACGACGCCATCACAGCCAGCAAAGCTTGCGCCGTACAGACATTTGAGGTCGCTTTCTCGCGGCGGATGTGTTGCTCGCGGGTTTGCAGTGACAATCGGTACGCCCGTCCGCCATTGGCATCAACAGACACACCAACAATGCGTCCCGGCATAGAGCGTTTCATCGCGTCTTTGCACGACATAAACGCAGCATGCGGCCCGCCAAATCCCATAGGAACGCCAAAACGCTGCGCGGATCCGACAGCAATATCGGCATCCATTGCACCCGGATCTTTGAGCAGCGTCAATGCCATCAAATCAGTCGCCATAATAGCAACAGCTTTGGCCGCGTGCAGAGTTTCGATGTCTGCCGTATAATCACGCACATTGCCATCGGAGCCCGGATATTGGAAAATCGCGCCAAACACCTTGCTGGCATCCATGTCTTTTGGATCGCCAATGATCACGTCGATATCGAGCGGCGCAGCGCGGGTTTTCATCACTTCGATGTTCTGCGGATGGCAGTTCTCATCGATGAAAAACCCCTTGGCTTTGGATTTAGAAACACGCTGCGCCATGGTCATAGCTTCCGCACAGGCAGAGGATTCATCCAGCAAAGATGCGTTGGCAACGGGAAGACCCGTCATGTCCGACACCATGGTTTGGTAGTTCAAAAGCGCTTCTAGACGGCCTTGGGCGATCTCGGGTTGGTAGGGTGTGTAGGCCGTATACCAAGCTGGATTTTCCAAGATATTGCGCTGGATCGCGGGGGGCGTCGCGGTGCCGTAATACCCCTGCCCGATCAACGATGTCATAACCTTGTTTTTGCCAGCGACTTTGCGCATTGCATCCAACACTTCGTGTTCGGTCATTGGGCCCCAGCTGAGCGGTTCAAGTTGGCGAATGCCCATGGGCACAGTTTGATCAATCAGCGCATCCAAAGAGGACGCACCAATCACATCCAGCATGTCTTTCATCTCTTGAGGCGATGGACCAATGTGGCGGCGATTGGCAAAATCATAAGGATTATAAGTAGATGGGGTATAGGCCACGGAACGTTCCTTGTATGCGAGCTAGCACAGGGCATGCAGCAAAAGGGCCAAACCGCAGCTGCGTTTTGACCCCGAAAATGTTAGCCGATAAGGGCTTTGTATTCGGCTTCTGACATGAAGTCATCGAGCACAGACAGGTCTTCGATCTTCATCTTAAAGAACCAAGCATCGCCGATTGCGTCCTCATTCACTTTGGATGGTTCATCCACAAGCAAGCTGTTCACTTCAACAATTTCGCCATCAAGTGGTGCCAAAATATCTGAAGCTGCTTTGACGCTTTCAATGACACAAATCTCTTCGTCTTTGGTCACTGTAATGCCTTCATCAGGCAATTCGATAAACACAACATCGCCAAGCTGCGCGGCGGCGTGTTCGGTGATGCCAACGACAACCAGATCGTCTTCAACGCGGAGCCATTCGTGTTCTTCAGTGAATTTCATAGGTCTGTTCCTTGGAGTGTTTTAGCGTTTGTATGTTGAGGGGCGAAACGGCATGGGCGCGACAGTCACGGGCAATCGCTTGCCGCGCAGTTCTGCGAAAATCTCGGTGCCGTCTTGTGAAAACTTTGTTGGGACATAGCCCATAGCAATCGGGCGCTCGACCGAGGGGCCAAAACCGCCAGATGTGATTGCGCCGATCTGATCTGTGCTATCGACCGTGGCGAACAAAGGCGTGCCTTCGCGCATCGGCGCGCGGCCTTGGGGCAAAAGCCCAACCCGCAATTTATCCGCGCCATTGTCAAATTCAGAAAGAATGCGGTCTGCACCGGGGAAACCGCCAGCACGCGCGCCGCCCGTTTTACGGATGCCTTGGATCGCCCAAGCGATGTTGCCCTGAACGGGCGACGTGGTGGTGTCGATGTCGTGACCGTACAGGCACAGACCCGCTTCAAGCCGCAAACTGTCGCGCGCGCCAAGACCGATCAATTCAACCTCATCCATCGCCTCCAATTGCGCGGCGACATCAGTGGCGATATCTGCAGGGATAGAAATTTCAAACCCATCTTCGCCAGTGTAACCAGAGCGCGAAATCCACCATTCAACGCCGTTCACATCGACACGGTGACTGTCCATAAACCGCATGGACGTGACGTGCGGCACGAGGCGCGCAAGGGCGTCTTCGGCTTTGGGGCCTTGCAATGCCAGCAATGCACGATCGGTGATTTCCGTGACGGTCACGTGGTCTGGCAGATTGGCTTGCATATGCGCGATGTCTTGGGCTTTGCAGGCAGCATTGACCACTAGAAACAAATGGTCACCCGTGTTGGCAATCATCAAATCATCCAAAATGCCGCCAGTGTCGTTGGTGAAAATCCCGTAGCGTTGACGATCGGCTTTCAGACCAGCAACAGAGACAGGCACCAAAGTTTCCAGCGCCAACATCGCGCCCTCAAGCCCTTGCGATGACTTCAATTCCACCTGCCCCATGTGCGAAACGTCAAACAGGCCTGCAGATGTACGCGTTTGCAAGTGTTCTTTCATCACGCCAGCGGGGTATTGCACGGGCATATCATAGCCTGCGAAAGGCACCATTTTGCCGCCATGGGCCACGTGAAAATCGTAAAGGGGCGTGCGCTGTAGATCCGTCATCTTGTCCTTTCCAAGCGCGCAATCCGCACGCCGAGCATCAAAACCGGAAAATCCCGGCACCACGACAAAGCAATCCTTTGCCTGATGCCCCCTCTGTCCTTGCGCCTGAGATCGTTATCCCTTCGGCGGGCGTATCCACGCCACTCTCCAGAGTTTTATGATCTTCGAAGGTCCGTTTGCCTGAGAGTTTACCGGGGCGGTTGCTCCTTCGGCACGGGTACACAAACTGTATGCCCCGTTCTCCCAACGAAGATGTTGAAAATACGTTATGCGAGGCAACTGATTCAGGCAAGAGGCCCCACACTAAGAATGTTATGGGCTGCATAAAAAACCCGCCAAAGCGCATAGGCTTGGCGGGTTTTCAAACACTCAAATTGATCTGCGCTTACAAAGCGGGCGCTTTTTGCAACAGTGGCATCACGTTGGACATGTCTGGCCCACGTTCCAACCCTGTGACGGCTTTACGCAGCGGCATAAACAACCCTTTGCCTTTACGGCCAGTTGCGTCTTTCACAGCTGTTGTCCACTCTTTCCAAGTGTCCTGCGTGTAGGGCGGCTGGGGCATCATGGCGAAAGCCTCAGCCACGAAATCTTTGTCTTCGTCGGCAACAAGCGGCGTTGCGCCATCGCGGAACAGCGTCCACCAGCCAGCCATGTCAGCTTTCACAGTGATGTTTTCACGCACAACACTCCAAAACAATTCGGCTTTGTCAGCAGGCACACCCAAGGCGGAAATCTCGTCTGCCACATCGGCGAATGGCCGCGCGATGTTCACTTGAGCCGTCAATGGGAACAAATCTTTTTCGTCGAACTTTGTCGGAGCAGAACCAAAGGTCGAAATGTCGAACCCTTCGATCAGTTCTTGCATAGTAGAACGCACTTCGACAGGTTGCGACGACCCTGTGCGGGCCATCAAAGACATCAGCGCCATTGGTTCGATCCCTTGTGCGCGCAAATCACGCAAAGACAAAACACCAAGACGCTTGGACAATGCTTCGCCTTGTGAGCCTGTCAGCAAAGAGTGGTGCGCAAATGTTGGCACTGTGCCGCCCAAAGCCTTGATGATTTGGATTTGAGTCGCAGTATTTGTCACGTGGTCAGAGCCGCGCACAACATGGGTGATGCCATAGTCGATATCGTCGCACACAGATGCTGGCGTGTACAAAAATTGCCCATCCGCTTTGACCAAAACCGGATCAGAAACAGAAGCGCAATCAATAGAAATATCGCCCAAGATGCCGTCAGTCCACTCGACACGCTCAAGATCAAGCTTGAAGCGCCAGTGACCATCACCGCGTTCCGCACGCAGCGCGTCTTTTTCAGCATCCGTCAGGTTCAAACCCGCGCGGTCATACACAGGCGGCTTGCCCATGTTGAGTTGTTTTTTACGCTTGAGATCAAGCTCTACTGGCGTCTCGAAACATTCGTACAAACGCCCCGCAGCTTTCAAATCTTCCATCGCGGCATTGTAACGGTCCAAGCGATCAGACTGACGCTCTGTACGATCCCACGTCAGGCCAAGCCATGTCAGATCTTCTTTCAAAGCGTCAATGTATTCTTGTTTTGAACGCACAGGATCGGTGTCATCGATGCGCAAAATAAACTGACCGCCAGCTTTGCGTGTGATCAGGTAATTGAAAAGCGCCGTGCGAAGGTTGCCGACGTGGATATAGCCTGTGGGGCTTGGTGCAAAACGTGTGACGGTCATGGTGATCTCCTGTTGCGCTTGCTCTTTCATATTGTGGCCAAAGAGTCCATATGTGAGCGCGCGCATACCGCATGACACATGAACGCGCACCGCCGCATTGGAGCCAGACATGACAGCCAACTTAATGAACGCCACCGCCCCTGACCTGGACATGATCGAACAGATCGCGCTCGCGACGATTGCGCAATTGCCCGCAGCGCACCGCGTGTTGGCCGCCTCAATTGGTGTCACAGTGATGGATTTTGTGCCCGAAGATTTGATGGCTGAAATCGGACTGGATGATCCATTTGCGCTGACGGGGCTTTATACAGGCATTCCGATGCCCGAAAAATCAACCATGGATCAGGCCACAACCCCCGACACAATATGGTTATTTCGCCGCCCTATCTTGGACGAATGGTGTCTGCGCGGCGACGTGACGTTGCTGCAAATGGTCGCCCATGTCACCGTTCACGAATTGGCGCATCACTTTGGGTGGTCAGATGATGACATCGCCAAAATCGACAAATGGTGGGAATACTAGGCGCTTTGCGCCAGTTGCTTTTGCCCAGCCGCAATCGCCAAGCCATCGACCACGGCGGTAAAGGCCTCTGACTTGATCGACCGCGCATTTGGGATCACATCTTTTATCGCGTCTGGTACGATCGACATCAAACTGGTGCCGCCGACATAAACGACAGCGCCGATGGCATCAGCTTTCACGCCGGCCAATTTTAATGTCTCGGTCGTGGCCTCTGAAAGCTCAGTTTTGAACCGCGCCAAAGACGCGCTCATCGAAACCTCATCCAAAGATGCGCTTAGACCTTTTTCAACAAGCCCAAGTTCAATCACACCCTGCCCATCTGTGTTGACCGCGATTTTACCCGCTTCAACGGCAAAGGCCACATCATGGCCCAGCTCGGCTTCGATCACTTCAAACAAGCGCGCAAGTTTGTCTGGCTCAACAGCATGACGCTGCAAATCTTTCACCAAACGTTCGGTGTCTTTGGTGTAAAGAAACGGTATTTTTTGCCACGTGGCCAAGTCGTTGAACAACGTCGCAGGCACGGGCAATAGCCCATCTGCCAAAGCACGGCGCACTTGGGTGCCAGCGCCAAACAACGGCATCACATGGTCCAGCGACAAAGCGCGATCCAAATGCGTTCCGCCAAGCCGCACACCGTAAGAGGCCAAAACATCAGCCTTGCCATCAGATTTGCGAAACACTGTGAAATCTGACGTACCGCCGCCGATATCCACGACCAAGCCAATCTCGCCCGCCGCCAAATCTTGCGCGGCCAAAGCGGCTGCTTCGGGTTCGGGCAGAAAGTCGATGTGCTTGAAACCAGCGCGCGTGTAAGCTTCGGTCAGGTCAATCAACGCCTGCGCATTGGCTTTATCGTTTTGGGAATGAAATCGCACAGGGCGACCGGACACAACGCCTGTCACAGACTGGCGCACTTGCGCTTCGGTGCGCAGGCGCAGTTCTGATAGGAATTGAGTGATCACATCCAAAAGGCTTTGTCGCTTGGGGCCAATCATCCGCGCTTCGCGCAGCAAAGGTGTGCCCAAAACTGATTTCAAAGCGCGCATATAGCGGCCTTCATCGCCGGAAATCAAAGCACGGTTGGCAGCAGATCCAAGACGCAAATTGCCCCGTGCATCGAAAAACACTGCCGTGGGCAATGTCTTTGATCCCTCTTCGATATCCACAAGCCAAGGCTGACCATTCACAGCCAAGCCAACCGCAGAGTTGGAGGTTCCGAAATCAATACCAACGGTCAGCTCCATGGGGCGCTCCTAAGACAGAAAAACGCTGTCCTAGCCAAGACGCCGCAAGGGTGCAAGACCCCGCGTGACGCCTTGGGCCAAATTTAGAGAAAAGCCTAAAGTCTGATCCCTCACGCAGCGCCCCATGACAGCCGTGCTCAGTCGGTGTCACGCCAGCGGTTTGCAATCGGGTAACGCCGATCCAACCAAAATGCGCGCGGTGTCAGGCGCGTCCCTGGGGCAGATTGGAAACGCTTGTATTCAGAAATATAAAGCAGATGTTCAACACGTTTCACCGTAGCCTGCTCAAACCCTGCATCGACCAATTCGGCGACGCTTTGTTCATGATCCACCAGCCCTTCAAGAATGGCATCCAGCACCTCATAAGGCGGCAAACTGTCGTCATCACGTTGATCGGGGCGCAACTCAGCTGACGGTGGTTTGTCGATGATCGACACAGGAATCACTTCACCCGCAGCCCCCATCATCCAAGGGCGATGATTGGCATTGCGCCAGCGACATTGTTCGAACACGCGGGTTTTATACATGTCTTTGATCGGATTGTAGCCGCCGTTCATGTCGCCATAGATCGTGCAATAGCCCACGGCCACTTCGGATTTGTTGCCGGTGGTCAAAAGCATTTCGCCAAATTTATTAGACAAAGCCATCAACAAAAGACCGCGCAGACGCGATTGCACGTTTTCTTCTGTGGTGTCTTCTTTGAAGCCTTCAAACAACGGCGCTAGCGTATCAGTGATCGCGTCACGCCCCGCTTTGATCGGCACAAAATCATAGTGACAGCCCAAACGATTGGCGATGTCTTTGGCGTCATCCAGCGAGCTTTGGGATGTGTATTCACTTGGCAACATCACACAGCGCACGTTTTCAGGGCCCAAAGCATCGGCGGCAATCGTCGCGACAATCGCGGAATCAATCCCGCCAGACAGACCAAGTAGCACCTTTTTGAAACCAGTTTTGCGCATATAGTCCCGCAGGCTTTCGACCATGGCGCGGTAATCTTGTTCCCACTCATCAGGATGATGCGTGATGTCACCGCTTTCGGCGACCCAGCCTTCATCGGTTTTAACGAAATCCACATGACGCAGATGTTCATCGAACACAGGCAATTGATGCGCAATTTTACCGTGACGGTTGAGCACGAATGAGCCGCCATCAAACACCTGATCGTCTTGGCCGCCAACCATGTTTAAATAGACCAGCGGCAAATTGGTTTCTGTCACGCGGGCAACCATATGCGCCAAACGGCGATTGTATTTGTTGCGGTAATAAGGAGACCCATTGGGAACAAGCAAGATTTCAGCACCCGTTTCCGCCAAAGCCTCAGACACATCAGGATGCCACGCATCTTCGCAAATCGGCGTTCCAATGCGGATAGGGCCAACACGGTACGGTCCATGTACATCACCGCTTTCAAACAAACGCACTTCATCAAACACGGTTTCATTAGGTCGATGATGTTTCAAAACGACGGTCTGCACCTTGCCTTTGGCCAAAATCCAATAGCCATTGTACAGCTTATCACCATACGCATAAGGTCCGCCGATCCCAATCGCAGGACCATCTTCGGTGAGCGGCGCAAGCGCTTTGATTGCACGCATGGCATGGGCCGAAAACGCAGGCTTCATCACTAAATCTTGAGTTTGATACCCCGTCGAAAACATCTCGGGAAAGGCGATCATATCTGCGCCAGCGGCCTGCGCTTTGGCGTAAGCGGCACGCGCAGCATCGCAATTGGCGTCAATCGCGCCAACAGTAGGGTTCAATTGGGCCAGTGTCAGGCGGAAGGTATCAGTCATATCGCGGACCTTTCAGACTTTGAAGAAGGTTTAGCAGACTGAGCAGCAAGGGAAAGCCGATCCCGACAAAAACATTTGCACGCACAGACGAGACTGCTAGGTTACCGCCAACAGTTGGCCGCTCAAGGCCATATATTTAGGGCCGTTGGATGGCAGTGTCGCTGGCAGCTCACCGCAATAGGAAAACCAAAGTGACCAATTTCAAACTTAGCGTCGCCTTGTGCGTGGCAACCAGCCTTGCAATCCCGATGGCCCTTTTGGCCCAAGATGGCAAAGTCCAAACCCGTCAATATGACGAAGGCGGCATCTACGAGGGCACCTTTACAGACGGTCAGCAAGACGGCACAGGCACCTACAGCTTGCCCAACGGCTTTGAATACACCGGCGACTGGGTCATGGGCGAAATCAAAGGCCAAGGCGTCGCACGCTACCCCGATGGATCGGTCTATGAGGGTGCCTTTGAACAGGGCAAACAGCACGGATTTGGCAAAATCACCTATGCAGATGGTGGCACATACGAGGGCGATTGGGAAAACGGCGCGATCACCGGATCAGGCGCTGCGGTTTATGCCAGTGGCATCACCTATGAAGGCGGTTTCCTAGCCAACAACCATCACGGCATGGGCCGCTTGGAAAGCCCAACTGGGTATGTCTATGAAGGCGCTTGGGTGAATGGCGTCAAAGAAGGCAAAGGCACGATCACCTACCCCGAAGGCGCGACATACGTGGGCATGATGGCCCGCGATGACCGCCACGGCATGGGCGTTTTGACCCTCGCAGACGGTTTGATCCTAAACTGCCAATGGGTGACAGGCCAATGCAACGGCGAAGGCACGATCACCCAGCCCAATGGCGATGTCTACACGGGGATGTTGGTCGGTGGCAAACGCCAAGGCACAGGCAAAGTCGTTTACGGCAACGGTGATGTCTACTCCGGCGATTTTGACGACGACAAACGTCATGGCACAGGAACATTCACTGGCACTGATGGCTATCTCTACACAGGCGCATGGGCCAATGGGCGCATCGAAGGCATCGGGCAAGTGACCTATCCTGACGGATCGGTCTATGTCGGTGAATTCTTGAATGACCTCGCCCACGGCACAGGCAAAATCACCTATCCTGGCGGAACCACTTATGAAGGCGCGTGGAAAGATGGCGTGATCGACGGTATGGGCCGCGCGGAATACGCCAACGGGCTGGTCTATGAAGGCATGTTTAAGAACGCGCAAAACCACGGCAAAGGCAAGATGACTTACACCGATGGGTTCGTCTATGACGGGGACTGGATCAATGGCCAACGCGAAGGCAAAGGCATGGCGACCTACGCCGATGGCACGACCTATCAGGGCGACTTTGCCAAAGGTAAACGAGACGGTACAGGCACATTGATCATGCCAACTGGTTATAAATATGTCGGCGAATGGAAAGACGGCGAAATCAACGGGCGCGGGATCGCAACCTATGAAAATGGTGACATCTATGATGGCTTGTTTGAAGGCGGCAAACGTCACGGACGCGGCTCGATCACTTATGCGTCAGGGGAAACTGCGTCAGGCGATTGGTCTGAGGGCGCTTTGATCACCAAGACTGAACCGGAAACACCTGCATCCGACACTGCCGCGCAATAGCGGCTATTTCAGGCGCGCTCACAGATCACCAGACCACAGGGGCCCCGCGCCAATCAAAAAAATTCCCTGTGTCTGAGGGCGTCATCCCATCCAAAACAGCAAGCATGTTGTGCGCCGCGTCTTGTGCGCCAACAGTCTTGTTGTTGCCTTGATGCTGAGCTGTGAATGGCGTCGCCACAGTGCCCGGATGATAGGCAATAATGCACGACAGCTTGTGGGACCGCGACAGTTCAATTGCAGCGGAATGTACCACTTGGTTTGTCGCAGCCTTGGCAGCCCGATAGCTGTACCATCCGCCCATTTTGTTGTCCCCAATTGATCCAACCCGTGCGCTTAAAACAGCCACAGTACAAGGCCTGTCTTTTGGCAAAAGGCGCGGCAGTTGGCGCAAAATCAGAGCAGGGCCGATGGTGTTGACGGCAAACTGATCGGCCATCGCGTCATAGGTCAACGCTTTGAGTGATTTTTCAGGTTTGCGCCCTGCGCCGTCCAATTGCCCTGTCGCAACAATCACCAAATCAAACTGGCCCGACACGGCCGCGAACACAGCTTCAATACTTTCAGGGTTACGCAAATCTAGCCCATGTGTGCTGCGAGACACCCCTACCACATCGACGCCCCGCTTGCCCAAAGCGCTTGCCACGGCACTGCCAATGCCACCCGTATGTCCGATTATGAGTGCTCGCATTTGCATTTCCTTTTTTATGACTACGTATGAAATCGAAAAAAGTTCACATTTTGGGGTTTTCTTTACGGGTTCCGTGATTATAGTCGCGTCCATGTTGATGACTGATCATAAAACGACCTCTGACCGCGCACCACTTGCGCGCAGCCGTCGTGCGCTCCTACTTCTTAGCTGCTTCTGAGCGTGCCTTTGGCGCGACGCTCAGAAGTGACATTTGCGCCAGATCACACATATCCAACCACCCAAAGCTAAGATTATCGAGAGTATTCCTATGACATCTGTATCCGACAAAAACCGCGTTCTGATTTTTGACACCACACTGCGCGATGGCGAACAATCTCCGGGCGCCACAATGTCCCACAATGAAAAACTCGAAATCGCCAGCCTTTTGGATGAAATGGGCGTCGATATTATCGAAGCCGGTTTTCCGATTGCTTCACAAGGCGACTTTGATGCCGTGTCTGAAATCGCCAAGAATTCGAAAAACTCTGTCATTTGTGGCTTGGCACGCGCCAGCTTTGGCGACATTGATCGTTGCATGGAGGCGGTGAAACACGCAGCCCAACCGCGCATTCACACCTTTATCGGCACATCGCCCCTGCACCGCGACATTACTGCGCTGACGATGGATGAGATGGCGGACAAAATCCACGAGACCGTCACCCATGCGCGCAATCTGTGTGACAATGTGCAATGGTCACCGATGGATGCGATCCGCACGGAACATGATTACCTGTGCCGCACCGTTGAAATCGCGATCAAAGCGGGTGCGACGACAATCAACATCCCTGACACCGTAGGCTACACCATTCCGCGTGAAAGCTCTGACATCATCAAGATGCTTTTGGAACGCGTCCCTGGTGCTGATGACATCATTTTCGCCACCCATTGTCACAACGATCTGGGCATGGCGACAGCCAACTCTTTGGCCGCTGTTGAAGCTGGGGCACGCCAAATCGAATGTACGATTAACGGTCTGGGCGAACGCGCGGGCAATACAGCACTGGAAGAGGTCGTGATGGCGCTCAAAGTGCGCAACGACATCATGCCGTACAACACCAAAATCGACACCACCAAGATCATGAACATCTCGCGTCGTGTGTCTCAGGTGTCTGGTTTTGTCGTGCAACCGAACAAAGCCATCGTGGGTAAAAACGCTTTCGCGCATGAATCTGGCATTCACCAAGACGGCATGCTGAAAAATGCCGAAACGTTTGAGATTATGCGCCCTGCCGATGTGGGCCTGTCAGGCACATCGCTGCCATTGGGCAAACATTCTGGCCGCGCCGCTTTGCGTGCGAAATTGGAAGAACTGGGTTACGAGCTGGGCGACAACCAGTTGAAAGACGTATTTGTACGCTTCAAAGAACTGGCAGATCGCAAGAAAGAAGTGCTTGACGATGATGTCGTCGCGTTGATGCAAGACACAGGGTCTGAGAGTCAAAACGAGTACATCAAGATCAAACATCTGCGTGTAGTTTGCGGATCAGAAGCCCCTCAAACTGCTGATATTATCCTTGAAATCGACGGCGAGGAAAAGCACTGCACAGCGCAAGGCGACGGGCCTGTGGATGCAGCTTTCAAGGCCATCAAAGAGCTGTACCCAACTCAAGCGCGTTTGCAAATCTACCAAGTGAATGCGGTGACCGAAGGCACAGATGCGCAAGCGACAGTTTCCGTGCGTTTGGAAGAAGACGGGCGCATCGCAACGGGGCAAAGTTCAGACACAGATACGGTGTTTGCCTCAGCAAAAGCCTATGTGAACGCGGTCAATCGTTTGATCGTCCGTCGGACCAAATCAGCCCCCGGCGCGGACACCAAAGAAGTCAGCTACAAAGACGCGGGCTAATCACCTCACTCAAATGTGACAGGGCGTGCAAAATTGCGCGCCCTTTTGCGTTCTAGCCGCCCCCCCGTATGGCGCAAAGCCCAATCCGCGTACCAAAGCCAGAATAAACCTGCCGATTTGGGTTATATCACTCATTCTAAAGTTCACACAAACGTCCAATGTCGGTGCTCAAACAGCGAGACTTTGCCTTACACCCCGCTCCCCCCTTTCCCACGGGCCGCGTGCGCCCTATAAGCGCCTCTATGGTGGGATTCTCCCCTTTGTGGGTTTGACGGAGATTGAGCAGACTATGGCATTATTTAAGGGACTTTTTTCTGCTGATATGGCGATTGACCTAGGGACAGCGAACACGCTGGTCTACGTCAAGGGCAAAGGCATTATCTTAAACGAGCCATCAGTCGTGGCCTATCACGTCAAAGACGGGCGCAAACAAGTTTTGGCCGTAGGCGAAGATGCAAAACACATGCTTGGTAAAACACCAGGGTCTATCGAAGCCATCCGCCCGATGCGCGATGGTGTGATTGCTGACTTTGACACAGCCGAAGAAATGATCAAACATTTCATCCGCAAAGTGCACCGCCGTACATTATTTCCCAAACCCAAAATCATCGTCTGTGTGCCTCATGGCGCGACGCCTGTTGAAAAACGTGCGATCCGCAATTCGGTTCTCTCAGCAGGCGCTGGCCGCGCTGGTTTGATCGCAGAACCGATTGCAGCCGCCATTGGCGCGGGCATGCCGATCACTGATCCGACTGGCAACATGGTTGTCGACATTGGCGGCGGCACCACCGAGGTGGCTGTGCTTTCGCTTGGCGACATCGTGTATGCGCGTTCTGTGCGTGTCGGTGGTGATCGCATGGATGACGCCATCATCGCCTATTTGCGCCGCCAGCAAAACTTGCTCATCGGCGAAGGCACGGCAGAACGGATCAAGACCACAGTCGGTACAGCGCGGATGCCCGATGATGGACGCGGCGCGGCCATGACCATTCGAGGCCGCGATCTGTTGAACGGTGTGCCAAAAGAAATCGAAATTTCACAAGCCCAAGTGGCCGAAGCTTTGTCCGAGCCTGTACAGCAAATTTGCGAAGCTGTGATGGCCGCACTGGAAACCACGCCACCCGATTTGGCCGCAGACATTGTGGACCGTGGTGTGATGTTGACCGGGGGTGGTGCTTTGCTGGCCGATCTTGATTTGGCTTTGCGCGAGCAAACCGGCCTGTCTATCTCGGTCGCAGATGAGCCGCTCAATTGTGTGGCTTTGGGCACAGGCAAAGCGTTGGAGTATGAAAAACAACTCCGTCATGTGATTGATTACGATAGCTGATCGCCTGCCGCGCGCGCACTTCGCGCTATCGCCTGCGATCCTTAAAGGGTCAGAGTAACCGTGGCAAAAGACACATCTGATGACTTCATCCGCCCATTGCGCAGACTTTTGTCTGCGCTTTTGGTGTTTGTGCTTTTTGGTATCTTTGTTCTTTGGCGTATAGACAGCCCTCGGGTCGAACGTATACGGGCACAAATGGTTGACCGTATTGTGCCATCCTTTGAATGGGCTCTCCTGCCCGTGACAAAGACCGTGGATATGGTCGAGAATTTCCAAAGCTACAGCCGTATTTACGAACAAAACCAAGAGTTGCGCCGCGAACTGCGCCAGATGCAAGCATGGAAAGAAGCCGCCCTGCAGCTGGAACAAAAAAACGCCAAGCTTTTGGATCTCAACAATGTGCAACTTGACCCCAAATACACCTATATAACGGGGGTTGTGATGGCCGACAGCGGGTCGCCTTTTCGCCAATCTGTGCTTTTGAATGTCGGATCGCGAGATGGCATCGTTGATGGCTGGGCGACGATGGACGGGATCGGACTTGTCGGGCGCATTTCTGGACTGGGCGCGAACACGGCCCGCGTTGTTTTGCTAACAGACAGCAATTCGCGCTTGCCCGTCACCATTCAGCCCTCTGGGCAACGTGCTATTTTGTCCGGCAACAATACAGCCCGCCCGCCGCTTGAGTTTATTGAAAGTCCGGAATTGGTCCGCCCCGGTGACAGGGTTGTGTCCTCGGGCGATGGCGGGATTTTCCCACCCGGTTTGTTGATTGGCCAAGTGGCCCTTGGGCCAGATCGCAGATTGCGCGTGGTTTTGGCCGCCGACTATGAGCGGCTTGATTATTTGCGGGTTTTGCGCAGCCTGAAAGGCGAACGGATCGTTGACCCGGGGTCGCTCATCTTGCCCAATGCGCCGATTACATCCCCCGTTACCCCCGACGCAGGTACGCCAACTGAGGCAGAGACCGCGGCGGAGGGCACCGATGATTGAACCTCGGGTCGTCAAAAACTGGCTGTATCGCGGTGGCTTTGCGCTGGTCTTTATGACCGTGCTGTTCTTTTCCATTTTGCCGCTTGAAGTGGGTTCAGGGCGTTGGCCCGGCCCTGATCTGGTACTTGCCTTTGCTTTTGCTTGGGTGCTGCGCCGTCCGTCTTATGTGCCCCTTTTCTGGGTGGGCTGTCTCTTTTTAATTGGCGATTTTGTTTACATGCGGCCGCCCGGTCTTTGGGCCGGCTTGAGCGTGCTTGCCCTAGAATTCTTGCGCGACCGCGAAGGCACGTCGCGCGACATGCCTTTTTTGGTCGAGTGGGCCACCGTGGGCGTTGTGATGCTTGGGCTTGCCGTGCTTTACCGCCTGACTTTGGGTATTTTCATGGTCGAGCAAACTTCACTTGGTTTGGTAATTTTACAGCAGATATCCACATTTTGCGCCTATCCTTTCGTCGTGTTGATTTCGGTAAAACTTATGGGAGTGACGAAAATTTCCACTGCCGAAGCTGAGTTGATTGGACAAACCCGATGAGACGTTCCCCCGCAGACACCGCTGAAAGCGCAAAAAAACTCACGCGACGTACGCTGTTTTTAGGCGGGTCGCAGCTTGTCTTTATGGGCGCTTTGGGGTTGCGCATGCGCTATATGCAGGTGGATCAAGCAGAAGAGTTCCGGCTTTTGGCCGATGAAAACCGTCTAAAAATCCATCTTTTACCCCCTGCACGCGGATTGATTTACGACCGCTCAGGCACCGTGATTGCCGAAAATGAACAAACCTTTCGGATCGTGATCCGTAAAGAGGATGCAAGCCAACTGGATATGGTTCTGGCCGAGCTTGAGACGTTGATTGGCTTAACCCAAGACGACCAAGATCGCGTCCGCAAGGAACTTAAAAATGCGGGGCCTTCTGCACCTGTAACCATTTTAGACCGTCTCACATGGGAAGCTTTTTCCACTGTGGCGGCCAATGCCCCCGCGTTGCCGGGCGTGTCGCCCGAGGTTGGCCTGTCTCGTGATTATCCTCTCAAAGACGATTTTGCCCATCTCATTGGGTATGTCGGCCCCGTGTCGAGTTATGATCTATCGCGTATGGATCACATTGATCCCTTAATGCGCATTCCCAAATTTCCCATCGGCAAGTCCGGTGTGGAAAAAATGATGGAAGACACGTTGCGCGGCAATGCTGGCACGGTGCGGGTTGAACAAAACGTACACGGTCGGATCATTCGCGAGCTTGAACGCAAAGAAGGGATCGCAGGCAACAATCTGCAATTGACCCTTGATCACCAGTTGCAAAACTTTGTGCAAGCGCGGCTTGCTGGCGAAAGCGCATCAGCGGTCATTATGGATGTCGAAACAGGCGATATTTTGGCCGCAGGATCAACACCCGCCTTTGACCCAAATCTGTTTGTGCGCGGTATTTCTATCATCAATTACAATGCCTTGCTTGAAAACATTTATAGACCCTTGCCATCGAAGTCTGTCCAAGGTGCCTATCCACCCGGTTCAACCTTTAAAATGGTGACCGCGCTGGCCGCGTTGGAAGCGGGCGTTGTGACCCCTGATGAAACAGTGCGCTGCATGGGCCATACAGAGGTCGGCGGCCGCCGGTTTCACTGTTGGAAAAGAGCGGGGCACGGCAACATCAATCTCACTGGCTCGCTCAGACATTCTTGCGACGTCTATTACTACGAAATGGCCCAACGTGCGGGCATTGAAAATATTGCCGCAATGGGTCGAAGACTGGGCTTGGGCGAAGAATACGATCTGCCGCTTCCTGGCATGTCGTCGGGTTTGATGCCCGACAAACAATGGAAACGTGACAATCGCGGTGCGGATTGGGTGATCGGTGACAGTTTGAATGCGTCAATTGGCCAAGGCTTTGTGCTGACAACGCCAATGCAGCTTGCCGTGATGACATCTCGATTGGCAACAGGGCGTGAAATTGTTCCGCGCCTGATCAAATCCATTGATGGGGTAGAACAGCCAATCAAAAGCGGCGGGCCGTTAAATATCAACGAAAATATGCTTAGGTCCGTGCGCCAAGGCATGTATGAAGTATCCAACAGTAATCGCGGGACGGCCTATAGTTCGCGCATCGTTACAGATGGAATGCGGCTGGCGGGCAAGACGGGCACCAGTCAAACGCGCAACGCTGTTGTGAACAACAAAAACGTCCCTTGGGAAGAACGCGACCACGCGCTTTTTGTGGCCTTTGCCCCCCATGATGCACCTAAATACGCTGTGTCTGTGGTGATTGAACATGGCGGCGGCGGATCAACGGCCGCAGCCCCTGTTGCGCGCGATTTGATGCTTTTTGCCCTGCATGGCGCGGTGCCACCTTTGGCCTCATATCCGCAATCGCAGCGCGGGACGATCAAGACGCTTCTTGATGCCTTGCCACTGCGCACGGATGGCGACAATGCCACAAAAAGGAGCAATGCGTGAGCTATTTAGAGCACAATCTCAAGACCGTCCCCACAGGCCTGTCAAAAATTTTGTTCGTGAATTGGGCTTTGGTTGTTCTTTTAACAGCGGTGGCCTGCATCGGTTTTATCATGCTCTATTCCAATGCTGGCGGCGCGTTCAATCCATGGGCTGCCCCGCAAATGAAACGGTTCGGTGTGGGTTTGGGATTGATGCTGATGATCGGCATGGTGCCCATTTGGTTTTGGCGCAATATGGCGGGCGTGGGCTATGTGTTGTCGCTGGTCTTGCTGCTTGTGGTCGAATTTTTCGGTGATGTCGGCATGGGCGCCCAGCGCTGGATCGATCTTGGCTTTATGCGATTGCAACCGTCAGAGTTGATGAAAATCACACTCGTGATGCTGCTTGCAGGCTATTATGACTGGCTGGACATCAAAAAAGTATCACACCCTTTGTGGGTGGCGATCCCTGTGTTTTTGATCTTGCTGCCCACGGCTTTGGTGCTCAAACAACCCGATCTTGGCACCTCGCTTTTGCTGGTGTTCGGTGGCGCAATTGTGATGTTTGCTGCAGGTGTCAGTTGGTGGTATTTTGGCGCGATTGCCGCCATGGGCGGCACGTTGGTGACCTTTGTCTTTTCCTCACGCGGCACGCCGTGGCAATTGTTGAAAGACTATCAATACCGCCGCATCGACACCTTTCTTGATCCGTCAAGCGATCCATTGGGCGCGGGGTATCACATCACACAATCCAAAATCGCCTTGGGGTCGGGCGGCTGGACAGGGCGCGGATTTATGCAAGGCACACAGTCGCGATTGAACTTTTTACCAGAAAAACACACCGACTTCATTTTCACCACGCTCGCCGAAGAGTTTGGCTTTTTAGGCGGTATTTCACTACTCATGCTCTACGCGGGGATCGTGATCTTTTGTTTGATTTCCGCGATGAACAACAAAGATCGCTTTGGTGCTTTGGTGACCATTGGTATCGCGGCCACGTTCTTTTTGTTTTTCGCTGTTAACATGTCGATGGTGATGGGCCTTGCGCCGGTTGTGGGCGTACCGTTGCCTATGGTGTCCTATGGTGGGTCCGCCATGCTGGTGTTGATGGTCGCCTTTGGCATCGTGCAATCGGCGCACATCCACCGTCCACGTACAAAATCCTAACACTTGAGGCACAGCATGACGTTGAACATTCTTTTCTCTGCACCACCGAAACTTTGGGACAGATACAAAGGCGCACTGCACCAAGCGCTTACAGAGTGTGGTATTGAGGCGCAGGTCAGCCCCGACATGCCTGCGCAAGACACCGATTATATTGTCTATGCCCCGAACCCATCTTTAACGGATTTCACCCCCTTCACGCGCACAAAAGCTGTTTTAAGTTTGTGGGCTGGGGTCGAAACCATTGTATCAAACACCACTTTAACGCAGCCCTTGTGCCGTATGGTCGATGACGGATTGCAGTTGGGCATGACCGAATGGGTTGTCGGGCATGTCATGCGGCACCATCTGGGGATGGACCGCCACATTCACGGGTTGCGCGGCGTGTGGGATCAAACCACGCCACCGTTGGCGCGCGACCGACATATCACAATTTTGGGTTTGGGCATGCTTGGGGCCGCAGCAGCGCAGGCTTTGGCGCAGTTGGGATTTAACGTCACGGGGTGGTCACGCAGCGCCAAGACGATCCAAGGCATCACGTGTGAACATGGTCCTGACGGATTGCAGCGCGCGCTGGCGACCGCAGAAATTTGTGTGCTATTGCTACCAAACACCATGGCAACACAAAACACTCTCAACGCGCAAACTTTGGCGCTGATGCCCAAAGGCGCGGTGATCCTAAATCCGGGGCGTGGAGCGTTGATTGATGATGATGCGCTTTTGTCAGCCTTGGACACAGGCCAGATTGGCCATGCCACGCTGGATGTATTTCGCATCGAACCTTTGCCCCAAGATCACCCGTTTTGGCACCGCCCTAACGTCACGGTCACGCCGCATATTGCAGCAGAAACGCGGGCTGATACCGCATCTCAAGTGATCGCAGACAATATAAAACGCGGCGAGACAGGCCAGCCATTGCGGCATCTTGTTGACCGCACCACGGGCTATTAACTCCACTGGTTATTAAACTCAACCGCGTTGATTTTGCACGACTTTAAACTTAGCGTAAAATAGGCGGTTTGTTCGGATCCATTCCGGGGGCAGACGGGCCAGTGGACTGCGATTCTGGTACTGGCAAATCAAAGCGCAATCCGTGCCGCGCAAGCTTTGCACACATCGGATCACTTGGTGCGAAAAACGCCACATCCAAAGCGCCCGCCTCAATACCTGAAAAGGTCAGCGATTCCGCGACCAGTTGCGCCAGCGCGCCTTCAGACCCTGGCATGTGATCGACATAGGCCAAAAGATGTGATTTCGCGCCGCCTTCATAAGTGACGCCCGCCAAGTAAGCGACCCGTGCAAGCCCCCCTGCAATCGCGAGCTTTGCATCCAAAGCCGTGATCAATTGTTCGGGCAAGCCATGCGGCGGAGTGATTTCTTCGGGTTTGGCTTCGGCTTCGGTGGGGGCATGCGCCAACGTGTCTTTGAGCCAATCCATAGCCTCGGGCGGCAGCAACAGTTCCGAGGGCGCAACCGTCAGGTTCACCCCTAAACCAATGCCCTGCCCCGCAAGCATCTGCGCCAACACACGACCAGACAAAGCGGCATAGGGCGCAGAGCCCGCAAATTCTGCCAAGCGTTGCTCGCGGTCAAACACCAAAACGTAGTTTTGATCCTCGACTGGGAACACGCGCGGTTCAATCGGTCCATCCCCTATCGGTTCAGCGTCTAACAGCAAAAACAACTCGCCATCCGCCAGACGTTCAAAAAATCGCAAGCGCTGTGCGTCGTCGTTGGGGGCGGCTTCCATCGCGGCGTGGGCCAGATCAATGGGGGTGGCATCAGATGGTATTTGGTCAGTCATAAAAGCTCCTCAACCCGCTGACGTAAGCTCGGTAGCAACTCGGCCTCGAACCACGGGTGTTTCTTAATCCAACCCGTATTGCGCCACGATGGATGAGGCAAGGGAAAGGCGCGCGGAGCATAAGTTTTCCATGCGGCCACTGTGTCTGTCAGGTTTGTCTTTGCCCCCAGATGATACTTTTGCGCAAACAGCCCAACAGGCAGCACCAATTGCACATGCGGCAAAGACTGCATCACCTGAGCATGCCATGTCGCACGGCACAGAGGCGGTGGCGGCAGGTCTGATCCCTTGGTGTCATAGCCGGGAAAACAAAACGCCATCGGCACAATCGCAATACGGTTTTGATCATAAAATGTATCTTCGTCCACCCCAAGCCATACCCGCAACCTATCGCCGGATCGATCCACAAAAGGGCGTCCGCTGGGATGGGCTTGCACCCGCGCGCCCGGAGCTTGACCTGCGATCAAAATACGCGCGGTCGGCTGAAACCACGGCACTGGTCGTGGCGCATGCGCCGTCTGCGTGGCGGCAAAGCGACCCGCACATAAGGTACAGTTTTGTATGTCTTGAAGCAGTTGCATCACAGGTAAATTAGGTCAAAATCATCAAAATACCAAGCGATTAGCGTATACCAAGCCACATCTTGAGGGCATCATCTCTTGCACGGCCTAGCCCCGTGTCGTATTTGAGGCAGAACAAAATAAGTGAACCCCAATAGGGTCTGGAGGTCTAAAAATGTACAGAGTGTGG
This sequence comes from Pacificibacter marinus, assembly GCF_900109555.1. Taxonomy (GTDB): domain Bacteria; phylum Pseudomonadota; class Alphaproteobacteria; order Rhodobacterales; family Rhodobacteraceae; genus Celeribacter; species Celeribacter marinus_C. Next base: position 150,765 of record NZ_FNZV01000003.1, on the reverse strand, counting down.
AATTTTGTAACCGGCTATTCATTGCTGTTGATTATCGGCGCGATAATTGCGCTGGTCTGGGCAAACGTTGACGTCAATTCCTATCATGCGATGGTGGATTTCGTCATCGTTGATGATTTTTTCATCGGCCACCCGCATCTGGATGACACGGGACATGTTCATCGCACTTTGACGCTCCATTACCTGTTTAACGATCTCTTGATGGCGTTTTTCTTTGCCATTGCTGCCAAAGAAGTTTGGGAAGCCGTGATTTTGAAAAACGGCTCTCTGCGGGGTAAAAAAGCGGCCACACCTCTGGTTGCGACCTTTGGCGGTATGGTCGGTCCGATCCTTGTGTATCTCGGCCTTGCTGCGGTGCTTGGGTCTGACACCTATGATGCAGTGAAAAACGGCTGGGCTGTGCCTGTCGCAACAGACATCGCATTCGCATATCTCGTTGGACGCATCGTCTTTGGTGCTGGTCACCCTGCCATTCGGTTCTTGTTGTTGCTTGCCATCGCAGATGACGCAGCGGGCCTTGTGATTTTGGCTATCTTCTATCCAAGCTCTGAATTGGCTGTCGAATGGTTGCTTTTATCTGCCTTTGCCGCTTTGACCGTGTTTTTCTTGGCCAATTGGTTGCCACGCAAATTAGACCGCGGCAATGAATTGCGCGCGAACTCTACTTGGGTCCGTCAAAAACTGCATTTCTGGCCTTACCTCGTTGCGGCCTGCCTGTCTTGGTACGGCTTTATGATGGCGGGTATTCACCCTGCTTTGGGTCTGCTTCCCATCGTACCAACGATCCCACATGCGGACCGTGCGTTCGGTATTTTTGCTGCTGCAGAAGAGCACCTAAGCGATCTGTTGAACGACATCGAGCACAAGCTCAAGGTGCCTGTTGAAATTATCTTGTTCTTCTTTGGCCTTTTGAATGCTGGCGTTGAATTTAACGCGATCGGCGAACCAACTTGGTTGGTGCTAGCGGGTCTTTTAATCGGAAAACCATTGGGTATTCTATTGATGGGCGCACTTGCGGCCCATGTGTTCAAACTCGGGCTTCCAGCAGGGATGCGCACCATAGATTTGTTCGTCATCGGCTGTGTGGCGGCGATCGGGTTTACCGTATCGTTGTTTATTGCCTCAGTCGCCTTTGACAGTTCAACAATGCTGCACGGCGCGCCGGTACAAGACGCTGCAAAAATGGGTGCATTATTCTCATTCGCTGCGGCAGGGATATCGATCATCGCGGGCAAACTGTGCCGCGTTCAAAAGCAATCCTACTAAACCACCTGCGCTTCTGTCGCATTCCCTATCAAATGAGGTCAAATTCTTGCGAGTTTGGCCTCATTTTTGTATCAGAGCCGCTGTCGCAGGTGGATTAAACGCTCTGTTAAAGTCATAATGTCGTCTCATTTAATAAGTAGCATTCTCATCTATAAAAGTCCGTTAAGGATAAATGAGAAAGCAGTTTCGAGGCGAATCCATGCTCGAGTTTGATAATGTCAGCAAGTCCTTTTGGACGGGCACACAGCGCAAGGTGATCCTTGACCAAGCATCCTTTCGGGTGGAGCTTGGCAATTCGCTTGGCATTTTGGCCCCCAACGGCACGGGCAAAACCACAATTATCAATATGATGAGCGGCTTGGAAAAACCCGACGAAGGCGAAATTCGCCGCGGGGCGCGCGTGTCATTTCCATTGGGGTTCATGGGCGGGCTGATCGGCAAACATACGGGCCGTGAAAATGTGCGCTTTATCGCACAGCTCTACGATCTTGATCCAGATTACGTCGAAGCATTTTGCCGCTGGTTGTGTGGAATCGATGAGTATTTCGATATGCCTGTGGGTACCTATTCATCGGGGATGCGGGCACGATTGTCGTTTGCGCTACTATTGGCGCTCGATTTTGATATCTACTTGATCGACGAAGGCATGCCCTCTACCGCTGATGTGGAATTTAACCGTAAAGCTGGCGCAATCTTGCGTGAAAGATTAGAGAAAGCAACAATCATTGTTGTGTCCCATCAGGCATCCACTTTGGAAAAGTTTTGTAGGTCAGCGGCCGTCCTGCGCAAAGGAAAACTGCATATGTTTGATACATTAGAAGAGGCAAAGGTGCTGTATGACTACCAAGCCTAAAGCACAAAAATTTCGGGTCCGTCGGTCCCCTCGCGCGGCACATGTGTCTGCTGCTGCCGCGCAAGCCGGGGCAGCAGACGCAACCCCAAACCAAAGCGCAGCACCTGTTGCGCCCGTCCAAACGGATGCACAAACAACACCAAATAACGCGCCACCTTCCTCCCAAAAACCCGCAATCGACGACTCGCGTTTGTTCGACAATGGCGGCGACGATGATGGGTTTGGCGACACCCCATTTCCTGGGGCTGCCGCATCTGAGGCCACGCCTGTTGCAGCTGTTCAGCGTCGTACGTCACGTGGTGCCATTTCCGACACCCTCGCGCAGGGCGCATCAAAATCCCCTGCTCCAGACAGTGCCAATGCACCAGCACCTGCGAGCAAAGAATCCCCAGATCAAGAAATAGACAAGATCAAACGCGAAGGGCTGACAGGCCGCCAATTGCGCATGGCGCGGCGCATGGCTCAAAAGCACAATATTGCACCAACCTCAGATTTCGACGCGGTGCGCTTGTTGCGCCAAAAAGGTATAGATCCGTTTCAACGCTCCGCCATGCTCGATATGGTCACGACCGAAGATGACAACACCAATTTGCCCGCCACAACAGGTAACAAGCTGCCCAAAACGGTAGACCCCGCACAGATGCCGTCCCCTGAACTTATGGAACGGCTGTCACGGGAAAACGATATTTCGCAAATTCAGCGCGACATCGCCAAACGGCGTCGACGCAAAACTATGTTGCTGATCTCGCGGCTCGCCGTGTTTGTGGGCGTTCCTACGCTCTTTGCCGGCATCTATTTTTACACCATCGCAACACCAATGTACGCGACCCATTCCGCCTTTGTGATCCAGCAAGCCGATTCAGCAAGTGCGGGGTCTGGTGGCGGATTGTTTTCTGGTTCGCCGCTAGGAGGGTCGCAAGATTCGATCACGGTACAGGATTATCTTGAAAGCCGTGATGCGATGTTGCGCCTTGATGCAGACGTTGGATTTAAAAGTCACTTTTCCTCACCGGCTATCGATGCCATTCAGCGCCTCCCCGAAAACCCTTCGAATGAAAAAGCCTATAAAGTATACTCGGATCGCGTGACCATTGGGTATGATCCGACAGAAGGGCTTTTGAAAATGGAGGTGGTTGCGGCCGATCCTGAGGTGTCCAGACAATTTAGCGATAAGTTGATTAAATACGCCGAAGAACGTGTGGACAATCTGACCCAGCGCAAGCGCGAAGACCAAATGAAGGGCGCACGCGAAAGCTTGGAAGACGCCGAAACCAAGATGAAACTCGCGCAGGAAAGCGTTGTGACTCTGCAAGAGCAACTTGGCATCATTTCCCCCGAGGCTGAAACCGGCGCGTTGATGGGGCAGATCACGACCTTTGAAACCCAGTTGCAACAGAAAAACCTGCAACTGCAACAGTTGCTCGACAACAGCAGTCCAAACCAAGCACGCGTAGAAGGCACACAAGGCGATATTGGACGTCTCGAAAACATCGTCGCCAATCTACGCTCACAAATGACCCAAGCCTCTGGTTCCTCTGGATCTTTGGCACGCATATCGGCTGAATTGCGGATGGCAGAAGTTGACCTTCAGACCCGCCAAATGATGATGCAACAGGCCATTCAATCACTGGAAATCGCGCGTATCGAAGCCGGTAGACAAACACGCTATCTGTCAACAAGCTCAAGTCCGGTGGCCCCAGACGAGGCAACCTATCCGCGCAAATTTGAAAATACTGTGCTGGCATTTTTGCTTTTCTCGGGCATCTATCTTTTGGCATCCTTGACTGCCGCAGTGCTGCGCGAACAGATTTCAGGATAAAATGCATGGGGCACTCATTAACAAAACATCCAACACAGCGTGTTGTGCCCCATCAAAACCATGCGCTCTGAAAACTTTAAAAAATTCTCCATCAACTGACCGATTTTCGACAAAAAGGGGTTGCGCCCCCCGCAATGAAGGACTAATCAACGCTCCAAGTTGGGGTGTAGCCAAGCGGTAAGGCAATGCTTTTTGGTAGCATGTACCGTAGGTTCGAATCCTACCACCCCAGCCATTACACACACAAATCATACTCCCCAATGGGGTAGCCGTTGATCAAGCGGGCACTCTCTCGTCGCCACCTCGAGGTGGTTCACAAACTGGTTCACATAGACCCGTACGTGGGTCACGTGTCTCAGGTAGAAGGTGTGGTTTGCACCTTGTTCGAAGAAACGGTGTGTTCTATTTTCGACGGCGCTGGCCCGAAAAAATTAGATGTTTCGGTGCCCTGAATTTCTCTTCATTTACCTTCGTACCCAAATTCTCTCCGAAGCAGTAAAGCAGTCGGCCGCTCTGGAAGCAGGAAAAAAAACATGCTGATGGAACTTCCGGAGGCGGCTTCACTCGTCGATCATTGGCTTGAGCGCTATAAGCCAGAAAGATTTTAAAAACTTTCAAAAGGCCCCACCACTTAAAAACAGAGCAACTCGTCAAATGCTTTAGAATGCGCACGAGTAAACTTGAAGAGATCAAAAAAATGCGGTCAGCCATCGCAAAGGATAAGCTGGCCGCATGGCCGCAAACCGGGGAAGGAGCCTACATAAAGGAGGTCGATCCATTCGATGCCGGTGATGAGTTTCTGAGGCCTTAGAGTAGTGGTTTAGCTGGTGTGTTCGACCAAGCGATCAGAATTATACTCCGCAAATCGTAACTTGCATTCCCAACTCCTGCGCAAGTTTAGCGCGTGCGTACATAGCTCGGTCTGCATCCTTAGCTGAATGCGCATAGACAACTTGAATATGGTTTGCCTTATGTCGCGCCATCATTTGGTTCCGACTTACCCCTGTCAACACAGCATTCATCATAGGCCATTCTTTATTAGTCCCATCCGCACGAGCTCGCTCTTCTGCCTCAGACAGACGCACAGCCTGTCCGCGCCCAATGTCCATATGCAAAGCACCATTTGAAACAAAAATCCGCGACCAGATAATGTCACCTGCTTTAGCCACTCCACGCAAAGTTCCTCCACCAAAAGGGAAAAACATCGGCGGCTGGCGTAGGCTTTCTGAGCCTGCCCATCCATCTTCATGATGAGCGGGCGGCGCCGCACCAGAGATTTCAAACAACCAGACGAAATCCTCTCCATCCGCATGGCGGGCCACACTGCCCCACCACAAATCATGCAAGGTATTTTCCACAGGTTGGCCTAAGGCACCGTGCAAGCGTTGTATCAAAATACCGTCGAGCGCCGCACATTCGTCTACTTCATTGAAATGCACGATTGCTTGCCCATCCCTGATAATAGACCCGTCCGCGCGCCTAACTGGGGGCGGTCTTCGTTGTTGAGCATGCCCTCGACAAGATCAGAAGCAGGCAGCAGATCTTTTAGGCCTTGCTGATACTGAATCCCAATCGCCTCACAACCAAAGTCATCGGCCATCCGTACGGCTGCAATATACATGCGGCACTGATCAATGACCTGCACCTCAGTTAAATCTTTTGCGGGATCAGTCCCAAGATGGAACATCATTCCGCGCGCAAGCATCCAATCATAGACCACGCGACCGTCTGTTTCAGGGATCTGTTGAATGGCAAAATACAAGGCAGATTGTGACAGGCGCTCTTTGAATACTCCCATGGGCATTAAAAGTTCATCAGGGATGATTGCATTGTACATCCCCATGCAGCCCTCATCGAAGACACCTAAAATCGGCTTATTATGCCGTAGATCTTGCGCGATGCGCATCGCAATAGCGGTATCGTCGGCGGGCACTGACTGTGGATCGAAGGCACGCAGGTGATGCGCGTCATGGTCAATTTTACCAACGGACAACCATTGTTTCAGCCCATCGATGAAAAAATCATCGTCGAAAATCTCACTCCAAAGAGACGCGTAATCCACCCCCGCTTTGGTTAAAGACCCATTGAGGTTCAACAACCCAACAAGGCCTGGCCATTATCCGGACCAATTCGCAACGGTCAAGATAGGCCCACGGTGCGAGATCAAGCCTGCAAGAACGTGATGTGAGTATTGCCAGACAGCTTCAGCAACGATCAATGGTTCATCGGGGTCAAGCGCTGCAAATATATCCATGCCTTCACGCTGTGAAGCAATGAACCCATGTCCCTGTGGTTTGACGGGATGCACCCTGACCAATTCATGGCCCAAATTCGCCACTTGCGCGGTCAAGAAATTTTCCATCGCTTTTGGGGCGGGCCAGCATTGTACAGCAGTGGCATCTGCATTTTCGCGTTGAAAAAGCGTGTTTCGGACCAAGCCTCCACTGAGCACAAGCGTCTCAATCTGTACCCTTTTGCGCGCAGAACCTCTATAATGTGACGCGTACCGTATGCCAGAGCCTGCACTGTAGCGAGATAATCGCAGGCCAAATCATCAAGCCCAACATTCAAAGTTAGCCCGCTGATAGCGCCCTTGCGCGATGGTTCCGCCAAAGGAGCACGATTGCCTTGAAAGTCAGGTTGCACATGTCGATCATGGGTGAGAATGGCCGTTTCTTGTGCCATTGTCTCAAGGTGCGCCTCGATTAAATCGCTGACACGTTGCCCTGTTTCCAAGGCTCGTCGTACAAAGGCACGGAAGCAGAGTGCCGTGCAATGACGGCATCCAAAAGGGCTCCTGCAGCTGACTGACCGCCTTCCAGCGCCCATAGGTCGGGCAATATCACACCAAAATATGGTCCCCAAATACCAGGAACGAAGATCGGCGAAGACGTGAGCGCAATGTGACAACTGGATGTGCCAGCAATTAATGCAAGGCGTTGATCTAGGCCGTTTTCTGGCAGGTCGGCCCCAAGTGCTCCAAGTGCCCCAGCATGCGCATCGATCAAACTTGTCGAGACGGGTGTCCCAACCGGTAATCCCAGCTCTTTCGCAGCCAATCGTGTCAAACCGCCAGCCTTTACTCCAGGAGGTGCTAGAGCAGCACCGAGGGCGGCGGCGTCATTGCGCGTTAAATCATCAAGACCGATTGCCTTGAGAAAATCGCCATCCCACCCTTCACCATTTTGGCCTTTGTGGCCAAGATAGGTCCACTTGCACACAGTCGAACAAAGCGAACGTAGCTCGTCGCCTGTTGCGCGGTGAACCAACCAATCAGGTAGGTCCCAAAAACGGTCAGTCGCCTTCCAGACATCAGGAAGCTCACGTTTTAGCCACCGGAGCTTCGGCAACTCCATCTCTGGTGAGATGCCGCCCACCGACATGTTCAAGGTGCGCGCCGCCGATTTAATTGATTGCCTCGGCATCCTTTTGCGCACGATGATCCATCCACAAGATGACATCCTGCGTTGCACCAGAAGAGCCGACCGACCCTGCAGGATCAATACTCAACCCAACACTTTGCGGGTCACCAGTTACGACAAGAGAGCACTTAGCATCAAAGCCAATCCCAGACACGGCGGCGGGATCAATTCCCGCCGCACTCACAGCTCCGTTCACAGCATCCACAACAGCATCCCAAATTTCAGTAGACGCCTGTTGTGCGAACCCAGATTTCGGACGGTACGTTTCCAGCTCTTTGGCATATGTGCCGAGCAAAGTACCTTTGGCGTCAAAAACGCCTGCTCGCGCGCTGCCTGTGCCGACATCAACTCCTAAGAAAAAGCTCATGCTATCACCACGCAGTAAAGCCGCCATCGAGCACTAAATTTGCACCGGTCATGTAACTGGAAGCTTCAGACCCCAAGAACTGAACGATTGGGCCAAATTCTTCGATCTCTGCTTGGCGCCCCATTGGTACCCGCTCCAAAAATGCATCAATAAACTCTTTGTCGAAGCTACCAGTTTTCACACCGCCAAAAGTAACAAGGTTCACCCGCACACCTTTTTGAGCCCAGTAGGTCGCAAGATACCGCGTCATGTTCAACAAGCCAGATTTGGATGCCGCATAAGAAATTGCTTTGACAAATGGTTTTCCATCGCGCTCTTCGCGATATGCGTAAAGCGCTTGGTTGGGGGAAACCATGCCATACATAGAGCCAACCATAATGATTGATCCGCGCCCCGCCTCAGCCATTTTCGACCCTAAAACCTGTGAGGTTAGCATCACCCCTGTGAGATTGGTGTCGATCACTTCATCCCAGTATTTTTGTGGGTAATCTTCAAAAGGTGCATTTTGGTCCGCATTGCCATCAGGCTTACTGTCGATGCCAGCGTTGTTGATCAAAATATGTGGCACGCCCCAATCCTCGATCAATTGTGCAGTGGCGGCTTCCAGTGCTGCTTTGTCTGTGACGCTTGCAACATAAACCCGAATGCGGTCCGTATGCTCCGGGAATTTTTCGGCGATTTGCGCGGCACTAAAAGGACGACGACTAAAGATAGCAACCTTCGCGCCTTCTGCGGCGAGTGTTTTGGTAAACTGAGTACCAATCTGGCCTAGTCCACCCGTGACGACGGCAACACGATCTTGAACAGAAAATTGAGATGTCATTTGGAAGATCCTTTTGTAGGTAGAGAAATATCGGAAGCAACGACTTCAGGTATCGTCAGCTTCGGCTTGCGCATTAAGCTGCGCACGAGAGTCAAAATTACGATTGAACACACAATCAAACCGAGTACGGCCGAAACCGGCCGCTCAAAAAAGCCTAAAAGATCGCCATGAGAAATCTGCATAGACATGATGAAGTTACGTTCCAAAACGGGGCCAAGAACCAGCCCAAGGATAACCGGTGCAATTGGATATTGGTTTCGCTCCATCACGTAACCAATCACGCCTGCAATCAGCATTGTCCAAACCCCAAACATGGTGTTGTTGACCGCAAATGAACCAATAAAGCAGCATACAAGGATCATCGGTACGATGACTGCGCGAGGCACCGAAAGAACATGGCGCGCAGCCTTGATCGCGATGTAACCCAATGGAAACAGCAATAGGTTTGCTAAGAAAAAGCACAAAATTATAGCCGTAGGCATGGATGGGTTTTCTACGAATAATCGCGGCCCCGGCGCGACGCCTTTCATGAAAAGCACGCCCACCGCGATGGCGGTCACTGCATCGCCTGGAATTCCAAAGACAAGCGCTGGGATCCATGCGCTCGATAGACCTGAGTTGTTAGATGACGTCGCCTCTATCAACCCTTCAGGGTGGCCTGTTCCAAACTTTTCAGGTGTACGGGAAAACCGACGGCTCACACCATACGCGATCCACGCCGCAAGGTCCCCGCCCACACCAGGCAAAGCACCAATAGCTGCGCCTAAGGATGTGCCGCGCAAGATACTAAGGGGGTAGCGCTTTACCAATGAAAACATGCCACGATACGGGTGGTACACTTCACCCTTGGGCGGGTGTGGTATGACCTCTGCACGACCTGAAAATCCACGCAGAACTTCAGAAACTGCAAACATTCCAATCATGACAGGGATAAAGCTAATCCCACCGAAAAGCTCGACACTGCCAAATGTGAAACGCGGTTGGCCTGTGGTAATGTCCAACCCTACAGTTGACACTAAAAGCCCCAATGTCAGCGATACACCGCCTTTGGCCGGGGTCGAACTGCTCACAAGCGCACAGGTCAAAAGGCCTAAACATGCGAGCCAAAAGAACTCAAAACTGGAAAAGTTGAGCGACACTCGCGCCAAGAGCGGACCTGTGATTAACAATACCATTGCTCCGACCAACCCACCAATGGCTGAAAAGAAAAACCCAAGCGAAAGCACTTCACTTGCCTTGCCTTTGCGGGTCATTGCATAAGCTTCATCCGTATAAGCCGCAGAGGCCGGTGTTCCGGGAATACGCAACAATGCCCCCGGAATATCACCTGCGGTTATTGCCATCGCCGTGGATGACACAATCAGCGCGACAGCAGGCAGCGGATCAAGGTAAAATGTCACAGGGACCAACAACGCAGTTGCCATGGTTGCTGTAAGTCCAGGCAATGCCCCAACAAACAGTCCATAAGACGCTCCAAGAAAAATAGCCGTCAGCACGCCAAGCTGCATGACGTTTCCGAGAGCTTGCATCAAAACTTCAAAGCTCATCATAACACCCCCTCCAAAATACCTGCGGGTAAATCCACAAACATGACGCGGGTGAAAAGTAAGTGCAGAGCAATAACGAAGACTGGTCCAGTAAGCGCCACAACAATTCCGCGTGCGCCCATCAGCAGCATCAAACCTGCCATAAATACGACACCAAAGACCACAAAACCAAGAGCCTCAAACAAAAGCCCACCAGCGACAAGCCCGCCGATGGCCCAAAGCGCAGCAAGAAGTTGGGGCAAAGGAACGCGCCATTCTGCGATAGAGACCGTGGGGCCTGCATCACGCAGGCCCGCACGGGTGATCACGACTCCAAAAAGTATCAACATTACACCACATATTGTCGGCATAAGGTCCGCACCAAAACGCACCCCCGGAACATCGGAAAGACGCGAAGCGGCATAGATAACCCCTGCCCCTGCCGCGATAAGTACGGGGCCGATAAGTCGATCACTCAGTTTCATATTATTCGCCCTATTGTCCGAGGCCCGCGGCTTTCATTGCCACACCAAGGCTGCTTCCCGCAGTGTGAACGGTTTGGGAAAAGGTTGCAGCATCCTGATAAGCAACGGAAAAACCACGCGAAGACATCATTTCCAAGAATTCTGGATCTTCAGTAATCTCTTTCAGGGCGATACTGACCTTTTCAGTCACATCTGCTGGCATGTCCTTTGGTCCAGCTAAGCCGCGAAATGGCAAAGGCGACCATTCTATGCCGAAACTTTCATCTGTCGTTGGAAGATCAGGATAAAGGCTGCTGCGTTCGCCAGAGATCAACGCGAGTGTTTTGGCTTCGCCCGCTTCAACCAACGCGCGCGCTTCTGCTGGCGACGTGGAAACCACTTCGATTGCTCCAGACGCAAGCTGTTGTAACGCTGGGGCAGATCCATCGGATGCAACCCAATTAATCTGTGCTGGATCGATATCAACTGCGCTCAATAATCCAACCCATGCCAGATGCGAAAGCCCACCGCGGTTCGCGCCCGATGCTGCAAGCGCCGAAGGATCGGATTTCACCGCCTCGACGAGACCCTGCACATCATCATAGGGCGCATCTGCACGCACGTTGACTGCGATCGGGTCGGCATTAAAGCGCCCGATATAGGTGAAGTCTTCAGGCGTCACTCCTGGCAACCCTTGTAACGCATACATGGCACTTTCGATCGTAATCACCCCAAGTGTATAGCCATCGGGTTTTCCCTGCACGATTGCAGTGTGCCCAACCAGCCCACCGCCTCCGGTACGGTTAACGACATTGAACGGCTGACCAAAGCGCGCCTCCAACCCTTCTGCCACAGCACGCGCAGTGGCATCGGTCCCGCCACCAGCAGACCATGGAACAACAAGTGTCACAGCTTTTTCTGGCCAATCGGCCAGCGCAGTCGTTGCGCTAAGTGTAAGTACAGCACCAGCATAGCCCAGAATTCGGCCTGCATTTTTTGCAAAATTGAACGTCATGAAACCCTCCCTTGGTTTTGAAAAGTTGCGCTGATATTCCTCCTAGCGCAACTCTTGACATATGACTTATGTCATAAGTAAGGTAGGCGAGAGAAAGCAAAGTCGTCAACAGGTCACGTACTATTTTTTTGACAGCTTCGCTAAAAATCGAAAATGATTAGGGAAATCAAGACATTGGAATCCGCAGCTCAAAATACTCCGACCGTTCAGCGCGATCGCCTGCACGCTACAGTCTCCGCAGCCTTGGAAGCACGTATCCTAAGCGGTGATTTGAAAATCGGCGACAAATTGGAGTCAGAAAGCGCCATCGCGAAAGGATTTGGCGTTTCCACGCGTGCGGTCCGTGAAGCAATTCAAACGTTGGAAACAAAAGGATTAGTCATGCGCCGCCACGGCGGGCGCACAACTGTTGTGCGTGAAGATGTAAGCGAATTTCTCGACACGCTGGCAATAACTGTACGACAAAGATTGTCGTCAGACCCAACCTATCTCGAAGAACTGATGGCTGCACGCCGCATGATTGAAACAGAGGTTATAGAGCTTCTGTGCCAAGGAACCGAATCGATCGCGGCTCCTGTAACGCAAGCGCTAGAACAAATGAAGGAAGCACGTGATGCGGGTGACTTTGCAAGCTTCGTCGATGCGGATGCCGCATTTCATCTAGCGCTCGTACACTCAGCTCAAAATGGCATCATCTCAATTATTTACGATAATTTTGCGGGTCTAATTAATGAGGTGATCCAACTTACAAGTCGCGTTCCTACAAAATCGCTTGAAGCGGCTTATGAAGAACACGCGGAAATATATGGCCGCATTTGTCGCAAAGACGAAGCCCAAGCAAAAGCACTAATGCGATCTCAAATCGATAACAGTGCTGACTATTTACGAATCGCAATTGAAAAAAACCTGGGAGAGGAAACTTAAAAATGGCTGACTACAACTATACGGATACGGATTGGGAGGCCATCAAGCGGCTGTCGAAATGGTACTCTGGCGACGTCCATGACAGTATGGAGGCATTGGGCCTCTGGGGCCATCTTGACGGCATCCGCCTGTTGGGCGCCTTAGATGACGGAAAAGTAGTATGTGGCCCTGCGGTGACTGTTCTGTTTGGCCTCTCTGACCGTAAAGGCGAGCCACAAGATATCTACCATGGCGCTGTAGACAAAGCACCAGAAGGCGGCATTTTAGTTTGCGAAGCATCTTGCGCAGCAGGCTCATGTTCAGGCGAACTCATGAGCAGTGGTGCCAAAACACGAGGAGCCGCCGCAACTATTGTCAACAGTACCGTTCGTGATTTGGCTCAAGTGCGCGCACTCGGGTACCCGCTGTTTGGCACGGAACCAAGTCCTGTTGGTGTCACCGGCAAGAAAGAACCTATCGCCGCACAGGTCCCCGTCACCTTTGGACGAGTGACAATCCGGCCTGGTGATGTGATCTTCGGAGATATCGATGGGGTTGTTTGCATTCCCAAAGAACACCTGAGCGCCGTTGCAGATCAAGCCGATGAACTCGGCAAAGATGAAGCGGCTGCACGAGATCGCATTCTTGCTGGTGAAAAACTTCAATCAATCTGGCCAGTATAAAGAAACAAAGCATCGGGGCGATGTCTAAAAATATGTGGCGCCTGTCGCCCCTCACCAGCAGCTATCGCACGCGAAAACGGCCAAATATGGGACTGTTCAAACCTTTGCTTTGCCATTGCATCGCGTGAACATATTGCATCGCCTTTGTCAGACTTTCTGGCTGGAAGCCCTGTGTCGCATGCTGCATCACCCCGACGGACCGCTGTCGGTCGCCGTGAATCCGGGGGCTCTATTGGCCACGAAGATGGTGCATTTGCGGCGCCACATCCCAATGCGGCTGATGCGGACAAAGTCGCAAAGGTTATTGCCGCGATTGATGGACAGATTAACGGCGCGCTTACATAGGGGCGGCTACAACATCAAATCAGAACGATGCGCGGTGAAGTGGTCAATAAGGCGTCGGGTCAGCGCTTTTTGCGGTCCGATGTCTGGCCAAACCGCGTAAATGCCCAATGTGGGCAAGTTCCAATCTGGTAGAACGCGCTGCAATTGCCCACTTTCCATTTCGTGTTCGATCACGCTTCGCGGCAGATGCCAGATACCAAGCCCAGACAGCACGGCAGCCTTGGCGGCATTTACAGTGTTCACCTCAATACGCATGTTGGTCGGGGCAATGCTCACTGATTGCTCTTTGCGTTCCAACGTCATCAAGGATGGAATTTGCGTCACGGCGATAAAGTCATGCGCCTCAAGATCTTGCGGCGTCACAATTGGTGCGCACGTGGACAGATAGTCTGGTGAGGCGACCAGCAAGCGTTCAAAATCGGCAATGCGGCGGCTTTTCAAGTTGCTGCTGCGCAATGTGCCCAAGCGGATCGCAAGATCGTAACCATCCTTCACCAAATCAGTCGATATGTCGCTGCACTGGAGTGAGATTGCGACCATCGGATGCATTTGTGCAAAATCCCACAGCGCCTGATGCAGTTTACTTTGCTCACCAAAAGCAGGCATCGCCACACGAAGCGCCCCGACGGGTTCCTCGTTTCCTGCATGAATCGCATCCAAGGCCTCCTCACCTGCGGCGACCATTCGGCGGGCGGGATCAAGCGCGATTTGGCCTTCGGGCGTCAATGACATGGACCGCGTCGAACGAAAGAACAGCGTCACACCCTGACGTTCTTCCAACCGCGACAGATGGTGGCTGATGACAGATGTTGACAGTTTGAGCCGCCGACCCGCAGCACTCAGGCTCCCCGTGTCAGCGATGGCCACAAAAACGGCGAGGCTACGATAGTCTTCGATCATCTTTCTAATTCCTGTAAAAATGATTTCTTAACATGTGGGATAATCATAAAGCCGCGTTCTGTCTATTTCTGTCTTCAACACACAGGAGACAGCAATGTTCACAAGCAATGCAAAATTCACAACAGAACGGGCCAGCGGGTACTTGCAACAACTGTGCAAGCACTTCGGGCACAAGATCGAGGTGCAGTTTGGCCCTAAATTCGGTCTGATCACTTTCCCTTTTGGGCAATGTGCCTTGGCCGCTGAGCAAGACATTTTGGACCTGACTGTAAATGCCGAAACCCAAGCCGACCTGACCAAAGCATGTCGCGTGATCGGCAGTCATCTGGAACGGTTCGCATTCCGCGAAAGCCCGCGGATTGAATGGCAGCCCGTCGTATCCGCCTAACCCTTTACCCTCCCCTTAATCAAAGACTGGAAAATATCATGACACTTAAGACTCTTTTTGCATCCGCAGCCCTTGCCACACTCGCAACTGGCGCATTCGCTGATGATACTGCCACGGTGACAACATTCTACGATCTGCTTAGCAACCCGGGTTCCGCAGAATACGTCTCCGCGTTTGAGGCAGCAACATCTGAAGACTGGACCAGCATGGGCGATTATTCAGGCAACAACAAAACCCGCGAAGCGTTCCTCGGTCAAGTGGGTGGTTTTGGACAACTGATGCCAGACCTGAACTGGGCGATCCAAGACATGCACCAAGACGGTAACACTGTCATTGTGCGCAGCCGTGCAACTGGCACGCCTGTAGCGCCATTCTTTGGTGTTGATGGTGAAGGTCGCAGCTTTGACATCATGACCATCGACATCCACGAGTTGGAAGATGGCGTCATCACACAAACTTACCACGTCGAAGACTGGGCAGGCGCGCTTCAACAGCTTTCAGGTCAATAACTCAATAAGTAATGGCCCAGAGAAATCTGGGCCAACACCCCGCAGGAGGACATTATGCATCGCAGAACTTTACTCACAACGTCCCTTGGCGCGGCGCTTGCGCTGATGCTTGGGACACAGGCAGAAGCGCAGAACATGGACGAAACAACACAAGCCAGCTTTGACACTGTCATGGCCTTTATGGGCGCGATGGGCAGCGGAGACATGGAAACCATGGGTAGTCTAATGGCTGATGATATGGTCTGGCACACCGAAGGCGACACATCATTGCCTTGGATTGGCGAGACTGTTGGCAAAGAAGCCATCTTTGAATTCCTTGGCGTTTTTGCAGCCAACTTTCAGACAACCAAATGGGAAAACACCGACGCCTTCGCCTCTGGAGATACGGTTGCCGTGTTTGGCCGTATGAATGGCGTCACGACCCACAGCGGTAAAGAAATCGGTGAATTCACATTTGCTCTGCGTGCTAAAGTGCGTGATGGTCAGGTGGTTCTGTGGAACTGGTTTGAAGACAGCTTTGCGATCAGCCAAGCCTACCACGGCTAAGAGATTAATCAGATGGGCGCATCCTGCGCCCATCTGCCGCAATGAAGGAACCCCACAATGACAATCGCGATTACAGCCGTATCAGGCCAACTTGGCGGAGCAATTGCCCGCAATCTGATCGAAACCGCAGATGGCGAAACCATCATCGGCCTTGCCCGCACCCCTGCGAACGCAAAAGATCTTGGTATTGAAATCCGCGCTGGCGATTACGGGCAACCGGAGCAGTTGCGAGCGTCTTTAGCGGGCGTTGATACCTTGTTGCTGGTGTCCGGCATGGATGCCCCTGACGCCCGCATTCAGCAGCACCGCAACGTCATTGAGGCAGCAAAGGCCGCCGGCGTGCAAAAGATCGTTTACACCAGTATTCAAGGGGTTGAAGAAGGCACAGCCTTTTCCCCCGTTGTGCAAAGCAACCGCCAGACCGAAGCCGACGTGCGCGACAGCGGGCTTGCCTATGCTATCGGGCGCAACGGCATCTATATCGAACCGGACGTGGAATATATCGAAAGCTACAAAGCCAAAGGCGAAATCGCCAACAGCGCCGGTGCGGGCAAATGCGGCTACACGACTCGTTCTGAGTTGGCCCATGCCTATGCCTGCTTGTTAAGAAACGACACCTTAAACGGCCAGACGTTTAACCTATGGGCACTCCCATCAGTCAAACCGAGCTTACCGATTACTTGAACGGTGCATTCGGCACGTCGCTGACCTATCGCGAGATGTCTCCAGAAGAGTACGTCGCGGATCGCACAGCCGAACTGGGCGATTTCATAGGCCCAATCATCGGCGGTATATATGAAGGCATTCGTCGTGGTATTTACGATGCACCCAGCGATTTTGCAGCCGCAGCAGGCCGACCCCACCAAAGCTGGGCCGATTATTTCGGATCGCTCGCAGGTTGAGAACCCCTTTTTGCGTTGCTGCTTGAGTGCCCTATTCAGCCAAACGCCACGACATGAAAGTAACTTCAATGTCCTTAATAAAATCGTTTTTCAATTCACCCTATACCTTTTGGGGCATCCTGACGCTGCCTGCCATTCCAATGGTGATCGGCCTGACCTCTGGCGATCCTGAAGCAGTCCATCAACTGCTGCACCCAACCGGTGAATTTGCGGCAAGGTTCATGATCATCGCGATGATGATCACGCCATTGATGATGCTGTTCAAAGGTTGGCGTGGACCACGCTGGCTGATGAAGCGGCGGCGTTATCTTGGCGTTGCTGCATTCGGTTATGCTTTGGCACATACAATCCTATACCTTGTTGACGAAGGTGCAGTCGCCTTTTCGGGCGGCGAAATGTCCAAACTCTACATCTGGAGCGGTTGGCTTGCCTTCCTGATCTTCTTGCCCTTGGCTGTCACATCGACAGACGGCTGGGTTCGCAAACTGGGCCCTCGCTGGAAAACCCTCCAGCGGGGCGTTTATGGGGCAGCGGTGCTGACGCTTTTGCATTGGGCAGCGCTGCATGATTGGGGCGGGGTTGGTGCCGCGATGGTGCATTTTGTACCGCTGATTGCGCTGGAGACCTATCGGCTGGTTTACAATGTGCGCCGTCGACGTGTCCGGGTGTCAATTTGAAGTGCTGACAAACAAATATAGGGCTGGCGCGGGCGGGCAGTAATAACCAAAGAATTACGCGGCAGGCGCTTCGCGCACGCGATGTTGTCTTTTCGATAAAAAGCCTTGTGGGTGCTGTTGGAATTGTTCCCGATGGGTATGGCGAGGTGAAATCTCAAGGGATCGAACTTGAGGCGCGCGGGCGCCTGACAGACACGCTTCAGGGTGTGGCAAGCTACACCTATCTTGAAACTGAAATCACCGAGTCCTCTGACAGCTCGCTCATCGGCAATGAAAATGCCTTTGCGCCGAACCATCAGGCCTCGCTCTGCCTCGATTATGATGGCTACGGTTGTTCCAAAGGCGAAGGGCGTGTCGTATCGCTTGCTCTAAGCCGAGAATTCTAATCGGCGGTCAGACACTATAGGGCGACCGGGCAAAAATGCTTGGTCGGCCCATCCGATCGTCCAGAACGGCATCATCTGTGATCGTGATGTAATAGCTGTATCGCGCGCAATCTTCAAATGTCTGATAATGGTCAGCGAATGGGGACTACCTCACTCGTTTGATTCAGATCGACCAAGACAAATCTTCAAATTAGACGAATCTTCTTCGTCATACGCCGAGCGTCACAGTATGAACTGCGCGCACTGATTGAATTTGAATTGAGAACTGTATTGTATAATTGTCTGGCAATATGGCAAAGCTTAGTTATAGTACCCGTGTTGATGAAACATATTTGGGGGACATAATGTCGAAATTACTCACCGCTCTTCTTGCAAGCTCTGTGCTTTTAGCCGGAGGCGCATCCGCGCAGACCACCCTACGCATTCAAACGCACCAGTCACCAGAATCCACTTCTGGCCAACTTGTGAAAGAGTTCGTGAATCAGGTCGAAGCCATGTCGAATGGATCGCTTGACATCGAAATGTTTTACAGTTCTGCAATCGTCGCCTCAGCCGAGACCTTTTCTGCGGCGTCCAACGGCGTTCTTGACTGCGACATGACCAACCCAAGCTATCAGACGGGCATTAACCCAGCCTATCAGTTCGCGGCAGACACGATGGGTGGCTATGACACACCGGTTGAGTTTCTGACGTGGATTTCCTACGGCGGTGGTCGTGAAGCCATGAACGAATTGTACCACGCAAGCGGCATGGAATTTGTCGGTTCCTATCTAGGCGGGCAGGAATCGATGAACTCTTCCAAGCCCTTGAACGGGATCGAAGACCTCAAGGGATGGAAATTCCGTTCACCTCCAGGCATGGAAACTGAAATCTTTGCAGAGCTTGGTTCCGCGCCTGTGGTCATGGACTTCACCGAGATTTTCACAGCACTTGAAACTGGCATCATCGATGGGGCAGACGCGTCTACACTGGCCAATAACGTGGGTTTAGGCATCTACGATGTCGTCAAACACACCACCTACCCTGGCTTTCATTCCATGAGCTCGGATCACCTAGCGTGTAACAAAACCGTTTGGGATGGATTGGATCCAGCGCAGCAGATGATCTTGAAAACTGCGATGGACTCACTTGCGTTGAACCTGATGATGCGGACAACCGTCGAAAATGGCGAAGCATTGACGCAACTGCCTGAACTCGGTGTGACCTTTTATGATTGGTCCGCAGAAGACCGCGCCGCGTTCCGTAAGGCCGCGATCAGCCGTTGGGATATCTGGGGTGCAAAGACACCTGAAGCGCAGGTAATGGTCGATAGCCACAAGGCATTCTTAGCGCGCATCGGTCTTGGCCCGCAGGCCGAATAACTAACTTGGGGCCGCCGCTGCGATCGGCGGCTCCTCTTCCCATCTCTCCTCCCTTCCCATACCTAGGAAAACGATCAAAATGCATGTAACGATCATCGGCGGCGGCGGCTTTATTGGCCGCAAAACGGCACAAAGCCTTGCGGAAAAAGGCAGCCTACGCGGACAAACCATTCAATCTCTGACGCTTGCTGACATTGCCGCACCCGACACTCTTGATGCGCCTTTTGCTGTCCATACAACGGCCTGCGACATCACCGACCGCGCATCCGTCGATCAACTGATCACCACCGACACGGACGTGATTTTCCACTTTGCGGCTGTCGTGTCCTCTCATGCAGAAGAAGATTTTGAAGTCGGGATGAAAGTTAATCTCGACGGGACACTCAACATACTTGAGCGGTGCCGCATGCTCGGCACATGTCCCGTTGTTGTCTTCACCTCATCACTTGCTGTTTTCGGTGGCGAGGTACCTGACCCAATCACCGATCACACGATCCCCAATCCGCAAACCAGTTACGGCATGCAAAAGGCCATCGGCGAGCTGTTGCTGAACGACTATTCCCGCAAAGGCTATGTCGACGGGCGTGGGTTCCGTCTTCCGACGATTTCCGTGCGGCCAGGCAAGCCCAATCGCGCGGCGTCTTCCTTTATGTCGTCCATCATCCGCGAGCCATTGAATGGCGAACCTGCGATCTGTCCTGTCGATGAGGATCAAGAACATTTCTACCTATCGCCTCGCCGTTGCGTCGAAAACTTGATTAAAGGAGCAGAGCTAAACGCCCCAGACTTGGGTCAACAGCGCTGTATGACCTTGCCAGGTCAGCGCCTGTCGATACGGCAGATGATTGACGCGCTGACAGCCGTCGCTGGACCAAAACCGGCGAAACTGATTAAATGGGAAGCACAACCAGACATTGCCGCTATCGTTCGCGGCTGGCGCTTTGACTACCGGTTTGACAAGGCATTGGCACTCGGGTTGAAAGCGGATACCAGCTTTGAGGACAATGTCCGTTACTATATGGAAGACGATCTTCCAAACACCTAAGGCGCATATATGCTGAACCCTATCGTCCAAACGCCCCGCTATCGCCTTGTAGCAGACGAGATCGCCGCGCGTATTCGCGCTGGCGATCTTCCACTTGATAGCAAAATGCCGGCGGACAAGGATCTTGTTGAACAACTTGGTGTCAGCCGCACCACGGTGCGCGAGGCAATGATTGCGCTAGAATTGATGGGCTATGTTGTCACCCGATATGGGGCTGGGGCTTTTGTTACGCGCACTCTGCCCGACACTCAGATCGAAACATCTGGCCTGCCTGGCTATTTTGAACTGGTCGAAGCACGCTTTGTAATCGAACCGGAAATTGCATCAATCGCCGCAGCGCTGATCACCCCAGCCGAAATCGCCCAACTTGAACGCTGCGTCGAGGGAATGTGCGCCACGACCGTCAGCCTTGACCAGATTGAAGCTTTCGACAGCGAATTTCACCTGACCGTTGCGCGCTCAACTGGTAATACGGTCTTTGTTTCTGTCGTCAAAGACTTTTGGCGCGTGCGCCAGCGCTATCCCGAATGGACGCGGTTGAACAACCGACAAAGCCCCGATGACATCGCGCAGTTTTCGCGCGGCGAACACATGGCCATCGTGAACGCACTTGCGGCACACGACGCCAAAGGTGCGCGCGCTGCGATGGCATTACATTGTCGCAATTCCGGGCGACCACTGCTTGAACGTTGGCAGCTGCTTGAGGGAGAAAGCGGGACTGAGGACGTTTTCAAACGCCTGAGGCAACGCGCCAGAGAAGACTAAATCGGTTTTACTTTGCAGCGCCAGTACACTTGAGCCTCCCCTATAGCTAGGAAAGCGGAGGACCAACAATGGCCATTAAGAGACCCATGCCCGAAGAGATTGTCGTGAAGTTACGCGAAGCTGACTTTGCACGGAGTGCGCGGCGCACTTTCATCCAGTCATGGAAATGCAATCCGCCGAAACGGTCATAAATCGACGACACGACCTGCCATTTCCCTTCCAGATAAGGGCGCACGGTGACTGGGCATGCGCAAGGTGGCTCCGCGGGCCTCGTAGTCGAAACCCATAAGGGGGTATTCCACCGGACGGTCCCCCGATGCGATCCCAAGGATAAAGCGCCCTTCAGAAAGATGATGTAGGCTGGCCGTCATCTTGGCCAGCATGATCGGATCGCGCAACGGCAAGACGATACCCGCAGTGCCAAGCGCAATGCGACGGGTGCAGCCTGCAAGAAAGCCAAGATAAGGAAACGGGTCGAAGATCTGCGCTGCATCCCCGAAGCTTGGATCGTGAACCGGCACGTCACGCAGCCAGACCGCATCGAAGCCAAGGCTCTCGGCCAGCTCCACGCCCTTGGCGGGGTTTGAGATGTCCGGCACGCCAAAGGGGCGACCCTCGATACGGGCAAGACGTTGGACGGCTTCGGTCCAGTCGCGGTCCAGCGGCAATTCAATGCCAAAAGTCATGCGGTCTTTCTAGATTAGATCTAGGGCAGACATGATACGAAGCTCCATTTGATTGGTTTGCCCCCCCGCACCACAAAGATACGGCGGGGCAAGTGAGGTTATTCGGCAGCAACAGCTTGGGGTGCTGTTGCGTTCAAGCGACCAGACAGGCGCACCAGAACGATCCCGACAACCACCACACCAGCGGCGATGTAAGGCGCAGCGGCAAGGCCGATGCCTTCCACCACAAGTCCACCAGCCCATGCGCCGCCAGCAATGCCGAGGTTGAACGCACCGATGTTCAGACCGGACGCCACATCAACCGCGCCCGGCGAGACTTCGCGTGCGATTTGCACGACGTAAGACTGCAGCGGCGGCACGTTGGCGAAGGCAAAACCGCCCCAGAAAGCCGCAACCGCGATGGCTGCAATCGGATGTGTAAGGAACGCACCAAGTGCGACCAGTGATATCGCAAGACCAGCAAAGATCACCGTCAGGGACGCTACTGGACCGATACGGTCAGCCAGTTTGCCGCCGGCGATATTCCCCACGGCGACAGATGCACCGTAGAGCAATAGCACAAGACTAACCGCGCCTGCGGACAGGCCCGTGACTTCGTTCAGCATCGGCGCGAGGAAAGTAAAGGCGATGAAGTTGCCACCATAGCCGACAGCCGTGATCAGATAGACCAGCAGAAGGCGCGGCGAAGTCAGCACCTGTAGTTGGGCTTTGATCCCCGCTGATGCGGTCTTGGTCAGATTGGCGGGCAACAAGATGGCAGAAGCGATGAAACCGATCACGCCAAGCGCGACAACGCCAAGAAAAGTTGACTGCCAGCCGAAGTTTTGGCCGATGAACGTCCCCAAGGGCACACCCGTCACAAGCGCGACAGTCAAACCAAGGAAAACCAGCGCAATGGCTGAGCTTTCCTTTTCAGGTTCTACAAGATCGGTCGCGATGGTCGAGGCGATTGCAAAGAACACGCCGTGAGCGAGACCAGTAATAAAGCGCGCAGCGACAAGGCTGCCGTAATCCGGCGCAAAGGCGGCATAAGCATTGCCGAGCGTGAACAGCGCCAGCAAGAGAAGTAACAGCGTTTTGCGCGGCACACGGTCGGCCATGGCGGTCAGCACTGGCGCGCCAATGGTCACGCCAAGCGCATAGAGGCTGACCAAAAGGCCTGCAGAAGGAATTGAAACGCCAAGATCGGCGGCGATGGTGGGAAGCAAGCCGACGATAACGAACTCGGTCGTTCCGACGGCGAAAGCGCTGATGGTCAGCGCCCAAAGGGCAAGTGGCATCGGTGTTCTCCAATAAATTTGATGTCGACGCCGTATATGCCAGCCGCTATCTATTGCGAGAACAGGCAAGTTTGGAATGGATCATTGCAAAAACTGCACGAATTACTGCGCATGGGAGACTTGGCCGCGTTTGTCGGGATCGTCGATGATGGGGGCTTTGCTGAATCTGCACGGCGCAGAGGGGTGTCTGCCTCTACGCTCAGCCGGTCGGTCACGCGACTGGAAGAGCAGTTGAAGGTCACATTGCTTCGCCGCACCACGCGGTCTATCGAGATCACCCCCGAAGGCGCCGCTGTTGTGGCAGAAGCGCGTGAAATTCTGGACCGGAGCGAAGCCCTGCAAGAGATAGCAACCAGCGGACAGGCCCCCGCCGGGCCGCTGCGGGTGAACGCGCCTGTGCCGTATGTTTTACACGTCCTCGCACCGCGTCTGGCCGAGTTTCACGCGCAATACCCCGACATCCAACTGTCTATCGACATGACAGACACGCTGGTGGATCTGATCGGCAGTCACGCGGACGTTGCCATCAGGCTGGGAAAGTTGCCTGACAGCGACATGTTGCACCGCCCCTTGGGACGCACGGACTGGAAGTTGGTGGCGACCCCGGAATATCTCGACCGAAACGGCTGGCCCAAAACACCAGCCGACCTCGCACAGCTGGAGCAAGTTCGGTTCGCGGCACCAGATCATATCAATACGCTGCGCTTCGCCGGTCTGGCCTCCCCAGTATCGGTGCCGTCCGCCGTGACCGCAGGCAATGGAGAGGCCGTGCGCCAGATGGTATTAGGCGGTCTGGGTATCGCGCGATTTTCTGATTTCATGATCGCAGAAGACATCCAAGCTGGGCGTTTGATTGATCTGTTCCCCGGCCAGCTCGACGCCGCCCCTTTGAATATCTCAGCGCTCTACCTTACCCGCGCCTCGGGCCTTCGCCGGTTGAGCGTTTTTCTGGACTGGTTGGGGACCATTAGCGAAGGCTGAGTTATTCACCCGAGCTTTCAGTATGCATAACGATTCCGAGCAAAGCGTGGCCTCAAAAGGTTACTGTCCGTCAGTCTTTTATCGACATATTTTTAGATGATCGCTTCCTGGAAGCTACACCGCAGCGGCGCGATCCCTTGCGAACGGCTGGTATCCGTTGCGCGATTTGCACGCAGCGCAGAAAGCATTTCTGGAAAAATCGCACATGGGCAAGATCGGAGTAGCGATTGCAGGCTGACAGTCACAGGGATGAGGTCGGAGGCTTCGACAAAAGACACGGCCTAGGCAAAAAAACTTGAACCCGACCTTCGCAACTTGCTGCGTCAAGGTCCGCTGTGTGGGGCGAAGCTGCCATTCGTTCACATTCGTGAACGTCCGGCTCCCCCCCAACCAACATGCGTATTGAGGTAAATGCCGCCAAGGCTGCCGTGCTGGCTGGGCTTGGTATCTGGCATCTGCCGCGAAGCGTGATCGAACACGAAATAGAAAGTGGACAATTGCAGCGCGTTCTACCTGACTGGAACTTGCCCACATTGGGCATTTACGCGGTTTGGCCAGACATCGGACCGCAAAAAGCGCTGACCCGACGCCTTATTGACCACTTCACCGCGCATCGTTCTGATTTGATGTTGTAGCCGCCCCTATGTAAGCGCGCCGTTAATCTGTCTATCAATCGCGGCAACAACCTTTGCGACTTTGTCCGCATCAGCCGCATCGGGATGTAGCGCCGCAAATGCACCAGAATCATTGTCAAAATACCGACCCGACGCATCTAAAAACTCATCCGAAAGCGCCGCACGGGTCAGGATATCAACGCCGATATTCAGATCATTTCCTGCGGTGCCAAAGCCCTCACGCACCATCTTCGTGGCCAGTAGAGACCCCGGGTTCACGGCGACCGACAGTGGTCCGTCGGGGTGATGTGCTGCGAAATCCTGGCTCCACATAGTCAGCGCCAGTTTGCTTTGCGCATAGGCCCCCATGTCGTTCAGCCGGCGCTTGCCCTCCATCGCATCAATGTCGACGGGTGCTTGCGCGGCTGACGACAAATGCACCAACCGTCCGTCGTTCGGCATGATGGACAGCAAGAGGTTAGAGAGGAGTGCAGGCGCGTATGTGTTCACTACAAATCGGACATCCAAACCATCACGCGTAAGCGGTTCGGGGACTTTGAACACGCCCGCGTTGTTGATCACAACGTCGATCCTATCGTTGCTGTTCTTGAGGTCGCGCGCCATTTCGGCGACCTGCGATAGATCCGACATATCGGCCTGAACAGTCGTGGCATCGCCGCCAATCTCTTGCACCAAAGCATTCAGTTTCTCAGCACTGCGCCCATGAACGATCATGCGGTGCCCTTGAGCTGCAAGGGCCAAAGCGGTGGCACGGCCAATACCGTCGGTTGCGCCGGTAATCAGGATGGTTTTTGTCATTTTAGCTTCCTTAACTGAAAGTTGGCAAAACATGCTCGGCAAGTTGAACGAGCGTATCTTTAATGGGGCCGGTGCTAAACCGTAGGTTCAGAGCGACGTGGTTTACGCCGATCTCTTCGAGTTGCTTTAAGTAGCGCGTCAGCGGGCGATGGCCGGATCGAAAACCGAGGTGGATCGGGCTCGGGGCCTCATCAGGGTCTTCGGCCAAATCGATATATAGTGGTTGCAATACCGGCTTCGATGGCTGCCCGAGTCGTAACAAGGTTTCGCGCCAGTCTTGCAGAACGCGGTCTTGCGCCACGCCGGGGCGTGGGTAAGTCATCCAGCCGTCGCCATTCTTTGCAATCCAGTCGGGGGATTGGCGGCTTGATCCTGTGATTAAAAGTGGCAGTTTTGTTCCGGTAGGTTTTGGTAGCATATCGACGGACGCGTTTACCGAACCAAAGCCGTTGCTGACCTGCGGAACCGTTTGGCCCATGGCGCGGATGTATTCAAAGCTCTCACGAAAAGCATCGCCGCGTGCATCGAAGTTTTCGTTCATGGCTGGATATTCTTCAGGGCGATCACCAGAGGCCACGCCGAGGATCAAGCGTCCGCCTGACAGCACATCGGCACTCGCAGCGGATTTGGCCACGTGCGCGGGGTGGCGCAGGGGCAGGACAATGCTGGCAACGCCCAAGGCAATGTTCGAGGTTTGCCCCGCCAGAAACCCCAAATAGGTGAACGGATCAAAGAGCTGCCCTGCGTCCCCAAAGGTGGGCACATTGAACGGGACGTCGCGCAACCAGACAGCCTTGAAGCCAAGCGTCTCGGCTTGTTGCACACGGCGCAGGTGGTCAGACATATCCGGCACGGGGCTTTGCCCGTATTGTGCGATCGGCACGACCAGACCGAGGCTGAGTTGACCGTTCTGAAACGTCGCATCAAAGCCGCGATTGATTTGCGGAAAGGGGGTATTGGTCTCGTCGCGCACTTGAGGTCTCCTGTGATGTGCGCCGCCCCTTTGACGGGGCGACGCAGCGGTATTAGGCAAGGTCGTCTTTGCCCGCGATCAGGTAATGATGGCTGACAGAACCTTTGCTCCGCTCCGCGAGGTGCGGCGCATATTCGTCGTCCGCCATAAAGGCCTCTGCGGCGTCTTTGGATGGCCATTCGATGATGATACGCAGTCCAGCCTCTTGGGGTGAGCCTTCGACTTGTTCGTGACTGGCTGTGCGGGCGATGTAGCGCCCGCCGTGGGCTGCTACACGAGCATTTGCCGCCGGCAGGTAGTCAGGAATCCAGTCTTCGCTGGTGGGGGTCACATCAAGTACTGAGTAGTAAGTCATAATTACTTCCTTCCTTTCAAAGTTATGCGGACAAACCAGGAAGAACCTGCTTGCCGATCACGCGGCCGCTTTCTTGGCGTTTGTGCGCGTCAGTCAGCGTCTCAATTGTCAGCACATCGGCGCGTTCCGTAACGGTGGATTGCAGTGTTCCGGCATCAATCATGTCGGACACGCGGTTCAAAAGATCACGTTGCACAGCGATGTCAGTGGTGTTGAACATCGACCGTGTGAACATGAATTCCCACGAAATCGTCAACGCCTTTGGCTTTGCATCCGTGATGTTTATGTTCTGTGGATCGTCGATCAACGCGATGTGTCCACGTGGGGCAATCAGGTTCATGATCGCAGACCAGTGCTGATCAGTAGCCGTTAATGCCGCGACATATGTTGGCGTCAGGCTGAGGTCATTCAGCTGCGCCGCCAAATCGCCACGGTGATCAATCACATGGTCGGCACCCATTTTACGCACCCAGTCTTGGGTCTCAGGGCGGGAGGCTGTCGCGATGACGGTCAGATTGGTTAGCGTTTTGGCCAGCTGGATCAGCATTGAGCCCACACCACCAGCACCGCCAATAATCAATAGGCTTTGGCCTGCGCCACCGCCTTCGGTCACACGAAAGGCATCGAATAGCATTTCCCAAGCGGTGATGGACGTTAGGGGAAGGCCCGCACTTTCGGTGAAATCAAGCGCAGACGGCTTTTTGCCAACGATACGTTCATCCACGGCATGGAGTTCGGCGTTCGTGCCTGCGCGTGTCACATCGCCTGCGTAAAATACATCATCGCCAACCGCATAGCCCGTCACGTCAGAACCGATTTCGACAACGGTTCCTGCGGCGTCATATCCCAACACACTCGTTGGGCCTTCAGGTGGGCGAACTTCGCGCAGCTTTACGTCAACGGGGTTCATCGAGATGCCTTTGACCGCAACCAAAAGGTCGTGCGGACCGACTTGCGGCTTGGCAACATCCATCATTTGTAACGCGCCATTGCCATCGATTGGGCCAGCTTGCGTATATCCGATTGCTTTCATTGTCCTGCTCCTATGTGCGGTTTCAGTAGCTTAAATACCATCACTAAAAATTATAGAAACAGCGTATATTTTGTTTCATAATTCCGATTTTCAATATAATTAGGTGACATGGATACAGACACCCTTCGCCTTTTTGTCGCCGCTGCCGAACGGCTCAACATCACTGCGGCAGGCCGCGACCTTGGCCTTGCGCCTGCCATGTCCAGCAATCGCCTGGCAAAGCTTGAAAAGGAGTTGGGGGTCGAACTGCTTCACAGAACAACGCGTAAGGTGTCGCTGAGCCAAGACGGGGCCGCGTTTCTGCCCTATGCCCGCGAAATAATAGCACAGGCAGAGGCTGGTCGGGCCGCTTTGGGGGAGGATACGCTCAACCCAAGTGGCATTTTGCGGTTTGCAGCCCCCAGCAGCTTTGCACAACTCCATATCATTCCGCTGTTGCCCGAATTTCAAAATCGTTACCCGGATATTACGCTGGATTTACGGCTTTCTGACAAACGCTTCGACATTATCGACGGAAGTTTTGATCTTGCCCTGCGCAATGCGCCGCTGAAAGACAGCAGCCTTTTGGGACGAAAGCTGTCTGACGACAGTCGTGTGCTTTGCGCGTCTCCGGCTTATCTGGATCGGTTTGGCGTGCCAACAACTCCAGAAGATTTGAAGGGCCACCGGTTTTTAGCCTGGTCGGACATGGCTGCCCGCGAGATCGTGCACCAAGACGGTCAAAGGGCGATCCTCGATCCTGAAAAAATGACCTGCCGAACGGTGCTTGATGACGGGACATCGCAACGCCTCGCAACACTCGCGGGGATGGGTATTTCAATAAACTCACTTTGGAGCGTCGCCCATGATCTCGCAGCTGGAACGTTGATGCAAACCCTTCCCGAATGGCGTCTGAACGATCAATCAGTGCTGTGGCTCATCTATCCGAAATCCAACGTTCTGACCCCGAAAGTTAGGTGCTTTATGGATTTTCTTGTCGATCGATTATCGTAAGGTCAGCTTATGCAGAGGCTATGGGCCATTCTTGTCGATCAGATCGGATTTGTTTGTGGATTGCCGCAAGACCGAGAACAGCAGCTACGAGCCTCATTTTATCCAATGCCGTCTTAGGTCAGTGGATTTCACCCAGAGCTACCGAGGGAGGGCTCGCCCGACAAAATGTCCGTCCACTCTTTTCCCTTCCTGATTACCGGCAAGGGCGTCGCCAAGTATCAGACATTGAAACACACCTGTCAGGCCTGCTCATCAAAAATGAAATGCTGCCCAAAGGTTGATGCGCGAAGAACACGAAGACGCCCGTCTGGTCGCCCGCGACATTGCCAAAACCAAACAGTATGTGATCTCGATGCGGCTCCGAAAGAAGGCGGAAATGCTCTTTGCCCACCTCAACGTATTCTTGGGCTGGGGCGACTCCGATTTCGTGATCCAAATGGTGCCAATGACGAATTTTTACTCGTTGCCACAGCCCAAAACCTCCGCAAACTAGCCAAGATCTGTCCTGCACCGCAGCAAACGTGCAAAGCCTGATAAGAAAGGTGCTCACGCCACATTTGAAGCGATACTTTCTACACCAGCAACACGGTGCTTTCCCACAGAATCGGCGGCAACCAGACTTTCGCTGCGGTTTGCACATAGCTCAGCTATGCGGGACGAAGCGAGCTTTCGCCAATGGCTACTATGACTTCGGGTCTGGCGGCGAGCTTTGATATTGTTGAAACTCGCCACCGGATTATAGTACGCATCGGAGTCAGTGCTTAAGGGCGTGCGCTATTGAGAATAAAACACCTATCCGAAATGGATTTGGGTTCTATCTAGCCCCATTTCATCTCGCCTGTCAGAACCTTTGCGCCGATGTCCAAGGCCATGCCCATTCCCAATTCGGGATAGCGGGCGCGCATTGCCGCATTCAGGTCTT
Organism: Pacificibacter marinus; assembly: GCF_900109555.1. GTDB lineage: Bacteria > Pseudomonadota > Alphaproteobacteria > Rhodobacterales > Rhodobacteraceae > Celeribacter > Celeribacter marinus_C. The sequence continues at coordinate 121,144 of NZ_FNZV01000003.1, read as the reverse complement.
CGGATGTTGTGGCTTTTGCCAACTCGTCCTCTACAGCCAGTAGATAGGCTTTGGTGAACGCGACAGCGTCAAAACCAAGCGGTGCGTCAGGTGTCATGTGCCCCGGCACCACAACCTTTGGCGCAAGCGCGATGATGGCGTCCAAGTTGGCAATCCATGCTGCACGCTCTTCTTTGGTTTGCGTGTCTGCCACCCAAACATGGGTGCCGGAAAAGACCATCACACCGCCAAAGACAGCCTGCAGGTCTTCGCTCCAGATGTAGCGACGATTGGCCAAACCTGTCGCAGGAACGATGTCGAGCACATAGCCATCCACGGTCAAGATTGCGCTGTCGTCAACTTCTGCCATGGCCACTTCTTCAACAGATTGCGGGCCATTTTCGCCTAGCTGTGGCCCCCAGGTTTCAACCTTCTTGGCGACATTTGCGTTGATCGCAGCAACGGTTTCGCTGGCAGCGATGACGCGCGCCTCAGGAAAGGCCTCTACGATGGGGCGCAGGCTAAAGTAAAAATCAGGGTCGCTTTGGCTGACATAGATTGTGGTCAATGTTTTGCCAGTGGATTTGATCGCATCGGCCAAGGCTTGGCCGTCTGACAATGTAAACCCGCCGTCAATCAGAACGGCTTCAGACGGGCCGGACACCAAGACAGGGGCGCGATAAAAGCCGTTTTCCCCGGCTGGAAAGTGAGTCCAGCTCAGGCCGTCTTCGTTTGCCAGCGACACTTTGGGCGCGACAAGGGCAGCAACGCCAGCGGCTACGGTCATTTTGAGGGCTGTTCTACGGTTCATTTTGAAATCCTTGTGAAATGGTTAGGCCAGCTTGAGAGCGGCCAAGATGTTGTCAGGTCCGGAATAAAGCGCATTGGCGTCCAAGATGCTCAACTCACCGTTGATGGTTGCGATCAGGGACGGAACGCCTTGCAACCCGTAGGCGTTCATCAGATCGCGGGCCGCAGCTGTGCGGGTGTTGACAAAGTTCAACAGGGCGTCATCCGCCGCAAAAAAACGCGCGCTGGCGTCCGTTAGACCCAGATCGGTCAAAATACCCGCAACAACAACGGCCGAAGTCACATCTTTGCCGTCTTTGTATCGCGCCGATTGAATGGCGGCGAGGGCTTCGATCACGCGATCAGGGGCGCTTGCGGAAACTGCGGCTACGGCACGTGTTGCGACCGTTGAATCCAGCAATGCACCCTCTGCGCCTAGTACATTGGTGCGATAGTCTTCGCTGAAGGGCTGACCGCTGAGCGCGCCGATACGTTGATCCATGGCCCAAGCTTGCGCGGCAAAGCTCTTCATCGGGCGCGCACCTGTGCCAGAAAACAGGCCAGTCGCCATGGGCTGCAGATCAATTTCCAGGTGTTTAGACAAAGCTTTGATCGAGGCAGAGGCACCATAGCACCAACCGCACAACGGATCGAAGAGGTATTGCAAAGTCACTGTCTGTGTCATGTTTCGTCTCCTTTGAAGGGTATATGCGCCTCTTAATTGCCAATGATAAGGCAAACGATTTTGACAATGTGTCTGTAAAAAGCTAACAGTTGTATGATGTCAAAAGCACGTAATCTAAACAGGCTGGCCTATTTCGCGGCGGTGGTGGAAACGGGATCGTTTACACGGGCCGCTGAACGGTTGGGGGTGACCAAAGCTGTGGTCAGCTCGCAAGTAACGCAATTGGAACAGGAGCTAAAAACAACCCTGTTGGTGCGTAACACGCGCAAGGTCAGCACGACCGAAGCCGGGCTGGCATTTTACACCCGCTGCGCGTCAATCCTGCATGATGCTGATGATGCGTTTAGCGAGCTGTCGCAACTGTCAGACCGACCTTTGGGCACTTTACGCATGACCGCACCCCATGACTATGGCACCGTCATTGTGACCCCCGTGGTCGCCGATTTTCGGTGTAAATACCCGGAGTGCAAGGTTGAACTGCATCTCGGTGACAGCCACAGCGACCTGATGTCAGGTGATCTTGATTTGGCCATTCGAGTGGGCTGGCTGCGGGATTCTGGTTTGATTGCCCGCAAAATTAGCGGCTTTCAACAGCTGTTAGTAGGGGCGACCAAAGATAAGGCTCGGCTTGACGCTATCGCACACCCGGATGATCTGAAGTCTCTGGATTTCATTGCAAACATGTCCCTGTCTGATCCCTTGCAATGGACGTTTGAAAACGAAGCAAAGCAAAGCGTGTCTGTGAAACTGGCAAACACTCTCGCCATCGACAGCGCACCCGCAATTCTGGAAGCGGTTAAAGGCGGTGCAGGGGTTGCGATATTGCCCGACTTCTTGGTGCGCAAGGATTTGCAGGGCGGCAAGCTGACACAGATTTTGCCGCAATGGTCTTTGCCCGAGGGTGGCATATTTGCTGTCTACCCCGCCGCCAAATTCCGCCCCGTCAAGGTCACCGCTTTTGTCGACATGTTGCGCGACGCATGACGCTGTAGAACGAAATGGAGGAGCGGTCAGAAACCCATTCAAGCTGTTCGCCGTCATCACCCAAGTGATCCACGACAATCGGATTGGCGATGCTGTGCGCGATGATCGTTTGTAGCGGCTTACCTGGCTCACAACTCGCCCAGCCGCGTTGACTGCCCGTGATCGAGAAACTTGCAGGCTCATTCGTGGCTTCAATCACCGTGGTCGGGACGTGCATCAGATCGCCAAGCAATCTGGCCCAATGACTGTTGCCGATTCCCGGAGGCCCCACCAACAGCAATGGCGCAATCTGCGGGGCTGGATCACCCCGCCGAACCGAGCTGCGCATGCCTTGCCAGAGCTTTTCAGTGGCCTGCGCCATCCATGGCATATCAGTGTGTAAAGCGCTCGCGATCTCATCAGCGCGATGTTCGGTTTCAACAGCAACAAGTTCTGCGCCACCTCGGAAAACCTCCAAGGCTGCTCGGTCATTTTTATCAAGGTGGCTCATTCCTGACGCTCGGCTGGTCGCAGCGATATAGGCCTCGGAACGGCGTTGGATAGTCGCCCGATCCCTTTCGGTCACAGGATACACATTGCCCAAGGCGCAGGCATTTTTACGGTAATCGACAATGAACTGCTTCAGTCGGTTCTCGATTTCATATCGTGTGGAAGCCCCCTGATTTGGGAACGTGACGTCGGCGAATGGAATGCGTGGCATTGGATGTCCTCTCTGAGCCAGCACGCCAATAGTATGGCGGCCAGCATCTGGCAGCGTGTGCCTGCCATGTTTCAACAAGAGGATCCGGATCCTTGAGAACGTAATGAGAACATTTAGCACAGTACGTCAATGGCTGCGCTCAGGCTCAGCCATCGGCGGTCACATGAACGAAGGGCAACACCAAAAAAAGCCATAAGGTATTGAAATAAAAAGAAACCACCGGAAACTTACGTTCCCGATGGTCATTTGATCTGTGTCAGAATGGACAAATAACCCCTAAAATGGACATTTATTCATGGGTCTGACAGCTGAAGGCTCCAAATTCATCTCAGCCACATTTAGAGTGACCGCATGACGAACAGGTCATGCACCCTTCAACCATGCGCAGCGTGTATTGACCGCAGGATGAGCAGGCTTTGCCTTTGGGTTTGCCTTGACTTGCGTCCATAGCAACGACTTCAGCGTGCGGGTCAGATTTGAGCCCCATGCCTTCGCCTTCGATAAAGCCCGTCTCAATAAGGTGCGTTTCGATAACACCACCGATGGCGGCCAAAATTGATGGAATGTATTTGCCTTGGATCCAAGCACCGCCACGTGGGTCAAACACCGCTTTGAGTTCTTCAACGACGAAAGACACATTACCGCCACGACGGAACACAGCGGAAATCATCCGGGTCAGCGCCACAGTCCACGCGAAGTGTTCCATGTTTTTCGAGTTGATGAAAATCTCGAACGGGCGACGATGACCGCCATGAATGGTGTCGTTGATGGTAACGTAGATCGCGTGCTCAGAGTCTGGCCATTTGAGTTTGTAAGTGTTGCCTTCAAGCTGCTGAGGGCGCTCAAGTGGCTCGGCCAAGTACACAACTTCCGCACCAGTTTCGGCTTCTGGTGTTTTCTCAGATGTCTCGGATACAGACAAAACAGACCCCGTCACATCGTTGGGGCGGTATGTTGTACAGCCTTTACAGCCTTGATCCCAAGCGGCCATGTAGACCTCTTTGAAATCGTCGAATGAAATGTCTTCGGGGCAGTTGATCGTTTTGGAAATCGAGCTGTCGACCCATTTTTGGGCTGCCGCCTGCATGCGCACGTGATCAAGCGGGGCCAGCGTTTGTGCGTTGACGAAATGCTCGGGCAATTCTGCGTCTGCGCCGAACTTGTCGCGGTACATTTTTACAGCATAATCAACGACTTCTTCTTCGGTACGCGATCCATCTTTTTGCAAAACTTTGCGCGTGTACGCATATGCAAACACCGGTTCGATGCCAGATGAGACGTTGCCAGCATAGAGTGAAATCGTGCCCGTTGGCGCGATGGATGTCAGCAAAGCGTTGCGGATGCCGTGTTCTGCGATCGCGTCTTTGACGTCTTGATCCATGTCCACCAACGACCCTGAGGCAAGGTATTTGTCTTTATCAAAGAGCGGGAATGCGCCCTTTTCTTTCGCCAACAAAGCAGAGCCCATGTAGGATGCACGCGCGATCATTTTGAGCCATTTTTCACAAGTGGCAGCCGCTTCGACAGAGCCATAGCGCTGACCCACCATCAACAATGCATCCGCAAGACCCGTCACACCAAGACCGATCCGGCGCTTGGCTAAGGCTTCTTGACGTTGTGCTTCCAATGGGAAACGTGACGCATCAACAACGTTGTCCATCATGCGCACAGCGGTGCCCACAAGGTCATACAAAGCGTCCTCATCCATCGCAGCACCCGCTTCAAACGGGTCTTTGACCAACGTCGCGAGGTTGATCGAACCAAGCAAACATGCCCCATAGGGTGGAAGCGGTTGTTCACCACAAGGGTTGGTCGCCGCAATGGTCTCAACGTAGTTCAAGTTGTTGAGTTTGTTGATCCGGTCGATGAAAATCACACCAGGCTCGGCATAGTCATAAGTGCCCTTCATGATCTTATTCCAAAGATCGAGCGCATCCACAGTATGATAGATTTTTCCATCAAATTTGAGATCCCATGACCCGCCCGCTTTGACAGCTTCCATGAAATCGTCTGTGATCAATACGGACAGGTTGAACATGCGCAAACGTGCAGAATCTTGTTTGGCTTCGATAAAGTTCATCACATCTGGGTGGTCACACCGCATGGTCGCCATCATCGCACCACGGCGTGAACCTGCGGACATAATGGTGCGACACATCGCGTCCCACACATCCATGAATGACAACGGGCCAGAGGCATCCGCCGCCACGCCAGACACGCCCGCGCCTTTGGGGCGGATGGTGGAAAAATCGTATCCGATGCCGCCGCCTTGCTGCATTGTGAGCGCGGCCTCTTTGAGCATGTCGAAAATGCCGCCCATAGAATCAGGTACAGTGCCCATGACAAAACAGTTGAACAACGTGACAGCACGGCCTGTGCCAGCGCCCGCCAAAATACGGCCTGCAGGCAGATATTTGAACCCTTCAAGCGCATCGTAGAATTTTGCTTCCCAAGCATCGCTGTCTTTTTCAACCGCGGCCAAAGCACGTGCAACACGACGCCAGCTATCTTCAACACTTTGATCAACGACGGTCCCGTCTGCGTCTTTCAGACGGTATTTCATATCCCAGATTTGTTCAGCGATGGGGGCAGCAAAGCGCGTCATATTGGTCGGTCCGATCTTGTGCGAGTCATGTTTAGAAGGTCTGTGAAATAACGCGCCACAATGCTAAGAGCAACACGGGGCAAGTCAAAAAACAGACATCCAAAGGCTGGTTTGTTGATTTTTCGAGTTACCCTTAACACAACACCTAGAGGTACGTCATGTCAAAACGCATACATATAGTGAAATTATGTGTAGGCATCGAATCGTATGAGGATTTGGAGCAACGCCTTACCATGCGTGGGGGACAGACTTCAGGTCACGTCACCCGTATGCGCCCAAAACAAGAAGAGGCCCTTTTGAACGGCGGCTCTTTGTACTGGGTCATCAAAGGCGACATTCAAGCGCGTCAAGAAATCAAAGCACTAGAGGAAGTGATCGGCGAAGATGGCATCAAACGCTGCCGCATTGTTTTGGCGAAACCTCTGATCCGCACACAAAACGCGGCGCGGCGCGCGTTTCAAGGCTGGCGTTATCTTAAACCCGAAGACGCCCCTGCCGATATGCCAAAGGGGCGTAAAAACGAAGAAGAGCTGCCCCCAGAGTTGGCCCAATCCCTAGCAGATCTTGGGCTGTTTTAATCCGTCACGCTGGAATTGGGCGCGCTAGTCACCCAATTCCAATTTGTTTTTCAACTCTGACATCACCAGACGATCTTCGTCCAACCAAGGCGCAGTCCGGCTTTTGAACAACGTGGCTTGCGATTTATGAACAGGCTCACCTGACAAAACCTTTAAGTGGTTCGCACGCAAAGTGTCCCCCGTTGATGTGATATCGGCGACGGCCTCAGCCGTCAGGTTTTTCACAGTGCCCTCTGTGGCCCCTTGCGAATCCACCAGTTGATAATCAGCAACGCCATGCGCTTTCAAAAACTCATGTACAAGGTGATGATACTTGGTTGCGATGCGCATGCGAAACCCGTGGCGCGCGCGAAACGCAGCCGCCGCAGCATCCAAATCATCCAGCGTGTCAACATCGACCCATGCTTTTGGCACGGCGATAATCAAGTCGGCATGACCAAACCCCATCGGGGCCAGTTCGCCAAGTTTGCGGTCCCAACCGACAAGTTTATCGCGCACCAAATCAGAGCCAGTGACACCCAAATGGATGCGGCCAGCAGCCAATTCGCGTGGAATTTCTGATGCAGATAAAAGCACCAATTCGATGCCCTCCATGCCCTCAACCACACCCGAATATTCACGTTCGGCACCGGTTTGCTTAAGCGTGATTCCACGCGCTGCGAACCAGTCAAAGGTTTTGTCCATCAAGCGGCCTTTGGATGGAATGCCAAGTTTGATCGTCATAGCACATCCTCCTGAACAGCCAAAATCATCGCGGGGCGCATCACACCACCGACGGCCGGAATAGACCGCCCCTGCCCCAACACAGAGCAAAGCGCATCATAGCGCCCGCCCGTGGCAACCGGCGGCAAATCTGCGCGGCCTTCTGCGTAAAACCCAAAGACAAACCCATCGTAATATTCCATCGATGTGCGGCCATATGATGTTTCAAACTCAAGGTTTTCAACATCCACACCGCGTGCATCCAACGCATCTACACGGGCGCGCAGTTGGTTCACTGCGGGCAAGATCGCTTCCATATCAACGGCAATATCGCGCAAGGCAGACAGCACATTTGGCAAGGTTTCTTTGAGCGACAAAATATCATTGAGTAGCTCAATTTCACCGCTGGAAATCGGTTTCTCAGACGCATCTGTGGACAGTGCCATAACACGATCTAGAATTTCAGTTTCCGTCCGCAGCCCAATCGCGGGCGCGTTTTGGGCAGCCATATTGGCACGCACACGGGCAAAGTTCTCTTCGCGAATTTCCGTGCCTTTGTCGGAAAAGCGGTTCATCAGCGACCGGAAACGACGTGGTCGCCAAATGTGGCGCAGCAAGGCATTGCGACGCGCTTGCGTGGTGTTCAGACCACGCACAGCAGCCATCAAAATACCGATATCGCCTGTGGCAGCACGCAGCCCAAGTGGCGCCAGAACATTTGAAAACAAAGCAAAAACTTCGGCATCAGCTGCCGCAGGATTGTTGCCATCAAACACCTCGTACCCCACCTGAATGTATTCAGGATCGCGGTCCAGCATATCGTCTTGCTTACGAAATACTTCGCCCGCATAGGTGTAGCGCGCTGGGTCAGCACCGCTGTCCATATGCATTTGCACCACGGGCACTGTGAAATCAGGGCGCAGCATCATTTCGCCGCGCGCAGGATCGCTGGTCACATAGGCACGGTGACGAATGTCTTCACCATACAGGTCCAACAGCACCTCGGCGGGCAACAAAATATCCGTTTCAACGCCAAGCGCCCCTTGGCTTTCAAAGTACGCTTTCAGACGTGCAGCTTCGGCCTGCACACGGGATTTGGAAATAGAAGTGACGGGCATTAGGAATACATCTCAATAATTTCGCGCACTTTGGCGATGATATCACCGCGTGGCACCTCATATTGTGAGGGGCGTTCTTTCCATTCTTCAAGCGTGGCATTCTCCGCCAATTTTGCGCCCAAGATCAGGTCTTTGATTTGAATAACACCGCGTTCATGTTCATCGTCACCTTGGATGATCGCAACAGGGCTTTGACGTTTGTCAGCGTATTTCAACTGGTTGCCAAAGTTCTTGGGATTGCCCAAATACATCTCGGCGCGAATACCAGCTTGGCGCAATTCCGAAACCATTTCCATATAATCGCCGATCCGCGCTTTATCCATCACGGTGACCACAATAGGCCCCGCAGGCTGATCGCCCATACGGCCTTTGGCGCGCAAAGCGGCCAGCAAACGGTCAACACCGATGGACACGCCCGTGGCAGGGACTTCTTGGCCAGTAAAGCGTTTGACCAAATCGTCATAACGTCCCCCGCCTGCGACAGACCCAAATTGACGTGGACGGCCTTTTTCGTCTTTGACTTCGAACGTCAATTCGGCCTCGTACACAGGACCAGTGTAGTAGCCCAAACCACGTACAACGCTGGGGTCGATCACGATGCGGTCAGGGCCATAGCCGCCTTGAGCCATCAAATCTGCTATGGTTTCCAACTCGGCCACACCCTCAGCACCCACCTGTGAGTCGCCGACAAGTTCCATGAGACGCGCGACTGTTTCGGCGCCTGTTTCACGTTTGGCATCCATAAAGCCCATGACAATATCTGCCTGCGCATCGGTCAGGCCGGCACCATCGGTAAAGTCTCCACTGTCATCCATGCGGCCTTTGCCCAAAAGCAACCGCACCCCCGCATCGCCAAATTTGTCGAGCTTATCAATGGCGCGCAACACAGTGCCTCGTTCGTCTTCAAACTTGGTAGGATCGCTTGGGTCCAAAACGCCTGCAACCTCCATCACGCCGTTCAAAACTTTGCGGTTGTTGACGCGAATAATATAGTCGCCACGTGGAATGCCAACGGCTTCCAATGTGTCAGACAGCATCATGCAAATTTCGGCATCGGCGGCGACACTTGGCGCACCAACTGTATCAGCGTCACACTGGTAGAACTGACGGAACCGGCCTGGGCCAGGTTTTTCATTACGCCACACAGGGCCCATTGCAAAACGACGGTATGGTGATGGCAAATCATTGCGGTACTGTGCCGCAACCCGCGCCAAAGGGGCGGTCATGTCATAGCGCAAGGCCATCCAATCACCGGGCTTTTCTAGGTCCGCATCCTCTTGCCATGCAAACACACCCTCATTGGGGCGGTCCACGTCTGGTAAGAATTTCCCCAGCGCTTCGACCGTTTCCACAGCCGAGGTTTCCAGCGCCTCAAACCCGTATAGATGATAGACTTCAGCGATCTGATCGAGCATCGTTTTGCGCTCGGTCACTTCAACGCCAAAGTAATCTTGAAAGCCCTTTGGCGTGATGGCCTTGGGGCGCGGGGTCTTTTTGGGCTTTGCCATTGGGGCAGCTCCTGAGGTCTCACGGCACAGCTTTGCTCGCTGCACTTGTGGTTGCACTTGCGCGCGGCATAGCCCAAGGGGGGGATCAGAGCAAGCAATTGGCGCAGATTGCAGGTGAAATCCCCGATGATTTCACCTAAGTTACACATTGTTCAAACATAAGATCGCCAAAGGACCACCCAGATGACAGAGCACGCAAGCCACATGACCCAATCCGAGACACGTATGTTGGCGCTGGAAGAACAGATCGCACATTTAACCAAAACGGTTGAAGACCTGTCTGATGTTGTCGCCCGCCAAGAAAAAGTGATCGATATCTCGACACGCCGTCTTGCCATGCTGATGCAGCGTGAAGCAGGGCGCGAGGCGGATGGTGGCGGCACAATCGCACTGGCAGATCAGCGCCCTCCGCACTGGTAAGCACCTATCAAATGCGGCGCGTTCACCGCATTTCTTGGGTTTTCATACTGCCATCGTGCAGCAATAACTCCAGCCAACCTTTGGCATCGCCGAACTGTTTATAGATCGATACAAAGGCAAGGTTTTGTTCCAATGACTCAATCTTACCTGCGGGGCATGGCGTTTTGTGCGGCACACCGCAAGCAGAGGATTTAATCGCCTCGTATGAATTGTCAGCGCTCGACCACAGCACTTTGTTTTGTGCCGTGGAATAGCGATGCACCTCATGCAGGCTGGGCGCGCCAAACAAGATCAACGCAGCGGTCACTTGCCGCGCGCATCCATCTGAAAACCCAGTGATATACTGCGTGCGCGGCGTGATACTTGTGGGGTCAGTGTCAAACAACTGCCATGTTGCTTTGCCTTTATGCGGGAACTGAGCGACCGCTTTGCCCATGTCTTTTTTACGAGCTTCACAGGTGATCCCCACCGTGCCAAACGGCAAAACTTCGCCGCGTGCAACGGTCGACAACGGTATGTGACGCGCACGGGTCTGACCGTTGGATTTGAATAACCCCAAGAGCGACCGTTTTGGGGTCACGGCCTTTGGCACCACTGGAATTTCAGATCCTTCCGGCACAACCGCTTGCGTATCCGATATAGGTACATTCAAGGGGTTAGGCGCTTTGAGCGCAACGACTTGGGGCGCGCCCGTTGGTTTGCGTTTCAAAAACCCAAACACACCGCCAAGACCAGGTTTCGTCGGTGTGGCGGCGTCTATAACGGCGGTGTTTCCAGAAGTTTCAGCGGTCTCAACCGGAAGATTTATGGCCACGATACCGTTGAGCGCAGTCGCGTCATCTGCCCCCGTTTGCGCGCCATCCACGACTTCAATTTCCGTGCCAGCCAAAACAGATGGTTGCGACTGTTTCGCAGGTTTTAAAAATCCAAACAGACTTTTTTTCTGAGGCTTAGGCTGATCGGCGACACCCAATGCGGCTTGTTCAAAAGCATCGGACAAATGCGCTTGTGCAGTTGAGGTTTGTGTGGCTCCATCCGTGTCGGGACGTGGCGCTGATGCCATGTTTTGCGTGACGGGCAAGCCCATTTGACATGCAGGCAAAACCGCGAGTGCCGCTATAAAACCTATGGCCCGCATCAATAATCCTCCACCATTACCACCCCATCCAGCGACTTGATCGCGCCTTTGATCTCGGGGGTGATATGGAATGGTTGCTCGATTTCGATATCAACTTCACCCGGTAGATCAGGCGCCATCAGACAAAAACTGATCATGCCTTTGGGGCGGGTTTTGGCCTCGGCCGTCACGCGGATCAACAGATCATTCACGGTGCCGACAGCAGAGACTTCGTCACAAAAAATCTTGAGCCCAGCGGCACCGGCATCAGCCACAACGGTTTCCATCACCGCGACAGATCGAATCGTCGGATCAAACTGACCGTCGTTGAATTTGGCTTCTAAAGTGGCCACAACTTTGTCAGTTTGCTCAAACACGGCACGTGCGGCCATCAGGTCTTCGACCTTGCGCGCAAACATGGCAATACCCGAAATCTGCCCCGTGCTGTCAGAAATATTCATCCGAAAATAACGATTCCCTTTGGATGATTTCATCTCGCGAAAGCCCGACACCATCACGCCGACCTGCACCGTCGCGGACCCGTGTTGTTGTGCAAGTCTTTCGGCCTCGGCAATGGTTTGAACTTTTTTACGCTTCAAGGCTGCGGCGTAGTCATCCAGCGGGTGCCCCGATAGGAAAAATCCGATGGCTTTTTGTTCTTCCATCAGGCGCTCGGACGACACCCAATCACTCGCGGGGGACAGGCGCGGCTCGGGCAAATCATCGCCAGCCTCACCAAACAAAGACACTTGGTTAGACGCCTTTTGTTCATGGATCGCAGCGGAATACTGCACCAAGCTGTCCAAACTGTCGAACACGCGGCGACGATTGCTGTCGAGTTGATCAAAAGCACCTGCGCGCGCCAACATTTCCAACGGGCGCTTGCCAACACGTTTGATGTCAACGCGGCGGGCAAAATCAAACAAGGTGACAAAGTCTTTGCCGCCTTCAATGCGCGCATTGACGATCAATTGCATAGCATCGCCGCCAACGTTTTTCAAAGCGCCCAGCGCGTAGACCAGCTTTTGATCGACCACATCAAACGTCGCAAGCGAGCGATTGATGCAGGGTGGAATGATCTCGACATCCAAGCCGCGTTTGACCTCTTCGGCAAAGATCGACAGCTTGTCCGTAAGATGGATATCGCAGTTCATCACACCGGCCATGAATTCAATCGGATGGTTCGCTTTGAGCCACCCCGTTTGGTAGGATACAACCGCATAGGCGGCCGCGTGAGATTTGTTAAATCCGTAGTTGGCGAATTTTTCCAAGAGATCGAAAACCTCAGAGGCCTTTTTCGCAGGGACGCCATTTTTGGCGGCGCCCTCTTCGAATTTCGGGCGCTCGGCGTCCATCGCCTCTTTGATCTTTTTACCCATCGCACGTCGTAGCAAATCAGCCCCGCCAAGCGAATAACCCGCCATGACCTGCGCGATCTGCATCACCTGTTCTTGGTAAACGATGATCCCTTGGGTTTCGGCCAATATGTGATCAATAGACGGATGCACAGATTCAAGTTCTTTGGTACCGTTTTTCACCTCACAATAGGTCGGGATATTTTCCATCGGACCAGGACGATATAGCGCAACAAGCGCCACGATATCTTCGATACAGGTCGGTTTCATCTGGCGCAGCGCTGACATCATGCCCGAGCTCTCAACCTGAAACACAGCAACGGTTTTCGCCGCAGCATAGAGCTTATAGGTTTTCTCATCATCGAGCGGGATCAAGTTAATCTGGTTTTCACCGCCAGCGGCAGGTTCGTACAATGTGTTGCCAGCGGCATCGACATGCAGCGGGCGCCCCGATTTGAAAATCAAATTCATCGCGGATTGAATGACTGTCAGGGTTTTCAGGCCCAAAAAGTCAAATTTCACCAGTCCGGCTTGCTCGACCCATTTCATGTTGAACTGGGTGGCTGGCATGTCAGAACGCGGATCTTGATACAGCGGCACCAACATATCAATAGGCCGATCGCCAATCACAACACCCGCCGCGTGGGTGGATGCGTTGCGCAGCAGGCCTTCGACCTGTTGGCCGTATGTGAGCAGCCGGTCCACGACCTCTTCGTTTTTCGCCTCTTCGCGCAAACGCGGCTCGTCTAACAGCGCCTGTTCGATAGACACAGGTTTGACGCCCTCAACAGGGATCAATTTCGACAAACGGTCGACTTGCCCATATGGCATTTGCAGCACACGCCCAATATCGCGCACGGCCGCTTTCGACAAAAGCGCACCGAACGTGATGATTTGCCCCACTTTGTCACGACCATATTTATCTTGCACATAGCGGATCACTTCTTCGCGGCGATCCATACAAAAGTCGATGTCGAAATCGGGCATGGACACACGTTCAGGGTTCAAAAACCGCTCGAACAGCAAAGAGTATCGCAATGGATCAAGGTCTGTGACCAACAGCGCATAGGCCACCAGTGACCCCGCACCAGATCCACGACCCGGCCCAACAGGAATGCCCTGATCTTTGGCCCATTTGATAAAGTCAGCAACAATCAAAAAGTAGCCCGGAAACCCCATACCTTCGATGATTTTAAGCTCAAAATCCAGACGGGCTTCATATTCACTGACCTCAACCGCGTGCGGAATAATGGCTAAACGGTCACGCAGACCTTGCTCGGCTTGGCGTCGCAGCTCGGCGACCTCGTCATCGGCAAATTTGGGCAAAATCGGGTCGCGTTTGTAAGTTTTAAACGCGCAGCGCTTAGCGATTTCAACTGTGTTCTCAATCGCTTCTGGCAAATCAGCAAACAAGGCCGCCATTTCCGCAGGGCTTTTGAAGTAATGCTGTGGGGTCAAACGGCGACGCGGGCCAGATTGGTCCACATAGGCCCCAGCGCCGATACAAATCAACGCGTCATGGGCCTCATACATGTCAGTTTTCGGGAAATAGACATCATTGGTTGCAACCAGCGGGATATCCATCGCATAGGCCGTTTCAATGAACCAACGCTCTGTCGCCATTTCACCAATGGTGTATTGGCCATTTTCACCGGGATGGCGTTGCAATTCCATATACAAACAGTCGCCATAAATCGTTTTTAAACGATCGACCAAAGCTTGAGCTTTAGGCGTTTGACTGGCTTGGATCAGTTGCCCCAACGGCCCACCCGCGCCGCCTGTCAAACAAATCAACCCTTCGGAATATTGCTGCAACTCATCAAGGCTGACCTGCGGTAATTGCCCACCGTTGTCGATGTACAGACAGGAATTGAGCTTCATCAAATGCTCATACCCGCGTTCGGTTTTCGCCAGCAAAACAACAGGCGCAGGCGGTCGCAATTGTTCGCCCGGTGCCGGCGCGTCAAAGGTCACATCGACCTGGCACCCCACGATAGGCTGCACGCCAGCGCCTGACGCATATTCGGAAAATTCCAATGCACAGAACAGGTTATTGGTGTCGGTCACGGCAACAGCAGGCATGTTCATGTCTGCCACCATGCCACTGAGTTTTTTCAGCCGAAGCGCGCCTTCTAAAAGCGAATATTCGGTATGGGTGCGCAGATGTATGAATGTGGGTGTGCTCATTTGGTTAAGCTACATGAAGCGGATGGGCGGGGCCAAGAGCAAAAGCACTCAAGGCTCCAGTGATTTTTACGCTCATTTTTTGACCAAAAGAACAATCTATAAGCACTTTTTTAAAGATAATGCCTTGCTAATTGGCGCTCAGACACGTTTTCTACTAAAAAGAAACGCATTTTCCGCCGCATCGGATGTGTTTCGTGACAAAAGAAAGCGGCAGGTCAAAGACATGGAGATCACGTTCCGTTTGAATGGCGCGCTCGTAAAAACAGAGCAAAACGCCACCAGCACATTGCTAGATTACCTACGCGAAACACAGCGCCTCACTGGCACAAAAGAGGGCTGTAACGAAGGCGATTGCGGCGCGTGCACCGTGATGATCGAAGACGAACAAGGCCCGCGCGCTTTGAATGCTTGCATCTTGCTCATGCCGCAAATTCACGGAAAATCCATCACAACGGTCGAAGGTCTCGCCCCCAAAGGCGCCCTACACCCTGTCCAAAACGCCATGATCACAGAACATGGATCGCAATGTGGATTTTGCACACCGGGCATAGTGATGTCTCTTGCGACAGCACATGCAGCAGGCGATACAAACATCGAAGACGCGCTTGCAGGCAACCTGTGCCGTTGCACGGGGTACGCCCCTATTTTGCGTGCGGCCCAAAAAGCGGCCAGCGAATCCCCTGTCGCCAAAGTCCCCTTTGAACCAATGGATGAGCCAGCGCTGATAGAGCGCCCTGAGACCATCAATGAACTGGCCGCGCTCTACGCATTGCGCCCCAACGCGACGTTGATTGCAGGGGCAACAGATGTGGGGCTTTGGGTGACCAAACAGTTGCGCTCGCTGGAAGATGTGATTTTCTTGAATGGCGTCCGCGACCTAAAAGGCATCACTGAGACAGCAGACAGTTTCGTGATCGGCGCGATGACCCCTATCGCGGATCTAGGCCCTCTGTTTGCGCAATCCTGTCCGTCTTTGGCCGAAATGTTTCGACGGTTTTCATCCAAGCAAGTACGTTCGGCTGCGACACTGGGCGGCAACATCGCCAACGGGTCCCCGATTGGCGACAGCCCGCCTCCGCTGATCGCACTGGGCGCGACCATCACCTTGCGCAAAGGCGAAGACAGCCGCACAGTTTTGCTTGAAGATTTTTTTGTGGAATACGGCAAACAAGACCGCACGCCATCAGAATTTGTCACGCAGATCACAGTGCCAAAAGCGGGCTTGAATGACCTAAGGGTCTACAAACTGTCCAAACGGTTTGACCAAGATATTTCCGCCGTTTGTGGTGCATTCAATATCACGGTGACAGACGCTAAAGTCAGCGCCGCATGCATCGCTTTTGGTGGCATGGCCGGCACCCCAAAACGCGCCACACATGTGGAACAAGTCCTGATAGGCCAACCTTGGACAGAGGTGACGATTGATGCCGCCCTGCCCGCATTTGATCAAGATTATGAACCTATGACGGACATGCGCGCCTCAGCCGAATATCGTCAAACAACAGCCAAAAACATGCTCAAACGTGTTTTTGCTGACAGCAAAGGCCACACTGTATCAGTGCTTGATGTTCGGGGAGAATCCTCATGAGCGTCGGCACATCTCTCACCCACGATTCCGCTGAACTGCATGTGACAGGGGCCGCGCGCTACATCGACGATATCCCCACGCCAAACGGCACGCTACATCTTGCCTTTGGCCTAAGCCAAGTCGCGCACGCAGACATCACATCGATGAATTTGGATGACGTGCGCAATGCTGATGGAGTTGTTGCGGTCTACTGTGCCGATGATTTTGATCATGTGCCTGACTGTTCTCCTGCGCCTGTTCCCGACGAGCCTTTGCTTTGCACGGGCACAGTGCATTTTCTGGGACAACCTGTGTTTTTGGTTGTGGCCACATCGCACTTGGCCGCGCGCAAAGCGGCGCGTTTGGGCCAGATCACCTATGCTGAAAAACCAGCCATTCTAAGCTACGAAGACGCGCTAGCCGCTAACGCACGCTTTGAAGACGGCCCGCGCATCTACACCAAAGGCGACCCGGCAGCGGTGATTGAATCTGCGCCGCATGTGATCCACGGTCAGATTGATATGGGCGGCCAAGAGCACTTTTATCTCGAAGGCCAAGCCGCCCTTGTCACCCCGCTTGAGGGCGGTGATATGTTGGTGAACTCTTCGACCCAGCATCCAACCGAAATTCAACACAAAGTCGCCCACGCCCTGCACCTTCCTATGCATGCTGTGCGCGTTGAAACGCGACGGATGGGCGGCGGGTTTGGCGGGAAAGAAAGCCAAGGCAACTGGCTTGCCATCGCCTGCGCTATCGCCGCGCGCGATACAGGTCAGCCCTGTAAAATGCGCTATGATCGCGATGACGATATGATGGTCACAGGCAAGCGCCACGATTTTCGCATTTCTTATACCGTAGGGTTTGACGACACGGGTAAAATCGCAGGTGTTGATTTTATTCAAATGACGCGCTGCGGCTGGTCCATCGACCTGAGCATTCCCGTGGCGGATCGTGCGATGCTGCATGCCGATAATGCCTATCATCTGGAACACGCACGCATCGAAAGTCACCGCCTACGCACCAACACACAAAGCGCCACCGCCTATCGCGGTTTTGGCGGACCGCAAGGTATCCTTGGAATTGAACGCGTCATCGACCATATCGCGGCCACTCTAAAACTTGATCCAGCCGATGTGCGGCGCACGAACTATTATGCCGATATGGGAACTGAACCCAAAACCGGCCAAACCACGCCCTATGGCATGCCCGTCACGGACGCCATTTTGCATGCCATGACTGATAGACACTTGGCAGATGCCGATTACACTGCGCGCCGCGTCCAAATTGCCGATTGGAATGCCAAGAACCCGATCCTCAAAAAGGGTATTGGCCTATCCACTGTCAAGTTCGGTATCTCATTCACGCTCACCCATTTGAACCAAGCTGGCGCTTTGGTGCATGTCTATCAAGATGGCTCTATTCAGCTTAATCATGGCGGCACCGAAATGGGCCAAGGGTTGTTCCAAAAGGTCGCCCAAGTCGCCGCCAGCGAATTTGGTGTCAGCATGAACGCCATCAAAATCACAGCAACAGACACCGCCAAAGTGCCCAACACATCGGCCACGGCTGCGTCTTCTGGCGCGGATTTGAATGGCATGGCGGTCAAAGCTGCTTGCAGCACAATCCGCGACCGCATGTCTTTGTTCTTACAAGACTACTTTGGCGCAGACACTGTTTCGTTCCAAGATAATATGGTCACAGTGGGCACGCACAGCCTGTCTTTTCCAGAGGCCGTGAAACTTGCCTATGAAAACCGGATCAGCCTGTCCTCTACTGGGTTCTATAAAACCCCTAAAGTCAAATGGGACCGCATCAAAGGGCAGGGTCGCCCGTTTTACTACTTTGCCTACGGCATCGCGCTGACCGAAGTTGTGCTCGACACACTCACAGGGGAAAACCGCATTTTGCGCAGCGATATTTTGCATGATGCAGGCGCCTCATTGAACCCAAGCTTGGACATCGGTCAAATTGAAGGCGGATATGTGCAAGGCGTCGGCTGGCTTACCACCGAAGAATTGGTGTGGGATGCAAAAGGCCGTTTGCGCACGCATGCGCCCTCGACCTACAAAATCCCAACCGCCAGCGATGCACCTGATGTGTTTAACGTCAAACTGTGGGATGCGCCCAACCCTGAGAAAAGCATCTATCGATCCAAGGCCGTGGGCGAGCCGCCCTTTAATCTTGGCATTTCTGCATTGTTGGCTCTATCAGATGCGGCAAGTGCCTGTGGCCCCAACTATCCAGCGCTTAACGCCCCCGCCACACCAGAAGAATTATTGCGCGCAATCGGGCGTGCACGCGCATGAGCTTTGATCGCAACGCCTTAGAGTTGGCTATCGCAGCCCATGGTCGCGTCGCACGAATCGTTGTGGCCGATGTCAAAGGCTCAACCCCTCGCGAGGTCGGCGCATCAATGCTCGTGTGGCACGGCCCAAATGGTCTGGAACAATCGGGGACGATTGGCGGCGGAACACTTGAATTTGAAGCAATGAAAGCCGCCTTTCACGCTCCGCGCCTGCAACGTATCCCCCTTGGTCCAAGCATGGGACAATGTTGCGGTGGATCCGTCACGCTTTTGACCGAAATCTTTGAAACTGTGGAAAACATCCCACAAGATGCCTATGCGCGGGGACCAAGTGTCATGCCCTTGGCCGTACAAAAAGCGCTCAAAGGCATACGCCGTGAAGGTTTGGCCGCGCCGCGTCTTTTGGGCGACTGGATGATAGAACCAGTCAGCCCACCAGTGCGCCCAATATGGCTATGGGGCGCAGGTCACGTGGGCCGCGCCATCGCAAACGTGCTTGCGCCTTTGCCTCAGTTTTCACTGACATGGATTGATACCAAACAGGATCGTTTTCCAACACTTTTACCAGCAGGCACAACACAACTGATCGCTGCCAATCCCGCCGATTTAGTCGCCCATGCCCCCCAAGATGCAGAGCATTTGGTGCTGACCTATTCCCATGCGCTTGATTTAGAGCTGTGTCATCAAATTCTGTCGCATGAGTTTGCCTTTGCAGGTCTCATTGGCTCCGACACAAAATGGGCACGGTTTCGATCGCGACTTGGGGCACTCGGACACACACCGGCTCAAATAAGCCGCATATGCTGTCCAATTGGGCAACCTGAGCTTGGAAAACACCCCCAAGCCATTGCGGTTGGCGTTGTTGCCCGCCTAATCTGTGGTGAAATCCAAGCTGAGTCTTTGAAATCGCACGCGGGGGGCGCCTAAATTGACAGAACTGCTAAAACTTCAAGGACTCACCAAGGCCTATCTCGGTGTGATCGCCAATGATCACGTCGGGTTTTCAATTGCAAAAGGCGAGGTCCACGCACTGCTTGGCGAAAACGGTGCTGGGAAATCCACACTTGTGAAAATGATCTATGGGCTGACCAAGCCGGACAGTGGCACCATGACACTTCACGGTGCGCCCTATGCGCCAAACTCACCTCAAGCTGCACGTGCCTCAGGTGTTGCTATGGTGTTTCAGCATTTTTCCCTATTTGAAGCACTCAACGTGGCCGAAAATGTCGCGCTTGGGATGGAAAATCCACCAAAAATGAATGACTTGGCGCGGTCAATCCGTGAGGTGTCTCACACCTATGGCCTGCCGCTTGATCCGCACCGCACCGTGGGTGACTTGTCTGCGGGGGAACGCCAGAGAGTCGAGATCATTCGCTGCCTTCTACAAGACCCCAAGCTGTTGATCATGGACGAACCGACGTCGGTGCTGACCCCGCAAGAGGTCGAAATCCTTTTCACGACCCTGCGCAAACTGCAATCTGAAGGCACGTCTATTCTTTATATCTCGCACAAACTCGAAGAAATTCGCAGCCTGTGTGATGACGCAACGATCCTACGGATGGGCAAAGTTGTTGGCACATGCGACCCAAAAACCACAACAGCGCGCGATATGGCCGAGTTGATGGTGGGGGAAACACTGCACATTCCGACACGTGAGGCCAAGGAAAGCGGTGCAGAACTTTTGTCGGTGCAAGGCATTGAATTTGCCCCGCAAAGCCCTTTCGGAACGCGATTAAAAAACCTATCACTGTCAGTGAAATCAGGCGAAATTTTGGGCATCGGCGGCGTGGCGGGCAATGGGCAGGATGAATTGCTGTCCGTGCTCTCAGGCGAAGCCAAAGCCCAAAGTGGTAGTGTCGTATTTGAAGGCCAAGATATCAGCACTCTAGGGCCAAACGCACGACGGGCATTGGGGCTTTTGTCTGCACCAGAAGAGCGGCTCGGCCACGCGGCTGCGCCCAACATGAGCTTGATTGAAAATACAGCGCTCACCGCGACAATTCGCAAAAAACTGAGCAAGAATAATTTTATAAACTGGTCCAAGACCGAAAAGTTTGCGCAAGAAATCATCAAAACCTTTGACGTGCGCACCCCAAGTGCAAATGCCGCTGCACGATCTTTGTCCGGCGGCAATCTGCAAAAATTCGTTATTGGCCGCGAGGTGATGCAAGACCCCAAAGTGTTGGTGGTGAATCAACCGACTTGGGGCGTTGATGCGTCTGCTGCGGCCAGCATTCGCCAAGCGCTGCTCGATTTGGCCGCTGGCGGCGCTGCGGTCATTTGTATCTCGCAAGACTTGGATGAGCTCATGGAAATTTCCGATCATTTCGCAGCCCTCAACGAAGGTAAACTCAGTGTACCCCGTGTCGCCAAAGGGCTAACAGTCGATGAAATTGGCCTGATGATGGGCGGCGCGGAAACCTCCAGCGATACGCAAATCGCAGGCCACGAGGTGTCAGCATGATTTCGTTGATCAAACGCCCGCAACCTTCCAAAACATGGATGGTCGCCACACCGGTTTTGGCTGTGATCGTGACGATGATTTTGGGCGGACTTTTGTTTGCGGCGATGGGCAAAGATCCCTTTGTCGCCATTCGCACCATTTTTTGGGACCCTTTGTTCAGCCCTGATTTCGCAGCCTATTCACGCCCGCAACTTTTGGTAAAAGCCGCCCCGCTGATTTTAATTGCCATCGGACTGAGCCTTGGGTTCAAAGCTGGCATTTGGAACATTGGCGCCGAAGGGCAGTATATTATGGGGGCGATTTGCGGCGCAGCTATCGGCCTTGCTTTTTACCCGATGGAGGCGTGGTTTATCTTTCCATTGATGGTGATCGGTGGGGCTTTGGGCGGTTTCTTATGGGGACTCATTCCGGCCCTGTGCAAAACCAAATTCAATGCGCCCGAAATATTGGTATCGCTAATGTTGGTGTATTTTGCTGAGCAGATCATGATCGCCGTCTCGTTGGGTGCGTTGCGCAACCCCGAAGGCAACGGCTTTCCCGGATCGCGCAACTTGGCGCAATATGCCTCAAGTGCGAACCCTGAATTGATCGCGGGCACTGGCGCGCATTGGGGTGTTATGGCAGCCTTTGCCGCTGTGGTTGCGGCATATGTTTTGCTGAGCAAACACATGCTTGGGTTTCAAATTCGGGTGACTGGCGAAAGCCCCCGCGCCGCTGGGTTTGCAGGGGTCAATTCCAAACGTTTGATTATTTTCTGCCTCGGAACATCTGGCGCTTTGGCAGGGCTGGCGGGGCTTTTTGAAGTCACCGGGCCTGCGGGACAGATCACCACATCCTTCAACACAGGCTATGGGTTTACCGCGATCATCGTCGCCTTTTTGGGCCGCTTGAACCCAATTGGTATTATGTTGGCGGGGCTTTTGCTGGCGCTGACATTTATCGGCGGCGAATTGGCACAATTCATGCTATCGCTTCCCTCGGCCTCGATCCAAGTGTTCCAAGGCATGCTGCTAATGACGCTTTTGGCGATGGATATCTTGGTGAATTACAAAATCGTTTGGCGTAAAAAGGAGGCCGTGTGATGGACCTAGGATCGATCTCACTCGTCGCATTTTTTGCAAGCTTAATGGTTGCCTCAACCCCTATTCTATTGGCGGCTTTAGGCGAAATGGTCACCGAGCGCGCAGGCGTGCTGAACCTTGGCGTTGAGGGTATGATGATCATCGGCGCGATCTGCGGTTTTGCGATTGCGATTGAAAGCGGCTCGGCTGCTGCTGGCTTTTTGGGAGCTGCAGCTGGCGGTGCCTTGCTATCGATGCTGTTCGCGATTTTGACCCAGTTCTTATACGCCACTCAGGTGCCAAGCGGCTTGGCTTTGACCCTGGTTGGGGTTGGTTTGGCATCTTTGATCGGGCAGCCCTATGTGGGCGAAAGCCCGCCCTTGATGGGGAAATTGCACATTCCAGTGTTTGAAAGCATTCCGTTTTTCGGCCCCGTGATGTTTCAGCATGATCCAATTGTATATCTATCGTTGATATTAGCGGTCTTGGTGGGTGTCTTTTTAAAATACACACGTGGCGGTTTGATTTTGCGCGCAGTGGGTGAAAACCACGATGCGGCGCATGCTTTGGGCTATAAAGTTCGGCTGGTGCGGGTGATGGCAATCGGGTTTGGCGGCGCTATGGCTGGATTGGGCGGAGCCTATATTTCCCTGATCCGCGTGCCGCAATGGACCGATGGCATCACGGGTGGCATTGGTTGGATCGCGCTGGCCATTGTTGTCTTTGCATCATGGAAACCTGAACGCGTTGTTTTTGGGGCTTACCTGTTTGGGGGGCTGACAGCATTGCAATTGAACTTGCAAGCCGCGAACATTCCATTGCTGTTTGTACTGCCGTATCTGGTGATGTTGGCAGGCGTGATATATTTTGTGATTGCCGTAGCGGTAGGGTCGTGGAAAAAAACGCTTGATGTTAAGCCAACGCTTAAGACGTTTGCGCAATTTATCGGAGTCGGTCTAGTGCTGTTGTTGATCGGGATTGCGACCAATTACGCATCAAGTCTAGACTTGCTGATGCTATCATCCGCGCCTTTTGTAGCAACGATTGTTGTGTTGGTTGTGATTTCTGCCCGCAGCAAAGGGGCCTCAAATGGGCCTGCGATGTTGGGCAAGATTTTTCAGGCTCACTAGAGCTTGAAACGAAACAGGCTCATATGAGCTTGGGCAAATGGACCGTAAGGTTCGCATTTAAAAGGGGCGTGACAGCCTCAAAACTCTGGGAGTGAACACATGTTCAAAAAAATTCTCGCAACGACAGCTTTGGCTGTTGGTCTTGCTGGTGCGGCATTTGCGGACGACAAAACCAAAGTTGGTTTCGTCTACGTTGGCCCAATCAATGATGGCGGTTGGACCCAAGGTCATGACCATGGACGCCAAGAGCTTGAAAAACATTTTGGCGATAAAGTCGAAACTGTTTTCGTTGAAAACGTACCAGAAGGTCCAGACGCCGAACGTATCATGACGCAAATGGCGCTCACTGGCACAGACATCATTTTCGCCACATCCTTTGGCTTTATGGACCCAACCATCAACGTGGCAGCCAAATTCCCAGATGTGAAATTTGAGCATGCAACAGGCTATAAACAAGCTGACAACGTATCTGTTTACTCTGCACGCTTTTACGAAGGACGCGCCATCCAAGGCACAATCGCGGGTCGCATGACCAAATCCAACATCGTGGGTTACATCGGGTCTGTGCCTATTCCAGAAGTTGTGCGCGGCATCAACTCAGCCTACATCCACGCGAAAAAAGTAAACCCTGATGTCGAATTCAAAGTCATCTGGATCTACGAGTGGATGAACCCAGCCAAAGAAGCCGACGCAGCCAAAGCTTTGCTTGAGCAAGGCGCTGACGTGATTTTGCAGCACACAGATTCTACAGCGCCGCTTGCCGCCGCAAAAGAAGCTGGAGCAATTGGTTTCGGCCAAGCATCTGATATGTATGACTTTGCACCAAACCCACGCGTGTCATCCATCATCGACGACTGGGCGCCATACTACATTGAGCGCACCCAAGCTGTCATGGACGGCACATGGTCTTCCACGAACACATGGGGCGGCATTGCATCAGGCATGGTTGGCATTGGCGAGATCACAGACGCAGTTCCTGCTGACGTGAAAGCCGAAGCATTGGCGATGAAAGATGCCATCGTTGCTGGTACATACCACCCGTTCACAGGACCGCTGAACAAACAAGACGGCACACCTTGGTTGGCCGAAGGCGAAGTGGCTGACGACGGCGCGCTTGCCGGTATGAGCTTCTACGTTGAAGGTCTGACAGGCGAAATTCCACAATAAGCATTGCTTGGATCACGCTTAGGTCACAAAGACCAACACACTGGACAAGGCCCGCCCCACGCGGGCCTTTTTCTTTGCGCAAATGCATGCACTCGAAACTCTGATAGAACACAATCCACTCTATGTTGATGCGCATCAAAGCCAGCCGCTTGACCATATGGGATGTTAAATTACAGTCATTTCCCCAAAAGGTTTCACCATGCATTGGAAAACACAAAACGATGAGATGCGCAGCGCTTTGCGTACATTGAACACTGCCAACAAAGAGATGGCACAGGGCTTTGGAGCGCTTTCAAAAGCAGCTCAAAAAGGCGGTGTGTTGGATTTAAAAACCAAAGAATTTGTAGCGCTTGGCATCGCAATCGCAGATCGCTGTGATCCTTGTATCGGCTTTCATGTCGACGCGCTGAGCAAAACAGGGGCCACCCGCGAAGAGCTTGCCGACATGCTAGGCATGGTGGTGCAAATGGGTGGAGGACCGTCATTGATGTATGCTGCGAAATGCCTTGAATGTTGGGACCAATTGACCGCCTAATCTACTCAGATGTCTTGGGATCAAATCCCTTCAAGATAAAACCCAGGTTTTTCAACAAATCCGCTATATTCACTCAAGCCAATTTCAGGCTCTTCAACCACGATGGGGTCGAAAACAATGATCGCCATGCCGTCATCGCTCTGACTGCGGCCACTATAATAAGACGGGACATCTTAAAACAAATCCAGTCTTGCGCGCAAAACTTGCCGCGATGCCGCAAGAACGCTAGAGTTCGCGCCAGACTATGTCGCGAAGGGAATATGCGATGCGGATTTGCCGAACCAAAGCCGACGTGCGTGATGCCGTCAAAGACTTTCGTGCCAAAGGCGAAACTGTCGGTCTGGTGCCCACAATGGGATATTTACACAACGGCCACATGAGCTTGGTGAGCGTTGCAAAAGCCGCGACATCGCGCGTGGTGGCCACAATTTTTGTCAATCCAACACAGTTTGGCGATGCCGCCGATCTTGATGCTTACCCCCGCGATGAAGCGCGCGATTTTGCCTTGCTCGAAGCAGCGGGCGTTGATGCGGTGTTTGTGCCTTCGGTCACTGAAATGTACCACGCAAATAAACAAACCACAGTCGAAACAGAACAGCTTGCAAACATACTTATGGGAGCCCTGCGCCCCAACCATTACAAAGGCGTGTGCACGGTTGTCAGCAAGCTGTTTAACATTGTTCAGCCAGACAAAGCATTTTTCGGCGAAAAAGATTACCAACAGCTTTTGGTAATCCAAACAATGGTGCGTGATTTGGATATTCCAGTCGATGCCATCGGCGTGCCAACCGTGCGCGATGTCGATGGTTTGGCCCTGTCATCACGCAATGTGCGCCTGACTGCCGATGATCGCCAAGCCGCGCTTATTTTGAACAAAGCACTGGCTTACGGTGATTATGAGGCCTCAGACGGGCGCGAAGCCGCAGAACTTGAACGTGATATTCACGCCTTTATCGCTCGCGAACCACGTGCCACAGTGCAAAGCGTCGACGTGCGCGATGCCTTCACCCTAGAGGTGCCAGTTGGCAAGATCGACAGCCCTGTTGTTATCTTGCTCGCCGCATCCTTTGGCGATGTGCTGCTCATTGATCAACGGGTCAGCGACCCAAGCTAACTGTGGCAATCGCCACAAAACAGGAGACATCCTATGTCCACCCAAACCGAAGTCATTCGTCGCAACACAGTGCCACAAATTGCCAACCGCAAAGGTGGTGAACCTATTGTGTCACTGACATCATACCACGCGCATACCGCTGCTATCGTTGATAAATATGCAGATTTCATTCTTGTGGGTGACAGCTTGGGCATGGTGATGCACGGTATGGAAAGCACCGTTGGCGTTCCTCTTGATCTCATGATCATGCACGGAAAAGCCGTTGTGCGAGGCACGAAAAAAGCACTGATCGTGGTCGACATGCCTTTTGGCTCTTACGAGGAAAGTCCAAATATGGCCTTTCGCAATGCCGCCAAAATCATGAAAGAAACCCAGTGCCAAGCGGTGAAACTTGAGGGTGGCGCACGCATGGCTGAGACGATCAAATTCTTGGTAGAACGCGGCATTCCCGTGATGGCGCACATCGGTCTGACCCCACAATCCAGCCATGTAATGGGCGGCTTTAAAACCCAAGGCCGCGACGAAGACACATGGCCCGCGCATATCGCAGATGCTGTTGCTGTCTGTGAAGCTGGCGCATTTGCAGTTGTCGTCGAAGGCGTGGTCGAACCTCTGGCCGATAAAATCACTGCAGCGGTGGACATTCCAACCATCGGAATCGGTGCCTCTGCAAACTGTGACGGTCAAATTTTGGTGTTAGAAGATATGCTAGGTCTCAACCCTTGGGTGCCCAAGTTCGTCAAAAAATTTGGCAATCTTGGTCCGATGATTGAAGATGCGGTCAGCGAATATGCAGACGAAGTCAAAACCCGCAACTTCCCTGGCCCAGACAACATGTATCAGCCTAAAAAGCCTTAGGAGTTTCAGACGCACAAAGATGTCAGCGAGGGGCGAAACAGTGCAAATTTTCCCCCTTGTGAGGTCCCAAAAACTCCTATTTAGCAAGTGAATTCCCCTATTGGGACCGTCACGAAAGGAGTGACTATGAAACATATACTTTGGCCGCTTCTGGCCCTCACTTTGGCAGCCTGTTCTCCTATGCCTCGCGCCAATCCGTTGTCGCGCGCCCAAGCCGATGGCTTGGCGATTTCTGCGATTGATGTCACCACGACAGGTGCCGCGTTTGAAAGCAAACGCGCCGCAGATTTTAGCGCGCGATTGGACCCCGATCTTACGGCGGCTTTGCAGCGAGAATTTGCGAACCGCATGTCCAGCGATGGCGTCTTGCTCACCGTTGACGTGGCACGTTTGAATGTGGCCGACAGTGGGCGTACTGCTTTTGGGTGGGATCAATCCAAATTGATCGGCCAAGCACGCTTGACCACCCCAGACGGGCAAGTTTTGGCCACCTACCCTATTCAGGTGAACGCAGGCCAAGCCGCCAAAACCCGCACGGGGGCCTTGGTCAGCGCAGCTATTGGCAGCTCTGATAAGAACTACACCAAACTGGTTAACAAATTTTCCGAAGAGCTATTGGTTCTGATGGAAAACTAACCACTTGGGGCGCGCAGCTTGCGCGCCCTTTCGTTCTAATTTGCACAGGTAATATAGAAATCCAGCAGTTTAGTGCGGTCACGCAATATGCTAAAAGGGATGAAAGTAATGGAGATGTCTCATGACCTTTCGACCCGTAAAATCTATCACCGAAGCCCAAGCCACAATGGAAGGTGCGGGCGTGCACCTGTATCGCGCTTTTGGCTTTCATAAGCCGCGCGAATTTGATCCATTCTTGCTCTTCGACGACTTTCGCAATGATGATCCTAAACTCTTTGAAAAGGGGTTTCCGTGGCACCCACACCGTGGAATTGAGACGATCACCTATGTGCTCGACGGAGAAGTTGAACATGGTGACAGTCTTGGAAACCGCGGCGTTTTGGGGGCAGGCTCAGTACAGTGGATGACCGCAGGCTCGGGCATCATGCACCAAGAAATGCCACGCGCAAACCCGCGTGGGCAGATGCACGGGTTTCAACTTTGGGCCAATTTACCATCTCGCCTAAAAATGACGGAACCTCGTTATCAAGACATCCAAGGCTCTGATATTCCTGTTATTATCGACGACGACGGCACCGCTGTCAAAATCGTAACAGGATCATTCTGGGGCAAACGCGGGCCGGTTGACGGCATCGCTGCTGATCCACTGTATCTTGATATTTCGATACCGCCGAATACACGAAAAACCTTTCCAGTGGACACCTACGCCAACACATTCGCGTATGTCTTTGCGGGCAAAGGCAGTTTTCGAGATGCATCCAATCCCTATGGGGTGCGCGTGGAAAAAGAAGTGGCTGGCGAAGAAATCAACATCCGCGACATGACCGGAAACCGCACCTTGGTGAATTTTGACACAGGCGATGAAATCACGGTTCAATCTGGCCCTGAAGGCATTCGATTCTTGCTGATCTCGGGTCAACCGATTCAAGAACCTGTGGCGTGGCATGGACCAATTGTAATGAACACCCAAGACGAGTTGCGACAAGCGATGAAAGACTTGCAAAACGGCACGTTTATTCAAGATCAAAGACAGTGAGACTGCTGAAATCTATCAGCTTTTAAACTAAAACATCGCCAACACACCTAGCCAACCGCGCGCCGCGTCAAATATGACAACACGCGCGGTTTCGTCACCTTCACTTTTACTCTATGACCTGCCAAACTGAACTGGCACGCCTTGGTCTATCACAGGCCCTAAGCGGCGCGCAGAAACCAGATTGCACTTCGGCACACCGAAGCAAACGACAGGCCAAATACAAGTGAATATACTCGCTCTTCGTCCCTCAATCGTTGCGGCCCGCTTTGCCCAGCTTTGTCTTGGGTTCTGTATCGTTATGGCCTGCTTACCAACTGGGACTTTTGCCCAAACTGCACCAGCAGCCACAGAATCAGAACAGACACCAAACGCCCAACCTCCTGAGCCCCAAAAGCCTGTCGCGGCCATAAAGCGCGGAAATGTCACCAACTTACCCTTGCCGCGGTTTGTGTCGCTCAAAGCAACTGAAGCCAATGCGCGGCGTGGCCCATCCTTGAGCCACCGAATCGACTGGGTATTCAAACTACGCGGTTACCCACTTGAAGTCATTGCAGAATACGGCCACTGGCGCCGGGTGCGTGATTTTGAAGATGCCACAGGCTGGGTGCATTACTCGTTGATATCAGGCGTTCGCACGGCACTTGTGCAACAAGAGACAGTAGATTTACATGCGCGCCCCGATCAATCGAGCCGCCTGACGGCGCAAGCAGAAAAAGGCGCTGTGTTGCGCTTGCTTGAGTGCGACATCGACTGGTGTAAAGCCTCGGCGGATGGCCACAAAGGGTGGCTGCGCAAGACAGGTCTATGGGGCATCGGTGGCGACGAGATTTTGGACTAAAAACGACAGCTAAAGGCAACGGCATGGACCATCTCAAATCCCCTTTGTCAGCTCGAAACATTCGCGCGGGCTATAAATCTGCCATCATCCACGCCTATGGTAGCTGGTACGAGGCGCTTGGGCAGAATAAGCATGACTTTTTTACCAAGCTGGCCCAAAAATTCAAACAGCACGATATCTCACCCTATTTGGTAGACGGGAACAGTCGCACCTCTCGCGGGCTTTTGACCCAAACACATCTGCACATCATTGTGGGCGGGCCTGCTATGTATGGTCCTGGCATTTTGCATGCTTTTCCATCCTATATTTGGGGGTTTTGGTATTTTGATGAACTGGGATTT
This sequence comes from Pacificibacter marinus, assembly GCF_900109555.1. Taxonomy (GTDB): domain Bacteria; phylum Pseudomonadota; class Alphaproteobacteria; order Rhodobacterales; family Rhodobacteraceae; genus Celeribacter; species Celeribacter marinus_C. The sequence goes on along the minus strand of NZ_FNZV01000003.1, from coordinate 91,365 downwards.
GACTCGAACAGTTCATTGCGTTTGACCAGCTATACCAGCGACAACACTGATCAGGCCGAGGCTGAGTTTTTCTTCAACGGCGTAACCGGATACATGTTGCGAGAAAACGTTTCAACGTTGCGCCAAGAACAACGATTTAACACCCCTTTGTCCCCCGCGACAGCTGTAATTTTTTGCCAAAGAAACAATTTGGCCCTGCCCCGACCAAACCACCTGACAACCGACCAAATGATTGAAACGGCAGCACGATTTGATCCTAATGCAATTGTATATGTCAAACTTCATCCGCATCAATCCAAGGTCGGTCGCCAACATATATTGGAAACCTGCGCTGCCTTTCCAAATGTGCAAACCACAGAAGCTTCGGTTCATGATTTGATCCAATCCGCACGGGTCGTGATCACACAAAACTCCGCTGCGGGATTTGAGGCTTTGATGCAAAAAAAGCCCGTGATCACCTGTGCAAAATCCGATTACTGGCACGCCACATTGACTCCGCACACCATCGAAGACCTGCACGCAGCTCTTGAAAATGGTCCCGAGATCATGCGAGGTTTTGATTACGAGGGCTATTTTTACTGGTTCTTAGCCAAGCGCTGCCTAGAACCCAGCAAAGACAATTTTGCTGACCGCGCATGGGATCGTGTGCGCGACAAATTAATGATTGCTTAGAACCTAAAGCTCACAGGTGCATAAATGCAGACTGATACACGTCTTAATATTTCAGCAGGATTGGCCTCTGTCAGCGTTGCTGTGATCTTGGTTTTGGTCAAGCTTTGGGCATTTGAGCAAACCAGTTCCCTATCGATTGCCACATCTCTGGTCGACAGCGCGTTGGATTTGGTGATGGCACTTGGTGGCTTGATGGCGATTTATTATGCCTCTCGCCCGCCTGACGAAGATCACAGTTTTGGACATACATCTGCCGAAGATTTAGCCGCCCTTGGACAATCCGTTTTTCTGCTTATTTCAAGTGCGATCATTGCGTGGTCTGCCGTGCGCCGCTTGCTAATACCCACCCCAATCGAAGTGATGGACGAGGCACGCGGCATCGCTGTGATGGTGTTTTCCATCTGCCTCACCGCCGGATTGATTGTCTGGCAACGCCGCGTCGCCCGGCGCACTGGGTCAAAAGTGGTCGCTGCAGATAGCCTGCATTATGTGGGCGACTTGATCCCCAACTTGGGCACAATTTTAGCGCTGATTGCCGCCTCTGCGTTTGACCTGCACCGCATTGACAGCGTCGTCGCATTGGGGGCATCGGCGGTTTTGGCCATTGGTGCGTTACGCATTGGAAAATCGGCGCTGGACGCTTTAATGGACCGCCGCGCACCGCAAAGCATGATCACCACAATCGAATCTTTGGCTGCCAATGAACCGGGGGTGCGGGGACATCATGACCTGAAAACCCGCATGGCAGGATCAAAGGTATTCGTGCATTTACACATCGAATTGGATGGCGAACAAAGCCTGCGTGAGGCGCATGACATCGGAAAATCGCTTAAGGCCAAAATCTGTTCGGCCCTGCCCAATTCCGATGTCATTATCCACAAAGACGTGGCGCACGGCGCATAAGGTTTTAGGCCAATCCGCGCCCTTTCAGCATAGCTTCAGGTCCCGGCATACGCCCGCGAAACGCTGTGTAGAGTGCCTCAGGATCAGCAGATCCACCGGCAGACAGAATATGCGTTTCAAGTCGCTTGGCGGTCTGTGCATCAAAGGGGTCAGCCTCTTTGAATGCTTCGAATGCATCGGCGTCCATCACCTCGGACCACATGTAAGAATAGTAGCCACATGAATATCCGTCGCCCGCGAACACATGTTGGAAATGCGGGGCCTCGTGGAACATGGTAGTGGCTTGCGGCATACCCAATTGATCCAAAGTCTCAGCCTGCGATTGCATCGGATCAGCAGGCGCATCGCCATCGTGGAAATTCAAATCAGTCAACGCAGACGCGACATAGCCCACAGTTGTGTAGCCTTGATCATAGGTCTGCGCATCCAGCAATCGCTTGAGCATATCCGCAGGCATAGGTTCGCCTGTCTCAGCATGTGTTGCGAATTCTTGTAAAACTACAGGGACTTCCAGCCAGTGTTCGTAAAGCTGGCTTGGCAACTCAACAAAATCACGCGCCACAGAGGTGCCTGAAATACTTTCAAACGTCACATCAGACAGCATTTGGTGCAACGCATGACCAAACTCGTGAAACAATGTGCGCGCGTCGTCATAGGATAAGAGATTGGGTTTATCGCCAGAGGCCTTGGCAAAGTTACACACATTTAAAACGATCGGCTTGGTGTCGCCCCCGAGTTTCTTTTGTGACCGCATCGCCGTACACCACGCGCCAGAACGTTTTGAGCCGCGTGCAAAATAATCGCCGATAAAAACGGCCAAATGTTCGCCATCGCGCGTGACATTCCACCCTCGCACATCGTCGTGGTACAGCGCAGCATCAAGTGGTTCAAATTCAAGGTTGAACAGACGTGTAGCGCAGGCAAACGCGGCCTCAATCATCCGATCCAGTTGCAAATACGGTTTGAGTTCAGCTTCATCCAAATCGTGTTCGATCTTGCGACGTTTTTCAGAATAGTACCGCCAATCCCACGGCTCAAGCGGCCCTGTGTGACCATCCGCGTGCAGCATATTTTGCAAAATCGCGCCATCTTTTTCGGCGGCAGCTTTGGCAGGGGTCCACACTTCCATCAACAAATCGCGCACGGCATCTGGCGTCTTGGCCATTTGCGTTTCAAGCTTGAACGCCGCGAAACTGTCATAGCCCAACAGCTTGGCACGCTCTTCGCGGAGCTTCAAAATTTCAGCGGAATGGGCGCGGTTGTCGTTGTCTTTGCCGCGTGCGCCACGTGATTTCCAAGCATCAAACACCGCCGCCCGCAGATCGCGACGCGGTGAGAATTGCAAAAACGGCACGAACAAAGACCGCGACGTTGTCAAACAGGGTCCGTCCAATTTCTTGGCCGCGCCAGCCGCACGCATGGCATCCCGTGCAAACTCTGGCAGGCCAATCATATCCGCATCGGACACCTCTAAAAACCAGTCAGATTCGTCCCCCAAAAGGTTTTGCGAAAACTCGGTCCCAAGTGTCGACAGACGTGATTGTATTTTGGCCATACGCGCTTTGTCTTCAGGGGACAGACGCGCGCCAGAGCGGACAAAACTGCGATGCGTCAACATCAAAACACGCAACTGTTCTGCATCCAGATCAAGCGTATCTCGGGTGTTCCACAACGTTTCGATCCGTTCGAACAGCGCTGCGTTCGCCGTGATCTCAGACGAATAATCAGCCAAGATAGGACCAAAATCGCGCTGTAATCCTTCGCGTACGTCGTTGCTATCCGCCCCTGCGATGCCATAAAAAACACCCAAGACTTTCGACAGTAAATCTTCGCATGTCTCCATCGCTGCGATGGTGTTTTCAAAACTTGGGGCCTCGGGGTTTTCTGCAATCGCCTTGATCCCAGCGCGCCCTTCAGCGAGACCAGCCTCAAACGCAGGTTTGAAATGATCGTCGGAAATTTCCACGAAAGGCGGAATGTCGAACGTGGTGGTCCATGGGCGCAAAAACGGGTTGGTCATAAGGGGCTCCTTTGACATCAAGCTATGCGCGCAAAGGGTAAAGTAAAAGGGTTCAGCCGCCGCAAATCGGGCAATCTGTTCGCTTTTTCGTTTTGATCATGCGGGTTTCTGCATAAAGCGCATCATAGATCATCAAACGCCCACCAAGTCCCTGCCCCGCGCCGGTGATATGCTTGACTGCTTCCATCGCGAGCAGGCTGCCCAAGATGCCAGGTAGCGGCGCAGCAACGCCCGCCTCTGAACATGTTGCGGTCATACCGTCTTTCGGTTTATGCGGAAAAACACATTGATAACATGGGGTATTTTTTGCGGGATGATAGAGACTGATCTGACCTTCCCACTGTGTAATTGCAGCCGACAACAACGGCTTATCAGCCTGCACACAAACGGCATTGACCAAGTATCGAGTGTCGAAATTATCAGTCCCATCGATCACAAGATCATAGTCTTCAATCAAGGCTTTGCTGCTGTCATCAAAGCGGCGCTTGTAGGGGCGCACCTCGATAAATGGGTTTTGCGCCAGCATCGCATTTTGGGCTGAAAACACTTTGGGCATGCCTTGCGACGCGTCGTTGTGGATCACTTGGCGTTGCAGGTTCGACGCATCGACGACATCGTCATCAATCACCCCAATTGTGCCCACACCAGAGCCAGCTAAATACTGCAAAACAGGCGCGCCAAGCCCGCCCGCACCAATCACCAGAACCTTTGCATCTTTAAGTTTACGCTGCCCAGGACCGCCGATCTCGCGCAAAATAATGTGGCGCATGTAACGTTCAAGTTCGACAGGTTTAAAAGCGGGCGTGCCATTTTCTTTTTGGGGAGGAACCTTCAGCGCCGCACGGCTTTTCAGCCAGATCAGCGCGAACCAATACAAGGCAATCACGCCCACGATGCCACCCAAAAGCAACCATTCTTTGATACCCCCGCCAAGTGTTTGGCGCAGGCTCGTATCAATAGGCAGCACCGCCACCGCGATTAAAACCCCCACATATAAAATCGCAATCATCGCCACACGTGCAGACACAGGCGCCTTCATCACAGCACCGATGATCCACAATACAATTGCGATGGCAGCAAATAAAATCATGATTTTACGAGGTTCCTGTGGACCCAAATCCGCGTTTGCCGCGCGCTGTGTCGCCCAGCATGTCTGCCAGTTGGTAATCGCCTAGAATGACAGGCGCGACCACGAATTGCGCAATGCGATCGCCGTGCATGATTTGATAGGCGTCCTGCCCGTGATTGATCAGCAAAATACCAATTGGTCCGCGATAATCGGCATCAATGGTGCCCGGCGTGTTGACCATTGAAATACCGTGTTTAAGCGCAAGACCCGAGCGCGGGCGCACTTGCACTTCAAACCCAGCGGGGATTTCCATCGCAAATCCGGTGGGTATCAATGCACGCGCACCAGCTTGCAGTATCACGCCTGCACCGCGATTTTCAGGTGAAAAATTCGCGCGCACATCGGCACCTGCGGCCTGTGCGGTTTCATGTTTGGGCAAGGCAATGCCTGTGTCCGCGCCACCTAGCCAATTGATTTTAATAGAAACACTCATGATGCGGTCAACTCTTGCGCGATCCGCGCCGCCAGTTTTTGCGCCACTTCGGATTTGCCCATACGCGGCCACACATCTGCGTTGCCATTTGAGATCAACGTCACTGCATTTTCTGAACCGCCCATGATGCCCGTATCGGGGCTGACATCATTCGCCACGATCCAATCGCACCCTTTACGGCCAAGTTTCAAAGTGGCATTTTCAATCACATTGTCCGTCTCGGCAGCAAAGCCCACAACCAACTTTGGTCGATTCTTTTTAAGCTGCGCAACACCTGCCAATATGTCAGGATTTTCTGCAAACTTCAGCTCTGGCAATGCTCCGTTTTTCTTTTTAATTTTCGAATGCGTTTCTTGCGCCATACGCCAATCTGCCACGGCAGCCGCAAACACAGCAGCATCCACTGGCAGCGCAGTGTCCACAGCATTTTTCATCTCACGGGCGGTTTCAACCTTGATCACATGCACGCCCGTGGGCGGCGGGATATCCGCGGGGCCCGTGACAAAAATCACATCGGCCCCAAGATCGCGTAGCGCGACCGCGATGGCGGTGCCTTGTGCGCCAGACGACCTGTTGGCGATGTAACGCACAGGATCAATCGGTTCATGGGTAGGACCCGATGTAACCAAAATCTGCTTGCCTTTAAGTGGCCCATCGGTGAGCGCACTGCGAATTGCACCAATAATATCAGGCGTTTCAGATAAGCGTCCGGGACCAAATTCACCACAGGCCATGGTGCCATCTTCTGGCCCAACAAACAGCACGCCATCGGACTTCAACGTCGCAACATTGCGCTGCACCGCTGGGTGCTGCCACATGCGAACGTTCATCGCGGGCGCCACCAAAACGCGTTTATCGGTGGCCATCAAGAGCGTCGACGCCAAATCATTCGCAAGTCCGTTTGCCATTTTACCCAACAAATCCGCAGTCGCGGGGGACACAACCACCAAATCAGCCGCTCGGGACAATTCAATGTGGCCCATTTCCGCTTCGCTGGTGAGATCAAACAGGTCGCGGTTCACTTTTTGCGCGGCCAAAGCGGACACCGACAAAGGCGTCACGAACTCTTCTGCGGCTTTTGTTAAAACCGGCACAACAGTTGCGCCTTCGTCACGCAAACGGCGCATGAGGTCGAGAGATTTAAAGGCAGCGATACCACCACCGATGATCAAAAGAATGCTCTTATCGTTCAACATATTGCGCCCCTTTGGCTTGCCCCAAAGGTGTAAGCCCGCAAAGGCGCAAACTCAAGTCACGAGTGACCCACTGCCTTAGTGCAGCAGGCCTGTTAGTGCCTCGCCATGCCCCGCAAGTGTCGTACGCAATTTGTCAAAAGCAGCGACTTCAACTTGACGGACCCGTTCTTTGGACAGCTTTAGCTCCTCACCAAGGCTTTCCAGAGTGCGCGGATCTTCTGCCAATTTGCGTTGTGTGACAATAAAGCGCTCGCGGTCACTCAGCTTGCTCATCGCATTATTCATCCATGCTTTGAGTTGTGCTTGATCGTGATTTTCTTCGACAACTTCTGTTGTCGTCGCACTGTCATCGGCCAATGTGTCAATCCACTCACGTCCCTCTTCATCGCTCGATTGTGTGGCATTCAGAGAAAAATCAGACCCAGACAAACGTCCATTCATAGACTCAACATCATGCAAGGGCACACCCAACTCAACGGAAATTTTTTCCATCAAATCAGCATGTTCAATTGGGGCACCCGATGACAGAGCCTCGCGTTCAAAACGCGCTTGCACACGACGCATATTGAAAAACAGCGATTTTTGCGACGATGTAGACCCTGTTCGCACCAAAGACCAATTGCGCATTACGTGATCTTGCACAGACGCCTTGATCCACCACACGGCATAGGTCGAAAAGCGGACACCGCGATCAGGGTCAAACTTTTCTGCTGCCTTCATCAGACCCAAAGATGCCTCTTGGATCAAATCATTCATCGGCGCGCCGTAGCGTTTGAATTTCGCAGCCTGCGAAATTGCCAAACGCATGTAAGCCGAAATCAAGCGGTGTAGAGCCGCCTCATCGCGATGATCCCGCCACGCCACGGCCAAAGCGTGCTCTGTGTCGGCGTCAAGCATCTCAGCCTTCATAGACTTACGGGTGAACTGCGTGTCGTGCGAAGCGTCGTAACGTGCCATGTCATCCTCATCTTTTTCGGGTCGCCCGCCTTGCATTTGCGGAGCTTTGATACACCTGTTACGTCTGGCAATTGAATTTGGATGATAAAAAGAGTCGTGGATATGGGTGCGGATATCACTTTGGTTCTTGGGGGAGCATCCTCTGGCAAATCGAACATTGCAGAAATCTTGTGCTTTTCCAGTAACCTACCCCGTATTTACATCGCCACGGCACAAGCCTTTGATGACGAGATGCGTGCGAAAATTGCGCAGCACAAAATTGATCGCGGCGTGCAGTGGCACACGATCGAAGCACCGCTTGACGTTGCAGACACTCTGAAAACCATTGCCCCAAATCACATCGTTTTGCTGGATTGCGCCACCCTTTGGCTGACCAATCATCTGCTGGCAGACAACGATATAGACTCACAAACGCAACTCTTGCTCGACGCCCTGTCAAACTGCGCCAGTTCTGTGGTGATTGTGTCTAACGAAGTGGGGCAAGGCATCGTGCCTGAAAATGCGCTTGCTCGGCGTTTTCGGGTGAGCCAAGGCCAACTCAATCGCAAACTTGCAACACAGGCAAATTGCGTGGTTGGCGTGATGGCAGGCTTGCCTTTCGTGCTAAAAGGTCAACTGCCTGAAGCCCTGAAATCCGGCACACCATCATGAGCCGCCTTTGGCTGGTCCGGCACGGACCGACCCATGCCAAAAGCTTTGTGGGGTGGACCGATCTGCCAGCAGACCTATCAGACACGGCAGCAATTGCGCGGCTCGAATCAGCTTTGCCACATGTGCCTGTGGTGTCATCAACCTTGGACCGTGCGGTCAAAACTGCGGATGCGATCCAAGTCAAACGTCCGCGTCTGCCCCATGATCCGAATTTGCGCGAGTCGCATTTTGGCGCATGGGAAAACCTCACATGGTCCGAAATTGAGGCCCGCGATGCCGCTTTGGCAAGACGTGTTTTTGAAACACCCGGCGATCATGCCCCACCTGGGGGCGAAAGCTGGAATGATTTTAGCGCCCGCGTACATACTGGCATTGATGCAATTGTCGGTGACGCTATCGTGGTGGCACATATGGGCGTGATCCTTGCGGTGCTGCAACGCGCTTTAGGATGCTCGGCATATGACGCCTTGGGCCATAAAATCGACAACCTGTCCGTCACCACAATCATCCGCGCCACACAACACACGCCGCAGTGGTCTGCCCCCTCGATAAATCAAATTATGTGATGAAATCCATGTGAATCATTCGCTTTGACGTGGGCGAATTCTGCCCTAGCCTGCTGTAAACATTGCAGGAGCAAAAACATGTCTTACGATCTATTCATTGGGGACAAAGGCTTTTCAAGCTGGTCTTTACGCGGCTGGCTTTTATTTGAAAAGTTCGATCTCGACGTCAATGTCCACATGCTCGGACTATACAACGGCACGATGAAACAAGAGATGACAAAGCTGGCCCCAGCACGCTTTGTCCCGACAGTGCGTACTCCCGAAGGTTGGATCATCGGCGAAAGCATTGCGATTGTCGAAACACTGGCAGAGCGCCATCCAGATGTAGGGATTTGGCCCAAAAATGCCGAAGCCCGCATCTATGCCCGCTGGTTGGTCGCGGAAATGCACGCAGGGTTTTCAACCTTGCGCAACGATTGCCCGATGCAATTGTTCAAACAAATTCAGAACTTTACCGTATCAGATGCATTGCGCGCTGACATCGACCGCTTAGAGGCGATGCTCGGCGTGGCTTTTGAACGCTTTACTGGAGATGGCACATACACAGGCGGCTGGCTCTTTGGGGCTTACTCTGCCGCCGATGCATTTTACGCCCCTGTTGCGGCGCGTATCGCAGGCTACGGCTTACCTGTTTCAAACCGTTTGGCGGCCTATGTAAACACACACCTTAGCGATCCTGCGTTTCAATCTTGGCGCGCACAAGGTGTGGCCGTTCAATATGATCCATTCCCCTATGATCTGGGCCTAGATCCCAAACCTTGGCCTGAAACCATTTAAGGCCACGTGCAACGTCTGCCTGAAATGCCTCCTGTTAACCAATTACTAACCCTAACCACGCTAGGAAATTTATAGAGGTTAACAGGAGAGCGCTGATGATCGCGCGGACATTTACCGTCGCATTCGAAGGTATCGAAGCACGTCGTGTCGAAGTGCAATGCGCTTTGGCTCCCGGCTTGCCGAATTTCACCATCGTTGGATTGCCCGACAAAGCCGTCACCGAAGCGCGTGAGCGGGTGCGGGCAGCTCTGTCTGCGTTACAAATATCGTTGCCATCGAAAAAAGTCGTGATCAATATGTCCCCTGCCGATCTGCCCAAAACGGGATCGCATTTTGATCTGCCCATCATCTTATCCATCCTCGCAGCCACCGGCGCATTGCCCCTTGAGCGGGTCGAAACATGCCTGTCCTTGGGCGAGCTCTCGCTTGATGGTGCCTTAGTTGGGGTCACGGGGGCACTGCCTGCCGCGCTTAAAGCTGCGGAATTGAACTGTGATCTTTTATGTCCGAAATCTTGCAGCTCCGAAGCTGCATGGGTCGCCGCGACACCCGTGTACGGTGCTGCGCATTTGTCCGAATTGATCAAGCATCTCACAGGTGAGACACCTCTAACCCAAGCCGATCCCGGCGAAGTGTCTTTGCCCGACCACGCGAAATGTCTACGCGATGTCAAAGGGCAAGAAAAAGCAAAACGCGCGCTTGAAGTCGCTGCAGCGGGTCAGCACCACTTGTTTATGGTCGGCACGCCGGGGTCTGGTAAATCCATGTTGGCAACACGGCTTCCGTCAATTTTGCCCCCCTTGAGTGCCAGTGAAGCGTTGGAAACCTCGATTGTTCACTCTTTATCGGGACTGCTCAGCGATGGTGGCATCAGCCGCGCGCGCCCTTTTCGTGAACCGCATCACACTGCTTCAATGGCCGCGATTGTCGGCGGCGGGCGCGGAGCGCAGCCCGGTGAAGTCTCATTGGCGCACAACGGCGTCTTGTTTTTAGATGAGATCCCCGAGTTTCCTCGCGGTGTTTTAGAAAGCCTGCGACAACCCGTTGAAAGTGGCAAGATCATGGTGGCGCGGGCCAATGCTCACATCAAATATCCGGCCCGTTTTATGCTTGTCGCTGCGGCAAACCCCTGTAAATGCGGATATTTGCCTGATCCCAATCGCGCTTGTTCCAAAGTTCCACTTTGTGGCACCGACTATTTGGGCCGCATCTCTGGCCCTTTGATGGATCGGTTTGACCTACGGTTTGAAGTCCCGCCTGTGCAATTCACCGATTTGGAATTGCCTCCCTCAGGTGACAGTTCCAAAATCGTCGCCCAGCGCGTGGCCGCCGCACGCGCCCTGCAAACTGAGCGTTTTGAAGGCATGGGATTGCGCACAAATTCCGAACTTGAAGGGCAGCTTTTAAACGATATAGCCACGCCCGATGCTGAAGGGCGCGATCTTCTGACCAAAGCGGCAGAGCGACTGGGCCTATCTGCCCGTGGCTATCATCGCGTGCTAAAAGTCGCGCGTACCATCGCAGATTTGGATCATTCAGACGATGTGCGTCGCCCGCATGTGGCCGAAGCTCTGAGTTATCGCGTGGTCTCTGGTGTGGCAAACTGATCGTCAATAAATGCGTATAAATCAGCAAGAGCTGCGTCAGCCTCGCTCAAGCGATCATGGAACAACTGCCAAACATGGGGCAAATCATGCCACTCTTTTGAGGTCACGATAACACCTTGCTCTCGTAGTCTGGCCGCCATGCGGCGTCCATCATCCGCTAAAATCTCACTATCGCTCCATTGCAAAAATACTGGTGGCGCATTTTTAAACGGTGCGAACAACGGCGAAGCTCGATGGTCCAGCGGATCGGCGTTGTGCAGATAGTGTTTGCGCACTTCATAAATTCGCTCGACCGGCAAGATAGCATCAGTTTGCGCGTTGGTTGTCAAAGAGTTCCCTTTGAAACTCAAGTCCGTCCACGGCGAAAATGCAAACGCCGCACGTGGGGCATGACCACGCTCGCACAGGTGCGACAGCACAGACAATGTTAGCCCACCACCAGCGCTATCACCGCCAATCACCAGTTGATCCGACACAGGTTCAAGCGCTTCGGCCACAGCACAAGCATCATCAAAGGCGGCGGGAAATGGGTGTTCCGGCGCAAGGCGGTAATTCGGTAAAATCACTTGCAAATGCGTTTTCGCCGCGATGGTCCCCGCAAGCGCACAATGGGTGGACGGCGACCCCATAATATAGGCCCCGCCATGCAAATACAAAAGCGTACCGCGCGCATCTTTAGGGGTTAATTTGCGACACGACACACCGCCGAGCACCACTTTTTCGTCTTTGAGCCCCCGCTCACGCGGGAACCCCATGGCCTGTAATTCAAAGTTTTGACGCTGCACTTGCACCGTTGGAAGCCACGCCAATTTTCGTTTTTCAACAGTACGAAGCCAAAAGTTTAAAACATCACGACGGCGAAACAGCATTTACGCAGACCTTTTTGCCTCAATCGCTTCCCATAGCTTTTCAGCTGTGTTCGTGCCATCAAAGCGTTCCAATTCTTGGATACCCGTTGGCGATGTCACGTTAATCTCGGTCAAGTAATCACCGATCACATCGATGCCGACGAAAATCTGGCCTTTTTCACGCAAAAGTGGCCCGATGGCAGCACAAATTTCCAAGTCACGCGCACTGAGCCCGATTTTTTCAGGCCGTCCGCCAACATGCATGTTGGACCGAGTTTCACCTTTTTGCGGCACACGGTTGATCGCGCCGACAGGTTCACCATCGACCAAGATCACGCGTTTATCGCCGTTCGACACGTCTGGCAGAAATTTTTGTACAATCAAAGGTTCACGATTAATGCCGCAAAACAGCTCATGCAAAGACGACAGGTTTTTGTCATCAGGTCCAAGACGAAATACACCAGCGCCGCCATTGCCATATAGTGGCTTCAAAATGACATCGCCATGCTTGGCTTTGAAAGCTTTGATGGTGTCCAGATCACGCGCGATTGTGGTCGGCGGCGTGAGGTCTGGGAAATTGAGCACCAACAGTTTTTCAGGATAATTGCGCACCCAAAACGGGTCGTTCACCACCAATGTGGTGTCTGCGATCATATCCAACAGATGGGTGGTGGTGATGTAGCCCATGTCAAAAGGTGGATCTTGGCGCAGCCACACCACATCATAGGTGGACAGATCGACCTCGGTCTCTTCTCCCAAAGTGTAGTGATCGCCTTGGACCATTTGAACCGTCACGGGCCAACCGCGCGCGGTGACTTTGCCCTCTTGAAAGGCCAGTTTGTCGGGTGTGTAATAGAACAACTCATGCCCGCGCGCTTGCGCTTCGATCATTATGCGGAATGTGCTGTCTGCGTTGATATCAATGGGACCGATAGGGTCCATTTGGATGGCGACTTTCAAGGACAAAGGCTTGTCTCCTCAAGGAACTTTCTTCCTAGATGGACCACCCCGCGCTTTCATTCAATGGGTGCCGGCGCACAAGGGCTGTGAGAGAGCATTAAATCGCTACATTGATGCATTTTCGTGGATTTCGAGGGTGCCCATATGGTCCACCAGCGCCACATCAATACGCATATCTGTCAAAAATCCCTTGGGTGTGCGTGAAATGTAATCTTCTGCACTGCTGCAAATACGCGCCAATTGGCGCGCAGATAGGCTTTGCGCTGCACGCGCTAGGGTGCTTGACGATTTCACTTCGACAAAAATATAGGCAGCTGACTTTTCGAATATGAGATCAATCTCTCCCGCACGTCCTCGCCAGCGCATTTCACACAAAACATACCCACGCGCGATGTAATCAGCACACACGGCGTCTTCAGCTTGCAAACCTGACAGATAGGCCAACGCGCCACGTGCCTTGCGTTGTTGGGGTGGCCCCTGTTTGATGAACTGCATGTCGAGTGGCATGTGCCAAGTCCTATTCGTTTTTCAGCGCCTTTGATCGCTCAAGTGCCTGTTGGTACACTTGGCGTTTTTGCATACCCAAAGCTTTAGCGACGGACGCAGCCGCGTCTTTGACTGTCATCACAGCCAAAGCTGCATCCAACGCCGTATCTAAATCCTCTGCGCTGGCTTCGACCGCTTCTGCACGGGCAACCAACAGCACGATTTCGCCTTTAAATGCGCGATCTTTCAAGCTTTCGCACAACTCGCCCAAAGTGCCGCTGATCACCTCTTCGAATTTCTTGGTAATCTCACGACAGATGGCCACTTTGCGCGTCTCACCGTAAACATCGCACAATTCGGTTAGAGTTTTGTAAATGCGGTTGGGGCTTTCATATAATCCCAAGGTGGCTTGTACTGTGCCAAATTCCGTAAAGAACGTTTTGCGTGCGCCAGCCGTGCTTGGCGGAAAGCCAACAAACAAGAACCGATCAGATGGCAAACCTGCAATGGTCAACGCAGCAATCATCGCCGAAGGGCCAGGAGCAGAGGTCACAAACAGTCCCGCAGCCAAGGCTTCGCGCGACAAAACGAATCCCGGATCAGCGACAAGTGGCGTGCCCGCTTCGGACGCGTAGGCCACAGATTTGCCTTCTGCCATCAAAGACAGCAAGCGCGGGCGCGCTTTGGCGCCGTTTTGATCATGATACGCAATCATCTTGCGTGCCCCTAAAGGCACACCATGCATATCCATAAGGCGGCGCAACGTGCGTGTGTCTTCGGCCGCCAAAACATCAGCAGAAGCCAATGTATCAAGGGCGCGCAGTGTGATGTCGCGGGCGTTGCCAATCGGGGTTGCAACAAAATGCAAACCAGCGGGAAGGTGCTTTATCTCGAAGTCCAAGGGGTTTCCAAGTCTTTGCGGCGTTTACTCTTGTGGCGCGGTCGCATAGTCTTGCTACCAACAAATTGTTTGCCATTTAAGCTGTCACCGACAGGAGTGAGGTTCCCCTATGTTCGCTGTTCTGAGCACCGCCCGCAAGTCGCTCGCCAAAATTACCGCAGTTGTGTCGATTATGACCTTAGCCGCGTGTGATCCTAGCATGTTCCCTGCCCCCAGCGGCGGCCCAAGCATCAACACAGACAAACCCATTCCTGTAGCACTTTTGGTGCCCTATAACTCTGCGCAAGCCGCAGACAACGGCTTGGCCAAATCCATTGAAAACGCAGCGCGTTTGGCGATGGCTGATTTGGACGGCGTGACAATCGATCTGCGCGTCTACCCCACAGCGGGGCAAGCGGAACAAGCCTCCGCTGCTGCTTCACGTGCAGTGAAAGAAGGCGCAAAGATCATCTTGGGGCCAGTCTATGGCGGATCTGCTAAATTGGCTGGCATCGCGGCTGGCAATGCTGGCGTGAATGTTTTGTCCTTTTCCAACAACACAGATGTCGCTGGTGGCAACGTCTTTATCCTAGGCGCAACTTTTGACAACACAGCCGACCGCTTGGTCCGCTATGCCGCTCAAAAGGGCAAACGCCGGATCGTGGTTGTGAATGCACAAAGCCCTGCTGAAAACGCTGGCGCTGCAGCCATCAAAGGCGCGATTGCGCGCAATGGATCTACAGTGGCTGGCGAGCAAAGCTTCGAATTGAGCCAACAAGGTGTGGTGCAAGCCATCGCGCCCATCGCCAGCACTGTTCGCTCGACAGGCGCTGATGCGGTATTCTTTACCTCAGGCAATGACGGCGCCATGCCGCTTTTGGCACAAATGCTACCAGAAGCTGGAATCAAATCCCCAGATGTCCAATATGTTGGCCTGCAACGCTGGAATTTCCCTACATCCGCAGTTTCATTGCCCGGCCTGCAAGACAGTTGGTTCGCGATCCCTGATCAACGTCTTGTTCAGAATTTCTCGTCCCGGTACGCCGCGGCATATGGCCAAGCGCCTCATGCGCTTGCAGGACTTGCCTATGATGGCATCGCAGCCATCGGCGCACTTGCCAAATCCGGCGATTCCAATGCGCTTACGGCACAAGCTTTGACTCGTGGGTCTGGGTTTGTCGGCGTTAACGGTATCTTCCGCCTCAAAAGCGATGGTACAAACGAACGTGGCCTGTCGGTCGCAACCATTCAAAACAATCAGGTGATCGAGATTGACCCCGCACCCAGAGCCTTTGGTGGCGCAGGACTCTAATAAAGTCCTCGCCTCGTTCATACCGGCCGCGCCGGAAAGTATCATCTGCGCCCCCGAGGCCATCTTTGATATAGATGCCATCGAGACTGCGCTTGAAACCGCTTTTAAAAACGTTTCAAGCGCGGCAGATGTGCGCAACGAAACCGTGCGCATTTTAACCGAGGCCAATGACGCGGGCCGTGCGGCTATCGAAAGCGCTATGATGCAAGCGCCGCGCAATTCGCGCCCCACGACTCATGCCTATGCGTGGCTCACCGATTGTTTGGTCACCACAGTTCTTTATGTGTCACAAACCACATTGCACCCCAATCCCCACCCGTCCGAGGGCGAACGCATCGCTGTCTTGGCCGTTGGGGGATATGGGCGGGCAGAAATGTCACCATTTTCTGACGTCGATCTGCTGTTTCTTGCGCCATATAAAATCACCGGCTGGATCGAAAGTGTCATTGAAAGCATGCTCTATATGTTTTGGGATTTGCATCTCAAAGTGGGGCATTCTTCGCGCACAATTCGTGACTGTATACGATTGGGCAAAGAAGACTACACCATCCGCACCGCTATGCTTGAGCTACGCCACCTGGCGGGCAACCGCGATTTGACGGCTGAATTGCAAACGAAATTACGCAATGATTTGTTCAAGAATACCGCCCGTGAATTTATCGAAGCCAAACTTGAAGAACGTGATGAACGCCACAAAAAACAAGGCGGGCAACGCTATCTTGTTGAACCGAACGTAAAAGAGGGCAAAGGCGGTCTGCGCGATTTGCAGTCTTTGTTTTGGATTGCGAAATACGTGCATGACGTGCGCAATGTCACCGATTTGGTCAAGGCTGGCGTTTTCACTGCGGATGAATTTCGTCAGTTTGATGAGGCTGAAACCTTTTTGCACGCGGTGCGCAATCAGCTGCACATCGTCGCCAATCGCCCTATGGATCAACTGACCTTTGACCTACAGGTCGAAGTCGCAGAGCGCCTTGGGTTTATCGACCATTCTGGGCGCCGCGCTGTGGAACATTTCATGCAGTTCTACTTTGTGCACGCAACACGCGTGGGCGAATTGACTCGCATTTTTATGACGGCTCTCGAAGAGCAACACGTCAAACCTGAGCCAGCCTTGCAGCGTTTTCTCAAACGCAAACGTAAAACCGCTGTCGGATATTACGTGCACCGCGGGCGTTTGAATGTTGATGATCCAAAAGCATTTTTAACCGACAAATTGAACCTTTTGCGTATCTTTGAAGAAAGCCTGCGCACAGGGAACTTGATGCACCCTGACGTGATGCGATTATTGTCTGCCAATCTTGATTTGTTTGACGAAGAATTTCGCGCGCGCCCCGAGGCAAAACGCATTTTCCTAGATATTTTACTAAAACACGGCAACCCCGAACGGGGACTGCGCCGGATGAACGAATTGGGTGTTTTGGGTGCATTTATCCCAGAGTTTCAACATATTGTCGCGATGATGCAATTCAATATGTACCACAGCTACACCGTTGACGAGCACACGATCCAAGTGGTGTCCAACCTTGCGCAAATCGAACGCGGCGAGCTGATAGAAGAGCTGCCCGTGGCCTCTGGCATTTTGGAACGCGGTGTCAATCGCAGGGTCTTGTATGTCGCGTTGCTGCTGCATGATATAGGCAAAGGCCGCAAAGAAGATCACTCAGTCATTGGCGCACAAATCGCCCGCAAAGTCGCACCGCGTCTGGGGCTTAAACCTGCAGATTGTGACACTGTTGAATGGTTGGTGCGCTACCATCTGTTGATGTCAGATATGGCGCAAAAGCGTGATATTTCCGATCCACGCACCGTGCGTGATTTTGCCAAAGCCGTCAAAACCCGTGAACGACTTGATCTTTTGACCGTGCTCACCGTGTGTGACATTCGCGGTGTTGGACCCAATGTTTGGAACAATTGGAAAGCTGTGTTGCTGCGCAATCTTCACGCGCAAACCGCCGATGCTTTGGAACACGGGCTTGAAGCGGTAAACCGCAGCACCCGCGAAGGTGACGCCAAAAAAGCACTCCGCGATGCCTTGTCTGACTGGACCGCAAAAGATCGAAAAACCGAACTTCAACGCCATTATGGCCCTTACTGGTCTGGCGTGCCGACGTCGGTGCATCTTGTACTCGCCAATCTGCTAAAGAACATTAAAGGCGATGAGATTAAGATCGAATTGAAAGCCGACGAAGACCGCGACGCCACCCGCATCTGCTTTGCGATGCACGATCACCCTGGTATTTTTTCGCGCCTGTCAGCTGCTTTGGCGCTTGTGGGGGCCAATGTCGTCGATGCACGCACCTACACCACCAAGGATGGTCATGCGACAGCGGCGTTTTGGGTGCAAGACGGCGATGGTCACCCCTATGATAAAACCCGTTTGACCCGCCTAAAACAGATGATCAACAAAACGCTAATGGGCGAAGTTGTACCGCGTGAAGCGCTGGTTTCACGCGACAAAATCAAAAAGCGTGAAAGCAAATTCCGTGTGCCAACATCGATCATTTTCGACAACGAAGGCTCGGAAATCTTCACCATCATCGAAGTGGATTCCCGCGATCGTCCGGGGCTTTTGCATGATTTGACCCGCGCTTTAGCTTCAAACCACATCACCATCGCCACAGCGCAAATTGCCACTTATGGCGCGCAGGTTGTGGATGTTTTCTACGTGAAAGACATGTTTGGCATGAAAATCCATTCCGAAAGCAAACGTGCAGCCCTTGAGCGAAAATTGCACGAAGCCATTGAACAAGGTGCGCAAAGAGCACGCGAATCATGAAACCCATTCGTTTGATGCGCGGCTTTTTGACCGTGGGCGGCTGGACATTAATGAGCCGCGTTTTGGGCTTTGTGCGCGACGCGTTGATCGCGGCCTATTTGGGCGCAGGGCCCGCAGCAGAAGCCTTTGTTGTGGCTTTTTCCTTGCCCAACATGTTTCGCCGTTTCTTTGCTGAAGGCACACTCAACGTCGCTTTTGTGCCGATGTTCGCCAAAAAAGTAGAAGCTGGCGAAGACGCGCGCGGTTTTGCCGAAGACACCCTGTCTGCCTTGGCAGGCATGTTACTGGTATTGACCATCGCCTCAATGATTTTCATGCCTCTTTTGGTGTCATCCATGGCGGCAGGTTTTATCGGTGACAGCCGGTTTGACTTGGCGGTTCACTATGGGCGCATCACCTTTCCATACGTGTTGTTCATCTCACTTGGGGCACTGTTTTCTGGCATATTGAATGCCACAGGGCGCTTTGCTGCCGCTGCCGCTGCCCCTGTCATGCTCAACATCATCTTATCCATCGCTATGGTTGGCGCACATATAGTGAGCTTTGATGTGGCCACTGCTTTGGTTTGGGCCGTGCCTGTGGCGGGGATTGCGCAGCTCAGCATTGTTTGGATCGTAGCAAAACGTGCAGGGTTTTCACTGGTCCCGCGCCTGCCCCGCATGACGCCTGAGTTGAAAGCATTATTCATTTTAGCAGGCCCTGCCGCCCTTGCCGGCGGAGTTGTGCAGATCAACTTGCTGGTCGGTCGGCAAGTTGCCTCTTTTGCAGAAGCAGGTGCTTTGCAATATCTCAATCTTGCGGACCGTTTGTACCAATTGCCGCTTGGCGTCGTGGCGATTGCGATTGGTGTGGTGCTTTTGCCCGACCTGTCGCGCCGCCTACAAGCGGGCGACAGCACAGGCGCGCGCAGAGCCTATAATCGAGCGTTTGAATTTGCATTACTTTTGACCATTCCTGCGGCAGTGGCGCTCATTGTTATGCCCCAAGCACTAATTGGTGTGCTGTTTCAACGCGGTGCCTTTTCGGTCAGCGATGCTCAGGCAACAGCCATGGCCGTTGCGATTTATGGACTTGGCCTGCCAGCCTTTGTCATCCAAAAAGTGTTGCAACCGCTGTATTTTGCGCGCGAAGACACCAAAACACCGTTCCGTTTTGCCGTTTATTCTATGGTGGTGAATGCAGGATTGGCAATTGGGTTGTCATTCTGGATCGGTTATTTGGCTGCGGCCGTCGCCACATCTTTGGCGGCATGGAGCATGGTCATATTGCTGTGGGTCGGTAAGAAATCCATGGGCGACGATGTCACGGCTGACGCACAACTGCGCCACCGCACACCGCGTATTTTAATCGCGGCCATTGCAATGGGGGGCATTTTATATGCAGCACAAATTGCGCTCGCCCCGCTGTTCGATGTCTCGCGTTTGCTTGCCACGGTTATGTTGATCATCCTAGGGATCATCAGCTACTTTGGGATAGGGCAAGCTATTGGGGCGCTGAACCTGCGCGACATCAAATCATCAGTCAAGCGCGGCGGATAACCCCGCGCTTGACCTGCCAAACCTTTATCGTTTACGCAATTTGGCCAAGATGCGTGGAAACGCCCCCGGCACCAATAGAGGCGACACCAAAAAGCCCGCCACAAAGCCGGACAATTCAGCAACCCATGTGGGATCGCCGCCAAATATCAGCCCAAATGCCAACTGAATGCCCATCAAAAATGCGATCAGAGAAAACGCCCGCAGTTTGTTTTGCTGCATCGCGCCAAGGCCAAGCCACAAAATAAATGTGTAAGATCCAATCAGACCATAAGCACCAGGATAGCCACCCAAAAGCGGCATACTTGAATTCATAATCAGCCCATAGGCCAATGATCCGATCACAGCGGCCAAGGCAAAGACGGCAATAAACGCGACATTGCCGAAAACTTCGCCAACCATTTTTCCCAACGCAAGTATAAACACGATCACCATGACCACCTGCAAGGCTGAGGCGTGGATCACAGAGTAGCTGAGAAACCGAATGACGTGTTCCAGCGGCCAGTTGTTTTGCGCTCGCATAGCCTCAAACACAGAATTGAAGAACCCGTAATCTTCCATCGCGGCAACGCGCCAGCCCACGGCTTCGGGGCCACCGATGATGCCGTATGATCCGATTTGGAATAAAAGTTCGATCCCGCCGATCAGCACCGCCAAGGCGATCACAGCGGGCGGCAATGCATTAAACGGCATTTCTTCGCGATTAAACGGGGATTGGTCGGACATGTGCTTTGGCTTCCTTGACGCTAATGTTCTGCATAGGTAAGCCAAGGATACTTAATAATCCAGTGACGGAGTTCCAAATGGACAAGCCAGCCTTTACCCCCCGTGTTTTTTCGGGAATCAAACCTTCGGGCGGCCTCACCCTTGGCAACTACTTGGGCGCGATCAAGCGTTTCGTAGATATGCAAGGCGGTGAGTTTGAAACCATTTATTGCGTGGTCGACATGCACGCCGTGACTGTTTGGCAAGATCCAAAGGACCTGCACCATGCGACACGTGAAGTTGCAGCAGGCTACCTTGCGTCAGGGATAGACCCTGACAAATCGATCTTGTTCAACCAGTCCCGCGTGTCTGCCCATGCTGAACTCGGCTGGCTGTTCAACTGTGTCGCGCGTGTCGGTTGGATGAACCGCATGACCCAGTTCAAAGACAAAGCAGGCGAAAATTCCGAAGGCGTGTCTTTGGGGCTTTATGCTTATCCTGCTTTGATGGCGGCTGATATTTTGGCCTATCACGCGACGCATGTACCTGTGGGCGAAGATCAAAAGCAACACGTGGAATTGACCCGCGACATCGCCAACAAATTCAATCACGACTACAAGGTGGATTTTTTCCCTGAAACTATCCCTGTGATCGAAGGGCCGGCCATGCGGGTGATGAACCTGCGCGATGGCACGAAAAAGATGTCCAAATCTGGTGAGTCAGACATGGAACGCATCAACATGACCGATGATGCAGACAAGATTGCGAAAAAATTCAAAAAGGCCAAGACAGATCCCGATGGCATTCCTGAAACGCTAGAGGGATTGGATGGTCGCCCTGAAGCACGCAATCTGGTCAACATCTATGCGGCCTTGAACGACATGACAAACGAGGCGGTTGTGGCGGAATATGCTGGCGCGGGCTGGGGGAAATTCAAACCAGCATTAGCTGATTTGGCGGTTGAAAAACTTGCGCCCATTTCCATCGAAATGCAGCGTTTTATGGATGATCCCGCTGAAATTGACCGCATCATGGCCAAAGGTGCTGCAAAAGCCAAAGCCATTGCCGACCCAATTTTGGACAAAACCTTCGATATTATGGGTTTTGTGCGCTAAGATGCGGATACCATTTAGAACATCAAAGGGCGCCTCATCGGGCGCCCTTTTCACATTTTAGGGACCTAAACGGGTGTTCGCTTAAGAACCATTCGTGAGCAAAAATGTATAATTGTGCAAAATTGCGAAAATAGTAATGTGGCGTCAAAGGAGACATCCAATGACACAAGACATCACATCAAACGCAGCACATCCCGACAGTCGTATCGGCCACGTGCATTTAAAAGTTTCCAACCTAGACCAAGCCATCGCGTTTTACAGCGGCATCCTTGGATTCGAACTACAAGTGCGTATGGGCAATGACGCCGCATTTTTGGGTGCTGGCGGCTATCACCACCATATCGGATTAAACACTTGGGAAAGTGCTGGCGCGGGCCCTGCCCCAAAATTCGCAACGGGGCTTTATCACACCGCATTTTTGTTCCCCACACGCAAAGATTTAGCGCTTGTGATCAAACGCGTCACTGACGCGGGTCTGTCGTTTACCGGTGCCGCAGATCACGGAGTGTCCGAGGCGATCTATTTGGATGATCCAGATGGAAACGGGGTCGAGTTATATGTTGATCGCCCCAAAGCTGACTGGCCCACAGATGCGAACGGCAAGATCGTCATGTACAATAAGCCCTTCGATTTAAAAGGCGTGATGGCAGAGCTGGACGCATAAACTGTCATAAAATTGAATCCCGTACGCGGTACATTAATCTTAGCGTATCAGCGGTTGTGCAGTGTCACGCCAAGCCCCCTTGCGGCACGCATCCATTCGGACTGTCCCCTTCCGATGGCCGCTATCGCTGGTCCCATTAACACCCTCGACCACGCGTCGGGGGTGTTCTTTTGCATAGATACGCTTGCGCAAACCTGCGCGCTCGGCCATCATTGTACAAAGAGCTGTAAGATTGAGCAGCTTAAGGGAGTGAGCATGCGCAAGTTTCTTGTGGTTTTAGATGACAGCCGTGAATGCCTAAACGCCATGCGGTTTGCCGCGATGCGTGCCGCAAAAACGGAGGGTGGCGTACAGATTTTATCGGTAATTCCACCCGATGAGTTCAATCATTGGATTGGCGTTGCAGACATCATGCGTGAAGAGGCGCGCGAGCGCATTATCGTTCACTTTGAAGTCTTTGCCAAATGGATGCGCGACCGCCAAGGGATTGATCCTGAACTTGTTATTCGCGAAGGCGAGCCAGTGAACGAAATCTTGTCGCAAATCAAAGAAGACCCAACCATCGGCGTTTTGGTCTTGGGTGCGGGCACAGAAAAAAATGGCCCCGGGCCGCTGGTCACCGCCATGATGAAACAAGCAGGTTTTTTGCCGATCCCCATGACATTGGTGCCTGGCGAGATGTCCAAAGATCGCCTTGAGTCCGTCACTTAAGCCGTATCACTATTGATTTGCGTCACGGTCTGTTGCTGCGGGTAAAATGCGCCTTTGGCAAAGGTCAAAGCTATATCGCAAACGCTACACTTTAGAATAGTTCTAAATATTGACTTTTCCATGCGAAAGGCCCATATATGACTGGCGCAGTAAGGAAAGCTGAACATGTTCATTCAAACCGAATCCACACCAAACCCCGCGACCTTGAAATTCTTGCCCGGCCAAACAGTTTTGGACGCAGGTACAGCTGATTTCACAACCGCCGAAGCCGCGATATCTTCGCCACTTGCGAAACGCATCTTCGCTGTCGGAAATGTCAGCGGTGTGTTCTTCGGCAATGATTTTGTCACAGTCACCAAAGATGACGCGATTGATTGGGATCACATCAAACCCGCCTTGCTTGGCGCCATTATGGAACATTTCCAATCTGGCGACCCAGTGATGGAAGGCGAAAGCGGATCACCTGCAGGTCACGCCGCACATGATGGTCCTGACAGCGATATCGTAGATCAAATCAAAGAACTTTTGGACACCCGCGTGCGCCCAGCTGTGGCGCAAGATGGCGGGGACATCACGTTCCATGGGTTCGAAAAAGGCGTTGTTTTCTTACACATGCAAGGTGCTTGTGCCGGCTGTCCATCATCAACGTTGACGTTGAAAATGGGCATCGAAAATCTATTGCGCCATTACATCCCAGAAGTGCTAGAAGTTCGCCCCGTCGCGGCCTAATTCGTGACGCTTTCGAACGCAGCCTGCGCAGCGTTGCACAAAGCCTGCTTTACAATGCCCCGCCCTTGGTCCGAGACCGAGTTCGCGGGGCTTTTGTCTATGAGCGACGTGTTTGTGATCTGCGGCGCGGGACCTTCACTTGCAATGGGACGCGTTGTTGTTGGCGAAGCCGAACTTTTAACACTTGCCGTAGGTCCCGCAGCCCAAGGGCGCGGATTGGGACGCGCGGCTTTGCAAGCCTATGAAACGGAATCCATCGCACGCCATGCAGAGGTTTCATTTTTGGAAGTTGCTGCAAACAACGCAGCCGCGATACATCTGTACCTGTCACACGGCTATAGCGAATCTGGCAAACGTCGCGGGTATTACAGCGCATCTGATGGTACAAAAATTGATGCGCTGGTTCTATCCAAGCCTTTGTTGTGGGCGTAACTTTACGTCAACATCTTAATGTTTTGGCAAACATAGACAGAACAAGGACCAAATGGTAAAATTCTTGTTGACCCTCCCCGTCCAAACCTCCCTAATTCAACAGTGAGCAAACGCGATCTATCGCCTTTGTGGATATGTCCCAGCGGCATGTCTTAATCGATTATGGACATGCCGCAGATGCAAGTCCCAATATAAACACTATGGGAGACGACCATGACCCTGATGAAATCTTTTCTTGGCGCTGCTGCCACTTTGGCACTCACGGCAGGTGCCGTGACAGCTGACCCTGCGATCATTTTTGATCTTGGCGGCAAGTTCGACAAATCATTCAACGAATCCGCTTACGAGGGCGCAGAACGTTGGGCAAAAGAAACTGGCGGATCATACCGCGATGTTGAACTGACATCTGACGCACAGCGCGAACAAGCCCTGCGCCGCTTTGCCGAAAGCGGGTACAACCCCGTTGTGATGGCTGGCTTCTCTTTCGCGACAGCACTCGAAACTGTTGCAGCTGACTACCCAGACACCAAATTCGCCATCATCGATATGGTCGTTGACGCACCAAACGTGCGCTCTGTTGTGTTCTCTGAGCACGAAGGATCATACCTTGTTGGCGTCGCGGCAGCTTATGCAGCCAAAGGCGATACTGTGTCTTTCGTTGGCGGTATGGATATTCCACTGATTTCAAAGTTTGCCTGTGGTTATGCCCAAGGCTTTAAATCTGTGAAACCCGAAGGCAAAGTAATCGTCAACATGACAGGCACCACACCTGCGGCTTGGAACGATCCGGTAAAAGGCGGCGAACTTACACGCGCGCAAAAATCTGCAGGCTCTGAAGTTGTCTTTGCAGCAGCAGGCGGTACAGGTCTTGGTGTGCTTCAAACTGCAAAAGACGAAGGCATGCTCGCCATCGGTGTGGACAGCAACCAAAACTACCTACAGCCAGGCACAGTTTTGACCTCAATGGTCAAACGTGTGGACAACGCTGTTTTTGATGCGTTCACACAAGGCACAGAGCTTGAATCCGGCATCAACGTCATGGACTTGTCTAACGCTGGTGTGTCTGCTGCGATGGATGAAAACAACGCGTCCCTCATCACTGAGGAAATGAAAGCGGCTTTGGCTGATGCAGAAGCAAAAATCATCTCGGGCGAAGTCGTTGTACACGATTACATGTCCGACGAATCCTGCCCAGCGTACTAAGGCTGGATAGAATGGTTTCAACAACCTCACAGGGGCGGCAGACACCTGCCGCCCCTCCCGCATCAGAACCGCTGGCGATTGAACTGCGCGGCATTTCCAAAGCATTCGGCCCTGTCCAAGCAAATAAAGATATCAATATATCTGTGCACAAAGGGTCCATTCACGGTATCATCGGAGAGAACGGCGCGGGCAAATCGACTTTGATGTCGATCTTGTATGGCTTTTACAAAGCCGACAGTGGCACCATTTTGATCAACGGCAAAGAAGTGCACATCACCGACAGCCAAGCCGCGATTTCTGCAGGCATCGGCATGGTGTTTCAACACTTCAAACTGATTGAAAACTTCACCGTTTTAGAAAACGTCGTTTTGGGCGCTGAAGACGGCAGGCTGCTTAGACCATCACTGGCGAAAGCCCGCAAACTGCTCAAGAAATTGTCAGATGAATACGAACTGTCTGTCGATCCTGATGCTTTAATCGAAGATCTCTCTGTTGGGCATCAACAACGGGTTGAGATCCTTAAAGCACTGTATCGCCAAGCTGATATTTTGATCCTTGATGAACCCACAGGCGTTTTGACGCCAGCAGAAGCGGACCATCTGTTCCGCATTTTGCAAGGTCTCAAGGAACAAGGCAAAACCATCATTTTGATCACCCATAAACTGCGCGAAATCATGGACGTCACCGATTCCGTGTCCGTAATGCGGCGCGGCGAGATGACCGACACGGTAAAAACCGCCGAGACTTCGCCCGAAGAATTGGCCGAATTGATGGTCGGTCGCAAAGTTCTTTTGGAAGTGAACAAAGCCCCTGCAACCCCCGGCGCACCGGTTTTAGAAGTCGAAAACCTGACCGTCGTCGACAGCCATGGCGTCACACGCGTCAAAGGCATCGACTTACATGTGCGCGCAGGTGAAATTCTGGGCATCGCTGGTGTGGCTGGCAATGGACAAACCGAGCTTTTAGAGGTGCTAGGCGGTTACCAAAACGGCACAGGCACCATCCGCCTTAAGGGCGAAGAGCTTGATCTCACAGGCAGCGCCTCTGACGGGCAATCACGGCGCGCGCGCGGCATCGCCCACGTGCCAGAAGATCGTCACGACGAAGGTCTGATTCTTGAGTTCTCTGCCTGGGAAAATATCATTTTTGGCTATCACCATGACCCAGAGTATCAAAAAAATGCTTTGATCATGGACAACGCTAAAATCAAAAAAATCGCCCGCGAGAAAATGGAACGCTTTGACACGCGGCCTTTGAACGAAAAACTGGAAGCCAAGAGTTTCTCTGGTGGCAATCAGCAAAAAATCGTTTTGGCTCGCGAAATCGAACGCAACCCTGACTTACTGCTGATCGGCCAACCCACGCGTGGCGTCGACATCGGAGCAATCGAATTTATTCACGAACAAATCGTCGCTCTGCGTGATCAAGGCAAAGCGATCTTGCTGGTCTCTGTTGAGCTGGATGAAATTCTATCGTTGTCAGATCGCATTGCAGTAATGTTTGACGGCAATATCATGGGCGAACGTTTGCCATCTGAAACGGATGAACGCGAACTTGGTATGCTCATGGCGGGCATCAACACCGGTGCAGACGCCGCACAAACTGGGGGCGCTTAACATGCAAGCCATGCCAAAATGGGCGGACGCCGTCCTTATTCCTTTGATCTCAATTTTGTTGGCGTTCTTTTTCTCTGGTTTGATGATTTGGGCCATCGGTAAAGACCCTGTCGTTGCGATCCAAACCATGATCCAAGGCGCGTTCGGGTCCACCAATGGGATCGGTTATACGCTGTATTACACGACCAACTTCATCTTTACGGGGCTGGCAATAGCGGTTGCCTATCACGCGCGCCTGTTCAACATCGGCGGAGAAGGCCAAGTGATGCTTGGCGGTCTTGGCGTTGCTTTGGTCTGCCTTGCAATTGACTGGCCACATTGGGCGCTTGCTCTACCCGCTGCAATGATCGGCGGCGCGGTGTTTGGTGCTGCATGGGCGTTTATTCCCGCTTATTTGCAAGCCAAACGTGGCTCGCACATCGTGATCACAACAATGATGTTCAACTTTATCGCGTCTGCTTTTGTGGGCTATATTTTGTTGAACTACCTCAAAGTCCCGGGATCGATGTCAACGGAAAGCGCTGGCTTTTCAGCGGGCGCACATCTGCCCACGTTCCACGAAATGCTTGCACCTTTTGGCATCAATTTCAGCAAAAATGCCCCTGCGAATATTTCATTCTTGATCGCCCTCTTGGCCGCTTTCGGGTTTTGGGTGCTGATCTGGAAAACCCGCTTGGGATATGAAATTCGCTCATTCGGCGCATCAGAAACCGCTGCAAAATATGCAGGTATCAACCCTGTGCGCATCACCATCATCGCGATGATGATTTCCGGCGCGCTGTGTGGATTGATGGCAATCAACAACGTGATGGGCGAAGCAGAACGTCTGATCGACAATGCCCCCGAAGGCGCGGGATTCATCGGCATCGCCGTGGCGTTGATGGGGCGTAATCACCCCATTGGCATCGTTTTAGCGGCACTGTTGTTTGGGTTTTTATATCAAGGCGGCGCTGAATTGACATTTTGGGAAGCCATTCCCCGCGAATTGATCGTGGTGATCCAAGGTCTTGTCATCATGTTCACTGGCGCACTTGATAATATGGTCCGCGCGCCACTCGAAAAATTGTTTCTTGCTCTGCGCAAGACAAAGGAGGCGTGATCATGGACTACCTGACCATCCTACAAATCCTCGACAGCACCGTGCGCCTTGCCACACCGCTGTTGCTGACCTGCCTTGCGGGTCTATTCTCTGAGCGTGCCGGTATCGTCGATATTGGTCTCGAAGGGAAACTTCTGGCTGCAGCGTTCATGTCGGGCGCAGTGGCCTATGTAACGGGCTCAATCTGGCTTGGGCTTTTGGCAGGTGTTGCAGCATCTTTGGCGTTTTCTATGCTGCATGGCCTTGCGTCCATCACCTTCAAAGGCGACCAACTGATCTCTGGCGTGGCGCTGAATTTTTTGGCTGCGGGGCTGACAGTCGTGATCGGCCAAAGCTGGTTTGCTTTAGGCGGGCGCACGCCATCCCTGTCCGGCAACGGGCGTTTTGGTGAATGGAACCTACCATTTTCAGATGCTTGGTCGAAAATTCCTGTTTTTGGACCAACCTATAACGAATTGATTTCAGGTCACACAGCGCTCACATACATCGCGATTTTGGCGGTGCCTGTGTCATGGTGGGTGCTCTATCGTACACGTTTTGGATTGCGTCTGCGTGCCGTCGGTGAAAACCCCAGCGCGGTTGACACAGCTGGCGTATCAGTGGTGCGACTGCGCTATCTTGCGCTGGTGATTGCAGGTGTGCTTTGCGGGCTTGCGGGCACATATCTGGCGTCTCTTGCCGCTGGTTTTGTCAAAGACATGTCAGCGGGGCGTGGCTATATCGCGCTGGCAGCGCTTATCTTTGCCAAATGGCGGCCATGGTATGCGCTATCAGCAACCCTGCTGTTTGGGCTATTAGAGGCCATTGGCAACAGATACCAATCCATCGCAATCGGCGACTTTGTTATACCAGTGCAATTCATGCAAGCCTTGCCCTATATTTTGACAGTCGTCATCTTGGCTGGCTTCATAGGAAAAGCCATTCCGCCACGCGCAGGCGGCACACCCTATGTAAAAGAGCGGTAAACACCGCCCTAATCTGTACAAATCAAAAAAATGCGAGCCTTTGGGGTCGCATTTTTACTTTTATCCCGCCACACTCTTGGATGTGACCCCGAAACAATTGCATCCATAGCCACAAAAACCGCGAGATCCCGTCTATGCAAATCTTCCTACCCATCGCCGAGGTATCGGTGAACGCCTTTGTTCTTTTGGGATTGGGCGGACTTGTGGGTATTTTATCCGGCATGTTTGGCGTTGGTGGTGGATTTTTGATCACGCCTCTGTTGTTTTTCGTCGGCATCCCGCCCGCCGTCGCGGTGGCCACGTCTGCCAATCAAATCGTCGCCTCATCAGTGTCGGGGGTCCTGGCCCACTTTAAGCGCAAAACAGTTGATCTGCGCATGGGCTCAGTGCTGCTGATTGGGGGGCTTATCGGCTCGGCTATTGGCATGCAAATCTTCAATATGTTGAAAGCACTTGGCCAAGTCGATCTGCTGGTGACACTGTGCTACGTGGTGTTTTTAGGGATCATCGGTGCATTGATGTTGGTGGAATCACTGCGCGCCCTACGCCGCGCCAAAGGGCGTGTAGGCAAAGCGCGCGAGCGCACCAAACACACATGGGTTCACAACCTACCGTTTAAAATGAAATTTCGCGCCTCGGGCCTGTATATTTCTGTGATCCCGCCAATTGTTGTCGGCATATTGGTCGGTATGCTTGGCGCAATTATGGGCGTTGGTGGCGGGTTTATTATGGTGCCAGCCATGATCTATATCCTTGGAATGCCGACGAAAGTCGTGATTGGAACCTCGTTGTTTCAGATCATTTTTGTCACCTCCTTCAACACAATGTTACACGCCTATACCAACCACACGGTGGACATGATGCTGGCAATGATATTGCTTGTTGGTGGGGTCGTAGGCGCACAAATAGGCACGCAAATCGGGTTGAAACTCAAAGCAGAACAACTGCGCATCATGCTGGCACTTTTGGTGCTGATTGTGTGCTTGAAACTTGGCCTTGATTTACTTATTCGCCCAAGCGAACTTTATTCAATCGGTGTGATCTAATGCGGTTTCTTATCGTCATACTCGCCCTATGGGTCGCACCACTCAGCTTGGCCGCCGAACAGGTTGTGGCCGCGCTCAGCCAAAATCGCATTTCAATCACTGCCAATTTTGATGGCTCTGAAATTTTGGTATTTGGTGCAATAAAACGTACCGAAGCTGTACCGGAAAACAGCGCCCTTGACGTGATTGTCACGGTGACAGGTCCGCGCAAACTGGAAACCATTCTGCGCAAAGCTCGACGCTTTGGCATCTGGGTGAATGTCGAAACCGAACGCCTTGGCCATGCTCCGAGCTTTTACAGCGTGGCAGCGACGCGTCCCGTTGAAGATATTGTGGCCTCCAAAACGGATTCGTTGTGGAAAATCACTGCAGACGCGCAAATTTTAAGCGCACGCCGAGGTCTGGCAGCTCGAGAAGCCTTGCTTAGAATTCGCACAGACAATGGACTATACCGTCGCGCAAATGCAGGCGTTGTTTTAACTGAAAACACATTATTCAACACCTCAATCGCTTTGCCCGCGAACCTTGTCGAAGGCGACTACATCACCAGAATTCTGCTGGTTCGTGACGGAGCGGTTTTAGATGACTACAGCACTGCAATTAATGTGCAAAAAGTTGGAATCGAACGCTGGCTGTACAATCTCGCGCACAACAATGCATTGCTCTACGGCTTGCTATCGCTCGTTTTGGCAGCACTTGCAGGCTGGGGCGCGTCCGAAGCCTTTCGCATTTTACGTCGTTAAATCAACGTATCATCGTCTTGCATTTGCAGCGACAATGGCGCGGCTTCAATCGCCTTAAGGTCCGCGACACTCAACGCATTTTCTGGTTTGGCCAGACGCGCGCGGGTCACCCAAAATAGACGCTTTTCAGCCCGCGTGATCGCAACATATGTCAGTCGCTTCCACAAAGGAATCCCAGCTTCCATCCGCCCTGCGCGTGCGGCAGCGAAAATATCTGGCGCAAACACCTGAACATTTTCCCACTGCGACCCCTGCGCTTTGTGAATGGTCACAGCTGCACCATGCAAAAATGCGGCCCCCATGCGCGCTGCAAAGGGAATAAAGGGCTCTTCTTCGCCAGGAAATTCAATTTTGACGATAGAAGCGGCAGAAATATTTGGATCTTGGGCGCCCATCACATGCAGACGAGAAAAACCAGGTTTGCGCCCAGGTCCAAGATAGACAACCTGCGCGCCCTTGATCAAACCCCGCGCCTCTAAGTCGAGCCGTTTTTTGCGGTGCTTGGCGGGTAATTCGATGCCGTCACAGATCAACGGTTCCCCCGCCATAAGTTCATCAGCAGGCGCACCATATACATTACGGAACGCTTGAATCAACCGAATGCGTGTTGCATTGCGCCACACCAAAGCTGGCGAGCGCGCCATCAAATCGCTTTCAACTCGCGTTGCATAGACCACGCGATCATCACGCTTTGATGCGTCTTCAACCATACGCTCAAAATCGTCGTAGCTTAGCGCAGGATCAGCCAAAGCATGGGCAAGATCCAAAATTGGACTGTCATTTTCTTGTCGGTGAATACGGCTCAAGATATGGATATCAGGCTTGGGAAGTTGTTCGAATACCATCGAACCCGCTTGGTTCACAGGCGCAAGCTGAGCGGGATCGCCAAATAAAACAAGGGTTGGAAAAATTTCCTGTAGGTCTTCAAATTGCTTTTTATCAAGCATTGAGGATTCATCAACAAACCCAATATCCAAAGGGTCTTCGCGGCGTTTCCATCCTGTGATGAAATCAGAGCCGCGCAAACCCGCTGCAGCCAAAGCCCCAGGGATAGATTTGTTCAGTTGATAGAAAGCATATGCGCGGTCTAATGCGTCAGGACCCAACCCTTCCATCTCGGGTCGGTCAGCTTCGCCTGCAAGCCATTCCGCAATTCTTTCATAGTCTGGATCATAAACTGGTGTGTACAAAATACGGTGGATCGTCGTGGCAGGCACACCGCGGTTGCGCAGCACCGAGGCGGCTTTATTGGTCGGTGCCAAGATGGCCAGCGTACGCCTGTCTGCACGCTTTTTGCCTTCATAATCGCCCGAAACGATATCAACACCCGCCTCGTCCAACGCCTTGTAAAGCTCGGCCAAAAGCAAGGTTTTGCCTGACCCGGCCTTGCCGATCACCGCACGTACATTAGAATGCCCCTCTTCGAGCGGCGCAATAAAGCCGTCATCCAAATCAACGCCAACACGTTTAAGAACGCTACTGACAGCATCAAAGGCTTCTGCCTGATCATCGGAAAATGTAACAACGTTTTTTGACATGCGCGGACCCTATAGGGACCGCGCCACAGGCACCAGAGTGGATCAACCACCCAATCAAAAATCAAGCAACCGCTTGCATAGGTGTTTGTACAACTGACCTTGGCCCGATGGGGGCAAAGGCGCGACGCAACCACGCTTTTGATGTACCGCGCTCAATCCCCACCTTTGCGAGTGTTGGCCCAAACGCATCTGAATGCATTTGCCAAAGCCCAACGCCTATCTCTTCACGCCCCTCGCCCGCACGACCAATCACATCAGGCGACAAGCCCATAAGACGATAGATGCGTTCCATACGGGGATCAAACACGCCCACAAAGTGGTCCAGTTTGAACTCATCCATCACCTCGCCAGCCCCCAGCGTCAAAGCAGCAGTCACTTTGCGATCAGCATTAGGAGCAAGGCAAAATCGCGTGCATTCCCAAATGAGTGGACTTTCGATGCGCACCCCATCCGTGAGGTGTGAAAAGTGATCATTGACCATCGTGCTGCCAGTTGTTGGCAAAAATCGCATGGACCCGCCATGTGTGCCATTGGGGTTTTCCCAAATCACATACAACGGATTGCAATCATCATATTCATCGCGTTCAAAGCCGGCGTCATTGACGCGCACAGCCCAGCCAAGGCGGGTCTTGAATTGATCAGCACGATCCCGAAACATCGTGTCGCGTAAAAGAGGAAAAAGGTGAAGGGAATCGCCGTAAATGTAACGCAGCATGTGCTAGCTCCTGTGACCGTCTGTGGCCTAATAGCTAGATGGCAAGCGTCACCACAGGCTTTTTACAGCGCGCGCACGGGATATCAGTGTCTTTCGCAAGCGTGCGGTACTCAGCCGAAAACGCAACACACAGCAGGTTATGATGCGTCGTTAAAGGCAATGTTAAACGATAATCACGCCAGTCGACATTGCACGCGCGACAGCATGCGTCGTGTTAAGTGCGCCAAGTTTATGACGCGCAGCTTCGATATAAACGCGCAGGGTATGCTCTGAAATTCCCATTTCTTGGGCCGCCTGCGCCCGCGAGAGCCCTTTGGCTAGATTTGAAATTGCCATCAATTCACGAGGCGATAAAGTTGGTGTTGGCAAAACCGTACCACCGGCTTCAAAGTGCAGAGCTTTTTTGTTGAACTCATGCGCAACGATGATCAAATCTCGCCCGTGGATTTCTATGAAATGTTCCCAATCTTCATCTGCCGCCGTGTTGTTCACAGTGAACAAAGCAAACTGCCCATGCGGGCCGCGGATCGGGATTGTGTATCCTTGGTTCCCCACTCCGAAGTCGATCGCCTCAACAAGAAAAACCTTTGCTGCCTTTGAAGACCAGTCAAGCTGCTTCCAATTCACGGGAGTAAATCGTTGAAAGCACCCAAATATAACCGGATCCATCCGCAGGTATTCTTTGTCGAGATAGCGATCGACCCACTCGGAGGAGTAAGTGCCTGCGCCAAAGCGTTCTCCAACGCTGTTGACCCAGTGATAAACGACATGTTCAAGCTCAAGGGCATCGCGCAACGTTTCCGTCGCGTCTTGAAACGCCTCTAGTGTGTCAACTTGCTGGATGACTTCCAGAAAGTGTTCCAATTTCAACTTCATGCCTACGTGCCTGACCTACTTGGGTCTCAGGACTTTTGTTCGCAAGCTCAACAGCAACCACTAAGCAAGCATCAGAAAGATGATCTGCTGTTGCGGGCATACCGTTCAGTTCGGCAAAAGTCCGAAGATCTGTCAGTACATCAAGTATCCAATCGTTCCGCATGTAAAGCCTCATCCGTTCATGTTTCCGTTGTTGTTTCAACTTTAACATGTGAAACCGCAGACGAAAAATCGCCGTTTCATCCTCCCCTAAAATAGTGAGGCTATAAAATATAAAGTCCTGAAAGTTATAAGTATGCGTATATATTGATAAAACCACCGTCAAACTGCTACGCGAATCTGTACCTGTGCCACAATCGCATCTATAAAAGTACATCAACCTAAAGTTGCATAATAACAACAGCTCAAAACGGCGAAAGACCCGTGCAAGAACACGGGCCTTTCGTCGATGGAAACCATGATGGGATTTATACGACGGGCCCTACTGCCAACGCATCTTCCAGCGTCTTTAAACCTGCTTTTGGAGATTGCACGAGCACAGACATATTGCCTGGCTTATGTGCGTTTTGATGCATCTTGGTGTGAGCATCGGGAATTTCATTCCACGGGAACACTTCCGACATGCACGGATCAATCAAACCCTCGCACATCAAGCGATTGGCAGCCGCCGCTTGCTTCAAATGCGCAAAATGCGACCCTTGGATACGTTTTTGATGCATCCAGATATAACGCACATCAAAGGTACAGTTGAACCCTGAAGTGCCTGCACAAATCACGATCATGCCACCCTTTTTGCACACAAAAGAAGACACAGGAAACGTCGCTTCACCGGGATGTTCGAACACGATGTCAACGTTATTGCCCTTGCCTGTGAACTCCCAGATCGCTTTGCCAAACCGGCGTGCCTCGGCAAACCACGCGGCATATTCGGGCGTGTTCACGGTGGGCAATTGCCCCCAGCACTTGAAATCTTTGCGGTTGATCACGCCTTTTGCGCCTAAAGACATCACAAAATCGCGTTTGCTTTCGTCAGATATAACGCCAATCGCATGAGCACCTGCAGCCTTGGCAAGCTGGATCGCAAAAGACCCAAGCCCCCCAGACGCTCCCCAAACCAATACGTTCTGACCCGGCTTGATGTCATGTGGCGCGTGGCCGAACAACATGCGATAGGCGGTGGCAAGTGTCAGTGTGTAACATGCACTTTCTTCCCATGTCAGATGCTTTGGGCGCGGCAAAAGCTGTTGAGCTTGCACACGCGTGAACTGCGCGAAAGACCCATCTGGCGTCTCGTAGCCCCAAATGCGTTGCGATGGAGAATACATCGGATCGCCACCGTTGCACTCTTCATCATCGCCGTCATCTTGGTTGCAATGGATTACAACTTCATCGCCAATTTTCCAGTTTTTAACTTTAGAGCCAACCTTCCAAACGATGCCTGACGCATCAGATCCCGCGATATGGTAATCCGCCCCATGCACATCAAACGGTGAAATAGGAACGCCAAGTCCAGCCCAAACACCGTTGTAGTTCACCCCGGCGGCCATCACGAGCACAAGCACTTCGTTGGCATCAATTTCAGGGGTGTCTACGACTTCAACCTGAAAACTTTTGTCTGGCGCACCATGGCGATCACGACGAATAGCCCAAGCATACATTTGCTTTGGAGCATGTCCCATCGGGGGAATTTCGCCGATCTCATACAGGTCTTTTTCAACTGCATCGTATTTGGTCAATGCATGCATTTCATCAAGCGCCATATCAGTATCCTCTTCGTTTTATCCGCCGCGCAAACGAGTTGCGAACGTCAGTTTCCCCGGTGGGCCTCGGGGAAAGTTGCTCTATGCCGCGACGCAGAATCGCGGCCTCTCTGCCTTAGCGATACAAATTGAAAAGTAATTATGCAACATATTTATGGTATATTTTGTAATTTAATAACTTTGTAAAATGGATTAATTCATGCATACCCACGCGAAATCCCTGTGAATACAATGCGGTAATACGATCAACACACTGTTGTTAATTGGAAAAATTTAACGCTGCGCCGCAATATTTACTGTTGGACTATTATTCCGATATAGTTATACATATTGAAATATAGTTTCACACAAACGGAACCTTTGCCATGACCGAGACCCCAAAAGACAAGCCTTGGCTTTTTCGTACCTACGCGGGGCACTCGACAGCCAAGGCGTCAAACACGCTGTACCGTGGCAACTTAGCCAAAGGGCAAACGGGGCTTTCGGTCGCATTCGATCTACCCACCCAAACGGGCTATGACAGTGATCACGAGTTGGCCAAAGGTGAAGTGGGCAAGGTAGGTGTGCCAGTGTCGCACCTTGGCGATATGCGCATGTTGTTCGACAGCATCCCTCTGGAACAAATGAACACTTCGATGACAATCAACGCCACAGCACCATGGCTTTTGGCGCTCTATATTGCCGCCGCCGAAGAACAAGGCGCTGACATTTCCAAGCTGCGAGGCACGGTTCAAAACGATATCATCAAAGAATACTTATCGCGCGGCACCTATGTTTGCCCGCCGCGTCCCTCGATGCGGATGATCACAGATGTGGCGGCTTACACGCAAAAACATCTGCCCAAATGGAACCCGATGAACATCTGTTCTTACCACCTGCAAGAAGCGGGTGCGACGCCTGAACAAGAACTGGCCTTTGCCCTTGCGACAGCAATTGCCGTGCTGGATGATCTGAAAGACAAAGTGCCCACCGAGGCCTTTCCCGCCATGGTCGGACGTATTTCATTTTTTGTGAATGCAGGCATTCGTTTTGTCACCGAGCTTTGTAAAATGCGCGCCTTTGTTGAGTTGTGGGATGAAATCACGCGCGAGCGCTATGGCATCGATGATCCCAAATTTCGTCGGTTTCGCTATGGTGTTCAGGTCAACTCGCTTGGCCTGACCGAACAACAACCCGAAAATAACGTCTACCGGATCTTGATCGAAATGTTGGCCGTCACCTTAAGTAAAAATGCCCGCGCCCGCGCTGTGCAACTGCCTGCATGGAACGAAGCACTGGGCCTGCCTCGCCCATTTGATCAGCAGTGGTCTTTACGTATGCAACAAATCCTTGCCTATGAAACAGACCTTTTAGAATACGATGACCTATTCGATGGCAATCCTGCGATTGACCGCAAAGTGGCCGCTTTGAAAGAAGGCGCGCGCGCAGAATTGGATACGCTCGACAGCATGGGCGGCGCGATTGATGCGATTGATTATATGAAATCGCGATTGGTCGAGGCCAATGCAGAACGCATCGGGCATATCGAAACCGGGTCCACCACAGTTGTCGGTGTGAACAAATGGCTCGAAGCAGAACCCTCTCCGCTAACCACTGGTGACGGCGCGATTATGAAATCCGATCCTGATGCCGAAGCCGACCAGATTGCGCGCCTATCTGCTTGGCGTGCTGCGCGTGATGAGGTCGCGGTACAAAAAGCGCTGAACGCTCTTCGTAAAGCGGCTGCCTCTGGTGCCAATATCATGCCACCGTCGATTGCAGCAGCAAAAGCGGGCGCAACCACGGGCGAATGGGGCGATATGGTGCGCGCGGCCTTTGGGCAATATCGTGGCCCCACAGGCGTGTCCGCCAACGCGTCTAACCGTACCGAGGGCTTGGATGATATTCGCGCCGACGTCGCCCGCGTGTCAAAATCACTTGGGCGTCAGCTCAAGTTTTTGGTCGGCAAACCTGGACTTGATGGGCACTCAAACGGTGCCGAACAAATCGCCGCCCGCGCCCGCGATTGCGGAATGGACATCACCTATGAAGGCATTCGCCTGACCTCAACAGAAATCGTCGATGCAGCGGTCCGCGATGAGGCCCATGTGGTTGGCTTGTCGATTTTGTCCGGTTCACACCTGCCGTTGATCGCTGACCTAATGGAACGTATGAAGGCAAGCGATGTGGCGCACATCCCCGTGGTCGTGGGCGGCATCATTCCTGACGCAGACGCACAAGCGCTTTTGGCCATGGGCGTCGCGCGGGTCTATACCCCCAAAGATTTCGAATTGAATCGCATCATGTTTGACATTGTGCACCTTGCAGATCCAGACAGCCCCCCCGCAAGGTAACACTGGCGCGCGGCAAAATCGTGGGTATAGTTGCGGCATCTCCAGACATAAAGGTGCTTAGATGCCAACCCCACATATTTCCGCCGCAAAAGGCGACATTGCCGAAACCGTACTGTTGCCCGGTGATCCGTACCGCGCCAAATGGGCGGCAGAAACGTTTTTAGACAATCCAAAACTCGTGAACGAAGTGCGCGGGATGTTTGGCTTTACAGGCACCTACAAAGGCAACCCTGTGACCATCCATGGCTCAGGCATGGGCATGCCGTCTTTGTCGATTTACGCCAATGAATTGATCACCGAATACGGTGCAAAAACGCTAATCCGCATTGGGTCCTGTGGCGCAATGCAAAAGAACATCAACGTGCGCGATGTGATCATTGGCATGAGCGCCACAACGCTTTCCACGCCGTCACGCGGGATTTTCAAAGAGATCAATTTCGCCCCCTGTGCTGACTACGGCCTACTGGAAAAAGCCGTTGCAGCCGCCCGCGCCAAAGGCACAACAACCCATGTTGGCAACATCTATTCCGCAGA
Organism: Pacificibacter marinus; assembly: GCF_900109555.1. Taxonomy (GTDB): domain Bacteria; phylum Pseudomonadota; class Alphaproteobacteria; order Rhodobacterales; family Rhodobacteraceae; genus Celeribacter; species Celeribacter marinus_C. The sequence goes on along the minus strand of NZ_FNZV01000003.1, from coordinate 52,870 downwards.
TGTGTTCTATGACGAGCGCCCAGATTTAAACGAAATCATGATCCGTCACGGCATCTTGGGTGTCGAAATGGAAGCCGCAGAATTGTACAACCTCGCGGCCCGTCACGGTTGTCGTGCGTTGGCAGTGCTCACAGTCTCAGACCATCTGATCACACATGAAGCTTTGCCATCCTCTGAACGAGAAAGTTCATTTGGCGATATGGTTGAGATCGCGCTGCAAGCCGCCTTTGCATAAGCGCCGCTTTGCAAAAGTGCTGTAGACCCTAACATACCTTAGGTCGCCCACTGGGCGGCCTTTGCAATCCAGACAAGGAGCTGACCTATGACCATGCCGAAACGAAAACTTGGCGCAAACGGCCCTGAAGTCGGCGCCATCGGACTTGGGTGTATGAGCTTTGGCGGCATCTTTGGTGCGGCCAATGATGACACCAGCCTTGAAACACTGGCCAGCGCACGGGCCGCAGGGATCGATTTTTGGGACGTAGCCAATATTTACGGCATGGGCCACTGCGAAACCATCATCGGGCGCTATCTTTCAGGTGCACCGGACGACATGGTGATCGCCACCAAAGCCTCCATCGTGAACGGTCCGCCACGTCATTTTCGCAATGACGAAGACCACTTGCGCAGTGAACTGGATGCCTCTTTGAAGCGGCTTGGGCGTGACAAAGTTGAATTGTTTTATATCCACCGCCGCGAAGCGGACCGCCCCGTCGAAGAGGTCGCCGAAACCCTTGCCAAATTCATCGCCGAAGGGCTGATTGACGGCTATGGTTTATCAGAAGTTGCCCCCTCGACCATTCGCCGCGCGCATGCAGTTCATCCTGTCACTGCCGTGCAAAACGAATATTCGCTTTGGTCCCGCCAGCCGGAACTGGGCGTGCTGCAAACCTGCGAAGAACTCGGGATCACATTCGTGCCGTTTTCCCCTTTGGCGCGCGGGATGTTTGGGTCTAACCCGCCCGCCCCAGCCGAAATGGACGACACCGACTTTCGCCGTGTGAACCCGCGTTTTACAGAACCCAATTACAGCGCCAACCTTGCGCAAATCAATATATTGCGGGCCTATGCAAACACAAATGGATGGACCCTGCCCGAGTTGGCGATGGCATGGATTTTGCACAAATCACCAACCAGCCTGCCTATTCCGGGCACGCGCACAACCGCACATTTGAATGAGTGGGCGAACGCCGCAAACATCGTGTTGAGCCCAGACCATATCACTGAAATTGAACGCATTTTACCTGTGGGATGGGCTCATGGAGATCGCTACGGTGATATGCAAATGGCCGGTGTTGAACGCTACTGTTGAAACGCAAAGAGCCGCCAAATCACTTGACGGCTCTTTTATTTAAGATCGACCAAAGCCGTATTACGTTTGGACCTCTGCCGTTTTAGCAGCAGCAGTTCGCGCGGCTTTAGCCTCTATACTTTCAGGCGCGGGCGCTTTGACTTTTTTCGCAAACAGCCCTTTGCCTTCTGGCCCATACCAATCTTCATTGCGTGTGAAGTACATGGTCGCAGCCAAAGCCACAAAGGCCAGCGTTGCCCCAGCCAAAAGCGCATAGTCTTCGGATTGCAAAATCAGGTAAAGCACGCCGTAGAGCACCAAAAGCATCAGCGCCAAAACGGCTGTGCGTTTGCCCAAGTTCAATCCAAAGTGCCCAAAGAACGTTAGCAAAATGATCGTCGCCCCAGCTGAAATACCGTAAGCGACGGCAAAGCCGAATTGTTCGGAATAGGCCACCATCAACAACACGAAAATGGATTGCGCCAAGCCGATCAGCAAATATTGCACTGGGTGTGCAGGGCGTTTGGTGCCTTTTTCGATCAACAAAACCGTCAAGAACGTCAAAGCGATAAACAGGATTGCGTATTTGGCGGCACGATAAGATTTTTGATAGAAATCATTAGGTTCAATGAAATCGACCCCAAAAGCCATGTCGCGACGCAAGGTTTGCGCATAGTTTTCACGTGACAGCTGCGGCAAAGTCCGCGCCAAATGCGGAATGGTCCATGTCGCAGAAAAACCTGCTTCGGAAATCTCAGATCCATCTGGCAAGAACGCTCCACCAAAGCTGGGATTCGTCCAGTCCGATGTAACCTTAACCGATGTCTGACGGCCAACGGGTGCGATCATCAACGACTGCGCCCCGTTCAAACCAAGGTGCAAATCATACGACGTCGCATCGCGCGGATCACCAATCGCGGCTGTGATACCCGCACGGCGCTCGGCAGATGCTATCGGTTCAAGCGGTAGTTCTTTGCCGTCCAAGGTCAAAACGGCCACTCCACGCAAGGCGGCATTGTTAGACAAATCCACCATCATCGCGGTGTCATCCCACAGAATGACTTCTTCGTTTACGGCCATGCTTGCGATCTGATTTACAGGAAAGTCAAAGGCAACCGACATGTCCGCTTGATACACAGGCACGTTGAATATACCGCGATGACGCACTTGGGTTTTTGTATCTACAGCAACATCAAATTGACCGGGGTACACATAGATGGGTGTGCGCGAAACAGTGACGCGGCGCGTGACTTGTTTCAAAACTGTGTTGCCATTTTCATCGAATTTAGCTTCGCCCGTTAGAGTGTCAAACACTTGTTCAGAAGACGTCTGATCGATGGTTTCTTGAACCGGCACGACAAGTACGGGTCCAGATATCACCTGATCTCCGCCCCATTCACGGCCCACATCCCGCAGAGTTTCTTGCGAATAGAATTTGCGGCTTTGCACAATTTCTGAGACGAAAAACAAAGGGATAAACATCAAAAGGGTCAACAGACCCACGATTAAAAACCGCATTCCAATAGCGTCGCGCATACCATTCCTCACCAATAATTTTGGCCACCATGTCCGCCCAATGGCCGAGCGTCAAGGTGTGGAATATCTGACGCTCGTCATAAAAAAGCCCCGCAGATTGCGAGGCTTTCGTAATTCAACACAGTCATACGCAACTGCATAGATCAATTTTAGAATCTAACGAATGGGTTAGTGCGCACGCTCAAGCATCATGCCTTTGATAGACGCGATAGCTTTCGCTGGGTTCAAACCCTTAGGACATGTTTTGGAACAGTTCATAATCGTGTGGCAGCGGTACAATTTGAACGGATCTTCCAACTCGTCTAAACGTTCGCCTGTCGCCTCATCACGGCTGTCGATGATCCAACGGTACGCGTGCAACAAAGCTGCTGGTCCTAGGTATTTATCACCATTCCACCAGTAAGATGGGCAAGATGTGGAACAACACGCACACATCACACATTCGTACAGGCCATCAAGTTTCTTACGATCATCGATAGACTGACGCCATTCTTTGGCAGGCTTGTTTGTTTTGGTCTCAAGCCACGGCATGATCGACGCATGTTGTGCGTAGAAATGCGTTAGGTCTGGGATCAAATCTTTGACCACGGGCATGTGTGGCAAAGGATATATTTTCACATCGCCCTTGATCTCATCCATGCCATAAATACAGGCCAGAGTGTTGATGCCATCGATATTCATCGCACAAGACCCACAGATGCCTTCACGGCAAGAGCGGCGGAATGTGAGAGTCGCATCAATTTCGTTTTTGATCTTGATCAGCGCGTCCAAAACCATCGGGCCACATTTGTCCATATCGACAAAATATGTGTCCACGCTTGGGTTTTTACCCGCGTCTGGATTGTACCGGTAGATCTGAAACTTGCGCACATTGGTCGCGCCTTCGGGCTTTGGCCAAGTTTTACCAGTAGTGATCTTAGAGTTCTTTGGCAGAGTAAGTTGTACCATGGATGTCTCCTATCCGAGCACGACGCCCAGTCCGTTTTGGGCGATGCAAGAGATGGTTTCGGGCTGGCTGGCAATCGTTATGACGATGTTCACCGTAGAATTATCGATACCTGTCACGGCGGCTTTGGCGAGTGTGATCAGCTCATCGGTTGTGGCCTGATCGACAATGCAATCCACATAAGGCTCAGCGTTCACGCCGGGCAGCTTTTGGGAAATCACAGTGTTGATGACGCCCTTGGCCGCCGAACGCGCCGTCTGTTGGACAGCCGCTTCGGGGGCAAGACAACCGCTCAAAAGAACGGTTGCCGTTATGATTCCCAAAAGACGCATCAGAATGTCCGCGCTTTTGGCGCGATGGTTTTCAGGCTGATGCCGCCTTCTGCTTCTGTCGACAAAGGTTCTTTGACCACATCACGGTGCGACAGTGTCACTTTGTTGCCATCAACATGGGCAACGGTGTGAACACGCCAGTCTTTGTCATCACGTTTAGGATAATCTTCGTGGGCATGTGCACCACGAGATTCTTTACGTGCTTCGGCACCGACAATTGTTGCCATCGCATTTGGCATCAAGTTGGCAAGTTCCAGTGTTTCCATCAGATCAGAGTTCCACACGAGGCTGCGATCGGTGACTTGTAGATCACCCATTTTGCCTGCAATCGCAGTCATCTTTTCAACGCCTTCTTTCAGCGTCTTATCAGTCCGGAACACAGCCGCGTCGGCTTGCATTGTTTTTTGCATCTCAAGACGCAGCTCAGCCGTTTTGATCGCACCAGATGCATTGCGCAGACCGTCGAAACGATCAAAGGCTTTGTCGATGGATGCTTGGTTGAGCACTGGATTTGGCGCATCCGCATCCACAACTTTACCCGCTTTGATCGCAGCTGCACGGCCAAACACCACGAGGTCGATCAAAGAGTTAGACCCCAAACGGTTCGCACCATGAACAGAGGCACAGCCCGCTTCGCCCACAGCCATAAGACCCGGAACAACAGCGTTTTGATCTTTGGCGTTCGGATTAAGCACTTCACCCCAATAGTTGGTTGGAATGCCGCCCATATTGTAATGCACCGTCGGCAAAACAGGGATCGGTTCTTTGGTGACATCAACGCCAGCAAAGATTTTCGCGGACTCGGAAATACCAGGCAGACGTTCTGCCAAAGCTTCCGGTGGCAAGTGCGCGAGGTTGAGGTGAATGTGATCACCCTCAGCACCGACACCGCGACCTTCGCGAATTTCCATCGTCATAGACCGAGACACGTAATCACGTGGGGCAAGGTCTTTATAGGTCGGGGCGTAGCGTTCCATGAAACGCTCGCCTTCGGAGTTGGTCAAATAACCGCCTTCGCCGCGCGCGCCTTCAGTGATCAAACAGCCAGAGCCGTAGATGCCTGTTGGGTGGAATTGCACGAATTCCATATCCTGCAAAGCCAAGCCAGCCCGCGCCACCATACCGCCGCCGTCACCTGTACAGGTGTGCGCGGATGTGGCTGAGAAGTAAGCACGGCCATAGCCGCCTGTCGCCAGAACAACCATCTTAGCGTTAAAGATGTGCATCGTGCCGTCATCGAGTTTCCAACACACAACGCCCTGACATTGCCCGTCTTCGGACATGATCAAATCGATGGCGAAATATTCGATGTAGAACTCAGCGTTGTTTTTCAAAGACTGACCGTACAGCGTGTGCAAGATCGCGTGACCCGTCCGGTCAGCTGCAGCACAGGTGCGCTGTACGGGGGGGCCTTCGCCGAATTCAGTGGTGTGACCGCCGAAAGGACGCTGATAGATTTTGCCCTCTTCAGTGCGCGAGAATGGCACGCCGTAGTGCTCAAGCTCGTAAACCGCTTTTGGTGCTTCACGCGCGAGATATTCCATCGCATCTGTGTCGCCAAGCCAGTCAGAGCCTTTGACCGTGTCAAACATGTGCCACTGCCAGTTGTCTGGCCCCATGTTGCCCAATGACGCCGCGATGCCGCCCTGCGCCGCAACAGTGTGCGAACGGGTTGGGAAAACTTTGGTCACACAAGCTGTGCGCAAACCCTGTTCGGCCATGCCGAGAGTCGCACGCAAGCCAGCGCCACCAGCGCCGATCACAACGACGTCGTAGTCGTGTGTTTCATATTCATAAGCTGCTGCCATGGGGGGTGCTCCTTACAGCGCGAGTTTGACGAGGGCGAAAAGCCCAACGGCGATGAGGGTGTATGACATCATGTTCACAGCGATGATTGTGAGCTTGCGTTTCAACCCGCCGACATAATCCTCGATGAGAACCTGTGCGCCGTTTTTAAAGTGAATAAGACCAACCACCAATGTGAGGCCTGCGATGATAGAGGGATAAGGTCTGCTGTAAGTCGCGAGAACTTCTTCGTATGTGCCGCCCAGCGCGTTGCCAAAAGACAAAACGAACAAGGGGACAAGGATCAACAGCGCAATAGACGATGTGATCATGTGCCAGTGATGCTCGGAGCCAGTTTTGGCAGCGCCAAGACCTACTGCGCGCTGGCGATCAGTGCGAAAAGACATATCTGTTCCCTTCCCTTATGTGACGATCATGGTGATGAACGTAAGAACAGTTGCGCCAATCAGCATGGCCCAACCGAGTTTCTCGGATGTCTCAACATTCAAACAGTAGCCAAAGTCCCATGCAAGGTGACGCAAGCCACCACCAAAGTGATACCAAAGCGCCCAAGTGGACCCAAGGAACACCAGATCACCGAACCAAGAGCGCAAAAATGCGTCAGCTGTGGCAAAGCATTCCGGCGACACGGCTGCGGCAACAAGCCACCAGACGATCATCAAAACGGCAACGATCAAAGCGTTGCCTGTGATGCGGACAAGAATAGATGACATCGAGGTCATCTGGGGACGATAGTACGTCCCAAACATAAAGGGCGACAGAGGACGGTTGCCTCGGTTCACATCAGCCATGGCGAATTCCTTTCACGAATGATGCGGTGATTGTTCTTTGATGTTGTAACAAGTTCTGGGCCAGAGTCATCCTTTGTGTGCGCTAACGAAAGGTGAATCTGGGGGCATTCCGTACAAAATGATCAAAAAAATGGCCTCTGTGATCACAAATATTTTGTCGTGATCACAAATTGAGGTCACAAATATTCTGACTTTTTTTGTAGGGTTTACACATATTTAGCGCCTCGCATCACAAGGTCATATGAAAACATCAGCACCGAAAACGTCATGCGCAAACCGCAAGGCGATCAATACATGCAGCCAGAACACACAGATATGCATGTCGTAAAAATCGGATTAAAGCGGCATGAACACCCAGTAGTCGAGATCCAAAAGCACATCAGGATGATACTTTCCGTCATCCCCTTTCAGCGCAAAATCAGGCGCGCCATGTTTGACCGCAACCAAGCGCAACCGCATAGTCCCCACTCCGGGCGCTCGCGTTTCAGCTTTGTCCAAAACCTCGGACCACGCCCGCACAGTATCGCCTGCAAAGCACGGATTGGCATGCGCGCCAGCGTTGATCGCCGCGATCATTTGCGCGTTGGCCAAACCATTAAAGGACAAAGCCCGCGCCAACGATATCACATGACCGCCATATATAAGTCGCTGGCCGTCTGGCCGATTGGTGCGATCAAAATGCACTTTAGCCGTATTTTGCCAAAGCCGCGTCGCCATCATGTGCTCGGCATCTTCAATCGTAACCCCGTCCACGTGATCTATTTTCTCGCCAATCTCATAGTCGGCCAAGCGATGCTCTTCGCCCGCAGCTGTGAAGTCATACCGCAGAAACTCTAAACCTTCGGGCACGGCCAGCGTGCTTGGGTCCACCACATCACTCAGTTTCGGGATCACAGTGTCCGGCGCGGGCGCATCCAAATTGGCTTTGCGCACCATTACCCAACGCACATACTCTAACACAGTCTCACCATGTTGATTGATGCCCTTGGTGCGCACCCAAACGACACCGGATTTGCCGTTTGAGTTTTGCTTTAATCCAATAACTTCGGACACAGACCGCAGTGTATCACCAGCAAATACAGGCTTCAAAAACCGCCCTTCGGCATAGCCCAAGTTCGCGATGGCATTAAGCGAAATATCAGGGACCGTTTTGCCAAACACCGTGTGAAAAGCGATCAGATCATCCATCGGCGCGGCCGCAAGCCCACAGCTTTCTGCGAACTCATCTGACGAATACAACGCGTGACGCGCAGGGTAGAGCGCATGATACAGTGCCCGTTCACCCCCTGACAAAGTGCGCGGCACAGCGTGCGCAATCACTTGGCCTACGGTGTAATCTTCAAAAAAGCGTCCCGAATTGGTCTTCATCTGTGCAAGCTCCCAAGTGCAAAGCCCCCGCGGTTACAGGGCCCCCAGTTTGATATCGCGCGAATAGTCACCATCCGCGTCTTTGGTCACAGCCTGAGCACATCGCATCGTCCCATTCGCTGCGTCATAGGCGTAGGCAGGATCTCCGTAGAGCTCCCATCCCTTGCTCAATGCCTCAGTCACCTTGTGGCAAAAGTCAGATGTGTCATCTGCGGTCAACAATCGGTACGCTTTCATCACATTACCCCCAAGGTGTTGCGCCAAGCGCCGCGTGAAGCCCCATAAGGATCACTGTGACAACAACAGCTATCAGCGATGTGGTGATCTCTTTCTTGGTCCCAACTGGCTGATAGACTGCCCGCTCGGCACCTGTGCGCTTCAAGACAATGACAGTCACAACAGCCCATACGATCATGCCGCCAAACAAAAGAATGTCTTCCAATGCGCCGTTCACCAACAAATGCGCCAAGGCCCAAACTTTAACAGCCGTCAGTTGCGGATTTTTCACCTTGGACGTGATCCAAGTTTTCGCACCAGAGGCCGCGAACAAATAAACTGCCAACAACATCAGTAGATTATTAATGCCGACAAGCGCTGCACTGCGGCCCCAAAAAACGGGCCCTTCGGCGCTGCGATAGCCCACGACCATTAAAACAATGGCCACAATACACAAGATCGCGACAATGCCCTTGCCCTTGTCCCCGAGTTTGGCCCGCGCATCTGGCGCAATGAATTTAAAAAAATGTGCGCCGCTCCACAGCAGCACCCCGAGAATGATAAGGATCATGGCTTACTCCATTGCTTTGATCGCACGCGCCTTTTCTAAAGTGGCCCGTGCCGTCACAATATGAAGATTTTCCACAATCTTACCATCGACAACTGCAACACCTTCGCCTTTTGCCTCAGATGCTTCAAACGCTGCGATCTGGCGTGTGGCCAAATCGATCTCATCTGCACTTGGGGCAAACGCTGCATTGGCAATGGCAAGCTGTGCGGGATGGATCAACGTTTTACCGTCAAAGCCCATATCGCGGCCCTGCTCACATTCAAATTGCAGCCCCGCATCGTCTTTAAAGGCGTTGTACACCCCATCCAGTGCCACCAAACCATACGCCCGCGCCGCCAGCAGTGCCAAATGCAGGCCGCCCATCATCGGCAAGCGATCTTGGCGAAACCGAGCATTCAATTCTTTGGCCAAATCATTGGTGCCCAGCACAAACCCCGCCATACGTGGATGTGCCGCTATTTCGGCCGCGTTCAGCAGACCCAGCGGTGTTTCCATCATCGCCCAAAGCGGCACATCTGGAATGGCCTCGGCAAGCGCATCAACCATGGCCGCACTTTCGACTTTGGGCAATAAAATACCGTCAATGCCAGTGCCGACAAAGGCCGCGACATCATCTGCGCCCCAAGCCGTATCAAACCCGTTCACCCGCACGATTTTCGCCCGTGCGCCGTAACCGCCAGCCGCGATCGCCGCTTTCAACGTGGCACGTGCCGCAATCTTTTCGTCGGGCACCACAGCGTCTTCAAGATCGAATAAAATCACATCGCACGCCAACCCCTTGGCCTTTTCCAATGCTCGTTCTTTGGCACCTGGAATATAAAGCGCAGAACGGTATGGGCGGGCTGCTGTCGACTGAGGAGAGGCTTGGGTCATTGATTCTTTCACTCCGAAATATTCTTGCGCAAAAGGGCACAAAAACGCACCATTACGCAAGTATAAAAATTCCGCAGCGCAGAAAGACGCCCGACTTAACATCACAATGACCGCAGCCAAGCGCCCCTAAACCATACCAAGCATACGATACGACACCCGACACAGCCAGCAGACCCATGTCCAATAAAGTACTCAAGGAAAATGTGACTGATTTAGGGTCCAGTTCTAAGTCAGCGCATCAAAGATAAGCTTGACGCCCGTCACAACGAGAAACACATATGTCAGGCCAAAAAACAGCTTTTCCGACATTTTCTTGTGTAGATATGCCCCAATAAAAACGCCTGCGATGGCTGCTGGGATCAACATCAGATCCGCGTGAAACGTCTCTTTGGAAAAAATTCCAACGGCGAAATATGGGATAAACTTAAGTAAATTGATGGCCCAGAACACAATCACACTGGTGGCTTGATACGTGGTTTTGTCCAGCTTTTGCGATAGCAAATAAACCGCAGCAGGCGGCCCGCCCGCATGGGAAATAAAGCTCGTAAACCCTGTCACAGTCCCCCAAAAGAACCCTGCGCACGGACTCATTTGTGCTTTTGGTGGTGCGATCAGCCCTCTGGATTTGGCCAGTTGATAGATCACAAATCCAACGGCCACGACCCCGATCAAGAACCGAAACACATCAGGATCAGCAAATCCGTACAGCGCCCCGCCCAGCAAAATCCCCGGCACAGCACCGATGATCAGCGTGCGCGCCACCCGCCAATCCCATTTACGCCAATAGACCTTGATCGCAGTGACATCCATGATCATCAACAAAGGCAACATCAGCCCGATTGCCTGCCCCGGCGTGAGAATCAGTGCCAAAAAAGGCGTCGCAGCAAAGGCCGCAGCAGAGCCAAATCCCCCCTTAGACATGCCGGCAAAGACCACTGCGGGGATCGCAAAGGCGAAAAAATATAAATCTAATGTCATGATATTTTCACTTATTTGAACTGATTTTGCAGCACGCTAGACCTACGTTTACGCTAACACCAGAAAAATTGACTGGCCCTCTGCACTGCAGCGCACTTGCGCGATGGCTCGCAAATGAGTACCCATGCCCCCAAATCTTACCAACTGTCCGGAGACACATTCCATGGCTAGACCCAAGATTGCCCTTATCGGCGCAGGCCAAATCGGCGGCACACTCGCGCACCTCGCAGCCCTCAAAGAACTCGGCGATGTTATTTTGCTCGATCTCAATGATGGCGCGGCCAAAGGCAAAGCGCTTGATATCGCAGAAGCTGGCCCCTCCGAGGGTTTCGACGCTGCCATGAGCGGCACATCAGATTACGCTGATATCGCAGGCGCAGACGTTTGCATCGTGACAGCCGGTGTTGCACGTAAACCTGGCATGTCCCGTGATGACCTTTTGGGCATCAACTTGAAAGTTATGAAATCCGTTGGCGAAGGCATCAAAGCTCACGCGCCTGATGCATTTGTCATCTGTATCACAAACCCGCTCGACGCGATGGTTTGGGCTTTGCAACAATTCTCTGGCCTGCCAACTGAAAAAGTTGTCGGTATGGCTGGCGTTCTCGATTCAGCGCGCTTCCGCCACTTCTTGGCTGAAGAATTCGGTGTGTCCATGAAAGACGTTACAGCGTTTGTTCTGGGCGGCCACGGCGACACAATGGTGCCATCTGTGCGCTACTCAACTGTTGGCGGCATCCCGCTTCCAGATCTCGTAGAAATGGGCTGGACCACACAAGACAAACTGGACGCAATCGTTCAGCGTACACGTGATGGCGGCGCAGAAATCGTTGGCTTGTTGAAAACAGGCTCCGCGTTCTACGCACCAGCGACATCCGCGATTGAGATGGCTGAAAGCTACCTGAAAGACCAAAAACGCGTATTGCCTTGTGCGGCATACTGCGATGGTCAATTCGGTCTCGATGGCTTCTATGTTGGCGTACCAACAGTGATCGGCGCAGCCGGCATCGAGCGCGTCATCGACATCAAAATGTCCAAAGAAGAGCAAGTTATGTTCGACAAATCTGTTGAAGCCGTCAAAGGCCTTGTTGCAGCTTGTAAAGAAATCGACAGCAACCTCGTCTAAGTCTTTCGACACCCAAAATATAATCGGCCCGTGCATTTGCGCGGGCCTTTTTTATGTCTCACCGATTGTGTTTTCCCTACGAGCCACGCAGTCTAATCGCCCCAATACGCCAAGCCTGCCATTTCAAAAAATTCCATATTTTCTGCCAAAAGGGCTGCATCAAACGACGCGGCACTCAGATCAAGCTCGGCACAACCGCGCAGATCGAAAGGTGTCGTATCAAACGCCAAAAATGCATTGTAGCGCTCGATTTGCGCAGCATTGACCGATTTTACCATCCGTACAAACCGCTTCATTTTGGCCCCGTCACTCGCGTTTTTGCGAATGAACAGCGCTTGATCCATCCGCCTGTGCGATCCCTTTCTGGGTGGTGTGCCAGACCTATGCGGCGCTTGGCGCGACCGCGGCCCATTTGGGGTTTCGTACCCTCGCTTGAGCATTTTTAAAATATAATGCAGCGGCGTTAAGCCATCAAAGTGATGCAAAATGGCAGTGCTGCTAGTCCGGTTTACCGGATCATGAGTACCTGTTTTAAACGCACGGTGGATGCCCAATTCCAAATCCGCACCAACGGGAGACATCGTTTTTCCGGAGCAATGCCCGCTTAACCCGTGCTTCAAATACATCCCGAATGGTTTAAATTTTTCACGGATCACATCATCATAAAGGGTCGTCGAAAACCGAAACCCACCATCGAACACCGTGGTCTGCCCCCATGAACTGTCAGACGATGTGTTTGGCTTTGCATCTGGGCACCAAACGCGTTCGTTGTTGCGAAGTTTAATCCCCAAATATGGGATCACAGCATCCTGTTGGGCGTCATGAAACAAGGCCAAACTCGCCTTAATCCTATCACCATTGTCTACAAATTCATCTGCATCACAATGCAAAAGCCAGTCGCATTGGGTATGGTGAAAGGCTATGTTGGCATTATGTTTTTGCCGCCTGATATGATATTCAGGCCTAAATCCGATTGATGACTTTTCCCAATATTGCGCATCGCACAGCGTCACAAAGCATCCCTTTAGTCCCTCGACCAAAGGCGCCAAACCCGGATGCGGACGATCAAGAAACAAGTGTACTTCACTGGCCCCAATCGCCAAATGATGCCGCACAAACGCCGCGACCAAAACGGCAGGCTCATCGACTGTGGCCACGACACCCCATGTCGGTTCAGTTCCACTCATATCGCCGCGCCTTTCGCTTATGATCGTCTTTTGTGATCCACCGCAAAACGCGACTAGAAAAGCCACAATCAGGCTTTTCTGAGTGTCATATATTTTGGTCTGATATTTCAAGTTATTTTTATCAAAGGCCAAAGCGCAGTCGACGTCTTGCGTGCTCATGGTCATGTTTGAGACAGCATTTGGGAGGCAGTTTGGACCCAAATACGTTTTGTAAATTCATCCCTGCGCGCAAGCCTGTGCTCATGTCTCGTCCTAAAATTTTACACGACACGGCGAACCGCATGCATTTTGGTGGCACCAAGATTTGGCCAAACGCACCACGCTTGGTATGTTCTAGAAATGGGAAAAATGAAAAACCCGAAAGCCTGTGTTGCGAATCCGTCAAGTACACAAGGCGATCCAAGCAAAGTTCATGCTTTACGATTTTTGTGATCACAGCATTCAGACGTGTGATCACAAAATGTCGAAAAAACGGCCTATCACTCATTTATAGGGAAAAAACTGTTCCTTAATCCTTATAGTGTGTGTCATGTCTTAAGAGAATAAAACTAAGGATGGGACACATTCATGAATATTCATGAGTATCAGGCGAAAGCATTGCTTCGCACATATGGCGCACCGGTTTCTGACGGACGTGCTGTTTTGAATGCAGCAGATGCCAAAGCGGCAGCTGGTGAACTTGACGGACCTCTTTGGGTTGTCAAAGCGCAGATCCACGCTGGTGGACGCGGCAAAGGCAAATTCGTTGAAGCGGAAGCTGGCGAAAAAGGCGGCGTGCGTTTGGCGTTTTCCGTTGAAGAAGCTGCACAGCACGCCAAGCAAATGCTTGGTCAAACTTTGGTCACGCACCAAACTGGCCCTGCTGGCAAACAAGTCAACCGCATCTACATCGAAGATGGGTCTGACATTGAAACAGAATTGTACTTGGCTCTGCTCGTAGATCGTCAAACATCTCGCGTGTCTTTCGTGTGCTCCACTGAGGGCGGCATGGATATCGAAGAAGTTGCAGCCAACACACCTGAGAAAATCTTGTCTTTCTCTGTTGACCCAGCTTGTGGTTACCAAGCATTCCACGGTCGTCGTGTTGCATTCGCTTTGGGCCTCAAAGGCGCGCAAGTGAAACAATGCGTTCAGTTGATGGGCAACCTCTACCGTGCTTTCGTTGAGAAAGACATGGAAATGCTCGAAATCAACCCACTGATCGTTCTAGAAAAAACACTTGATCTTAAAGTGCTCGACGCGAAAGTGTCTTTCGACGGCAACGCCATGTACCGCCACGCGGACATCGCAGAATTGCGCGACGAAACCGAAGAAGATCCAAAAGAACTCGCAGCGTCCAAGCACGACCTCAACTACATCGCTCTTGATGGCGAAATCGGTTGCATGGTGAACGGTGCTGGTCTTGCGATGGCTACTATGGACATCATCAAACTCTACGGCGCTGAGCCTGCGAACTTCCTTGATGTTGGTGGCGGTGCAACCAAAGAGAAAGTGACAGAAGCTTTCAAAATCATCACCTCTGATCCAAACGTCAAAGGCATCTTGGTCAACATCTTCGGCGGCATCATGCGGTGTGATGTGATCGCAGAAGGCGTGATCGCGGCTGTGAAAGAAGTTGGCTTGCAGGTGCCTCTCGTTGTGCGTCTTGAAGGCACAAACGTTGAGCTTGGCAAAGACATCATCAAGAACTCCGGTTTGAACGTGATTGCTGCTGACGACCTGAAAGACGGCGCGCAGAAAATCGTTAAAGCGGTGAAAGGATAATACCATGGCCATTCTCGTAGACGAAAACACCCGCGTTATCTGTCAGGGCCTCACTGGCTCACAAGGCACATTCCACTCAGAGCAAGCGATTGCTTACGGCACCAAAATGGTTGGCGGCGTAACACCCGGCAAAGGCGGCATGACCCACCTTGACCTGCCAGTGTTCAACTCTGTCCACGAAGCACGCCACGTGACAGAAGCAAATGCTTCTGTGATCTACGTGCCTCCCCCCTTTGCAGCCGATTCAATCCTTGAGGCGATCGACGCTGAAATGGAATTGATCATCTGTATCACTGAGGGCATCCCAGTTCTCGATATGATGAAAGTGAAACGCGCTTTGGAAGGCTCCAAATCACGTCTCATCGGACCAAACTGCCCAGGTGTTATCACACCTGACGCCTGTAAAATCGGCATCATGCCGGGCCACATCCACAACCGTGGGTCTGTTGGCGTTGTGTCCCGTTCAGGTACGCTCACATACGAAGCTGTGAAACAGACATCTGATCTGGGCCTTGGCCAATCCACAGCTGTGGGCATCGGCGGCGACCCCATCAAAGGGTCAGAGCACATCGACATCTTGGACATGTTCCTCAACGATGACGAAACGCAGTCCATCATCATGATCGGCGAAATCGGCGGCTCCGCAGAAGAAGAAGCAGCTGAATTCCTCGCAGAGCAGCGCAAAAAAGGCCGTTGGAAACCAACAGCTGGCTTTATCGCTGGTCGCACAGCTCCTCCCGGCCGTCGTATGGGCCACGCTGGCGCGATTGTTGCTGGTGGTAAAGGTGATGCGGAAAGCAAAATCGAAGCTATGAAATCCGCTGGTATCGTTGTGGCAGACAGCCCTGCGACACTCGGCGAAGCTGTTATGGCAGCAATCAAAGCCTAAGCATTGGCTTTGAGCCAAAATAGTGCCTGCGCCCCTCACTTAAGGGCGCAGGCTTACCCATATAAGATGGCACGCATTTACGTGTGAGCCAAACGATACCGAAACCCGCACCGATACCCAACCCAAGGTCACCCTCATGTCAGACCACAGCGACAACGACATCCTCCACGCCTCTTCCTTTATGCAAGGGCACAATGCGGAATACCTCGAACAGATGTATGCCCGCTACGCCACCGACCCATCTTCTGTGGATGCTGCTTGGGGAGAGTTTTTCAAAAGCTTGGGCGATGCACCGGCTGATGCACAAGCCGAAGCTGCTGGTCCTTCATGGGGTCGCGCCGATTGGCCTCCCGTGCCAAACGACGATCTAACAGCGGCCATGGATGGCCAATGGGCCGCAGAACCTGCCGCAGCCGAGAAAAAAATCAAAGCCAAAGCTGTTGAAAAAGGCGTTGAGGTCACTGACGACCAAATCAAACGCGCTGTGCTGGATTCCATCCGCGCGCTGATGATCATTCGCGCCTACCGTATTCGCGGCCACTTGATTGCCGATCTTGACCCGCTCAAGATGAAAGCCGAAACACCACACCCCGAGCTTGATCCAAAATCATACGGCTTCACAGATGCCGACATGGATCGCCCGATTTTCATCGACAATGTGCTTGGCCTGCAAATGGCCTCTATGCGTCAGATCATGGATATTGTGCAGCGCACATACTGTGGCACATTCGCGATGCAATACATGCACATTTCAGACCCAGAACAAGCGGGCTGGCTGAAAGAACGTATCGAAGGCTACGGCAAAGAAATCCAGTTCACACGTGAAGGCCGCAAAGCCATTTTGAACAAGCTGGTCGAAGCCGAAGGGTTTGAAAAATTCCTGCACGTCAAATACATGGGCACGAAACGTTTCGGTCTTGATGGCGGTGAGTCTTTGATCCCTGCGATGGAACAAATCATCAAACGCGGCGGTAATTTGGGCGTCAAAGAGATCATCATCGGCATGCCGCACCGCGGTCGCCTCAGCGTGCTGTCCAACGTGATGTCCAAACCGTTCCGCGCGATCTTCCACGAATTCCAAGGCGGGTCCTACAAACCCGAAGATGTCGACGGTTCTGGCGATGTGAAATACCACCTCGGCGCGTCTTCTGACCGTGAATTCGACGGCAACGAAGTGCACCTGTCCTTGACCGCGAACCCTTCGCACCTTGAGGCGGTGAATCCCGTTGTGCTTGGTAAAGTGCGTGCGAAAACTGACCAAAATAAAGATCCAGAGCGCACGTCTGTGATCCCAATATTGCTGCACGGCGATGCTGCATTTGCGGGCCAAGGTGTTGTGGCGGAATGTTTCGGTCTGTCTGGCTTGCGTGGTCACCGCACAGGCGGCACCATCCATATCGTTGTGAACAACCAAATCGGGTTTACAACAGCACCGCATTTCTCGCGCTCATCCCCTTACCCAACCGACAACGCATTGGTTGTTGAAGCGCCGATTTTTCACGTCAACGGCGACGATCCCGAAGCGGTTGTGCACGCGGCGAAAGTGGCGACTGAGTTCCGCCAGAAATTCCACAAAGACGTTGTCATCGACATCTTCTGTTACCGCCGCTTTGGTCACAACGAAGGCGACGAGCCGATGTTCACCAACCCGGCGATGTACACAACGATCAAACGCCACAAGACCACATTGCAACTCTACACAGAGCGCTTGGTCAAAGACGGCCTGATCCCAGAGGGCGAAATCGAAGACATGAAAGCCGCGTTCCAAGCGCATCTGAATGATGAGTTTGAAGCAGGCAAAAACTTTAAGCCAAACAAAGCTGACTGGCTTGATGGACGCTGGTCGCACATCAACAAAGAAGGCGAAGAGTATCAGCGCGGTCAAACGTCTATCTCAGCTGACACAATGGCCGAAGTTGGCAAATCGCTGTCACATAAACCCGATAACGTCACTGTCCACAAAACCGTGATACGCCAACTGGAAGCCAAATCCAAAATGTTCGCTGAGGGCAAAGGATTTGACTGGGCGACCGGCGAAGCTTTGGCATTCGGATCGCTTTTGACCGAAGGCTACCCTGTACGTCTGTCCGGCCAAGATTCCACACGCGGCACATTTTCGCACCGCCACTCGGCGCTGATCGACCAAAAAACCGAAGACCGCTACTACCCGCTCAACAACGTGCGCGAAGGTCAGGCCCAGTACGAAGTCATCGACTCCATGCTATCTGAATATGCGGTTCTGGGGTTTGAATACGGCTATTCATTGGCCGAGCCAAACTCACTGGTCATGTGGGAAGCACAGTTCGGCGATTTCGCCAACGGCGCGCAAATCATGTTCGACCAATTCATCTCATCCGGTGAAAGCAAATGGTTGCGCATGTCCGGTCTCGTGATGCTCTTGCCACACGGCTATGAAGGCCAAGGCCCAGAGCACTCCTCAGCCCGCCTCGAGCGTTTCTTGCAAATGTGTGGCCAAGACAACTGGATCGTGGCGAACTGTACAACACCGGCGAATTACTTCCACATCCTGCGCCGCCAAATCCACCGGTCTTTCCGCAAACCACTTGTTTTGATGACACCAAAATCGCTGTTGCGTCACAAACTTGCGACCTCGGTTGCTGCCGACTTCACCGAAGGCTCATCCTTCCACCGCGTTCTTTGGGATGACGCCGATGCAGGCCACCGCACCGGAAAATCCGACATCACGCTCAAAACCGACGACAAAATCAAACGCGTCGTGATCTGTTCAGGCAAAGTCTACTACGACCTGTTAGAAGCGCGCGATGCCGCTGGAAAAGACGACACCTACATCTTGCGTCTTGAACAATTCTACCCATTCCCAGCCCTGTCCATGGTCAAAGAATTGGAACGCTTCAAAGGTGCCGAAGTTGTTTGGTGCCAAGAAGAGCCCAAAAACCAAGGCGGCTGGACCTTTGTCGAGCCAAACATCGAATGGGTGCTCACACGCATCAAATCCAAACACACGCGTCCGGTCTATGCCGGCCGCGCCGCCTCCGCGTCGCCCGCCACTGGCCTCGCATCCCAACACAAAGCACAACAACTGGCGCTCGTGAACGACGCGCTGAATATCGAAGGGTAATCCCATGTCTGTTGAAGTCCGCGTTCCAACCCTAGGCGAAAGCGTCACCGAGGCCACTGTTGCAACTTGGTTCAAAAAACCAGGCGATGCCGTTGCCGTTGATGAAATGCTTTGCGAACTCGAAACCGATAAAGTGACTGTCGAAGTGCCCTCACCTGCTGCGGGCACACTCGGCGAAATCATCGTCGCCGAAGGTGAAACAGTTGGCGTTGATGCCCTGCTCGCCACCTTGAACGCTGGTTCAGGCGAAGCACCTGCACCAGCCGCATCTGCCCCGACCCAAGCCCCTGCCACTGGCGGCGCTGATGTTGACGTTATGGTGCCAACGCTTGGCGAATCCGTGACCGAGGCCACAGTGGCCACATGGTTCAAAGCCGTGGGTGACACAGTCGCGCAAGACGAAATGCTGTGCGAACTTGAAACCGACAAAGTCTCTGTCGAAGTGCCCTCCCCTGCGGCTGGCACATTGACTGCAATCGTCGCGGCCGAGGGCGCAACTGTTGATGCCTCTGCCAAACTTGCGGTCATCTCATCTGGCTCAGGCGCATCTGCTGCCGCGCCTGCCGCTGCTGCAACTGCAGCCCCCGCCGCATCCACAGGCAAAGACATTGAAAACGCCCCATCAGCCAACAAACTGATGGCTGAAAACGGTGTCGATGCCGCGTCTGTTTCAGGCACAGGCAAAGATGGTCGCATCATGAAAGACGATGTGCTCAAAGCGATGGCTGCCCCGAAAGCAGCCCCCGCAGCCGCTGCCGCCCCGCGTGCCGCATCAGCACCTCAAGATGCTGCCCGCGAAGAGCGTGTAAAAATGACCAAACTGCGCCAGACGATTGCGCGCCGTTTGAAAGAATCGCAAAACACTGCCGCGATGCTGACCACCTACAACGAAGTCGACATGACCGAAGTCATGGCGCTGCGGAATGAATACAAAGACCTGTTCTTGAAAAAACACGGCGTGAAATTGGGCTTTATGTCCTTCTTCACCAAAGCTTGTATTCACGCTTTGAACGAAGTGCCCGAAGTGAACGCCGAAATTGACGGCACAGATGTGGTTTACAAAAACTACGTTAACATGGGCATCGCCGCTGGCACACCTCAGGGGCTTGTTGTTCCTGTGATCCGTGACGCCGATCAGATGTCTTTCGCGGGTATTGAAAAAGCGATCGCTGAAAAAGGTGCACGTGCGCGTGACGGCAAACTGTCTATGGCAGAAATGCAAGGCGGGACATTCACCATCTCTAACGGTGGAGTTTACGGGTCGTTGATGTCTTCACCGATCTTGAACCCTCCACAGTCCGGCATCCTCGGCATGCACAAAATCCAAGACCGCCCCATGGCGATCAAAGGTCAAGTTGTGATCCGCCCGATGATGTACCTTGCCCTGTCCTACGATCACCGCATCGTTGACGGCAAAGGTGCCGTGACCTTCCTCGTGCGCGTCAAAGAAGCGCTGGAAGATCCACGTCGTTTGTTGATGGATCTGTAAGACAACACACTCCAGTTTTAGGGGGCCGTTCGCGGCCTCCTATCCATCCATGCGATCAACACCGCGCCAGAGACCGCCTAGAGCAAAAGCGCGACAGTCATCGCCTAGAATTCCAACTAAAATAGATGACATACAGATAACCGACACATAGCAGACCCTGCGCAGACCAAGTGCCGATTGTTATCAGACCGCAAAAAAAGACCAAGGAGAGCCGAAAGGTGGACGTGTTTAGGCAACCCCATGCCCCTCAAGATTTCGAGGGAGCGTTCAAGAGTTTTGAGAAAGAGCGCGCCATGCGCCTCACGACTCAAGCGCTATTGTCTAATGCTTACGGCGGCTTTTCCGAAGACCCCGCAATTGCACCATTCATGCCTGTCGAGCGTAAAATCGTCGAGGCACCTCAAGGCACAATCATCAGTCTTGGCAGTCTTTTAAACGGCCCCGCGGCCCCCAAACGCGAATTCTCCCGCGTTCTGGAAAGCGCGCAAATGAACCAAGTTTTTCTCAAGGACTACGAACAAGTCTGGTATCAACGCGGCCTCTTGGGTATCACCGAAAACCGTGCTGAAACAGTCACATGGATGGGTGATTTTCTCAAAGATATGCCACGTCCATGGCACTTCATTGGTGCCAGTGCGGGCGGCTATATGGCGCTGTATCTTGGGCATCAACTTAAAGCTGACGGCATCGTCACATTTGGTGCGCAAACCCTAGTAAACAGGCGATCTGTTGTGAAATTCGCGGGGCAGAAACCTTGGGAAATTGGTTTTGATCTCAATGATCCCAGCAACGATCTGTTGCCCCTATTGCGCGATGAACCTTTCGCGGGAAAAGCCGAACTTCACTACGCCGAACACAATCCCTTCGACACTCAGCAAATGCAGCGCGTCGAAGACTGTTCGAACGTCATGCTTGTTCCGCATGATTACAAAAGGCATCCCGTCGCCTTTCACCTGCGCGAGATTGGCGAATTATCCAATGTATTGAACCGAGCCTTCGGGGTTGATACACCAACTTCAACACAGGCAAACGCCCAATAGGGCTTGTCACAGTCACAACAAGAATTGAGGACCCCAATGGCTTCTTACGACGTAATCATCATCGGTGCAGGCCCTGGCGGCTATGTGTCCGCAATTCGCTGTTCACAACTCGGCCTGAAAACGGCAGTTGTTGAAGGCCGCGACACCCTTGGCGGGACATGCCTCAACGTGGGCTGTATCCCCTCCAAAGCGCTGCTCAACGCGACGCATCACTTGCATGAAGCAGAGCACAACTTTGCGAAAATGGGTCTCAAAGGCAAATCGCCATCCGTCGACTGGCCCCAGATGAAAGCCTACAAAGATGACGTTGTTGGCCAAAACACCGGCGGCATCGAATTCTTGTTTAAAAAGAACAAGATCGACTGGATCAAAGGCTGGGCTTCGATCCCTGTTGCGGGCAAAGTCAAAGTAGGCGACGACATCCATGACGCGAAAAATATCGTTATCGCATCAGGTTCCGTTCCTTCATCGCTGCCAGGCATCACAGTGGACAATGACGCAGGCGTTGTGGTCGACAGCACAGGCGCGCTTGAGTTGCCGAAAGTGCCAAAGAAAATGACCGTGATCGGCGCAGGCGTCATCGGGCTTGAGCTTGGTTCAGTCTACGCACGCTTGGGCACAGAGGTGACCGTCGTCGAATACATGGATGCCATCACCCCAGGCATGGACGCAGATGTTCAACGCGCGTTCAAAAGGCTGCTTGAAAAACAGGGCCTTACTTTCATTATGGGCGCTGCAGTTCAAGGCGTGGAAGCCACGAAATCCAAAGCGAAAGTGTCGTACAAACTCAAGAAAGACGAGTCAGAGCACGTTCTTGACGCAGATGTTGTCTTGGTCGCGACAGGCCGCAAAGCCTTTACTGACGGCTTGGGTTTGGCTGAGGTTGGCGTTGAATTCACAGAGCGCGGTCAGGTCAAAACCGACGCGCATTGGGCAACCAATGTGGCGGGCATTTACGCCATTGGTGACGCGATCGTCGGGCCAATGTTGGCGCACAAAGCCGAAGACGAAGGTATGGCCGTCGCAGAAGTTCTTGCAGGCAAACATGGCCACGTGAACTACGACGTGATCCCAGGTGTGATCTACACATCGCCAGAGGTCGCAACCGTCGGCAAAACCGAAGCGCAGTTGAAAGCGGAAGGCCGCAAAGTCAAAGTCGGCAAGTTTTCCTTTATGGGCAACGCGCGGGCCAAAGCTGTGTTCCAAGGCGAGGGTTTCGTGAAACTTATCGCTGACGCGGACACAGATCGTCTGCTTGGCGCAGCGATCATCGGGCCATCAGCGGGCGACATGATCCACGAGATTTGTGTGGCTATGGAATATGGTGGATCTGCCCAAGACGTGGCGATGACATGTCACGCACACCCGACTTATTCCGAAGCTGTACGCGAAGCAGCGCTTGCGCTTGGTGATGGTCCAATCCACGCGTAAACTCTTGGTTATATTCATAGAAAAAGGCACCTCATTTTGGGGTGCCTTTTTTGTTTCTGTGCTTACAATGCCGTGTTGTGTCACGGCAGTTGCGAAATTTCCTGCATCCGCGCCGCATGTTCTTTGCGCAGCTCTTTGCGTAATTCCGCAGCGCGCCAACGCCTGCGATCAAGTTCGGTCATCGGCTGAAACTGCGGTGCAGCAACAGGTTTGCCGTCATCATCCACAGCAATCATGGTGAAATAACAACTGTTGGTGTGGCGCACTTGACGGGTGCGAATATTTTCCGCTTCGACCCGCATGCCAATTTCCATCGAACTGCGCCCCACATGATTTACAGAGGCACGAAAATGCACCAATTCGCCCACATGTATGGGCTCTTTGAACACCACCTGATCCACCGACAAGGTCACTGCATATTTTGCCGAATAGCGAGACGCACAGGAAAAGGCGACCAAATCGAGAATTTTAAGCAAAGCACCGCCATGCACTTTGCCTGAAAAGTTGGCCATTTCAGGGGTCATAAGTTCAGTCATTTCAAGAAAGCGTGCGTTGTCCATGGGGTCTCATTTTACCTAGGGGGTATCGGTTTAGGGCGAAAAATTTAGGGCTAAACGACAAGCAGCCGCAGCCCTTGGGTCACATCAGAGCGCAGCGCAAGGCGCAAACTGGGTTCATCCCCCGCGCGCAACGCAGACACAATAAGCCGGTGATTGTGCGGCACTTCAGTACGATTGAGCCGTGCATACAGCGCGCGCATAGTCGGCCCCAATTGCAGCCAAACAGTTTCAGTTAGGGCCAGCATCGCAGGCGCTTGGGCGCGTAGATATAGGGTCCGATGAAATTCGAGATTGGTGCGAATGTACCCCACATCATCGTGTTTGGCAGCGCATTCCGCAATAGTAGCGTTGATGGCTTGTAGCCGGTCTATCAGTGCAAGGTGCGCGCGAGGTAAAGCGCGCGAGGCCAGCTCTGGCTCTAAAAGCGCCCGCAAGGATGCCAGTTCTTCGATACGTTCACTTGACAGTTCTGGCGTTGCGACACGGCCAGAAGACGACAAAGACAAGCCTCCCTCTGCAACAAGGCGCCGCACAGCTTCGCGCGCAGGCGTCATAGACACACCAAAAGTTTTACCAATCCCACGCAGGGTCATGGACTGTCCGGGGCGAAACTCACCATGCATGATTTGCGTGCGCAACGTCCGGTACACACGATCATGGGCAGAGGTCGCGGTATCCCCCACTTTGGGTGGTTGATGTATGGGGGTCTGTGGTATCATGGCGCTAATGTGATCACAAAAATAGGAAAGGTCAATTGTTGAAGCGAAACATTGGATCGCAAGCAATGCGTTCAAGCTTGGCTAATCTTTAAACCGCCACGCATGCAACCCCTGCCCCTCGGTACGCAACCAATCTCGGTGCGTGGCATATTCGGGACACACGCGTTCGACATGCGCCCAAAATCGATTGGAGTGGTTCATCTCAAGACGGTGCGCAACTTCATGGGCAGCAACGTAATCAAGCACTGGCGCAGGGGCCATTACAAGCCGCCAAGAATACATAAGATTGCCATCGCTGGTGCAGGATCCCCAACGAGACCGAGTATCGCGAATAGTCAAACGACCGTAATCTGTACCAAGCGCCTGCGCGTATTTATCAGAGGCCGCGCGCAAACGCGTTTTGGCCTGAAGCTTCAAAAAGGCCTCAAGCCGCACCCCAACCATATGCGCCGCGCTCGGGACCACCAAAACATCGCCTTCAGCACGTGCGGCACGCCCAGTTCCGGCCACCACAATCCTGTCTTGACCCAAGAACGGAATGGCGACCCCAAGAGCCGCAACACGATCTTGCGGCACGTCAGCAAGATTGGCGCGAATCCAACTTTCCTTTTCATGTAGAAACGCCAAAGCGGCGCGTTCGCTGGCACGAGGCGGCAAAGACAGCGTTACACGCCCATCCAAACGAGACACACGCAACGACAGTCGACGTGCGCGCGCTGAGCGCCGCAAAAGCACCGCCACGGGCGGGTCTCCATCTAAGATTGCTTGGTCCATTGCGAAACGCCTGTCTGCGGGGCTGTGCGCCATTGTACACCCTATACAGGGCTTGAATGGTCAGAGTATCGCTCAGCTTCACAACAGGCCACAGCAAAACACCTATAAATCCGAAAAGCCTTTGACATGTCTCAAATGGTATGGCATGGCGCGTCATCTCCGAAATGGATCTACACGACGAAAGGGATTGTCATGCCCAACGAAGAATGGGGCGTTAAGCGCCTCTGCCCAACAAGCGGCAAACGGTTTTACGACCTCAACAAAGACCCAATCGTTTCGCCATACACTGGCGAAGTGGTGACCTTTGACGCGAATAATAAATCGCGCGTTGCCGTAGCTGAAAAGAAAACGCCCGACCCAGAAGAAGAAGTCGATGAGCTGTTGGTCGTCGATGACGACGAAGACATCGATATCGATGATGATCTGCTCGAAGACGATGACGACGACAACGTTTCACTTGATGAAATCGCTGACGTTGCAGCTGACGACGACGACAGCTAAAATCGTATCGAAAGCGGCTTTTTTAGCTTGATCTCCAAGCAAAGTCACAATACCAAGCGCGGCAGGGCGACATCGCCCGCCGCAGATCACCGCAGTTGCAAAACTGCATTGGTTTCAGGGGCCTTAGCTCAGTTGGTAGAGCGCTTGCATGGCATGCAAGAGGTCAGGGGTTCGACTCCCCTAGGCTCCACCATTCCTCTGAAAATACGCACATTAAGACGGCTTGTGATCTTTCACATACTGTAAAGCCGTGTGAAATGGCGCACGCCATAGGCTTCGTGCGGCGCATCTAATGTCAGCGGTTTGGCGTCAGGCTGTGACACCAATCGTCGCGGCCACGGCACGTTGCCAATTAGCGTATTTCTTATCCCGAACATCCACATCCATTGAGGGTGAAAATTGTCTATCTAGAGCCCATTGTTTGGCGAATTCATCTTGGCCGGGCATCGCACCAATTTTCATACCAGCCAGCCACGCCACACCAAGCGCTGTTGTTTCCACCACTTTAGGTCTGTCCACAGGCGCGCCAGTGATGTCCGCTAAGAATTGCATGGTCCAATCCGAAGCACTCATACCGCCATCAACGCGCAGCACGCTTGTGGCCTCTGACGCGCCCCAATCTGCGCGCATCGCATCTAAGAGATCCCGCGTTTGAAAGCCGACACTTTCCAAGGCAGCCTTGGCGAATTCATTTGGACCTGAATTGCGCGTCAATCCAAACACCGCACCACGGCACTCTGGATTCCAATAGGGCGCACCAAGCCCCGTAAAGGCTGGCACAAGGATCAACGATTGCGTGTCATCCGCGGCCTCTGCCAAGGGCTGTGTTTCGGACGCGTCGCGAATGATTTTCAACCCATCGCGCAACCATTGCACAACCGCGCCAGCAATAAAAATAGAGCCTTCAAGTGCATAAGTCGGCTTGCCATCAAGCTGATAGGCTATGGTTGTCAACATTTTGTTGCTTGATCTGACGGGCGTGTCACCTGTGTTCAGCAAAGCGAAACACCCCGTCCCATAGGTAGATTTCAACATGCCCGGCTCGAAACAGGCTTGGCCGATCGTTGCGGCCTGTTGGTCCCCCGCCACACCGCAAATCGGAATAGGACGGCCAAACAAATCAGCGCGGCTTTCGCCAAATGTGTCAGCGCTGTCTTTGACCTCTGGCAGCATATCCATTGGGATATCGAACAGATTACAAATCGTTTGGCTCCAACGGCCCTTACGAATGTCGTACAGCATGGTGCGTGCCGCATTCGTGGCGTCGGTGACATGCGATGTTCCGCCCGTCAGTTTCCAGATCAAAAACGTATCCACGGTGCCAAACATAAGTTCACCACGGCGCGCCATATCGCGGGCGCCATCAACGTGGTCTAAAATCCATTTGAGCTTGGTTGCGGAAAAATACGGATCGATCAAAAGACCGGTGCGATCCGCAAACATTTCGGAATGGCCTTCGTCGCGCAGTTGTTTGCAATACTCAGCCGTGCGGCGGTCTTGCCAAACAATCGCATTGTGAATGGGTTGGCCTGTGGATCGGTTCCACACCAAAGTCGTTTCGCGTTGATTGGTGATGCCGATGGACACGATATTTTTTGCGTCAATATTTGCACGTTCAATCACTGCGCGGCATGTGCCAGCCGTGGTGCCCCAAAGGTCGCTAGGGTCATGTTCAACCCAACCAGATTGAGGGAAATATTGTTGGAATTCTTCTTGTGAGTTTGCCACGGGCACGAGGGATTCATCGAATAAAATCGCACGGGTTGAGGTCGTCCCTTGGTCGATTGCCAGTACATATTTCATAGTGTGTCTCGCTGATATCAAGTGGCTGAAAGGTACAAAGGTGGTCAAAATACCACCTGCGACGGGCCGTGCAAGCCATTCAGAAAAAGGATTTTGGCAAAACTGGGCGCCGAAACGCCCAGTTTTAAAGTATGGTATCGTTTAACTTACTGCCAAGATTTGATCAGCTCATCGTATTCGATGGTCTGAGGTGCTTCTTCTTCATTGGCAAGTTTAGCATATGGCGCACCCGGCTGGGCGAACCAGTACTCTGCACTTTGCTCTTCGTTGAGAACAGGGCCAAGTTCACCTTGAACGCCTGCACGCTCAAGACGTGAGAGGATCTTCTCTTGGTCTGCACACAATGTGTCCAAAGCTTCTTGTGGTGTTTTCGCACCGGACATTGCATCGCCGATGTTCTGCCACCACAACTGGGCCAACTTGGGGTAGTCAGGTACGTTTGTACCAGTTGGCGACCACTGCTTGCTGGCTGGTGAGCGGTAGAACTCGACCAAACCGCCAAGACGTGGCGCGCGCTCTGTGAAGTGCTCAGAGTCGATTGTGGATTTGCGGATAAAGGTCAAACCAACATCAGACTTTTTCATATCAACCGTTTTAGACACAACGAACTGGGCGTAAAGCCAAGCAGCCTGCGCACGATCAACTGGAGTGGATTCCATCAAAGTCCAAGAACCAGCATCTTGGTAGCCAATTTTTTGGCCGTCTTTCCAATATGCACCGTGTGGAGATGGCGCCATACGCCATTTTGGCGTGCCGTCTTCGTTCATCACAGGTAGATCAGGCTCAACTGTTGCAGCTGTAAAGGCAGTGTACCAGAACATTTGCTGTGCGACATTGCCTTGGGCTGGGATTGGGCCAGCTTCAGAGAATGTCATACCAGCCGCCGCAGGAGGTGAGTATTTTTCAAGCCATTCAATCGCTTTGGTCACAGCGTAGACTGCTGCAGGCGCGTTGGTAGCCCCGCCGCGTGCGACACATGATCCTGTAGGTTGGGATTTTTCGTTTACACGAATACCCCATTCATCCACGGGCAAACCGTTTGGTTCACCCACATCACCCATGCCAGCCATGGACATCCACGCGTCAGTGTAGCGCCAGCCCAAAGACGGGTCTTTTTTACCGTAGTCCATGTTGCCAAAGACTTCGCCTTCGACACCAAGATAACCTAGGTCACGTCCTGTAAAGAATTCAGCGATGTCTTCGTAGGCCGTCCAGTTGACAGGCACACCAAGATCATAGCCATAGGCCGCTTTAAAATCGGCTTTGTTTTTCTCGTCGTTGAACCAATCGTACCGGAACCAGTACAAGTTCGCGAACTGCTGTGTTGGCAACTGGTACAGTTTACCATCTGGCCCAGTGGTAAAGGATTTACCAACAAAGTCTTCGATATCCAGCGTTGGCAGTGTCACGGCAGCGCCTTCGCCTACCATCCAATCAGTCAGGTTGCGCACTTGTTTGTAGCGCCAATGCGTACCGATCAAATCAGAGTCGTTGATGTACGCGTCATAGATGTTCTCGCCAGACTGCATTTGTGTTTGCAGCTTTTCAACAACATCGCCTTCACCGATCAAATCGTGTGTGATCTTAATGCCGGTGATGGCTTCAAAAGCAGGGGCCAAGACCGTGCTTTCATATTCATGTGTCGCAATCGTTTCAGAAACGACTTTGATTTCGAGGTCTGTATAGGGTGCTGCTGCATCGACAAAAAACTGCATTTCAGCTTCTTGTTCTGCGCGTGACAAAACAGACATGCCATTAATTTCACTGTCTAGGAATGCTTTGGCAGCATCCATATCAGCAAAAGCTGGGGCACTCAAAACCCCAAGAGCCAGCGCCAGTGCTGTACTCGATTTAAGCGTTAGGTTCATAATTTCCTCCCTGGAAATTTGTTTTTAGACTGAACATCAGGCCCCTCTCTAGGCGTACCCAATGCCCCATTTGCCTACACCCAGCGGAACACCGCGAGCGCATAAGCAAAGCACACAATCAGCGCATATGGTTGATTTGCACCGACAAGTCCCAGCCATGCCAAGTTGATAAAAGCAGAGCCGAGGAGTGTTATAAAGAGACGGTCCCCGCGGGTCGTCTCAATTTGTAGAACACCTTTTCGAGGTGTCTCTGGAAACTTGATCGCAAGCACAGTGAACACTGTCAAAGTGCAGCCAATGATGATGAAGAATGCGGCGGTGGGCCACGTCCAAGCCATCCAATCCATATCGATCTCCTCCGTTTTCGCGCTGTTACACGCGGCCCAAGGCAAAGCCTTTGGCGATGTAATTGCGAACAAAATAAATGACCAAAGCGCCGGGTACGATCGTCAAAATCCCGGCTGCCGCTAACACGCCCCAGTCGACACCAGCAGCCCCTTGCGTTCTGGTCATGATCGCGCCAATGGGTTTTGCGTCCACAGTCGTCAACGTCCGGCTGAGCAGCAATTCAACCCACGAAAACATGAAACAAAAGAACGCGGCCACGCCGATGCCTGAGGCAATCAAAGGCGTAAAGATTTTCACGAAAAACCGGCCAAAGCTGTAACCATCAATATAGGCCGTCTCGTCAATCTCTTTGGGCACGCCGCGCATGAAGCCTTCCAAAATCCACACTGCCAACGGCACGTTAAACAAACAATGTGCCAAGGCGACAGCGATATGTGTGTCAAACAGACCGACGGATGAATAGAGCTGGAAAAACGGCAAAGCAAACACAGCAGGCGGTGCCATGCGATTGGTCAACAACCAAAAGAACAACTGGTTGTCGCCCATAAACCGATAGCGACTAAACGCATAGGCCGCAGGCAGCGCAACAGCCAAACTGATAACCGTGTTCATAACGACGTAAATCATCGAGTTGATATAACCACTGTACCATGATGCATCCGTCAGAATTGTCGCGTAATTGGCAAAGGTCAGATTGCGCGGAAACAGCGTGAACTCATTGAGAATTTCAGTATTTGTCTTCAAGCTCATGTTGAGAAGCCAATAGATTGGCAACATCAAAAACAGCAAGTAGACGGTCATCACAATGACGGACCCTTTGATTTTAATCCGCTTTTTAGGGGGCGCCGCGAATTTTTGTTCAGGCGCAGTCGTGGTGGTTGCGTCAGTCATCGCTCATCCCTCCTTTTTTTCTATGGTTGTCATCACGGTGTAGAACACCCAAGAAATGAGCAAAATTACAAGGTAGTACATGATCGAAAAGGCTGCGGCAGGTCCAAGATCAAACTGACCCAACGCCATTTTCACCAAATCAATGGACAACAGCGTTGTCGCATTGCCAGGCCCACCCCCCGTCACAACGAACGGTTCGGTGTAGATCATAAAACTGTCCATAAAGCGCAGCAAAATAGCGATCATCAAAACGCCCATCATCTTTGGCAACTCGATGTAACGAAAGATTGCAAATCGGCTGGCTTGGTCGATTTTGGCCGCTTGATAATAGGCATCTGGGATGGATTTAAGTCCTGCAAATGCCAGCAACGCCACAAGCGATGTCCAATGCCAGACATCCATCACGATGATCGTAGCCCAAGCCGCAATGGTGTTTTGTGTGTAGTTGTATGGAATGCCAAGCGCGTCCAACGTGTAGCCCAAAAGCCCGATATCAACGCGACCAAAGATCTGCCAAATCGTGCCCACAACGTTCCATGGGATCAACAAAGGCAAGGACATCATCACCAAACAAAAGCTAGACCAAAATCCACTTTTCGGCATGTTCAGCGCAATGAAAACACCAAGAGGCACCTGAATGGTTAAAATGATTGCAGAGAACATCACCTGACGCCCCAGCGCATCCCACATCCGTTCCGAATGCAGCATGTCTTCAAACCATTCTAGGCCGGCCCAAAAGAACTGGTTGTTCCCGAACGTATCTTGCACAGAATAGTTCACCACAGTCATCAACGGGATCACCGCAGAAAACGCCACAAGAACGAGAACCGGAAGGACCAAGAACCATGCTTTTTGATTAAGAGTCTTTTCCATCAGGCAGCCTTTCCAGTTTTAAGCCAATCGTTGACATAAACATTTATTCGACTTGGATCGAACGCGATGCGATTCATATCAGGGGAAATCGATTGGCCTTCTTCGGCCAAAATATTGATCTCTTTGCCAAACAACTCGGCGCGCACAATCTTGTGCCGCCCAACGTCTTCCACCCGGCGCACTTGTACTGGCAGGCCATCGGTTTCGGTCAACGTGACAAATTCGGGCCGTATTCCAAGCTCAACTTTGCCGCTCAGATCACCGTAGCCTTGGTCAAGTTGCACCTGTGTCCCGTGAACAGTTGCAGTGGTGCCAGACACAGTTGCAGGGATCACATTCATGCCTGGCGAGCCAATAAAGTAGCCAACAAATGTATGTTCAGGTTTGTTGAACAGCTCTTCGGGCGTACCGATTTGCACCACACGTCCATCGTACATCACCACAACCTTATCAGCGAAGGTCAGTGCTTCGGTTTGGTCATGAGTCACATAGATCATCGTATGGCCAAATTCGTGGTGCAGTGATTTCAACTGTGTGCGCAATTCCCATTTCATATGCGGGTCGATCACGGTCAGCGGTTCGTCAAACAACAACGCATTCACGTCTTCGCGCACCATACCGCGACCTAGGCTGATCTTTTGTTTGGCATCCGCAGTCAGGCCCCGCGCGCGCTTATCAAGCTCGGCTTCCATGCCGATCATCGCACCGATTTCTTGCACACGCTGCGCGATATATTGCGGACTCGCACCACGGTTTTTCAACGGAAACGCAAGGTTCGCGCGCACTGTCATGGTGTCGTAAACGACAGGAAACTGAAACACTTGCGCGATATTGCGATCCGCGGTGGATGCGTTTGTCACATCCACGCCATCAAACAAAATACGCCCTTGGCTTGGGTGCAACAGGCCTGAAATGATGTTCAACAAGGTAGATTTGCCGCAGCCCGATGACCCTAACAAAGCATAGGCTTCGCCATCTGCCCAAACGTGATTCAATTCCTTCAAAGCAAAATCATCTTCGCTTTTGGGGTTTGGATAATAGGAATGCGCAAGGTTATCTAAGGTGATTTTTGCCATGGTTTACTTCCCTATGCTGCCTGCGCGTAAGAGGCAGGCGCAACCAAGTCGCCAGTCTCGCTGAAAATGTAAACGTGGCTTGGATCAAGGTAGACATTCAGCGGTGCGCCAAGTTCAAGACTGTGCACGCCATGCACCAACCCGACCCATTTGTCGCCGTGGTGATCAAGGTGAATAAAGGTTTCTGACCCCGTCAATTCCGTCACCATTAAACGTGTCGCAAACGTCATCATGCCTGCAGTTTTTTGTGTAATTTCAACATGATTTGGTCGAAACCCTGCAACATACCGCCCATCAGCCAAGGTCGAAAATTCGCCAGATGCACCTGTGGATTGCCCGTCACCAAACGTGATCTGATTGCCAGCTTTGACAATATTGAGAAAGTTCATCGGCGGATCGCTAAAGACCCGCGCCGTGGTGGCATCAATCGGGTGGCGATATACGGTTGGCGTCAAATCAAATTGCGTCACCTTGCCCTCAAACAGCGCAGCTGTGTTACCGCCTAGCAAAAGGGCTTCTTCGGGTTCGGTTGTCGCGTAAACGAAAATTGATCCGGCTTCTTCAAAGATTTTAGGGATCTCAACACGCAACTCTTCGCGCAGCTTGTAATCCAAGTTGGCAAGCGGTTCATCCAACAAAACCAGTCCAGCGTCTTTGACCAAAGCGCGCGCCAATGCGCAGCGCTGTTGTTGCCCGCCCGACAATTCTAATGGCTTGCGATCAAGCATCGGCGAGAGTTGCATCAGGTCTGCGGCCTTTTTGACAGCGACATCAATTTCTTGTGCCGATTTGCCCATCAAACGCAGAGGCGATGCGATATTATTGTAAACATTCATCGAAGGATAATTGATGAATTGCTGGTACACCATGGCAACTTTTCGGTCTTGGACCCGCTGCCCTGTAACATCGGTTCCATCCCAAAACACACGCCCTGTGGTCGGCACATCAAGACCCGCCATCAGGCGCATCAATGATGTTTTACCCGATGACGTCGCTCCTAGCAGAACGTTCATCGTCCCTTTGTTCAGCGTCAAATTGGTTGGATGGATATGCGTCACACCATCAACCACTTTGGACACACTGCGTAGTTCCAGCGTCATATCATTGCCCTCCCTGAGCGACTGCAGACTGATCCGCCTGCAAATGGCTCTGTATCCATATGTCCAAGTTTGTGATTTGCGCTTTTGTCATGCGCAGACCAAGCTTGGAACGGCGCCAAACGACATCTTCTGCCGAACGCGCATATTCTTTATCAATCAGCCAGATGACCTCACGTTCAGTCAGGTCAGCGCCGAAATCGACACCCAAATCTGCAACACTATTTGCATCACCCAAAATGTCGTGCACTTCACAACCATAGGCCCGCACAAGCCGTTTTGCCCAACGATTTGTCAAAAACGGATACCGCGACGTTGCGGCCTTAATCAGATTGTCGACACCATCGACAGGAAAATCCCCGCCCGGCAAAGCAACACCTGCAGTCCATGATTTTGGAGTCTTAGGGTATACCTCGCTCACAAGATCAAGCGCACTTTCGGCAAGACGTCTGTAGGTCGTAATCTTTCCGCCAAACACATTCAAAGACGGGGCACCGCGACTTTTATCCAGCTTCAACACATAATCACGCGTCGCGGCAGAAGCACTGCTTGCGCCATCATCATACAGCGGACGAACCCCTGAATAAGACCAAACCACATCAACTGCCTCGATCGGGTTTTCAAGATATTCGTTGATGAAATTGATCAAATAGTCGCACTCTTCGGGCGTGCATTCTGGTTTTTGAGATGGGTCAGGATGATCAGCATCGGTTGTACCAATCAGCGTGAAATCCGTTTCATAAGGGATCGCAAAAATGATCCGCCCATCGGTACCTTGGAAGAAATAGCATTTGTCGTGCTCAAACAAGCGCTTGGTTACAATATGACTGCCACGCACCAAACGCACATTGCCCTGTTGATTGCTTTTCAACGTCCCGCGCAACACATCCCCGACCCACGGGCCAGCCGCATTTACAACCATGCCAGCGGTTACTTTTGTCCCCGCGCCAGTCAACGTATTTTGCATCTCAACGTGCCAGACACCGTCCACCACATTGGCGCTCACAACCTTTTCACGGGTGCGAATAGACGCGCCGCGCTGCTCTGCATCGCGCGCATTCAAAACAACCAATCGCGAATCTTCGACCCAGCAATCAGAATACTCGTAAGCCTTTTCAAAACGCTTTTTCAAAGGCTTACCCTCAGGCGCGCTGCGCAGATCAAGGCGCGTCGTCCCGGGCAAAATTTCACGCCCACCAAGGTTATCGTACATAAAAAGCCCAAGTCGGATCAGCCAAGCTGGGCGACGCCCCTTCATCCATGGCATGACAGCGCTGAGAATTTTAGAGGTTGGCGTCGACAGATCAAACCGCATGCTTTTGTGATACGGCAATACAAAGCGCATCGGCCAAGCGATGTGCGGCATGGCTTTAAGCAACACCTCGCGCTCGATCAGCGCTTCACGCACGAGCCGAAATTCAAAATATTCGAGATAGCGCAAGCCGCCGTGAAACAGTTTGGTTGAAGACGCGGACGTGGCGGACGCGATGTCATTCATCTCAGCCAGACACACAGATAGCCCACGGCCACTCGCATCACGCGCAATGCCACAGCCATTTATGCCGCCGCCGATGACCAATAAGTCGAAATCCGGTTCCATAGTGTCCTCCCACGCAAGTTCAACCCTTGCGCCCCTTTGGCAAAACATGACGACAAACGCATATCAATGGAAGGATAAAATGTTCGTTTCGCATCGCTTTGTCGTATTTACCTGAATTTGAAAGGAAATATTTATATATTCCGTGTTCGTTTTTCACTTTTATCTGGCTAAATTCGCTACCTACGAACGAAACCGAACCTCAAATCACGTGACTTTACTTGGAATCGCGCTAAAAGAAACAAGAACAATCAAGGAATGCACTCTATGGTTCACGTGTTTCGTAAACCTGAAATTATCAACATCGCACGGCGCGAAGGCACTGTGACTGTTGATGGGCTGGTCTCACATTTTGGCGTGACTCCGCAGACAATCCGACGTGACTTAACCGAACTGGCAGAGTCCGGCCAACTTGAGCGGGTGCATGGCGGGGCTATTTTGCCCTCGACCACCGTCAATATAGGTTACAGTGAGCGCCGTGAGCTCAACCATGCCACCAAAGTCGATATTGCACGCGTTTGCGCCAAACAAATTCCCAACGATTGTTCCATCTTTTTGAACATCGGCACGACAACAGAAGCTGTCGCAACTGAATTGCTGCACCATCGCGGGCTTTTGGTCGTCACCAACAACATCAATATTGCAACGATCCTATCTGCGAATTCTGAGGTTGAAGTCATCTTAACCGGGGGGCATTTACGCCGCTCGGACGGGGGTCTTATCGGCGAAGTTGCCCGCGCAACGATCCAGCAATTTCGTTTTGACTATGCCGTCATTGGGTGTTCTGCCCTACACGAAAGCGGCGATATTTTGGATTTTGACATCCAAGAGGTCGGCGTCAGTAAAACCATCATTCGGCAAAGCGAAACTGTTTTGTTGGTCTCGGACAGCTCGAAATTCGAACGCAAAGCCCCTGCACGGATCGCCTCAGTGGCGGATGTCGATATTTTCGTTACGGATCGCGGCCTGCCACCTGCATGTGCCCGCGTTTGCAACGAAGCAAAAACCAAAGTTTTATACGCCTAGCCGCAGAAAATTTACAACAATGCGGCATTGTCTGCCGCCACCTATACTGGTTCGACAGTGACCTGTGGCCGCGCGCCGCCCAGATCTTGAAATGCCAACTGACGACAAGAAAACACAATGATCTGTTGATCTTGCGCAACACGTGTCAGTGCAGTGAACATCTTGATAATCCTGTCATCGTCAGAATACACCAGCGCGTCATCCAAAACGATCGGCATATGCCGCCCTTGTCGTGCAAACAAACGCGCAAAAGCCAAGCGCGTCAAAATGGCAATTTGTTCTTGTGTGCCACCAGACAAATCATCAAGCGTTTCTTGCCCCTGATCACGCACCAAACCTGTGGGTAATAGACTTTCACTGTCGAAATGCAGCGCCGCATCGCGATGTAAAATGGATAAAAGTGGCTTCAGTTCTTCTTGAACAGGTCCAAAATACGTATCCCGTGCTGCGTCACGCTCGGCTTCCAATGCTATTTGCAATCGCGTCAAAGCTGCAGCTTGGCGGGCAAAACGCGTCTCGCGCGCTTGCACAGCCTCCAATTGCCCAGCCAAATCATCGCGCCGCTCTTCTATACCATTGCCAGCCAATGTGCGGATTTCAGAACTCAACGCTGCCAACTGTTCGCAAAGTTGCGCCCGCTGCGCTTGCACTGCAGTCACAGCATCCTCGGCCCGTTTCATTTCAGCCCGCGCAGTGTCCAGATCAGGAGCTGCGGATACCAATTCTTGCAGCTCAATCTCTGCTTGTTTGTGTGCCTCTTGCGCGCTGGCCTGCGCACGCAAACGCACCGCACGGCTATCAGCGCGCTCGATTTCCGGTCCCGCCAACGTGTTCGCATGCGCAGTCGCTTGCTCAAAGGCAAGTTGCGCGGTCTGGGCGGCTGCTTGTGTTTTAATATACAATTCACGTGCCGCGTCATGAGGGGTTTTCGCATGGTTAAAAGCTTGCCGTGCAGTGTCTTCTACCAGTTCTGCCTGTACGAGCTGGGCCTCTAAATCTGCCAACTGGGGCAACGCATTATCATGCGCCTCACTTGCCGCCAAATCCGCATCCGCCTTGGCACTGCGCAACGTTTCAATACCGTTGGGCGTCAACGTATCCAAAACAGCTTGCGCCAAATTCACCCGAGTTTGCGCCTCTGTGCGCGCGGCGGCCAACGTGCGCGCTTGTTCAACCGTCGCAACACCACCAGTTGATAACAACTCATTGAGCTTTTCATGAGCTGTTATCAATTTCTGCTTAGCAACCTCACCGATCCCTTGCGCAAAAACGGTCATCCGCCCAACATTTGGCACATCAAGATGGGTCACGCCGTCAAGCTGAACAGGCTGATTTTCAGGGACTGGCGCGCCATTTAATGTGATGCGTAGTGCGCCGTCATACGCCATGCTCAGCGTTGTCGCCTGCGCCTGTAAAGTGGCGTTTTGTTGAGCGACATCAGCGGCGGCGGCCTCTACACGTCTAAGCCAATCGGGCGTCGCAAAGGACGCTTTGACAACCGCCCGAGCGACATCCCTTTCACCTAAAACTGTTTCAGCTTTTTTGATATTTTGTTCCAACTGCGCCGCTTCGGCCTTGGCTTTTCGCGCGGCAGTTTGACGACGTGCAGCATCAAGATCGGCTCGGGCAGTCATCAAAGCCGTCGTTGTCTGTTCATGTTTGATCCGCGCAGCCTCAAGCAAAGCATACAGTTGATCCGCATCAAGTTTAGCATCGTGTAGCGCCGCAAGACTGCTTTGCGCTTGCGTCTTCGTTGTCTCCAAGGATTGTAGTGCAGCCAAAAAAGCATCTAAATCAGACTGCGCCGCACCAGCTTTCAAAGCCGCCAAATCGCGTTTTTGACGTGCTGATGTAACCGCACCAACATGAGCTTGCGCCTTTTCCAATGCCAACCTCGCCGCAGCCAACGCGTTATCTCTGCGCGTTTTGGCATCGATATTATCCAACCGCGCCAAGGCAGCCTCAGCCAATTTACGCTTTTGCAACGCCCCCTCAAGTGCTTGAACTTGCATGGTCACAGTGGCCAGTTCGGCGCCCAAAGCTTCAGCCTCGTCCGCGGCCGCCTTCCATGGCCCTGACTTGCGTCCTGTTTTGGTAGCAATCTCACTAAAACTTTCAGCAGCCCGCCGCATCACGCGGTCCATGCGGCGCCCGCCTGTCATCGCATCAATTTCCCCCGCCACAGACGACAACAGATCACGACGCGTTTCCATCAACTGTGATTTTTCTTTCGTACCAGTGGGCTCTAGACCGACCAATCCTTGGCGCACCCACAAAAGTCCCGCGGGGCCATCACCTGCGCCGCCCAAAAGAGTTGCAATCCAACGTTCCGCTTCATCATCTTGAGCAATCACCACGCCATCCGGCAGACGCGTAATTGTTGCAGACTTACGCGACAAAAATCGCTTTTCAACACGGAAAGTGCCGCCGT
The DNA here is from genome assembly GCF_900109555.1 of Pacificibacter marinus. Lineage (GTDB taxonomy): Bacteria > Pseudomonadota > Alphaproteobacteria > Rhodobacterales > Rhodobacteraceae > Celeribacter > Celeribacter marinus_C. The sequence goes on along the minus strand of NZ_FNZV01000003.1, from coordinate 14,572 downwards.
CCGCCTCAATATCCGCGGCAACTTCGACCCCGCCCCCCGCATAGGGTTGCAGTGATTTTACGGGCTTGCCGGACGAACTGTATTTTTCAAAGAACAGCGCATGTATGGCATCGAAAAACGTTGATTTACCAAATTCATTCGCCTCTGAAACCACTGTGATTCCAGAACCTATGCCCGTTATAGACGCGCGTTTTCCGGTAAACTTTCGAACATTGGTGAGGTGAAGCGCGAGCAGTTTCATTCAAGCCTCCAATGCAAAAGAAAACAAATGCGATAACGCAGCTTGAGCGGCAGCGCGCGTGTCTGGCGACAGGCTTTCATCTGCGGCCTCGTGCGACAAGACTTCGGCCGCGGCCCGCAGCGCACCTTGTCTGTCAATCGCGTCAAGGTCTGCTGTGTCATGCACAAACCCCAAGCCACTTAAATCAGCACGGTGCCACAAAAAATCAGGGGCAATTTGAGCGACCGACTGTTCAAGTGCCACGCGGTCTAGAGGCCCCGCGCGCCCCGTAACGACAAGATCAAACAAGGTCGACGCCCGTTCTGGCAAGGCAGGTAAGGTGGCCAGATGCGCGGCGATGCAAGCGTCTTCGCCTGTCAAATCATCCGTCAATTCAAGCTGAACGCGGTGCCACTGAAGTGCGGCAGTCGGCAAGGGAGTCACTTTGGCGGGCGCATTTGGCGCAGTAATTTCAACCAACAAAGCGCAAGGCGGCTGCGCGTGCTTAAACCCATCGCATTCAGGCGCACCTGAGTACCATGTTTCGGGGCCGATTTGCAGCTGCCCATGCCAATCCCCCAAGGCCAGATAATTCAGCCTCGCACGGCGCGCACGATCTGGTGCGATGATGGATGACGCGCCCTCTTCGCTGCTGTCAAAATCAGTCACTGACCCGTGCGCAAGTCCGATACGCAAGGTGCCTGACGGGGTTTCAGCCGTGTCGAACCAGTCAGTCAAATCGCGACCAGGATGGCGTTCTGTCGGGGGGGCAGGCAGCAAGGTGGCCTGCGGGGTTAAGGCATATGGTTCAGGCGTCAACTGCAACGCCACATTGGGCGGGCAGTCTTGTTCCACTTGCCGCCAAAGCTCTGTAGCGTTTGCGTGATCATGGTTTCCGGGCATCAAAATCCATGTCACATGATCCGCCGCCCGCATCACATTCAACGCTTGGCGCACCACTGTTGGTGCAGGCGTGGTTTGGTCAAACGTATCCCCTGCTAACAAGATGTGACTGGCATCATGGTCTTTCGCAAGCGCGGCCAATCGCGGCAATGTATCTGCACGCGCTTGGCGTAAACGTACCCGCACATCTTCAGGAAAGCGCCCAAAAGGTTTGCCCAGATGTAGATCAGAAGAATGGATGAATTTGAACACGAAGGGGCATCTCTTTACGGAACTGAAGTGAAAATGATTGGGCAGGCGTCTTAAATCACTGAACCGTTTCTGCGCGTGAAAGTCTAGCGTTGTAGGCGCCTGCAATTTGAACTTTGGGGACAAGACGCACGATGTCATTATGTGCCACAGTGTTTAGAGCTTGGCGGTCTGCGGGCGAATACCTAAGAATAAACCCCACACCGAATAAGGCTGGAGTGTCTATGAGCGTTCTGAAAATTTCAAACCGCGATGCGAAACATCTTTGGCTTAGTGTCAACGGCTTGGCGCGCACACCAACAGGGCCATTGGACACGCTTGCATTGATCCGAAGCCTTGGATTTGTTCAATTGGATACGATCCAAGTCGTCTCGCGGGCGCATCACCACATTCTATGGAGTCGCAACCAAAATTACCGCGAACCAATGTTAGATACGCTGCTGGCCAAAGACAGGTCCGTGTTTGAACATTTCACTCATGATGCCTCTGTCCTGCCCATGGAATTTTTACCTATGTGGCAGCGACAATTTCAGCGGATGAAAGACAAAGTCAGCGCATCATCGTGGTATGGCAACGCGCTGGATGCAGATTTACTCAACAGCATCAAACACAAAATCACGCAAGAAGGCCCGCTGTCCACCCGCGACTTTGACACGAAAATCAAAGGCCCAAAGCAAATGTGGCGCAAACCACCCCATAAGCAAGCATTGGATTATCTATGGTATTCAGGCACATTGGCAACCAGTCACCGCACAGGGTTTACCAAGTTTTACGATCTGAGCGAACGCGTCTTTCCAAACGATTTACATACCCAAGACATCGGTGACCTGGCGCAGGTTGATTGGCTTTGCCGCGCCGCGCTTGACCGCATTGGTTTTGGATCGCTCGGGGAAATTCGCAAGTTTTGGGATGCCACGGACAGCAAAGATGTGAATGCATGGGCAAAACGCGATGCGGCAGACTTGGTCCCTGTTGAGGTCCAAGGCGCTGATGGCAGTTGGACCAAAGCAATCGCCAGCGCCGGTATAGAAGCACAGTTGCAAACTCTATCTGCACCGACATCCCGATTGCGTATTTTGAACCCCTTTGACCCCGCCATTCGGGACCGAACCCGCCTAAAACGGCTGTTTGGATTTGACTATACTGTGGAAATGTTTGTGCCTGCCGCCAAACGCAAATGGGGATACTATGTATTTCCCCTGCTAGAAGGCAGCCGCTTTATTGGTCGGATCGAAGTGAAAGCCGATCGTGCGAAAACTACGCTAAATGTGCTCAACCTTTGGGCGGAGGCAGACGTCACTTTCACGGCAAAACAAGCAAGTAAATTAGATGCGGAACTCGAACGCTTTGCCCGTCTTGCTGGCCTAACCACCATTGTTTGGGATTGCCCACGCTAGCATTTTCATGCTGACCTAAAGCCGGATGTCCCCCGTAAGATAAGTAATCTCAATCGTTTTTTGTTTTGAAAGATTCATCAAGCAACACACTCTCTTCCGCTAGAACCGCTGTAAAATCAGCCCGCGAAACAGGTTTGAACAGACTGCGCCCCACTTCAAAACTGCGGGCGGTTGCAATCATGGTTGCGGCAATCAAAGAGGTATCAGCACCGCCGGTGATAAACCGTACCCGCATAGGTCGATCAATAAATTGCAGACCATCAATAGTCTCAATCCCATCCATTACTGGCATGTTAATATCAACAACCAAAAAAGCAGGGCCGCTGCCGTTTTTCAAAGCTTCAATCAGCTCACGCCCATTTCTGAAAACTTCGGCTTGCCATCCTTGGGACTTGGCAATGGTTGATAACAATGTCGCGAATTCAACATTATCGTCAGCAATATAAAGTTGATACATATGTTAACCTGCTAAAGCACACCGTTTATTAAACACTTAACCCACCAAGAGTGACGGGTACCGACATGACACGCGTGCGACAGATCGCACATGCCGCGCAAACATAGTCAAGCAACGCAACAATCGCTTTCATGCAAGGCCTGCCCCCAAACGAGATGCAGATCGGAAACGAAGATACCTTGCCTTTCGCGCATGAAAGACCCGTGTGACATATTTTAAAGCACAGTTTTTCCAAAGATAGCAACGTCTTCTTTCAAATCGAGGGGCGCATCGTGATATGCGCGCACCATAGAACCGCGGCCTCTTGCGTACTCTGCAGGCTAAGGCTTCCCAAGCGCACTGCGATACCATTGCGCCAATTCACGCTCTGCGGCGACCAAAGTTTCGACATTTAACGTGCGCGTGACAAGAGCACGATTGATTGCGCGAGTGCGCTTGTTGATCAGACTTGCGCCTGTCACATCGTCCTCAATCCCAAGTTTTTGATACAAAGAAATCAAACGGTTTTGAACAGATCGCAATGACATAGCCCGCCGATCGGCGATGGCTTTGTCGGTGATGCCCAATGCCAGATCAATCAACACATTATATTCACTATCCGTCAACGCATCACGCGGTGTGATTGCCCGTTGTTGAAATCTGTGAACCTCGCGATCAACCATGATTTGACCTTCGATCAAAACCGCCCGCAATGCCAAATGCAGACGCGACGTTGACGCCGTTTTGAGCACATACCCATAAGCACTTTCCGTAGGGACGATTTTAGAAATTCCACGCAAATATGCCTCATCCGCATAGTTGGTCCAAAATAAAATGCGTGTTTCAGGTTGCTTGGCCCAAATCGTGCGTGCCGCTTCTACCCCGTTGCGTGATGGCATTTGTAAATCCAAAACCACAGCAGGATACGCGCCACTGCAGGCTTCCGCCTCGCCCTCGCCCCCGTCTGCAATATGTGTGATCTCGCTAACTTCAGGCAATGCTTCCGACACAGCATCCAACATGAAATGCGCGTGAAATTGATCATCTTCCACAATCAAAAGCTTCATATGCGTGTCTCTTTTCGGTCCAAAGGCAAGCGCAAGGTCACGCAAGTTCCCGCATCCTGGGTGATATCCAGCTGCGCCAAAATCAAACGTGCACGGGTTTCCATATGCAGCAAGCCGGATTTACGTGTGCCTATCTTGCCAGTCATACCCACCCCGTTGTCACGCACTCTGATCCGAAAGGCCCCATCTAAAGCATGATCCATCGTCACATCAATCTGCGTTGCAGAGGCGTGGCGCATGGCATTGTTTGTGGCCTCTTGGGTGATACGAAAAATCGCGGTGCGCACGGTCGGATCTATCGTGTCGATTTCCCCCTGTGTCATGTCGTTTACGGTCATACCAAAGTCCGCAGTCTGCGCCGCTTTTTGTAGATGCTCGGAAATCGCATGGCTGAATCCAAACAGTTCAAGCTGCGATGGAACGGCTTCATCAATGATCATACGCAGATCGCGAATGCAGCTCGTCAAATGAGCGTTGACCAGCGCACGGTCCACAGGCTCAGCTTCATTACGGGTCAACCGTAAAAGCCGCGTTAGATCGGCCAAAGTGTGATCGTGCAGATCCATACCGATCCTTTGGCGTTCTTGTTCAAGTGCCTGCGTCAATCGAGAGGCCCCGTGCCGCAGTCCCTCTTCACGCGAATGGACTTCAGCGCGCTCAATAGAATCCCGCTGGGCTTTTTCAATCAACCGCAAAGCATGAAAATATGGCGCAAGCAAATCGGCCAAATGCTGGGCCAATTCTAGAGATTTCTCATCGAACAGCCCCGTTTCACTATGGGAGATATTCAAAGTCCCGATAAGCTGCCCCATCACTTTCATCCCCACATGCACCCGCGACCGCAGATTGTGGTTAAAGATCGGTTCGCTTGTGGCCCCAGCAAAGGTTTGACGCGGGTCGGTCATTGCATTGGTGCACATCATGTACGCCAGCTTGCCTTTCAGCAAATCACGCACAGGCGACACCTCAAGACGGGTGCGCCGTCGCGACCAGCGCGTTTTAATACCGACTTCATACGACACACACCACTGCGGCCCGTCGATCAGACAAATGTCGAAATGCGTGTGCGGCAACACCTCAGCAATTTCAGCGGCCACAGAAACCAACGCCGACTGAATATCGGTCTCAGTGGCAAGATGTGCGGATATCCGCAAAAATATATTGCGCTGAGGTGCATCGGCCTCAGTTTGCAGTGGAACTCCCATGCCTGCCCTCCCGTGCCTGCTATATCTGCCACCCTAGCGCGCGAATACGCTGACGAATACCGCGAAGTCCGCACAGCGCATGCGGGAACCCGCACCATATCTGCGGGGAGCGCGCTTTACACAGCGCGCAATCAAGCAGACCATCATGCCGGATTGTCGCTGTGGAGGGCGGCACCAAAACCGCGCCTCACAAACGGGCGCACTTAGGGAGGACTTCTTCGAATGAAATCATTGCTGCTCAGCGCGGCGGCCATTGCGATGGCCACAACCGCAGTTCACGCCGATACATCGGGCAAACGCATTGCCCTGTCCAACAACTACGCTGGAAACTCATGGCGCCAAGCCATGCTGCACTCGTGGGAAGACGTGGCAGAAACCGCAGTTGCGGCAGGCACTGTTGCCGCCGCCGATGCATTCACCACCTCTGAAAACCAAGCCACAGAACAAGCGGCGCAAATTCAGAATATGATCTTGCAAGGCTACGACGCGATTGTCGTCAACGCAGCTTCGCCGACCGCCTTGAATGGTGCAGTTAAAGAAGCTTGTGATGCAGGTCTTGTGGTCGTCTCTTTTGACGGCATTGTCACCGAGCCTTGTGCTTGGCGCATCGCTGTAGATTTCCAAGAAATGGGTCGTTTGCAAGTTGAATACCTTGCGGGTCGCATTCCTGATGGTGGGAAGTTGCTTGAAATTCGCGGCCTTGCAGGCGTGTTTGTCGATGATGAAATCTCTGCAGGTATCCACAAAGGCATCGAAGAATTCCCACAGTTCGAAATCGCTGGCGCGGTTCACGGCGATTGGGCACAAGACGTAGCACAAAAAGCCGTCGCAGGTTTGCTGCCATCTTTGCCAGACGTTGTCGGTGTCGTGACACAAGGCGGTGATGGTTACGGTGCAGCACAAGCGTTTAAAGCTGCAGGACGCGATACACCTTTGATCGTTTTGGGCAACCGCCAAGATGAAATGGCGTGGTGGTCCGAACAACATGCGGACAACGGTTATGAAACCATGTCACTGTCCATCGCACCTGGTGTTGCGTCCCTATCCTTTTGGGTGGCCCAACAAATCCTTGATGGCGCTGAAGTGCCTAAAGACCTGAGCGTACCATTTCTAAAAGTGACTCAAGACACGCTTGATACCACTTTGGAAGGCACGCCAGAAGGCTCAGTTGCCACGATTGATTACTCACTTGACGATGCCAAAGGCGTCATCGCCGGAGCGATGTAACCCAAATGCAAAGTGCCTTTCAAAACGGCACGCCTATAGTTGCCCTGAACCATGCCGAAAAACATTTCGGTGCGGTCAGGGCGCTTGATGGTGTGAGCCTTTCTATTGCGCCAGGCGAATGTATCGGGCTTGTCGGTCACAACGGTGCTGGCAAATCGACATTGGTGAATTTGATCAATGGCGGCTTGGCCCCCACAGGCGGCAGCGTAACCTTTCCTGCCTCTGGCGAATCCCGTGCGCTCAGCGCTGGGGTGCGGTCAGTCTTTCAAGAGCTTTCTCTATGTCCCAATCTCAGCGTGGCAGAGAATTTACGTATTTCGCACAGTGATCTCAAAGGCGCTGGATGGCGTAAAAAAGCCCGTGCTGAAATTATTCAAAGCCTTGATGCAGTGTTCCCTGATCACGGCATTGGCGCTGACACCAGCGTGGATCGTCTCACAATTGCAGAACGTCAAATGGTTGAAATCGCAATCGGGTTTGCCCCACGTGGACGCGATGCGCGCCTTGTTATTCTAGATGAACCCACATCTTCGCTGGATGCTGGTATTGCCCAACAACTTTTAGCTCACATCCGCCAGTTTTGCGCTGATGGCGGCGCGGTCATTTTTATCTCGCACATGATGGGTGAGATTTTTGATGTCGCCTCCAACATCATCGTGATGAAAGACGGCAAAATTGTCGCCAACAAACCCACCTCTCAATTCTCTCGCGCATCTTTGGTCGAAGCCATGGGTCATGTTGGCGTGAAAAATTCAAAAGCTGCCGTACGCCGTCAAGCAAGCGATTTTGGCGAAGAAGTACTAAAATCTAAAGACGGGCTAACGGCACGACGCGGCGAAATCATTGGCCTTGCAGGACTGGCCGGACACGGCCAAGCCGAAGCTTTGGCCCGTCTGTATTTCAGCAACACATCGTCATGGCGCATGGGCAAAGCATCAAACATGGTGTTCGTCGCGGGCGACCGCGGGCGCGACGGTGTTTTGCCGTTGTGGTCCATCTTGCGCAATATGACCGTGTCGATCTTGCCCCAAACCGCGCGTCGCGGCCTTGTAGATCGCGATGCAGAAAAACGCACAGCAGCGGATTGGAAAACACGAATCGGCATTCGTACAGATGATGTCGACAACCCGATTTTATCGCTGTCTGGCGGCAACCAACAAAAAGTGCTTTTCGCCCGCGCCTTGGCCTCACACGCCTCGATCATCATTATGGATGATCCGATGCGCGGTGTCGATGTTGGCACAAAACAGGACGTCTACGACATGATCCAAACTGAGGCAGCAACAGGCCGTACCTTTCTGTGGTATTCGACTGAGACCGAAGAAGTGTGCCAATGCGACCGCGTGTTTGTGTTTCGCGATGGCAAAATTTCAGCCGAATTGACCGGCGATGACATCACGGAAGATCGCATTCTAGAAGCCTCATTCGAAATGCAGGAGGCCAGCGCATGATCCGTTTGTTCGCTACCCACCGTATTTTGCTGCCCGTGGTGTCTTTGGCCGTGCTCTTGGCCGCGACATTTTACATGCAACCTCGCGCCATGAGTTACTTTGGCGTCAATCTTTTGTTCAATCTGGCCGTGCCAATTGCTTTGGCAACCGTCGCACAAATGATGATCATTATGGTCAATGACATCGACTTATCGCTGGGCGCGTTTGTCAGCTTGGTGGCTTGTGTCACAGCAACGTTTTTACATGACACGCCTGTTTTAGGCGTGGCGATCCTTGCAGGATTGATCGTCGCATATGCGGGCATTGGCGCATTAATCCATCGGTTTGATTTACCAGCAATCGTTGTGACTCTTGGGATGTCTTTCGTTTGGGGCGGCCTTGCTGTGATGATCTTGCCCTCACCTGGGGGCGCCGCACCAACGTGGCTGCGAAGCTTGATGACCGTCAAACCGCCGCTTTTGCCTATGGCTGTCGTGGCAGCGATCTTGATCGCAGGTCTCACGCATCTGCTAATCATGCGTTCCGGGATCGGCACCGTGTTGCGCGGTGTGGGGGGCAACGCCACCTCAGTCGTGCGCGCTGGATGGCCTGTTTTGCGTCTCAAAGCAGGGGCTTACGGCCTTGCGGGATTTTTCGGCGTGCTGTCCGGCATGGCTCTGGTCGGGCTCACCACTGCGGCTGATGCCAATATCGCGTTGCGCTATACGCTGTTGTCGATTGCTGGTGTGATCTTGGGCGGTGGCGAATTTGTAGGCGGGCGCGTCAGTGCTGTTGGCGCTGTGATCGGCGCTTTAACACTGGCCTTGGCCGCCTCATTTCTTTCCTTTATGCGCCTCAGCCCTGATTGGCAGATCGGCGCACAAGGTGCAATTTTGATCCTCGTGCTCACGGCGCGTTTGATTTTCACTCGCCGCGATAAGGAGCAAAGCTGATGCCCATTGTAAAATTCATTCTATCGCGCACTTGGATTTGGTCATGGGTGGCTGCCGCTGGCGCATTTATGATGGTCATGGCGCTCACGCAAGGGCGTGGGGCCAGCGAATTGGCCTATGCTGCGCTGTCTTTTGGGGCCTTTGCTGCCATCGTTGGTCTGGGGCAGATGCTTGTAATCACGCTTGGACCTGGCAATGTTGACCTGTCCATTCCGGCCACAATGACCCTTGCTGGCACACTGGCGCTGAAAACCATGGGGTCGGATCCGAACACCGCAATCTTGGGGTTTACCGTTGCCATCGGCGTCGGGATCTTAGCGGGGATGATGAACTTTGCGCTGATCTATTTGCTGCGCTTGCCCCCAATTATTGCAACGCTGGCCGCGTCATTGATTTTCCAATCCATTGCAATTTGGTCCAACCGTGGTTTGCGGATCAAACCACCTGAGGGCTTGGCCGATTTTGCCACGGGGCGGACTTTTGGTTTGCCCAATGTGGCGCTGGTTGGTCTTGGACTATCGATCCTTGTTTGGATCGTGTTGGAGCGCACTGTATTTGGGCGATGGTTGTTGGCCGCGGGTCAAAATCTGCGCGCTGCACGTCTTGCGGGCATTCCCGTGGAATTTGTTCGTGCGACCACTTATATTACCGTCGCTGTTTTTGCCTCTATCGCGGGGTTCTTTTTGTCCAGTTTCTCAGGCGGTGCCGCGTTGAATATGGGGCAAGAATATCTGCTGACCTCGATCGCTGTGGTGGTCATCGGCGGCACGTCCATTGCGGGAGGCATGTCGAATGTTCCCGGTGTTTGGGGCGCATCACTGTTCATGTTCTTGGTGGTTTCTATGCTCAATTCCTACGGCCTTGGCGCTGGCGTACGCATGATGCTTACAGGGACGATCATCATCGGCATTGTCATCGCAGCCAGCACAAGGAGAACCCGAGCATGATTAATCTTCCCCCGCATCTCGTCGCTCTGGATGATCGTTTTTTTGAACTGGTCCACCCGATGTCGCAGCTCGATCAAATTGCCACAGGGTTCACATGGACCGAAGGCCCTGTGTGGTTTGGCGATCAAGGCGCTTTGTTATTTTCTGATATTCCGACACAACGGATCATGCGCTGGAGCGAAGCCGAAGGCCTATCCACCTATCGTAACGGATCACAGTTCAACAATGGCAACACCCGTGACAACCAAGGGCGCCTCATCGGCTGTCGTCATGGTGCACGGGATGTGGTGCGCACAGACCACAACGGATCGTTGACTGTGCTCGCCGATCAATATCAGGGCAAGCGTCTCAATTCGCCAAACGATGTTATCGTGTCCTCGGATGACGCTGTGTGGTTTACCGATCCCACCTATGGAATCATGTCCAACTTTGAGGGTTTCCGCGCACCAAGCGAACAATCCGCAAATCACGTGTTTCGCATAGACCCCCAGAGCGGAGTTATTGAAGCCGTTGTATCCGATTTCACCCAGCCCAATGGGTTGGTGTTTTCGCCCGATGAAACGCGGCTTTATATTGCAGAAAGCGGGTCAAGCCACAGCGTCGACGTGCCTGCGATGATCCGACAATTCGACGTGGATGGCGCGCAGATACACGATGCTGGCGTGTTCGCCACACTTGACTGCGGCTTACCTGACGGGATGCGTGTCGACACCGCCGGAAACCTGTGGTCGTCGGCAGGCGATGGGGTGCACTGTTTTGCACCAGACGGCACGCTTTTGGGGAAAATTCTTGTACCCGAAACTGTCGCCAACCTGTGTTTTGGCGGGCCAGACGGGCAACGGCTTTTCATCACGGCAACCACATCTGTCTATCGAGTGTTTGTTGACATCAAAGGCGCAGAACCTTGGACGCGGTCGCACCAATAAACCACGCCAAAAATGTCTGCACTGTGACGCGCGCTTAGCGCACGCCCGCACCGAGTTTGCGTGAAATATTCGCACACATAAGGATCAATGCCTCTCTGCTTTCTTCAGCAGAGACGATTGAGGTGCCAGACAAACGGCGAATGAACGGAATGGTGATGGCACCGACAGCACGGCCTGAAAAGTCGTAAATCGGTGCAGAGATATTCAAAACGCCTTCGATTGTCAGCGAGGGGCTTTCGCAATAGCCCTTTTTTGCAACATCCGGCAAATCCCCCATAAAGGCAGCGTATTTATCAGCAGGCACATCCCCCGCTTCAGTCAACAATTTTTGTAGCGCATCGTCATCCATCGTAGACGCCATCACGCGACCAGATGCTGTTTCGACAATTGGAATATGCGCCCCAAGACGCACCGATGTGACGTTATTGTCTTGGCAATCCACCTGCGCAACAACCAAGATTTTACCCGAATGCAAGATCCCTAAATGAAGGGACTGGTTGATCCGATCCGCAAGACGTTGCATCGCCTCGCCCGCAATAGAGGTCAAACGTTTGATAGGGGGATGACGGTGGGCAACCTCAAACATTTTTGTCGTCAAAGAATACCGATCTCCGTCCTCGGCCAATTCAACATAACCGCGCGTGCGCAACACCATCAGCATACGAAAGATTTCAGATGTGGTGCGTCCAAGCGTTTTGGCGATGTCGACTTGGGTCATGCCTTCGGCTTTAGATGCCAAAAGTTCGAGAATATCCAATCCCTTAGACAGCGCAGGGGCGCGGTATTTCTCATCGTCGATCGGATCATCAATGTTGGAAGACATAGGGCCTCACGTCGTTAAATTTCATATGTGAAAGCCACCATAGAGTCTTTTGCAAGATGGGAAAAGCGCGTTCATTGATAAGTCTGTTCACTTTATGGGGTTTAAAATATAAAATAAACTTTTACTTGTAAAGTTATGCCGTTATTCTTACCCGAAACGGAGGAAGATATGGCTGAGAAAATTTCATTGCGTGGCATGACATGGTCCGATCCACGGGGCTTTGATCCTGTTGTTGCAGCCGCGTCTGAATTCCAAAAAAAATATCCGCACGTGTCCATCACATGGGACAAGCGTTCGTTGCAGGGTTTTGAAAGCACACCTGTTGATGAGCTTGCTGCGACCTACGATTTCATTGTGGTCGATCACCCCCATATGGGGGCGGTTGTGTCGGAAAACTGCCTGCTGCCTTTGGACAAATACGCCCCTGCTGCAACATTGGCCCGCCTGCAGGCAGAGACTGTTGGGAAAAGCTACCAAAGCTATTTTTACCAAGGGCATCAATGGGCTACTCCAATTGATGCCGCGACCCAAGTGCAAGCCATCAGACCAGATCTGTGCCCTGCCCCGCTGCGCAACATGTCAGATGTTTTGGTCGCAGCGCAAGCTGGTCACGTGGTTTGGCCCATGCGTCCACCGCATGTTTTGATGTCGTTCTTCACGCTCGCAGCCAACATAGGATCGCCCTGCGCTGTCACACCGGGACCTTTACTGGACCGCAACGCAGGCCAAAAGGTTTTGGCATTTTTGCAGCGAGTCTACGGCCTGCTTGACCCCGCCTGCCGCGAAATGGACCCCATCGCAGCACTTGACGCGTTGGCAGAAGGCAACACATTTTCCGTCTGCCCCCTCGTCTATCTATATGCCCCCTATGGCGCACAAGGATACAAGACGCACACCATCGCCTTTCATGACATGCCAGCGCTAGGCAGCAACGGTCCACTGGGGTCAGCTTTGGGAGGCACAGGCTGTGCGGTATCGGCCCGCACGGCACAGCCTGAATTATGTACAGAGTTCGCCCTTTGGCTCGCCTCTGCCGATGTTCAGCGCGGCCTTTACGCAAGTCATACAGGCCAACCGGGCAATGCGATGGCCTGGGGGGATGCACAAGTCAACGCTGCAAAAGGCAATGCATACGCACAGACCCGAATGACCCATGAGGCCGCTTGGCTGCGCCCCCGCCATGCGGGGTATATGCAGTTCCAAGAAGAGGGATCACACATGCTGCTTGATGCACTCGACGGCAAAACACCCCACGACACCGTGCTTGATGCACTCGACATATGTTTTAATGAAAGTTTCCCTGCATGAGCGATATTCTTCCCCTTGAAGGCCTGAAAGTTCTCGATTTTTCGCAATTTCTTGCAGGCCCCTACTGCGCCCTAAAGCTTGCAGATTTAGGGGCTGATGTTGTCAAAGTCGAACGCGCAGGGATGGGTGATCTGTCACGCTATCTCTATTTGACCGACACCAAAATCGCAGGAGAAAGTACCATTTTTCACGCGATCAATCGCAATAAACGCTCTGTTGCTGTAAACCTAAAATCCGACGATGACAAAGCAGCCTTGCGTGCTTTGATTGCAGAGGCCGATGTGGTGTTACAAAACTTTCGCCCCGGAGTGATGGAACGCCTTGGGTTCGGGTATGAAGCCGTCAGAGCCATCAATCCCAAGATCGTTTATGGCACAGTCACGGGGTACGGTTCCGACGGCCCTTGGGTGGATTTACCGGGGCAAGATTTGCTCGCTCAGGCGCGCGCTGGCGTGATGTGGTTGTCTGGTGGCGCAAACGATGGACCGACACCAATGGGATTGCCCGTTGCCGATGTCCTTGCAGGGGCCGCTTTGGCGCATGGCATTTTGGCATTGTTGTTTCGTCGCGAACGCCATGGGATTGGCGGCTATGTTGAAACCTCACTCATAGAAAGCCTTGCAGACCTGCAATTTGAACTTTTGACAACGTGGTTCAATGATGGTGGGCGCACACCGAAACGCAGTGCCAATAATGCGGCCCATGCCTATCTGGCGGCCCCTTACGGTGTCTATGAAACGGCGGATGGCCATATTGCGATTGCCATGGGAAAGCTGGACATTTTGGCCGAACTGACAGGTCTCGCCTCAGAGATTGCAACACTTGATACCTTTACACAACGCGATGAAATCAAAGCCGGCCTGGCAGAGCGCTTACAAACCCAAGGCAACGCAGCTTGGATGGAAGCCTTTGTTGCCGCCGATATTTGGGCTGCGCCAATCATGAACTGGCAAGATCTGATGGACAGTGGCGTGCTTGAAACTTTGGATATGGTGCAAGAGATTTCGCGTGGCGATGTCAAAATGCGCACCACAAAATTGCCTTTACGCATTGATGGTATCCGTCCAGCCTCGTCCACAGCCGCCCCCGAACTTGGCGATGCGAACCATATTTTAACGCAAGGCTGGTAAGATTTCCCCACCCCAAGGCCGCGGGGGTCCGCGGCCTTGGGGTTTCAGGCAAAGTGCCTTATTTTACACGTCGCTTTTTACGCGTCGTTGACGCAGGTTTGTTTTTGAGTGCCGAGTTTATCGATCCCTAGTTCAACCACATCGCCCGCTTTGAGATATTTGGGCGGGTTGAATCCCAAACCAACGCCGGGAGGCGTGCCTGTCGAGATGATATCGCCGGGGTGCAGCGTGAAGAATTGCGACAAGTACGAGATCAAAAACGGCACGCGGTAGACCATTGTGGACGATGATCCGTCTTGCATCCGCTCGCCGTTCACGTCCAGCCACATGCCAAGATTGTCGAAATCGCCG
>NZ_FNZV01000005.1 GCF_900109555.1 Pacificibacter marinus | reverse complement strand
TGGATGGCGGTGTCTGACACGCCGCTCGAAAAAGACGACATGGGCGAGTTTATTGAGACGCAGGCCAAGAACATCATGGACCCAACGCCCGCGATCATTGCCCGCGTACAAGACGATAAAAACGACGATTGGGAAAATCGCCTGATTGAAACGGCCTGCAAGATTGAGGGCCGATACGGCCAGCTCACGCAGCTGCTGCAAATGTCGAAACAGTTCCTCGTGAATGAAACCAGTGACCTCAAACTGACCACCAACCGCGACACTGGCGAAGCGGAAATGAAGTTCATCAATGAGCACAAAGGCCTCAATGGTCAGCCGCTGAACCTGCCAAACCTGATCATCATTGCCATCCCGGTGTTTTTAAACGGCCCGCTGTACCGCATGCCCGTGCGCTTTCGCTACCGCAAGACAGGCGGTCAGGTGAAGTTCATCCTGTCGATCTACAACCCCGAGAAAGCCTTCGAGGCGTCCTTCGATGAGTCCCTCGACCTAGCCGTCGCGCACACCGACCTGCCGCTTTTTAAAGGCACGCCGGAAGCGTGACGCATTGGTGTGGGCTCAGATGAGCTTACGATTTGGACGGTGATCGACAGGCAAGTGTTCGTCAGCGGTTAGGATATAATTCGGAGCCTTGGCTGACCAACGCACGCGATAATGCATGATTTGAAATCTTCATGCACAAAACAAACAAGACCTCAAAACCGAGGTCTATGTTTTAAAGCATTATTGGTGAAAAACATGACAACACTTATGTGGACAACAACAGATACAGCAGAAGCACTTGGCATGACCGCAAGCGCGTTTCGCAGTAAAAAGAAAGCCCTAGAAGCAGACGACTTCCCTAAACCGGTGCCTGTTTTATCCCGATATGTCGCGGCAGACGTGAGGGCTTGGGTCAACTTGAAAAGCAAATTCCGTAACACGAGCCAATTTAATTTATCAAATGGCGACGATATCAGCCCCGAAATTCTGATTGAGGATAAAGGAGTAAATCATGAAAACCTTTAAGCCAGCGCTTCGGGATGGGTCAGACCCGCTTTATGCGCCCTGCATATCATGGTCTAAGAACACGGCCTCATGGAAGGCACCAAAGCGCTTTCTTGAGGCGGGATACCAGGTCAAATCTGTGAATTTGAAGCTATCAGGCAACAAAGATGATGACTTGCAGATTCATAGAGCCCAGAGATGTCGCGAGCTCACTATTGCCATGATCGATTGGTGGGACGCCCAAGATAATTCTGGATGGGACGTCAGAACTTGGGGTTATGTAATCCACCGATATTTAACTGATGATGTAAGCCCATATGCGAGCGTCAAAGCAAACACCCAAAAAGGCTACCAGTACACTTGTGCGTACTGGAACAAGGCAATCGGCCACATGAAGGTCGAAAAGCTTGATTTCTTTGAGCTCAAGAATATTGAGAAAACTATGGGCAATAAAGGGCGCAGCGTGGATTTCATCCATCGCATGTTTACTCAGCTTCGTGGTCTTGCACGCTATGCTGCACTGCTCAAGATCGAAGGTGCCGCAGATGTAAAAGAAACCCTTTCTAACATGCGGATCAAAGCACCATCCCCATCGGATGAAAGACCGACACGCAAGCAGATCGAAGATGTTGTCGCTCTAGCTGATGCCGCTGACGACAAAGCCTTTGCTGCAGGTCTTTTATTGCAATTCGAGTTTGCTTTACGCGGCAGTGACGTTAGAGGCCAATGGTTTGAAATATCAGTAGCCGAATACCTACAGGGCGGGATTGTACGAAAATCCAGACGTGCATCTAAAACCATTTATTCCAGATGGCAGGATGGGCTCTGCATCGAACACTTCGATCAGGGCATGACCATGTTTAAAAAGGTTATTTCAAAGACAGCCAAATCATCCCCCAAACCAATTACTTTCCCGCTTGATGGATTGCCTGATCTTCGCATCAGACTATTGGAACTCAAAGCTGGACGCGACAGTGGCCCATTGATCATATCAAGCCGGCACAACCTCCCTTTTGAGCATACGGCATTCACCGCCATTTGGCGCAAGTACGCCAAAGCCGCAGGTGTTCCACCAGAGATAAAGCTGAAAGATGCACGCGCTGGGGGCTTAACAGAAGCTGAGCAGATGGGCGCAGATCCCCGCCAGCTACAAGCGGCAGGTCAGCACGCCAACTTCTCTACAACACAGCGATACTTACGCGACAATGACTCACAGGTCGCACAAGTTGTACGTCTGCGTCAGACGGGAAGAGGATTAGCTTAGCTATTTGTACGAAAAAAGGGAACGATCCAATATTGATCCAATATTGATCCAACCTAAAACGCAAAACCGTGTAAGTTATTGAATTGATGGTGCCCCCACACGGACTCGAACCGCGGACCTACTGATTACAAATCAGTTGCTCTACCAGCTGAGCTATAGGGGCACTGAGGGTCGTTTAAGGATATTGGCGGGGGGGTGCAAGAGTATTTTTGAGAGTTTTTTGCACTAATTCAAAAACTTTTTCCGACGCACTATCGGCGTTGACTGCGAACACCTTTTTTTCTTGGGGATTTGGCATCTCTAAGGTTTCAAGTTGGCTATCAAGCAAACTGGTTGGCAGGTAATGATTTTCGCGTACGGCCATTCGTTTTAGAATCGCAGCACGTGTGCCGTGCAAAAGAACGACTCGCGCACGGCCTGTTTCAGAAATCAAAAGATCGCGGTAGCTTTGTTTGAGCGCGGAACAACTGACGACGGCGCAGCCCTGTTTGCGTGC
This sequence comes from Pacificibacter marinus, assembly GCF_900109555.1. Classification (GTDB taxonomy): domain Bacteria; phylum Pseudomonadota; class Alphaproteobacteria; order Rhodobacterales; family Rhodobacteraceae; genus Celeribacter; species Celeribacter marinus_C. Next base: position 229,940 of record NZ_FNZV01000005.1, on the reverse strand, counting down.
GGCTTTGCGTGCTGCCTGTGCCAAGATCTGAAGCCATGGCAGACGCATTTCATCTGACAAAGGCTTCCCTTAGGACATGTGTTCAACGTTTTGTGGCGGGTTGAAATCATCGGCCTCAAGAAAAGGAATACCATGGATTTCGGCCAGACGACTGGCGATCGTGTTTTGCCGCAGCCGGTCACCCCCGCGACGATAATAATATCGGGACCTTAAGTTAAATCAGACGCATTTTCAGAGCGCGCCATGAGAATGACGGCCACCAGCCCCACAGCAATCACCAACAAAGCAGCAGGCGAGGCTTGTTCAAGCTGTTCAAGCGACGCCTTTTCATGCACCCGCGTGGCCAGCGTGTTGTAGTTGAACGGACGCAGCAAAAGCGTGGCGGGCAGTTCTTTGACGCAATCGACAAAGACAAGCAACAAAGCCGTGCCAACGGACCCACGAATGAGCGGAATGTAGACACGGCGCAATGTGCCGCCCAGTGTTTGCCCCAGCGATCTAGCGGCCATTGGCAAAGACGGCGCAACCCGCCCCATGGCCGCATCCGCAGCGCCTTGAGCGATGGCAAAGAATCGCACTGTGTAGGCAAAGATGATGGCAAAGGCAGAGCCCGTGAACAGCAGGCCGATTTCGTGCCCTGTGAGCTTTAAAATCAGATCGGCCAAAGCATTGTCAAACGCGGCCAGCGGAAACAGAATTCCGATCCCCAAAACGGCACCGGGCGCGGCGTAGCCAAGCGTCGTAAAGGGCAATGCCAAACGCGGCAAAGCGCGCCCCGTCAAACGCACCCCGTAGACCATGAACAAGGCCGCAGTCACCGTGACCAATGACGCAATCCCTGCCACGGTAAGCGTGTTTTTAAAGGCTGAAATCAACCCCGGTGCAAGCCATTGCTCGGGCTCGCCCAAAGCGTGACTTAAAATAACAGCGACGGGCAGAATAAAACCAACAGCAAAAGGAATGAAGCAGACAAAGGTTGTCAGCCAGCCTTGTGCGCCCGTCAGTTTGATCGCCAAAATAGGACGCGGATGGCGTGCACCGCTGTGATAACGGGCTTTGCCTCGCGATGACTTTTCAAAGGTGAGCAACAAAAGCACAACCAAAAGCACCACAGAAGCAATCTGCGCCGCGCCGCCTGCATTGCCCCCTTCTAACCACGTGGAAAAGATGCCCGTGGTCAGGGTTTGCACTGCGAAATACGACACGGTGCCGTAATCTGACACAGTTTCCATCATCACAATGGCCGTGCCAGCCGCAATCGCGGGGCGCGCCATTGGCAAGCCTACACGCCAAAACCGTGCAAAAGGCCCCGCCCCCAAAGCGCGTGAGACTTCGTAGACAGACCCCGAATGTTCACGGAACGCCGCGCGTGCCAGCAAGAACACATAGGGCGTTAAGGCGGCGGACAGCACGATGATAGCAGAACCGATAGAGCGGATTTCGGGAAAGGCATAGTCACGCGCAGACCGCCAGTCGAACACGTTGCGCAACAAAGTTTGCACAGGGCCAGCGAATTCCAAGAAATCCACCAATGCATAGGCCCCGACATAGGCAGGGATGGCCAAAGGCAATAACAACAGCCACTCAAGCGTTTTGGACAACGGGAACCGGTACATGGTCACCAACCAAGCGGTGCCCGTGCCAACGCAAGCCGACAAAAGCGCCACACCCAATGCCAAAATGCCCGTGGTCATCGCATAGCGTGGCAATGTCGTGGCCAACAAATGCGGCCAGATATTTTCGGTCGGGTGAAACGCGATCCAAATCACCGCAAAGATCGGCATAAGCACCAAAGCTGCAATGACGACAGAGCCAAGTGACCAGATGCTCAACCTGCTGACCGGCCGCAAGCGGTTTTTAGGCGCAATATCTGTCGCGCAGCTTTGTTCAAGCACGTCTGGTTGCTGCGGATCAGGCACGTTTTTTTGAGGCTGAGTGATATCGTTGGTCATTATGAGGACCGCATACGCGAAACCGGTTTCGCTGTCCAGAAAAGCGCATATACTGTACCCAAACAATTCGCATGCGCACCAAAGGCCAACCCCATCTATGCTCATCTCATTTCACATCGGCGCGCACTGTACATATGGCTCGAAACTTATGCGCGGGCTTTTAAAAAACCGGCCCATCTTGGAACAGCACGGCGTCATTGTGCCTCCACCCTCGCGGTATCGGGAAGTCTTGCCGCAGGTGATGAAAAAAATCAAAACCAGCCGCGCCACCACCGAAGCCGAAGAGATGGTGATTGACGAAATCACCGACATGCAAACCTGCGACCGTATGGTGCTGAGCTACGAAGACCTGATTTGTATGCCCAAAGGTATTTTTTACAATGATCGCCTGTATGGCCAAGCAGAGTTCAAACTTAAATGGCTGCGCAACGTGTTTCCCAGCAGTCCGATGGAATTTCACATCGGCGTGCGCAATCCTGCGACCTTTATACCTGACGCTTGCCCAGACTCTGAAAACTACGCGGACTTCATTGGCAAAACCAATGTAGATGCAGTGCTTTGGTCCGATCTGATTAAAACTATGCGCCGCGCCTGCCCCGATGTGCCCGTCACCGTGTTCGCCTATGAGGACACGCCTTTGACATGGTCGCAGGTCATGCGCAGCATCGCAGGGCTTGATCAAATGGTGCCTATTGAAGGCGGGTTGGATATCTTGGCTCAAATCATGCAACGCGAAGGCATGAAGCGTCTGCGCACGTATTTGCACACCCATCCGCCGCAAAATGAAATGCAACGCCGTCGGATTTTATCTGCGTTTTTGGACAAATACGTCGATGAAGACGCCATTGAAGAAGAAATCGATCTGCCCGGTTGGGATGATGCTTTGATCGAGCGCCTGACTGAGCGCTACGAAGATGACCTGTACGCGATCGAAGACATTCCTGGCGTCACATTTATCCAACCGTAATTTATGGCCCGACGCTCTACACACCAATAGGCCCTCCAGTGTGCAATTCAGATCACCGTCAAAAACGACTAAAATGAAAAAACCGCGCGGTAAGGCCAGCGCGGTTTTCTTATCTTAAACCCATGCCTTTGGATGCATTGGTTTCAATCCAATCAAGCTCGGCTTACGCCATGCCCAACGCTTCTTTGTACATTTCAAGAACCGCTTCTTCTTCGGCAATTTCATCTGTAGATTTCTTACGCAGAGCAATCACTTTGCGCAGAACTTTGGTGTCGTAACCGCGCCCTTTGGCTTCGGCCATCACTTCTTTTTGTTGGTCAGCGATGTCTTTTTTCTCCATCTCCAACCGCTCATAGCGCTCCACGAACTGGCGCAGTTCATCTGCGGTCACACGGTACGCGGCATCGGGGCCTGAAGGGGTGTTGTCATCGATCATGGTCGAGCCTTTTCTTGGCAAAATGTGGACTTGGCAAAGCGGGATGAGATCTGCTGACCTCGGTTGATCTGATCCCTAGCGCCCCTGCCCGCGCATGGCAAGTCTCAGGCGTCTTGATCTGCCGCTTTGGCTGGTTGTTGCTCGCGCGGCAACGCTTTGCTTTAACCATATCCACACGTCATATCGCCCGCCTATATAACATGTGGCACATCACAAACTTGCACCCACACGCAGGACACGCTAGGCGATCTGAAAACAAAGAAAGGAATGCCGATGGAAATGCTCATTTATGCAGGCGTGGTTTTGACCTTGGGCGGAGTTGCGCTTTTGGTTTATTGTATTTTGCAAGCCGCAAAGGCCCGTAAATCTGGCGGAACCGAAGATGAAATTCGTGTTCGGTTGCAAAAGGTTATTGCGCTAAATTTGGTCGCTTTGATGATTTCAGCAATCGGTTTGGGCGCGGTGACCATCGGCAGCATCCTATCCTAACACGCATTGCTTTTTAGGCTATGACACACCCCTAGCTTGGATGATGCCGCAACGCCCCGCGATTCTGGGCGTTGCCTTTTGGTCAGCGTTACTCTGCCCCATTATGTTGACATAGTTTCAATGAAAACACATCCAAACACCCCAAATTCATAAGATAATATCCGGTTCGGAAACAGTTAATCATTTAGGCTGCGGAATCCTTTTGATCGCCTCTGAAATGCCCTAGTTTATGCTCATGTCGTTAACCATGTGGATGTCATGCCAGACACAGGTACACGCAAGCACACCCCTTTTAGGGCACCCAAGTCGCGTATCTGCGTCAAGGCAAAACGACTGAGAAAATGGATAAGGCAGCAATGGATCAACCGCCCAAATCGGACGCACAAAACGTGCGGACATCTGATATTTCAGACCTGCCGCGCGCGCAATGGTTGGAAGCCATCGAAGATATTGGCGAAGATGCGGGTTATTTTGAACCTTTGGGCGCAGATCATTGCGTCATGTTTTCAGACGAAGCCCCTCGACTGCTGGTGACGTTCGAATCCTATGACAGCATCACAGAGCGCAGCGAAAATGGGCTGCCTTTGGGGTATAATTTTGCAAAAAAACATGGCTGGTCCCACCTGAGTATTATCGCCCATGGCAGCGACCCAACATCCCTGTGGTTCCGCGTTCATAACATCTATGGCTATTTTGATCGGCTGGTGGATGAAGGCTTTTTTGAAGACTTCGACCAAGTCGTTTTTTACGGTGCGGGGCACAGTGGTTATGCGGCCTGCGCCTATTCTGTTGCCTCCCCTGGGGCGACAGTCATTGCCATAGCGCCCCAAGCAACGCTTGATGCACGCCTCGCGTCATGGGACAAACGGTTTTCAAACACGCGGCGCATGGATTTTTCCACCCGCTATGGGTTTGCCCCTCATATGATCGACGCAGCGGATCACGCAATGATTTTATACGACCCGCACATCGACCCAGACGCGATGCACGCCGCCCTATTCAAAAATCGTCATACATCATTGCGACCTGTTCGCAATTTTGGGGCAGACCCCGAATTTGAAATGCTCGAAATGGGCGCGGTTGAACCCATTCTTATCGCTGCCATGAACGGGGTTTTGACTCAACGGGTTGTCACGCGAGCCTTGCGCAACCGACGTCATCATGCGGGCTACCAGCGGCGCCTGTTGACCGAGGTGACGGCGCAAAATCATCCCTTGCTCACCACACGTTTATGCACGCATGTTCTCAAAACCAGAAAAGCTCGGCCATTCGAAAGCGCACTGGGCTTGGCGCAAAAATCTATGCAAGAGCAAGGCATGACGATCCCTTTTGACGCCAAACCAGACTAAATCCCGCCTAGTCTCACGTGCCAAGACCACCATCTTCTTCGACAAAAGCACAGATAGCCTCAACGCCGATCCCTGCCCGCAAAGACGCCATCACATAGGGCAACGCGCCACGGGCCGCTTTCGTGTCTTGCTCAAGCAACGCCAAATCGACATCCACATGCGGGGCCAAATCGGTTTTATTGACAATCAACAAATCTGACCGCGTCAATCCCGGTCCCTTTTTACGCGGAATATCCTGCCCTGCCGCTGTATCAATCACATAAAGCGTCAAATCCGCCAACTCAGGCGAAAACGTTGCAGCCAAATTGTCGCCGCCACTTTCGATCAAAATCACATCCAAGTCAGGGATTTTATCGGTCAAATCGGCAATAGCAGCCAGATTGATCGACGCATCCTCGCGAATAGCTGTGTGCGGGCAGCCGCCCGTTTCCACGCCGCGAATACGCTCAAGTGGCAAAATTTGTTGGCGCATCAACGCCTCAGCATCCTCGCGAGTGTAAATATCATTGGTGATCACCGCCACCGAATATCGTTGCGACAACTCCTTTGCCAAAGCGCCTGTCAGCGTGGTTTTTCCAGCCCCAACGGGACCACCGATACCCACCCTAAGGGGGCCATTTTTCGACGCCATTTTCACAGTCCTCGTATAAATTTCATAGGGCCACCTGTCAGCTTTTGAACAGCCGGACCTCCATATCTTCGTGCCGCGCCGCGCTTAAATCAGCGGCAAAAGCACTTGTGGTCAACGTGCTATTTGTCGCCTCAAGTACTGCGGCTGCCTGCGCCTCAATAACAGGGTGCAAACGCGCTAAAACGGTTTGGCCCGCACTTTGTCCCAAAGGAACAAACCTTACAGCAGCACTTACAAGATTCGCCGTAAAGCTATGCAAATAAAGTGAAATTATAGCTTCAGGCGCAACATCCATACCTCTCGCAGCCTGACCAACAGCGACAGGCAAAGCGCAAGCCGTAATATCGGTTCCGCCCATTGCTAAAACTGTCCGCACAAAAGCCGCGCCCTGATCATAAGCTTCCATCCAACGCTCACGCGTGCCCGCCAAAGCCTCAGCCATCTGAGCCATGTCATCCGCGTCTGCGCCAGTCAACACCTGCGACAAGAGCCATGCATCCACCTTACCGCCGCCCACTTGTAACGTCATTTTCAGCCAGTCTTCCAACGTGTCTGCATCGGTCACAGCCCCGTCAGACATGACCAACTCTAAGGCATGCGAATAGGCAAAAGCCCCAAGCGGGAATGACGGCGAAAGCCATTGCGTGAGACGCAAAAGGTCGATGGTCGACGCCTGCGCTTTAGTCATGGTGATGCCCATGTATGTGGTCGTGGTGGTGGAGTTCATGGTCGTGACCATCATCAGGCAGCGCAGGATCAACATGATCATGACTGCCATGATCATGCCCCATCGTACGCCCATGCCCATAGGCCCCACCCTCAGGCGTGAATGGCGCTTCAATATCTTTCACTTCAGCTCCAAGCTGAAGCAACATAGCCTTAAGCACAGGATCGCGCTGAATCACCAACTGATCAGGCGCCAATTCACAGGGCGTGTGCCGGTTTCCAACATGCCAAGCATAGCGCAGCATATCTGGCCCAGTGATGGCAAACAGGTCTTCCTGCGCAGCCTCAACACACACAATGCGTCCATCGCTAAGTAAAAAACCCTGCCCCGCCGAGACAGAAATGGTTTTAGGCAAATCAACATAAAACGCCTCCCCTTGAGAAGTCGTTAATTTCTTACGCCGCAACAATCTTTGATCATACGTCATGGCAACAGTGTCATGCGCCTTGCCTGCCGAAACACGGTCTACGGCAACGATTTCATATGCTTTTTGCAAACTCATATCGCGTTCCTGTGTTGAAATTTGGAATTTTTTAACCGACTCGCCCCCAAATGCAGGGCAAGGAGATCATTTTGATGACACACACACCGCTGCACGCCATCGACGAACTTGCCAACTTGCGTGGAACCATAGCTGCGCTGCGCCTGCGCGAATCCGAGCTCTGCGATGAAATTCGTACGGGGGCCACGGAACATGGCACATTGCGACTTGAGGGTAAAAAACGCATAGCCGTGATCGAAATACGCAAAACATATCAATTGGATGTCTCGCAAGTCCCTGATGAAATTTTGAACGATCCCAACCTGTTTATCGCGTCTCACAAAACGCATGTCCTCTTGTGGCCCAAAACCAACACGACGAACGGGACTGCGGCCCAAGATACGAGCTTGGACAGCACGCCAAACACCGAACATGTCGAGCAAGACCTGTCTCATTGCGATATCACCGCGCAAGAAACGGTCGAACCAGACGTTGCGGAAACCCTTGCAGTACTGGAAATGGATGCTGAACCGGATATCACGGAGGGTTTTGCCCCCGCGAGCCAAGCTAATGTTCCAGAACCAACTCTTGATGTGCAAAATACTAATTTGTCGGAAGAGAGTTTCAGCGAACTCAATGAGCCTGAAAACGTTGTCGTCACCGAGCCTGACATTGAAGCCCCGAGCGATCCGGATATCGCAACGCAAGTTGCCCCGAACGACACTGTTTTTGATATTGTCGATGCAAATACGCCGATGCCTACGATAGATATGCCCACTCTTGATACGCAGCAAATTGCAGAAACGGCCGAAGAAATCGGATCGCCACCCGACTTGCGTGCAACAGCCTATACAGACCTGCAACCAATGGGAGATTTGACCGAAGAAGATGTTGAAGCAGCCCTTTATGCCGCCGACATAGCGATGGAGCCGGCAATGGATACTGAGGCGGTTCTGGACACGGAAATACTGCAAGCTCAGCTTGATACACAAATAGAAACTGGCGACACGACTCAAGACGCAGCCGCGTTTGCCACCCGTAGAGTGATTGGTGCTCCAGGCTGAACAACTGAAATTTTGCGACCCAATTACGGCCTCTCCTCCTAAATCATCAAACGTCGTTTCAGAAGGAACCACATCATGTATATGCCAAATTCTCATGTTGACGAGCTTGCCAAAATTCGAGGCCAAATTGCCGAACTGCGAGCGCGGGAAACCACACTGGAAGCGCGGTTTATTAAGCAGCGTTCCTCTGGACCATTCACAGGGTTTTCTGGCGATGTTGTTGTTGATCAAACCGCCCATGAGGTGTTCGACATTGCCAAACTGCCCGATGCCATGCTGAACGACACGCGGTTTTATTCTTTGCGCCACGTGACCACGGTTCGTATTGAACCGCATGAAACGGTTAACGCGATGTCGTTGACTGCACCGCGGATGTCTATATCCAGCCTGTAGTCGATCAATCAGCAATAAAGGCGCTTTAAAGCCAACACAATTTTCCCGTGGTGCGGCACGCCGCATAATCGGCAAAGAAGCAACACGAGAGCACTGAAACAACATTGACCGTGCCTCATACTGGCCCTCGCGCACAACATACCGCACGGACAGCGTCAAAAAGACAGCCGCGTTTTCGGCGCGACGGAACGATAAGCAGCCCCAATGTAATCCGCCAAAAGCGCAACATCTATGCTGTTGAGTTGCAGGTATGTCCAGCCATCCTGCTGCTCTGCTACCACGGCACCCGCTGCGCACAATTCCACAAATGCGGCATGTTGGCTGACACCCAGCTTGAGAAAACCAGACCTATTGTCACCCAGTTTCGCAAACGCATTTCCTGCATGATCAAACACACTAGACTTGCCCTTTTGGGTCACATCAACACCTTTGTGCGACATGGCAAGCGCCGTGAATATTTTATCTGAAGCTTTCATCAGAACATGAAATACCGCTGAGCCATGGGCAATTCGCTGGCAGGTTCACAGGTCAACAGCTCACCGTTGGCGCGCACTTCATACGTTTCGGGATTGACCTCAATCTTGGGCTTTGCCGTGTTCATGATCATGTCGGATTTACCGATGTTGCGGGTATTTTTTACCGCAAGTGTTGATTTGGCAAGACCATATTTGGACGCCACGCCCGCAGCTTGTGCGGCTTGCGAGACGAAAATCACAGCCGAGCGTTCTACCGCGCGGCCCATAGCGCCAAACATAGGACGCGTATAAACGGGTTGTGGTGTGGGGATCGACGCATTTGGATCGCCCATTTGCGCCACAGCAATAGACCCACCCAACAGCACCATTTCAGGTTTCACACCAAAGAATGCTGGCGACCAGACAACCAAATCGGCACGTTTACCAACAGCGATTGATCCAATTTCTGCACTCATCCCATGCGCAATCGATGGGTTTATGGTGTATTTAGCAATATAGCGCTTCACCCTTACATTGTCGTTTTCGCCGGTTTCTTCAGACAAACGCCCGCGCTGCTTCTTCATTTTATCAGCGGTTTGCCATGTACGGATCAACACTTCGCCGACACGACCCATGGCCTGACTGTCGGATGCAATGATCGAAAATGCGCCCATATCGTGCAAGATGTCTTCGGCTGCAATCGTTTCTTTACGAATACGGCTTTCGGCAAAGGCCACATCTTCGGGAATGGATTTATCGAGGTGATGACAGACCATCAACATGTCGAGGTGCTCTTCCAGCGTGTTCACCGTATAGGGGCGCGTCGGGTTGGTGGACGATGGAATCACATGCTCTTCGCCGACCACTTTGATGATATCAGGCGCGTGCCCGCCGCCTGCGCCCTCGGTGTGAAACGCGTGAATGGTCCGTCCCTTCATCGCCGCAACTGTGTTTTCGACAAACCCAGATTCGTTCAGCGTATCGGTGTGGATCATCACTTGGACGTCCATGTCGTCAGCGACAGACAGACAGCAATCAATCGCCGCAGGCGTGGTGCCCCAGTCTTCGTGCAGCTTCATCGCGCAGGCACCCGCCTCAATCATCTCGACCAGAGCTTGAGGTTGCGAGGCATTGCCCTTGCCCGCAAGACCGATGTTCATTGGAACGCCGTCCAACGCTTGCATCATGCGCTCCATATGCCACGGACCGGGGGTACAGGTGGTGGCGAGCGTGCCATGGGCCGGCCCAGTGCCGCCGCCAAGCATCGTGGTTACGCCAGAATGTAGAGCATCATCAATCTGTTGCGGGCAAATAAAGTGAATGTGACTGTCAAAACCGCCTGCAGTGATGATACGGCCCTCGCCTGCGATCACTTCGGTTCCGGGGCCAACAATAATGTCTACATTCGGTTGGGTGTCGGGGTTGCCCGCTTTACCAATCCCAGCAATGCGCCCACTTTTGAGGCCGATATCGGCTTTGTAAATCCCGGTTGTGTCAACGATCAAAGCGTTGGTTATCACCGTGTCAACAGACCCTTGGGCGCGCGACAATTGCGATTGCCCCATGCCATCACGAATGACTTTACCGCCACCAAATTTGACTTCTTCGCCGTAAGGGCCCGTGAGATCGCGCTCAACTTCGATAATTAAATCGGTATCGGCAAGGCGCAGTTTATCGCCTGTGGTGGGCCCAAACATATCGGCATAAGTGGCGCGGGAAATTTTTGCAGGCATGGTGAAGGTCCCTTTTAAAACGGTTCGTAAGTGGCGCGCATGTCTTGGGTGCGGCGCGTTGTTAATGTGGCTTTGCACGTGTTCTCGATGAGAGGGCGAATTGATCCACCCTCATGCAGCTGACCTTCGGCATTGCAGGCCGCATCACGGTACGCAATCCACGTACGTTGCGCGGCACGCAAAGCTTCTTTGGTGCCAGAACCCCAGTCCTCGGTGCGCGCCAAAGCCCATGTGTAGGTGTCGTTCAACGCCCGATCTACAACCATATAATCCTCATAGGAACAGATGTTCATATCCCTTTGCGTCATCGCATTTTCGCAATCAACCACGGCATCTTGCGCCAAAATGGGGCTTGCCCCCAAAAGACCAAACACCAAGGCGACAGCGTACCTGTGCATCACAAAGGACCGGACACTTTGGCATTAAATCCGTAAACTTCACGCTTGCCTGACAAAGGCACAAGCGTCACTTCGCGGGTTTGGCCCGGTTCAAACCGCACGGCTGTGCCTGCGGCAATATCCAAACGTTGACCGCGCGCGGCACTGCGATCAAAAGAGAGCGCTTCATTGGTTTCAAAGAAATGATAGTGCGAGCCAACCTGCACAGGGCGGTCACCTGTGTTGGACACCTCAAGCGTGGTCACTGGCGCGCCGGCATTCAGCTCAATCTCGCCATCTTTGATGAAATATTCTCCGGGGATCATGGCGTGCTCCTAACGAATGGGGTGATGAACGGTGACCAATTTGGTCCCGTCTGGAAAGGTGGCTTCGACTTGCACGTCATGAATCATCTCTGAAATGCCATCCATGCACATATCTTTGGTCACGACATGGGCAGCGGTTTCCATCAATTCGGATACCATTTTACCGTCGCGTGCGCCCTCGACCACAAAGTCTGTGATCAAAGCGATAGCTTCGGGGTGATTAAGTTTCACACCGCGCTCTAAACGCCCACGCGCCACCATGGCAGCCACTGAAATCAGCAGTTTGTCTTTTTCCCGAGGCGTCAGATTCATAATCGGTCCTTATACTTGCCAGACCCGCGGCAACGCTGTGCCACGGAGTTTCGTCAAAATTTGTGCCACATAACGGCGCAGTGGATACCCATCGCCAGCCATTGCGCGAACAATCAGTTTGCCATTCCAGCCCGACACACCCGCGACAACGCCGTCTTGCGACAAGGGCTTAAGCACATCGGCAAGTGCCTCTGCACCTTGGTCAAACAGACCGATTGTGGCAAAGGCGCGATGTCCAGCCAAGCTTACAGCATTGGCGCGCGATGCCAAAACGGTCGCATTGATTTCAAGTGGTTCCAAAAACTCCAACCGCCCTGCCCGCGTGATTTCACGCCGATCTGTCAGATGCAGTGTTTCGATGGTCTCGCCCATAGCGGCGCGGCCCAGCACTAAGGTTTCCACAAATAGAAACCGCGCATTTGCAGCCAACTCAGCTTTGGTACAGCGAGCCAAGCGGGACTTTTCAAACAAAATAGTTTCTTGTGGTAACCATTCAAGCGAGGCGTTTTGCCCGACTTTGAGATCGACATGGACCTCGGCAGCTATAGAATTATCTGTCGACGCATAGGCGCGCTCTGCGGTTTGCGACGTACCGATCAGATGAGTGTGATCTAGAGCTTGCAAATGATATTCAAGCCGATCCCCGCCCGTGAGACCCCCAGATGTATTGAGAAAAACCACCTCGGGAATGCCGGTGTGTACCTTGGGCATCATCGCTTTGGCCGAGCCAGATTGATGCAAGTCACGCAAGCCACCAGGCCCAAACACCACACGCCCACGACCGCGCACGCGCTGCATCGCAGAGGAAGGTTGTGGGTGTGGCGTGTCTAGCATCGAAGCCTCCGTTTCATGCGACGCTAACGCTGCGCAGGGGTAAGCTTCAATCCTTGGCACGATCAATTGATGAGCAATCGCATCATTTATTGACCTCTCGCTCAAAAAATAGGCACGCTATGTGTTGCAGAGCCACTGGCCCTTTTACGCAATACGCGGTATGCGGTTTTCATGATCGATACACTCACACTCCGCCGCCCCGATGACTGGCATTTGCACTTGCGCGATGGCGCAATGATGCAAGCCGTCCTGCCCGAAACTGCGCGCCATTTTGCGCGGGCTGTTATTATGCCAAATCTTGTGCCCCCTGTGGTCAAAAGTGCCGATGCCGCCGCATATCGCGATCGCATTATGGCCGCTTTACCCAAAGGGTCGGATTTTGAGCCTCTGATGACATTGTATCTGACCGAAGATACGGACGCAGATGATGTGGCCGCGGCGCATGCAAGCGGGTTGATCAAATCGGTCAAACTTTACCCTGCTGGGGCGACGACCAATTCCAACTCGGGCGTGCGCAATTTTGACAATGTGCGGGCTGTTTTGGAAAAAATGGCTGAGATAGGCCTGCCACTGTGTTTACACGGCGAAGTCACCACAGCCGATGTCGATATCTTTGACCGCGAAGCCGTATTTATTGACACCGTTCTAGACCCAATTCGTCGCGCCAATCCCGATTTGAAAGTGGTGATGGAACATATCACCACCAAAGACGGTGTCGATTATGCGCGCTCTGCCGACAGCGGTTTGGCGGCCACGATCACAACGCATCACTTGGTGATCAACCGCAACCACATCTTGGTTGGCGGTATCAAACCACATTACTATTGCCTGCCAGTGGCCAAACGCGAAGAGCATCGTGTGGCATTGGTTGAGGCCGCGATCTCTGGCGATAAGCGCTTTTTCTTGGGCACAGATTCTGCCCCGCATTTGGATCACCTCAAAGAAAACGCATGCGGCTGTGCGGGGTGTTTTACCGCAACCAACACACTGTCAATTTTAGCGGAAGTGTTTGAGCGCGCAGGTAAATTGGACAATCTTGAAGCGTTCACATCGCTCAACGGCCCACGTCATTACGGCCTGCCATTGAATGAAGGCACGATCACGCTGCGCAAAGGTGCGGCAGTTGAATACCCCAAACATATCGCCACGCCCGACGGTCCTGTCACCGTATTTGACCCGCAAATGCCGCTGCATTGGTCGGTCGAGGCCTAACTTTTTACAAGACACCAAGGACACTGCCATGATCCCTTCCACGTTTCCAGATTCAACCGAAATCGCCCGCCTCACGGCACGTATGTTGCTTGAAATTAAAGCCGTTGATTTCAATACGGCTGAGCCATTCACTTTGGCTTCAGGTTTGCTGAGCCCAACCTATGTCGATTGCCGCAAGTTGATTTCCTATCCGCGTATTCGTTCAACTTTGATGGATTTTCTGTCTGTCACCGTGATGCGCGACGCTGGATTTGAAGCATTTGACAATATCGCGGGCGGTGAAACGGCTGGCATCCCATTTGCGGCGATGGTTGCAGAACGTCTTGCTTTGCCAATGACTTATGTACGCAAAAAACCCAAAGGCTATGGGCGTAACGCACGCATTGAGGGTAAAATGACCGAGGGCGAGCGTGTGCTTTTGGTCGAAGATCTCACCACAGATGGCGGATCAAAACTGTCATTCGTGGATGCGATCCGCGACACTGGTGCGACATGTGGTCATACGGCTGTGATTTTCTACTACGGGATTTTTTCGGAAACAGAAAAAACACTCGGCGACCACGGGATCCAACTGCATTCATTGTGCACGTGGTGGGATGTTCTGGCAGAAGCAAAGTTGCAAAAATCCTTTGATGCAGACACCTTGGCTGAAGTTGAGAAATTTCTCAACGCCCCGCGTGAGTGGCAGGAAGCCAATAAAAAGGGCTAAGCCCTGTGCAGTTTACCCCAAAGTAACTACATTTTATGAACGCCGCCAAATTTGGTGGCGTTCATTTTTTATTCTGGCGCAGATCAACATATTGATCATACATCCACTCCCTCACTACATATCGTAGCACTAGAGTTATCCACAGAAATATACAGTTTGAACCTTGGTCGTGAGTTTCGTTACAACAACCAAACATGCCACGACAGGCAAGCACGATCAGGCAAAAGACAGGACCGCACCGGATGAACGACGACATCGCCACGCTCAATGACACGCAAGGCTCAGACGATCCCGGCTATACAGACATGCCAGAGACGGCAGATGTTACGCCAGCTTCAGATGCGCCAAGCACCGCTGTCACAGCACAAACAGGCTCGGTCATTTCATCATATGACGGCGCTTTGCCGCACAACACAGAGGCCGAACAGCAATTGCTGGGCGCGCTTTTGACCAATAATGATGTCTACGACAAAATCGCATCGGTCATCATGCCAGAGCATTTCTACGACCCGGTGCACCGCGATATCTTTGAAAAAGCGGCTGAACGGATCGCAAAAAACATGCTGGCCTCGCCTGTGACGCTCAAAGCCTACATGGAAGATCACAAAGGATTACAAGAGCTTGGCGGACCCGCGTATTTGGCACGCTTGGCTGCTTCAGCCATTTCGACTTATGCCGTGCGCGACTATGCGCAGCTGATCTATGATCTGTTCATTCGCCGCCAATTGATTGAGCTGGGGAATGAAATCGCAGGCGCTGCGGCCAGTGGATTGGACAGTCGCGAACCCGTTGAACAAATCGTATCAGCCGAGCAAAAGCTCTATTCCTTATCTGAACAGGGCAAAGCGGATTCTGGATTTAAATCCTTTCTGTCTGCCGTCACCCAAGCCGTTCTCAATGCCAACGCAGCTTACGAGCGCGGGGGCGGTATGGCGGGGATTTCATCAGGCTTGATGGATCTGGACAAAAAAATGGGCGGGTTGCACAAGTCGGATTTGATCATCTTGGCGGGACGGCCATCGATGGGCAAAACGTCGCTCGCGACCAACATCGCGTACAACGTAGCCAAGGCTTATAAAAAGGGCACTTTGCCAGATGGCAAAGAGGGCGCGGTGCAAGGCGGCGTTGTTGGGTTTTATTCACTCGAGATGAGTGCCGAACAGCTTGCCGCACGTATTTTGGCGGAAGCGGCGGAAATTTCATCGCATAAAATTCGCCAAGGTGACATGGAAGAAGACGAGTTTCGCCGTCTGATCGAAGCCGCGAAAACGCTAGAAACCTGTCCTTTGTATATCGATGACACGCCAGCTTTGCCGATCTCGCAATTGGCAGCGCGCGCACGACGTTTGAAACGGACACACGGCTTGGATGTGTTGATCGTCGACTATTTGCAGTTGGTGCGCGGCACACCAAGCACCCAAGGCAACCGTGTGCAGGAAATTGGCGAGATTTCGATGGGCCTCAAAGCCATCGCCAAGGAATTGAACATCCCTGTGATCGCGCTGTCCCAGCTGTCTCGTACGGTGGAAAGTCGCGATGACAAACGCCCGCAATTGTCGGATTTGCGTGAATCTGGCTCAATCGAGCAAGATGCCGATGTGGTGATGTTCGTGTATCGCGGCGAATACTACAAAGAGCGCGAAAAACCAGATGATCACAACCACGAAGCCATCGCCGCGTGGCAAGAGGAAATGGAACGTTTGCATGCTAAAGCCGAAGTCATTTTGGGCAAACAGCGTCACGGTCCCATCGGCACGGTCACCTTGTCGTTCACTGCCGAATTCACACGATTTGGCAATCTGGCGTATGAACATCACCTGCCAGATGCTGAAGAATACTAAGTCACACTTGTCGTAAGGAGCACTGGCGGCACGGAATTTGGGCTTGCGTCCAATCTCTGCGCCCGTCAAAACACGTTTATGGGCAGTTCAACACTTCATATCGATCTTGGCGCTCTGGCGCAAAATTGGCGCGTGCTTGACGCGAAATCAGCCGCGAACGTGGAAACCGCTGCTGTGGTCAAAGCAGACGGTTATGGCACGGGCGCGGGCAAAGCAGCACGGGCTTTGGCGCGTGCGGGCGCTAAGACATTTTTTGTTGCCGCCGCAGAAGAAGGCATTGACGTGCGCAACGCTGTGGGGCCATCACCGCGCGTCTGCGTGTTCAGCGGTCATATGGCCGGCGACACCGACATGATTGCCGATATGCAATTGATCCCCATGCTCAATTCACTCGATCAAATTACCCGGCATTTCGAATTGCTGCCCAAACACCCGTTTGGGGTGCAGCTTGACACAGGCATGAACCGCCTTGGCTTGGAAGCCAACGAATGGGACGCGGTGCGCGACTTGGTGATGGCTGCAAACCCTGTGCTGATCATGTCGCATTTGGCCTGTGCAGATGAGCCAGATCATCCGATGAATGCTCAACAACTTGCCGAATTCCACAAAATGACCGACGGGCTAGACGTGCCGCGCGCTTTGTCTGCGACAGGTGGCATTTTGCTTGGGCCAGACTATCACTTTGATCTGACACGCCCGGGTATCGGGCTTTATGGCGGCTTGCCATTTGAAGACGCTGCCCCTGTGGTGCGTGTGGAATGTCCGGTCATTCAAATCCGCGATGTTCCCGCGGGTGAAACTGTGGGCTATGGCAACACATGGACCGCCGAGGTCCCTTCTCGTGTGGCCACCGTGTCTGCGGGCTATGCTGACGGGATCACGCGGCAGATTTCAAACAAATCAGTTTTGTTTGATGGCGATACGCCTTGCCCGCTGATCGGACGTGTGTCTATGGATTTGATCACCGTCGATGTCACCCATCTTGACCAAACGCCACGGTCGCTTGATTTGCTGTGCGCCCATCAAACTGTTGATGATTTGGCAGAAATCGGTGGTACAATCGGCTATGAAATTTTGACATCCCTTGGTCGCAGATACAATCGTCGGTACCGCACATGAACACGTCCCTGATCACACGTCCGCTGGCGGCGCTTGGCGCAACAGTGCTTGGGGCTTTAGCAGGCATGGGACGTTTGACATTATTTGCGCTGTCAACGCTGCGCCATATGGTGACACCACCGTTTTACACCCGTGAATTTATGCAAGCTTTGCTACATATTGGCTATTTGTCTTTGCCAGTCGTGGGGTTGACCGCGTTTTTCACTGGCGGCGCTTTGGCATTGCAGATTTATTCCGGCGGATCACGGTTTTCGGCCGAAGCCGTTGTGCCACAAATTGTCGCCATCGGCATGGTGCGCGAACTTGGCCCTGTGCTGGTTGGCTTGATGATTGCCGCAAGGGTCACAGCCTCGGTCGCGGCCGAAATTGCGACGATGAAAGTGACCGAACAAATCGATGCATTGGTCACGCTGTCGACCCATCCGATGAAATACCTCACCGTACCGCGCGTGTTGGCGGGGCTATTGACTGTGCCGCTTTTGGTGGGCATCGGCGACATCATCGGCATCTATGGTGGCTGGTTGGTATCGACACAGTCCTTGGGCTTTAACGCCGCAACTTATTTGCAAAACACAGTGAACTTTCTAGAGCCAATTGATGTGATTTCATCTTTAGCCAAAGGTGCCGTGTTTGGTTTCATCGCCACGGTCATGGGCTGCTACTACGGCATGCAATCAGAGCGCGGCGCACAGGGCGTCGGCAGCGCCACCAAGTCTTCGGTTGTGGCCGCAGCGGTGCTGATTTTGGCGGCGAATTTCCTTCTGACACAGGCGTTTTTTGCGATATGATTGAGCTTTCAAATGTCCATAAATCCTTTGGGTCCAAACAGATCCTGCGCGGTGTCGATCTGAACATTCCACGCGGCGAAAGCCTTGTGATTATTGGCGGTTCTGGCACCGGAAAATCCGTGATGCTCAAATGCGTTTTGGGGCTGATCCAACCCGACCTTGGCACGATCAAAGTCGATGGTGAAGATGTCACCAAAACCAAAGACCGCGATGCGTTTTTAGCGCGATTTGGCATGTTGTTCCAAGGCGGAGCATTATTCGATTCAATTCCTGTTTGGCAAAACGTAGCCTTTCGGTTGCTGCGCGGCGCACTCAAACGCCCCCGCGCAGAAGCCCGCGAAATTGCCATCGAAAAACTGCGCCGCGTTGGCCTGTCCCCCGATGTGGCAGATCAGTTTCCGGCAGAACTGTCAGGCGGCATGCAAAAACGTGTAGGTCTGGCCCGTGCGATCGCAGCCGACCCCGAAATCATTTTCTTTGACGAGCCGACAACAGGTCTTGATCCAATTATGGCTGGCGTTATCAATGACTTGATCCGCGAGATTGTGGTTGAAATGGGCGCAACGGCCATGACGATCACCCACGACATGACCTCAGTACGCGCAATATCGGACACGGTTGCAATGCTACATGGCGGGAAAATTCGCTGGACGGGCCCCGTGGCGCAGATGGATTCAGGCGATGACCCATATCTGCAACAGTTTATCACCGGATCGTCCATAGGGCCGATTGAAACACTGCGCTGATCTGACACTCACAACACGCACCCTATCAGGGGCGCTTGAAACTTAGGCGCAGGGAAACCACCTGTATCTCATGACAATTTTGCGCCTTTTGAACCTTTCACTTTTGATCTTTTTTCCCATCGCATGGATCGCCCCCCTGTTTCGCGCAGGGGTGTTGCCTTTGTTTGGCATGAAAGAGGTTTCAATCCTGTCAGGCATCGCAAGCCTTTGGCAAACTGACATTTTTCTAGCACTCATCGTCATTATATTCGCCATCATCGCCCCGGTCGCGAAAATATTGACCTATGAAGCACTTGCCACGGGGCGTTTGCCTGCACACGCCAAACCTTGGTTGTTTCACCTTGGTCGCCTTGCCATGGCGGATATTTTTCTCATTGCGATCTATATCACTGTGGCCAAAGGGCTTGGGATCGGGCGCATTGATGTGGCGTGGGGACTGTATGTGTTCACTGCCAGCGTTTTGGTATCGATTGGGCTCAGCTTTCAATCCCAAAGTTCAAAACAAGGTTGATCCCACCCTACGCTTCGCGCTAAACAAGAACATAGCGCGAACATGCGCCATTGATCCAAGCGGAGCATCCCATGGCAAAAGCCTCAAACAATTTCACCTGTAGCGCTTGCGCCGCCGTTTACAGCAAATGGTCAGGGCGCTGCGATGGTTGCGGCGATTGGAATACCATTATTGAGGAAAAGCCGCTGTCAAAATCAGGCCCCTCCAAGAAAACCTTGGGCGGAATGCGCGGCAAAAAGGTGCCTCTGACGGACCTGTCCACCAAAGAAGCACCGCCCCCGCGCACCGTGTGCGGCATGGGCGAATTGGACCGCGTTTTGGGGGGCGGCCTTGTGCCTGCATCGGCGATTTTGGTCGGCGGTGACCCAGGGATCGGCAAATCCACATTGATGTTACAAGCCGCCGCGCGGTTTGCCCAAGCGGGGTTGAAAACAGTCTATGTCTCGGGCGAAGAATCATCGGCCCAAGTGCGGATGCGCGCACAAAGGCTTGGCCTTGGGGATGCCCCTGTCAAGCTTGCCGCGGAAACCAATCTGCGCGATATTTTAACCACGCTTGAAGCCGAAGAACCTGATTTGGTGGTCATCGATTCCATCCAAACCATGTGGGCCGACAATGTCGAAAGCGCGCCGGGCTCTGTCAGCCAAGTGCGCGCCGCCGCCCATGAAATCGTCACCTTTGCCAAATCGCGCAATGTCGCGGTGATTATCGTCGGCCATGTGACCAAAGACGGTCAACTTGCCGGCCCACGTGTGGTCGAACATATGGTGGATACGGTTTTGTATTTCGAAGGCGAACGTGGGCATCATTTCCGCCTATTGCGTGCAGTGAAAAACCGTTTTGGCCCCGCGCAAGAAATCGGCGTGTTTGAAATGACCGGCGACGGCTTGTGCGAAGTGACCAACCCGTCGGCTTTGTTCCTGTCAGAACGCGACAAACCCACCGCTGGATCTGTTGTTTTCGCAGGGATTGAGGGCACGCGGCCCGTGTTGGTCGAATTCCAAGCACTGGTCGCCCCCTCACCCAACGCGCAAGCGCGGCGCACGGTTGTCGGTTGGGATGGCGGACGATTGTCGATGATTTTGGCCGTCTTGGAATCGCGGTGCGGCATTCCGTTTGCCGGACTTGATGTCTATCTCAACGTGGCGGGCGGCATGAAAGTGTCTGAACCTGCCGCCGATTTGGCCGTGGCAGCAGCGCTGCTATCTGCGCGCGAAGACGTGGCGATCCCCAAAGACTGCGTTGTGTTCGGTGAATTGTCGCTGTCAGGGGGCCTGCGCCCCGTCAATCAAACCGAGAATAGATTGAAAGAGGCACAAAAGCTTGGATTTTCTTCGGCTATTGCCCCCTCGCGGTCAAAAGCGGGCGACGGATCGGGCATGCAAATCAGATATATGGATGATCTTGTCAGCTTTGTTGGCGAAGTCTTTGCTGCGGGGTAACGCGTTTGGCTTGGCTGTTTTCGTAATTTTCATGAAAATATAGGGCTTTATCTGCTCATACTGGTCTTTTTTATGCATCACATTCGGAAAATAGGTTGAATCCTACGCCAAAAATTGGTTCTTCGTGCCCAAGTGCCTGAACGGGTGCAAGAGTCGATTCAATAGAAAAGAGGCGCCATGGAAGGCTTTACCATAGTTGACGCAATCGTAGCGCTTGTGATCATTGTATCCGCACTTTTGGCCTATTCGCGGGGATTTGTCCGCGAAGGTATGGCCATCGCAGGCTGGATCGTGGCCGCCATTTTGGGCTATATTTTCGCACCACACGCCGTGCCCTTGGTCAAAGAAATCCCAATGCTGGGGGGCTATATTGAAGACAGCTGCGAGCTTGCCGTGATCGCGGGCTTCTTTTCCGTCTTTGCATTGGCGTTGATTGTCGTGTCGATCTTTACGCCGCTTTTGTCATCAGCTGTGCAACGCTCGGCGCTTGGCGGCATCGATCAAGGCCTTGGGTTCTTTTTCGGCGTGATCCGCGGCATCCTATTGGTCGCCATCGCTTTGGTGATCGTGGACCGCATTTCAACAGGTGACCGCATTGCGGTGCTCGAAGACTCGCGCACAGTGAAAGTATTTGACCGCTCGCAAAGCCGCCTCGATGATAGCATCCCAGAGAATGCACCGGGCTGGATCACATCGCGCTATGAAAGCTTGGTCAGCACTTGCACTGAATAAGTTACTGCAGACTGAAAATTTTGAAAGGCGGGCTTGCAGGACATGCTAAGCCCGCCTTTTTCATGCGTATCGGTTTTTCGTCAACATTCCTAATGCAAACAAGGCGCGCAACGGTGTCTTAAACGTGCTTGATTGCAACTTTGACCAAGCGGTCGAAATTCTTTTGTGATCCTTCCGTGACACTGCGCTCGTTAAGGACTAAACGAAGGACGAAATGCACGCCTTTGGATTCGGAGCCTGTTGCCATGCGCCAGATGCCCCCTGAAAACCCGTTTGACGACGATAAATTAAAAGAAGAGTGCGGCGTGTTTGGCGTTGTCGGCGTTGCCGATGCGGCCAACTTTATCGCACTCGGATTGCACGCCTTGCAGCATCGCGGTCAAGAAGCTGGCGGAATCGTCACGTACGACCCCGAAGCGGGGTTCAACTCGGCCCGCCGCTTTGGCTATGTCCGCGATAACTTTACCAGCCAAAAAGTGATGGAAACGCTTCCTGGCGAAGTTGGCATTGGCCACGTGCGCTACTCCACTGCTGGTTCAAAAGGCGCCACAGCCATCCGTGATGTGCAGCCTTTCTTTGGTGAGTTTTCCATGGGGGGCGCCGCCATCGCCCACAACGGCAATATCACCAATGCAGAAGCGCTCAAACGCGAACTGATTGATCGCGGCTCGATTTTCCAGTCTTCGTCAGATTCTGAATGTATCATTCACCTGATGGCACGCTCGTTGCAGCGCAACATTCCTGAGCGGATGAAAGATGCCCTACGCCGTGTCGAAGGGGCGTTTTCTGTTGTCGCAATGACCCGCACCAAATTGATTGGTGTGCGTGACCCACGCGGCGTACGGCCACTTGTTTTAGGCAAAGTCGGCGAAAAAGGCTATGCTCTGTCTTCCGAGACCTGTGCGCTTGATATCATCGGTGCCGAGTTTGTACGTGAAATTGAACCCGGTGAAATGGTTGTGATCTCGAACGGTGTTGTGGAAAGTTTCCACCCGTTTGAACGCACGGCATCACGCTTTTGCATCTTTGAACACGTCTATTTTTCACGCCCTGACAGTATATTGGGCGGGCGTTCTGTGTATGAAACACGCCGTCAAATCGGTGTGGAACTGGCGCGTGAAGCCCCTGTGGATGCTGATCTTGTCTGCCCTGTACCAGATTCCGGCACCCCTGCTGCGATTGGATTTTCGCATGAATCCGGTATTCCATACGGCATGGGCATCATCCGCAATCAATATATGGGCCGCACGTTTATCGAGCCATCAGAGCAAATCCGCAATATGGGTGTGCGCCTGAAACTCAACGTCAATCGTGCGCTGATCCGTGGTAAACGCATCATTTTGGTCGACGATTCAGTTGTACGCGGCACCACATCGCAAAAAATCAAAGACATGTTGCTGGATGCTGGCGCGGCCGAAGTGCATTTCCGCATCGCTTCGCCCCCCACAATGTGGCCCTGTTTCTACGGCGTAGACACGCCAGACCGTGACAAACTTTTGGCTGCAAATATGACGGTCGACGAAATGTGTGCCCATCTTGATGTGGACAGTTTGCAATTCATCACGCTGGACGGTCTGTACCGCGCCGCTGGCGTGCCTGAGGGCCGTGATGCGAATGCGCCGAAATACTGTGACGCGTGCTTCTCTGGCGAATACCCTGTCGTGCCAAGCGATATGATTGCCAAAGGGTTCGAGATGAAAACAGCCGCTGAATAAGCGCTTTTTGCCCGATATGAATAAACCGCCGCGTCATTGATTTGATGCGGCGGTTCTTTTATGGGACAAGATCAAAGACCCTCAGTTTAAAGGCCAGATCATGACATCAATCCTAGACCTCGATCCGCGTTGGCGTGCCTTACAAGATATGGGCGGCGTGATGGATATTGGCTTTGACCACCCCAGCGCTTGGCCCCACGGCGAACGTGGCGATCAGCCTTTTGTCAAACTTGGCGATGATCAATTGGCGTCAGAACTGTGTCGTTTTGGTGAAGACCGCTTTATCTGCGCCACACTTGCCTTGCCCATTCGCGGCTCTGACGAGCATGTGGTGTTTGCCCTTTGGGTCAAAGTGCCAAACGAGGGGTTCTACGCCTATATCGAGACATTCGATGGCGCAGCGTCCCCTGCACCGTTTGATGGGAAATTGTCATCTGATCTTGGTCCTTTAGCCAACTTAGGGGCGAAAGTGTCACTTGAGTTCAATGACACATCAACACGTCCAACAGCCACACTTGCACAGGGCGCAACGGACATATCGCTTGACGATTTGATTGACCTTTACGAGGCTACAGGGACATTAAGTCGCGACGATTTATCTAAGTCCTGAGAGCTTGCCCTCTTGACCGCGCACGCATTTGAAAGCACATCTGCCCCATGACCGAGAAAACAAAAATTGCCCTGATCACAGGCGCCTCGCGCGGCCTTGGCTTTCATTTGGCCGAAGCCCTTGCCCCTGAGTATCACATCGTCGCTGTGGCCAAGACCACAGGCGCGCTCGAAGAGTTGGATGACCGCATCAAAGCCAAAGGTGGCGATGCGACACTAGCCCCGATGGATGTCACCAACCCCGATGCGATGGCGCATTTGTGTCGCGGCATTTATGATCGCTGGGGGTATTTGGACCTCTGGGCGCATACCGCGATTTACGCACAGCTTTTGTCACCGGCCGATCATTTGGACCCCAAAGATTTGGATCGCACCATAGGCACCAATATCACTGCGACGGGCAAACTTATTCCTCTGATCGGACCGCTTTTGAACATGGGGCCGCGCCGCTCTGACGTGTTGTTTTTTGATGATCCGCATGCAGGCGAGAAATTCTTTGGCGCATACGGCGCATCAAAAGCTGCGCAAATCGCAATGGCGCGCAGTTGGCAGGCGGAAACCGCAAACTCAGACAAAGCGCCCCGCGTGCATATCGTGCAGCCCAATCCGATGCCCACTGGCACACGCGCCAGATTCCACCCCGGCGAAGGCAAAGAGGCATTGGTCCACCCCCGTGATGAAGCTCCGCGCATTTTGAAAGAGATCGGCCTGATCTAAGGTCGGTCCCTGCTCCGCCCGGGTCTTATGACGCGCATCACTATCTCGCCCGTCACCCCGCAAGCGGGGCAAACAGATCAATGCGGTATCCATCGGCATCGGCCACAGTCGCATAACGCTGCCCCCAAAAGGCGTCCCACGGCTCTGTCAAAACCGCAAACCCTGCCGCTTTGATTTTCGCTGTATAGGCATCCACTTCGGCAGGGCTGTCACACAACATCGCAAACACCGAATGGTTCGGCGCGCGTGGCATTTCACCGATGAGCTTTTCCATCAACGTCGCCCTATCGATCATCAACCGTGGCTCGCCCGCGCGACGCACAGGTTCGACATGGTCTTCGCTCTCAAAGCCACCGTCAAATTCAAATCCAAGCAACGTGTAAAACATTTTGGCGCGAGACATATCATGAGCACTCACAGCCACCGCATCTAAAATAGGTTTCGGCATAAATTCCTCCATTTTCCAGAATAGAATGCACGCAAGCCCTGAAAGGCTGCAACCCCGTCTTGCTGTGATTCGTCACCTGCTTTAAGGATGAGACAACACAGAGGCAAAAGGCAGCACATTTATGCGCATTCTCATTACCAATGACGACGGCATCAACGCGCCGGGACTGGTCACACTTGAGGCCATAGCACGCGACATAGCAGGTCCAGATGGCGAAGTCTGGGTCGTTGCCCCTGCCTTTGAACAATCCGGTGTTGGCCATTGCATTTCGTATGCCCACCCGACGATGATTTCCGAATTGGCCCCCCGCCGTTGGGCAGCCGAAGGATCCCCCGCAGATTGCGTTTTGGCCGCCCTTTTTGATGTTATGCCTGAGCGGCCTGATTTGGTTTTGTCCGGTGTAAATCGTGGCAACAACGCTGGCGAAAATGTTATGTATTCGGGCACAATCGGCGGCGCTATGGAGGCGGCCTTGCAAGGTGTCAAAGCCATCGCGATGAGCCAATTTTTTGGGCCAGAGAATGCCGAGCTAAATGACCCGTTTGAAAGTGCCGCACAGCATGGCGCAGCCGTTGTGCGCAAACTCTTGGCCGATGCGCCTTGGGATGGAACAGATTACAACCTGTTCTACAACATCAATTTCCCGCCCATATCTGCTAACAAAACAGGCGGCATCACAGTGACCCGTCAAGGTCGCCGAAAAGGGTCAGGATTTGGGGTTGAAGCACAAATGTCTCCCTCTGGACGGCGTTTTTTATGGGTCACAGGCTCACAGCAATCCGTTGATACAGGCGCGGGCACAGATGTAACCGCCAATCTTGCGGGTCAAATTTCAGTGACCCCGATGCGCGCCGATCTAACAGCATATGATGTACTTGCTGATATTGAGGCCGCGCTGAAATGACCTCAGCCGCAGAACGCAAAATGCAGTTTTTGTACACGTTGCGCTCTAAGGGCGTAACGGACAGCCGCACGATGACCGCGATGGAAAAAATCGATCGCGGGGCATTTGTGCGGGGCCTTTTTGCGAAGCGCGCCTACGAAGACATGCCCTTGCCGATTGCCTGCGGCCAAACGATATCCCAGCCTTCAGTTGTGGGCCTCATGACCCAAGCGTTGAACGTGCAGCCGCGCGACAAGGTTTTGGAAGTCGGCACTGGGTCGGGCTATCAGGCCGCAGTGCTCAGTCAACTGGCGCGACGTGTCTACACGGTAGACCGATTTTCACGATTGGTGCGCGAAGCTCAAGAGGTGTTTGATACCTTGGGCATCGTCAACATCACCGCATTTGCCGCTGATGGCAGCCACGGTTTACCCGATCAAGCGCCCTTTGATCGCATCATCGTGACTGCCGCTGCAGAGGACCCACCAGGCCCCCTCTTGGCGCAGCTGCGTGTTGGCGGTATCATGGTCGTGCCAGTCGGCCAGTCTGATACTGTGCAAAGTCTGATTAAGGTCACACGCCTCGAAAAAGGCTTTGACTACGAAGAACTGCGCTCTGTGCGTTTTGTGCCCCTGCTTGAGGGGATAGGTCAGGAGTAACCGCCCATGTTGGGCCAATTTTGGGGCAAACACCCCGATACGGGCAATGACCCGAAAATTTGAGGATCGAGCTATGACATTTACCAAATTGACAGTCGCCCACCCGCGCACCCTTCACCGTTTGGCACTGTGTGGCTGTGCGGCTTTGGCGCTCACGGCCTGCGACAAACCACTGGATTTTGATCTGCGTGGATTGACCGATGCCTTTTCCACGGCCCCTGCCGCACAAGAAGCAAAGACAGCCGCCAAACCAAAACCAAATGCAAATGGCGTGATCTCATATCCCAATTACCAAGTCGCGGTGGCACGCAAAGGCGATACCATCGATATGGTTGCCAGCCGCGTCGGCCTGCCCGCCGCAGAATTGGCGAAATACAACGGCATTCCAAGCGGCGTTGCCTTGCGCAGCGGCGAAGTCATCGCATTGCCGCGCCCCGCAGGCCAGATCAGTGGAGCCGTCATTCCAACGGGAACAATCGCCTCTGGCGAGCGCATCGACGTGACCTCTTTGGCGAACGAAGCTCTGTCTGAAACGCCGCTTGCAGCGCCACAATCAACAGCCACAGCCCCCGTCAAAAACGCGCCCACTATCACCACAGAACCTGTGCGCCACCAAGTGCAACGCGGCGAGACAGCCTATTCAATCGCACGTAAATACGGTGTGTCTGTGCGCGCCTTGTCCGATTGGAATGGCCTAGGGTCTGACCTTGCGGTGCAAGAAGGACGCTATGTGTTGATCCCAGTTAAAACGGCAGAAAACACGGCGCAACCAGTACAAACTACCCCTGGGGCGGGCACCGCCACACCCACACCGCCCTCTGCCGCCACACCTCTGCCTGATGCCAAAGAAGCAACACCAGAGCCAGTTAAACCCAGCACCCCTGCCCCAAACTTGGGCGCGACACAGACATCCAGTTCTGAAATGTCCAAGCCAGTCTCAGGTCCGATTATTCGCGATTACGACAAAGCGAAATCAAAGTTCGTGCTGTTCTCTGCGCCCTCTGGCACCACTGTGAAAGCGGCCAAAGCGGGCACAGTTAAACTTGTGTCCACCAATGCGGACGGGGTTCAGATTATGGTGATTGATCACGGTGATGGGTTGCAAACAGCCTATAGCTTTATCGACAACCTGTCCGTCAAAAAAGGCGACAAGGTTTCAAAAGGCCAAAGCATCGCCAAAGTAACTGCAAATGAATTCAATGCGTTGCAATTCATGGTCTTCAAAGGCACGCAAACGGTCGATCCGTCACCTTACTTGAATTAAACCAAATTCAAGTGGCCAAGCCATAAAAAAAGCCGCCCCATTTGGAGCGGCTTTTTCATATCTATGTGCTGATGTTTTAAGACAAAGACACACCTTTGCGCCCAGCCAGATCCACAAAAAATTGCCATGCAACACGGCCAGAGCGTGACCCACGTGTGGCTTGCCATTCAATCGCTTCAGCCCGCAGAGTATCGTCATCAATCTCAACGTTATGCGCGGTGCAATAGCCGCGGATCATCGCCAAATAGTCGTCTTGGCTGCACGGGTGGAACCCAAGCCACAAACCAAATCGGTCTGACAAAGACACCTTTTCCTCAACAGCTTCCGACGGATTGATCCCAGAAGAACGTTCGTTTTCAATCATATCGCGCGGCATTAAATGACGACGATTGGACGTGGCGTAGAACAGCACATTGTCGGGCCGCCCTTCGATCCCGCCATCCAGAACCGCTTTGAGCGATTTGTAATGTTGGTCATCATGACTGAACGACAGATCGTCACAAAACAAAACAAAGCGATGTTTTGAGCTGCGCAAGTGCCCCAGCAAACGCGACACCGTGGGCAAGTCTTCGCGCTGCATTTCCACCACTTTAAGCGGCAAACCTTGGTCGCAGACAGACGCGTGCACGGCCTTGACCAAAGACGATTTTCCCATGCCCCGCGCGCCCCACAAAAGCGCGTTGTTGGCTGGCAGCCCCCGCGCAAATTGCAACGTGTTGGTCAGCAACGTATCGCGTGATCTATTGATGCCCACCAAAAGCGACACATCCACCCGCGACACCTGTGCGACGGGTTCTAACCTGTCTGGTCCCGTGTGCCACACAAAGGCATCTGCGGCGTCAAAATCAGGGGCAGATTGTGGTGCGGGGGCCATGCGATCCAAGGCCGCCGCGATCCGTTTCAAAGTCTTGCTCGACATAGTTAAATCCTATTTATCGTCTTCGTCGTCGAACTCTGGGTAAAGCTCTTCATCTTCATCCAAAATACCCGCGGCACGCAATTCAGCTGTGCGTTTTTTCTCAACACGCGCCACAAGGAAGATGGAGATTTCATACAGGCCGTAGACCACAACGAATAAGATCAACTGCGTTGTCACATCAGGTGGCGTGACCAAAGCGGCCACCACAAGAATGCCAACGACTGCATATTTACGGGTTGATCGCAGACCATGCGCTGTTGCCAGCCCAGCTTTTCCCATCAAGGTCAAAAGCACTGGCAGCTGAAAGCACAGACCAAAGGCGACGATCATTTTCAGTGTAATATCAAGTGTTTCGTTCACCTTACCGTTGAACACGATATCGATGCCTGAATCGTTAGAGGCGACCGAAAGATCACCGCCCGACGCCACCAAAGCTGCCATGAACGATGGCAAGTCGGCAAACCCAAGGAAAAACGCCATCGCCAGCGGCACCACGATGTAATGCGCAAAGGCCGCACCAAGTAAAAACAGCACAGGTGACGCAATCAAAAACGGCAAAAACGCATTCTTTTCATTGCGGTACAGACCGGGCGCAATAAAGCGCCACAGTTGGGTGCCGATCACAGGGAACGATAACATCAAGCCGCCGACCATTGAAATACGGATCAATGTGAAAAAGTATTCCTGCGGTGCAGTGTATTGCATCACAGGGTTTGGGTTGCCCAAATTGCGCATGGTTTTCTCGATGGGCATCAGCAAGAAATCAAGAATGGCCCCGCCAAACGCAAAGCAAATCACCATACCAACGAAAAAGGCCAAAACGGCGCGAATAAGCCGCGTGCGCAGTTCTGCCAGGTGTTCGATCAAAGGCGCTGAGCTGTCTTCGACCTCATCAAGGGGCGTGTCTGTGTGGCTCATACGTCGGTTTCTTTCTTGGTCTTAGCAGGGGGTGTTTTCTTTACCGCCGGCTTTTTGGCGGCTGGTTTAGGGGCTGTTTTTTTCGGCGCGATTTTTGCCGCTGGCTTTGCGGCTTTCGCTTTCGTTGTCGCAGCTGGCGTTTTTTTAGAAACGGGTGCTTTTTTAGCAGCTGGCTTTTTCGCAGCGGGTTTTGGTGCTGCCACTTTGGGGGCCGCACTTTGAGCCGCCTCAGCAGCTGCTTCAGATGCCTTGCGTTCTGTTGCTTTCGCGGCAGCGCTGTCACTGATTTTTTTGGCCACAGCCGCCCGGTCTTCGGTCATGACCGCTTGGGTTGGCGCTTTGGGCGTATCCTTTTTCATCGGATCCCAATTTTCGAAATCAGATGCGGCGTCTTTGAGCTTATCCAGCCCAAACTTTTTAGGATTTGCGGCAGCGTTCAACCCGTCTTTGATCTCATTCACACCCGCCTCATCAGCGGCGTTTTCCATCGCGCGAGTGAACTCACGGCTCATCGCTTTGATCTTGGCCGTGAACCGACCAAGCGTGCGAAACATACCCGGAAGATCTTTGGGCCCGACCACAATAAGAGCCACAATCCCGACAATCAGAAGTTCGGACATACCGATGTCAAACATGTTGAGCCGCCTTTCAAAAACGCCAAACAGAAAACGACACACAGGCGGTGGGCCGATCTGGCTTCCCCAGTCCCGCCCACGCCTTAAGAGTCAAAAAGCGTTTAAACTTTGTCTTTTTCGGTTTGTGCCGTCACGTCTGTTGTGACCTCAGTTTCAGCCTCTGCAGCTTCGTCTTCGATTTCTTTGGTGCCATCGTTAACGCCCTTTTTGAACGCAGTGATGCCTTTGCCCACTTCGCCCATAAGGCCAGACACTTTGCCACGACCAAATAGAACCAAAACCACGACAGCGATCAGCAGAAGGCCCGGAATACCGATATTGTTAAGCATAGTCATTCTCCTGTGTGCAGGCACTGTGCGCCCGCTTAAAAATTCATCTGCTTTAGGATTAGCGTGGATTTCGGCGAGGAAAAGCACCAAATGCGCAAAACCACATTGATGCACAACATTGGCGCGGCGCGGTGGGCTAGATTTTATCTACTGACAGGTTTATGTCAGTTGTCAGGATGCACAAACGAGGACCACATCCGAATCGGAGACCACGATGAAAAACATTCAAATTGTTGAAACCGTTACTTTTCGTTCCTTCGCGGGCGGCAATCCCCAAGCCGTTGCTCAGGCATCAAATGCGATGACACCATTCTTAGTGCGTCAAACGGGATTTATCTCGCGCCGCTTGCCTGTTGGCGATGATGGGATTTGGTTAGATCATGTCCAGTGGGCCAACATGGACGCAGCCCAAGCCGCAGCAAAAGCCATCAGCAGCGCACCAAAGGCCGAGACCCTGCTAGCGTTGATCGATATACAGTCCGCCACCATGCGCCATGACACGCTGATAAACGCGCAGGCGACATAATTTATGGTAGGCGGTCGCAAACAAACTGGAATACGGCGCAGCGACCGTTTGTTTGATCTCATTCAAATCATGCGGGACGGCAAACTGCATACCGCACGCGATTTGTCCCAAAAACTTGAGGTATCTGAACGCACGATTTGGCGCGATATGGCCACCCTGCGTGCCTCTGGCGTGCCCGTCGAGGGCGAGCGCGGTGTTGGCTATATGGTG
This sequence comes from Pacificibacter marinus, assembly GCF_900109555.1. GTDB lineage: Bacteria > Pseudomonadota > Alphaproteobacteria > Rhodobacterales > Rhodobacteraceae > Celeribacter > Celeribacter marinus_C. Next base: position 198,482 of record NZ_FNZV01000005.1, on the reverse strand, counting down.
ACAGCGCCGATCACTCTACCGCCGATGAATCTCACCATGGGCGAATTGGAAGCGCTGCATTTGGCAGTCGCCATTTTGGGCGAGGCCACGGACCCTGAGCTATCCAAATCTGCGCAAACTCTGGCCGCTAAAATCGATGCTGTGCTGCCCGAAAACTCTGGTCCGCCAAGCACAGGTTGGGGGTTTGCGGTCTATCCCTTTGCCGACGCCGCAGCAGGATTTAAGCATATGCCGTTGCTGCGCGATGCAGTCCGCGAGAAAAAGCTTATTCGTATGAGCTACTTATCTCTGGATGAGACACAAACGACACGGCTGGTCCGTCCACTGCAACTTGAATATTGGGGACGCGTTTGGACAATGGCAGCGTGGTGTGAATTGCGTGCTGGGTTTCGTGTGTTTCGCGTCGATCGGATTGAAACACTGATCGACACGGGCGCGAGCTTTCAAGATGAAGTGGGCAAAACACTACGAGATTATTTGGAACAGATCGACCCGAAAGACACGCCCGCAAGCCAAGCTTAGGTCTGCGGAAACACGAAACAGCGCTCACGGCGCAGCATCAACCACAGCGGCGTGCCCTGTTTGGGCAAAAACACCGATGGGACCGTCGCACGCAAAATTGACCCGTCAAAATCCATGCGAAAATCAACCAAACTTTCACGCCCCATAAACCGAGCGCGTTCGACGATGCCACGTGCAGGCGTGCCGTCTTGCGGGGTGGGATTGGGGCCACGCCCCGCGCGGTCAAAATCAATCCGCAGATGTTGAGGACGAATAACAATTTCAACAGGCGTGCCATCTGCATGGCCCGGACACAAAAATTCGCCAAAGGCAGTAGAGACCAAAGCCCCTTGAACTTCGCCGCCTATTACATTGATATCACTAAAAAATGCTGCCGACTTTTTGTCAACAGGGGCATTATATATATTGTAAGGCGCGCCTTGTTGCACAATCTTTCCATCACGCATCAAAGCGATTTCATCGGCCATGCGCATGGCTTCATCTGGCTCATGCGTGACCAACAAAACGGCTGTACCTTCGGCTTTGAGCACCTCTAAAGTGCTGTCGCGAATGTCATCTTTCAAGCGTTCATCAAGCCCAGAAAACGGTTCATCCATCAACATCACGGACGGACGCGGCGCAAGAGCGCGGGCCAGCGCAACGCGTTGTTGTTCGCCACCTGACAGCTCATGTGGGAACTTTTTGAGCGCCCCCAACAGATCAACTTTTTCAAGCAACTCTTCAACGCGCGCTTGTTTTTCAGCCTTAGAGCCTTTCAACCCAAACGCCACATTCGCAGCGACAGACAGATGAGGGAACAGCGCGAAATCTTGGAACATCAAACCGATAGAGCGCCCCTCAGGCGGCACGCGGTGCACCGTGTCGCACACCAAGGCGCCATCGACGTAGATCTCGCCAGCGTCTTGCATATCAACGCCAGCAATCATCCGCAAGGTTGTGGATTTCCCGCAGCCTGATGGCCCCAAAAGACAGGTCACCTGCCCCGGCATCACTGCGAGCGAGACATCATCAACCACATTGCGGCCTTGAAATGTACGGCGCAAATTGCGGATTTCTAAACGCGGATGCACGGTAGATGTTTGAGCGGTTTTTTGGGCGTTCACGAGCGATATCCGACTGAAACTATAAGTCTGGATCGTCCTAGCAGTCGCAAGCGATCTTAGCAACTGCTAGGCCTTTAACGGCAAGACGCGCCTTGCCGATCACATCGAAAAATGGGCTCATACCCTCGCATCCCGCGAAATGCAGTCTGTAATACCATCTTGCCCGTCTTTACCCTATGACCGCCATTCTGCTTAAAACATACGGAGCATGTGGCAGGCGCGCGAAATCCAGCCCCCGCCACATGAGGTAAGGTTATGCGACCTACATCGTTGAAACAGTTGCGCCGCCATCCAAAAGCACATTTTGCCCGATCATAAAGCCCGCATGTTGAGAACATATAAAGGCGCATGTCGCCCCGAATTCATCAGCAGTGCCATAACGGCCCGCAGGAATGCTCGCACATTTTTCAGCACGAATGTCATCAAAACTTTTGCCCGTTGTTTCAGACGCATTGGTATCGAGTGAAATCATCCGGTCTGTGTCATGCAACCCTGGTAAAAGGTTGTTGATGGTCACGCCACGCGACGCCACTTGGCGAGATGTGCCCGCGACATAGCCCGTAAGCCCTGTGCGTGCTGCATTTGACAGACCCAGCACAGGAATAGGCGCTTTGACAGACACAGATGTGATATTGACCACACGGCCCCAGCCGCGTTCCATCATTCTGGGCACCAAGGCTTTGATCAACGCGATTGGCGTGAGCATATTGGCATCAAGAGCTGCGATAAAATCGGCGCGATCCCAATCCGTCCACATGCCGGGGGGCGGCCCACCCGCATTGGTCACAAGAATATCCACCTGCCCAGCCACGGCAAGCACCTTGGCACGACCGTCTTCGGATGTGACATCGGCCGCAACCGTTTCGACATTCACGTTATACTTGGTGCGAATATCGGCCGCTGTGGCCTCAAGCGCCTCAGCGCCGCGCGCGTTCAGTACCAAGTCCACACCAGCCTCAGCCAATGCAACCGCACATCCGCGTCCCAATCCTTTGGATGAGGCACACACAAGTGCCCGCTTTCCTTTGATCCCAAGATCCATCGTTTATCCTCCTGAAGGCTTGCATAAAATTATCGATTAAAGGCTTTGTAGCGACTGGAATGACATGTGTCATGCCCCAGAATTTACGGGTATTGCATCGTCGCACACCGCGGTGCTTTGGACCAAATGAGGTCAATGAATTTTTATAAAGCACGCGCTTAAAACACCCAGCCAGTACCCGCAGCACGCGTTTCAAAAACCCAGCGCAACTTCATAATATTTATCAATTTTTTACGATTGTGACGCCTGTTTTGGGAAACGAACGCAATGTGTCACCAATCTCGCCAAATTCCCGCCACTGTTCACACCTACACCTGATTCCAATGATGTTTGGGAAAGGTATCGATTTGTCAGCCCCTCTTACTGTATACATTCACGCCAATTTCAGGCATATGAATACCCATGTGGTGGCAAATTATGCTTGGTGCGGCGTTTCCTTAGTAGGAACAACAAATCCCCCGATGCATCGCATTTGCCAAACCACGGAATCGACCTAGAATGATCGAAACAATGTTCAAAACGCCATCGCAGATTAGCCTCAACACTGGAGTGCTGCAGGTTCAAAGCCTGCCTGTGTATCACGCTGACTCATTTCGCGTGAACAATGGTGCTAACTTTGGCGATGCCATTTCCCAAGCCGATGAAATCGAATTGGCGGATATCTACCAGCTTGAAACCAATGCCAAACGTCTGGTCTTGGCTGTGAACGTGTTTGATGATGCTATTCGTATCGCCGAAGGCTCTGATATTGGTCAACTCGGTGCGGATATTCACTTGGATTGCGTGATCACATTGATGGCGCCCGATGGAGCGACTGTTGAAGTTTTGATTTTGATTGAAACCGATGACACCGGCATGATCGAAGGGACCTATATTTTACCCCTCGCGGCCTTGCATGAAAAACAAGATTACGCTGCTGTGATGCTGGACCGAGATGCCCCGCGCGCGCGCTTGGCCGAAGTGTCCTGCGTTTCCTTCACCCGTAGCACATTGATTACGATGGCCAATGGCATGCAAAAGCCAATCGAAGATCTCAATATAGGTGATCGGATTTTGACTCGCGACAATGGCCCTCGCGAAATCCGTTGGATTGGCCAGCAAACTGTGCGCGCCACAGGATCTTTCGCGCCGATCATCATCAAAAAAGGCGCTTTGAACAACGAAAATGACCTAACCGTCAGCCCGAACCATCGCATCTTTATCTATCAGCGCAAGGATCGCGTGCATGCGAAGCGCGCTGAGATTTTGGTCAAAGCCAAACTGTTGGTCAATGGCGTGTCAGTTGTGCAATCTGATGGTGGCTTTGTGGAATACTACCAGCTTTTGTTCGACAAACATGAAATCATTTACGCCGAAGGTATAGCCGCTGAAAGCATGTTTGTGGACACCCAAGTCAAACCCTACCTGCCCAAAGACATCCAAGCGCGCATGTCGAATGTCACCGATATTCACGAACAATCACGCGCGTTTGAAATCACCGATGGCGCACTTGCCCCAGAAGATGCGGCCAACCTGTTGCGCGCGGCCTCGGGAACGTAAGCGACGCTCTTTAGCGACGTGTTTTCACCAAACCAAACACAAAGCGCAGTGGCACACAGTCAAGCGGTCAGCAAACCCATTGCCGCAGCCCGCACGCCCCGCTATAGACACGCCCATGTCAAACGCTTCACATACCGCCCTTGATTTGCCCGACGAAATTGCACGTCGGCGCACCTTTGCGATTATTTCGCACCCTGATGCTGGGAAAACCACGCTGACTGAAAAGTTCTTGCTGTATGGCGGAGCGATTCAGATGGCGGGTCAGGTGCGCGCAAAAGGCGAAGCACGACGCACGCGATCTGACTTTATGCAGATGGAAAAAGACCGCGGAATTTCGGTATCGGCCTCTGCCATGTCGTTTGATTTTGGCAAATACCGTTTCAATCTTGTCGACACCCCCGGTCACTCGGACTTTTCCGAAGACACGTATCGCACGCTGACCGCTGTGGACGCTGCGATCATGGTGATTGACGGCGCAAAAGGTGTTGAAAGCCAAACGCAAAAGCTGTTTGAAGTCTGCCGGATGCGCGATTTGCCGATTTTGACGTTCTGTAATAAAATGGACCGCGAAAGCCGCGATACATTTGAAATTATTGATGAAATTCAAGAAAATCTGGCGATTGATGTCACGCCTGCCTCTTGGCCCATTGGCGTGGGTCGTGATTTTGTAGGCTGTTACGACATCTTAAATGACCGTCTTGAATTGATGGACCGCGCCGACCGCAACAAAGTGGCGGAAAGTGTAAAAATCGATGGGTTGGATGATCCCCGCTTGGCGGAACACGTGCCAGCCGAACTGCTGGAGCAGCTCAAAGAAGAATTGGAAATGGCGCGCGAATTGTTGCCCGCCTTTGACCGAGACGCATTTCTCGAAGGGTCAATGACCCCGATTTGGTTTGGCTCTGCGATCAATTCCTTTGGCGTCAAAGAGTTGATGGACGGCATGGGCGACTACGGCCCCCTGCCCCAAGTGCAAACAGCGCAACCACGGTCTATCTCGCCAGACGAGAAAAAGGTCATGGGCTTTGTGTTTAAAGTGCAAGCCAACATGGACCCCAAGCACCGCGACCGCGTTGCTTTTGTGCGCATGGCATCTGGGCATTTCAAACGTGGTATGAAACTGACCCATGTGCGCTCGAAAAAACAAATGGCCATCTCGAACCCTGTGCTGTTTTTGGCCTCGGACCGCGAATTGGCCGAAGAAGCATGGGCAGGCGATATCATCGGCATACCCAACCACGGCCAATTGCGCATCGGCGACACATTGACCGAGGGCGAAGACATTCGTGTCACTGGCATTCCATCGTTCGCGCCAGAGCTGTTGCAATCGGTGCGCGCTGGCGATCCAATGAAATCGAAACACTTGGAAAAAGCTCTGATGCAATTTGCAGAAGAAGGTGCCGCCAAAGTGTTCAAACCCGCGATCGGGTCTGGCTTTATTGTTGGCGTTGTCGGCGCGTTGCAGTTTGAGGTCTTGGCCTCACGCATCGAGTTGGAATACGGCTTGCCCGTCAGATTTGGCCAATCTCAGTTCACATCTGCGCGCTGGGTCACGGGACCAAAAGACAAAGTCGACGCCTTTGTCAGCATCAACCAGCAGCACATTTCGCACGACCACAACGGCGACATCGTTTACATGACGCGCCTACAATGGGACATCGACCGCGTTCAGCGCGACTATCCCGAATTAACATTGTCTGCGACACGCGAATTGATGGTTTAATCAGCGCTTTTCAATGACCTGACGCCGCTTTTGGCAAGGACCCGCCCATTTTTTGGCGCGGGTCTTTTTGTCTGTGGACCGCCTGACATATCGATGAGACTATCTGCACCAAGATGATTTACTTTGCGAAAGGTTTTGCAATGCGCACGCTTCCTGTCTCTGTTTTCTCTGCCGTATTCGGCGCGACAACGACCATGGCTCTGCCCGCTTTGGCGCAAACAGATGTCTGGGCATTGCTGGGCGATGTACAGGTCGACGAGATCGTCACAGACACAAGTTACGAAGTTAAAAAGACCTTTCCCAAACAGCTTGAAGACGGCATTCGCGCGTTGAAAATCACCGGGTACGCCATGCCATTGACCCCCGGAGATGCGATCAGCGAATTGATTTTGGTCTCGGATATGGGCACCTGTCCGTTGTGTGGCGGTGCCGATCATGGCACGTCTTTGCAAGTGAAACTGTCCCAGCCTTTGATTGGCTTTGAAGACGGCGCTCGGATCACAGTGCAGGGCAACCTGTCTGCCGTACGCGACACAACCACATGGCAAAGCGCTGTGCTGGAAAATGCTGTGCTGGTGGACCTTTAAGCCCCTCTAAGGCCAAGCAGTCACTCACGCGAATCTGCTTTGCGATGACGGACGTATTGCCAGCCTATGGTCCGATATTTTCCTGATAGTGACACGTCGTTGGATCAAATCTGTCACCAATTTGCACGAACGCACCCCATTTGTTGCAAAATATAATCCCATTTGACCATACATCTAGGGTTTCATTGACCTTTCGCCCATATCAGAGTAATGAAGTCCACGATTTAGGGACCTCGATGCGCGAGGTGGTCACGAGACCGGTAACCCCAGTTGACGCCGCGGGCTTAGATATGTCCGTGAGAACACGGATATACATGATAAAATTCACGGATCTCAACCTTGATAAAAAGGTTCTCAAAGCAATTGAAGATGCTGGCTATACAGAGCCAACACCAATTCAAGCAGGGGCGATTCCCCCCGCACTTGAGGGCAAAGACGTTTTGGGCATCGCTCAAACGGGGACAGGCAAGACCGCTTCTTTCACATTGCCAATGATCACACGCCTTGCACGAGGCCGCGCACGCGCACGGATGCCACGTTCTTTGGTGCTGTGTCCGACACGCGAATTGGCCGCGCAGGTTGCAGAAAATTTTGACACCTACACCAAGTATCACAAGCTCACCAAAGCTCTGTTGATCGGTGGCGTGTCGTTCAAAGAACAAGACCGTCTGATCGACAAAGGCGTCGACGTTTTGATTGCCACACCAGGCCGTCTGCTCGACCATTTTGAACGTGGCAAATTGATTTTGACCGATGTGAAAATCATGGTCGTGGACGAAGCTGACCGGATGCTCGACATGGGGTTTATCCCAGACATCGAACGCATCTTTGGTCTGACACCGTTCACGCGCCAAACGCTGTTTTTCTCGGCCACGATGGCCCCTGAAATTGAGCGCATCACCAACACGTTCTTGTCTGCCCCTGCCCGCATTGAAATTGCACGTCAGGCATCCGCCTCTGAGCAGATCGAACAGCATGTTGTCATGATCAAAGGCTCACGCAAGGATCGCACGGCAACTGAGAAACGCAAGCTTTTGCGTGCTTTGATCGAACAAGAAGGCGAGACACTTGATAACGCGATCATCTTTTGCAACCGCAAAACTGATGTCGATATCGTTGCCAAGTCTATGAAAAAATACGGTTTTGACACTGCGCCTATTCACGGTGATTTGGATCAATCCCAACGCAATGCGACGCTTGAACGGTTCCGCAATGGCGAAATCAAAATCCTTGTGGCGTCAGACGTCGCCGCACGCGGTCTTGATGTGCCATCCGTGACCCACGTGTTCAACTTTGACGTACCGGGCCACCCCGAAGACTACATCCACCGTATTGGTCGGACAGGTCGCGCGGGCCGTGATGGCAAAGCGATCATGTTGTGCGAGCCACGTGATGAGAAAAACTTTGAAGACGTAGAACGCCTTTTGGGCAATAAAATTCCGCGTCTTGATAACCCGTTTGGCAATCCTGTGGCGGAAGAGGCAGCCCCTGCTAAACCCGAACCAGTTAAGTCTGAGCCTGCAAAAGCAGCAGATGCGCCATCTGGTGAAGACACGCCAGCGGAAAAACCAAAGCGCACACGTACACGATCACGTCGCAAACCTGCGGCTGATAAAGCGGTTACTGCAGATCAAGCCGCGCCAGTGGACGCGACTGCGCAAGTCACGCCAGCACCAGCATCTCAACCAGCGGAAACGACTGACAACGATGTGGCTCAAGCTGCCGCTCCTGTTGAGAAAACAGATAACACATCAGAACGCCCAGCAGCGCGTGGACGCGGCAGAAGCCGTGGTGGTCGCTCTAATAACGACGGTAACGGCGATAACAACACAACTGATCGCAATGCCAACGACCGCAGCGCCAGTGATCGTAACACCAGTGATCAAACTTCAAATGATCGCCCTGTAAACGAGCGTCCTGTAAACGAGCGCAATTCGAATACGGACCGCCACACCAATGATCGCGACAACAATCGCAATTCCGGTGGCCGTGGTCGTGGACGGTATGGTCGTGAAGAGAAAAACACAGTCGTTGGACTTGGCGATCATCTACCAACCTTCATCGCGCTGAGCTTTGAAGAACGGTTTGGCAGCTAAAACGCCGCCTCAAGCATTGGCTTGAACCTTTAAAATAATTTCAAAAGCCCGGTCAATTTGGCCGGGCTTTGTCGTTTCATCCTGACTATATTTATGACGCGATCATCAAATTATGGCTTGCCCCCGCGCACAAAAAATGGAGGCAGGTTTCCCCGCCTCCATTCAAAATTTGTTGCCTTTAAACGATGATCAGTTTGACAGGCGTGAAATCACAACTTGGACTTCTGGCTTTTTGCCAATTTCATTTTGCGTGGAACGACGAATGATGCGGCGCATCTCTTCTTCGATCTTATCATCATCCACCATCGTTTTCTTATTGGCGCGCATGAGGAACTGGTTGAGATCTTCTTCAAGTACATCCACGAGCGGCGCTTTTGAACGACCAGTTTCTGGCAGGCCTTTGATTTCGCACCAGCAATCGCCCAAAGGCGCATTGTCTTCGATGATCACGGTTGTGACTACAAGACCGTTCAGAGCCATGCGAATACGGTCACGCACGACACCGTCCATTGCGCCGATTTGAACAGAGCCATCCAAATACGTGCGGCCAGTTTCGACAAATTCCACAACCTTGATCTTGCCACCGGCAAGGTTCACCCCCGTGCCATTCGGCGCGATGATTGCCTTGTAACCGTTGTCTTCGGCCAATTTGGCATGGGCGCGCAGGTGACGGTGTTCGCCGTGCATTGGAATGACCAAATTGGGTTTTACAACGTTGTGCACATGCGCAATGTCAGGGCGGTTGGCGTGGCCAGACACGTGGTACAGGCCATCGGAATCCGTGACCACATCAACGCCCATTTCAGAGAATGCGTTGACGATACGGCTAACGGAGTTTTCGTTGCCGGGGATGGTTTTGGACGAGAAGATGACAGTGTCGCCTTCGACCAATTTCATGCCCAGATACTTGCCGCGTGACAATTGCGCTGTGGCTGCGCGACGTTCGCCTTGCGAGCCAGTCGTCAACAACAACAAGTTTTCGCGTGGCACTTCGCCGGCTTTGTCTGGTGGCAAAGTTGTTGGGAAATCTGTGATCACGCCAGTCTCGATGCCAGCGGTAACCATACGGCGCATCGCGCGGCCCATCAGCACAACAGAGCGGCCCGCTTTGACGCCAGCTTCTGCCAGTGTTTTCACGCGCGCGACGTTCGATGCAAATGTCGTCGCAGCAACGAGACCCGGCAGGTCTTTCATCAACTGTGTGAGCGGCTCGACAACTTCGGCCTCAGACCGGCCAGCGTTGGGGCTGAACACGTTGGTGGAATCGCACACAAGCGCGATCACGCCGTCTTTGGACACATCTGCCCACAGATCGTCGTCAAAAGCTTCGCCTACAAGAGGCGTACGGTCGACTTTGAAATCGCCCGTGTGAATGATGCGCCCCTCAGGCGTGTCGATGATCAAAGCAGAGCTTTCAGGGATCGAGTGCGACACAGGCAAGAAGCCAACCGTGAACGGACCTGTTTTGGTCTGCTCAGGCCACGCGCCCACTGTGATAACTTTTTTCACATCCAAGCCGTGCTCTTCAAACTTGAGACGCGCCAGATGCGATGTGAATTTACGCGCATAAATAGGCGCGCCCAAACGAGGCCACAGGTGGCCAACTGCGCCCACGTGATCTTCGTGTGCGTGGGTGATGTAGATCGCATCAATGCGGTCTTTGCGCTCTTCCAGCCATGCGATATCTGCGAAAATCAGATCGACGCCAGGGGTGCCATCCATATCGGGGAATGTCACGCCAAGATCGACAACAATGTAGCGCTCTTTGCCCACGGGCCCGTAGCCGTAAACGTAGCAGTTCATGCCGATTTCGCCAGCGCCGCCAAGCGGCAGGTATAATAGACGATTGGTACTCATAAGTTGCCTTGGTCCTTGTTATATTGATGGATGACCACGAGGCCATGAATGGTTAGGAATTCATCGAATTCGTCAAAGAGCTTGTGGCCCTGATTGAAGAGCGGCGCAAGCCCGCCTGTCGCAATCACCCGCATGGGGCGGCCATATTCGTCTTTGATCCTGTTACATGTCTCACGGATCAAGCCGACATACCCCCAGAATACACCGGATTGCATACAAGCGACAGTGTTGGTGCCGATCACCTTGTCAGGCATTGTCACATCCACATGGGGCAAGGCGGCCGCTTTCAGGTGTAGACTTTCCAGCGATGTGTTCACACCGGGCGAAATCACCCCGCCCACATAGGCACCGTCATGCGCCACAACATCAAATGTGGTGGCGGTGCCAAAGTCCACAACGATCAAATCGCCACCGAACTTGTCAAAGGCAGCAGCCGAATTAACCAAACGGTCTGGCCCCACAATGGTGCCCACATCCACGCGCGCGTCTATCGGCAAAAGGCACTCAGGCTTGCCAACCACCAAAGGTCTGCAATCAAAGTATCTGTTTGCAAAGACACGCAGGTTGAATACAACGCGCGGCACTGTGGATGAGATGATCACCTCGGTGATATCGGCTTCGATCTTTTGAAAATTCATCAAGGTCGACAACCAGACATAATACTGATCGGCTGTGCGCTGAACCTCGGTCGAGGTGCGCCATGTGGCAATAAAATCAGTGCCGTCCCAAATGGAAAACACGGTGTTTGTATTGCCTGTGTCGATACATAGAAGCATTAGAAAAAGACCTCTGCTGCGGGAATTGAAAGCGTGCCCTTGGACTGGCGCAGCACAAGGTTGCCGTTGCTATCGACATCCTCAAACGTGCCATAGTGTTCGTCTTTTGTGGTGCGCGCTCGAATAGGTTCACCCAATTTAGCCGCCCGTGCAAGCCAAGCGGTGCGAATAGGCTCAAATCCATACGTGGTGAACTGGGTTTCCCATTTGGCATAGTTAGGTGCGAGCACATCAAGAAACGCTTCGGGTGTCACGCGTGTACCCATCTCGTCGACCAAAGCCACCGGGGGAAAGGGGCTAGGTTCCACATCAGATGCCATCGGTGCGGCCGCAAGGTTTGCACCAATGCCGATGGACAGATGATTTGCGCCACGTTCTAACAAAATGCCCGCAAACTTACCGCCATTGAGCAACACATCATTGGGCCACTTCAACGCCAAAGCATCGGCACGCCCTGTCACCTCTGTAACGGCATCGAACAGCGCCAAAGACGCGACGAAAGATCGCAAAGCAATTTGTTGAGGTGGTTCATTGGGGAACATCAAAAGCGTAGCGGCAAAATTGCCTTTTGGCATAGTCCAAGGGCGGCCACGACGACCATGCCCCGCGGTTTGATCCAAGGTCAAAATCCACTGCGTGAATGCTGAGGAGGCCGCGACACGCGCGGCCTCTTTCATTGTGCTGTCCGTTTGAAGCAGAACTGTGCGCCCTACCCCATCAGGCCAGTTTTGCGGATTATCGGACAAGGGCCTCAGCCGCTGTCATTGCATATGTATCGATACCAAACAGGTTGACGATACCAACCAGCATGACCACGCCAGCGATCAAGACCACAAAGTTGGCCACGCCGCCTTTGGTTTTGTCGAGAGGTTCCACATCGCTACCAAAGAAGATGTAGTAGACCACACGCAGATAGTAGAATGCGCCGATCACAGATGCGACCACACCAGCTGTCGCAAGCCATGTCATGTCGGCGGCAACGGCAGCTTGCAGCACTGCAAGTTTACCAAAGAACCCAACCATTGGTGGCACACCCGCCATGGAGAACATCAAGAACAACACAGCCAAAGCTTTGGGCGGGCTGACTTTCCAGTAGCCATTGAGGGCTTTGATTTTTGTGACAGGCTGACCATCACGTTGCATCGTCATGATAAAGGCGAATGTGCCGATGTTCATAACAATGTAGATAGCCATATAGATCAGCGCCGCTTGAACGCCGCCAACAGTACCAGACGCCACACCGATCAATGCGAACCCCATGTGGGAAATCGATGAGTAAGCCATCAGACGTTTAATGTTGGTTTGGCCGATCCCTGCGAGGGCGCCAAGGAACATAGATGCCACTGCAATCAAGGCCACAACCTGTGACCAATCGCTGGAAATACCGCCAAATGCATCATGCAAAACACGGGCAAACAATGCCATGGCAGCTAGTTTAGGGGCTGTTGCAAAGAACGCTGTGACAGGTGTCGGTGCGCCCTCGTAAACGTCAGGCGTCCACATGTGGAAAGGCACGGCAGACACTTTAAACGCCATGCCTGTGATCATAAACACCAGGCCGAACAAAACCCCCAAAGGCGCGCCATCTTTTACGACAGCCAAGATACCGGCAAAGTTTGTTGTGCCTGCAAAACCGTAGGTCAGCGATGCACCGTAAAGCAAAAGGCCAGAAGACAAGGACCCAAGCACAAAGTATTTCAGGCCAGCTTCTGAGGACCGCACAGAGTCGCGGCGAAATGAAGCCAGCACATAGAGCGCCAGAGACATCAGTTCGAGCCCCATGTAGAGCGCCATCAGATCACCCGCAGACACCATAACCATCATACCGATGGTCGACAAAGCCACGATGATCGGGAACTCAAATTTGAGCAGATCGAGCTTTTTCATGTAGTCTTGCGACATCACTAAAACGGTCGCCCCCGCCAGCAAAATGCCAATCTTGGCAAAGCGCGCAAAGGCATCGTCAACAAACATACCGTTGAACGCGGTCTGCGCGCCGGCAACGCGAGATGCGATGATCGCGGCGACCACAACAAAAGCGCCCGCTGTGAGCCACGTGATCAACCCCGCAGTTTTGTCTTTGCCAGTGTAGACAGCAAAAAGCAGCGCCGCGAGGGCATAAACGGCCAGAAGGAACTCTGGAAGGACGATCGAAAAATCAGCTGAAGTCATGATCGCGGCTCCTTAGTGGGTTACGGCTGCGGCGACAGTTTCTGTCGGCAATGCAGCGTTATAGTTGTTCAAGAGCGCCTCGACCGAGGGCCCAATGAGGTCAGTGACCAATGCGGGATAAATCCCAAGGATCAAGGTCATCGCAACCAGTGGCGCAATGATCCATTTTTCACGCGGTGTGAGATCTTGGATTGTCTTGAGGCTTTCTTTAATCAACTCGCCCAACACAACGCGGCGGTAGAGCCACAAAGCGTAAGCGGCAGAGAAAATCACACCCGTTGTCGCGATCATAGCCACCCAAGTGTTGGCTTGGAACATGCCCATCAAGGTCAAGAATTCGCCAACGAAACCAGAGGTGCCGGGAAGGCCGACGTTGGCCATGGTGAAGAACATAAACACAAGCGCATAGGCAGGCATCCGGTTTACAAGACCACCGTAGGCATCAATTTCGCGGGTGTGCATCCGATCATAAATCACACCAACGCTGAGGAACAATGCGCCAGAAATAAACCCGTGTGAGATCATTTGGAAGATCGCGCCATCAACCCCTTGTTGATTGAGCGAGAAAATACCAGCCGTCACATACCCCATGTGCGCGATGGATGAATAAGCGATAAGCTTTTTCATATCGCTTTGCACCAGAGCAACAAGCGAGGTGTAGACAATCGCGATTGCAGACATCCAAAGGATGATATCGGCCATCATGTGCGAGGCCACAGGGAACATTGGGATCGAGAAGCGCAAGAACCCGTAGCCGCCCATTTTGAGCAAGATCGCAGCAAGCACAACTGAACCAGCCGTCGGCGCTTGAACGTGCGCGTCTGGCAACCACGTGTGGACAGGCCACATCGGCATTTTCACCGCGAATGAGGCGAAGAAGGCGAGGAAAGCAAGCATCTGCAATCCGCCAACAACTTGAATACCAAGCAGGCTGAAGGTCTCGGTTGAGAAATCATGCGCCATCAATGCGACGATGTCTGTCGTGCCTGCATCCATGTACATCGCGATCATCGCGACCAACATAAGAACAGACCCAAAGAACGTGTAGAGGAAGAATTTGAACGACGCATAGATGCGGTTCGCGCCGCCCCAGATGCCGATGATCAAGAACATCGGGATCAGGCCAGCTTCAAAGAAGACGTAGAACAACATCAAGTCAAGCGCACAGAACACGCCGAGCATCAGTGTTTCAAGCAACAAGAACGCAATCATGTATTCTTTAACGCGTACTTTCATGTCCCATGTCGACCAGATCACCAGCGGCATAAGGAATGTTGTGAGCATCACGAACAGAACCGAAATCCCGTCCACGCCCATTTTGTACTGCAGACCCATGATCCAATCGGCCTGTTCGACCATTTGGAAGCCTGTGTTTGACGGGTCAAACTGTGCAATAACAAACAGCGACACCAAGAATGTGATCACCGTTGCAAACAGCGCCAGCCGTTTTGCGTTGAGTTGCGCCACCTCGTCGTCCCCGCGCAAAAACAGCGTCAGAACCAAGGCCGCTACAGCCGGAAGGAAGGTGATAAAGGAAAGGACGTAATCCATCAGTGAGCCCCTCCGCCGATCGTCATCCAGGTGATCAAAACGACAACCCCCAGAACCATCGCGAATGCGTAAGTAAAGATAAAGCCAGACTGCAAACGACCCGCAAGCCGTGTGAAGAAAGGAACGATGCCAAGGGCAAGTCCGTTGATAGCGCCGTCGATGGTTTTCACATCGCCACGCTGCCACAAGAACCGCCCCAAAGCCAAAGTGGGTTTTATAAAGATCGCGTTGTACAGCTCATCAAAGTACCATTTGTTCAACAAGAACTGATACAAAGGTTGCTGATCTTCGGCCAATTTGCGCGGCAAATCTGGCTTGCGAATATAGAACACCCAAGCCGTGATAAAGCCGATAACCATAGCAATGAACGGTGACAATTTCACCCAGTTCGGCACGTGGTGCGCGTCGTCCAAGATCGTGTTGTCAGCGGCAACAAAGATCGCGCCCTGCGGTGCTTCAAGCACCATCATGTCAACACCGTGATCCGCAGCGGCGCCATGTTCTGCCCCGTGATCTTCTGCAAGAATTGCTGCCCCATGATCCGTCGTTGCGACATCTTCATGTGCTTCAACCGTGCCATGCCCTTCTGCGGCTTCAGCGTGATGTGCTGGGATGCCAAAGAATTCATTGTGCTTGTCGTGATCACCAAAGAACGACCCGTACCAAATCATACCAGAGAACACCGCACCCAAGGCCAAAACAGCCAATGGGATCAGCATCACTTTAGGGCTTTCATGTGCGTGATCATGCGTATGTTTGTCGCCGCGCGCTTGACCGTAGAAGGTCAAGAAAATCAAACGCCATGAGTAGAACGACGTGAACAAGGCCGCGATAACCAGCATCCAGAAAGCATATCCAACACCAGAAGCATAAGCGCTTTCGATGATCGCATCTTTTGAAAAGAAGCCCGCAAAACCCAGATGTGTGAACGGAATACCAACACCTGTGATGGCCAACGTACCGATCATCATCGCCCAGTATGTGGCCGGGATTTTTTTGCGCAGTCCACCGTAGTTGCGCATATCTTGTTCGTGGTGCATTGCGTGGATCACAGACCCCGCGCCCAAGAACAACATCGCTTTAAAGAAAGCGTGCGTCAAAAGGTGGAACATCGCAGGACCGTAAGCGCCAACACCGACAGCCACAAACATGTAGCCAAGCTGTGAACAGGTTGAGTATGCGATCACACGTTTGATGTCGTTTTGAACCAAGCCGACAGTCGCGGCAAAGAACGCTGTGGACGCACCGATGTAGACAATAAAGGTCTGTGCTTGTGGCGCGTATTCGAACAAAGGCGACATGCGTGCCACCAAAAACACACCCGCTGTCACCATGGTCGCGGCGTGGATCAAGGCGGACACAGGTGTCGGGCCTTCCATCGCGTCGGGCAACCATGTGTGTAAGAAGAGCTGAGCAGATTTACCCATCGCGCCGACAAACAAGAGGAATGCCAACAAGTTCGCCGCGTTCCATTCAGTCCACAAGAAATGCAGCTGTGTGTTCGCCAATTCAGGCGCTTTTGCAAAAACCACATCCATGTCGATGGAGCCGGTCAGGTAGAACAGGCCAAAGATACCAAGCGCGAACCCAAAGTCACCCACACGGTTAACGATGAACGCTTTCATCGACGCAGCACCCGCAGATGGCTTTTTAAAGTAGAAGCCAATCAGCAAGTACGAGGCAACGCCCACGCCTTCCCAACCAAAGAACATCTGTACCAAGTTGTCAGAGGTCACCAGCATCAGCATAGAGAAGGTAAAGAACGATAGGTAGGCAAAGAACCGTGCGCGGTAGGGTTCAGCATCCGAGAAGTTCTCGTCATGCGCCATGTAACCGAAAGAGTACAGGTGAACCAATGCAGATACAGTATTGATTACAATGAACATAATCGCAGTCAAGCGGTCGACACGAATGCCCCAAGTTGTGGACAACTCGCCGCTTTCAATCCAGCGGAACAATTCAACGTGCTGTATCGTGCCATCAAAAGTGAAAAACACAACCCACGACAACAAAGCCGCCAACATCAACAACCCAGTGGTTAGATACTGTGCGTTTTTTTCGCCAATGATCCGCCAGCCAAAGCCGCCAATAATAGCACCCAACAGTGGGGCAAAGAGGATAATTTTTTCCATGTGCCCTTACCCTTTCATCACGTTGATGTCTTCAACATCAATCGTGCCGCGGTTGCGGAAGAAGCCTACGAGAATAGCCAGACCAATCGCGGCCTCGGCTGCTGCAACCGTCAGGACCAGCATGGTGAAAATCTGCCCGACCAGATCACCCGAAAAGGATGAAAAGGCCACGAGATTTATGTTGACCGACAACAGGATCAATTCAACGGACATCAAAATGATGATCACGTTCTTTCGGTTCAAAAAGAGACCGAAAATCCCGATGACAAACAGCGCTCCTGCGACTGCTAGGTAATGTTCAAGTCCGACCATGTCGTCCCTCAGTTCTTTTTTCGCGCCTTTGTGGCGGCTTTTCAGTTCAGGGCAGCGGACCGCCCGTCGGTTTTAGGATCTGCGCAGAGACTTAAAGCCCCTGCCCCGATTTCACGTCTTTAAGTTCCATCGCCTTGGCTGGATCGCGGTGCATCTGGGCGATAACGTTTTGGCGTTTCACATTTGGATTATGACGCAAAGTCAAAACAATCGCGCCGATCATAGCCGTCAGCAAAACCAAACCTGCAAGTTGAAACAACAGCAGGTATTCATCGTACATCAACAGCCCCAAAGCGGCGGTGTTGTGAACTTCCGTGCCTTGGATATCACCGAGAGAGGCAGCAACATTAACGCCTTCGGCCACATGCCAGTCACCAAATGCGATGCTCAGCTGCATCAAGACGACAACGCCGATCAGCAAAGCAAAGGGCATAAATTTCGCCATGCCGCCGCGCAACTCTGCAAAATCGACATCCAGCATCATCACCACAAAGAGGAAAAGCACCATCACGGCGCCCACGTAAACGATGATCAACAGCATCGCGACGAATTCAGCGCCAAGCAGGACAAAAAGTCCCGATGCGGACAAAAAGGTCAAAATGAGCCAGAGCACAGAGTGGACGGGGTTGCGCGCCACCACTGTAAACAGACCCGACGCCACCAATAGAATGGCGAAAAGGTAAAATGCGTAATCCGCGACAGTCATGCACTGTCCTCCTGCTTTTCGGCGAACACTTCGGTGACGAAGCCAAGCGCCTTTGACATTGCGGGCAAACCGCCCAGCATCGACATTTGATAGATCGTTTCACCGATCTGCTGTTTTGTGGCCCCAGCTTTTAGTGCATTACGCACTGTCGCTTTAAACGGTGCTTCGGCTTGTGCGCCCAATACCGTTTGGCCGGCCAAAACCACGAGAAGACGCGTTTTGGCGTCCAGACCCTCGGGGTTAAATTTTGTACCCCACATCATGTCCAACTGTTCAGTGGACAGGGTGGGAAAAAGCTGATCAAGGCCCGGCATCTCAAAATCTTTGAGCGCAGGGTTAAACGCTTCGGCCATCTTTTGGCCTTGGGCAGTCATATCCTCGAAAAGCTTTTTAAAATCGGTCATCGGTAAGGTGCATCCAATTCAAGGTTGCGAGCAATTTCTGCTTCCCAACGTGCGCCGTTGTCCAAAAGCTTTTCTTTATCGTAGAATAACTCTTCGCGGGTTTCCGTTGCGAATTCGAAATTTGGGCCTTCAACAATCGCATCCACAGGGCAAGCTTCTTGGCAGAATCCGCAGTAGATGCATTTTGTCATATCGATATCGTACCGCGTTGTGCGGCGTGATCCGTCATCGCGCGGTTCCGCGTCGATGGTGATCGCTTGCGCAGGGCACACGGCCTCACACAATTTACACGCGATACAGCGCTCTTCGCCATTAGGGTAACGACGCAATGCATGTTCGCCGCGAAAACGTGGGGACAAAGGCCCCTTTTCGTGCGGGTAGTTGATCGTTGCCTTGGGGCTAAAGAAATACCGCAAACCGATCCGAAAACCAGCGATGACGTCTGTCATCAAGAAGTATTTCACAGCGCGGGTGTAGTCGAATTCTTGTTTTGCCTGAGCCATGATTTAGCCTCCAATTGCCCAGCGGGCGTAAGCACCGCCGAAGGCACCGAATTGCGCAAAGAATGCCACGAGAACGACCCAAGCGAGTGACAATGGCAAAAAGACTTTCCAGCCAATGCGCATCAATTGGTCGTAGCGGTAGCGAGGGGTGATCGCCTTTACCATCGAGAAGATAAAGAAGAAGAAACCCATTTTGAGGATCATCCAGAAGATGCCATCAGGCAGACCTGGAATAGGTGACAACCAACCGCCGAAGAACATCAGCGAGATCAGCGCACACATCAAAACCACGGCCATCAATTCGCCCATCATGAACAAAAGGAATGGTGTGGATGAGTATTCCACTTGGTAGCCCGCCACGAGTTCGGATTCTGCTTCGGGCAAATCGAACGGTGGGCGGTTTGTTTCGGCCAAGGCAGACACAAAGAACAACACAACCATTGGGAAATGCGGGATCCAGTACCATGAGAAGATACCAAAACGGCCATCTTGCGCGGCCACGATATCGCCAAAGTTCATAGAACCTGATGAAATGATCACACCGATAATGATGAGCCCGATTGAGACCTCATACGAAATCATCTGCGCGGCAGAACGAAGTGCGCCAAGAAAAGGATATTTCGAGTTGGACGCCCAGCCCCCCATGATCACGCCGTACACTTCAAGCGATGAAATCGCAAAGATATACAAGATCGCGACGTTGAGATCAGAGATCACCCAACCGTCATTCCAAGGGATAGCAACCCAAGCGATTGTTGCCATGACAAAGGTGATCATTGGCGCGAGGTAAAAGACAAATTTGTCAGCCCCCGCAGGCACAACCACCTCTTTGACGATATATTTGATGAAATCCGCAAAGGATTGCAGCAAGCCAAAAGCGCCAACAATGTTGGGCCCTTTGCGCATCTGAACCGCAGCCCAGATTTTGCGATCGCCATACATCAAAAAGGCGAGTGCGATAAACAAAGGCAACAGAACCAACAGACATTGTCCGAGGATCATAAGCGCAATGCCAAGATTTGTTGTCGTGAAAAATTCGACCATTTCGTAGTCCTTCACACCGTCGGTATTCTAAATTCGCGGCAATTCGAAACGATGACCTCAGCGTCAATCGTTCGCAAACCATCGGGGAGCGCTGATGAGATGGTGTAAACAGCATCCGCACGCCAAATTCCAGCCTCTTGTGAGACATTTGTTCGCAAGTGACGCGCAAATCCAAAGCCTCGGATCAACGCGTATTGTGCAGCGGCACATTCCGAATATGCCGCCACGTCGTTTTTGGTCGCCTGACCAGTCACGGACACGATGAAATTCACCAAATCCCCGTCCAAAAGGCGTGTTTCCACGCCCAAATAGGTCGGCATGCCTTGTGCACGGCTGACGTCTGGCGCGTTTTGCACACAGCCCATAACAACGGCCGACAAAACACACCCAAGGGTGATTTTGGCGACACGCTGTGAAAGGCGTTTGTATGTGTGCGAGACGCTCATTCTTATTCGGCCGCCAATGTTTCTTCGGAACGGGCTTTTGCAGCGGCTGACAGTTCGGCCATCAAAGCCGACGCACGTGCAATCGGGTTTGTCAGGTAGAAATCTTTCACAGCATAACGGATCGATGCTTTTGCAGGCTTGCGCAAAGGCACGCGTTTCCAAGCATTCTCTGTCACGTGATCCAACTCGGCAAAGTGCGGTACAGCTTCAACCAGCGCCGTACGCAAACCCGCCAATGTGGAATACGCCAAAGTCGCGTCAAGTTCAGCAGACAAAGCCCGCAAAATCGCCCAGTTTTCTTTCGCATCCCCAGGAGGGAACGAGGCGCGCGCAGCCAATTGTGGACGCCCTTCTGTGTTAACGAACAGACCGGATTCTTCGGTATAGGCAGCGCCGGGGAAAATCACGTCAGCGCGGTGTGCGCCACGATCGCCGTGCGACCCTTGGTAGATCACGAAAGCTTCGCCAGCAATTTCAACTTCGTCAGCGCCCAAGTTGTAAACCACTTCGGCTCCATCAAGCGCCGCATCAAGACCACCGTCTGTCACAGCGTCAATGTCCATCGCACCAACGCGGGACGCGGCAGTGTGCAAGATCATCAATTTCGCGCCAGAGTTTTCCGCCAGTTTCATCGCTTGTGACAAAACAGCTTCGCCGTCGGCCTCGTGCAAGGCACCTTGGCCAACGATAACCAATGTATTTTTCTCATCACGAGTCTCGGCAGAGATTTCACGTCCAGCCAATTCCACAAGCGCGGCACGATCTGTGCCGACGTGATGGTATTCGTATGTCAGATCAACAGCTTCACCGATCACACCCACATCTGCGCCGCGCGCCCAAGCCGCACGGATACGCGCATTCAAAACGGGCGCTTCTTCGCGAGGGTTTGTGCCGATCAATTGGATCATATCAGCTGTGTCGATGTCTTCGATGGTCGCGGTGCCAACGTAGGCAGAACGATTTCCGGCGGGCAATTTCGCGCCATCCACACGGGATTCAACTTTACCACCAAGACTTTCGACCAATTGCTTCAACGCGAAAGCCGCCTCAACAGGTACGAGATCACCGATAAGACCGGCAACTTTTTTGCCCTTCATACCTTTGGCAGCAAAGGCCAAAGCTTCGGACCAGCTTGCTTTGCGCAGCTTGCCGTTTTCACGGATGTAGGGCGTGTCCAAACGCTGACGACGCAGCCCATCCCAAACGAAACGTGTTTTGTCAGAAATCCACTCTTCGTTCACGCCATCGTGGTTGCGTGGCAAAATGCGCATCACTTCACGGCCTTTGGTGTCAACGCGGATGTTTGATCCCAAAGCGTCCATCACATCGATGGTTTCCGTTTTGGTCAATTCCCAAGGACGCGCGGTAAAGGCGTAGGGTTTTGATGTCAGCGCGCCAACGGGGCAAAGATCGATGATGTTACCTTGCAAGTTGGACACGAGCGTTTCGTTCAAATAGCTGGTGATCTCGGAATCTTCGCCGCGCCCCGTTTGACCCATTTGCGTGATGCCTGCGACCTCAGTCGTGAAGCGCACACAGCGGGTGCAAGAAATACAGCGCGTCATGGTTGTGGCAACGAGTGGCCCCAAATCCAAGTCTTCTGTCGCGCGTTTTGGTTCGCGGAAGCGTGAGAAATCAACACCGTAAGCCATGGCTTGGTCTTGCAAATCGCATTCGCCACCTTGGTCACAGATCGGGCAATCCAGCGGGTGATTGATGAGCAAGAATTCCATCACGCCTTCGCGGGCTTTTTTCACCATTGGTGAATTGGTTTTCACCACGGGTGGTGCACCTTCTGGGCCGGGGCGCAAATCTTTGACCTGCATCGCGCAAGATGCAGCAGGTTTGGGCGGGCCGCCAACGACCTCGACCAGACACATGCGGCAGTTGCCTGCGATTGAGAGACGCTCATGGTAGCAAAAGCGCGGCACTTCGATCCCTGCGACTTCACAAGCCTGCAAGATCGTCATGGCCGGATCGACCTCGACTTCATTTCCGTCAATGATAAGTTTGCGCGTATCTGCCATATCACGTCACCTGTGTTTCATGAAGGTGCCGCACGCGGTATGCGCCGCACCTTCGGTATTTAGAGGCACCTTTTACAGCGCCGATTTGATCTCACCCGCGAAGATGCGGGAACTGAATACGAAAGGGCTGAGGCCCCTCAATTACGACTGCGCAGCAAAGACCCCGTCAAAGAATTTACTGCAATTTCTTGTTGTCCAAGTGTGCACAAATCTACGCCACTTGTCGGGTTCAAGCCTTTGGACTTCACATAAATTTCGCCAAGGCGACGCATGCGCGATTTTTCTGCATCACTTTCGACATATGCTTTGATTTCAGCGTCCGAATACCCAAGCTTAGACGCCTTGGTTTTCAGCCCCCAAAGGACATTCAACCCTTTGAGTTTACGCGCATCAATGCTGGTACATTTGTCGGAAATCTCAATCGCGAGCGCGACGGCAAACATAGGTCTGTCGATTGTTGGTTCATCGCGCAGATCCTTGGCGATGGCCGCACTCGCGGCAATGCCAGAAAGAGGAACCAAAAGCAGGGATGTAAAGATAAGGGTTTTAAACTTAGACATGTTGGGACTCCATAACAGGTGGCGTGCATGCATTTGTGATGTGCAATTGCGCTTCTTTTAGATACGACCAGCCAAAGGCGTGATCGCTGTCCCCATGTTTTTCCTTGTAGGCAAGGCGTTCAAGCGCCTCATCCAAGCTGGGCTTATGCCCTTGCTCTACGTACCACATTACAAAGTGCTGGCCACCCAAGATTTGGAACCACTCTTCGCGACGGTCGTAGAATTTCTTGTGAACCGTGTTGAAAACGAAATGCTCTAAGCTCTGCACGTCTTCCCACACGGTCATATTGGCAACGAACTGTGGATCGTCGCCAATAGCATTTTCGGTGTTTCCGGTGCCCGGTTCGCCCGAGCCTTCCATCATCCAAACAAAGCCCGGCATGCGTTTACCAAGACCATTCACCATATCCAGTGCGCCCATAAAATCGGCCACGCGCGGATCATCGGTCGGCGCAATGAGTCGTCCGATGTTGAGTTCCGCTATATGTGTTCCAATGGGCTGCATCTGTGTCTTTTACTCCGCCGCCATCGCGCCCATACGGCCCGATTTTTGTGCTTTGATACGGTCTTCAATTTCTTCGCGGAAGTTGCGGATCAAGCCTTGGATTGGCCAAGCTGCAGCGTCGCCGAGCGCACAAATTGTGTGGCCCTCAACCTGCTTGGTTACATCCCAAAGCATGTCAATCTCTTCCAGTTCAGCTTCGCCTTTTACCAGACGATCCATCACGCGCATCATCCAACCTGTGCCTTCGCGGCACGGCGTACATTGGCCACAAGACTCGTGTTTGTAGAACATAGACAGGCGGTGGATGGCTTTGATGATGTCGGTGGATTTGTCCATGACGATGACCGCAGCCGTGCCAAGGCCAGAGCCAAGCTCACCGCGCAAATAGTCAAAGTCCATGATCGCGTCTTTCATATTTTCGCCGCGCACCAATGGCACGGATGACCCACCGGGGATCACCGCCAACAGATTGTCCCAACCGCCGCGAATACCGCCGCAGTGGGTTTCAATCAACTCTTCAAACGAGATCGACATGGCTTCTTCGACAACACACGGGTTGTTGACGTGACCAGAGATCGCGAACAATTTCGTGCCCGCATTGTTAGGGCGACCAAAGCCCGCAAACCACTCAGGGCCGCGACGTAAAATGGTCGGTGCAACTGCGATGGATTCAACGTTGTTCACAGTGGTCGGACAACCGTACAAGCCCGCGCCCGCTGGGAACGGTGGCTTCATCCGTGGCATGCCTTTTTTGCCCTCTAAGCTTTCGAGCAATGCAGTTTCTTCACCACAAATATACGCCCCTGCCCCATGGTGCAGATAGACATCCATGTCCCAACCTGATTTGGCTGCGTTCTTGCCCAAAAGGCCAGCGTCGTAGCATTCATCAATCGCCATTTGCAGCGCTTCGCGTTCGCGAATGTATTCACCGCGCAGGTAGATGTAGCAGGCGTTTGCATTCATTGCGAAGGACGCGATCAACGCCCCTTCGATCAGCGTGTGCGGATCGTGACGCATGATTTCGCGATCTTTACATGTACCAGGCTCAGATTCATCCGCGTTGATCACCAAGTAGCTTGGGCGACCATCGGATTCTTTGGGCATAAACGACCACTTGAGACCCGTTGGAAAACCCGCGCCACCACGGCCACGCAAGCCAGAGGCTTTCATCTGGTCGATGATCCAGTCACGACCTTTTTTGATGATGCCGGCGGTGCCGTCCCAATGTCCACGCGCCATAGCGCCTTTGAGGCTGCGATCATGCATCCCGTAGATATTGGTAAAGATCCGATCTTGATCTTTGAGCATAGCGTCTCTTCCTTCAGCTACTCTGGCGCGCGCGCCAGATCTGATAAATCACGATAAGCGCCCACACAAATGCGGCGAGCGCCAAGAGGTCGAATAGCACTGCATACCGAGTGGTCAAACCCAATGTGCTACCAACCCACTGAGCCCCAATCCAAAGAACCATCGTTCCAGCAATAACCAGCGAGACAAGTCGCGCTTTTTTCGCCAGACGTGAGTCTTTATCAGGAGCCATGTTTCAATCCCATCAATACACGTCGCCTTTTTTGACGCGTTTTGAAAATTCTGTTTCCCCGCCCTTTGCGAGAACTTTAGCCTGACTGCTCCATTCGGTAATCTGCGCTGCAGATGACCGTGTGAGCTGTTCATCAAGCCAAGTGATTTCTTTTTTGCGCAGACCTGCGATCTGATCAAAGTGGTAAAACCCAAGACCATTCAGCGTTTGCTCAAGCTTTGGCCCAACCCCTTTGAGTTGTTTCAAATCATCCGCCCCACTCGCACGTGCTGCGGTCAAAAGCGCCGGCTTGCCGTCTTTGGCCACAGCTGCTTTTGCAGATGGTGCTTTTGCGGCTGCAGGAGCTTTCGCTGCGACTGGTGCTTTGGTGGCAGCGACTTTAGCAACTGGTTTTGTCGCCGCCGCTTTGGCTGTTGTCTTTTTCGCAGGCGCTGCTTTTTTCGCGGCAGGTGCCGTTTTGGCTGCAGCGGCAGCTTTAGGCTTTGCTGGCGCTTTCGTTGCTGCCTTTTTAGGAGCCGCTTTTTTAGGGGCTGCCGCGACAGGATCAGCAACAACTGGTGTGGTATCCACATCAGCCGTTTGAGTTGCAGCCGCGCTCATATCAATCGCAGCGACCGCGGTGTGCTCAGGTGCGTTCGCCGCTGAAGTTGCGGCAATATCTTTTGCTGTTGCATCAGAGGCTGCAGTGACCGCTGCTTGTTGCTGCGCTGTACGATCCGCCAAATCGCTTTCGGCTTGTGGGTCTTTGTACCAGCCGATCCACAATAGAATGCCAACCAAAACAGCAAAGAGAACCCCGACGATAAGCGAGGCGACGGTTGAGTAATTGGCAATATAAAGTAGCGCCAAAAACGCCAAAATTCCTGCTATGGCCGATATCAGCCATATTCTTTGCGTATTACTTGATGTTGTCTCACTCATTGCCGTACTCCTTTACTGTCCCTGTTGAACTGAGGTGTGGCACTTTCGGCCACTTACCCGTTTGGTCGTAAAAATCAGTATTTCGCGCGTTTAGAGAATTCGGTTGTGCCGCCTTCGGCAAGAATTTTGGCTTGCTCGACCCATCCATCGCGTTCGATGCGGCCTTTGAATTTCAGGTTGTCATCCACCCATGAAATTTCTTCGGCTGTCCATTTTGCGATTTGATCAAAATGCCAGAACCCTAGTGTGTTCAGCGTTTCTTCTAGTTTTGGCCCAACACCTTTGAGCATTTTCAAATCGTCAGCACCGGCTTTGCGTGGCGCTTTCATGGTGCGAGGTTTCTTTTGAACGGCAACAGGAATGTTATCCGCAACTGTTGCTTTTGGTGCTGCAGGAACCGATTTCTTTGCAGGCGTTGCCGCTGGTTTCACATCAGGTTTGCCGACAGATTTTTCTGCCAATTTCTTTGATGGCACCTTGGTGGTAACCGCTTTTGCCTTTTTGTCAGCCGCTTGTTGCACCGCCGATTTTGCGGGAGCCGCTGGTTTTGGTGGTTTGGCACCTGTGCGTGCGCCACCTTTGAGCCAAGGTGTCAGCAAAGGCACTTCGGTCCCATCAATACGTTTTAGCGTATCACCGATATCTGCGGCCAAAGCCACAGACGCGTTGTATTGGTTTTTATCTGTATCGCCACCAGTCAAAGACGTGAGACCAGACAAAGGCTCTGCTGCGAAGCGCCCGTTTTGCGGGCCCGGCAGTGGGACATTGCCAGCGGCCATATCGTCGATCAGTTTGCCGAAGTTTTCAGCAGACAGGTCTTCGTAATAATCTTTGCCGATTTGCGCCATTGGTGCGTTGGAACACGCGCCCAGACATTCGACTTCTTCCCAAGAAAACTTGCCGTCCGCAGACACGGTGTGCGGCGTTGGGGAAATTTTCGCTTTAGCGACAGCCATCAGGTCTTCGGCACCACAGATCATGCAAGACAAAGTCCCACAGATTTGGATGTGCGCAACAGTGCCCACAGGCTGCAGTTGGAACATGAAATAGAACGTCGCGACTTCAAGCACACGGATGTAAGGCATGCCAAGCATGTCGCCAATGTGTTCGATCGCGGGCTTTGTCAGCCAGCTTTCTTGTTCCTGAGCGCGCCACAACAACGGGATCACCGCAGATTGTTGACGTCCTTCTGGGTATTTCGTGATTTGCGCTTCGGCCCAAGCTTGGTTGGCAGGAGTGAAGGCAAAAGATGCGGGTTGTTCAGCGTGCAGACGGCGTAGCATTAGCGGTCCACCTCCCCAAAAACGATATCCATGGTGCCGATGAGCGCTGCAACGTCAGCCAACTGGTGGCCTTTCGCAACGTGATCCATCGATTGAAGGTGCAAGAACCCCGGAGCGCGGAGTTTGGCACGATAAGGTTTGTTTGTCCCGTCAGAGACCATGTAAACGCCGAACTCCCCCTTGGGGGCTTCCACAGCAGCGTAAACTTCGCCCTCAGGCAACTTGAAGCCTTCGGTGTAGAGCTTAAAGTGGTGGATCAGCGCTTCCATTGACGTTTTCATATCGCCACGTTTGGGCGGTGTGAGTTTGCCACGGGCTAGAATATCACCTTGGCCCTCAGGCGCACGGAGTTTTTCAATCGCTTGCAAGATGATCTTGGTGGATTCTTCCATTTCCGCCATGCGCACGAGGTAGCGATCATAACAATCGCCATTCTTGCCCACAGGGATTTTGAAATCGAATTCGTCGTACAGCTCGTAAGGCTGCGAACGACGTAAATCCCACGCCAAACCAGAGCCACGCACCATCACGCCAGAGTAACCCCAATCAAGGATCTCTTGCTCGGAAATGATACCAATGTCGGCGTTACGCTGTTTGAAAATCCGGTTTTCGGTCAAAAGCGTATGGATGTCAGCGATCATTTTCGGGAATTCAATTGCCCACTTTTCGATATCGTCGATCAGCTTTGGCGTCAGATCTTGGTGGACACCACCGGGGCGGAAATACGCAGCGTGCAAGCGAGCACCAGAGGCGCGCTCGTAGAAAATCATCAGCTTTTCACGCTCTTCAAAACCCCAAAGCGGCGGCGTGAGCGCGCCCACATCCATCGCTTGTGTGGTGACGTTTAAAAGGTGGTTCAACACGCGGCCAATTTCAGAAAACAGCACACGGATCAACGAGGCGCGACGTGGAACTTCAACGCCAGCAAGACGCTCAATCGCCATACACCAAGCATGTTCTTGGTTCATCGGCGCCACGTAATCAAGGCGATCCAAGTAAGGCAAGTTTTGCAGGTAGGTGCGGCTTTCCATCAACTTTTCTGTGCCACGGTGCAACAGACCGATGTGCGGGTCGGCCCGCTCAACGATTTCACCATCCAGTTCCAACACCATGCGCAACACGCCGTGCGCCGCAGGGTGTTGAGGCCCGAAGTTGATGTTAAAATTGCGGATCTTTTGTTCGCCCGTCAGAACGTCGCTCACATTGCCATCCATCTAATAGACCCTCGCCATATTGGCGCGCGGCTGGTCACAACCTGCGCCGAAGGTTACTTTTACAAAAGCGTCGAGCGACACAACAAACGTGTCTGCCCAGCTTTGCATATTATGCGTCAACAACAGGATAATCCCATCGCGACGGTTCAATTCACGGCCTGTCAGCGCCTCACTTGGGCTCAAGTTTGGGTGCGACTGCGTCAAACGCTAGGCCTCCGGTTTCTCATCGCCAGGAAGGACATATTTGGCCCCTTCCCAAGGTGAGAGATTGTCAAACTGACGGTATTCTTGCGTCAAGGACACAGGTTCGTAGACAACGCGCTTGAGCGCCTCATCATAGCGCACTTCTGTGTAGCCTGTGGTCGGGAAATCTTTGCGCAAAGGATAACCACGGAACCCGTAGTCTGTCAGCAAGCGACGCAGATCTGGGTGACCCGAGAAAATGATGCCAAACATGTCAAAGACTTCACGCTCGAACCAGTTGGCCGAAGGATGAATGTCGACGATAGACGCGATCATTTCGTCTTCGCGCACAGCCGTTTTAATACGGATGCGGTGGTTTTGGTACATGGACAAGAAATGATACACGACATCAAACCGCGCAGGGCGGGTTGGATTGTCAATCGCAGTGATGTCCACCAAGCTTGAGAACTTGCAGGTTGTGTCAGATTTCAAGAAATCGACAAAATCCACAATGCCCGCAGGTGACACGGTCACAGTCAATTCGCCAAACGTAATCTCGGTTGAGACCACATCGTCAGGGCGTTTCAATTCGATATGCGCCGCCAGAATTTCAAGTGCTTCGCTCATAGGTCCGTCTCCTTAGCGGGCAATCGTGCCAGTGCGGCGCATTTTGCGTTGGAGTTGCATGATGCCGTAAAGCAACGCTTCGGCCGTTGGAGGACATCCTGGGACGTAGATATCGACAGGAACGATCCGGTCACAACCACGCACAACAGAGTAGGAATAGTGGTAATATCCGCCACCGTTCGCACAAGACCCCATTGAGATCACGTAGCGTGGCTCTGGCATTTGGTCGTAGACCTTGCGCAAAGCGGGTGCCATTTTGTTGGTCAATGTGCCCGCGACAATCATCAAGTCAGACTGACGTGGCGATGCGCGTGGCGCAGTACCAAAGCGTTCCAGATCGTAGCGTGGCATAGAGGTGTGCATCATTTCAACCGCGCAACAGGCAAGACCAAAGGTCATCCAGTGCAACGACCCTGTACGGGCCCAGTTGATGATGTCTTCTGTAGACGTGAGCAAAAAGCCCTTGTCTTGCAATTCGCTGTTCAAAGCCTGTGTCGCGACTTCTTTGTCTGCGCCAGCTGTGTTGGCAGAAGTGATCACGCCCATTCCAAGGCTCCTTTTTTCCACTCATAGGCAAAGCCCACTGTGAGAACACCCAAGAACACCATCATAGACCAGAACCCGACAAGCCCCACATCCTTGAACGCGACGGCCCAAGGGAAGAGGAAAGCGATTTCCAGATCGAAGATGATGAAGAGGATCGACACCAGATAGAACCGCACATCGAATTTCATACGCGCGTCATCGAATGCGTTAAAGCCACACTCATAGGCTGACACTTTTTCAGGGTCAGGATTGCGCACGGCAATGATCAATGCTGCGAAGATGAAAACAAGACCAAGCGCGATGGCGAGGCCGAGGAAAATGATAACTGGGAGAAAATCCCGAAGCAGGTCTTCCACGTGCGGCTCCTTGATGATGGGCCCACGAGATAGTGGGCGCGCGTGTGCTAAAGCTATCTGTGGTTTAGACCTCTGTGCGGGCAGCGTCAACAAGCGCAGCCGCGTCAAAACCCTTTGTTTCAAGGGAAGTACAAAGTTTTTTATCCGAGATGCACACGGATGATTAACCCTTAATCATCAAAGTTGATTCGAACCCAATACCTGATTTTTTTAGTCTGATTTAGCATTTTCCAAGGCGCTTTGCAGCAACTCACCGCCGATTTGCCCCGTGCTGCCCGAATTTGGATATGCGCCATCAAACGTCAAAAGAGCTCTCGACACCGCACCTAAAACTTCCAAATTTTGCACTTTGATTGCGGGCACGTCGCAGTCCATATACAGGACAGGTGATCAAGGCCAAACCTCAGGCACCTAACTCGATCTCATCCTTCACAATCCGCGCCAGTTGCGCGCAATCATCCACGCTGAACGTCAGTGGCAAGCGCATGTCGATGATGGCATTCAGCACGCGGTCACTGTCGGGCAAAGGTTGCGGGTCTGCGTAGCGCCAACTGTCGTAACGCGATGTAAATGCCACAGGTTCGGGCGCGCCAAACCATTTGAGTTCGACACCTCGCTTTAGGCAGCCTGCGATAAAGTCTTCGATCTTGGCATCGGCCCAATCCAGCAGCAAAAATTGAATGGACGACCCAACAAACCCCTCAGCCTGTGGGCGTTGAATAAGGGTAAGCCCAGCGACATCGCGCAATCCGTTTTCAACAGTGCGATACCGCGCATTCCAATGCTCAACTTGATTGGGTAGATTTTTCAACTGCACCCGCAAAATTGCAGCCCGCAAATGATCCATGCGCCCCGACACATTGGGCGTGTCGTATTTCACCGTCTCAAAAACATCGGCAGACGGGCCAGCTGTGTGCTTGCCATATAACATGTACGATCCCGACAGCATGATCGCCCGCGCTGCAATATCTGCATCGTCAGTGATCAACAGCCCGCCCTCGCCCGAATTGATGTGTTTATAAGTCTGGGTTGAATAGCATCCAACGGCTCCGTGACGCCCCGATGGCACCCCATCCCATGTGGCGCCCATTGTATGCGCGCAGTCCTCAATCACGATCACGCCCGCGCCGTTACAAATATACATGAGAGCATCCATGTCAGCGATGTGACCGCGCATATGCGACAGCATCAAAACCTTTGCGCCGCTGGTCGATATTTTCACCTGTAGATCATCAAGATCAATCACCAATCCCTCGGTGACGCCAACAAAAACAGGCCGCGCGCCCACGGCGGCAATCGCGCCCGGCACAGGGGCCAACGTAAAGGCGTTGGTCAAAACGGCGTCGCCTGCTTCAACCCCTACAGCCCGCAAAGCGCACCCCATGGCATAGCCGCCAGACGCCACAGCCAAGGCATATTTTGCCCCTGTGAACGCGGCAAACTCTTGCTCCAACAAGGCCACCTCGCCCGCCTCATCAGGCAAAGTGTTGTAACGATGCAGTCGACCAGATCGCATCACCGCCACAGCAGCCTCAATAGCATCTTCGGGAATGGGTTCTTGTTGGGTGAAATTGCCCGTAAACACCTCGGTCATCCGATCAACTCCTGCGTGATGCGCGCCAAATCATCGTAGTGATCCAGCACGGCATCTGGCGCATACTGTAACACATCTTGACCAATCGGGCCAAAGCTGACCAAGGCACTGGGCACATTGGCGGCCGTCGCCGTTTTGCGGTCGGTTATGGTGTCGCCGACCAGATAACTCTGCGCAAGATCACCGCCGGCGCGCGCCACCGCTGCCGCATAAGGCATCGGATGAGGTTTGCGTTCGCTCATCGTGTCTGAGCCCACCAAAGCCCCAAACAGATCGCGCACGCCGAGCTTGCCCAACAAAAGCTCAGCCAAGCCTTCGGGCTTATTGGTGCAAACGCCAACCGCATATCCGTCCCGTTTCAATCCCTCAATCGCCGCCACAGCGCCGTCATACAAAGTGGAATGCACCGCAATATTGTCGCGATAATACGCAACCACTAAACCGTGCGATGCATCTATATCAGCCTCGTCAAAGTCGGGCTTCACACGGGCAAATCCAGCGGCCATAAGTTTGCGCACACCTTGCCCTGCCACAATGGCATCTTGATGTAGATCTAAAACATCGCCGTATCCCAAAGTTTGAAACTGGTGATTGCCCGCAGCGATCAGATCGCCCGCAGTGTCGACCAATGTGCCATCCAGATCGAAAATCACGCACCGCATGCCATATCCTCTCAATAATCGCTGCAATTCAGCGAGAAACCAGCAAGGCTTTGCCGATTGTTGTAACCGATGGTTAAAATATGTGAAGCCCCGCCCCTTGCGATGCTTTGCGACATGGGTAAAACGACGTAAAGATAAAGAAAAGAGCAGATTGGGACGAACACATGACCACAGCCCTCATTTTACTTGCCGCAGGGCAAGGGTCGCGGATGAATTCGGACCTGCCGAAAGTTCTGCACCACATCGGAAATGCGCCTATGTTTGCCCATGGCTTACACGCAGGTGGCGCTTTAGCCCCCGAGCGCACGGTCGTTGTTGTCGGTCATGGCGGCGACCAAGTTGCAGCTGCAGCGCAAGCCATTGACGAAGATATCGTGATCGCGACCCAAACAGAACAACTCGGCACCGCCCATGCGGTGTTGCAGGCCAAAGACGCGCTGCACGATTTTGAAGGCGATGCCTTTGTGCTCTATGGTGACACGCCCTTTATTTCTGCTGAAACCCTAGAAGCCATGCAAACCGCGCGTGCCCAACACGATGTTGTGGTACTTGGGTTTGAGGCCGCCGACGCTGGCCGCTACGGTCGCTTGGTGATGGATGGCGATAAACTTTCTCGTATCGTGGAATTCAAAGACGCCACCGAGGCCGAGCGCGCCATCACCCTATGCAATTCCGGTGTGCTGTGTGCAGATTCTAAAACCCTGTTTGATCTGTTGTCTCGTGTGGGCAATGACAATGCTGCGGGCGAATACTACCTGCCTGATGTGGTTGAGATCGCTTGGGCCTCTGGCCTGACCGCGACATCCGTGTCTTGTGATGAATCCGAAACCTTAGGCGTCAACACCCGCACAGAATTGGCCCGCGCTGAGGCTTTATTCCAAAACGCCAAACGCGCAGAAATGCTAGAAAACGGCGTGACGCTTGTCGCGCCTGAAACCGTGTTTTTATCACTCGACACTTATATTGGCCGTGATGCGATCATCGACCCCAACGTGGTCTTTGGCCCAAACGTGACGATTGAAAGCGGCGCACGGATCAAATCGTTCAGCCATCTTGAGGGCTGTCATGTCTCCACCGGCGCAGATGCTGGGCCATTTGCCCGCCTACGCCCCGGGGCTGAGCTGGCCAACAACGCCCATGTCGGCAATTTCGTTGAGATTAAAAACGCGCAAATCGGTGAAGGCACCAAAGTCGGCCACCTCACCTATATTGGCGACGCGGACATCGGCGATGGTGCGAACATCGGCGCGGGCACGATCACCTGCAACTATGACGGCGTGTTCAAACACCGTACAACTGTGGGCCGTGACGCCTTTATCGGCTCGAACACCATGCTGGTCGCGCCTGTGAATGTGGGGATTGAGGCGATGACAGCCAGCGGATCTGTGATCACCACGGATGTGCCAAATGGCGCGCTCGCGATCGGGCGCGCCAAACAAGTCAATAAACCGATGCTGGCAGTCAAACTTTTCTTAAAATTACGCGCGCTCAAGGCGAAAAACGCCGCGAAAGGTCAATAATATGTGTGGTATTGTAGGGGTCTTGGGCAAGCACGAAGTTGCGCCCATTTTGGTTGAAGCCCTCAAACGACTTGAATATCGCGGTTATGACAGCGCTGGCATCGCGACTGTCAACAATGGCGTGTTGGATCGTCGTCGTGCGGTTGGCAAACTGGTCAATCTGTCTGACGAATTGGTGCACAATCCACTGGCAGGTAAATCTGGCATCGGCCACACCCGTTGGGCCACCCACGGCGCGCCAACTGTGATCAATGCGCACCCGCACAAGGCTGGTCCTGTCGCGGTTGTGCACAATGGTATCGTTGAAAATTTTCGCGAGTTACGCGAAATGTTGGCCACCAAAGGCTATAAATTCGTCACCGAAACCGACACTGAAACCGTCGCACTTCTGGCGCAAAGCTTTGTAGATGCAGGAAAATCGCCTGTAGACGCGGCGAACGCGACGATTGATGCGCTTACAGGTGCTTTCGCTTTGTGTTTCTTGTTCGACGGCCAAGATGATCTTTTGATCGCAGCCCGCAAAGGCTCTCCGCTGGCCATTGGGCACGGCGACGGCGAAATGTTTGTCGGCTCTGATGCCATCGCTTTGGCCCCCATGACAGATCAAGTGACCTATCTGGAAGAAGGCGACCGTGCTATTCTCACCCGCACATCAGTTGAGATTTTTGACGAGAGCGGCGCACAGGTGCAACGCACCCGCCGTGAAATCAAAATCGACGCGACGCGGATCGAAAAAGCCGGGCACAAACACTACATGTCCAAAGAGATATTTGAACAACCCACGGTGATTTCCGAGGCGCTGAATTACTACATGTCAGCTGATGGTGCCTCTCTTATTTTGCCTGAACCAGGCATTGATTTCACCAAATATGACCGCATCGTCATGGTCGCTTGTGGCACGGCGTTCTACGCCTGTTTCACAGCGAAATATTGGTTCGAACAGATAGCCAAAGTCCCTGTAGAGGTCGATATCGCATCTGAATTTCGTTACCGTGAAGCGCCGATCAGCCCACGCACTTTGGCGATTTATGTCAGCCAATCGGGTGAGACCGCCGACACTTTGGCAGCGCTGCGCTATACTGCAGGCAAAGCCGAAACCATCATCACAGTGACCAATTCGTCCGAGAGCTCAATGGCGCGTGAAAGCGATATGTCCTTGCCGATTTTGGCAGGCGTTGAAGTGGGTGTGGCCTCGACGAAAGCGTTTTCATGCCAGTTGACTGTGCTGTTGATGCTCGCGCTGAAAGCCGCACAGGATCGTGGTGTATTGTCGGAGGATGAGATCAAAACACAGCTGTCGGCATTGCGCAGTCTGCCAGGACTTTTGAATCTCGCCTTAGATCAATCAAGTGCGATTTCTGATGTCTCTGCCTTGCTTGCGGAATCGAGTGATGTGCTATTTTTGGGCCGTGGCGCGATGTATCCACTGGCGCTTGAAGGCGCGTTGAAACTAAAAGAAATCAGCTACATACACGCAGAAGGTTACGCATCTGGCGAGCTAAAGCATGGCCCGATCGCCCTAGTCGATCAGAACACGCCGATCATCGTTTTGGCCCCGCGTGACAAGCTGTTTGAGAAAACAGTGTCCAACATGCAAGAGGTCATGGCGCGTGGCGGTAAGGTGCTTTTGATCTCAGACGAACAGGGGTTGAAAGAGGCTGGTGACGGTGTTTGGCAGACCATTCAAATGCCCACCGTGCCCGATGCTTTGGCCCCGATCCTATACGCCGTGCCAGCGCAACTTTTGGCTTATCACACCGCCGTTGCAAAAGGCACAGATGTGGATCAGCCGCGCAATTTGGCGAAATCTGTCACTGTTGAATAGGACAAAGATCATGAGTTGGCCTGCCCCCGTTTCTCTCAAAGGTGATCACGTTCACTTGGTTCCGCTTGAGGCATCTCACAGCGCAGGTCTGGCCGATTGCGTCGGTGACCTGCACACACTTTGGTACACAAGCATCCCATCGCCAGAGGGCATGACGCAAGAAATCGACCGCCGTTTGGCGTTGCAAATCGATGGAAAAATGACGCCTTTCACGATCTGCACACCCGATGGGCGCGCTGTGGGTATGACCACCTATATGAATGTAGATCCTGTGCAAAAGCGTGTTGAAATTGGGTCCACTTGGATTTCCAAAGATGTTCAGCGTTCGCATTTAAACACTGAAGCCAAACTGCTTTTGCTCGACCACGCCTTTGACGTTTTGGGCTGCATCGCCGTCGAATTCCGCACGCACAGGCTGAATACTCAAAGCCGCCGGGCGATTGAACGCTTGGGCGCACAACTTGATGGAATCTTGCGGTCGCATATGGTGATGGCAAATGGTACAATTCGTGATACAGCCGTGTATTCGATCACGGCAGCTGAATGGCCCGCGATCAAAGCGGGACTGTTAGGAAAGATGAACACATGACCCCTGAAAACGCGCTGACCGCGCTCCACGCCGAGGCAGATGAAGCCCGCGTCACGAAACTCAAAGCACATTTTGGTGCTTCAGGGGACTATATCGGTATTGCACCTGGTCGTCTGGAAGAAATGGCGCGCGCATGGCGCAAAGAAGTGGGCTTCCCACAACGCCTTGAATTGGCTGAGTCTTTATGGGCTTCGGACATTCACGACGCCCGTTTGATGGCCGCAAAGCTGCTGACCCAAGCCCGTATCAAAGACGACCAAGAGGTCTGGGCACATCTCACCGATTGGCTGGCACAAGCTGACAATTGGGCCGAAGTTGACGCACTTTGCGCAGCATGTCAGCGTCGTCTGGCAGCAGACACATCGCGGATGAACAAAGTGTACAAATTGATGCGCCACGAGTCGTCTTTACAACGTCGTGCCGCTTTGGGAATCACTGAGTTTTTGGCAAAATCTTCGCATCCGTCCGAGCGCGAACAGATCGCATTGGATCGTATTTGCGATTGGCTGCCCGAAGCTTTGGCCGATGAAAGCAAAGATGTGCACCGCACAGCGCAGTCTTGGCTGCGGTCCTTGTCCAAACATGATTTCAAGCGTGCGCGCGCCATTCACCGTGGTCCGCAAAGCGATGATGATCTTGATACGGATGGCGACATTATTCAGCAAGACGAAGAAGAATAAACGCACGTTTGCGCGAGAACGATCAAAGGCGCTTGGCTCTTAGGGTTGAGCGCCTTAGTGTTTACACATGACCCTAGGCACACCCATTTTTGCACAGACCGACCGCCAAAACTCGGCGCCGCGTTTGATTGACCCGTTCGCACGTGAAATCAATTACTTGCGCGTTTCTGTGACGGATAGATGTGATTTTCGCTGTGTCTATTGCATGGCCGAAAACATGACCTTTTTACCGAAAAAAGAACTGCTGACACTCGAAGAGTTGGACCGTATGTGTTCGACGTTTATTGGGCTTGGCATCAACAAACTGCGGATCACGGGCGGCGAACCTTTGGTGCGACGTGGGATCATGACGTTTTTTGACGGGATGACACGGCATTTGGATAGCGGCGCGTTGCAAGAACTGACGCTAACCACAAACGGATCGCAACTGGAACGCTTTGCCGATGATCTTTATGCGGTCGGTGTACGGCGGATCAATGTTTCACTGGACACGCTGGACGCCGATAAATTCGCCCGCGTGACCCGGTGGGGACGTCTTGATCAAGTGCTGCGCGGGATCGATGCTGCGCGTAAAGCTGGTCTGCGGGTCAAGATAAATACTGTGGCACTCAAAGGCTTTAACGAAGACGAAGTGTTCGATCTGGCCGCATGGTGCGCTGACCAAGATATGGACCTGACCTTTATCGAAGTGATGCCCATGGGCGATTTGGGTGGTGAAGATCGCGTAGGGCAATATTGGTCGCTACAAGAGCTGCGCGCGCATTTGGCCACGCGTTACACGCTGACTGAGTTGACAGAGCGCACAGGCGGCCCTGCCCGCTATGAGCGCCTAGAGGAAACGGGCCAAAAGATCGGTTTCATCACGCCTCTCACCCATAATTTCTGCGAAAGCTGCAACCGCGTGCGCATGACCTGTACGGGTGATTTGTTCATGTGTTTGGGCCAAGAAGACAATGCGAGCTTGCGTGATATTATGCGCAACTCAGACACTGATGCTCCGCTGGTCAAAGCGATTGAGAATGCCATTTCACGCAAGCCCAAAGGCCATGATTTCGATTATTCGCGGCAAAAAGCCGATGGGCAAGTGTCACGCCACATGTCGCATACGGGTGGGTGATATCTTTTCGATATGAAATGTTCGGTCTGCCGGGCACAGTGACCTTTAGACTTGATAGGACTAGCTGCGCTGATGATCTCAGGAACGGTGAGCGCGGAGGGCTTCGGGAACGGCGATAAGGAGCAACACGGCTGCCGCGCCCACGAATAGCCAGCTTCCAACAAGGTGAAATAAAAGCGCGCCAAGGACTCCCCCCATGGCAAAGCTGGCGAGGGTTAAACTGTGTAGCTTGAGCTTAGGAACCGCGTCGTGCCGCGACCGATCATCCCCGACCAATGCCGCCAACTCAATTCCGATATCGGTTGCCATTCCTGACACATGGGTCGTGCGAACCCGCGCCCGCGATATCATCGTCGTAACTGCATTTTGAAGCCCCATAACAAAGCTTAGGACGATGACCATAAATGTCTCGTGCGCATTGGCAGATGACAGGGCAAGAGCCACCCCCAATAGCAGGAGTATGAGGGCCTCGGCGGTGATCGCCAGAGCATAGATAGAACGGACATGTCTTCTTTCGCCAGCTTGAATAACAAGGGCCGCTATGCTCGCCCCAAAGACAAACGCAACGACCAGCCCCATAAAGGAAAGTGAGGTGAGGATCGCGCCATTTGCGAGATGATCAGCAGACGCGGAAATGTTGCCCGTCATATTTGCAGTAAACGATCCGGCAATTAAAAAACCTACGGCATTGAGCGCTCCCGCCATTGAAGACAGCAGACCTGCCAGAACCAGATCAATGTTTGAGGTGCGATCATCGCCGACTTTAATGAGCATTATTGGTTCTCTTCAGTTCGATTTGGAAATATGGTCATTGACCATTATATCCGCTCTGCGGTCGTTTATTTTGTTCAACGCCTTTTCTTTTGGAATATGCACCACCCACCTCGATGGCCGCCACCAAAAACTGCCTTCAAGTCTGTTTCTGGTTTTGCAGTCATTGGTTTCCCCGCGATAGCCGTCGTTCACGGCAGTCCAAACGTTTGGGAAATGCGGTCTCAACCTGCCGTTCGCTGCGCCCCGCGACAAAAGCGTTAAAAACCCTACAATAGCACCACGGCCAAAAGTGCCAAAAACGCTGGAAGACCTTGGGTAAAAATGATTTTTTTGGTCACGGTGAGTGCGCCGTAAATACCCGCTACACACACGCAGAGCAAAAAGAAGATCACAACATCGGCTTTGCCTGCGAACAACCCCCAAAACAACCCAGCAGCAATAAAGCCATTATATAGCCCTTGGTTCGCAGCAAGACTTTTGGTCGAGGTCGCGAATTCTTTGGTGGTGCCAAAGATGTTGCGGGTGCGTTTGTCTTCCCATGCAAACATCTCAAGATAGAGAATATAGGCATGCAGCACAGCGACAGCGGCGATAAGAATGATGGCGATGACAGACATAGCATCCCTTTCAATATGAAGGCGTTAACGCAGCACTCTAGACAGCGGGCAAGCGACTCTCAACCATTTCGGCAAACCATGATGCGCCTATAGGTAGGATTTCGTCGTTAAAGTTGAATTTCGGGTGATGCACAGGGGCGCTATCACCGTTGCCCACGAGAATATAAGCACCGGGGCGTTCTTCAAGCATGTATGCGAAATCTTCACCACCCATAATCAAAGGGGCGTCATCACAACTGCCCGCAACTTTAGTGGCAGCATCAATCGCGAATTGGGTTTCGCGGTCGTGGTTCACCATCACTGGATAACCAAGCCTGTAATTGACTGTAATGTCTGCGCCAAAGGTTGCGCCGATGCCCAAAGAGATGGCTTTGACGCGCTCTTCGGCTTGCAAGCGCACGTCTTTGTCCAAGCTGCGCACAGTGCCACGCAATTCAACAGATGCGGGCAAAACATTATGCGCTTTGCTGGATGTTTCAAACGATGTGACAGAGACCACGACTTGTTCGGTCGGGTCCACATTGCGCGCTGCGATGGTTTGCAATGCGATCACCAAATGCGATGCGACCACAGTGCTGTCGATTGCGTCATGCGGTTTGGCAGCATGGCCACCTTTGCCCGTCACCGTGATATTGAATTCATCTGTGGCGGCAAAAAACGGGCCTGGGCGTATGGAAAACTGGCCCAAAGGCAAACCTGGCCAATTGTGCATGCCGTAGACTTCATCAATGCTCCAACGCGTCATCAGGCCATCCGCACACATTTCGCGTCCGCCGCCTTCGCCCTCTTCCGCAGGCTGGAAAATCACCACGCAGGTGCCATCAAAATTGCGGGTTTCGCATAGATATTGCGCGGCCCCAAGCAACATTGAAGTGTGCCCATCATGACCACAAGCGTGCATAACGCCCGCGTTGGTTGACGCGTACTCCACGCCAGTTTCTTCCAAAATGGGCAAAGCGTCCATATCAGCCCGCAAGCCAACGGTCCGCCCCGATGCAGATTGGCGACCTTTTATAACCCCCACAACACCCGTGCGGCCAATGCCCTCAACCACCTCATCACAGCCAAATTCATGCAGCAGGTCCGCGACCTTTTTAGCCGTGCGGTGGACCGCAAACATCAGCTCTGGGTGAGCATGAATATCCTGACGCCATTCAGCGATTTGAGGCTGCATATCTGCAAGGCGGTTTTTGACAGGCATGGGAAACTCCGAGTGGCAATGTTTACAACAGCAATACGATTTTGCCGTAAAAGTGCAAGGGCACCGTGTAAATCAGGCTGCGTTTGCACGATATATATGCAGATGTGAATTTAAGAACGACGCAGGCGCACACGCGCCCCCCCCCTTGGCTGTGTCCGCCAACACGCAGGTTTCAAAGAACAGATGTTCGCCTCAAAGGCCACAGGGCAAACAAAGTCCATATGCAGCTATATTCACAAACCTAAATCTATCTGTCAAAGAGGGCAAAAGGTCCGAGACGGACCACACAACGCACACGCCGCAGGAGCCACCAAATGTACGAACAGCTTGGATTAGACATAGCCCCGCGCGAGGCCTCTCTCATTTTGGGCCTTGTGATCGGATTGATTTTTGGCGCTTTGGCCGAGGTGTCGCGCTTTTGTTTTCGCCGCATCGTGGCAGGGCCACGCTCAGAGCGCCGTTCGGCGGCAGGTGTGTGGTTCGCAGCCTTGGCTGTGGCTGTCATCGGCACGCAATTCGCGGTTGCCCAAGACCTGATTTCCTTTGAAGACCACCGCTTTTTCGCATCAGATTTGCCATGGTTGGCCATCACCCTTGGCGGGTTGGCGTTTGGTGCAGGCATGGTTTTGACGCGCGGATGCGTGTCGCGCCTGACAGTTTTGGCGGGCACAGGCAATCTGCGCGCTTTGATCGTGCTTTTGGCTTTTGCCTTTGTCGCGCATGCGACTCTCAAAGGGGTTTTGGCCCCTGTGCGCACCACACTTGGCGCTGTGACCGTACCACTTGAAAACGCTGCTCTGCCGGGAAATCCGCTCATCTGGACAGCCTTGATCACCATCGCGGCCCTTGCCATTGCACTGCGTTCAGGGGCCCGCACACGTGACTTGATACTTGGCGCTTTGATTGGCGCTTTGGTGCCTGCCGCTTGGGTCGGCACGGGCTATGTATTGTTCGACGAATTTGATCCGATCGCCTTGGAAAGCCTGTCGTTCACATCCCCTGCCGCTGAAACGTTGTTTTGGGGCATAGCCTCATCGTCCATCCCTGCCGGGTTTGGCGTTGGTCTATTGGGCGGTGTGTTTGCTGGCGCTTTGGTGTTGTCGGTTTTGTTTGGTCGGTTCCAATGGCAAAGCTTTGAAAGCCCACGCCAAACGGGGCGCTATTTGGCTGGCGCTGCGTTGATGGGGGTCGGCGGCGTTTTGGCTGGCGGCTGCACCATGGGCGCAGGTCTGTCAGGCATTCCAACCCTGTCGATTGCTGCGATTATCGCGATTGGATCTATCGCGGTTGGCGGGACTGTGACAGCGCGCCTTTTGCGTGATGGGCTGCCTTCAAACGGCGCAAAGCACACCACACAAAGCCCACAACCAACGGCGTAAGCCCTGCCAGTGC
The DNA here is from genome assembly GCF_900109555.1 of Pacificibacter marinus. Lineage (GTDB taxonomy): Bacteria > Pseudomonadota > Alphaproteobacteria > Rhodobacterales > Rhodobacteraceae > Celeribacter > Celeribacter marinus_C. The sequence goes on along the minus strand of NZ_FNZV01000005.1, from coordinate 156,234 downwards.
AAGCCCCTTGCTGATCCCAAGGGGCTTTAACAACGGATAAACAGCATAGCCCGCAAGGCTCACGGCATAATAACTGATGGCAACGACAGACAGCCCTTCGACCGTTTGTTGTAGCTGCAATTGCAAATCCGCGCGCCTATCCATGGATGCGAGCAACGCTTGATTTTGCGCTTGGCGGTCTACATCCACTTTGGTGCGCAGTAAATTGGCAGCCCGTTCAGCACGGTCAGCCAAGCTTTCCAACTGACGTTTCGCAGCGCTGACTGTGCGCATCGCCGGATCAAATCGGCGCATCATAAATTCCGAAAACATTTGCCGCCCCATGAAGCGCTCTTCGTACAGCACATTGATCCGCTGTTCGACAAGAGCGGCGTATGCCCCCGTTGCGCCAAAGCGAAAATTGGTTTGCGCCACAAGACGTTCAATACGTGTTGACAGACTTAAGATATCGCCCAGCATCGCGTCTGCCGATCCTGTGTCTTTAAGCGCCATATCATCCATCAAGCTCACCAACTCAAGCTCCATATCGGCCATGTCGCGCGTGGCACGTCGCGCTTGCACAAGGCCCAGCATCGACATGGTTTTATAGGTTTCAATCTCGCACAGGCGTTGCAACACGCGCCCTATCCGCTGCGCGCCACAGTTGGGGCGTGTGAACATCGCAAAACGAATGTGCCCATCCGTGTCAATACGAAAATCGGATGCGACAACCATTTGGCCATCCAACACATGAGCCACAGCAAGGCTTTCACGCTCGAACCAGTCATCCAAACAGGTGTTGGCCCAACTGTCAGATTGCAGCGGTTCAATGCGCAGCAAGGCGGAAGACATCCGCTGCCCCGGTGCCGTGTCCAACCAATCCGGCGGGAACAAATCAAAACTTCCATCATCGAAATGCGCCTCGGATATGCCTTCGGTGAAAAGCGTGTAGGTCACGAATTCCGTATGGCTTTCCCATTTGAGATGATATTTCCCGATGTCGCCCATGTAATGCGTCGCATTCGGTGCGGGGTGTGGCGCGCCAAACCTGTCCAGCAAAGCAATCAGATGCGCACGGTCCAAATCGCGGTCACGCCGCGCGGCATCACCCGCCGCGCGAATAGCCAAATAGGCCGCAGATGCAGGAGACGTCAGTCGAGGAAACGGCCGCGCATGCAGCTCATTTGCCAGCTCATAGCGGCGGGGATGATCAATTAACGGGGCCATGGCGCATCTCGTGTGATTGAGTTCCAAACAATCGTAGAACCTAGACCTCAAGAAAACCATTGTATAAATCGCCGCATATCAATGTCTTAGCTGAATACCAAGGTATACTTTGGTCTACTGACAAGATCACAACACAACGCACCCTCCTCATCAGAACGCTGAAACGGTCACGTCTGTCTCAATCCTATGCTGGGATGATATTCACATGTGCGAGGGATTGGGTTTGCCCCAACCTGCATCTTTGAACGCAAAAAGGGCAACCTGTTCGGGCCGCCCTTTTCGTATGTTTTGCCGTGTTTAAAGATCAGTCGATCTTTGGCAACAAAGCGTTCACAGAGTCCTTGGCATCGCCGTAGAACATGCGTGTGTTTTCTTTGTAGAACAGTGGATTTTCGATACCGGAATAACCAGTGCCCTGACCACGTTTGGATACGAACACTTGCTTGGCTTTCCACACTTCTAAAACAGGCATGCCTGCGATGGGTGAGTTTGGATCTTCTTGTGCCGCTGGGTTCACGATGTCGTTGGACCCGATCACGATAACAACGTCCGTTGTTGGGAAGTCCTCGTTGATCTCATCCATTTCCATCACGATGTCATAAGGCACTTTGGCTTCTGCCAGCAAAACGTTCATGTGACCCGGCAAACGCCCCGCAACGGGGTGAATGGCGAAACGCACGTTTTTGCCTTTGGCGCGCAGTTTGTTGGTCAATTCTGACACAGCCGCTTGGGCCTGTGCCACCGCCATGCCGTACCCCGGCACGATGATCACAGAGTCAGCTTCATTCAAAGCCGACGCAACGCCGTCTGCATCGATGGCAATCTGTTCGCCTTCGACTTCCATCTGTGGACCTGTTGTGCCGCCAAAGCCGCCCAAGATCACAGACACGAAAGAGCGGTTCATCGCCTTACACATGATGTAAGACAAGATCGCCCCAGACGAGCCTACAAGTGCGCCGACTACGATCAAAAGGTCGTTCCCGAGAGAGAAACCAATCGCCGCAGCTGCCCAGCCTGAGTAGGAATTGAGCATGGAAACAACCACCGGCATATCCGCGCCGCCGATGCCCATGATCAAGTGGTAGCCGATGAACAACGCTGCCAACGTCATGATGAACAGCGGCAAGAACCCACCTGTGTTAAAGTACCAGATCAAGCAGATCACTGAGAGCGCCGCAGCACCCGCATTGAGCATATGACCACCGGGCAGCTTATTGGCGTTTGAGGACAGTTTGCCCGCAAGTTTGCCGTAAGCCACAACAGAACCGGTAAATGTCACGGCACCGATAAAGACGCCCAAGAACAATTCAACGCGCAGGATGTTGATCTCAACACCTGATTTATGCGCCAAAAGTCCCGCGAAACCGTCCAGAGTGGCGCGCGTGGCATGATCCATGCCCATAACGCGACCAAGTTCGATATGCGCAATCAAGCCCACAAACACAGCGGCGAGCCCGACCAATGAATGCATCGCCGCAACAAGTTGTGGCATTTCAGTCATTTGAACGCGTGTAGCAACCAAATAGCCAATCGCGCCACCGCCTGCGATCAAAACAAGCGACAAGAACCAAAGGCCAGCGCCCGGTCCAACCAGCGTCGCAAACACAGCCAAAGCCATGCCAACGATGCCGTACCATACAGCGCGTTTCGCACTTTCTTGCCCTGACAAACCACCCAAAGAGAGGATGAAGAGGACTGCCGCGACCACATAGGCCGCTGTCGTAAATCCGAATTCCATAATCCTATACTCCTTAAGATTTCTGGAACATGGCAAGCATGCGCCGTGTGACGAGGAAGCCGCCAAAGATATTGATGCCAGCCATGAAGACCGACACAGAGGCGAGCAAGATCACAAGGAACGATCCAGAGCCGATTTGCATCAATGCGCCGAGAATAATGATCGAAGAGATCGCGTTGGTCACAGCCATAAGCGGTGTGTGCAATGAATGTGCAACGCCCCAGATGACTTGGAAACCGATGAACACGGACAAAACGAACACGATAAAGTGCTGCATAAAGCTGGCTGGGGCCACAAGACCAACAGCCAAAAGCAACGCACCACCCACGGCCAACAATGTGACCTGTTGTTTGGTTTGCGCTTTGAATGTAGCCTTTTCGGCGGCGCGTTTTTCCTCAGGTGTCAGCTCAGGCACAACTTCTTTGGGCTTGGCCGCGATCGCTTTGATTTTTGGCGGAGGTGGCGGAAAAGTGATCTCGCCTTCGAATGTCACAGTCGCACCACGGATCACATCGTCTTCCATGTTGTGATTGATCTGTCCGTCTTTGTCTGGCGTCAGATCAGTCAACATGTGACGGATGTTGGTGGAATAAAGCGTGGACGCTTGTGAGGCCATACGCGATGGAAAATCAGTGTAACCCACGATGGTTACACCGTTTTCTGTGACGATTTTCTCGTCCATCACGGTCAACTTGCAGTTGCCGCCTTTTTCCGCCGCGAGATCCACGATCACAGACCCGGGCTTCATAGCCGCAACCATTTCAGCGGTCCAAAGTTCGGGTGCTTCACGGTTTGGAATAAGCGCTGTGGTGATAACGATATCTACCTCAGGGGCCAATTCTAGGAATTTTGCAAGTTGAGCTTCGCGGAATTCTGGGCTGGACACTGCGGCGTACCCGCCAGTTGCCGCGCCATCTGCCTGTTCTTCCTCAAAGTCAAGGTAGACAAATTCAGCGCCCATAGATTCGACTTGCTCTGCCACTTCTGGGCGCACGTCAAACGCGTATGTGATCGCGCCAAGCGATGTGGAAGTGCCAATTGCGGCCAAACCCGCCACACCAGCGCCCACAACCAAAACCTTGGCTGGGGGCACTTTACCCGCAGCCGTAATTTGACCTGTAAAGAACCGACCAAAGTTATTGGACGCTTCAATCACAGCGCGGTAGCCCGCGATATTGGCCATGGATGACAAAGCATCCATTTTTTGCGCGCGCGAAATACGTGGCACCATTTCCATGGCAATCACGTTTGCGCCTTTGGCTTTCGCTGCTTCCATCCCTGCGTCATTTGCCGCGGGATTAAAGAAGGAAATAAGCGTCTTACCTTTGGTCAAACGTTTGAGTTCAGCCTCATTGGGCTGACGGACTTTGGCAACGATTTCAGCGGCTTTCCACAATGCTGCTGCGGTTTTCACCACCTCAACACCGGCCTCTTTATAATCTTTGTCTGCAAAGCCAGCCAACGTGCCTGCACCAGTTTCAATCACACAGTCATAGCCAAGCTTTTGCAGCTGCTTTGCACTGTCAGGTGTCAGCGCAACCCGCGCTTCACCTTCAAATAATTCCTTAGGAACACCGATCTTCACGAATTTTTCCTCTTTTCCCCAGTCAAAATTTTGACGTCGCGTCAGTCCTAGCAGAACACAACACAAGCGCAACATTATTGCGCTAACATTCCACCTCTAGAATGATACGTTCATTTATCGCTGCATTGAGCCAATGTTACGCGTGCTGTGCAATAGCAATATGCCATCACGCACCGTAATAATGGCCTGTTTGCCCGCGTCCTCCCCGCATCTTTAACCTTAGTCTTTCCAAAAAGGTCTTAGATCTTGATCGCACCTTAGAGCATCATTGACAGAAAGGAAGACCAAACTAACATATCAGTTTAAAAAATCGGATAAATATGCCCTCGCGCGCACCATAAAAGAGGCCGCTATCACCTGCGTCCCAATTCATAGTATTTTTGTCGGATTAAGGGTTGAATTCCCTTGGCGCAGATGAAATTGTGGACATTGCGACTGGTGAAGACAGCCGCATGTGGCTCTGTTTTGCTCAAAACTCATCTCACACCGCGGCATCCAATCAAAATGGATTGCACGAAAAGGCTCTGAAAAGTGTTCTGTGACAGTCGAAAAGACATCTTATTGACGTCCTATTTGGACCATTGGCATAACATGCGCGCGCGTTTGGTGCGTCGACTTGGGTCACATGATCTTGCTGATGAAGCCATGCAAGAAACATGGCTGCGCTTGGACGGCATGAAACCAGCAAACACCACGATCGCCAATCCTCAGGCCTATCTGTTGAGCATCGCCGGCAACATAGCGATTGATCTGATCCGCAAGGAAAAACGGCACAGCGACCGTATGACCTATAAAGATGTCAATCTTGAGGAACTCATCGACAACGCCCCCTCAACCGAAGCAGTTTTGCTGGCCCGCGAGGATTTAAAGCAACTGGTGCGAGCTTTGTTAGGCCTGTCTGACAAAGCCCGTAAGGTGCTTTTGATGAACCGCAGCGCGGGCCTGAGTCACCGAGAAATTGCGGCTGCTTTGGGTATTTCTGAAAGCATGGTTGCAAAATATATGGCTCAGGCGTTGCGGCATTGTCGGGATTACATGCGTGAAAATTCTTAGAAAAATACAGCCCAATGGGTGCAAGAACGGGCTGCGGTTTTCGTCTCTCTTATATGGGGGGATTTTTTTATGTCACACCACATTGATCAAGAGACACTGAATATGAACGCCAATACATCAGATACGCTGAGCGATCAGGCGCTGGATTGGATTATACGGCTGAATTCCGGGGCTGCCCTGCCCGAAGATCACCGCGCATGGGCGCAGTGGCGCGCGCAAAGTCCTGCGCATGACATAGCTGCCCAAGATGCCGAAAGCTTGTGGCAAGGGCTTGGTCCGGCCGGCAGTGCTTGGGGCAAGAGCAACCGAAACAAACGGATGACACGGCGGGCTGTGCTGGGCGGCGGTGCGGCGTTGATCGCGGCTGGCGGACTAAATCAATTTCAAATCTTAGGGCCACATTTGTTGGCGGATTATCAAACAACCGCCGCCGAGCGCCGCGACTTGACGCTGACAGATGGCACGCACGTGGCGATGAACGCACAAACGGCTTTGTCCGGCCACGCAAAAGGTGCCACTCGCGGGGCGACGCTATACCGCGGACAAGCCCTGTTTGATATAAATCCGCAAGGCCCCTCGCCGTTTGCCATAAAGGTCGGGCCCCATGAAATTCAAAGCGCACATGCCGTTTTAGATGTGGAACGCCATGACGACACTTTGAACGTCGCCGTGCTGCGCGGCGCGGTCAATGTTATTGGGGCAAACGCCAAAACCACACTGACAGCCAACCAGCTTTTGCAGATCAAGATAGGACAATCTGAGCACCGCATTGCCAGCATAGATGCACAAGCGCGCAGTGCATGGCGCAGAGGAAAACTAATCTTCAATGATCGCAGCTTGGCTGATCTAACGGTGGAATTAGAACGGTATCGTGGTGGACGCGTTGTGGTGATGGGACAGCAGCTTTCCCAAATGCGACTGAGCGGCGTGTTTGATCTCGCTGATCCCGAAGCTATTCTTGACGACATCGCAGTCTCTTTGGGTCTACGCGTCACTCGAATGCCAATGCTTGCCGTGATCCGCAAAGCCTAAAACATAACAAAAACAATACAGTATAAAAAAGCAGACTTTTTTTTCGAAATCGACTGCAAGTTTGGGCGTTTCACTTCGTCCTTATAATACAGGACGAGCCAGATCGATTGCGACCCAGCCAGCCACACAGAAAATTTTAACCAGGCTGGGACACATGACCAAGAATTCAAAACAAACGCAGGCGCTGCGCGCTCTGTTGCTCTGCACTGTCGCATCGTTCGCTGTTGCCCAAGATGGCGCACAGCATGCAGCTTTGGCACAACAAGCAGATCAAATCGCCCTAGATATTCCTGCACAAAGCTTGGGGTCGGCACTGACACGGTTGGCCGACGCACTAGGGCTGCGCCTTGTGGTGGCTTCAGATGTTGTGGCTGGCAAGCAAAGCATGGCGCTGTCTGGCGTTTATTCGGCGAACACGGCGTTCAATCGGCTGCTGGCAGGCACAGGCATCAGCTATAGCTTCCCCAACGCAAGCACCGTGCGCATCAATGCAGTAGTCCTTGAAAGCGGCGATTGGGACGGCATTCTTTTAGACCCCATCGCGATTTCTGACACGGGCGGCGAGGATGCTATCTATGACACTCCCGGTGCCGTTGCCTATATTTCTCAAACCGATATCGAACGGTTCCGCGGTTCAAGCCCCGCAGATATGTTCCGTGGCACCCCTGGAGTTATGTCAGGCGAGGCCCGCAACGGGGCTGGCGCGATTGACGTCAATATCCGCGGGATGCAGGGCATGGGTCGCGTGGCGACCACAATCGACGGCACCGAAAACTCGATGCAGGTTTATCAGGGCTATCAGGGTATTTCGAACCGGACATTCATTGACCCTGATCTTTTGGGTGGTGTGGATATTTCCAAGGGATCTGATATCAAATCAGGCGGTATTGCGGGCACCGTTGCGATGCGCACCCTGGGCGCTGATGACATCGTCGAAGACGGTGAAACCTTTGGACTTAGACTGAAAGGCAGCCTTGCCAACAACAGCAGCTCGCCAAACGCTGGCGATGTGTCAGGTTATCGGTTTAGGAATATTTTGCGTGGAGTTGGGACCGCGACGGAATCCGAAACCGGTATGGGCGGAACCAATGAGTGGGACCCGGCGCAAGGATCAGGCAGCATCGTCGCCGCAGTCAAGACGGAAAACGTAGATTTCCTGACTGGTTACGCCTACCGCAAGCGCGGCAATTACCATGCGGGAACAAATGGGCCATCAGCTTCTCCGCAATGGATTGGTGGCTACGGCACCGATCTGGGGCTTTATTACGATTTCGTCGAAAACGCTGGGGTTTCCAATTATCGGGCTGGCGAAGAAGTTCTCAACTCTGAACTCGAAACAAAGTCTTTCATCGCCAAGGGCACTTTGCGGTTCGGCGACGGCCACGCTGTTGAACTGAGCCACACGTCTTTTGAAAGTGAAGCAGGGGATTTCCTTGCACGGACCCTCACGAGCAACACCAGTCAGGCTGTTCAATCGAGTGAAACCACCGGTACGAAACTAAGCACTGATACACTGAAATATCGCTGGAATCCGATTGGCAACGACCTCATCGATCTCAAGGTGGGTATTTGGAGCAGCGATCTTGAGACGCTGAACCCGCCCCGCTGGGGAGTGATTGATCCTGAGGATCTTGGCCTTCCATCTGACTATCGCGTTGGCTCACAGACCATGATGTGGGGCTTGAACATCGACAACTCATCAGCCTTTGACATCGGCGCGGCATCTTTTGATCTGACCTACGGTCTGGCGTTCAAAAGTGAAGACGTCCACGAGCGCCCCTACACCACTGAAATAGAAAATGTGGCCTTTCGCGATGCAAAGAGGGAAGAGACCAGCGCCTATGTCGCGCTATCCTATCGTCCGTCGGATTGGCTGACCATCAATGGGGGACTGCGGTATGCCCAGTTTGAAACGAATGACCGAAACCTGTCCTACAGCCCTGTGTTGGAAGGCAGAGACGACACAGCCTATAATGCGTCAATGTCCGATTCCGGGTACAGCCCAAGCATCGGAGTGACACTTGAGCCTTGGCATGGCACGCAGTTCTACGCGAATTATTCCGAGGCCAAGCGGATGCCTAGCCTTGTCGAAACAAGCGCAAGCTTTGTCTCGGTCAACCAGTCAATCAAGCCGGAACTGGCAAAGAACTGGGAAATTGGTGCGAATATTTCCCGTGATGGTCTGTTCCATTCCAGCGATTCCAGCATGCTCAAGTTCGGGTTCTTTGACTGGAAAATCGACGATTACCTCTCTCGCGAATGGCATGACGCCGAAGATGGTGAAACTTCGACCATGCAGGTGTTCAACATCGATCGCGCACATTTTCAGGGGCTGGAATTGTCGTACCGTTATCTGCTTGGCGGCTTCAGTGCGGAAATGGCAGCCAATTATTACACCAAAGTCGCGTTTTGCCGCACAAGCGCAACCTGCGAAGACAAATCTCTCTACGCAGATTATGCGACCAACCAAATCCCGCCAGAGTATTCGTTTGATCTGACCCTGACACAAAAGCTCATGGATGATGCGCTGATCGTCGGCGGACGTGCATCCTACCTTGGATCACGCGCCATTGGTCATGGCGATGCGACGGGGCAAGGGATGTCGCAGTTTATCACCCAGGTGAATTGGGAACCTTACACACTGGTCGATGCATTCGCTGAATACAAAATCAACGAAAACTTCACCGCAAGTTTCCGCGTCGAAAATCTGTTCGATCAATTCTACGTCGATCCGATCAGCATTGTCGCGATGCCTGGACCGGGCCGCACTGTTTACGCCGCACTGACCGCAGAATTTTGATCCTCGCTTTGTGACGCATGGCCCCGCCATGCGTCCAGCGACCGGATCTTTTGCATAGATATTTAAAGGACGAAACGATGAACACCATCTCAAATGCGCATGGGGCCACACCCCGCGCAAATCTCCACACGCCCTGCCGCCCCAAAAATACAGTCAAGCGCCGCTTGCTGACGGAAGTCTTCAGTGCGCCACGATGTGGTCTTGAAATTCCTGTGGCTTTGGCGCTGTTCATGGCCGTCGTATCTGGCGCACCTGTTGCTGCCGACACATGGACAGGGGCGGCGAGCACATCTGACTGGTTCACAGGGGAAAACTGGGCCACCGGCACAGTGCAAACCGTGACATCGGCGGATGCTGCGACCATCGACACTGGCGAAACCGTGGTGATTGACGGGCGCAATGCAACATCAGGCTGGCTGGAACTGGGCGTGGACGCCCCTGACGCAGGCCTGACCATCACCAATGGCGGCAATCTAGAACTCTATGCCGATTCCTATATCGGGAAAAACGCAGGCTCCAGCGGCACACTGACCGTCAGTGGCGCAGGGTCAAAATACAGGGGCACAGGATACGGCACCACATTTTTGGGGTATGAAGGCGACGGAACATTGATCGTTACGGACGGGGGCAACGTCGACGCCCCTGTCGCAGTTGCGAGACAAGCAGGCTCAACTGGAACGGTCGTCGTCTCAGGCGCGGGGTCTTACCTGAAAACCATTAGCTCTTTGGGGCTCGGCGGGACTGCCACGTTGACCGTCACCGACGGCGGTGTTGTGGGCAGCATCACCGACATTGGCACTGCCGATATCACCATTTCAGGGGCTGGTTCCTCTGTCGGCGGTAAGGTCGGGATACAAGGAGGAACGCTGCTGGTGTCTGACGGCGGCACCGCAGGTGGATCCGACCACAATATCGTGCTTAGTGGCACAGCCAATTCGGACGGCACAGCAACAATCACCGGCGCAGGCAGTTCGCTAAGTGCAAACGTGCTGTCTGTCGCCACCTCCCAAAACGCCACTTTACTTGTGTCAGATGGGGCGTCTGTGACCACCAAAAATGGTCTCACCATTAGCGCTAGCGCGGGCACCCAAGACATGATTATCAGCCCTCCATTTAGCGCATTCATTGTTGCATATGTAAGTGCCGTGTATCCCGACGTCGTCATCCCCGATGATGGTTCACCGATTATAATACCAGGAACGTCAGGGTCAGAAGGCAGCGTGACAGTTACGGGTCAAGGTACAACCATGACGGTTGGCGACGGGATGCGTTTGGCACAAGCTGGCACAGGCACACTCACCGTGTCAGATGGCGCTGTTTTCACATCAGGCGGCATTTCAAGGATCGCCACAAATGAAAACGCAATCGCGACAATAAACCTAGGCGCTGCAGCCGGTGAAGATGCCGCGGCAGCAGGATCAATCGATTTAGGTTCTGATGTGCGCCTGCACACTGGCACAACGAATATCGTTTTCAATCACACCAGCGACGATGCCACTTTTAACGCGGCTATGACGACCAACACCGGCAGTGCAACGATCAGCCAGATATCAGGCGATACCACGATCTCAGGCGACAGTTCTGGGTTCTTTGGCGACACTACAATCACAGGCGGCACGCTATATGTCACCGATGCGCTGGGGGGCACCTTCCAAGTGGACGGTGGCACATTGGGCGGCACGGGCACCGTTGGCACCGCTGCGACCGACACAAATTCCGCCATGGGCGTCACGGTTGCTGATGGCGCAACACTTGCGCCAGGCCTTGCAGATGCGGTTGGCACGCTGACTGTCGCAGGTGATTTGGTGTTTGAAAGCGGTTCAACCTATACGGTGAATATCAAAGGCAACCGCACAGTGGATCTAACTTTGGTGGGCGGCGATGTGACCATCAATGACGGCGCTTTGTTGCAAGTCTCTTCGCTTGGCACCCAAGCAAATTACGGTATCAGCTATGCAGGGGACGGGTATGTTTATACCGTTTTGACCGCACAAGGCGCGCTCGCAGGTGAATTCGCTTTGAGCCAAGAAGAAACCGCATTTTTGCGGTATTCGACCTCAACCGATGCACAAAACGCTTATGTGACTGTCGCACTTTTGGGTGAAGTCCCCGACGAAGAACCGACAGAGGAGCCCACAGAAGAACCAACCGAGGCCCCCACAGAAGCGCCAACCGAAGCCCCCACTGAAGAGCCAACCGAAGCCCCCGAAGAGGGTGTGTTTACCCCTGCGGCAAACACAGAAAACCAACGCGCAACAGCTCAAGCTTTGGAATCTCTCGACGAAAGTCATCCGCTTTGGTGGGCGGTGGCCAACGCATCTGATTACGACGAAGCGCGTCTTGCGTTTGACCAACTGTCAGGCGCATTGCACGCGTCAACCAAAGGGGCGTTGGTCAATGCCAGCCACCTCACCCGCTCGCTGACCAATGATCGGCTGCGCTTTATTTTGGACAGCTCAGTACCGACAACTGTGTCCAGCAAAGGGTCTGGCGATTTGTCAGCGCGCCCTTCGAATGTCTGGACGCAAGCATATGGCAGCTGGGGCACGGTGTCAGCAAACACGAACGCCGAGCAACTTGAAACATCAACCAGCGGGCTTGTGATCGGTGCCGACACGCAACTCGATACATGGCGTTTAGGCGTCATGGGTGGGATTGGGAAATCCAACTTCGACACAGCACTCACCAACGCTGAAACAGACAGCTACACCTTTGGTCTGTATGCGGGGACACAAATCGGGGCCCTGACGCTGCGCTCTGGCGCAAGTTACAGCGCCTCAAGTGTCTCTACCTCACGCTACACGAGCTATCTCGATGAAACGTTGAGCGCGGATTATGACGCGCAAACACTGCAAGCGTTTGGTGAGTTGGGATATCAAATCGATGCAGGGACTGCAGCCGTCGAACCCTATGCCAATGTGGCCCATGTTCAATTGAAATCCGATGGCTTCACGGAAAGCGGCGGCGCTGCGGCGTTGGATGTTGGCAGCGAAACGTTGAATACCACCTTTGCCACACTTGGTGTGCGGTTGGCTTCCACGTTTAATTTGGGCGGGATGAATGCCACGGCGCGGGCTGATATCGGCGGGCGTCACAGTTTTGGCGATGTTGATCTACAATCAACGCAAAGCTTTGTCACAGGCGGCGACGCGTTCACCGTGTCCGGCGCACCTATGTCGCAAAACACCGCCATGATCGAAGCAGGCATTGATTTCAGCCTGTCTCCGACTGCGACCTTTGGGCTGACATATGTGGGCCAGCACAGTGCAACCACGCGCGAAGGCGGCATCAAGGCACATTTCAATCTAAGGTTCTAAGCCCTCAAAGACCTTTTGCGGTGTAAAACCATGCGCCGCAAAAGACATCACCTTAGCCTCGCCGCACATGGCGCACAGCCCCCGCCGTCGGCCCAATTTCTTTAGGATTTGACCCCATGAAAGCGTCCTTTTTTAAAACTTTAGCGACCACGGTTTTGTTCGTGACTCAGATCGGGATTCCTATGGCACATGCACAAACCTCAACCATGCAAGCGCTGCCAAACGGTACGTCCTCATTGAATGAAATCTATCAAGATTGGACCGTAAACTGTGCCTCGGATCAAAACGGTCTGCACTGTGCCCTGTCCCAACAGCAACGCAAACAAGATACAAACCAGTTGGTTTTGGCCATAGAATTTGGTGATATTTCAGCGCAAAACATCACTGGAACGCTGGTGCTGCCCTTTGGTTTAAAGCTGGCTGACGGCGTCAGAATTCAGGTCGATGATGGCCCCGCTTGGGATGTTTTGCCCTTTGCAACCTGCTTGCCTGTGGGGTGCACTGTGTCGCTTGCCTTTGATCACGACAAAATCACAGCCCTGCGAAACGGAGCAATTTTGAACATGACGGCCAAGGCGTTTGAAACCCAAAAGCCCGTTTTATTCACCATTTCCCTGAAAGGCTTTTCCGCAGCCCAAGACCGCGTAACACAGGTGCGCGGGGCGCAGTAATGGTCAGTATTCCCCATGCAAATCCCCAAAACAAGCGGCCTAGGATATTCATCAGCATCGCCAGTTTTTGCGATCCCTTACTGATATTCACCGTGCGCAATGCTGTCAAAATGGCGCAGCATCCTGAGCGGCTTTGCTTTGGGATTGTTGATCAAAGCCAAACATCAAGCGAGGCTGATTTGCCCGCTGGTCCATGGCGGATTGCCAGTTTGCATGTGCCCCCACACCAATCACGCGGGGCGTGTTGGGCGCGCTCTTTGGCGATGACGTTTTATGCGGGGGAAGAGTATTTTTTTCAAATCGACTCACACAGTTGCTTTGATCAAGGCTGGGATGTCACGCTTATTGACGCTTTGGAAACCATCGCGCAGCGCAATCAAAACCCGAAAGTGATCTTGTCCACACGGCCTTTTGCATTTGAAATCGATGAAACCCAAACCATCAAAACCACGCGGTTTACCGACTGTACGCTGAAGCTTGTGCCCAAAAAGTCAGAACTTCACCTATCTGATCCAGTGCTGTCTTTTGCCTGCTACAACAGCAAACAGATGAACGATTTGCAGGGGTTTCAAATCTCTGCGGCCAATGTGTTCACACGTGGCAGCTTTGTCGAAGAAGTGCCCTATGATCCGTTTTTCTATTTTCACGGCGAAGAGCAAAACATCTCGATCCGCGCAATCACAAGCGGTTGGGATATCTGGCACCCCAACGCCGTGCCGCTCTATCACCTGTATAAAAAGCGCAGCACTGGCGAAGCGCCTTTGCACTGGGACCCGCAATTTGAGGCCCAACGAAATGAAAAATGGACCGAGTTGCGCAGCCGTGCGCGTACGAGGCTGTCTCAGTTGATTTCGGGCCGATTGAACGGCGTCTATGGTCTTGGGTCCGTGCGCACGATGCAAGATTATTTGCAGCTGTCTGGCCTGACCTTGATCCCAAACACGCCCGCGACCAACCACACGCCAGCCATTCAAGCCGTCCCAGTTCGGCCAAGCTGAAACTCGCGGCCACAAACAGACACAACACCACAAATTGCAGGACACACAATGACACTCGAAACCAGCCAAAGCCAAGAGACCCATATGCACCCTTTGTTGCCCCTATCCGATCGTTTGCGCGCAGACACACGCACAACTCACGAAGGTGTCGATCAAGCCATAATGGCAGGTGACCCCTTTAAAAACATTGAAAAATATGGCCTTTATCTGCAAATTCAGTATGGCCTGCACCGCGATGTCGAGCCTTTGTACACATCTAGCGCGCTCATCGGCGCGCAAGGGGATTTTCCTGTGATCAAGGATCGCGGTCGATTGGACGCTGTCATCCAAGATGCCGCTGATTTGGGGGTAACGCTGTCGCGCTATGCCACGCCCCCTTTGAGCGAAAACATTGATTTAGCGCAGGCGCTTGGATGGCTTTATGTTGTTGAGGGCTCAAACCTTGGCGCTGCATTTTTACTTAAATACGCGAAACAAATAGGTCTATCGGAAACCCATGGTGCACGCCATCTTGCAGAACCACCAGAGGGGCGCGCCCCCTATTGGCGTACTTTCAAAGACGCGCTGAACGGTGTCACACTTGGTGCAGACGACGACGCCCGCGCCTGTGAAGCCGCCCGCACCGCCTTTAACCGAGTGCGCGCACTCGTGCGTTGTCATTTCGACGAAGCATCACAGGGCGAACGGGGTGCCTGAGCCCATTCACTTGGTGGTGATTTGATCATACGGCCAGAATGATCAAATCACCTCAGCTTGTAGAGGAGCATATATCTACATGTCTTTTTCGCAATTTCATGTACATTGCCCCTATGAGACTCAACCCCCTCACCCACCGCGATGCGGATGCTTGCTACGACGTGTTTTACCGCGCCGTACACGGTGGCACGCAGGCGTTCTATGCGACAGAGCAACAAGAGGCATGGGCCCCAAAACGCGCCAAAGCGCCGGACGATTGGGCCGATAAGCTGACACAAGGCATCGCCATAAGTGCGCGCAGGTGGGGCAAGATTGTTGGCTTTATGACCATGGGACACGACGGCCACATAGATTTCGCCTATGTCTTGCCAAATGAGATGGGCAAAGGCACGGCCTTGAAACTCTACACCCACTGCGAAACTGAAGCCCGCAAACTGGGGTTAGAGGTCATCGACACTCAAGCCTCACATCTGGCCAAACGATTTTTCGAAAAACACGGATGGCATGTCACAGCGCGGCAAATGGTGATCCGCAATGGGGTCGGGATCGAAAACTTTCGGATGGAAAAAAGTCTTTAAGCGTCGGCTTTTGCCCGCTTTGACCTTGCATAGGCCCGCGCGGCATCGCCAAAGGCCCCGAACAAAGCCCGCGACACAGGGTCGATCCCCGCTTGCCATTCTGGATGCCATTGCACCGACAATGTGAACCCTTTCGCGTCTTTGACATAGATCGCCTCAGGCGTGCCATCGGGGGCGTATCCGTCAATAACAATGCGCGGTCCCGCGGCTTTGATGCCTTGACCATGCAACGTGTTGGTTCTCACTGTGGCGGCCCCCAACACTTTGTGAAACACACCACCTTGGGTCACAGTAACATCGTGGCGCAGCTCAAATTTTTCTTGCAACGTACCATCGGGCGGCATGCGGTGATTGTCGCGCCCCGGTAAGTCGCGGATCTCAGGATGCAGCGTGCTGCCCATTGCGACAGCGACCTCTTGAAAGCCACGACACACGCCGAAAAACGGCAGGCCCAGATCAACGCAAGCGCGCACCAAAGGCAGGGTTATCTCGTCACGGCAGCGGTCAAATGCGCCATGCGCTTTGGTCTCGTCCTCGCCGTATTCAGACGGGTGCACATTAGGTCGCCCCCCTGTAAGCAAAAAACCATCAAATGTATTCAACAGCTCTTGGACACTTAGAACTCTAGGATCAGCGGGCACCAACAGCGGCACACAGCCTGCCACATTCGACACGGCCTCGACATTCATCTTGCCCGTGGTGAACACAGGGTAATCCACATTCAACATATCGCTGTTGCCGATAATACCTACGATGGGGCGTGTCATGGGGCGGTCCTTATTCAAACGATACGCTCAACATAGACGCGCAGATATGAATGAAAAGACAGATCACCGCGCAAGTGATGCAGCACAGATGCACAATACATCAAGCGCGTTGATTTCGCTTATAATTTAGGCGCCGCTTTTTGGGGCGACGCCTAAATCAATCAACACTAAAAGCCAAACATGGCTTAAATCTCAGGCGTGAACCCTGCTGCGATCACGCCAGCCTGCCCCGCATCCGCGTCATTTTCCGACGTGTCGCCCGTGACACCCATTGCGCCAATCACTTTTCCATCTGCCCCTTTGACCAAAACACCACCCTGAACAGGCACAACCGTGCCGCCCAGCGCGGTATTGAGTGCCGTTATAAATTCGGGGCGCTCTTTGGCCATGGTGTTTAAGGTTGTCCCTGACATGCCCATCATCACAGCCCCGTAAGCTTTGCCATGGGCAATCGCATACCGCGCTGGCGAGGTGTCATTGGCCCGCGCAAAAGCAATCGGGTGTCCGCCTGCATCCAGCACAATCACCGACAAAGGTTTCAAGCCATGCTCAACCCCGTAGGCTGTTGTGGCTGCGATCATTTGTGTGGCGGCTTCGAGAGTAATAGTGGTCATAACTTATCCTTGGGCTTTCAATTGTAGGCGGCGTGCGTGCAACACAGGCTCAGTGTAGCCAGAGGGCTGAACGCGGCCTTTGAATACCAAATCACAGGCGGCTAGGAACGCGATCCCATCAAATGACGGGGCCATAGGGGTGTAGAGCGCATCGCCCGCATTCTGGCGATCTACGACAGCGGCCATTTTTTGCATCGCTGCCATGACTTGATCTTCACTGACGACACCGTGGTGCAACCAGTTGGCCAAGGCTTGTGATGAAATCCGGCACGTTGCGCGGTCTTCCATCAAGCCCACATCATGAATGTCTGGCACTTTGGAACAGCCAACGCCCTGATCAACCCAGCGCACCACATAGCCCAAGATACCTTGGGCGTTGTTTTCAATCTCAGACGCGATATCAGCGTCCGACCAATTGACACCAGCGGCCACAGGAATGGTGATCAAATCCTCCAAAGACCCGCGTGCGCCGCCTGCTTTGATCTGATCTTGAATGCCCAGCACATCGACCTTGTGGTAATGTGTGGCGTGTAATGTTGCGGCAGTTGGCGATGGCACCCAAGCACAGGTCGCACCCGCTTTGGGGTGTCCGATTTTGGCCACAAGCATATCTGCCATCAAATCCGGCATGGCCCACATGCCTTTGCCGATCTGCGCTTTGCCTTTCAGCCCACACGCCAATCCGATATCGACGTTGCGATCTTCATAGGATGCAATCCAAGCGGCGTTTTTCATCTCGCCTTTGCGCACCATGGGGCCCGCTTCCATCGAGGTGTGAATTTCATCCCCTGTGCGATCCAAGAACCCTGTGTTGATGAAAGCCACGCGCGATTTGGCCGCGCGAATACATTCTTTCAAGTTCACAGATGTGCGGCGCTCTTCGTCCATGATGCCCAGTTTCACGGTGTTTTGTGGCAGCCCCAGAATGCTTTCCACTTTTGTGAAAATCTCATCAGCAAAGGCGACTTCTTCTGGCCCGTGCATTTTAGGTTTCACCACATAGACAGAGCCAGCAACCGAATTGCGTGTGCCGCCCGTTTTGTTCAGATCATGCATCGCGATCAAGGTGGTGATCAACGCATCCATCAAGCCCTCGCCCACTTCACGGCCTTCACTATCCAACACAGCGGGGTTCGTCATCAAATGGCCCACGTTGCGGATCAACATCAAAGCGCGCGCTTTAACAGACAGATCCGCCCCATCTGGCGCGGTAAAGCTGTCGTCCGCATTTAAAGCGCGGGTAAAAGTCTTGCCGCCCTTGACCACTTCTTCGGTCAAATCGCCCTTCATCAAGCCCAACCAGTTGCGGTAAGCGCCTATTTTTTCCTCAGCATCCACAGCGGCGACGGAATCTTCGCAGTCCATGATCGCAGACATAGCGCTTTCCAAACGAATGTCTGAAATGCCCGCCGCGTCTTGCCCCCCCACAGGGGTGCTTGGGTCGATCACGATATCGATCAACAACCCATTGGCGCGTAACAAAACATGGCCGTCTTTCGATCCAGCCAATTGTGCTGGGTTGGACAAGCCTGTTTGCCCCATCTTGCCATCGACGATCATCATACCGTCTGTGACAGCCAATGATGTGACATCAGCCCATGATCCGCCAGCAAGTGGCGCGACCTCATCCAAATGCGCCTTGGCCCATGCAATCACTCGTGCGCCGCGGCTGGCGTCATAGCCTTTGCCTGTCGCGACATCGCCCAGCGCATCGGTGCCGTAGAGCGCGTCATACAAAGACCCCCAGCGCGCATTGGCGGCATTCAACGCATATCGCGCATTGGTGATCGGCACCACAAGCTGCGGACCTGGCAGATGTGCGATCTCAGGGTCAATGCCCGTTGTGTCGATTTCGAAATCCGCCCCCTCGGGCACGATGTAATTGATTTCGCGCAAAAATGCCTCGTATTCCGCAGGGTCGTGGGCTTGGCCTTTGCGGGCAACGTGCCACGCATCGATCTGCGCTTGGATGCTCTCACGCTTTTCCAACAACGCACGGTTTTTCGGACCAAATTCGTTGACGATATCCGCAAACCCAGACCACACAGTTTGTGCAGAAACATTAAGGCCGCTCAAAGCCTCGTCTTCGATGAAGCGGACCAGATCAGTCGCGATGTTTAGGTCTGAAATTTGAGTACGTGCGGTCACGGAATCATCCTCTCGTGTTTGGGCTAACTTTAAAATGGACCGTAGGCAGGAAATGTGGAAACGGCAAGGCTGGTCATATTTTTTTACCAAAACAACCTTAGCCTCAGATAACAGGCCAAAACGATCAACAGATACGCGGTCATGGCGCACACTATCATACGCCCATCACACCTCTCATCCACTTGCAGCCCCGCGACCCGCGCACTAACGTCGGCGCAAATCACACGTTTCATAGTGAAAGTAGACTTATGACCGCCCATGCGCCTCAGACCATTTTCCTCAAAGACTACGCCGAACCCCACCACTGGGTTGAAACCGCGCACCTCACATTCAAACTGTCCCCGCGCGCCACACTGGTCGTGTCAAAGATTGCGTTCAAACCAAACGCCAATAACCTAGGTGATTTGATTTTAAACGGCGAACAACTGCGTCTTGTGTCGGTACAGATCAATGGCGCTGACGTGCCCTATGAAACCACAGACACACACCTGACCATCAAACAATCCGATCTACCGCAAGAGCCGTTTACATTTGAGGCCACGGTCGAAATTTCCCCCGAAACCAACACCGCGCTTGAAGGTCTTTATATGTCCTCTGGCATGTATTGCACTCAATGCGAAGCCGAAGGATTTCGCAAGATCACCTATTACCCCGACCGCCCAGATGTGATGGGCGTGTTCACGGTACGCGTTGAATCCGATCTGCCTGTGATGTTGTCGAACGGCAATCCGCAGGCCTCTGGTGATGGCTGGGCGGAATGGCATGACCCATGGCCGAAACCCGCATATCTGTTTGCTTTGGTTGCGGGCGATCTGATTGCGCATTCCGATCATTTCACCACGATTGAGGGCAACCACGTTGATCTGAACATCTATGTGCGCAAAGGCGACGAAGACAAATGCGCCTTTGGCATGGGCGCCTTGATCGATTCAATGATCTGGGATGAACGCGTCTACGGGCGTGCCTATGATTTGGACATATTCAATATTGTCGCCGTGGATGATTTCAATATGGGCGCAATGGAAAACAAAGGGCTAAACATCTTTAACAGCTCATGTGTGCTTGCCTCGCCCGAAACTTCGACAGATGCCACATTCGAGCGCGTCGAAGGCATCATCGCCCATGAGTATTTCCACAACTGGACAGGCAACCGCATCACGTGTCGCGACTGGTTTCAGCTGTGCCTGAAAGAAGGACTCACAGTTTACCGCGATCAAATGTTCTCAGGTGATATGCGCAGCCATGCCGTGAAGCGGATCGAAGAAGTTCTGCAATTGCGCGCCCGCCAGTTCCGCGAAGACAACGGACCTTTGGCGCATAACGTGCGGCCCGAAAGCTTTGTCGAAATCAACAATTTTTACACCGCGACGGTCTATGAAAAAGGCGCTGAAATCATCGGTATGCTGCGCCGCTTGATTGGGGATGAAGCATACTACAAAGGATGCAACCTCTACTTTGATCGCCACGATGGGCAAGCCGTTACGATTGAAGAATGGATCAAAGCCTTTGAAGACGTCACAGGGCGAGATCTTACACATTTCAAGCAATGGTATTCCCAAGCGGGCACCCCGCGCCTGTCTGTGACCGAGGATTGGGCCGACACCACATTGACGCTGACCTTTACCCAAACCACCCCTGCAACGCCGGGGCAAGATGTGAAAAAACCACAAGTTTTGCCCATCATGGTCGGTCTTATCGCACCAAATGGCGATGAAGTGGTGCCGAGCACCGTTTTAGAAATGACTGAAACGACACAGAGCTTTACCTTTGAGGATCTCACAGAGCGTCCTATTGCCTCAATCCTACGTGATTTTTCTGCGCCGGTGATTTTGCAACGCGAGATGACGGCCAAAACCCGTGCGTTTTTACTGGCCCACGACACTGACCCGTTCAACACATGGGAAATGGGGCGGATGCTGGCGAAAGACACTCTAGTGGCAATGATTATCGATGGCACGCCCCCTGCGCGGGACTATCTGGACGCCCTCAAATCGATGCTAAGCGATGACAGCAAAGACCCCGCGTTTCGTGCGCTGTGTCTGGCTTTGCCATCACAAGATGACATCGCGCAAACGCTGACAGATGCGGGCGTGACACCTGATCCCATGGCGATCTACGAGCAACGCGAAGAGTTGCGCCACACTTTGGCGACCGAGTTCAAAGATATTCTACCCGGTCTTTATGCAGCCAATGACGCAGGCGCTTTTAAGCCCGACGCCCAAGGCTCAGGCAAACGATCTTTGCGCATGTCCGTTTTGGCGCTTTTGACGCTCAATGATGGCGGCAAAGCGGCGCAAACCTTGTTTGAAACTTCGGACAACATGACGGAGCAAGCGGGCGCATTGACCGCACTTTTGTCGGCAGGGACAGGCCAAGAAGAACTGGCAAGTTTCTATGCGCAGTGGTTCCACGACCGCCTTGTGATGGACAAATGGTTCATGATGCAAGTGGCCTCTGCCGCGCCGCTTGACGCTGCGCGCATTGCCAGCATGTTGACCGAACACGCCGATTTCGACATGAAAAACCCGAACAGGTTCCGTGCGGTGTTTGGTGCCTTGCATGGCAATCATGGCGGTTTTCACGCCCCTGATGGCGCAGCCTATAAACTGCTGGCAGATTGGCTGATCAAACTTGATCCGCTCAATCCACAAACCACAGCGCGGATGTGCGGCGCCTTTGAAACATGGAAACGCTACGACGCGGACCGCCAAGGCATGATCAAAGATCAACTGAACCGTATTCTTGCGACACCGAACCTGAGCGGTGACACAACAGAAATGGTGACGCGCATTTTGGGCGCATAACATCTATTCAAAGTTCACCAAAAAAGAGGCCCGTCCAAAGCGGGCCTTTTTCTATGGTATCACATGCAAGACCTAATCCCGTTCCAGAGGCGCACCAGCCGCAGATCGCTCTGCGGTAAAATCAACAGGGATGCTCTGTGCGCCGTGGTATTTCGCTTTCCGTCGCGAGGTTTTGTTTCTTTCTATATAGGGCCAATACAGCGCTCCTCTGATAGTAAAACATTGGCCTCGATATTCCCCACGCCGGGCAACGTCATGATCCGTCGACGCAACACACGTTCAAAGTCGGGCAAATCCTGCGCCACGACACGCAAACGATAGTCATAAACGCCCAACACGTGTTGCACGGTTTGCACTTCGGGAATGGCGGAAACTGCCCGCTCAAAGTCTTCCAATGACACACGGCCTTTGGTGGCCAATTTGATGCCTAAGAACACGGTGACGCCGACCCCAAGTTGTTCCAAATTCAAATCCACTCGACGCGGCCCAAACACACCCGCCTCACGCAAGCGTTTGATCCGCCGCCATGTTGCAGGTTGGCTAAGCCCAAAATCACGGCCCAATGCCCCTGCCGATTGGGTCGCATCAACGCATAAAGCCCGCATCAATGCGCGGTCGATGTCATCCAGTTCAATCGTCACAATGGCACCTCTTGGCGTTCTTTGATGGAGGCAACATGCATCAAGGCTTCGATGTCGGAAATATGCGGCAGGGTTAGAATATGTTGCCGATAAATCCGTTGATAATCGGCCATATCGCGCGCGATCATCAAAAGGCGTACATCAACTTGGCCAAGGAATGTGCCGATTGAAATCACCTCGGGCACACCACGTGCGGCAGCGATAAATTCATCAAAAGCGCGAGGTTCGGTTTTATCCAAGGTAAAGCGCAAAGACACTTCGACCGTATAACCAAGCGCGGGCCAATTGATTTCATCGCGAATGGCGCGGATCACGCCAGTCTCACGCATTTTATCAACGCGGCGCGCAAACGTGGGGCCAGTCACGCCCGCGCGTGCGGCCAAAATGGTGACCGCTTCTTCTGGGTCCGCTTGCAGTTGGCGCAGAATCCTGCGGTCCGTATCGTCTATTGGCATGATTTATTCACATATCAATTATATCAAGAATTAATTTATCACAATTACCTCAATATAGTCAAATTTTGAACTCGCTCTTTGGGGATTTGTCACTATTATCCCCGCCAGACGATACATTACTCACATAAGGAGCGCCCACCATGCGCGTTTATTACGATCGCGATTGCGATGTAAATCTCATC
Source organism: Pacificibacter marinus (assembly GCF_900109555.1). GTDB lineage: Bacteria > Pseudomonadota > Alphaproteobacteria > Rhodobacterales > Rhodobacteraceae > Celeribacter > Celeribacter marinus_C. The sequence goes on along the minus strand of NZ_FNZV01000005.1, from coordinate 132,949 downwards.
AAAGAAGCAAAAGTTGCTATCCTCGGCTACGGTTCACAAGGTCACGCACACGCGTTGAACTTGCGCGACTCTGGCGCGAAAAACGTTGTGGTTGCTCTGCGCGAAGGCTCTTCTTCTGCAAAGAAATGTGAAGCTGAAGGCCTGACTGTTATGGGCATCGCTGAAGCAGCGGCTTGGTGTGATGTGATCATGTTCACAATGCCCGACGAACTTCAGGCTGATACATACAAAAAATACGTGCACGACAACATCAAACCAGGTGCAGCTATCGCGTTTGCACACGGCTTGAACGTTCACTTCGGCTTGATCGAGCCTAAAGAAGGCATCGACGTGATCATGATGGCGCCAAAAGGCCCAGGTCACACAGTGCGCGGCGAATACCAAAAAGGCGGCGGCGTTCCATGTCTTGTTGCTGTTGACACAGACGCGACTGGCAAAGCTTTGGAAATCGGCCTGTCTTACTGTTCCGCTATCGGCGGCGGTCGTTCCGGCATCATCGAGACAAACTTCCGCGAAGAGTGTGAAACTGACCTGTTCGGTGAGCAAGCTGTTCTGTGTGGCGGTGTTGTTGACCTCATCCGTTGTGGTTTCGAGACACTTGTCGAAGCTGGCTACGCACCTGAGATGGCATACTTTGAGTGTCTGCACGAAGTGAAACTTATCGTAGACCTGATCTACGAAGGTGGCATCGCGAACATGGATTACTCCATCTCTAACACAGCTGAGTACGGCCAGTACGTCACTGGCCCGCGCATCATTCCATATGACCGCACAAAAGCTGAAATGAAACGCGTTCTTGAAGACATCCAATCCGGTAAATTCGTACGTGACTTCATGCTCGAAAACGCTGTTGGCCAGCCAACTTTGAAAGCATCCCGTCGTGCAAACGACGAGCACCTGCTCGAAGAAACCGGCGCGAAACTCCGTGGCATGATGCCTTGGATTTCAGCAGGCAAAATGGTCGACAAAGAGCGCAACTAAGCTTTTTTCACCATTGTAAAATTAAAGCAGGGTCAGCGGTGTTGGCCCTGTTTTTTTTCGTGAAAGACGTCACCCATGAGTATCCTCCCCAAAAAGACAGTGATCATAGCCGTGCTCGCCAATGTGTTTATTTTGTTTTGGGCCTACATGTTCGGCACCAGTCTTTACGCAGGACAATGCTACAAAGATGGTGTTACGCCGGAGAAACGCCTTGAAATTTGCACTCGCTCACTTTCTCTGAATGGCGTTTTCCTGACAGACTGGCAGCAAGCCTCAAACAGCTTTGCGCAGGCCGTCGCACTTGCTGATTTGGGGGAAGCCAGCAGATCCGTCACAATGTTTTCCGCGTCGTGGGATCAAGCCAAACCGTTTTTGCGTGGAAAAGATCAAAAGGAAAAGGTGCAGCATTTTCTACGCGACATGACATACCGACTTACGCTCACGCCAGCTGCAAAATCAGCTTTATCTACCGTGCTTAAAAGCTGCACCACTCCTTCTGGTTAAAAAAAAGCCTGCGTTGTGTAAGCCCCCTATTTCAGGCTAACAGGGTGCCAGCAACGGGCCACTCCCGCGCCCACCCCCTTCAGAAAGCCAGTCCCCATGTCTGATCCGCAAATGAAAGTGGTCATTGTGACCCCTGAAATCCCTTACAACACTGGCGCTATCGGGCGGACTTGTGTGGCTTTGGGGTTGGAGCTGATTTTGATCAAGCCTTTGGGGTTTTCACTGGATGAAAAAGCTGTGCGGCGCTCTGGCACGACCTATTGGCAGCATGTGCAATTGACTGAGTATGACGACTGGAAAAGCTTTCTGGACGACCGCAAACCAGCCCGTGAGGCCCTGCATTTCTTTGAAGAACACGGCGCGAAAAGCTTTTATGAACCTGATTATCAAGAAGACGCCTATTTGATATTCGGGTGTGAATCCAAAGGCTTGCCTGACGAAATATTGAACGGCATGCAAGATCGTACATTCAACCTACCTATGCGCAACCCTGTGGTGCGTTCGCTCAATTTGGCAAACACCGCCACCGCCGTAATTTACCAAGCGATGCGCACGCAGTTGGGTGGCTAAACCACGGCCCCTGCCCCGCGACAACGCGTGCAGTGATCCGCCTTGCCTCTCAGGTGCCGACCTGTGCAAACTGCGATCAGATGCAAAGGAAAACCCGATGACCAATCCAAGCCAAAGCGAATTAGACCAGATCAACGCAGACCGTGCCCGCATGTTCACGCGCGCATTTTGGAAAAGTCTTTTGCAAGGACGCGAAGGCTTGGGCGATACGTTTTGGGCCGGCAACTATTTGGCAGGACTTCTGTTTTTGCCCATCGTTATCGTGTTGTTGTTTGTGCCTGCGCTTTATGGGGGGATCGCGCCTGCTTTTGTGATGTTTGGTCTGTATCTTATGGCTGTCGCGCGCGCAGTATGGCTGGCCAAGCCCAAGGGCAACAGTGGTATGGAGCTAAAAGTCACTGCGGTGGTTTGGACCTTGCTGAATGCACTTTGTGTCATGGCCGTGTCGCCCTTTTCAGCTGGGCAATAAACCGAGCCAAACCAGTGCCCAAAAAGGCTCTTAGCGCCAAACCAAGAGCCTTTGGTGATTATAAACGTTAGCGCGTAGCGCGCTCCACAGCGGCCACGACACTGTCGACAGCAGCGTTCAATGTGGCTTCAGACAGGCTTTCTGCCATCACGCGGATCAACGGCTCTGTGCCCGATTTACGGATCAACAAACGCCCATTGCCGCTAAGTTTTGTTTCCGCATCCGCAATCGCGCGTTTCACAGCATCGTTTTCAAGCGGCGTTTGCCCTGTGGCGTAGCGCACGTTTTTCAACAACTGTGGTACGGTCTCAAATGTCTTAGATAACTCAGACGCTTTTTTGCCGGTCTCGATCATCGCAGCCAAGAATTGCAGCCCCGCCAAAAGACCATCGCCAGTGGTGGCATAATCGGTCATCACGATGTGGCCAGATTGCTCGCCGCCAAGGTTAAACCCACCACTGCGCATACGTTCCACCACATAGCGGTCGCCAACAGATGTGCGTTCCAAACGCAGGCCCTCGGATTCCAAATAACGCTCAAGACCAAGATTGGACATCACAGTTGCGACCAAAGCGCCACCTGTCAAAAGTCCTTTGACTGCCATGCGTTTGGCCATCAATGCCATCAGCTGATCCCCATCGGCGACTTGCCCGTTCTCGTCCAAAACCATGACTCGGTCTGCATCACCATCAAGACAAATTCCCACATCAGCGCCATACGCGATCACAGCATTGGCAGCGATTTGTGGTGATGTGGATCCGCAGTTGTCATTGATGTTGTGACCATCAGGCGTTGTGCCGACTGAAATCACTTCGGCCCCCAATTCCCACAACACTTCGGGGGCGGTTTTGTAAGCCGCACCATTGGCGCAATCGATCACAACCTTAAGCCCCGCCAAAGTCATGCCGCGTGGCAGTGTGCTTTTAATCCGTTCATTATAGCGAAAACGCGCGTCATCAATGCGCTTGGCGCGGCCAATATTACGCGCTTGTGCAGGCTCTACCCCAGTCATCAAAAGATGTTCGATTTCCGCCTCGGCCTCGTCGGATAATTTAAAGCCATCGGGGCCGAAAAATTTGATCCCGTTGTCTTCGGCTGGATTGTGAGAGGCGGAAATCATCACGCCCACATCTGCACGCATAGATGTCGTCATCATCCCTACAGCGGGCGTTGGCACGGGGCCCAGCAAAAACACATTCATGCCCGTAGACGTGAACCCTGCGGTCATCGCAGTCTCGAACATATAGCCAGACAAACGCGTGTCTTTGCCGATGATCACACGATGTGCACCAGTGCCATCACGGCGAAAATACCGCCCCGCAGCCGCGCCCAGTTTCAGCGCCATTTCAGCTGTCATAGGGTTTGAATTGGCACGACCGCGCACGCCATCGGTGCCAAAAAATTTACGGGACATGGTGATATTCTCCACTGCTCATCGCCTGCCAAAGAGCAAGCGCTTGTTTTGTTTGTTTTATGTCATGAACACGTATGATTTGCACGCCCTGCGCGGCACCGGCCAAAGCGACAGCGATAGACCCACCAAGACGCTGCAACGCATCGGGTTCGTGGGCAATTGTGCCGATAAATCGTTTGCGTGACGCACCCAGCAAGATTGGGCATCCAAGCGCGTGAAACAGCGACAAGCGGTTCATGATTTCAAGATTGTGTTGCACAGTTTTGCCAAACCCGATCCCCGGATCAATCACGATCTGGTCCCGCGCAATGCCCGCCAATTCTGCGGCCTGAATACGCGCTTCAAGGAAATCATAGACGTCCAAAAGCACATCCGCGTAAACCGGATTGTTCTGCATAACCTCAGGGTCGCCTTGGGCGTGCATCAGACACACAGGAGCCTTTGCCGTGGCTGTTATTTTGGCAAGATCAGGATCATGGGTAAAGGCGTAGACATCGTTAACAAGCGTTGCACCCGCATTCAAAGCGGCCTGTGCCACCTGTGACTTGCGCGTGTCAATCGAGATTGGCACAGCACTGGCACCGCGAATGGCGGCAATCACGGGGGCCGTGCGTTTGATCTCTTGATCTGGCGTCACATAAGCCGCACCAGGGCGCGTGCTTTCGCCGCCGATATCCAAAATATCAGCGCCATCGGCCACCATAGTAAGCGCATGTTCGATCGCGATTTCGGACTGCTCAAAACGCCCACCATCGGAAAAGCTATCAGGGGTTACATTCAAAATCCCCATCACATTGACCCGCGTCATATCAAGCCCAGCCACAATGGCCCGCGCAAAGGTCAGGCGGTGCAAAATATCATGCGCCAAAGTATCAGCGGGCACGATTTGCGGCGCATGACCTCGTCTCAGGGTTTCGACATGGGTGAACCACAAAGCTCCTCCGGCCACAGAATGCGCGCCGTGCGGGCGCACCAGTCCTTGTTGAACCATAGGTCGATGATAGAGTTTCACGTCAGGCATAGTCGTCCCTTTTGCAGCTCAAATGAGGGCAATAGGGCCATTGGCGTCAAGGGCGTGCATGTCAATGTTACAGTCTTGCGGCAAGTCTTCGCCCATCACCAACAGCTGCTCGGCGCTCAATTGTGCTGCCAACCATGCGGCCATATCCACCGCAGTGCCTTTGGGGCCATCCACCGCATCGAGCACCATTTTAGACGGTGCCCAGACTGACAGTTGATCATGCTTCATCGCCCAGTCCAGTTCTGTACGCGAAGCGCGCACAACACAGCGCGCATCACGCCCAGCCAAGGTCCAAGCGTTTTGTTCGACCGCCAGCAAATCAATACGGCGTTGCGTGAGCTTTGTGTTCGCTTTCGGCCATGCGCCTTCAGGCAAACCTACAGCCAAAATCACAGGGCGCGGATCGTCAACCAAAGCGTCAATCCACTGCGTTAGGCGCGGCGATGCCAATGCCTTGGCCCCCAAATATACGACCAACGGATGCGGCAGCGGGGCCTCCATTTGTGTCGCGCCCCCTTCCGCTTGACCATCGGTACGCACAATTTCGACACCCAAAGCGCCGGGGCCGCGATCCAGTTTTTCGACCCGCACAAACACGCGAAAGGCACGTGGCTCGGTCAAAATACGGGAGGCGATCCGTTCGGCCAAGGTTTCCAACAGGTTCAAACGCTCTGCCGCAAGTTCGATCTGAATGGCTTCGGTCAAACTGTCATAAGACAATATGCGATCCACATCGTCATCAATCGGCCCTGCCACAGGCGTGAGTTCCACAACGATGTTAAAGCCAACCCGTTGCAGCACACCGCGCTCGGCCTGAAATGCGCCAATTTCGACCTCGACCACATGGTCGCGCAAAGAAATGCGGTCCAGCGAACTGTCGCTTTGTGTCGCTGCCGCGCGAGCTTCGGGATGGTCAAACGCAAGGTGGATATCAGACATCGGGGTGCTCTGCTTTTGGCGCACGGGCCTGTGCGATTTACAGCGCCTAGCTAACGGGTTTACGGCGCGGCTCCAACCCATTTATCCACAAAAAACAAAACCCCGCCGAAATGGCAGGGTTTGAAACGCTCTGATCTTGTAACAAATTAAGCGCGCGGCATTCTATAAAAGTAGTGAACTCCGATAGAGGCTGTGCGTGGAAAAGCACGGGCCCAACGTGGATTGACAGCTTTGGTGTGATAATGTGTGGCACCTTCGGTCAAACGTCGCGGTGCACCATCCATCATCAATCGCGCAATTTTTCCAAGCCGACGCCAAGCCGCTTTTTCCGTGATAACTTCTGCGCGGCCATCACATGTATAGGTAAATTGGCAGCGAAACTTTTTACCTGTGCCTTGCGTGACAACAGCACACACAGAATTCGGGAATTTCGGGGAGGACACGCGATTAAGAATAACCTCAGCCACGGCAAACTGCCCCTTCACGCTTTCACCACGCGCCTCAAAATACAGAGCTTGGGTCAAACATTCCCAGTTTTCGCCACCGCTTGCAGCTGACACGTCAGCCAGAAAATCGCGCGTGTAATCGACTTTCACAGGCGGCTGCGGTTTGGGGACAGGTTTAAAGCTGGCCAACATCTGCGCCACGGTGTCAGTTTCAAGCGCCCGCAAAGACTCGCGCTCGTGCGTCAACAATTCAGTCACTTGTGCGCCCAGAACGAAATTAGGATCGTTAGACGTGCTCAATGTAACATCAGCCTGCGCCACCAGCGGCACACTAAAAGCCCCCAAAAAGGCGCCAACTGCGGCAGTTTTCACTGTCGTTTTGATTGCGGTTTTCAACGTCATGCGATCTCTCAACTTCGCTCAATATCTGAGCTTTATTTGGTATTTCGGTCGCTGACATAGGCTAAATAAGAACAAAGGTCCACCCAAGGGGCTTTTTCTAGGCGGAAACCCGAAACTTCGGCACGGATCACCCCCGCTAAAATGCCCTCAAACGTCACATAACTTACATAAAAGACAGTCACTTACGGTGGGGATGCGCTGACTTTTGCTCAGCGGCCACCAATTGGGCAGCAGCCAAGCGCGCCACAGGGACTCGAAAGGGCGAACAAGACACATAATCGAATCCCGCCGCCCGACAAAAGGCGATAGATTCGGGGTTGCCGCCATGTTCACCACACACCGACAGGGTAATATTGGGCGAAGCCTGCCGCCCGCGCGCGGCCCCAATGGTCAAAAGTTCCCCAACACCATCGACATCGAGCGAATGAAACGGGTCTTCGGGAAAAACGCCTTGTTTGACATAAGCGTTCATAAACCGCCCCGCGTCATCGCGTGACAGCCCATAGGCCATCTGCGTCAAATCGTTGGTCCCGAATGACAAGAACGCCGCATGTTGGGCAATTTCATGCGCCCGCAAAGCCGCCCGAGGCGTTTCAACCATCACGCCAAGACTATAAGTGAAATCAGCCCCTTTTTCATTGCGCACAGCCGCAGCCACGCCATCAATCTGGGTTTTCACCAACTCCACCTCACGCATGGCAGACACCAAAGGGATCATCACCTCAGGCACCACAGGTTCACCTATTTTCGACGCTTCTATAGCGGCCTCAAAAATAGCACGCGCCTGCATTTCGTAGATTTCAGGGAACGTGATCCCAAGTCGCACACCACGCATCCCAAGCATCGGGTTGAATTCAGACAGCCATTCAATGCGCCGCGTCACGTCAGACAGCGGCAAATCCAACGCTTCTGCCAGTTCTTTGGCCCCTGCGCGGTCTGAGGGCAAAAATTCATGTAGCGGTGGATCAAGCAAGCGAATGCACACAGGTTGGCCCTGCATAATTTGGAAAAGCTCAATAAAATCTGATCTTTGCATTGGCAAAAGCCGCGATATGGCTTCTTGACGATCTTCATGTGTTGCCGCGAAAATCATCTCGCGCATCACAGTCAAACGGTCGCCTTCAAAGAACATATGCTCTGTGCGGCATAGACCGATGCCTTGGGCCTTAAAATCACGCGCCATGGCCGCATCTGCCGGCGTATCCGCATTGGCCCGCACGCCGATATCGCGAATGGCGTCGGCCCATTCCATCAACTGCAAATACCAATAATCTTTGGACGGCGGCAACATTTTGGTCTCGCCCATCAAAGCCTCGCCAGCCGACCCATCCAGCGTGATCATATCGCCTTCGTTCAACACGCGCCCATCTGCACCGGTGATTGTTTTCTTGCGCGAATTGATAGTCATAGACGCCCCGACCACACAAGGCACGCCCATGCCACGCGCGATCACAGCAGCGTGCGACACCGCGCCGCCGCGTTCCGTGAGCACCCCAACAGACGAATGCATCCCGCGAATGTCTTCTGGCGCAGTTTCACGCCGCACCAAAATACAGGCTTCGCCACGCGCCTCCGACGCTTGCGCTGCCGCGGACGAAAACACCAATCGCCCCACTGCCCCGCCGGGACTGGCAGCGATGCCTTTGGCAAACACCGACCGTGCCGCCGTCGGATCAATCTGTGGGTGCAACAATTCAGTCAGCGACCGTGGCGGAATACGCAACAACGCATCTGATTTTGGAATGATGCCGTCTTCGGCCAATTGCACCGCTGTGCGCAGCGACGCACGTGTCGAACGCGGCACCCGCACAGCATCCAAAATTGCCAGCTTGCCGTTTTCGATGGTGAACTCGACCTGCATTTCTTCGCGCAGCTTGGTGCGACACAGCTGAGACACCGTGGTCAATTGTTCAAACAACGCAGGACAATCGGTTTCAAGCGACGGGCCACGCGTGTCTTTGGTCAAATACATCGTATCATTGTGCGCATTCAACGCGTCGCGTCCCTGCGCTTGACGTTTATAGCGGCCACGGATCATCGGTGCGCCAGTGTCTTCGTCAATCAATTGGATCACACCAGCGCCGCTTTCACCGGGTCCGACCCCCAGTGCCATAGCTTGCACGATCAACCCAAGACCTGCATCTGCAGGCGCGCCTTTGGCTTGGCGCAAAAGCCGTGCTGTTGTGCCGCTCCACGCGCGCGCCATTGAACGCAAAACCTTGGTCAATTGGGTATGGATATCTTGTGGAAAAGGTTCGTCTGTCTCGTCTTCATAGGCCTCAAGCGCGCGCGTCAACGCCTGCGAGGTTGGCATAGACGTGTCATTTTCGAACTCTTCTGGGTCCAATCGCTCGATATGAATGGCAAAAGCTTGCACAAATCGAAAGTACAGCGCATCGGCGGCCTCGGCCCCATGCGTTTCGGTCAACTCGGCGTGGCGTTGATCATTCATCCCGATATTGAGCATCGCCCCCGGCCCGCCCCAATCGGGGTCCTCAGAAGACGGACGCACAGACAAAAGCGGCGCATCACCAAAACTGTGCAACAGCTCTTTGATATTGACCGATAGCCCATCGGCCAATTGGCGGACCGATTCAAACGATAGGGCGATGGTCACGGGCACAGGCAAATCTAGGCGGATGAGGCGTTGCAAACATTTCGCGCGTCCACCATGCGTGGTCACCGCAATGGGGGCCACGCGGCGAATGCGGGTGTATTCAAGACTGTCATGTTTTTGCTGCACTGCGGCGCTCCCTTTGAGTGGAAAGATTAAGCGCCATGCACGGCGGGGCGCAATGAAAACATGCCCCGCCGTCCTGTTTTTTCAAACTTACCCGTCGAGTTTCGTCAAATCGGCGACAGACAGACAGATATCACGGATGCGCCCCAACAAATTCAAACGATTGCGGCGCACCACTTCGTTGTCAGCGTTGACCTGAACCGCTTCAAAGAACGCATCCACGGACGCACGCATGGCCGCCATGGCAGACATTGCGCTTGCGAAATCCTCAGACGCCATTGCCGGTTTGATCGCCGCCTCTGCGGTATCAAGGGCTGCAAACAGCGCCTTTTCCACATCACTTTCAGCGAATTTGATGTCGGGTCCGTAAGAATATTCAACGCCATCTTTGGCTTCGGCTTGCGACAGAATGTTGTTGGCGCGTTTGAACCCTTGGATCAGGTTTTGACCGTCTTCGGTGGCGAGAGTTTCAGACAAAGCACGGGCACGTTTGACGAGCAAAGTGATGTCGTCAGCCCCGTCCATTGCAAGACAGGCATCAATCACATCGTGACGAATGCCTTCGTCTTTCAGGAAGACTTTGAGACGGTCGTGGAAGAAGGACAGGAGATCAGCCGACGTCTTTGTAGGAGCAAGAGCAATTCTTCGATCAGATTCGTCTGAGTTTTCAAGTCCCAAGTCATTTTCTGGCATTCTCCAGTACAGCAAAAGACCGGCTTCATTGCCACTCTCATAGGGAGTTTGGACCCAACGTATTTTTTTCAGGCTACCATCTTCAGCATACTGCTCCAAATCCATTTTCAACACACTGTGCTCTGCTGCAAGGCGATCATAGATAGAAACTATGTGTCGGTAGAAGTTAGCTCTTAGCGAAACGCGTGCTTCATTGTTCACAATCAAACGGATCACACCCAAAGCTGCACGACGTAGAGCAAATGGGTCTTTCGATCCTGTGGGTTTCTGTTCAATCGCCCAAAATCCTGTCAGCGTGTCGAGCTTATCGGCAAGTGCGACAGCAACAGACACGGGATCGGTTGGCACATCATCTGATGGCCCCAATGGGGAATAGTGATCGCGGCAAGCGTCTGCCACAGCGTCAGAAAGCCCAGCTTTTTTCGCGTAATAGCGCCCCATGATGCCTTGCAGTTCGGGGAACTCATAGACCATTTCAGACGACAGATCGGCCTTGGCGACTTTGGCGGCCAATTCGGCCTCATCAGCATCCGCGCCCACAATCGGGGCGATTTCGCGGGCAAGCGCCGCAATACGTGCAATACGGTCAGACTGTGACCCGAGTTTGTTGTGGAACGTGACATTGGCCAATGGCGCGGCCATGGCTTCAAAGCCCTCACGCTCTACCGTGCGGATGTCATTGTCCCAAAAGAATTTCGCATCGGCCAGACGTGCAGACAGAACCTTTTCGTTGCCCGCCAAAATAGTCGCGCCTTGGTCTGCGGTTTCACGGTTGGCAACAGTGACGAATTTTTCGATACGTGCGGTCTTTGGATTGCGCACGGAAAAGAACTTTTGGTGCTCTTTCATCGAGGTTTGTAGCACCTCTGGTGGTAGGCCCAAGAAATCGTCGCCGATGTTGCCCATCAACACGACAGGCCATTCAACCAGACCGGCGACTTCGACCAAAAGACCTTTGTCTTCAACGACTTCCAAACCTTGTGCAAAGGCTTGGTTGGTTGCGTCATGCCAAATGTGGTCGGCACGCTCAGAGGCGTCCAGCATCACGTAAGCGGATTTCAATTTGCGGCTATAATCATCGAAGTTGTTCACTGAAAACGCATCAGGTGCCATGAAACGGTGCCCGCGTGTGGTGCGACCAGATACAATGCCATCAATATCAAATTCGACCACTTCCGAACCATCTTCGGCAGACAAAACACAGATGATAGAATGCAACGGGCGCACCCATTTCAAGCTGCCAGTGCCCCAACGCATGGATTTTGGCCACGGAAAGTTGCGGATCGCATTTTCCAACACTTCGGCAATGATCGGCGCTGCGGGGCGGCCCTCTTTGGTGATTTTGGCGACATAGAATGTGCCTTTTTTCTCTTCCACCGTACCAAGGTCTTCTTTGGCAACACCTGCGCCACGCAAGAAACCAGCAAGCGCTTTTTCGGGCGCATCAATACGGGGGCCTTTGCGTTCTTCCACTGTCGTGGGGCTTTGCGCCAACAAGTCCTCAACGGACAATGTCAGGCGGCGCGGCGTGGCGAAAGCCCCCGCAGAGGCATAGGTCAGGCCAGCCTCGACAAGTCCGTCGGTGACCAGTTTTTTCAAATCCTCAGAAGCGCGTTTTTGCATGCGCGCAGGGATTTCTTCGGAAAAGAGTTCAATGAGAAGATCGGGCATATTCGAAATCCTTTAAGGCTTATTGGCCAGCGTTTGTTGGGGCTGGCGGACAGCCTTGGGGGGCGGCTTCACCGTCGTAAACAGTTGCGCCACAGGCATTGATTTGGTGCCACGCATATGCGCGACCATCGGCGTAAACGGCCAAAACGCGGTCGACACCATATGTGATATTTTCTGTGCCCATAAAGGCCAAGGCAGCACCGCTTTCGATATCTGCGGTCAACGCTTTGGCATCGAAACACCCAAACCAGTTGGGCGCAGTGAGCGGTGTCGGCGCGTCATGGGGAATGAATGTTTCTGACATCATAGCTTGCGACAAAGGCGTGTTGAAACATGCGCGGAATTTGATCGGCGATGTGTCTGCATTGATGCCTTCGAAATTGTCAGCCAAGATGTCTTCAGTCACGCCATCAAAGGTGGTCGCGGACATAACGGCAGCGGGGGCGCTGGCATCAATGGGGTCGTAGTAGGCATAGACTTGGCTGTAATACAGCCCTGCCCCGAAAATGGCTGTGAACGCTAGGATGCCGCCTGACACGATGGACCCTTTCATTGGGTGGCCTCTGGCACATACCCGCCAGCTTTTGTTTGTACAAAAGCATCGGCACAGGCTTTGGCCAATGTGCGCACGCGTCCGATGTAGGCTTGGCGTTCGGTGACTGAAATCACGCCACGGGCATCGAGCAGGTTGAAAATATGCGAGGCCTTGATGCATTGATCATAGGCGGGGTGCGCCATGATGATGCGTTTGCCGGTTTTGGGATCATCGGCTGGCACATCGAGTAAAGCGTGGCATTCTGCTTCGGCTTCTTCAAAGTTTTTGAGCAGCTTTTCTGTGTTGGCGGCATCGAAATTGTGGCGCGCGTATTCTTCTTCGGTTTGTTTAAACACATCACCGTATGTCAAAGGGGTCGGCGCAGAGGGGTCGTTGAATGGCATATCCATCACGTGATCCGCACCCAAAATGTACATCGCCAAGCGTTCAAGCCCATAGGTCAATTCGCCAGACACAGGCGCACAGTCATGACCGCCGACCTGTTGGAAATAGGTGAACTGCGACACTTCCATGCCATCACACCAAACTTCCCAACCAAGGCCCCACGCGCCCAATGTTGGGGATTCCCAGTCGTCTTCTACAAAGCGAATGTCGTGCAAGTCTGCGTCGATACCGATGGCTTTGAGCGAGCCAAGGTAGAGCTCTTGCAAATCAGGCGGGCTGGGTTTGATCACCACTTGGTACTGGTAGTAATGTTGCAATCGGTTGGGGTTTTCGCCGTAACGCCCATCTGTGGGGCGACGCGATGGTTGCACATATGCGGCGGCCCAAGGGTTCGATCCCAAAGAGCGCAGGGTTGTTGCAGGGTGAAAGGTCCCCGCCCCGACTTCCATATCATAGGGCTGCAAAATGGCGCAGCCTTTAGAGGCCCAGTAAGCCTGAAGTCTAAGGATGATCTCCTGAAAGGAGCGCGGTTTTTCAAGTGTCTGCGACATGGATGTCCCTGCCAATCTTGTGTCAGTCTTGTGTCAATCGGGCGCCAAAACAACGCGTGCCAGTGATCACGAATGCGGGTTTTAAATAGGCAAGCCACGCGGGGGCGTCAATCGAAAGCCACGTAAGTTCGCGCACCAGAGGGCGCAATTGCCCAGATAGTTTGCCAAACGCGATCAACTTCACGCGACTTTTGGGCGCCGCAGTGGAAAATACGCCAAAAACAACAGCTAACATGTTGACGTTAACGGCGCTCTGCTTTCTTGTCCTACCCGAAGAAAAAGAGCGACAACGCTCACACAGGACGCAAGGTTTTTTATGACACGTTATTTTGTTGCGATTCAACTGGGGCTGGTGGCCTCTCTGTATTCTGGTACGGCACTGGCCGATGCATGGATTCAAATTGAAGCCCAGCCTTCTTTGACCTCAGCAACACAATCCGCACGCGGCTATGCAACCACATTGCCCAATGTCGTAGGGTTTAAAATCTCGGGCCGCTGGCACGCCATCGCGTTGGGGCCTTATGCCACTGACATCGACGCAGATACAGCAAGGTTAAACTTGCGCGCACAAGGCGTGATCCCGAATGATAGTTTCATTGCAGATGGCACGAATTATGGCCAAGCATTTTGGCCCATTGGCGGTGTGGCAACACTCGCGCCCGCACAACCTGTACCAAACACCCAACCTGCGCCCGATGCGGAACCTGCCGCAAACAACGCCACAGATGTAGTGCAACCTGCTATTGAGGTGCCTCAAACTGAAACCTTGGCCGAAGCACGTCGCTCAGAGGCTGCATTGGACCGCACAGGACGCGAAGAATTACAGATCGCGTTGAAGTTCGCAGGCTTTTACAAATCCACGATTGATGGATCTTTTGGGCGCGGCACACGGGGTTCAATGGCTGCTTGGCAAGAGGCCAAAGGCTATGACGCCACAGGTGTTTTAACCACAGCACAGCGCAGCGAGGTTGTTGGAACGTACCGCGACTTTGTGGCCAGCCTTGGCCTGACATCCGTGAATGATGATGTCGCGGGGATGACCATCGACTTGCCCCTGGGTTTGGTTGAATTTGATTCATATGCGCCGCCCTTTGCCAAATACAAAGCCAAAGATGGCAGCGGCGTTGAGGTGTTGTTGATCTCTCAATCGGGTGACGAAGCCACGCTTGGCGGGCTTTTCGAGATCATGCAAACGCTTGAGATTGTCCCCACCGAAGGCCCACGCAACCGCAAAGACACCAGCTTTACCCTAACTGGAACGGACAGCGCCATCAGTTCAACCACCGAAGCGCGCCTGCAAAATGGTCGCGTCAAAGGCTTTACGTTGATCTGGCCGAACGGGGACGATCAACGCCGCGACATGGCGCTTGACGCTATGCGCAATTGGTCAGCAACAGACAGCGTTTTGCCCGATGCGTATGGCGACGGTGCCGCGCAAGATATTGATCTTTTGGCAGGCTTGAACATTCGCCGTGCTGACAGCGCAGGCACAGGGTTTTATGTCGATGACACAGGCCATGTTTTGACCACAGTTGCTTTGGTTGGTGCGTGCAGTGAGATTTTGCTAGACGACAACTATGCGGCCAAAGTGATTGCGACAGACGGCGGTATGGCGTTGCTTGCACCTGACGACGCTCTTGCGCCGCTTGCGCATGCGGCGTTCGATGTGCGTTTGCCGCGCTTGCAATCCGAAGTGTCCGTGTCCGGCTATCCGTACGAAGGCCGCCTTGGCGCTGCGTCATTGAACTATGGCATGATGGCGGAACATGTCGGGCTAAACGGCGAAGACGACGTGCTGCGTCTGACATTGACTGCACTTCCGGGTGAAGCAGGTGGGCCTGTTCTGGCTTCTTCTGGCGGCGTGATCGGTATGTTGGCCCCTACGCAAGTCTCTGGTCGCACCCTACCCTCTGACGTGGCCTTTGCCTATGACATGGAAAAAATCGCAGCATTCTTAACCGGAAATGGCGTGACACTGTCAGCGACGCAAAACGACGCGGACATGTCCGATGCGCAATTGGTTGATATGGGCCGGGATATCACCGCGTTGGTAAGCTGCTGGAACTGAACCGCAGCGATCACAGCTAAAACAAAGCCCCGCTGACATCTGTCATGCGGGGCTTTTTGTTCTCACTGCTGATCTATGGGGGTTAGCCGCGCCAGAACCGAATGGTGAACAAGGCAAAGACCGACATCACCTCAAGACGTCCGATCAACATCGCTGTCGCCAAAATCCACTTTGCAGGATCATTGATCGTCGCGTAATTGCCCGATGGTCCGATAATTTCACCCAAACCCGGCCCGATACAGGCCAGTGCCGTGGCCGCACCAGACACAGCCGTGACAAAATCAAGCCCTGTGGCGGCCAGCAACACCGCTGTCACCCCAAGCGTCACAATGAAGAAACTGAAAAACGCCATAACAGAAGACAACACATCTTCGGTCACAGGTTGGCCCTGAAAGCGCGGGGTGAAAATTCCGTGGGGCGAGTGGATTTTGCGAATCTGAGCTCGCACCGAGGCGATCAACAATTGATAGCGGAACACTTTGACCGAACACGCGGTCGAGCCCGCGCAGCCGCCAATCAATCCAATGAAAAAGAAAGCGACAGCAGGAAACGCGCCCCACAGCTGATAATCCGTCGACGCATAACCCGTGCCGGAAATAATCGATGTGACGTTGAACAGACCTTCGCGGATCGAATGTTCCAATTGATCACCATCGGCAATCAAACGGTACACTGCAAACACGCCAACAAAGGAAAAGATGATCCCCAAATACGCATGAATTTGCGTGTCGCGCCACAGCGGTTTGGCCGTGCCTTGCATCAATTGCACATAGCGCACGAACGGCAGCGACGCGAGGATCATAAAGAAAGACGCCACATATTCGGCAGGTCCCTGAAATGCCCCAAAAGACGCATCACGGGTGGAAAACCCGCCCGTCGACAAAGTGGTCAACGCATGGTTCAGCGCGTCAAACGGCTGCATGCCCACGATGATGTAGCTCAGGTAGCACAGCAACGTCAGCACCACATAGATGCTGGAAATGCTGTTGGCGATCTGTGCGGCACGCGGCAAAACTTTCCCGCCAGTGTCAAAGGCTTCGGATTTAAACACCTGCATCCCGCCCACGCGCAACTCGGGCAAAAATACCATCGCGACAACAATGATCCCAACGCCCCCAAACCATTGCAGCATTGAGCGCCACAACAAAATACCCGGCGGCAAATCATCAAGTCCTGTAAACACAGTCGCACCAGTGGTGGTCACGCCTGACATACCCTCAAAGAATGCATCGGTCAGCGAGGCTTCAGTCGCGCCCAACATAAACGGCAAGCCCCCAAATAGGGGCAAAGCAATCCAAATCACTGTGGTCAAAAGAAAAATCTGTTGAATGGACAAGCGGTCCGTCACACCATTGGAACAGGCCAACGCGATAGACCCACCCGCGACAAAGGTGATGAGACCGGATTCAAAAAAGACCTCCCATTCGCCATTCCCAAAGAGCAGATCAACGCCCATAGGGATGAGCATGGTCAATCCAAGCGCAGCTACAAGGTAGCCGATAACATATCCAACAGGTCTAAGATCATACATTTGGCAAGGCTTGGCGCTGCAACGCGCGCAAGTCAAGATGTGAGTTGTCAAAGGGGCACACAAATCTGTATGCCCCTCTGAGGGTTTTAAGTCATTTGGGTGTCTTTATGCCCGTGTACGCGGGCGGCGCAACACGAACAACAGATCAACAGCAAGCGCAAAGATCACAGCCACACCAGCCATGGGAAAGGCCAGACACAACAAAAGCGCAAGAACGACAGCCCCCTTCCACACGGGCATATCACGCGGCGCTGGGGGCGGCACGAGCCCCTTTTGCCCAGCAGGGCGACGCTTGAGCCACATCACCACGCCTGAGATGCACAAAAACAGGATCGACAGGCAGAACACCGTGTTCAACAACACGATAGGCAAGCCAACCGTGCCCATATGAAACGCGATCCCAACAGCCATGGCTTTGCCCATAAGCGAATAGTCTTCATATTTCACATCTGCTAAAATTTTGCCCGAATAGCGATCCACATGCACCGTGCGATCCGACATCGGATTGGCACTATCCGTGTTCATTGAATCGCGGCTCATGGTCCAAACACCAGTGTCGCCCTTGGGGAAATTCAACTGATAGCGCGCATCGAAACCGATCACGCGCGCCAAGGCATCGATGCTGTCCAACGTCACAGGCACACCGTCTTTCAAACCCTCACGCCCAGCCAAAGACCCTGAGGCAGGCATAGGCGTTTGTTCAAGTATCCAAGGCACCTCTTTAGGGCCATTGTTCATCGAACCATGCGTCACATCAGACAACGGCGCACCCCATTTTTCAGCTGGAAAACTCGACCACGCCTGTACAATTTTCTCACCCCAAACACCGGCCCATGACAGGCCCGAGATGAGAAACACCAGTAGCATCGCTGCGCTCCAAAACCCCACAACTGAGTGTAGGTTTTTCCAAAGACTGCGCCCGCGCGCGGCCAAGTTGGGCTTTAAAACAGACCCCGTCGACGTGTTCCGTGGCCACCACATGAACACACCCGTTGCGATAAGGATCAAGCCCAACGACGCGGCTATTTCGATCATCCGGTCCCCTGTGACCCCCAGCAAAATCGTGCCGTGAGTGTTGTCCATCAAATCGTATAGCCCTGAGCGACGTGCAAAGCTTTCGATCACTTCGCCCGTGTAGGGATCAAGCACGACCATCATCGCGCCGTCTGTGGTGTCCACCCGAAACAATGCGGCCAAATCGGGGGCGCGCGGCGCTGTATAAGCCTCAAGTGTGCCTTGTGGATACTGCGCCAAAGCGGTTTTGGCCTGCAGTGACAGCGCGATGGGGGCGTCTTGCGGCACAACTGCTGTGCGTTCCCCGTCACGCCCATCAATGAATGCAATCCACATCATCATCATGCCCGTCGTGGCCAGCATTATGAAAAACGGGATCACGTAAAACCCCGCGTAAAAGTGCCACCGCCATGCAGCGCGGTAAAATTTAGCAAAGCTTGCGGTGTCGTCTTGGGATGAACCTGCGCCTGATTGCCCAGCGTTTTGATCGAGTGCGACCATTGAAATGTCTCCGAATACCCATGCGATGCGGCGCGCGCTATGTGCGGCGTCCTACAGTGTCATGGTCAGTTTGAATTTGAGATACGTGTTAAATCAGATTCAAACGGTACGGCGGCGCGCGGGCAAACTGGGTCGAAAACGCCACCATTAGACCATGCACCTCATGCGGGCGCGGATAATCGGCAAGTTCAGTGAAAGACGGATAGGGCAAAGCCGCCAGCACAGTGGCGGGGCCATCCGAGATATGCGTGAGCGCGCAAGGGTCTGTTTCCATTGACACTTCGACAGGATTCCCATCGGCATCAAGCGTGATTTTTTGCAACCCTTTGCCGGTACAAATCACGATCACTTCACCACTAATGATCCCCAGCTCTGCAAGCAAAACTGTGGATTTGGGTACGATCAAACCAGAGGCCACGCCCAAAAATAGCAATATGTGTATAATGCGCATCATCACGCATCTCATAGCGTCTGCTGCCTCTAAGGGGAACAGTGCTGATCACAATACGGTGAGCCGCGACATCACGCCGCGCAAAACCTATGGGGTCTTACCCTACGTGAATGAGCGTGCTGAACAGTTTGGGATCAAGACTGTCACTGGCAAAGGTATCACCCTCGGTCAGGACAGACACCGCATCATGGGAATGCAGGCTTTCTTGGTGCGACGCAATGATACGAAAATCACCAATGCGTACGTCGTTTTGCAAAACTTCACAAAACAGACGCGCGGCATCTTCGACAAAAATCGGGTTGGCCGCGTTTAATTCCGCAAAGGCTTGTTCGTCTTCGCGTTTCACCATGACTTGGGTTTCGGTCGCCACGGCTGCGCGGCACAGATCGATAAGGTCTTCGAACCAAAGACAGCTTTGATCCTGCAAAATCTCAATCGAAATACGCGCAACAGAACGCTGCGAATGCGGTGTCGCCAATTGTTGTCGCGTGGTGCGGGCATGCTCAGACAGTTCCAACGAACAAGGACACGTTGAACTGTAAACATAATCCAAATGCATGATCTTTGTGCGCACACCTGCACGCTCCACCAATTCCAGCGCGATGTCATAATATTGATAGCCCAGCAGACCTGAGCGCAAAGAAGGCACTTTCATCGGGAACGAAAACCGCATTTGAATGCGCGCATCAAAGCTATCGAGATCAGACATGTAATCGTCCAAAGCCGCTTCAATCACTTCAAACGAAAAAGTCCGTTCGGCGTGCTTGTAATAAGACCGCATGATACGGGACATGTTGATGCCCTTTTTCTCGGCCTCAAGCGACACAGTGCCTGTCACAGATGTCTCAAGCGTCAAATCACCATCATCACGGGTGTGAAACTGGATCGGCAGGCGGAAATTGGAAATCCCCACATGCTGAATGTGCTGTTTGGCGCCTTTGATCAGACTTTCAGGACCGTTTTGCAAATCGGGCAACGTATCACGATAGGCCTCGTCCACCGTGAATTCTTCAGGGTAAGCGCGGCGCAGCGCTGGGTAATTGGCCAGATCCTGCGCTTCGGGCAAAAGCCGCGAAATCGCAGGGTCAAGTTCGGCCACTTCCGTGGGCGTCGCTGTGCGCGCCCAAGCGCGTAAAACATCAAGGGCAGCTTTGGCGTCACTGCGTTTCGCGTCTGTATCCACGTTGGCTTGGTGCATTGTCATGGTGTTCCTAAACCTATCAATCCAGATATAGCCCTTTGGCATCTATATACCAAGGGTATGATTGGGGTCACAGCTTAGATCATACGTCGCACCAATTGGTTAAACAGTCTCAAGCGCCGCCAACAAGTCAGCGATCAAATCGCCCGCGTCTTCCAAACCCGCTGACAAGCGCACCAAGCCAGGCGTGATGCCAAGCGTGTCTTTTTGCTCTTGCGGCAAACGTGCGTGGGTTGTTGTGGCGGGGTGTGTCGCGATAGATTTCGCATCGGCGAAGTTATTTGAAATCGTGAAGATATCCAAAGCATTTAAGAATTTGAAACACGCGTCCTTGCCGCCTTTGACATCAATGGTCAAAACCGTTCCAGCACTTTCGCCTTGGGATTTAGCCAACTCATATTGCGGATGCGCCACATGCGTTGGAAAACGTACAGCGTTGAGTTTTGGATGACCGTCGAGTACCTCACAAATTGCCAAAGCCGTGCCGGATTGTTGGCGCACACGCAAATCAAGCGTTTCGAGTGATTTCAATTGGACCCATGCGTGAAACGGGCTCATCGCGCCACCTGAATGTTTCATATAAGCCTCAACTGGGCCGCGGATCACATCACGTGTCCCAGCAATGATGCCGCCCAAAACGCGCCCCTGCCCGTCCACATGTTTGGTGGTTGAAATCACCGCCAAATCAGCGCCACAAGCCTGTGCGTATGAAAAGATCGGCGTTGCCATGGCATCGTCGACCACCACAAGCGCGCCTTTGGCATGAGCCACATCACACACATGTTTCAGGTCGATCACTTCCAAAGTCGGGTTGGAAATGCTTTCCAAAAAGACCAAAGCCGTGTCATCGCGAATGGCTGCATCCCATGCTGCGAGATCAGTGCCATCGACCAAAGTGATCTCAACACCGAAACGCCCCAGCACGTCTTCTAAAATGTACAGACATGAACCGAACAAAGCTCGAGACGACACAACGTGATCGCCCGCTTTGAGCAAAGACATCAAAGCGCCGTTCACCGCCGCCATGCCAGAAGCACAGGCAAAGGCATCTTCAAAGCCCAAGATAGATGCCATGCGATCTTCGAACATGCGCGTGGTTGGATTGCCGTAGCGGGCGTAGATGAACTCATCCGAGCCAATCTCGATAAAGCGTTGCTCTGCGGCTTCGGCTGTCTCATAGACGAACCCTTGGGTCAAAAACATCGCTTCAGACACTTCGCCATATTGCGAGCGGCGCGAGCCATCATGCACCAGTTTCGTGCGCAATTTCCAATCAGTCTTGCCCATATCGGCACCTTTCCATCAATAAAAAACCCCCGTGGTGATCCACTGGGCCAGCAGTGCGATCAAGAGCGGGGGTCACAATATTGCGTCTCGTCTTGACCTCTTTAGCGGTTTGTTGAACAGGCGCATTTTCACACGCCCAACGTGGCCCGCAATCCGGTAAACAAATCGCCACGCATTGCCAGTTTGGTAGCTTTGAGCCGCCCCACTGTCAACATCTGCGGGCCGAACTGTGCAAAAACCATCCACAGCACGCGGCAAAAATAACTAAAATCCGAGCAACGTTACGCCTTTGTAATGAATCCTTCACGGATTTGGAGCATGTTTAACCCAATCTCAAATCAATATATGACACGCCCAGCGGGGCTGCCTTTGGACATCTGTTCCAAAGCAATCGTTCTGGCGCGCCACTCAAGGATTGCGCCTATGCCTTTGCTGAGCTTGAATTTGGTCGATGGTCACCCCGAACTTGAAGGGGGAGGCTGCGCATATCAGGCCCTGACAGATCAACTGAAATCTCTTCCAAAAGATGCCCCCGTTGTCATTTGTATCCACGGGTATAAATTTTCACCACAACACAAATCCTTTTCGCCCCATCGTCATATTTTGGCGCTTGATCCAACGAAATCCTGCTGGAAAGCCATGAGTTGGCCGCGTCATTTGGGGTTTGGACGCGGGTTGCACAATGAGGGCCTGTGCATCGCTTTGGGTTGGACCGCGCGCGGCTCTATCTGGCAGGCGTTTACCGCGGCGCGCGACGCTGGCGACATCGTTGCAAAATTGATCGCATTTATTGACCGCCCCGTGCACTTGGTTGGGCATTCGTTGGGCGCACGTGTCGCCCTGCGCGCAATGGCCGTTTCAAAAGAAAAATCGGTGCGCCGTGCCATTTTGCTGGCCGCCGCCGATTTTCGCAGCTCAGCTATGCAGGCTTTGGCAAGTCCAGCGGGACAAACCGCCGATGTGGTCAATATAACGTCACGTGAAAATGATTTGTTTGATGCTCTTTTGGAAACTCTTGTGCGCGCGCCTGAAAAGCACGACGTCGCTTTGGGCATGGGCCTGAATGGAGCGGCGCACAATTGGGTTGATATTCAAATCGACCACGATGATTGCCTGAACAATCTGCGCCATCTTGGGTTTCGCATTGCCGCGCCAAGCCGACGTATTTGTCACTGGTCCGCCTATGTCAGACCCGGTGCCTTTGCCTTTTACACAGCCTTGATCCGAGCGCCCGACAGCTTGCCATTTGAGATGCTGCAAACCCAAATACCGCAAGTGTCGAGCCCACGTTGGTCCCGTCTTTTCAAATGGCCCGAAACGCATATTTCCTTGCCATTTGCACGAAAGGCGACATTCTGACGTAAAAGGAGGCAGCTTCCGTTTATGTCCAAACCCATTGATTTATATTATTGGCCCACACCAAACGGTTGGAAAGTGTCAATCATGCTCGAAGAGTTGGACCAACCTTACATCACACATTACATCAACATCGGCGCAGGCGATCAGTTTGCACCTGAGTTTTTGAAAATAGCCCCTGCCATGGACCCGCCTCAAGATTTGCCCTACGCCAAAGACCGTTACCGCGACGAAACTGCGCGGCTTTACGGCGTTTTGGATCGCCAACTTGCCAAAACTGAATTTGTCGCTGGTGATTTTTATTCAATTGCTGATATGTCAATTTGGGGTTGGGCAAGCTTGTGGGATGGTCAACAACAAACGTTGGATGACAAACCTCATATGGCCCGCTGGCTCGATACAGTTGGCGCGCGCCCTGCAATCATAAAAGGCCGTGCCTTGGGATCAGACCGACGTACAGATACAACAAAAGACAAAGACGCCCAAAAGAACATGTTTGGCCGAAAGCCATAATATTTGATGACAAGGACGCTCAAACAATGACGGTACTCACACGGCGCGATGTGTCCTTGGGGCTTTTAGGACTCGGGGCAACGGGGCTTTCGGCCTGCGCTGCTCCGCCCAAATTGTTGACCGCTCCTTTTGTTGGCGAACCGAACACGCGCTCTGTCTTGGTCGCGACCAATCGCACCATGGTGCCTGATCCCCAAGTGCAATTTATCGAGGGACGCACCGACGATGTCACGTTTATGAGCTACGACATTTCAATTCCGTCAAAGCGTAAACCTGGGTCATTTTCCTTTCCCAAGCGCAGTCTCGATCCTGAGCGCGAGTTTTATGTGGCCCGCACAGAGCAGTTTGATAAGCCCAGCGATTTCATATCGGACATAAACGCCAATATCAGCACAGCGCCGGGCAACAACGGCAATCTTTTGGTCTTTGTGCATGGTTACAACGTGTCCTACCCCGCCGCCGTGTTTCGTGCAGCGCAGATTTCTACGGATTTCGGACTGGACATGCCTTTGGTTTTGTTCAGCTGGCCCTCGGCTGGACGCATTTCGCGCTACGCCTACGACCGTGACAGTGCTCTATTTGCACGCTCAGCTTTGGCCGATACATTGGCCACACTTGCGCGCACACAAGCACGCAAAATCACTATACTCGCGCACTCCATGGGCGGATTGTTAGCGATGGAAGCCCTTAAGCGACTGTCGTTAGAGGGGGACACCCCCACCTTGTCGCGTTTGGATGGGCTAGTTTTGGCGCAACCCGACATTGATGTCGACGTGTTTCGCAGTCAGATGTCTGATCTGGATATTGAGTCCTTTTTTGTCGCTGTTTTGGCCTCGGACAAAGATCGCGCGCTGCGCCTTTCGTCTGTTTTAACCGGAGGCCACCCGCGCGTCGGCAACACGCAAAACATCGAAGATTTGCGGCGATTGGGTGTATTGGTCATTGATGTGACCGACGTTGCATCGCGTGATTTTCTCAAACACGACACCTATGCGTCCTCGCCCGCGCTGTTGCAAATGATCAATTCAGGCGTCTTGACGGAACGCATTATCGCCGGATCTCCGGGTCAAGATTTGCTAATTGAGGGCGCAAACCTGACCGGAAAAGCCGCGTTGGCTATCGCCTATCTGCCTTATACCTTTGCCGGACTTTAATACCGTTCGCAGGGTTTTAAAGAGGGTCATCGTTTTCAGGCTGGGTGGCATGACGCGCCAGCAAGCCTGATTGCGACATGAAAAAGCCGAACATCACAAGCGGCAATCCAAAGGTTTTGAACTTCACCCAAGTCTCGGTCGACATACTGCGCCAGATCAATTCGTTGGCAATCGCCATCCCGACAAAAAGCAAGGTGACCCGCAATGTCAGCTTCATCCAACCAGTATGGTCCATGGGCATCATTTCCCCCATCACCACGCGCAGATAGCTGTGCCCGCGCAGCAAGCCAAATCCTAAAATCCCCGCAAACAATGTGTAGATCATTGTCGGTTTCATTTTGAAAAACCGCTCATCGTTCAGGAAAATCGTCAGCCCGCCAAAGACAGTTACCAAAACCAGGGTCATGATCTGCATCGCGGACAATTTGCCAGTGAGACGCCACAAAGCAAACGTCGACGCGGCCAGCAACGGAATGAACAAAGCTGTCATGGCGACGAACCCTGTATAGGTTTGCCCTCCGACGACAAATTCACGATCTTTGAGCAAAACAAAGCCAATGAAAAACGCCAAGATAGGCCCCATTTCAAGCGTCATTTTCACCCATGGCTTCACGTTTTTTTCTGACATGTCCGGTCCTTCACCTTATCCGCCCATTTCCACTATCACAGCACCAAGAGCGATCAAAGCCATGAGCGCCAAGCGACGTGGCCCTACCTTTTCTTTCAACACCAACCAGCCAATCAAAGCGGCAAAGACAGTCGATGTTTCACGCAACACTGCCGCCTCACCAACATTATCAAGTCTGGTCGCCAACATGATGAAACCAAATGAAAAATATGCGATTATACCGCCCAAGAATCCACGTTTCATCAATGGAATAAGATCGGGCTTTTGGGGCATCGCCCTGTAGCGCACGAACGCGGCAATAGGCATCACAAAACCGTCAATGAAAAAGAACCATGCCAAAAACGTAAACGGATCGGCGGTCGCACGAATTCCGTAAGCGTCATAGGTCGTGTAAAGCGCCACAAATCCGCCCGTTAAAATCGCCAACATTAAAGCGGGTACCATGGTCTCGCGGCCCACGGTGATGGTGCGCAGATTGTACACCGCCAAACCAAAAATGCCCGACACCAAAACGCCAACGCCAAGCCACTGGACGCCAGAGAAATGTTCACCAAAAACGATCCCCGCACCGATCACGGTGAACAATGGCCCAGTGCCTCGTACCACAGGATAGACGACCGTGTATGCGCCTTTTGAATAGGTATAGCCTTGGGCGACTTTGTAAGCGGTGTGGATTACAAACATACCCGCGAAAATCACCCACATGTGTGGTTCGGGCCATGGCACCACAAACAATGCGAAAGGCGCCGCAATCAGGCCATAGAAAAAATCCATCGCCCCGCGTGACAGCCACGGATCGTGACGTCCTTTTTGCAATGCGCCGAAAAACGCATGCAAAATGGCGGCAGAAATGGCAAGAACCAAAGCCAAATGATGGCCCAGTTCTGTTCCTTCAAGTGAGATGATCCAACTGCTCAATCTGGGGCCCTTTAGGCTGCAAGACGGCGAGGCCGCGCAGGGATGCCTTCGATATCGGCGGCGGGATTGGTGATCAAACGCCCATCCGCTCCTTCGATAAATGGCACGCTGTCATCCAGATAGCTGTCTTTGATCAGCTGCTCTTCAAGCGCGCTGATGATGAAATCGGTGCGATATTCGGGCAAAAGCCCAACGCCAAACACCCGCAGTTGAATGTCTTCGCGCTCAGGATCGAGCACCAACATCGCGGTCCCCACCAAACGCGAGCCATCGACAACGACCATTTCAGAGTACAGTTGGCGATCTTCGGGCCATTCTTCTTCGGTTTGCTCTGGACACAAAGCATAATCAAAGAAAATGTCCTGCATGGCTTCGCGACGCGCAATGGCGTCCCCTTGAGACACCCAGTTTTCAGGGCCAATAGCTTTACAAATTTCGAGCATTATTCCTCCAGCCCCGTCAGGGCCGCGGCAAAATCTTCGGGATCAAATGGCGCCAGATCATCGATCTGCTCTCCCACGCCAATGGCATGAATAGGCAGGCCAAATTTATCGGCAAGGCTGACTAAAACACCACCTTTGGCTGTGCCATCAAGCTTGGTCATCACAAGCCCCGACACATCGGCCAGCTTTTGAAAGGCGTCAACTTGGTTAAGTGCGTTTTGCCCCGTGGTGGCATCCAGCACCAACAAAGTGTTGTGCGGCGCTGAGGGGTCTTTTTTGCGAATAACACGCACAATTTTTGACAGTTCTTCCATCAAATCCGCACGATTTTGCAAACGTCCAGCAGTGTCGATCATCAGCAGATCCGCACCGGATTCTTGTGCCTGTGTCATCGCATCAAACGCCAAAGACGCAGGGTCAGATCCTTCGGGGGCGGTCAAAACAGGCACGCCAGCCCGCTCCCCCCAGACCTGCAATTGCTCGACAGCCGCCGCGCGAAATGTATCGCCCGCAGCAATAACAACGCTTTTGCCCGCCGCGCGGAACTGCGACGCCAGTTTACCGATTGTCGTGGTCTTACCTGAGCCATTGACCCCCACGACCAAAACCACCTGCGGGGTCTTTTGGTACAGCGGCATCGGCACAGCGACAGGTTCCATGATGCGCGCAATTTCGCGGGCCATAAGCTGTTTAATCTCAAGTGCGGACAGTTTTTTACCAAAACGTCCCTCGGCCATGGCCGCAGTCACACGCATCGAGGTTTCAACGCCCATATCTGTGGTGATCAGCAATTCTTCCAGCTCTTCAAGCATCTGATCATCCAGCGCACGACGCGGCGCAGCGGGACTGGCGGTGCGCCCAAGCATCCGCCCCAAAAGGCCCGGCTTGCTGCCTTTGGCAGGATCAGGGGCCGCAGTGGGAATGTCCGCGATAGGCGCGATATCTAGGTCCGCGCGCGGAGCAGGATCATCGTGTGGAATTTCAGTATTGGGAGTCTCAACATCCAGTTCCGAGACGGGCATTGAGATATCGTTTGGCGTATCTACGATCGCTGGCTCAACGGGGGATGGCTGCTCAACCTTGGGCGCATCCTGCTCAGGCGAAAGCCCCGCATCTGGCGCAAGCGCAGACGCGTCATCCGCCGATGTATCTTGTACAATCGCATCAAGTCCTACGTCCAACTTGGACGAAGTTTTGAGCAATCGACTTTTGAGCTTTCCAAAGAGCGACATACACACCCACCTTTTCCAGATTTTGCAGACTTAATGCCGAATCTTTGTAGATGGAAGGGCTACAAACCTTTTGCGAAAGATTTACACAGTGATTTCGCCGCCCTGAACATGATAAACACGGACAGAGCTCAAGGTTTTCAATGCTCGGGCCCCTTGCTGAAATGCCTGTGCCGCATTCCCTTTTGGTTTGCCGATTAACGTTTTAACAAGCCCATTAACCCTTTAGTAATTTAGTAATAATGTGACTCGCCTGAAGCGTATTCAGATGGCATGATTGCAAAATGATACAACATTGCCCCCTTATGCTTGCCCCTGTCTTGCTTGCGGCCACATCTGCCACTGCAGCCGAACCGCTGTCTGGGGCGCAGTTCGATGCCTACGCAACGGGCAAGACCCTGACCTATGCTGAAAACGGCGAAGCCTATGGCGCAGAGCAATATTTGCCCAACAACCGTGTGCGTTGGGCGTTCGACGAAGAGACCTGCCTAGAGGGTGTCTGGTATGAAAAAGACGACAACATTTGTTTCGTCTACGAAGATGGCGCAGCGCCGCAATGTTGGAATTTCTTTTTAGAACACAACAAGCTACGCGCTATTTTCAACGGTGATAATGGCACCGAATTATACGAAGCTTGGGCCACTGACGGCCCACTTGCCTGCATGGCACCAGGCCTAGGTGTCTGAGCGTGACGTCACGCCCCGTTTAAAACACCCCTCCTAAAACTCTACCTTAGAGGTCCCACTTTAGAACAAAGACCCTTGGTCCGTGTCTGATTTTTTTGTTGGTTTTGACTTTGGCTTAGGGGGTTCTTTTTTCACCACAGGTGCTGCAACAGAACGGCTCACACTGCCGTCCAATGCCACACGTCCATCGGCAAATTCCACCTCATACATACGCGACGCCTCTGCAGCTGAGGTGACAACGCCATCTTTGGAATCGCGTACAACGGCATAGCCGCGCCGCAATGTTTCCCTATATCCCATCGCTTGACGCATGGCCTCAAGCCGTTCAAGTCTTTGCTGACGTTGCTGTTCTTGACTGCGCGCTGCACGCACAAGACGCTCGGACACTTGGGTAAATCGCTCGCGCTTGGCATCGATATTTCGCGCCACGAGAGCAGGGTGCAGACGAATTGACAGGTCATTCATCTTGTCAGATTTGACTTGTAGGGCACGACGTATACTGGCGGGTCGCAGCCCTGCCGAGACTTCTGACAGGTGCAGTTTGCGTTTCTGAACGCCTTCCATCAACGCCTGATTCATCCGAAGTTCGGCTTGATCAAAGCGTTGACGTGGGCCATCCAAAAGTCGGTCTTTGTTTGGCATGACACGCGCTAAATCGGACAGGCGCTGTCTGCGACGCTCTAACCCTTGGGTCAACCCCCGCGCCATACGGCCCTTTTGTTCTTGGATCGCCACCCACAATTCGCGCCGCACAGGCACGGCAATTTCCGCCGCAGCCGTCGGGGTTGGCGCACGCATGTCTGAGGCAAAATCAATCAGGGTTGTATCGGTCTCATGACCCACCGCCGAAATCAGTGGAATTTTGGATGCTGCGGCAGCACGCACCACGACTTCCTCGTTAAAACCCCATAGGTCTTCGACAGACCCACCGCCCCGCGCAACGATCAACAAATCTGGACGAGGAATAGCGCCATCAACAGGCATTGCATTAAATTGCTCAATCGCATTGGCCACTTCACGGGCACAATTTTGCCCCTGCACGGCAACAGGCCACAAAAGCACATGACGCGGAAAACGATCCCGCAGCCTGTGCAAAATGTCACGGATCACAGCCCCAGAGGGCGACGTCACAACGCCGATCACTTCGGGCAGATACGGAATTGGTTGTTTGCGATCCGCATCAAACAGACCTTCAGCCGCCAATGCTTTTTTACGCTTTTCCAGCATCGCCATCAAAGCGCCAGCCCCTGCGGGTTCGATGCTATCGACGATCAACTGATAACGCGACCCACCCGGAAATGTGGTCATACGACCTGTGGCAATGACCTCCATCCCCTCTTCGGGGCGCACGTCCATTTTGGCGACTTGGCCTTTCCAAGACACGGCGTTGATCACGGCTTTATCATCTTTGAGGTCAAAATACATATGACCCGAGCGCGGCATCGATACACGGCCCACCTCAGCACGAACCCGAACGAATCCAAATTCGCCTTCGATAATCTTTTTCACCGCGCCCGAAAGCTCGGACACCGTGAATTCAGGAGCATTTGAGGTGCCCTGAGGGCCTTCATCTTCGAAAAGGTCAGACATAGAGAGATGCGCGCCTTGTTTGATCGTCTGTTACACTTGTGTCAGCTTGGGCCAGACCTTAGAACGCCAACAACAAAAGGTGAAGCATAGGAATTGGCGCGATGAACATTCTCATTCTCGGATCTGGCGGACGTGAACATGCATTGGCGTGGGCGGTCTTGCAAAACCCTAAATGTGACAAGCTGATCGTCGCCCCTGGCAACGCTGGCATCGCCGCGATTGCCGAATGCGCCAACTTTGACATCAATGATGGCGATGCCGTGTTGAGCTTTGTCGAAGAAAACGCCATCGAATTTGTCATCATCGGACCAGAAGCACCTTTGGCTGCGGGTGTGGCCAACGTGTTGCGCGCCGCCGAAGTGTTGACCTTTGGCCCCTCACAAGCGGCAGCACAGCTTGAGGCATCAAAGAGCTTCACCAAAGAGATCTGTGATGCCTCTGGTGCGCCAACTGCAGGCTACGGGCATTTCACCGATGCGACAGCAGCCAAAGATTACATCCGTGCCCAAGGCGCGCCAATTGTGGTCAAAGCTGACGGTCTGGCCGCAGGCAAAGGCGTGATTGTGGCGATGGAATTGCAAGAGGCGCTGGATGCCGTGGACGACATGTTCGGCGGCGAATTTGGCACGGCTGGCGCAGAAGTCGTGATTGAAGAATTCATGGACGGCGAAGAAGCGTCTTGGTTCATATTGTGTGACGGCGAAAACGTGTTGCCCGTGGGCACTGCGCAAGATCACAAACGCGTCGGCGACGGCGACACAGGGCCAAATACGGGCGGCATGGGCGCCTATTCCCCTGCCCCCGTGATGGACGCAGGCATCATTCAAAAAGCGATGGACGAAATCGTCAAACCGACCGTGGCGGAAATGGCCAAACGCGGCATGCCCTACCAAGGTGTGCTGTATGCGGGCTTTATGATCAAAGACGGTCAGCCGCGCTTGGTCGAATACAACTGCCGTTTTGGCGATCCTGAATGTCAGGTGTTGATGATGCGTTTGGGCGCTCAAGCCCTTGATTTACTGATTGCCACAGCCCAAGGAACGTTGGATCAGGCCCAAGTCAATTGGGCAGATGACCATGCGATGACCATTGTCATGGCCGCAAAGGGCTATCCCGCCGCTTATGAAAAAGGCACAGTCATCAAAGGTCTAGATGCAATTTCTGCTGACAGCAATCGCATGGTATTTCATGCTGGCACAGCATCAAAAGACGGTGCAATTGTCGCCAATGGCGGACGTGTTTTGAATGTGACGGCACGGGGCGCAAGCTTAGCTGAGGCGCGCGATGCGGCCTATGCGATGATCGATCAAATCGACTGGCCTGAAGGGTTCAACCGTACAGATATCGGCTGGCGCGCGTTGTAAATCACACCACCCAAACTGATCAAAAATAGACGCCGCTTACACACATGAGCGGCGTTTTTTTGTGCATTCATATATACATAAAATACGCAAAAGACCCTGTGATGTGTGGTTTCATTTACAGATTGTTAAGGTTAATTCACTACAAAGACCTAAGAACCAATCGGGGAAAACCCGACACACTGAATGATTCAGACGGTAAAAGCCGACGGTGGGTTCCGAAAAGTCAAAAGGCGCGCTCGAACGGTGCGTCTTTTTGTATTTCACAGCTGGGTGCAGCACATCTGTTCAACATGACGCGCAACGCTTACCCCATCCGCTCGGATGCGTAGCTTCCGGGGCTTGCAGGGAAAACCACCGTCTTATTGCCGTTGATGAAAACGCGGTGGTGAATATGGGCATGAATCGCACGTGACAGCACTTGAGCCTCAACATCACGGCCCAATGACACGTAATCATTCGGACTTTGGGCATGGGTGATCCGCACTGTATCTTGCTCAATAATCGGACCTTCGTCTAGATCAGCAGTCACGTAGTGCGCGGTCGCACCTATCAGTTTCACCCCCCGTTCAAACGCCTGTTTATACGGGTTCGCACCCTTGAAAGATGGCAAGAAAGAATGGTGAATATTGATGATGCGGCCCGACATGGCTTGGCACATATCATCAGATAGGATTTGCATGTAACGCGCCAATACAATCAATTCCGCGCCAGTGTCTTTGACCACTTGCATGATCGCGGCTTCGGCTTGCGGTTTGTTTTCTTTGGTCACTTTGATGCAATGGAATGGGATGTCGTGATTGACCACAACCTTTTGATATTCCATGTGATTGGATACCACACCAACAATATCAATCGGCAAAGCGCCAATGCGCCAACGATACAATAGATCATTCAAACAATGGCCAAAGCGCGACACCATCAAGATGACTTTCATCTTTGTGGCCTCGTCATGCATCGCCCAGTTCATATCGAAATCAGCCCCAACGGGGGCAAAGCCTGCCTCAAGCGCAGCCTCGTTATGGCCTTGCTCTGACACAAAGCTCACCCGCATGAAAAACTGTCCGGTGCCCGGATCATCAAACTGCGCGGAATCGGTGATGTTGCAGCCGAGTTCCGCCAATTTACCAGAAATTGCCGCCACGATACCGCGTTTGGATTGGCATGTTACGGTCAAAACATGAGAGGTCATGGGGCGTCTTCCTTGAATTTATTACGTCAGAGCGTTTTGCCATAAGGGGCGCAGAATGCCAGCCCAAAATCATGTGCAACTTGCGCAATCCAGCGCATCACCTGTCATCACAGGCCAAAAATCGCGTAAAGCTATCAGGCCCCACATAGGGCGCGACGCTTGTGCTGTGCAATGTGCCGTCTTGCAGCTGTGTCTCGACGATGGTTTGCCAATTGGAATTTGCGGTCAAAATTACAGGAATCTGTCCCTCACAATCTCGCACACCGCCCTCAATCATCGCGCTGCCAAGATGGTGATTGGTCAAGCCGGTCTTGGAGGCAACTTCCGAGAGTGCCCCCCCAGTTACTTCAACACTCACAAGCAAAATGCGCAGCACTTTGGCCAAATGTGGACGGTCCACATAGGCGATTTCATCAATCCCATCATTGTTAAAATCAGCGACCCCCGCGATGGCCAGCCAGCGATTGCGCGTGCCAATGGGCAAGTTTGATGCAAAAGGCACAAGCGCGCCCTTGCGTAGCGTAAAAATCTGGATGCGCGCACCAGCGTCAAATGTTGACACAACAGTAACAACTTCGGGTGCACCGTCTTTATCAAAATCGTGCAAGCGCGGCGCGATGTCTTCGAACACTGCATCATCATAAGTCAGGCTGAGATTTGTCCCATCGCTGAGCCCCACCTGCAAGCGGGCATATTCCCCGTCTTGAAGCGCGCCATGTCCGTAAACATCCGTTGGTTCAAGATACTGTGCTGACACAATATTTTGCGCCAAAACCGGAGCGGCAACAAGGGCCGTGCCCGCAATGACGACGGCCCCAAGCCACATCAGATTTGTTTTTCAGGCAGGTTCACAACCAAGCCTTCCAAAGCGTCAGTGACTTTAATCTGGCACGTCAAACGCGACCGCGCTGGGTCTGGCTGAAAGGCGAAATCAAGCATGTCTTCTTCCATCGGATCCATAGGGTCCAATTTGTCCACCCATTCTGGGGCAACATAAACGTGGCACGTGGAACACGCACAAGCGCCACCACAATCCGCATCGATGCCCGGCACGCCATTGTCGCGCGCGCCTTCCATAACGGTCCGACCATTTGGCACGTCAACGACATGCTCTGCGCCACCGAATTCGATGTAAGTGATTTTTGCCATCGGGAATCCTATCTTTCGTCAACTAAAGTTGCGCAGAAACTATAGTGCTCAAGCCCGCATGAAAAGGGCGCATTGCGGTGACACAGACGCGCACGGCAGTCGGCGCTTTCACCAAGGTCATTTTAGCGCTATGATTTGCCGAATGATCCTAAATGGACGTGCGAAAACATGTTACAGGTCCCACCTCACACTGCGCGCCCCGCCCTGCGTCTATGCGCGGCTCTTACGGTTTTTTTGGGGACTGCGGCGTGTCAAATGACCCCGCCCACAGATGATATCGTACGCGCTTACGAAACGGCATTCGCCCCACCTGGCGCCGATCCAAATGCGTGTTTTGGGCGACACACCACCCCTGCGATCGTGGAAACTGTGACCGAACAAGTTCTGGTTCAACCGCCACAAGTCAATGCCGATGGTTCTGTGTCTTATCCTGCGACGTATCGTACTGAAACCCGCCAAGAAATCGTGCGTGAGCGCAAAGAATTGTGGTTTGAAACGCCGTGTTCTGAAACGTTGACGCCTGAGTTTATCAGCTCTGTGCAGCGCGCTTTGGCCGTACGCGAGGTTTATAGCGGCCCCACTACAGGCAAGTTGGATCGCGCCACACGCCGCGCCATTCGTGCCTATCAAAAAGCGCAAGGACTGGACAGTGACGTGTTGTCGTTGGCCGCGGCCCGCAAGCTTGGCTTGATAGCACAGCCGCGGACGCCGTAACAAAACACGACGGCCCAGATGCAAAAAGGGCGCCCCGCGGGACGCCCTTTTTTTAATCGCTTTTCAAATCACACGGTGTGAGTTGTTATTCGTCTACACCAAGAGCCACAAACCGTGGCTCACCTGCGCGGCGCACCAATAACAGAACCGTTTTGCGACCCGCCTCACGTGCAGCGTCTACGCGCGTTTTCAGATCATCGGCGCTGGCAATTGGTTCTTGTCCCGCTTCGACAATCACATCGCCAGACCGCAGTCCTTTGGTGAAGGCTTCGGATGTTTCATCAACATCAACCACAGCCAAACCATCGGTGCCGTTCACAACACCAAGCTGTTCGCGCAACTCGTCTGTCAAAGGAGTCACAGTCAATCCAAACAATGTTTCATCTGGCGCTGGGGTCATTTCTTCGACGTCGGCTGTTGGAAAGGCCACGTTTTCAGCATCTTCACGACGGCCCAATGTGACCATCAGTGTCTTGGTTTTTCCATCACGGAACACCACAACACGCACGGCTTTACCCACTTCGGTTTCACCCACGGTGCGCACCAAAGCATTGGCGTCTTCGACGTTTTTGCCGTCAAATGATGTGATAACATCGCCAGCTTCGATACCTGCATCCTTGGATGGCCCATCTGGTACATCGGTGATCAAAGCCCCTGAGGCCGCTTCAAGACCCATAGCTTCAGCGACATCTTCTGAGACGTTTTGGATTTTCACACCCAACCAGCCACGGCGTGTTTCACCAAATTCAGTCAATTGGCTAGTCACGCGTTTCACGACGTTGGACGCCATAGAAAAGCCGATGCCGATAGAGCCGCCATTGGGGGACAAAATCGCAGTGTTCACGCCAATCACTTCGCCGTCCATGTTGAACAACGGACCACCAGAGTTACCACGGTTGATCGCCGCATCGGTTTGGATGTAGTCGTCATACGCACCTTGCAGCGCGCGGCCCCGTTGGGACACGATGCCTGCGGAGATTGAGAAACCTTGGCCAAGCGGGTTGCCCATAGCCATCACCCAATCGCCCATTCGTGCCACATCACTGTCGCCGAAAGAGACGAATTTCAGTGGTTTGTCGCTTTCAACTTTCAGCACTGCAATGTCTGTTTTGGGATCAGTACCGACAAGTGTGGCGGGCAATGTGCCGCCTTCAAAAAATTCGATTTCAATCTCGTCGGCCCCTTCAATCACGTGATTGTTGGTAACGATATAGCCATCTTCGGAAATGACAAAACCGGACCCAAGCGCATTGCTGCGGCGTGGCGCGCGATTGCCGTCATTGCCCCCACGGTCCATGAAGTCTTTGAAAAAATCTTCGAATGGCGAACCTTTTGGCACCATTGGAGCGGTGTCGGTTGAGGCTTCGACGATTGTCGTTGTCGTGATATTCACAACCGCAGGGCTGACCTTTTCCGCCAGATCCGCAAAGCTTTCCGGTGCACCGCGTGCATCAGCGGCACCTGCTTGCAGCAGCAGCGCAAGCGCGCCAACGAACCCCACGAACAGCATCCGTAAATCGGTGCCTCGCGCATGGTTGTTAAATGGAATGGCTATTGCCTTGGTCATAGGACTCTTTCCTCCGTGATGAGCGCGATCGCATTTTTCGCGCTCCGCTTAACTCTAACGTCAAGGGTAAAGATAAGCACGATACGCCGCAACTCAATGTCAATCGCGTTCATTCAAGAGCATGTGATCACAGTGTGAAATGTGAAAGTGGGAAAAACGGTCAACTTTTCCCTGTTTGTTCCATTTGATATGTCTGAGTTTGATAAAAAAATGGCAAAATAAAAGGGCCGATGCATGCACCGGCCCTTAGAATGAATTGTGTTTTTGGGGTTACTTGCCTGTTGAAGACTTCAAGTAGTCAAAGAATTCAGACTCTGGCGAGATCACCATAGTGGTTGTATCCCCAGTCAAACCAGCACGGTACGCGTTCAAAGACCGGTAGAATTCAAAGAATTCGGGGTCAGCACCAAAAGCGTCAGCAAAGGTACGGTTGCGCTCTGCATCGGCTTCACCACGGGCGATTTCCGCTTGGCGACGTGCAATGGATTCAAGTTCGACCACAGTCCGGTCGGCTTGTGCCCGTACACGTTGGGCCGCTTCTTCACCACGCGCTCGCTCATCAGCAGCTTCACGTTCACGTTCCGCCCGCATCCGTGCGAATGTCGCGTCCAAGTTTTGCTCTGGCAGGTTGGTTTGCTTGAGACGCACATCCAAGATGTCGACCCCCAACTGAGCTGCGCGCGCATCGGCTTGTTCGGTGATTTGATCCATCAAGACAGTCCGCTCAGCTGAAAGGATCGTGTTGGATGTCACACCATCCGCACCCAAAACAGCACGAATACGGTCAATGAGGATGCCCTCAAGATCGACCTCGGCTTTGCGCATGCCGCCTGTGGACACAGCGCGTTTGAATTTCACCACGTCAACAATACGGTAGCGTGCAAAAGCATCTACCACGAGGCGACGATCATCAGATGGCGTCACTTCGGTTTCTGCCGTTTCAAGCGACAAAATCCGGTCATCGTAGTATTCTACGCTTTGGATAAATGGAATTTTGAAAGCCAAGCCGGGGTCTTCTTTAACGGCTTTAATTTGACCGAACTGAATGACCAAAGCTTTTTCACGTTCATCCACGATGAACAGAGAAGACAAAACCAAAAAGGCGATCACGATGAGGCCGATGGCACTTACGAGAAGCTTATTCATTAATTTGTCCCCGCTGTTTTCTTGAGTTCATTGAGCGGCAGATATGGCACAACGCCAGATCCTTCGGCACCTTCATCCAAGATGATTTTATCAATGCCGCTGTAAACCTCTTCGATGGTTTCTAGGTACAGA
Source organism: Pacificibacter marinus (assembly GCF_900109555.1). Classification (GTDB taxonomy): domain Bacteria; phylum Pseudomonadota; class Alphaproteobacteria; order Rhodobacterales; family Rhodobacteraceae; genus Celeribacter; species Celeribacter marinus_C. The sequence goes on along the minus strand of NZ_FNZV01000005.1, from coordinate 95,777 downwards.
CGCTTGCGTGTCACCTCTGGTGCGTTCTGGTATTCCCCCAAAACAGCTGTGAAACGCGATGCTTCACCCTGAGCTTCGTTGACGACGCGGGCACGATAACCTTCGGCCTCTTCAAGGATTTGCGCAGATGTACCACGTGCGCCCGCCACTACAGTATTGGCATAGGCATCAGCTTGACGTTCCAAACGGTCACGTTCTTGTTCGGCAGCTTGCACATCGCGGAACGCGTTGATCACTTCTTCTGGCGGATCGGCTTTATCGAGGTTGACACGCACGATAGAAATACCAGCATCCAGATCGTCCAACGTGGATTGGATCAGTGTTTTAGCGGTGTCCGAAATCAAACCACGGTCGCGGTTTAAAATTGGAGACAGTTCTGATGACGCAATGATTTCACGCATCGAGGATTCAGACACAGCCCGCACAGTTTCGCGTGGGTATGCAAGGTTAAACAGGTACTTGGATGAATCGTTGATGTTCCAAACAACTTGGAAATCGATGTCCACGATGTTTTCATCCGTGGTCAACATCAAGCCATCATCACCCGTGGATACCGTACCAATGCTTTCAGAGCGTTGCCCTGTTACATTGACCAATTCGTGGGTCACAATCGGCCAAGGGGCAAATTTCAGACCCTCGGTTGTAGTGCGGTGATATTGACCTAAGAAAAGCTCAACACCGTTTTGTTCGGTTTGCACAGTGTAAAACGAGCTGAACAACCAAATGCCAACTGCGCCAACAACACCCAGTGCGATTAGCCCCTTAGGAACTCCGCCCTGCCCGCTTGGACCACCGGAGCCAGAGCCATTGCCCCCACCTTTGCCGCCCATCAGAACCTTAAGATACTCGTTGCCCTTGTTGAGCATCTGGTCAATCTCAGGGATTTGGGTTTGATTGCCGCCTGGACGACGATCGCCGCCTGTAGGCTTTTCGCGATCATTATCCGAAGATCCGTTGCCGCGATTTCCGCCGCCGCCTGATCCCCATGGTCCGCCGTTGTTGCTGGCCATTTAGGTCTCTTCCTCTCTCAAAAACTTATGACACTGGGGCGCGATATCGCCCAAGGTCATTGCTCGTGTTTAAAATGTTCTTTTTATGGGCAGGTTTCAAGGGCAGCGCGCACTGGCGCACTGCAATTGTGTGTTTTTCCACAATATATTCGCCAATACTTTGACGTAGGACCTATTTGTGGACCCGCACAGGCTCTTTCATCAGCACAATCTCTTCTGCCATGGTCGGATGCACCGCCACTGTGGCATCGAAATCTTCCTTGGTGGCGCCCATTTTTACAGCGACTCCCGCCAATTGAATCATTTCGCCAGCATGAGGCGCGATGATGTGACAGCCCAGCACTTTGCGCGTGTTGGAACACACGATAAGTTTAAACATCACCCGTTCGTTTTTGCCGATGAACGCATTTTGCATTGGGCGGAACGCTGCGGAATACACTTCGATAGGGCCGTCTTCGCGCGCTTGCTCTTCGGTGAGGCCAACTGTGCCATATTCGGGCTGAGTGAAAATCGCAGACGGCACATTGGCGTGATCCGGCGTCATTGGATTGCCTTTGAACACGGTTTCATGAAAGGCCACAGCTTCGCGGATTGCCACAGGCGTCAATTGAATACGGTTCGTCACATCGCCCACGGCATAGATCGAGGGGATATTGGTTTGGCTGTACGCGTCGACCACAACTTCACCCGCGCGCCCCTGTGTAACGCCCGCCTGTTCAAGTCCTAGCCCATTGGTGTTGGGCGTGCGGCCTGTCGCGTAGAGCACCACATCAAACACTTTGGTTTTACCATCGGTGGATTTGACATGCAGCCCGTCGTCTTTTTTGTCGATGCGTTCCACATCGGTGCCGACATGCAGGTTCACGCCCTGCTCAGCAATCAGTTCAGCAATATGCCCGCGCGCTTCGTCATCAAAGCCGCGCAAAATCTGCGCACCACGATAGTATTGCGAGGTCTCAGTGCCCAAACCGTTAAAAATACAAGCAAACTCAGACGCGATGTAACCACCGCCAACGATCAAGATGCGTTTTGGCAATTCAGGGATGTCGAAGATTTCGTTAGAGGTGATCGCATGTTCGATACCAGGAATAGTGTCGGGCACGAATGGCGTGCCGCCTGTGGCGATCAAGATATGTTTCGCCGTGATTTCTGTGCCATCGGCCAAAACAACCGTGTGCGCATCTTTAACAGTGGCACGTTGGTGGAAAATCTCGACACCCGCATTGCCCGCATTTTTAGTATAGATCGCTTCAAGACGTGACAGTTCGGCTGACAAGCGCTCTTGGAAAGACGCCCAATTGAAATCGCCGATGGAAATATCCCAACCATATTCGGCGGCCTCTTTGGCGGCACCAGAATACTGTGAAGCAAAGACCATTAGCTTTTTGGGCACACAACCACGAATGACACAGGTGCCGCCCATGCGAAACTCTTCGGCCAAGGCCGCTTTCGCGCCCCCTGCCGCTGTAAGCCTTGCAGCGCGCACACCGCCAGAACCACCACCGATTACAAAGAGATCAAAGTCAAAAGCCATCTGTCATCACCCAATTTGGAATATTTCTAAACTTGGTCCTAGATGTAATCATAGCGCACCCAAAACAAAACCCCGCAGAGACCTGCGGGGCATAACTTTCCGTGACGTGCTGCAATATTTAGGCGCGGCGCATCTGTGTGCTTTAATCACCCATGTCGGAAAAGATGTTTTCGTTTTCCGCAAAGTGCACCAAGCCTTCTGTGGTTTCGCCTGAATTGATATCATGCGTTTCAACACGCCCATCGCCGTGACCAATGACCACTACATCGCAGATATCAATGAACAAACCGTTTTCAACAACGCCCGGGATTTGATTAAGGATCAACGCCAATTGACGCGCGTTGCCAATGCGCTGCACATGCAAGTCAATGATATGATTACCTTCATCCGTGACATAAGGTGTGGCTCCATTCATCCGCAACGTGGTCCGCTGCCCCAACACATCCATCGATACCAATGTTTCTTCGATCAACGCTTTGGTGGTCTGCCAGCCAAAGGGGATCACTTCGACGGGCAAAGGAAACGCGCCCAGCGTGTCGACCTGTTTGGACACATCTGAAATCACGATCATCTGATCTGATGCTGTGGCCACGATTTTTTCTTGCAACAAAGCGCCACCGCCGCCTTTGATCAAGTTCAGCTCTGCATCAAATTCATCCGCCCCATCGATGGTGAGATCAAGCCATTTGGCCTCATCCAGCGAGATCACTTTGATGCCTTCTTGACGGGCCAATTCTGCGGTGCGGGTTGACGTGGGCACGCCCACAATTTTCAAGCCATCATTGCGCACCATTTCGCCCAAAAGTCGCACCATCCAAAAGGCGGTGGACCCTGTGCCCAGCCCAAGTTTCATACCGTCTTCGACAAACTCAACTGCACGTTTGGCGGCAACAAATTTAGCGGTGTCGATCGGGGAAAGAGTGTCAGACATGGGCGGCTCTCCGAGGTTATATGCGCCCAGCGTCTATGAACAATCACGGGCACGAGCAAAAAAGGATGGCTGGCCCAGTTCAGGCGCAGATGGAATCGATGCCCTTATAAGCGGCAGTTCCACGTGGTGATAGGGTGAAACAGTCCAGAAATAGGCACATCGCTCTTGAAATAGCAAAGCGGCACCACAGGTGTGGTAAACGCAGTTTTGCACATCTATACCCAGCAAAAAGACATGTCGTTCACGCTACACAGATGGATACCGTAAAACCAATGGCCCGCCCCCATCAAACCCTTCAAAAATTTATGCACCTAGCTCTGGGATGGATATGTGTCGGACTTGGTATAATAGGGGCCGTTTTGCCCGTGATGCCGACAACTGTGTTTCTTATTCTGGCAGCGTTCTTTTTCACCAAAGGATCGCCACGTATTCGCCATTGGTTGATCTCACACCCCACACTTGGCCCGCCCATTCAAAATTGGGAAGACACAGGTTCGATTGCGCCTAGGGTCAAACTTTTGGCTCTGTCGATGATGGGGTTCACTTTGGGGGCAGCGATTGTGTTTGCTGCGCCGATCAAGATCCTTGTGATCCAAGCCCTGTGCATGTCTGCAGCGGCCCTGTACATCCTAACACGGCCCAATGCGTAAAACCCCACTTGTGATTTGATCTTGTGTGGCTCTAATTGCCAAATGAACACTGATCGCATAATTTTGGGCATCCTTTGCATGCTCGCCTTTACGGCCACGGCACCGCTGATGGATGCCTGTGCCAAAATCGCATCCGAATTTCACCCCACAGGGCAGATCGCTGTCGCACGCTATGTGGTGCAAGGTGCCATTGTGCTGCCCATCGCGCTGTCTTTAGGGTTGAGTTGGCGTATTTCGCGCCGTGACTGGGGACTTTTGGCCCTGCGCGCAATATTCACTTTGGGATCCACGATCACCTTTGTTTGGGCCGTCAGTGTTATGCCTTTGGCCGATGCTTTGGCCATCGTTTTTATAGAGCCCTTCATCTTGATGTTTATGGGCTGGGTGTTCTTGGGCGAACAAGTCGGTCCGCGCCGCATCATTGCATCGGCGGTGGGGTTTTTAGGGGCTATGATTGTTGTACAGCCGGGCATTTTGGCCTTTGGCTATGTCGCGCTTTTGCCTTTGGCCACGGGGTTTCTCTTTGCGGCTTACATGTTGGTCACACGCCAATTGCGCACGCACCCGCCCCTCGTTTTACAATCAGCGACCTCAGGGCTGGCTTTGCTGTTCACCATCCCTCTGTTGTTTATATTTGAAGGCCAAGGCGGCATGTTTGACGCGGTTATGCCCAGTGGCAGGATGTGGATATATCTTGCAGCGATCGGGGTTATGGCCACTGTATCGCACCTGTTCTTGACGTTTTCTTTGCGCTTTGCCCCCTCTGCCACGATTGCTCCCCTGTCCTATGCGGAAATGGCCTTTGCGACGGCGATTGGATTTTTCGTGTTTGGCGATTTTCCGTCCCCCGCCACGTGGGTCGGGGTGACACTGATCGTCGGATCGGGGCTATATCTGGTGCACCGCGAACACGTCTTGTCTCAACACGCAAAATCTGCGGCCTAATCCACGCGCACGTTCAGCGCATCCAAAAGGCGTGGCAATGTGTGTCGCGGTAGAATCAGCAACATGCCATCATCGTAGAATTCCAAATCTACAGTTTTGTCGCTTGCCTCATTTGAAGTGCCGATCCGCCCCCCCGGCGCAAAGGCAATATTTTCAATCGGCCACAACAAACCAGAGCTGGCACCCGCCACAGGTTTAAGCGGAAACAGCGATACCCGTGTCCCGACCTCAAGCTCAAGCCGCAACTGTCGCGGGGCGTGCAGGCAAATGTCATACTCCCCCACAATAAGGCAGCGTTTTTCGGGAAAGCGCACCAATGTGTTATAGACAGACAGTTCATGATCGATCCGCGCGCCCATAAACCCAACACCTAAAATAAGCGGAGCGTCCACGCGGGACAGGCATTTTTCAAAGTCTGTGCTATCTTGTTCGGCAATATGGTGCAAAATTTCAGACGGCATCTGTTTGCGCATGTCACTCGATAGACTGTCAAAATCGCCGATCACAGCCTTTGGCATATACCCGTATTCAAGCGCAGTCTGCGCAGCCCCATCGGCCGCCACCAAGTGCGGTGCCAGCGTTAACGCATGGGAAAGCGTTGCAGGTTCAACCTTGCCACCCCCAAGAAGAGTAACGCCGATTGTCGATGAAAGGACTGTGTTTTTCATAAAATGGTTATGCGGCATTAACCATCTTGCCACAATTAGAACACGAAATAATCAATGTCTTTTCTTGGTTTTGTGCCAATTTGCGAACCAATTCATGGTAAATATGTCTTTGCTGAGCAAGAGCAGAAAGCGAGTCAAGCATGGTAAGTGATAGTAAAATCCTGACGGTATCCTATGGAACCTTCTCCTGTACGTTGGAAGGTTTCGATGATCCGTTCTCAACGATGCGCGGCATTGCCGAGTATTTTAGAGACCTTGCGGCAGATGACCGCTACTTCGGCGCGGAACCTCCGACGCCAGACGCCAACATGCTGCATTCTATTGCAGAAAAGGAAATTCAGCGTCGCGTCGAAGCCAAAGTGCAAGGCAACGGCGTTGTTTTGCGTCAAATCGATGCCGACTCAGAAGACACATCTTTTATGTCCCAATCGAGCGGGGCTGCTCAGCCCGCTCATTCCGAGGATCACAAAGCCGCGCCATCTGAAAAATCCAAAAAGAAAAAGGCCAAAAAAGCTGGGAAACCCGGCAATACGCGTGCCTTGAAACGCAAAGCTGCTGCAAAGGCGAAAACCAACGCGATTGGTGGTGATACTCTGTCCGCATCCATGATCCATAAAGATCAAGACGAGACAAACACCCAGATTTCTGACCTCAATCAACCAGATGCGCATGAGCCAGATATCAGCGGACCAGACAACGCGGTCTACGCACATGCTGATACCAGCCACAATGCCACACAAGATGACGCGCAAGATGCGATCCGCGCGCCACAAAGCTTGATGTCAGGTGCCCCCGTGCAAGCGGCGGAAACGGCCTCAATCGCTGATAAACTTGAACGCATTCGTGCTGCCGTGTCCCAGCGCAACATCTCGGAATATGCCGAAGATCAACATGCCACGGATTCTTTTGAGCCCGCGCAGGATATTCAAAAACAAGACCCTGCCGCAGATATGATCTCAGATACTGAAATGTCTGCGCAACCAGAGACATCTGAACCAGATGCAAAATTGGCAGCACAAGCCAAAGCGGCCGCCGAACGCAGAGCGGCCAAAATCGCACGCAGAAAGCGGATGAGAGCTGCAGTACAGGCCAAAGCCAAAGCTGCCGCAGCAGCGGAACTGGCACAAAGCGAAGTTGCTGAGGTTGCTGAGGTTGCTGAGGTTGCTGAGGTTGCTGAGGTTGCTGAGGTTGCTGAGGAAGTGCTTGAGCACAGCCCAGAAAACACAACCTCCGACAGCGATTCTATAGACAACATTCTATCCGCCCTAAACGCAGACACGCCGGATGAACCACAATCTCTGCCCGCAGGCGAAACTGCTGACCTGCATGACATCGACACAACGTTGGCAGCCGATATTGCCGAAGCGACAGCTACGCCTGAAGTCGACGAACCAGTTGCAATAGATGTTCCTGATCCACAGCGTCGCGTACGAGCGCGCGTGATTAAAATGCGCCGCTCAGACGCCAACGATGTATCAGAAAACGCAACCAATGTTGATTCACAAGAACAGGCACAAGATTTTGACCCCGCAGCCTTTGCAGCCAAAATGAACGACGAAACAACACCGGATGAAGTCAAACCTGCGCCTCACGTCGACGAAGATAACTTGGCCGCACTTTTGCGCAAGGAACTTGGCGAATCGTCTTTGGATGATGATGCCGAAGATGAGCTGATGCGCGAATTGGCAGAAGTCACCGCCGACTCTGATGGGGAAATCGAAGTCGCGGCGGACATCATTTCAGACGATCAAGATACGGACGACCAAGGCCGTGACGATGATGTAGTTGCTCAGCAGGATGAAACCCCTGTTGATGACATCCCTGTTAATGACGGCTCTACTGTTGACGAGACCGCTGGCGACAACGACTTTCGTACGATTGCCGAAAACGAAGACGATACACAGATCTCAGACGAAAATGACGAAGACGAAACACGCAACATCTTTGATGCCTCAGACGCCTCTATGTCTCGTCTGCTCGACACAGCAGAGCGCGAAATGGAAGACGGTGCAAACACACGTCGTCGCAACGCTATCCAGCATTTGAAAGCAGCTGTGGCGGCAACACGCGCCGAGCAAAATGACGCGCCCTTGTCTGATGAACAAAAAGATGCGGAAGAAGCCGTCGCCTACAAAGAAGATCTTGCCCGTGTGGTGCGCCCGCGTCACCCAAGTGAAGCAACAAAGTCCATCCAGCGCCGCCTTGCCCCTTTGATGTTGGTCTCGGAACAACGCATTGATGCGCAGCCTGACACCGTGCAAGGCGCAAATATCACCCCAGTACGTCCGCGCCGCGTGTCTTCTGCCGCCCTTGCGATACAAGAAAATGAACACCTTGAGGCACCACAGCCGCAGCCCACGCGCAGACCGCAAATTATGGCACCAAAAGGCCCAGGAAATTTTGCTGATTACGTTGAAACCGTTGGCGCCGAAAACTTGAGTGAAGTGCTTGAAGCCGCCGCGGCCTATTCAAACTTTATTGAAGGCCGTGAAACTGTAACACGTCCGCAAATCATGCGTTTGGCCAGCCAAGCCATGGCAGAAGAACTCCCCTTAGAAGACCGCTTGCGGTCCTTTGGGCAGCTTTTACGCCAAGGCAAAATTCGCAAAATCAAACGGGGCCAATTTGTTGTCGCCGATGGCACTCGGTTTAAACCAGACGCACAAGCCAGCTAAATCGGACTTGAGTCGCAGACATACGAAAGGCCGCCATATAGGGCGGCCTTTTTCTTTGGATATAAGTCACTGAACAGCGTTTAAACCGTGCTATTCATCTGGATCGGGTTGACCGATCCCCATGAACACCGATTTCAACGGAATGGCCCAAAGCAACCCCATGCCAACATAGATCGCCAGTTCGACCAAAATCGATGGCCGCTCAAACAAGCTGGTGAGTTTCCAACACAGCGCGATATAGACAGGCACCCCCACCACAAGCACCAAAAGAGCCACGCGACGACGCGCTTTGTAGGATAGGGCCATCTCAATCAATCCTTGTCTATCAATCTTCGAACGGGTCAGTGACCAGAATCGTATCTTCGCGCTCAGGTGATGTGGATAACATCGCAACAGGGCAGCCAATCAATTCTTCGACACGGCGCACGTATTTCACCGCATTTGCAGGCAGATCGTTCCAAGAGCGCGCGCCCTCAGTCGATTCAGACCAACCGGGCATTTCCTCATAAATCGGTTTGCAGCGCGCTTGTTGATCAGCCGCTGTTGGCAAGTAATCCAATGTCTTACCATCAAGATCATAGCCAACACAGATTTTCAGTGTCTCAAAACCGTCCAAAACGTCGAGTTTGGTGAATGAAATTCCGTTCACGCCAGACGTCGCACAGGTTTGGCGCACAAGCACGGCATCAAACCAACCACAGCGCCGTTTGCGCCCCGTGTTGGTGCCAAATTCATGACCGCGTTCGCCCAAGCGTTGACCATCTGCGTCGTTCAATTCAGCAGGGAAAGGTCCCTCGCCCACGCGTGTGGTGTACGCTTTGACAATGCCCAAAACGTAATCAATCGCGCCAGGCCCCATGCCAACACCTGTCGCGGCTTGACCCGCGATCACATTAGATGAAGTCACAAACGGGTATGTGCCAAAATCAATGTCCAAAAGCGCGCCTTGTGCGCCCTCAAACAAGATACGTTTGCCAGCTTTGCGTTTTTCAGCGAGCACTTTCCAAACGGGTGCCGCGTATTGCAAAATCTGCGGTGCAATCTCTTGCAGCTGTGCAATCAAAGCATCGCGGTCCACAGGGGCAATGCCCAGACCTTTGCGCAGCGGATTGTGATGCTGCAGCGCACGATCAACATGAGCGATCAACGTCGTCTCGTCGCCCAAATCAGCAACGCGCACAGAGCGACGGCCAACTTTGTCTTCGTAAGCTGGCCCGATACCACGACCCGTTGTGCCGATTTTCGTGCCCTGCGACGCGGCTTCTTCGCGTGCGCGATCAAGTTCGCCGTGGATTGGCAAAATGAGCGGTGTGTTTTCCGCGATCATCAGATTTTCGGGGGAAATATCCACACCCTGTTTCTGAATAGACGCGATTTCTTTCACAAGATGCCATGGATCAAGCACAACACCGTTGCCGATCACAGACAGTTTCCCGCCACGCACAACGCCAGATGGCAGCGCAGCAAGTTTGTACACTGTCCCATCAATAACGAGCGTGTGACCCGCGTTATGACCGCCTTGGAAACGTGCAATCACATCTGCACGCTCAGAAAGCCAGTCTACAATCTTGCCTTTACCCTCGTCACCCCATTGGGCGCCGACTACGACGACGTTTGCCATATCCTAATTCCTTTGGATTGGATGAAACCCGCGTCGGTATAGCCATTGGTGCGCTGTGATGAAACCTTAAAAGGGCACATCATGCCGCTTCGCCGCAATTGATTTGACCAATTGACTGAAATTGACGCCCGTTTTTCGGCGGACAGCGTAATTTTCACTCCCTAAGCTTGTGTCATGACCTTATTTGCCCTGCCTGATTCCGAAACGCTTTACACCGCTCTTGTGGCACGAGACCCGTCTTACGAAGGGCGTGCTTTTGTCGGCGTGTCATCCACCGGCATCTTTTGCAGGCTCACCTGCCCTGCGCGCAAACCCAAGCCCGAGAATTGCACCTTTTACAAACAGAGACTGATTATCACGCCAGACAGGATTTGATGCGATGCCGCTAAACATAGCGGCACGACCAAGATCCGACGCATAAGCCAAGATTACGTATTTTGATGCCGCTTAAAGGCCCAATCAAAGAGCATATCATTGTTGAAAAGCACCCAAATGATACAGCACATTGCAGCCGCAAAAAACACGGCAACAGTGGCATCCAATCGGCGGTGGGTTTCGTGCAAACGCATCCACGTCGTTCTGCTACTGTGTCCCAACGACACAAATTTAGCGGAACATCCCCTTGAATCAATAAAAGTTTGACCTCATTTGCCTTAGAGCAGGGTCAAGGGGTTGCGCGCCTCGCGCATTTTACCTAAATACCCGCATCGAACTCATCCGAAGGCCTCTCCATGGAAAACGTCATCCTTATCGTCCACCTGATCCTTGCATTGTGCTTGATTGGCATTGTGTTGCTTCAGCGTTCCGAAGGTGGCGGCCTTGGTATGGGTGGCGGTGGTGGCGGTGACGTCATGAGCGGTCGTGCTGCGGCGTCGGCCCTGACCAAACTCACATGGATCTTTGCTATCGGCTTCATCTGTACATCGATCACTTTGACCGTTTTGGCGCGTCGCGATGCGGCAAGTTCTTCGGTTGTAGACGGTGTTGTGCTGCAAGATGACACCACATCAGCAGCACCGGCTTTGCCAGATGCAAGCACCTTGTTGCCCCCATCTGCATCAGATGCGCCTTTGGCACCTCCGCGCGCAGAATAAGCTAAATTCAAGCAATACTTTGGGCAAAGCGGGTTAATTCACGCAATATCTTGCGGTTCGGTTGTGCGGGACGACCGAATCTGTTAGTCCATAAATCCCGTGAACATGGCGTTTTTTAACGCCATGCCTCAATATGTTTTTGACCACTCACGGGAGCTACACCCACTATGGCACGTTACGTTTTCATCACCGGCGGTGTTGTTTCCTCACTCGGCAAGGGCTTGGCCTCTGCCGCTCTTGGCGCTCTCTTGCAAGCACGCGGATACACAGTGCGCCTTCGCAAGCTTGATCCCTACCTCAACGTTGATCCAGGCACGATGAGCCCGTTTGAACACGGCGAGGTGTTTGTCACGGATGATGGCGCTGAGACGGATCTTGATTTAGGTCACTACGAACGTTTCACAGGTGTGGCTGCGCGTAACACAGATTCGATTTCATCGGGTCGCGTCTACACCAATGTTTTGGAAAAAGAGCGTCGTGGCGATTATTTGGGTAAAACCATTCAGGTGATCCCGCACGTGACCAACGAGATCAAAGATTTCATCGAAATTGGTGATGACGAAGTTGATTTCATGCTCTGCGAAATTGGTGGCACGGTTGGCGATATCGAAGGTCTGCCGTTCTTTGAAGCGATCCGTCAGTTTGCCCAAGACAGACCACGCGGTCAGTGTATTTTTATGCACCTCACGCTGTTGCCCTACATCGCGGCCTCTGGCGAATTGAAAACAAAACCGACACAGCACTCTGTAAAAGAATTGCGTACGATCGGCTTGCAGCCAAATGTCTTGGTCTGTCGCTCTGAGCATCCGATCCCAGAAAAAGAGCGCGAAAAAATCGCCTTGTTCTGTAACGTGCGCAAAGAAGACGTGATTGCAGCCCCTGATTTGAAATCCATCTACGAGGCACCGCTCGCGTACCACCGCGAAGGTTTGGACCAAGCCGTGCTTGATGCCTTTGGCATCGCCCCTGCCCCAAAACCCGACCTGACGGTTTGGCATGATGTGGCGGACCGCGTGTTCAACCCAGAAGGCGAAGTGAAAGTCGCCATCGTGGGCAAATACGTGCAATTGGAAGACGCCTATAAATCTATCGCAGAAGCGCTCACACATGGCGGCATGGCCAACCGTGTGAAAGTGAAAGTTGAATGGGTTGACGCCGAGCTGTTCGAATCTGAAGACGCAGCGCCCTATCTTGAAGGCTTCCACGCGATCTTGGTTCCTGGTGGCTTTGGCGAACGTGGTACAGAGGGTAAAATCAAAGCGGCACAATTCGCACGCGAACGCAAAATCCCATACCTTGGCATCTGTTTGGGCATGCAAATGGCTGTAATTGAAGCCGCGCGCAACTTGGCCGGAATCGAAGCAGCAGGATCCGAAGAGTTCGACCACGAAGCTGGCAAAAAACGTTTTGAACCTGTCGTGTACCACCTCAAAGAATGGGTTCAAGGCAACCACAAAGTGCGCCGCAAATCCACAGATGACAAAGGCGGCACCATGCGTTTGGGCGCCTACTCTGCGACATTGACTGCGGGCTCTCGTGTGGCCGAAGCTTACGGCACCACACAGATCGAAGAGCGCCATCGTCACCGCTATGAGGTCGACACGAAATACCGCGAACAGTTGGAAAAACACGGCATGGTGTTCTCAGGCATGTCCCCCGATGGACGTTTGCCAGAGATTGTCGAAATCAAAGATCACCCTTGGTACATCGGCGTTCAGTTCCACCCAGAATTGAAATCCAAACCCTTTGCACCTGCGCCTTTGTTCAAAGACTTCATTCGTGCTGCCAAAGAAAATTCACGTCTGGTCTAAGCCACGACATTCAACATTGAAAAAGCGCGTTCTTGGGATCAAGGGCGCGCTTTTTTATGAGTATAACAAGCCGGTTGCAGGCTTTTAGTCTTGGTCCAAATATCCGGCCAATGCGCCAGCAATATGCCCACCAGCCTCGCTTTCACGTGACAACCCATCGATGGTCCCACGCATGTCAGCATCAGATTTGTTTTGGTTCACTTTCCACTTGCCTTCGAGTTTTTCGACACTCAACCGCAAGCCGACAACACCGCGTTTAAGCGCCGACAAATAAGCAACGGGTGCATCACTGACCTTCCAAGGGTCTGGGCGCGCGCTTTCATGTTGCTGTGTAAGCGATTCCAAATGAGTTGAAATCCACCGCGGGTCCTCAATCGTCTCAAGCATCCCATGGGCATGCACCGTGATGTAGGTCCACGTTGGCACCACGCGGCCATCTTCGGCTTTTGACGGGTAAAATGACGGCGACACATAGGCATGCGGGCCTTGAAAAATCGCGACAGATTGAAACCCACCCAATCGCCAATGCGCATTGGCGCGCGCAACGTGGGCCTCAAGAATGACATTGGCCCCTTCGCGGCGCACCAACCAAGGCAGGTGGTTGATTTCCATCCCGTCAGCGTGCGGCGTGACAAGCGCTGCAAAACTGATTTCTTGGATCGCTGCACAAAGCACATCAGGACGTCTTTCGCCTGTGCCGTTGGGAATATACATCTGGGTCTCCTGACTGATACTCCCCGAGCTAACACGCAAAAACATCTGGGCACAGATCAAATGCGACCAAGCTTACTTAGGCCCCATATCAGGCAAATCCTTGCTTATGCGCGCAGATCTTTCGGGCTTTCCATGACGATATAAGACGTGATCGAATTCACTTGTGGCAAAACGCCCAGCACATCTGTGTGAAACACTTTATATGCACTTAAATCCGCTGTTTCGACCCGCAAGATATATTCAAAAACGCCTGTCACATTGTGGCATTCTTTGACCTGTGGCGCCTGTGAAATGGCGCGCTCAAACGCCTCTTGCGATTCTTTGGTGTGCTTTGACAAGCCAACCGTTACATAGGCTACGAACCCAAGCCCCACTTTGGACTGATCAATCACGGCGCGGTATCCGGTAATCACGCCACTGCGCTCAAGATCGGCAACACGGCGTGACGTGGCAGAAGGCGACAGGCCGATTTGATCCGCCAATTGCAGATTGGTCAAACGCCCGTCCCGTGCAAGGGTGCGCAATATATGATCGTCAATTTTGTCCATAATCGAGATATATTGCAATAATTTATCAAATCAAGCGCCATTCGCATACAAACACCGTAAGACTTCGCCTATCTTCCCGCTATGGATATAACACTTTTTCTTGCCCTTTTGGGCTTTGCTTTTGTTGCCTCTGGAACGCCAGGGCCAAACAATTTGATGTTGCTGGCCTCTGGCGCGAACTTTGGGTTCAAGCGCACGTTGCCGCATATGTGTGGCATCTCTTTGGGGCATTCTTTTATGGTGTTCGTGATCGGGCTTGGATTGGCGCAAGCCTTTGAAACAATTCCGATGTTGCGGCGCGTTTTGATGGTTCTTTCCATCGGCTATATGCTGTGGCTGGCTTGGAAAATCGCCCATGCAGCGCCACCAAAAGAAAACGATGTGGGCGGCAAGCCGTTCACGTTTTTGCAAGCTGCCGCTTTTCAATGGGTGAACCCGAAAGCATGGATCATGGCGATTGGCGCGCAAACGAATTACGCGCAAGGCGATGGATGGACCGCCGCCTTGATGGTTGGCATCGGGTTTTTGATGGTCAATTTTCCAGCCATCACACTTTGGGCGTGGATGGGCACAGAGCTGCGTCGCCTTTTAACAAATCCGCGCCGACTGAACATATTCAATTGGACCATGGCAAGCCTGCTCGTTGCATCTTTGGTGCCCATTTTATTCCATTAAGAAACTGTCATATTCTTCTGATTTAAGGCAGGCTCGCAGCAGACAGCAGCATAAAGGGGCACGCGAGATGACATTTGACAAAGACGCACAGGATTGGCTGGAAGCCGAGCTCGCAGATACGCTGGATGAAGAATTTGAACTGGAATTGGAAGACGCGCTTTTATCGACAGAGATCAAAAAGATCTATCAAAAAGCCCACCCCGATGCCTTGAAACGACCTGAATATTTTTACGATCTTTTGCGCCTGCAAGCCGAACTGATCCGGCTGCAAGATTGGGTTCAACACACCGGCGAAAAGATTGTAGTCTTGTTCGAAGGACGCGATTCTGCCGGCAAAGGCGGCGTGATCAAACGCATCACCCAGCGCCTTAATCCACGGATTGTGCGCACGGTGGCCTTGCCCGCGCCCTCTGATCGCGAAAAAACCCAATGGTATTTCCAACGCTACGTGCCACACTTGCCAGCAGCTGGCGAAATCGTGTTGTTTGACCGCTCATGGTACAATCGCTCAGGCGTTGAACGCGTAATGGGATTTGCCGAAGATGACCAAGTGGAACAGTTTTTCCAAGATGTTCCCGAATTTGAACGTATGCTTGTACGCTCTGGCATCAAAGTTGTGAAATACTGGTTTTCTGTATCAGACGAAGAACAACAAATGCGGTTTTTGATGCGCATTCATGATCCGATGAAGCAGTGGAAACTGTCCCCAATGGACCTGCAATCTCGGGTGCGCTGGGAACAATACACCAAGGCCAAAGAAGAAGCCTTTGCCCGCACCAATATTCCAGAAGCACCATGGTATATCGTTGAAGGCAATGACAAAAAGCGGGCGCGCTTGAACTGCATCGACCATCTGCTGTCGCTGTTCCCCTACGAAGACGTGCCCCACGAAGAGATCAGTCTGCCTGAACGGGTGTACAACAAAGATTACGAGCGCGCCGTTTTGCCGCCCGAACTTTATGTGCCGTCCAAATATTAACAATCATGTGATGCCGCACGGGGTTCCCTTTGGCGGCATCGCCCCTATGTTGAGCCTATGTTTGCAGATTTTTTACAAAGGCTGATTCAGCCAGAACCAAAGCGCCTGTCCGGTGCAGATTCTCATCTGGCGCTCGCAGCGCTTTTGGTGCGGGTGGCCCGTGCAGATGGGCATTATGACCCGTCTGAAGCCACGCGGATCGAAACTGTTTTGCGCACGCGCTACGATATCGATGAGGCTGGTGCACGCCAATTGCGTGGCGAAGCAGAAGTGCTTGAATCTGAAGCCCCCGACACCGTGCGGTTTACCAAAGCCATCAAAGACGCTGTGCCCTATGAAGATCGTATCAGCGTGATCGAAGGCCTGTGGTCTATTGTGCTGGCCGATGGGCAACGCGACCACCAAGAAGATACAATTCTGCGATTGGTCTCGAACCTCTTGGGGGTCAGTGATCGTGACAGTGCTTTGGCCCGTCAACGCATGGCGCGCCAAGTTTCCTAACATGCCCCTTGGGATAGGTTAAAATAGCATTCAAGAGATGCAAAGCGCGCCTTAGATGCGGCGGTTTGCGCCATTTGCACATTTTTTAGCCCCTGACGTAGCGGAAATATGTCAAATTTTATTGCATCTTTGGTAGAATCTCACCTTACTCTTGGAAATGTTGACCAACGACTCAAACCTCACAAGTCACGCCACGCATGACAGCGCGCCAGTGATAGAAATCCGTGATTTGCATAAATCTTACGGCGATCTTGATGTGCTCAAAGGCGTATCCATGATTGCAGGACGCGGTAAAGTGGTGTCATTGATCGGGTCCTCCGGATCAGGAAAATCCACGCTTTTGCGCTGTGCCAACTTGCTTGAAGACAGCCAAAGCGGTGAGATTTTGTTCGAAGGCGAGCCCATCACATGGAAAGGCGCAGGCCTTGCGCGGCGCCCAAGCGACCGTAAACAAATCATGCGCATTCGCACGAACCTGTCGATGGTGTTTCAGCAATTCAATCTTTGGGCGCATATGACGGTTTTAGAAAACGTCATGGAAGCCCCGGTCACGGTTTTGGGCCGCGACAAAGCCGAGGTGGAAACAAGTGCGCGTGCCTATCTGAACAAAGTCGGCATTGGCGATAAATGTGATGTGTATCCAGCGCAAATGTCAGGCGGGCAACAACAGCGCGCCGCCATTGCGCGGGCCTTGTGCATGGAACCAAAAGCGCTGTTGTTTGATGAACCGACATCGGCGCTGGACCCTGAACTGGAACAAGAGGTGGTCAAAGTGATCAAATCTTTGGCCACCGAGGGACGCACTATGATGATCGTCACTCACGATATGCGCATGGCTGCGGATATTTCCGACCATGTTGTTTTTCTTCACCAAGGGCTGATCGAAGAACAAGGCCCTCCAGCCGACCTGTTCGGCGCACCGAAATCCAAACGCTTGCAACAGTTTCTCAGTGCGACTGTGCCAGCATAACAAACCCCAACAGGAGTTTAAAACATATGAAAAAGCTACTTCTCTCAGCCACCGTTTTGGCCTTCACGGCCGGCGCATCTTTCGCCGACACCGTACGCATGGGCACCGAAGGCGCCTACCCTCCCTACAACTTCATCGACGATGATGGCGAAGTGGCGGGCTTTGAACGCGAAGTCGGTGACAAACTTTGCGAAATCGCTGGTTTGACATGTGAGTGGGTCACAAATGAATGGGACACCATCATTCCCAACCTGTTGTCCGGCAACTACGACACCATCATCGCGGGCATGTCCATCACGGATGAGCGCGATGAAGTCATTGATTTCACACAAGACTACTACCCTCCCACCGCTTCCGCATACGCAGCGTTGACAGATGGTGTGGATCTGATGGGGGGCGTTATTGCAGCGCAAACATCCACAATCCAAGCAGGCCACGTTGCCACAACAGGCGCAACATTGGTTGAGTTTGCAACACTGGATGACACAATCGCAGCGGTACAAAACGGCGAAGTTGACGCTGTGTTCGCAGACAAAGATGCGCTTGCACCTTTCGTGGCAGAGCAAGGCTTCACATTCCTTGGCGATGATGTGCCCTTGGGCGACGGCATCGGCATGGGCTTGCGTGAAAGCGACGCTGAGCTGAAAACAAAATTCAACGCGGCGATTGACGCGATGAAAGCTGACGGGTCTTTGAACGCCTTGTTAATCAAATACTTTGGCGAAGAAACAGCGACGTACTAAACGAATGCGGGGCCAGTTCGCTGGTCCCCTTTCACACCCCTTATGTTTACATCATGTACAGACCCCTCAACGCTTGACGGCCTGAATTGGCTTGCCTGTTATCTGACAACCGGCAAACATGTTTTGTTCTATAAAAGCTTTTTCGTTGTGCTCACGCTTTTGGCCGTGACCGCCCCGCTTGCGCTTGGCGTAGGCTTTCTGGGTGCTGTGGTCTCACGGTCGAAACACGCCCCTTTGCGCTGGATTGGCACTCTCTACACCTCAATGGTGCGCGGCGTGCCTGACATTGTGTTCTTTTTGTTCGTGCCTTTGGCGATGGATCAAGGCTTTGAATGGGTCCGTCACAAAACGTTGTGCCGCGATTGGTCCGAACCGATCCGCCAAGGCAACGACTTTTTAGTCTGTTCAGCCGCCAAACTGCCACTGGGATCAGCGCCGCAATCTGTGCATGAAATCTATGGTTTCGCCTTAGCCGTCTTGGCCTTTGCTGTGGTGTTTGGGGCCTTTGCTGCCAATGTTTTGGCAGGCGCGATGAAAGCCGTGCCCCGTGCGCAAATGGAAACGGCAGAGGCTTATGGCATGTCACCTCGCCAAAGTTTTTGGCGCATTATGGTGCCGCAAATGTGGATTTACGCTTTGCCGGGCCTGTCCAATCTATGGATGGTTTTGATCAAAGCCACACCCCTTTTGTTTTTATTGGGCGTCGAAGACATCGTCTATTGGGCCCGTGAACTTGGTGGCGCTAAAACCAGTCACTTCACCTATCCACATCCCGATTGGCGGCTGTGGTATTTCCTTGGGCTGTTGGTCTTTTATCTTGGCTTTACAAAGCTGTCCGAAATTGTGCTGGCCCGCATCACCACGCGATTGTCACGCGGCCAAGCCACGATGGCAGGCGAGCAGATGAGGAAAGACACATGAGCTGCCTGCAGACCATTTCAGACTACGCCTTTCGCTCGATCGGCTATGGCCCGCGGCTTTTGCCCAAATCCGACATCACCCTGTGTGAACAGGTGACGTTGATTGGCTCTGGCATGTTGTGGAACATCTACTTTGGCGTTTTGGCATTAGCATTTGGATTTATCTTTGCAACGGCGCTGGCTGTAGCAAAAAATTCGCCCAGCCCATGGCTGCGCAAACCCAGCGAATGGTTCATCTTTTTGTTTCGCGGCTCGCCTTTGTTCATTCAGTTTTTTCTGGCCTATGAACTGTTCGTACAACTGCCCAAAACGGGCATCGACATCTTTGGACTGACACTTGAAACTGGCAACTTGACCCGCGCTTGGGCAGGGGCATTGGTGGTGCTTTTTCTCAACACAGCAGCCTATTCCGCCGAAATTTTCTATGGGGCTCTGCGCGCGATCCCCAAGGGCGATATCGAAGCCGCCGACGCCTATGGCATGATGGGATGGACCCGTTTTCGCCGCATCACATGGCCCACAATGCTGCGCCTTGCGTGGCCAGCCTATACCAATGAAGCGATCTTTTTGTTTCATGCGACAGCCTTGGTATTTTTCTCAGGCTTTCCCGCTTGGCAGCAAAAGGGAGACGCATTGTATTACGCGTCGTATTTCGCAGAAAAGACGTTTAACCCCTTTGTGCCCTACCCCATTGTAGCTGGGTATTTTGTTTTACTGATCATCATTGTGATCGCTATATTCGGTCTAATCAACATACGTCTCAACCGCCACCTGCCAAGCACGCGACGCCCAAAACTGCGCATCAGACCGCAAATCCTCCGCTAATCTCAAATCCGCGCAACAGCTTGTCTGCGTCTCCTGTGCCGCAGATTGGCGTAACGCCAATCACGTCCACACGCAGCAAAGCGCATCCGACTGTAACGGTTATGCGAAATTTTGCCTGTGCCAGTTCACAGAGCTAGCATTTTGCGCGACACGCACTTACAGTTATTGCGAAAAGACAATTTAAAAATGGTGAAACTAATGTCCTCTGGTCCAAATGTTTACTCTGCTGAACCGATCCCTGAAAGCGCGCGCGCCGAAATTGAACGCCTGCTTGGGTCGGGTGATTTGTTTCGCTACACGGCGACCGAAGATGCACCAGTTACCCTTTTGGAACAAGAGTTTGCACAGATGCTTGGCTCGAAATATGCCTTAGCTGTGTCATCGTGTTCTGCTGCGCTGTTCTTATCATTGAAAGCACTCGACCTGCCGCGTGACGCAAAAGTTCTCATTCCCGCGTTTACCTTTGCTGCGGTTCCTTCCTCAGTCGTTCACGCAGATTGCGTGCCTGTTTTGGTGGAATGCGGCGACAATTACCGCATCGACATGGATGATTTTGAAGCCAAACTGACCGATGAAGTCGGCGCCGTCTTGATCTCGCACATGCGGGGTCATACCTCAGATATGGATGCTATCATGGCGCTGTGCGCCGAGCGCGGCGTGCCTGTGATCGAAGATGCAGCACATTCGTTGGGCACGGTCTGGGACGGTAAAAACATTGGTACAATCGGCAAAATTGGCTGTTTTTCATTCCAATCCTATAAGCTTTTGAACGCTGGTGAAGGCGGTATTTTGGTTACCGACGATGCAGATATCATCGCCCGCGCCGTGATCATGTCTGGCGCTTATGAACACAATTGGAAAAAACACGCCACTGCACAAAGTGCCGAATTGGATGCCGCCTTTGATCGCTGGCAAAACCAATTGCCGCTGTACAACCAACGCCTGTCCAACCTTGCCGCAGCGGTTGTGCGCCCTCAGTTGGCAGAAGTACCTCGCCGTGTGCGCGATGGTCGTGCAAACCACGATTATGTCGCTGCAAAACTGGATGCCACTCCGTTTTTGACCGTCCCAGACAAGCTCGAAAAAGAACTGCGCGCACCAGACAGTTTGCAATTCAACTTGGTTGATTTCACCCGCGAAGAAGCCCTGACATTTCAATCAGCAGCCAAGGCGCGCGGCGTATCGGTGCAGGTGTTTGGCCTGTCCACAGACAACGCGCGGGCGTTTTGGAATTGGAAATTCCTAGGCGACACTCCTGAGTTGCCAAAAACCCGCGAAATGCTGTCAAAGGCGTGTGATACCCGCTTGCCAGCGCGCTTGCAAAAAGCTGATTTGGACTTCATCGCAAGAGCGTTGATTGAAGCCGCAGCCAGCGCCAAAAGCATGCAGCAAGCCGCCGAATAAACCGTACAAAAACAAACAAATCAAACCGCAGCCAAGAACACTTGGCTGCGGTTTTTATGTGAGCATTGTCAACAAACCTTCCAGCCATGGATGCTGGGACACCGCAGGTTTAACAATCTGCACGTCGATCAAGGGCCGCAGTCGCACCGCAATATCAGACGCCATATCTTCCATGCCATCTTTGCGCACAGATACAGAAATCCGTCGTGATTTGGGGGCAAAAGGCATCGGATGCACATCAATCTCGCCTGCATATCGGCCTGCGTGCTGCGCGCCCAAAGCTGTTAAAATTGTCCAACCTGCCCCACCGGCCACCATCGCCATCATGGCGCGGTAGCTGTCGATCTCAAATCTATGGGGCAAATTAAACCCTTGGCCAGACAGATGTGCTGCCAATTCGCGCCCCATCGCGTGTCGCCGAGTGTATTCAATAAAGGACAAGTCTTTGAGTTCGCTTAAAGAACTCCCCACCCCTTTGGGGGTGATTGCAACGAAAGGATCGTCAAGCAAAGGGTGGCTGACCATCCAATTGGCAGGTTCGAATTCCGCAGCCACGATCACATCAAGACTGCGGTGTTCCAAATGATCCAGCAAGCGATGGGACGGACCTGTTTCAAGTTCAAACCGAGTGCGCGTGAGCGTGTCGGCCATGTCAGACAGCAACATAGGCGTTACAGACGCTTCGAAATCTTCGACCATGCCCAACCTGAGCGAGCCAAGTTGAGACAAATCTAGGCCAGTGATTTCCGAGCGCGCCCGCGATGCTTCGCTAAGGATTGTTTGTGCGCGGCGGCGCAAAATGCGGCCTGCAGGGGTCAATGTCATGGGGCGTTCGCGACGGTTCAAAAGCTCGGTGCCAAGCGCAGTTTCCAGATTTGAAATTTGCTGCGACACTGATGAAGGCGAGGTCCCAAGCCGCTTGGCCGCCACCGAGACAGACCCATCTTCAGCAGCAGCCAAAAACACTTCGATGCCCCATAGGCTGAGCCGCCCCACTGTATCGTTCATCATCTAAATCTCCTCGCCGTGCATGCTTCACGCTAAGGTGATCTGCGCGTAGTGTCAGCCCTGATTGGTGCCATATGCACAAGATTTTACGTTATGATGATGTCATGGAAAAACCCGCTTAAAAAAGCGGGCTTTTGTCGTGAGATATACACGCGTATTAGCTGAGTTTTGAAAGCTTTTCTTGCAACTCGGCCAATTGTTTTTTGATATCGCCCAAATCCTCTTTCTCGGCAGGTTTGGTGTCTTTGGCAGCAGAAGGCCATGCATTTGGCATGCCGCCTGTCATCGCTTTTAGAAAGGCTTCTTGCTGCGCTTGCATTGCTTCCAACCCAGGAATGCTTGGAAGACTGCCACCAAGGTTGCCCATCATATTGGCAGGTCCGTTGCGTAACATTTCAAAGCTTTGCGCCAAGAATTGAGGCACGACAGAATTCACTTCGGTGGTGTAGCTGCGCACCAAATCTGTCAGCACGCCGAGTGGCAAAACGCTTTCACCGCGCCCTTCGTGTTCTGCAATGATTTGAAGAAGATACTGGCGTGTCAGGTCGTCTCCGGATTTCAAATCAATAATTTGAACATCACGGCCAGAACGAATGAACCCCGAAATATCTTCGAGTGTCACATAGTCCGACGTTTCAGTGTTGTATAGACGCCGTGAGGCATATCGCTTGATCAAAAGCGTCGCATTTTTTGTATCAACCATGGGCTCCCCTGCTTTATTTTTTGGCGTTGCAGAAAGCCTATGCGCGCCGTTTTGGAAAAGCAAAAGAAAAGGTGTTACAGAGCGAAACAGATTGGTCTTACCCTTTTGCGCAACAAGCCAATGCGACCTCATAAATGAGGCGGAACACTCAAAAACGGGCCCGCTCATATGAGGGGCCCGTTTTGATGCAAATGTGGGTGCGCAGGGAGGGTGCTCACCCCATTTGTGCAAGCATTATTTAGCGGAAGCTGTCGCTTTTTTGGCAGCTTTGCTCACTTCGTCAGTTGCTTTTTTAGCAGCTGCAGTCACGTCTTCGCCCATGTCTTTACCGGCTGCGAGCATCAATTCAACTGTTTCCATTTGAACGGATTTAGCAACTTCAGCAAACGCTGCGATATTTTCAGCAGCAAGTTCGGCTTGAGCGGATGCGAAATCAGTGATCGCCTTGGTGTAATCAACTGGTTCGTCTTTTGCAGAAGTGACATCAGTTACTTTTGCGAGTGTTTCTTTGGTCCATTTTGCGGAAATCTCGGAAGATTTTTCAGCAGCTGCAAGTGCAACTTTGGACATTTTATCGCCGAAAGAGGCGTGGGTTTTGAAACCCTCTTGGAAAGCAGTCATGTCAACTGGGAATGCACCCATCATGTCTTTCATGATCTTTGTGTAATCTTCATTCGCGGCCATTATCGTATCTCCTTGAACAGATGTTCTGTGCGGAGGGGCTAAGGGAATTCTCAGCAGATCCGCTTTCGATAGGGATACTATAAATGCTGCACCGCAGCAAATCAAGTGAAATTTCTGCGACGCAGCATGAAGTTTAAAAATGTCTATATTTCAATATCTTCAAGATGCCTTCACATAGGTGCCGGGTGCTGGTGCCAAAGACACCCACCCCGAATCACCTATTTGACGCGCAGGAATAGAGCCACCAGAACGCGTATCGAGCCAAGCTTCCCAACGGGGCCACCAACTGCCTTTGTGAAAGGTCGCGCCCTCTTTCCACTCTTGTGGAGGCAACGTCGCATCATCATTTGTATAGTGACCGTATTTCTTTTTACTGGGTGGGTTCACGATACCAGCGATATGGCCGGACTCAGACAGAATGAACGTTTTGTCTTTTGTCCCCATCTGGCGCACGCCGTTGTACGAACTGGCCCAAGCCGCGATGTGATCCGTTTCGCAACCAATGGCACAGACCGGCACCGAGACCTCAGACAAATGCACTTTAGTATCGCAAATAGGAAAGCCCGTGGTGGCCAAAAAATCACCCTGACACAAGTTGCGCAAATATTGGATTGCCATTTTGCCCGGTAGATTGGTGCTGTCACTGTTCCAATAGAGCAAATCAAACACAGGGGGGGCTTCGCCCAGCATATAAGATCGGATCGCAGGTTGATAAATCAAATCATTCGCCCGCAAATAGGAAAACGTACGTGCCATGTAGAACGAACTCATCATGCCTGTGCGCTGCGCTTCGGCTTCAATCGCGTCGACAAAGTCGTTGTCCAGAAACACCCCCACTTCGCCTTGATCGGAAAAGTCGGTCAAGGTGGTGAAAAACGTGGCGGAATTGATCGACGTGTCACCGCGTTGTTTAAGCAACCCCAACGTGATCGACAGTGTTGTCCCTGCGATGCAATAGCCCGTGACGTTGATTTTCGGCACGCCTGTGATCTGTTTGACCTGATCAATCGCAGTCAAAAATCCTTCTTCGACATATTCATCCATGCCGACATCCGCATAGCTTTCATCGGGGTTGACCCAAGAGACAATGAACAAAGTATAGCCTTGGTCCACGATCCATTTGATCAAAGAGTTCTGCTCTTTCATGTCCAAGATATAGAATTTGTTGATCCATGGCGGGAAAATAAGCAAAGGCGTTTCGTGCACTGTTGGCGTCGTGGGCGCGTATTGGATCAGTTCGAACATGCGATTGCGAAACACGACAGCGCCCTCAGAGGTGCCAAGGTTACGCCCCACTTCAAAAGCGGTTTTATCAGCAAGACTGACAATCATTTGCCCATCATGTTCTTCGACATCGCGCACAAGGTTTTCCAACCCCGCCACAAGACTGTCACCATTGGTGGCCACAGCTTGTTCCAAAGCGTCAGGGTTGGTTGCCAAAAAGTTCGTCGGGGCCAACATATCAACGATCTGTTTGGTGAAATAATCGACACGTCTGCGGTCGCTGTCTGGCAAACCTTCGATGTCTTGCACGGCTTCAGTCATCGCCTGCGCATTGGCCATATATTGCTGTTTGACGAAATTGAAATAAGGGTGCGTGTCCCACAAAGGGTTTGAAAAACGGCGATCTTTCGGGGTGTCATCAGCGGGTGGTGTATAATCACCTTTGGCGAAACGGTTCTGTGCCTCGGTGAAATGAGTCAGAGTTTTGCCCCAATACCCGATTTGATGCTCCATGATCTTTGCGGGGTTGTTCACCATCTCAGCCATATAGGCCGACGCCGCTTTGACGAACAAATCCTGATTGGGCGCTTGCAAGGCCTGTGGTACAGGCTTGCCCTGCGCCATCGCGGCAGCCAAACGTTTTGAGAGAGTTTCGATCTTTGCGATATTGGCGTTCATAACGTCCAAATCGCGGACTTCCTTATCCTCCCCCGACGTCATTTAGTCACCTCCCCTAGCATGTTGCGCCCGCAGCAATTATTTGCACTTGCAGCAATTAAATGTACTGTAAGACTATGAGATCATGATAGCGCGACATTTCCAAGAGGGAAGCGTCGCATGGCCGATCAGTTCGGCAGAATGGAGACCACATGCGGTTCATGGCGACTTATGACTTTATGGAAACGCTGCGCACGACGAACCAATGGCTGGGCGCATCGGCACAGGCGCTTGGCTCATACCCCGCGGCGTCAATGACAGCTAACCCCGCACTTCAATGGATGGCCGCTTGGGGCGAAGTTACTGAACGCTCATTTGCCCGCATGGCGACCAAGCCCGATTGGGGCATTTACAACGTTGTCGGCGAAGATGGCCGCGACCATATCGTCGATGTAGACATCGAAGTCAGCAAAGCCTTCGGCGATCTGATCCACTTTAATGTCCAAGGCCGCGATGAGATGCCGCGCAAGGTTTTGATCGTCGCGCCGATGTCTGGCCACTACGCCACATTGCTGCGCTCAACGGTTGTGTCCTTGCTGCCCGATTGCGAAGTCTACATCACAGATTGGCACAACGCGCGCGATATTCCGGTGTCAGAGGGCAAGTTCGACATCGAAGATTACACCCTCTACCTTGTTGAATTCATGAAATATATGGGGCCACAAACCCATGTGATCGCCGTGTGCCAACCCGCGCCACTCACATTGGCTGCGACAGCTTATTTGGCCGAAGAAGACCCCGCCGCCCAGCCGCGCACTTTGACGCTTATCGGTGGCCCGATTGATCCAGATGCGACACCAACGGATGTCACTGATTTTGGCAACCGCGTGACAATGGGCCAGCTTGAACAAAGCATGATCCAACGCGTCGGCTTTAAATACAAAGGGGTTGGTCGCAAGGTTTACCCCGGCCTGCTGCAACTGTCGTCCTTTATCTCGATGAATGCCGAAACACATGCGCGCGCCTTTAGCGATCAAATCAGCCGTGTCGCCAAAGGCGAAGCTGGCGAACATGACAAGCACAATAAGTTCTACGACGAATACCTGTCAGTTATGGATATGACCGCTGAATTCTATCTCTCTACCGTCGACCGTATTTTCAAAGGTCTTGAGATCGCAAAGAATGAATTCGTCGTCGCCGGCAAGCGAATCGATATCGGGAAAATCACCGATGTCGCCGTAAAAACGGTCGAAGGCGAGAACGATGACATCTCAGCGCCCGGTCAATGTGTCGCGGCCCTAGACCTATGTACTGGCCTGCCCGACAGCAAAAAGGCGTTCCATCTTGAACCTGGCGCAGGGCATTATGGTATTTTTGCAGGCAAAAGCTGGCGCAACAACATTCGCCCATTGGTGCTAAATTTCATTGATCAAAACTCTGGTCCACGAAGTGTTGGCGGCACGCAAGCAAAACCAAAAACGGCCCCCAAAGCAGCTGCAAAACCAGCGCCTAAAAACGCAAAAGCGAGCTAACGTAAAACAAACGGCGCTTCAGTCTTTAACCACGACTGAAGCGCCCGCGTCAGCGCACTCGGGGTTTCAAACATCGGCAGATGCCCTGCCCCTTTTAAAAGAACATATTCCGCGCATGGCATTAATTCTGCGATAAACTCTTGCCTGCGCGGTGGTGCGAGTGTGTTCGCAGCTCCGCCAATCACGATACAGGGCAACCGCGCACGGCGTAAAACATTTTGCATGTCAGGCCTGCGTTGGATGATCCGGGATTGGCGCAAATAGGTCTCAAGCCCAGCCTCAAGTGCCATATCAACCCAATGATCCCGAATAGCATTGCGGTGCGGGCTGTCGGCCAAGGTTGTGCTGGGCAATTCTTCCATCAAAACCTCACCAAACCGCCCCGCTTTGGCACGCACCATACGCGGTTCGCGCGCAGCAGAGGCAATTGGCGTTTCCCCTTGGGCAGATGCACAGATCAATGCCAAACGCGTCACGCGGTCTGGGGCACGGCGCAGGATTTCGGTCGCGACAGTCGCCCCCAAATCATGCCCCACAATTGCAAAACGCGGCGGAGCATTTGCAAGAACAGCCATCGCCATATCTTCAAGAGTGGCCCCAAGCAAAGGGGCGACATGCACAGCGCGATCTTGGCTCAACGCAGGGATTTGATCTACAAACACGCGACCATCGGCCATAAACCCAGGAAGCAACACCACAGCTTCGTTCATTTTACACCCTACCCAAGTCCCACGTTCAGATGCACTGATTGCGAAGGACACCGCTAGCGTCAAGCATCCAATCCGCTCAAGTCCTTATAACAGCATGAAAATCATCGATATCGGCGTAATTTTGCGCACGTGCCCGCCCCAGGCGTAAATTTCACACCCGTGCGGTTACATCCAAAATGGCAGCTTGGACTGCCTCAAGACACACAGGCGAAGAAAAACTGTGATCCGCGCCTTTTATAAATTTCAACTGGATATCATCCCCATCGGCATGGTCCAGTAATCGCAGTGCGACGGAACGCTCGACAGAACTGTCCAAAGTGCCCTGTAAAAACCGCACAGGAAACGGCAAAGGCAAAGGTGTACGCAGCACCAGATTGTCACGTCCATCATCAAGCAGCTTTGATGTGATCGGATACGGCGCGCCATAGCCTGACGGCAAAAGTACAACACCATTTTCTTCTAGTTCGACAATCTGTTCCGGTGAAAATCCAGCCAACATACTGTCTTCTGTAAAATCTGGTGCCGCCGCTATGCCCACAAATCCTGCGACTTTGTCTGCGATGCGCTGTGTCATCAAAAGCGCGATCCAGCCGCCCATCGACGAGCCAACAAAAATCTGAGGCCCCTGTGTCAAACTTGTAATGACGGCTTGAGCATCTGCGGCCCATTCACCGATGCTGCCATCAATGAACGCACCCGCACTTTGACCATGCCCAGAATAATCAAACCGCACAAAAGGCCGTCCTTGCGCTTGCGCCCATGCCTCAAGCGCGACAGCTTTGGTGCCTTCCATGTCCGACATAAAGCCCCCCAGAAAGACAATCCCAACGCCCGTTCCCGCGCTTTGGTGATAGGCAATGCGCCGTCCAGATGGGGTGTCTAAGAAATCGGTCATAGTGTCTCCTACATGGCAAGTCGGCGGCACGGCCCCGACGGAATAGAGTGCCAGTAAGTTAGTTTGCACGCAAAGCACACACAAGCCCGCACGGGTGATAAATCAGTTGACTTGCCCCGCAAGGCGGACCAAAAAGCGGGCGAACATAGACCCGCAACCGGGCGCTTGGTAGGCGCCAAAATGACGAGGAGTGCCCAAATGGCCCAAGTCACAGTTAATCAAGTCAAACTCACCCTTCCCGATGGTTCAATCCGCGAATACGACGCTGGTATCACTCCGGGCGAAGTGGCCAATAGCATTGCCACCTCTTTGGGTAAAAAAGCGATTTCAGCGACAGTAAATGGCGCGCATTTTGATCTGCAGTGGCCGATCAATGCCGACGCCAACATCGCGATCCACACCATGCAAGACGACACACAAGCGCTTGAACTGATCCGCCATGATTTGGCGCATATCATGGCGCGTGCTGTGCAAGCGATTTGGCCTGATGTCAAAGTGACCATCGGCCCTGTGCGCGATTACGGTTGGTTCTATGACTTTGATCGCAAAGAGCCTTTCACACCAGAGGATCTAGGCACCATCGAGGCCGAGATGAAGAAAATCATCAACGCCCGCGATGCGGTAAAAACCGAAACTTGGGACCGTGCGCGCGCGATCAAATTTTATGAAGACGCAGGTGAGCCTTTCAAAGTTGAGCTGATCCACAAGATCCCCGAAGGCGAAGACCTGCGCATGTATTGGCATGGCGACTGGCAAGATCTGTGCCGTGGGCCACACTTGCAAAACACAGGCCAAGTGCCTGCCGATGGGTTCAAATTGACCCATGTCGCTGGCGCTTACTGGCTTGGTGATAGTTCACGTCCAATGTTGCAGCGGATTTATGGCGTGGCGTTTAAAAACCGCAACGATCTTAAAGCCCACATGACCATGCTGGAAGAAGCAGCCAAACGCGATCACCGCAAACTTGGCCGTGAGATGAACCTGTTCCACATGCAAGAAGAAGCCCCAGGGCAGATTTTCTGGCATCCGAATGGCTGGAAAATCTACACACAATTGCAAGACTACATGCGCCGCATGCAAGAGGTTGACGGCTATGTCGAGGTGAACACACCGCAGGTTGTCGACCGCAAGTTGTGGGAAAAATCAGGCCACTGGGAAAACTACCAAGAGAACATGTTTATCGTTGAAGTCGACGAAGAACACGCCCGCGAAAAAGCAATCAATGCGCTCAAACCTATGAACTGCCCGTGCCACGTGCAGGTGTTCAACCAAGGTTTGAAATCTTACCGCGATCTGCCCTTGCGCATGGCCGAATTTGGCTCTTGTAACCGCTATGAACCCTCCGGCGCGCTGCACGGCATCATGCGTGTGCGCGGGTTTACCCAAGATGACGCTCATATTTTCTGTACGGATGAGCAGGTCGAAGATGAGACCAAAAAGTTCGTCACCTTCTTGGCGAAAGTCTATGCCGATTTGGGGTTTGATCAGTGGAAAGTGAAACTGTCCACACGCCCTGAAAAACGTGTTGGAACCGAGGAAAGCTGGGATGCTGCCGAGGCTGCGCTGGCCAATGGGATCAAGGCCGCAGGCTATGATTTCGAGTTGCAAGAGGGCGAAGGCGCATTCTACGGGCCTAAACTTGAGTTTGTGTTGACCGATGCGATTGGCCGCGATTGGCAATGTGGCACGCTGCAAATTGACCCGAACTTGCCCGAACGCCTAGACGCCAGCTATGTCGGCCAAGATGGCAACAAGCACCGTCCTTTGATGTTGCACCGTGCTGTTCTGGGCTCGTTTGAGCGCTTTATCGGTATCTTAATTGAATCTCACGCAGGCAAACTACCGTTCTGGTTGGCCCCACGTCAGGTGGTTGTCGCGACGATTATCTCGGACGCGGACGACTATGTGCATGAGGTCGTGGCGCAACTGCGCGCTGCCGGTGTGCGTGCCGAAGCAGATACCCGCAATGAAAAGATCAACTACAAGGTGCGCGAGCACTCATTGGGCAAAGTTCCTGTAATATTGGCCGTTGGTGCGCGTGAGGTCGAAGAGCGGACTGTTTCAGTTCGACGCCTTGGAGAGAAACAAACATCTGTCTCTCCCCTTGATGATTTGATTGCACAACTTAAAGCTGAAGCCTTGGCACCCGACCTTAGATAGACCCTAAGCTATTGAAAAAAAACAAAGGCGGTCATCATTTGATCGCCTTTTTTCATGCCGTTTTCACAGGCAACTCACGTTTTCGTTTGTTACATTTACTGACACACGCGTGGGACACGTCCCTGTGAATGGCGAGAGAGCTTCGTTTGAGGCACCCTGTTTACACCGCCAACTACGGCGTAAACGCATGACCTTAGGGAGACACACAATGTCCAAACACACAAAATCAATCGCTCTTGCTGGCGCACTCGCCGCTGCTTTGTCCGCTCACGCAACAACAGTATCTGCTGAAGGCGCGACTGAAAAATGCTTCGGCGTCTCACTTGCAGGCGAAAACGATTGCGCAGCGGGCCCAGGCACAACATGCGCAGGTACATCCAAAGTCGATTACCAAGGCAACGCATGGTCATTGGTCCCAGCAGGCACATGTGAAACAATGGAATTGCCAGCAGGCATGGACGACATGATGCGCAAAGGCTCACTCGAAGCTCTTGACCGCGACATGGCAACCTAAGCGCCACTGGATCGCCGCATATCTGTGTGGCGATCCTTTTCAGGGGGAATACTATGACACATCATTTTGACATGCTGCCAAAGAGTGTTGGCGTCGGCTATAAGCCCCAGCACTTTTCTGATATTTTGGCGGATGCAGCCCCTGTCACTTGGCTCGAAATTCACGCTGAAAATTACATGGGCGCAGGTGGGCGTCCGCTTGCGCAGCTACGCGCCCTCTCCGAAAAATTTCCAATATCTGTGCACGGCGTTGGCCTGTCGATCGGCTCCGAAGGGCGCCTTGATCCAGACCATCTTGCGCGTCTGAAACACCTCAACGACTGGCTTACGCCCGCGTCTTTTTCCGAACATCTGGCATGGTCGACCCATGACATGGGGTTTTACAACGACCTGCTGCCCCTGCCCTATACAAACGCCACACTCGAAACCGTTTGCGATCATATCGATGAAGTTCAAAACACGTTGGGGCGGCAGATGTTGTTGGAAAACCCATCCAGTTATTTGGCGTTTTCTGAGAGCACTCTGGATGAAGTCGCTTTCTTGCGCGAAGTCACCAAACGCACAGGTTGCGGGCTTTTGCTGGATGTGAACAACGTCTTTGTCTCTGCCACCAATTTACAGATGGATGCCCGCGCGTATATCGATACCTTTCCACTGGATAAAGTGGGTGAAATCCATCTGGGTGGACATGATGAGGACACCGACGATCATGGCGCACCGTTGTTGATTGACAGTCACGGGCGTGAGATCGCAGACCCTGTTTGGGCACTTTATGCCCATACGATTGCGGCATGCGGCGCGAAACCGACCTTGATCGAATGGGATACGGATGTGCCCGCATGGTCCGTTTTGACCGACGAAGCCCACCGCGCTGCAGATATTTTAACTCCGGTGCCCGCATGACAGATCGCGTCAGCCAAACGGACTTTATTGCTGCTGCTATGAACCCCGAACGCGCCGCGCCGCTTGGCATTGTTGGCCCTGATGGAACCCCCGCCCCCAAGCGGTTTTCAGTTTATCGCAACAACATCATTGTCAGTCTGAAAGCTGCTATGGCCGATGGATTTCCAGCCGTGGCATCTTTGGTTGGTGACGCTTTTTTTGCGGCCATGAGCGATGTTTTCATTCGGAAAACCCCACCAAACTCGCCGATTTTGACGCTTTATGGTGCTGATTTTGCTGACTTCATCGCATCGTTTGAACCCGCTGCGTCTTTGCCCTATTTAAGTGGCGTCGCGCAGTTGGAATATGCATTGCGTCGTGCCTACCACGCTGCGGATGCACTGCCTGTTGCGGCTCGTGCGCTGGAAAACCCTCATATATTTTCCGCACAGATCACACTCGCGCCCGCCTGTACCATGCTAAGTTTTGCCCACCCTGTTGCCGAAATACGCGCAGCGGCGCTTGGCGGCCCAAAACCCACATCTGGCGCGCAAGATGTTTTGATCACGCGCCCAGACCTTGACCCGATTGCCACAGCACTCCCTGCTGGAACCATAGCCATCACGACTGCCCTGCAGGCGGGAATTCCGCTGGGACAGGCCATCGAACACGCGCCAGACGAGCTTGATCTAACCGCTTTTATCGGCGCGCTGGTATCCGGTGGTGCCATTACGAAATTGGAGTACGACAATGTTTAATAATTTGAATCGCCTAGATCGTTTTACAGCACGACACCTGCCACTGTTGGCACGTTTTGTCTTTGCTGCAGTATTGGCGCGCTACTTTTGGGCCTCGGCTTTGACCAAGCTTGACGGCGTATTCACTCCGTCTCTTGGGGCCTATGCACAGATTTTCCCGCGCCAACTAGAGGCAGCAGGTTATGACATTTCAGGGTTCGGGGCGTTCCACTGGTTGGTCATCATGGGCGGCACCTATGCAGAGTTTGTATTGCCTGCGCTGTTGATCATCGGGTTCGCCACCCGCCCTGCCGCTTTGGCAATGGCGGGCTTTATTGTGGTGCAAAGCCTTACAGATATTGTGGGGCACCACGCGGATGCGGCCACCATTGGCCTGTGGTTTGATCGTGCCTCAGATGCGCTGATTTTGGACCAACGTGCCTTTTGGGTGCTCGGTTTGTTCACTTTAATCGGGCTTGGCGCAGGGCCGTTTTCAATCGATGCCTTGGTCAAAAAGCGTCTGTCTGGCAAACTTTAAACGTTTAAAGCTGCCTGCACGTCTTTGCCCCAGCCAAGATACAGCTTGCCCTCAACATCAATCACCGGACGTTTCATCAACGTTGGGTGATCCGACAAAAGATCAAGCGGCGGGCGAGCACGCTCATCTTGGGACAGGCCGCGCCATGTTGTTGATCTGGTGTTGAGCAACGCATCACCAAAAGCCGCATGAAACCGCTTCAATTCATCCAAAGACAAAGGGTTTGTGCGAATGTCCGTCAACTCAAGCCCTAAGATTTTAGTCGCTTTTCGGCATGTATCGCAGGTTTTGATTCCGTAAATTTTGGTCATCGTTCAATCCTTAGGGTCGCCCAAACAGGACGTTTTCGTCACTTTACCCCTGTTCCCCCACGATATGCAGCCAAAAATTATAACTTTTTTCTTAAAAAATACGATCGTTACAAACTTATGGCTTGAGTTTTAACAGGCATGCGGCAAAATTTATGCGTGACCGCTACCTTCTGGAAGAACCGCTCCTCACTAGAGCAGCTATCGCCGTTAGAAGACTTAGCTGCACCGACTGTCGCACGATGCGGCAATTATTTTGAGAGGAAACAGCCCATGCCCAAAGGCACAGTGAAATGGTTTAACACGACAAAAGGATTTGGATTTATTGCACCCGAAGATGGCGGACCAGACGTGTTTGTTCACATTTCAGCTGTAGAACGCGCGGGCATGACGGGCCTCGCGGACAACCAAAAGGTGTCATACGAATTGCAAGCTGGCCGTGATGGACGCGAATCTGCCGGCGACTTGCAAGCGCTGTAATCCACACACAATCACTTGATTTCCAGCGGTCCCTATAGCATGTAGGGACCGCTTCATTTTGTGTCTGGGAGGACCCTATGCCAACTCTTTTGTGTTTCGGCGACAGTAATACCTACGGCATGCTACCAATCTCAGATCGCGATCTGCCACGCGAACGTGCAGCGCGACGTTGGCCTGTGGTCTTGGGTGAAAAACTAAAGTGGGACATTGTCGAAGAGGGTCTTCCGGGGCGCACATTTGCCTTTCCTTGCCCCACCATGGGGCCTCATATGGATGGCCGTGTCGGATTGTTTATCGCGCTTGAAAGCCACGGTCCGATTGATGCGATCACCATCATGCTTGGGACAAATGACCAAAAAACGCATTTCGATGCATCCCCCGAAGACATCGTTGCGGGGGCGTCTTTTTATCTGGATGTGTGCCTGTCTGAAGAAATGCAGGCGCGCCATGGTGGGTTCGAGCCCATCTTGATCGCCCCGCCGCATCCCGTTGAACGCGGACCATTGGCCGAAGAATTTAGAGGCGCCGATGCCAAAGCAAAAGCCGTCTCGAAAGCCTTGAAAGAGTTGGCAGATGCGCGTGATGTTACCTTTTTTGACGCGGCATCTGTGATTGAAACAGATCAAGTCGATGGTATTCATATGAACGAGGCTTCGCACATCGCGCTTGGCAACGCCCTTCACGCATTTATTTTGTCGGAAATAAGCCCTGAGTAAACCTGCGCGGGCCAAGCCATAACTTAGGTCAAAGCCCGCGTGATCAACATCCCAGCCACAGCAGACACCCCTGTCAAAACACCACCCCAAATGAAATCGACGGCAACCATCGTAGGGTGCCAACGATCAAGGGTCGCGTAATTTGTGAACTCGTAGGTCCCATACGCCATCAATCCAAGCAGCGCCGCTTTCGTGAAAGTGCCAAAAATCGACCCACTTTCAAGCGCTGGCCAAGACACGAAAAACAGCACACCTGCGATATATGCAAGATAGAACACGGCGGCGGGACCGATTCTAAATTCATCAAGCAACCAATCGCTGAGATGCGTCTCGAACACCGGTCTCATAATATTTTTTAGAAAAACTGCATCCAAGCCAAGAAAAACAACGGCGGTCGATATATAAAGAAGTATGAGCTGCATGGTGCCTCCTGTTCAAAAGGGATACGCAGCGGACCAGCTTTTGGATCATGTTCGGCCAATGATATTTTATGGCTTTACCTTGCGCAGCCGTTCAACCACATCACAACGCGGCCCATCAGACCGCAAACACATGCGGGTGGTTTCGGTCCAATCCGCTGTGTCAAACTCAGGGAAAAACGTGTCTGGCTGCTCGATTTCCAAATCGACTTCGGTGATCAAAAGCCGGTCTGCCAGTGGCAACATCGCTTGGTAAATACCAAATCCGCCCATGCCGTACACACGGCCATAGGCCTGATCCTTGGCAAACTTGATAGCGCCCTCTAGCGTTGGAAACACGTGCTCATGATCGACACCTTGCGAAGAGACCACGATGTTCAACCTGTTTTTCAGTGGCTTAAATGGCAAGCTGTCCCATGTATTACGCCCCATAATACAGGCCCCCCCCAAAGTTTCGCGTTTAAAAAACGCAAGATCTTCTGGGGCATACCATGGAATTTCATTGTCTTTGCCAATGGCCCCATTGCGGTCGCGTGCAACAATCAACGTAATCATATGCGAATCCTTTAGACTGCCACGGGCGCTTTGATCATCGGATCTGGATTGTAATTAAGCACCTCGAAATCATCGTATTTGAAATCGAAAAGTGATTTCACATTGGGGTTCAATCGCATCTGTGGCAGCTTTTTTGGTGTGCGTGACAGTTGCAATTCGACCTGTTCAAGGTGATTGGAATAAATATGAGCATCGCCGATGGAATGTACAAAATCGCCCGGTTCATAGCCCGTAACCTGCGCCAACATCTGTAACAACAATGCATAAGACGCAATGTTGAAAGGCACCCCAAGGAACATATCAGCGGAGCGTTGATACAGCTGAAGATGCAATTTTCCACCAAGGATTTTAACCTGCCACAGCGTATGACAGGGCGGCAAAGCCATGTTGGGCACATCCGCAGGGTTCCACGCAGACACCATCAACCGACGACTGTCCGGTGAGGTTTTAATCATATCAATCAGATTTTGAATCTGATCCACTGAATTGGCAATGAAAAGCGGTTCACCGTTGCGGGTCTCGTTGGTTTTTTCTAGCGCAGGGAAACGACGCCATTGATGTCCATAAACGGGGCCAAGATCCCCATTTGCATCGGCCCATTCATCCCAGATCGAAACACCATTGTCTTTGAGGTATTTGATATTGGTATCGCCCGCCAAAAACCACAAAAGTTCATGAATGATTGAGCGTAAATGCACTTTTTTAGTCGTAACCAAAGGAAACCCATCTGCCAAGGAATAGCGGGTTTGCATGCCGAAATAAGAAATCGTGCCAGTTCCGGTGCGATCTGTCGTGTGCTCGCCCTTGTCCAAAATGGTCTTAAGTTGGTCGTGATACTGCTGCACCTGTCGCTCCCCGTTCGCGTTTGGATTATTTGTAGGCGTCAATTACACAAAGTGCAAAGGGGCTGAGAGCCTTCGTCCCTAGAATTTCCAACCATCTACGTTATTGTTAAACAAAGACGCAAAGGGAGAAACACATGAAATACCTACACACTATGGTTCGAGTGAAAGATCTCGAGAAATCTATGGCCTTTTTTGAACTGCTGGGTCTGAAAGAAACACGACGTATCGAAAATGAAAATGCACGTTTTTCATTAATTTTCATGGCAGCAGCAGGCGATGAAGACTGCCCAGTTGAATTGACTTATAATTGGGATGGGGACGACGCGCTGCCAACCGATGGGCGTCATTTTGGCCATTTGGCGTACAGTGTCGAAAATATTTATGACCTGTGCCAGACGCTGATGGACAATGGCGTCATTATCAATCGCCCTCCCCGTGATGGACATATGGCGTTCGTGCGCTCACCTGACAATATTTCTATTGAGTTACTGCAAGAGGGCGAAAGCCTTGCGCCTGCAGAGCCTTGGGCGTCAATGCAAAACACTGGTCACTGGTAAGATTTCAAATATTTAAATCGTGCATAACGCACGCAAAAAAATGGCGCTCTCGCATATATAGGCGGGGGCGCTTTTGCATCATAGACTGCTTTAAGCTTGAGGAAGCGACGGAATGGACATTCTGTCCAAAATCACGTCGTTTAGTAAATGTAGCGGATCTGATCTGTCCAATACCGTTCAACTCGACGTAGAGATGTGTTGATCTCATCAATGTCTGCTGGCGTCAAAACAGCTTTATTTTCAAGACCATCAGCGTGACGCTCAAAAAGTTCGGAAACTGTATCGGACACATGGCGGCCCTTTTCAGTCAGTTTAACCCGCACAGAACGCCGATCAACTTCGCAGCGCTGATGGTGCATATAGCCCATATCAACCAGTTTTTTCAGGTTATAGCTCACATTCGATCCCTGATAGTATCCTCGGGATTTCAACTCGCCTGCTGTCACTTCATTTCCGCCCACATTGAACAAAAGAAGTGCCTGTACGGCATTTATTTCAAGAACACCGAC
This sequence comes from Pacificibacter marinus, assembly GCF_900109555.1. Classification (GTDB taxonomy): domain Bacteria; phylum Pseudomonadota; class Alphaproteobacteria; order Rhodobacterales; family Rhodobacteraceae; genus Celeribacter; species Celeribacter marinus_C. Next base: position 57,927 of record NZ_FNZV01000005.1, on the reverse strand, counting down.
GCGTTCAAACTCGTCCTTGATCACATCAAGAAGAAGACGGTGAAGACGTTCCACCAAAGATAGGGCTTCAAGATATTGCCCCATGTAAGTCGTGTCGTTCGATTTGGTAATCGTAGAATGCATACTCATTGGGTACTCCGCCATTAGGGCATGTAGAAGGCCACTTTGACGGAAATATCCAAAAATTCAGTTAAACGTCGTTGCTTTTTTTATAGAAAACAATTTCAACTTGATCAGGATACGAAAAATAAACATATATGAACAAGATCAGTCATTTAGTTAACCATGTTTACACGTTATCCTACGATAGTAATATCTTGCTATCCGCCGTGAGCAACGCCTTGTTTGTCAGCAAAAGCAAGTAAGAGATCAAGCGTTGGTTGCAATTCGACAGGCACCTCATGCTGGCCCGTGACCCACGCCAAAAGATCCTGGTCATGCTCACTCATCAGCATTTCAAAATCATCAAGCTCTTGCGGCGTCATGCTGGCCAATTTGGCATCGGCATAGCCCCCGATCAACAGGTCCATCTCTTTAATACCGCGACGCCATGCTCTAATTTTAAGGCGTTTCAGGCGATGTTCGTGAGTCTCTTTAGGGGCTTGTGTTGACATGGTACTCTCCATTTTGTCTCGTTTTTGCACTTTGCCCCCTTGATGTGCAAGGGACGTCTTGGCGCAGACGTTTTGGAGGTCTATCAAGGGATCAACCACAACCCCAAAAGGTGCCTTATGTCATTTCTTTCCAAATCGCTTGCCCGTGTCAAACCCTCCCCCACCATCGCGGTGACGACCAAGGCACAAGAGCTCAAAGCCGCGGGTCAAGATGTGATCGGGCTTGGTGCAGGCGAGCCTGATTTTGACACGCCAGACAACATTAAGGCCGCGGGTAAGCGCGCCATCGATGAGGGTAAAACCAAATACACTGCGGTCGATGGCATTGTCGAATTGAAGCAGGCGATTTGCGCTAAATTCAAACGTGACAATGGCTTGGACTATGAGCCACAACAGGTTTCCGTGTCTTCAGGCGGCAAACAAGTGCTGTACAACGCGCTGGTTGCAACCTGTAATCCGGGCGACGAGGTGATCATCCCAGCGCCCTATTGGGTCTCTTATCCTGACATGGTTTTGCTGGCGGGCGGCACACCTGTGGCGGTTGAGGGCACGCTAGCCAACAATTTCAAAATCACCGCAGACCAACTTGAGGCTGCTATCACACCGAAAACCAAATGGCTGATTTTCAACTCTCCGTCGAATCCTACGGGTGCCGGTTATAGCCGTGTTGAATTGAAAGCGCTGACTGACGTATTGCTGCGCCACCCCCATGTCTGGGTGATGACCGATGATATGTATGAACATCTCGCCTTTGACGGGTTTGAATTTTGCACCCCAGCCGAGGTGGAACCTAAACTGTATGATCGCACACTCACCATCAATGGCGTGTCCAAAGCCTATGCGATGACAGGTTGGCGGATCGGGTATGCTGCGGGGCCCGTTGAATTGATCGGTGCGATGCGCAAAGTGCAATCACAGTCCACGTCAAACCCTTGTTCTATCTCGCAATATGCGGCGGTTGAGGCCTTAAACGGTCCACAAGACTATTTGGCCACGAACAACGAGACATTCGTGCGCCGCCGCAATTTGGTGGTGTCCATGCTCAACGAGATTGAGGGCGTGACCTGCCCGACACCTGAAGGCGCATTTTATGTCTACCCAGATATTTCAGGCTGTATTGGCAAGACATCCAAAGCGGGCGCGTTGATCACCAATGACGAAGTGTTCGCAACCGCGCTTTTGGAAGAAACCGGTGTGGCTGTGGTGTTTGGCGCGGCTTTCGGATTGTCCCCGAATTTCCGCGTGTCCTATGCGACATCGGACGCCGCCTTGTTGGAAGCTTGCACCCGCATCCAAACCTTCTGCGCCGCGTTGCGCTAGGCGGCCACTGGCATGAACGCTTTGAGGCTGTTAGCATAGCCTCAAAGCGGTAAAACCGCGAAACCCACAATCGGTAACCCCGAGAAACGATAGAGATTTGGTATGAGCGCAGACCTGCCCGACTACTACTTTCGCGTGCGTGAAAACGGCGCTTTTGTCTACCGTTTGGACACCGCCAATCGCCAAAGACGCATTGAAATGGATCAAATTGCGGTCGTGAATGTCAAAAACGGTGATGTGAAGCCGCATGGCGGGCGCACTTTATCTGATGGTGATATGAAAGCGATCGACGACTGGATGGCGGACCGCGTGGCCTTGTTGGCGCAGCGCGATATCGACGACATTCACCGCGCAATTGATCACCTCAATCTGACAGCGCACTGGGCCCAATCGCGTGCCACGCCAGATCAATTGGAAAATGTGACAGATCCCCTATTGATGGCGATGCATGATCTGCGCACAGTTTTGGTCCGTAAAAAAGCAGACCGTTTGCTTAAGGATAAATAGGGGCACGCTTAAATGCGGCGCCCCCAATCCAGTTCAGCCGTCAGATGTGATCCGTGATTTGTACGCCCAAAAGCGCCACGTCATCATCGCGCATGCGACGCTCAACCCAACCAGCAATCCGACCCAAACCCCAGACGCACCCCAGCCCACGACAAAGGCAAAGATATAGGCCACGGGCAATCCGACCGCCCAGTAAGAAATGCTTGCAAGCCAAAATGGGATCGCCGTGTCTTGTACGCCGCGCAACAACGACAGCGCCACCACTTGACCCCCATCGGCGAATTGAAACAGTGCTGAAAAGATCAACAGGGTCGCGCCAATGGCCAAAACAGCATCGCGTTGCGGTTCATCAGGCGCAATAAACAAGCCAATCAAAATCTCTGGGATCGAGAAATAAATCATACAAGTAATCGCGGCCATGCCCATCGACATCAACGTCACAACCCGTGCCCCAGCCCGCAGATCAGCTTCGTCTTTACGACCAAACGCATTGCCCGCGCGGATGGTGCCCGCCTGCGAAAGACCAATTTGCACCATAAAGGCCACTGCGGACAGTTGCATCGCGATGCCATGCGCCGCCAGTGCTTCGATGCTGATCCAGCCCATCATCAAAGACGCCACGTTGAACAGGCTCACTTCGGCCAAAGATGTCAGACCAATCGGCACGCCCATTTTCAAGACACGGCCAAAGACCTCCCAATCGGGTTTGAAAATATTGCGGAACAATTCGTTTTCTGGCGTAACGATTTGGGCGTAAACAGCCAAACCGATCATCGTCAATGTGCTGACGATCAACGATGCGACAGCCGCCCCGGCAATGCCCAGTTCAGGGGCGCCAAAGTTCCCAAAAATCAACACATAGTTCAGCCCTGCGTTCACCACAGTGGCCAAAATAGCCGCGATCAAAACGGCACGCGTACGTTCAAGCGCAGAAAAGTAAGACCGGAACACCAAAGCGATCAAGGCAGGCACCATTTCAATGCCAGCGATGATCAAATAGGGCTGTGCCAATTTGGCGATATGCGCATCTTGCCCCATGGCCTCAAAGGCCGCGGCCGAGAACAAAAAGATCGGGTAGACCAAAATGGCAGCAAGGATAGACAACCACATTGCCATGCGTGTGGCACGGCGGACCAAGGTAATGTCGCCTTCACCCGATGCTTTTGCCACCAATGGCATCACGGAAAATGCAAAGCCCGCGATAAAAATAAAGATGATGAACCAGAATCCAGTCGCAAGCACCAATGCAGCCAATTCATCAAGCCCGTACCACCCCATCATGACCACGTCAGTCATATGCAGCGCAAACTGCGCCAATTGGCTGGCAGCCAGCGGCAATCCGAGCGTCAGCACCATGCGGGCATGTTCTGAAAAAGAGCGTGTTTTGATGTTTGGGGTGCCACTGGGCAAATCATTATGTGTCATGGAGAGCCTATAGGACGGAAATCTCTGACCGCCGAGTCAAAAAGACCAATGGAATGCACAAAAAATGCAATGCATCCCATCACAACTTGTGAAGCAAGGGACGCGCGCGGCGCAAGCCCCTTGCTATGGCAGCTGTTAAATTTTGTCGCGCCACGTGTAGACAGGCGCAAATCCAAGCAGGTCTTTCGCCTTTTTGATTGAGAAAAATGTCTCATCCGGCCCCATATCGCTGGCTTGGGGGACATCGGCGTAATAGCGACTGATGATCTCAGATGTAGACAGATCGACAGAATGACCTTCGTTTGCGGCATTGAAAATCTGAAACCCCAGACCATCTTTGTGCAGCATCAAATCCACCATCTGACCCAAATCGCGCGCATCGATATAGGCAAAGAAATTGCGGCGGCGCTGATCAGGGTTGGCCACGTAATCGGGGAAATTTTGCGCATATTCATGCGGCTCGATCACGTTGTTGATACGAATACCGTAGATGTCGATACCAGATCGCTGATGAAACGACTTGGCCGTAACTTCATTCACAACCTTGGACATAGCGTAGCTGTCTTCGGGCACCACGGGGTGCTCTTCGTCCAACGGAATATATTCAGGTTTGCGTTCCCCATCGGCGAAACAGACGCCGTATGTGGTTTCGGACGAGGCGAAAATCACCTTTTTAATCCCAAGCTTCACGGCCGCCTCAAGCACATTATAGGTGCTCATGGTGTTGACCCGATATGTTTCATTGTCGGGTTTAAGCAAAATACGCGGGATGGCCGCAAAATGCACGATAGCATCAAATTTCGGCACGCCTGTGCCCGGCTCAAGTTCGTCAAAATTCGCGTATGATGTCAATGCGTTGAACACCTGGCCGCTGTCCGTGATATCAACTGTAAGATTGTCCACACCCGGATGATCCAAAGGCACCAAATCGGCGTTCACCACGCGGTGACCGCGCTCCAAAAGATAGGGCACAACATGTTTACCCGCTTTGCCTGACCCACCTGTAAAAAGTATCCGCATCTTGTCCTCCCAAATGTTCATTCTATCGTCATGCTTGCGCTGTTAGCGTCGCCGCGCGGGGCGCAATGTAGATACATCAAACCCGTTCCATGTCAAAATATCACGGGCTGCTTTGCGCTTGTCACGGGGTATCTCAAGCGCCCTGCTCAGCACATGCGCCTTTCCAGTCGGCGTGGCTATCACAGCCACATCATAACTTTGATCCACCCACAACACCCACAACTCATCCCCTGCGAAATTGAACCGGCCAGGGCCGATACGCGTGGCCACACCGCGCCGCAAATTTCCGTCCGAGCATGGCCCCTCTGATAGGATCATATCGCCATTTTTTTGCCGACTAAAGGTCACTGCCCCCAGCACGCAAGACGCGCCGTCGGGCACATAGGCTTCAACTTCATACCAGCGCCCCGAAAATTGTGCGGGATCAAAACTGGCCAAGGATGACATCGGCACGCTTTGGTCACGTGTGCCCGCCACAGGCCCGCTGGCCGTGGACAAACAGCCAGCCAAAGCCATGCACAATATAGAACCCAAAGCACAGCGGATCATCAATCCACGCATATCGTCACCTCGCGTCCAGAGCTGTCCAATATGGCATGACACCCAAACAGTGGTTTAATCGGCGCACAAGATTTAGTGCGCGCCAAACACTGACTTTCGCAATCGGTGGCTTTGGCACATGATTTCCCCGCATCTTTGGGTGTTTCAAAACACACCATAAGCCCCGCAATACCGCCAGACCTATAGTCTCCGCCTTTGGCAAGACAGCTTTGCTTGGCTGCCTCCCCCGCGCTAGGGTCAAATCCTGCAAGCCCGTAACTTTGGGTTGGTGCGACATCATCTTGCGGGACACAGCCAGCAAGAGACAATGCGCAACAAATGGCAAAGATCAAACCCGATATGGCGCGCCTTGGTTTGGCGCGCCAAATGGATGCAAGTGTCGTCAAAACGGTAACGCATGCGCGCGATAAGCCGCATCGATGTCTTTCAACACATCCTTGGACAATTGCAACGTTTCACCGTCCAGTGATTTTTCCAACTGTGGCACAGACGTCGCGCCAATGATCGGCATCAGATCAAAAGGACGCGTCAAAGTCCACGCAATGGCCATCGCAGTCGGGTCAAGATCATGCTTGGCCGCAATGTCCAAATAGGCTTGTGTCGCTGTCCATGCTTGTGGCGTGACCCGTCCGCCCAAATCACCATTCAGCGCCATCCGCGAGCCCTCTTCCACGACCGTGCCGCCTTGGTATTTACCAGTCAAAAGACCGCAGCCCAAACAGGAATAGGCCAAAAGCGTAAACTTTTCATGCACCGCCATTTCGGCCAAATCCGTGTCATACATACGGCACAGCAATGAATATTCATTTTGGATTGTTTCCATGCGCGGTCCGCCGGTTTCTTCGGCGATGCGCAGCCATTGTGCCATGCCCCAAGCGGATTCATTGGATGTGCCAAAGGCCCGCACCTTGCCAGTTTTTTGCAGCTCGGCCATCTTTTCGTTCACTGCACGCATGTTGTCCAAAACGTCTTCTTTGGCCGGCTGTTGCGAGGGATCGAAACCCCAATGTTGGCGAAAGTGGTAAGATCCGCGATTAGGCCAATGCAATTGGTACAGATCAACGTAATCGGTTTTCAAACGCTTGAGCGAGGCTTCGAGTTGGCTCACGAGTGTCTTTGGTGTGATGCCTTCAGCGCCGAGCGGACCGGGGCCTGCAATTTTAGTGGCCAGCACCCAATCTTTACGCTTTCCGGTGCGTGCGAAATATTCACCAATAATGGCCTCTGTGTCGCCTGCGGTTTCTTTGCGCACAGGGTTCACGGGATACATTTCAGCCGTGTCCATAAAGGTCACGCCATCTTCTGCCGCACGGTCAATCTGTGCGTGGCCTTCTTCGAGTGTGTTTTGCGTGCCCCATGTCATAGTGCCCAAGCAGATTTCAGAAACTTCGATGTCGGTTTGCCCGAGTGTGCGATAGCGCATGAAACGCCTCCTCATTGTTCTTTTACTTAAATGTTAGCGCCATCCTATTGGGAAGTTTGCGGAACTCAAGAGCACCTTTACCCATGACCCCTTGTGCGTAAAAATGTGCGTAAAAAAATCACGCAAACATCGACAAACGCCCTTGCTGCAGACAAGCCTCTGGCCCTTTCGCACAAGGGGCGTTAGGACAAGGAAACCCATTCCACATGACGCACCGCAAGGGATCCTTCATGGCACGTACACTCATCACATCCGCCCTGCCTTATATCAATGGCATCAAGCACCTTGGAAACCTTGTCGGCTCGCAGTTGCCGGCTGATTTATATGCCCGCTATTGTCGTGCACGTGGGGATGAAGTGTTGTTTTTGTGCGCCACAGATGAGCATGGCACGCCTGCGGAAATCGCGGCGCAAAAGGCAGGCAAACCTGTCGCTGAATTCTGCGCCCAATTGCATGAAGCCCAAGCCGAGATTGCAAAAGGGTTTCGCCTGTCGTTTGATCACTATGGTCGGTCCTCGTCAGATCAAAACCGTAAATTGACGCAACATTTTGCCAAGCGTTTGTTTGACGAAGGGCTGGTTGAGGAAGTGTCCGAAACCCAAGTCTATTCAGAAACAGATGGGCGCTTTTTACCAGATCGCTACATCGAAGGCACCTGCCCCAACTGCGGCTACGACTCTGCGCGGGGCGATCAATGTGACAACTGTACCAAGCAGCTTGACCCAACTGATTTGATCAATCCGCATTCCACCATTTCAGGTGCGACAGATTTGGAAGAACGCGAAACCAAGCATCTATATTTGCGTCAGTCCAAAATGCGTGATGCGCTAAACAATTGGATTGATGAGAAAAAAGACTGGCCAATCCTGACCACCTCTATCGCCAAAAAATGGCTCAATGATGGTGACGGATTGCAAGACCGTGGCATCACACGTGATCTCAAATGGGGCGTACCTGTTCAAAAAGGCGACGCACCTTGGGAAGGTATGGAAGGCAAAGTGTTTTATGTTTGGTTTGATGCGCCTATTGAATATATTGCCTGCGCGAATGAATGGACCGAAGCCAATGGCCTGACGGATGCCGATTGGGAGCGCTGGTGGCGCACTGATAAAGGCGCGGATGATGTTCGATATGTGCAATTCATGGGCAAAGACAACGTTCCATTCCACACGCTCTCTTTCCCCGTCACAATGCTGGGATCAAACGAGCCATGGAAGATGGTTGATTACATCAAATCCTTTAACTACCTGAACTACGATGGCGGGCAATTCTCGACTTCGCGCGGGCGCGGTGTGTTCATGGATCAAGCCTTGTCTATTCTGCCTGCCGACTACTGGCGTTGGTGGCTATTGTCTCATGCGCCTGAAAGCTCGGATTCAGAATTCACTTGGGAAAACTTCCAACAATCTGTGAACAAAGACCTGTCTGATGTATTGGGCAACTTCGTTTCACGTATCACCAAATTCTGTCGTTCGAAATTCTCAGAATCCGTACCATCGGGTGGCACTTACGGGCCGGTTGAAGAAGCTTTAATTGCTGATTTATCTGATAAGTTAAAGGCTTATGAGACGCACATGACCAATATGGACGTGCGTAAATCCGCAATGGAACTGCGCGGCATTTGGGTGGCGGGCAACGAATACCTGCAAACCACGGCCCCTTGGGCGACGTTTAAAACCGATCCAGAGCAAGCGGCAGCGCAGGTGCGTTTGGGACTGAATCTTATCGGTCTTTATGCGCGCTTATCCGCGCCATTCATTCCGGACACGGCTGAAAAAATCCAAGCGGCGCTGAACATGTCTAACCTCGACTGGCCAACAGATATCGCGGCAACTTTGGGGGAATTCAAAGAAGGGCACGCCTTTACGGTTCCAGACAATTTGTTCGTGAAAATCGATGATGACCAGCGGGTCGAATGGCAAGAAAAATTCGCAGGAAAACGCGAAGACTAAACGCGCAGCATATGTGTGATTATGACAAGTCTAGACCCTCGCCATGGCGGGGGTCTTTTGGTTAAGTTCGCTAGAAAGTATCACTCAAAACTATAAAATCGAGCCCCCTCACCAGTAGCGTTTATGTTGCAGTTCTGTGTCCCTATTTGGCATACGCGTGAGCAATAGGGCGTTATGTCAAAATTCACGTACCTAAGGTTGACTAAATTTTCATTTCTTGCAAAATCATTCATTAAGATATTTGTTCATGGCTTAATCAAATTCACGCTTTAAGCCCCTATTTTACAAGTGGTTTCCCCAATGGTTCAGTCTCCCCCACCCAAAACCGCTCTTGTCACCATCGCGAAGGATGAGGGGCCTTATATTTGGGAATGGGTGGCGCATCATAAAGCCATCGGTTTTGACGAAATCATCATGTTTCAAAATGATTCAACAGATGGCACGGGAGAAATCTTAAATTTACTACAAGACCACGGTGAAATTCAGTACCTCTACAACCACGCGCCAAAGGGCAAACACCAAGTTAGGGCCTACAAACGTGCGTCACGCCAACAGAGTTTTTTAAAGGCCGATTGGGTCATGGCCTTAGATCTTGATGAGTTTTTGACAATCAAACACGGCGCAGGAACACTCAATGATTTTTGGAAGGTGTATTCAGATTTCGATTGCGTGTTCGTCAATTGGAAACTTTTTGGGTCCAGCGGCGCATCGTCTTTATCAAACAATTTGGTCACACAGCGCTTTCAATTGTCAGAACATGACCATTGGATCGAACGTTTTCCACAAGCCTACAAATCCTTTTATAAACGCGAGATGTTTGGCAGGCCGGGCATCCACAAACCCCCGACTTTGGACATCACCGACCCATCAATCAAAATTACCAACAGCTCTGCACTGCCCCGTGATGAGTTTACCATTCGAAATTTTCAATGCACCGACAGCAAGCAAAGACAATACGCGCAGATCAACCACTACATCATCAAAGATGCCCAGAGTTTTGTTCTTAAAAACATGAAGGGAAGTGCCCACCAAGCGGCACGCAACATAGGCTATAAGTATTGGAAAATGCGAAATAAAAACCAAACGGTTGATACGGCTATTTCCCGTACCACACCGCGACTTCATCAAGAAATGCTGCGCTTGGACAACCTAACAAACGGCAAACTATCTGAGTTGACACAAGAAGCCCGGGTCCAACATAGCAACGCATTTGCACGCGCGCTGCAAACTGATGAAGGCATGGCGCTCTATCGGTTTTGTATAGATAACCCTTACATCAAAAAGCCCATCTCCCCCCTTCGACTGCTATAATGCGCCTTAAAGCTCATGATCAATATTCTTGTGGCCAAGGGGCCGATGAAAACACGCCGCCATCAACGTATAGCGTTTGACCTGTGACGAACGCAGCGGCATCCGAGGCCAAGAACACAACAGGGCCTGCCATATCTTGGGGGGTGCCAACGCGGCGCAGTGGTGTGAGGGCGGACCATTTTTCTGCGTAGCCTTCGGTTTCATCAGCGGTGCGATCTGTCGCGATGGCACCGGGGGCCACGCAATTGACGCGGATGCCATAAGGGCCAAGTTCCATTGCTGACGCTTTGGTGAATTGTTCAATGCCACCCTTTGAGGCCGTGTAATCCGATAGGTTTGGGAATCCAAGCTTGTTGCAGCCTGATCCCAAGTTGATGATCGCCCCCTGTTTTCCAGCTGCGATCATGTGCTTTGCGGCGATCTGCGTGTTTAAAAAACACCCACGCAAATTGGTGCGGATAACCCGATCAAAATCGGCCACATCCAAATCCAACAAAGGCGACCAAGTTTGAATGCCCGCATTGTTGACCAAGACATCAGGCGCCCCCCCCATGGCGTTTTCCACGTCAACATAGAGTTGTGTGACCGCACCTGCATCGCCTGCATCACTTTGAAACCCAAAGGCTTTATGCCCACGCTTTGCCACGTCGACCACAAGGCTGTCCACATGAGTGCTCGGCGTTAGATAGGTAAATCCAACATCATAGCCATTGTCCGCGAAAGCCAAAGCCAAGGTTCGACCGATGCCTGCATCGCCGCCTGTTACAAGTGCACGTTGTGTCATAAATCCTCCGATATGGCTGCGACCATGACCACACATGGTCATCGGGTCAAGGTCGTGATTTATCAGGTCAGTTGAACCGTTTTCAAACGCCAAGCCGGCAGACGGATGATGGCACAAGTGCTATCTTTTGTGGCTTGGACTTCGAATTCCCCGCCATGAAGTTCAACTAATTTGCGCGTCAACGGCAGACCAAGGCCCAGCCCGCCGCGTGTGTCCCTATTGTCGAGACGCCCTCCGACCACAAAGGGTTCATAAAGCGCCGCGAGTTCCACGTTATCGTCCAGCGCACCATTGTCGGTGACCGAAATCTCGACGTTTCCAGACGCATCTATACGGCGCGCCACTGTGATTTTGTGCCCGCCATGATTGATGGCATTCAAAGCAAGAGCCTGCAGCGCAAGCATGATTTGATCGGGGTCGATATAGATGGGGGTGATCTGCGCATCGTCTGTAAACTCGATCGACCGCAATTCGCCATCTGCCCCCGGAAGGACCAGTTCGGCGGTGCCTTTTAGGAGGTCTTCTAAGGTGCAGACCTTTTCGTTCAGGCGCAATTCACCTGTCGAGGCGTCACTGAAGGCGATGATTGTCTCGACCAACCCCGTAAGATGCGATGCGGATTTGCGCGCGGAGCTGAGCAATGAGGCGTTGAGGCCGCCTTGGGCGGTCGCTTCAAGCAGTTGCAGACTACCAAAAAGAATGGTGAGCGGTGTGCGCAATTCATGCCCGATAAGCGTGATGAAAGTCGCCTTTACGGTATAGTCGTTTGTGCGTTCCACAGGATTGGGTGGGATGCCTTCCAATGCGGCAACGACGGCCTTTCCCAAATCGCAAAGAATGGCCATTTGGTGATCGGAAGGCGCATCATGCGGCACAAGATCAAGCACACACAGGCTGCCAAAACGCTGCCCAGATGACAAAGTCAGAGGAACCCCTGCATAAAACCGCGCACCGGGGCCACCTTTTGCGACCATAGGATGGGTTTCAAATCGGGGATCTTTGCTAAGATCAGGCACCACCAGAGGCGCGCCTGACATGATCGTATGGGTGCAAAAGCTGTTGTCTTTCGGCATCCGGTCAAGGTCTATTCCGACAACCGATTTGTACCACTGAGTGTCTTGTTCAATGACGCTGATATGGGCGATAGGGCAGTCGAGGATTTTGCGTGTCGCTTCGCAGATCGCATCAAAGACGCCAGTGTTCGCATCGCTCAAACCGGGAACTGCAAACACGGATCGCAGGCGTGCTTCCTCATTGAAAGGAATGGGATACGTTCTCACTTTGGACCTCGTCACATTGGTTACATGAGGAACCATAACGGCATGTGTGGCACAATCAACCGTCGAGTGTTTGGTCAGGCTGGTGTGAGTTTATTCTCGAACACATTGGAACGACAGGGAAAATGAAACGCGGTTAAAATGAGTTAGCGTTTAAGCAAGGTCATGACTGCGGGATTTGCGGCCAGTAGCAATTTGCCTTTGGTCATATCGGGCGTATAGGTGCCGATCTCTCGCACCCACGTTTGGCCGCCTGTTTCACGGTAGATCAATTCTCCAGCCGCATGATCCCAAGGCAACAAGCCATGACAAATCGCGCCGTGGTACAAGCCTTTGCACAGCAAGCGGTATTCATGGGCAGAACAACCAAGGGATGTGACCCGTGAAAAGGGTGCGATGATTGCGGGCAAGTCATGTGCGCCAATGAATTCTTTTGCGATGATCAGGTTTAGATCGGTTTCTGCGGGGTGTGCAGGCTGGCGCAATGGCGCGGTTTTGCCAGCGGCATTGGTCACAAACGCCCCCTCGCCTTCAATCGCATGGATGGTTTCACCACTGATCGGATCGAGGATCAGCCCCGCGATGGTTTTGCCATGGCTAATGACCGCGATGATGACGCCGAAAACCGCAATCCCATGCGCATAATTCCAAGTGCCATCAATCGGATCAATGACAATCGACAGATCGGTTGTCGCGAGGTGATCCAAACGTACGGGGTCAGCTGCAACAGTTTCTTCGCCAAAGACATCAGCCTGTGGAAAGATACGTTGAAGCCCATTGATCAATGCCCGCTCGGCCTGTTGATCCGCCAGAGTGACCAAATCCGTCGCAGACGATTTTTGCGAAATCATATCGTCACTGAGCTTACCGAAAAAAGGCATGATTTCAGTTTCAGAGACCTCACGCATGAGCGTATCAATCGCTTTTATATCTGTCTTGGTGAGTGAGATCATGATGCAGACTTTAAAAATGTGGACAAGGCAGCGGGTTCATCGGTTTGTATCAAACGAATATGCGCCCGTGTCAAATCTCCCCAAACTGCATCAGGGTCAGTTAAGGCTTTTGTATCTTTTTTGGGGCAAAACGGAACGGGATCAAGCGTGTTGACGAACACCTCTGTCCCAACCGCTTTACACACAGCAGCCACCTTTAAAAGTGTTTCAAAATCACTGTACAGCACTTCGATCATCGGGAAATGTGCATGGGAAATAAGATCACAAATCTGGGAAACTGACGATTGATCAACATGTAAAATCGGTTTGACGATCAAACCCGTGGACTGCTCCAACGCGTGCAAACTGTCATAGTCGGCGCGGCAATTCACTTCGCGCTTTAGGTTCACTTGCTCCGCCATGCCTGCCGCTTTCACGGCTGCCACAATCGGGGCCACTTGGTCTGAAAACTTCATATCAAGATCAAGATAAACACGGTCTTTCGCAGCGGCCAAAGCCTCTGCAAAGCTGACAATATGCTCATCTGTCAACGCTGCGTCTGCCCCCATGCCCTGCTTCAATCGCAAGCCTTTAAGATCGTGCCAAAGGCGCGGCGCGGCAGCACCAGACGTGTTGGTCATCCGGTCTAGCGTACGATCGTGCAGACAAAACAGTGTGCCATCCCAGCTTTGCTGCACATCCAATTCAACGAATTCATACCCACGTTCAGCGGCCTGTGTAATCGCCAGAGCGGAATTTTCAGGCGCGTGATGCCATGCCCCACGATGGGCCACAATGGCGCAAGGCCAAGATTGATCTTTTAAAAAGGCGCGAAGTGGAAGCATGATTTTCTATCTCATTTGAGGAATGAAACGGGCCAATGATGCATCACTGGCCCGCATTTGAATGTTGGGTTTAGCGTTCGAGAATAACCTGTTCGATAAATGCTTTTTCCAAAGCACCACGGAACGGTTGATTTCCCCATGGAGTTTGGTTGGCGCGCTGCGCATTCGAAACCAAAGCGGCACTGTCATCGGCTTTGGCATGCATCGGTGCTGTGCCGAATGTTTGGTTGAACAACGTCTGAGTGTCAGCAGATGTCAGCCAGTTGATGAACACGGCAGCAGCCGCTGGATGCGGTGCATTCATAGGCACAGCAACCCCATTGGCCCCACCATACATGCCGAATTCTGGGATGTAAAATTTGATGTCAGCGCGCACTTCGCCGCTGTTTTGCAAGCCTGCAAGGTGGTCTTCCCATGCGGGGACCATCCACAATTCGCCGTCTGACAGGCGTGTGATGCTGTCCACGTTTGAGGCTGTCACGACATAATCGTCAGCTTGTGCCGTAAAGACATCAAAGCCCGCCTCGGCGACGGCAAGGCGTTCGTCAGACACTTCGCCATCCATGAGATCGATACCTGTGCTTGCGCGGATGATGTTTTGAAAAAAGGATGGGCCAGAGCCACCTTTTTCATAGTTGAACCCGAACTTGCCAGGATGTTCACCCCAAAACGCAGCGATGTCTTCGACTGTTTGGGGAAGATCCACTTGTGCCACATGTGCAGGATCATAGGCGATGCCTGTTTGGTTGCCCCAGTACGCAAGCACGTGACCTTTACCGTCAACGCCAAGCAATTCACCCACGCGACCATCATCTTCTGGCAACATGTTGAGAGGTTGGAACAATGCAGTCACGTCGATGGTGTCAAAATCGTTCAAACCCCATGCAAGCACATCAATATCACCTGTCTCGCGACCTTTTTCGGCAAGCATTTTGTCAGAGTTCCCTTGGCCTGTGCCTTCGGGAATGATCACATCAATCCCGTATTCAGCTTCAAAGGCCTCAACAACAGGGCGGAACCGATCTTGGAAGTACCAAACATACCAAGTGACCTGACCTTCATCTTGAGCTTGGGCGACAATGTCGTCCCAGCTCATGTTGGACATGTCGGTAGCAGGGCTATCGGCCCAAGCTATACCAGCGCTTAGAGCGAAAGCAGTGACAGACGTTAGCAGCGTTTTCATTGATTTAGTCCTTTGACGGGTTGATAGAAATTTCAGTATTCAGATCAGCCTTTGCCCGATGACAGAGTGGGATTGGCAGATTTCAAAAGCGCCTCAAGGAACAGCATCAAGATGACGTTCGGGACGACCAGAATGAGAGACAGCACAGCCGCATCCGGTCGGATGAAATCCTGACCAAGGCGGGAAAAAAGCAACGTTGGGACCGTGGTAAAGTCAGGAGACCCGACGATAAAAGCGATCGCGAACTCTTCGATGGACTGGATGAACACGATGAGCAGGCTTGCGAAAATACTGGGCCGCAAGGCTGGCAGATACGCGGCCCGAAAGCGTGCGATCGGCGATGCGCCAAGGTCGCGCGCTGCATCGATATGATCTTGGCGGACTTGTTCAAAACCTACAGTCAGAGTGCGAATTGCATAGGGCAAAAACAAGACACAATGCGCGATCAGGATCGCGAGAAACCGCGATTGTGTCAGTCCCAGTTGAAACAGGATCGCCGTAAAGAAAATGGCCGTAACAAACCCCGGCACAACCAATGGCAACAACACCAAAAGCTTTGCCACTTCACGCCCCGGAAAGGGAACCCGCGCAAGGCAATATGACGTCGGCATCGCCAATAATAACGTCACAATCGCAGTGATTGGTGCCAACGTATAAGAGTTCAAAAGCGCTGGTTTCAATGCGGAATTTTCCCACATATTCGTCCAGCGATACGTTGACATCTGTGGCGGCAAAAGATGGTCCGGCGTCCAAGGTTGCGCAGGATCGACCAGCGACCACAAGATGGCCATCGTAAAGGGAACCAAAAGCCAGATTGTACAAATCGCCAGCAGCACACCCATCAGAAAAGAGTTTATTTTTGCTTGTGTCATCGGCTGAATGGCCCCTTTAAGATCAATCGTGCAGCGATCGCCAAAAGCAGCGATCCTGCAAGGGCGATGACCATCAAAGTCACCCCGACAACCGCCGCCTCATGCCAACTGGTTTGGCGTACAAAAACCATCAGCTGAGCCAACGACTGACGGTTTGTCGGCCCTGCGATGACCTGAAAACTAAAGTCAGCAACGGCCCCGATAAAGATGATCACCAATGCGGCTTGCATGGCAGAAAGGCTCAGCGGTGCGATGATTTTGCGAAAACGGGCAAAGGTGCCTGCCCCCATATCGCGCGCGGCATCCAGCACATCGTCTGGAATGGCTTGAACAGCGCCCGTCAACAACAGCAATGCAAAGGGCATGTTCTTCCACGTCTGCAAAAACAGCACCCCGATGGCGCCCCGATCATTTTGCAGCCGGCGAGGTTCATCCCACAGACCAATGGCCTGCATCAATTGGTTAAAGATGCCATGATATGAGATCACGTTGATGAACAAAAACGCCGCGACGAGCCCCTGCACAAGTAACGGAGCCTTTAAAATCGCGCCAATGATGATCGACCCACGAAACGGTTTACGCAGCCAAATCGCCAGCGGATAGGCAAAAGCAACCGCAAGAATGGCCGACCAAACGCCGATATAAATCGAGTATGTCACAGCGCGGGTGTAAAGTTTGCGGTCCAACATCTCGGCCCAATGAGCCACCGTGAACACGCTGTCGCCATTGAGATTATACAACCCGAAAGACTGCGCGATCGCGACATAGACGACCATGCCAATCAACGAGACGATCAACCCCAATCCCGGCATCAACAACAGCAGAACTGTGGCGCAACGACGCCAAGTCATCTGCTTGGCTCCAGCATCAGAACGTCTTTAGCATCAAGGCCAAAGGCCACCTCGTCGCCAACCGATACATCGGAGTGTGGAACTTGTAGGCGATAGGATTGGCCCTGTGTCACAACATGTAGGTCCGTGAAATTTCCCTGAAATGCACGCGACACAACTGTGCCAGAAAGCGGCCCCTCAGGCGTGACATGCGCCAATTCCGGCCGCCACGCGATGTTGATTTTCTTGGCTTGAGGGTCTCTTGGATCGCGGCTGATCAGTTGGCCAATTTTGCTGTCCAAAATCCAGCCTCCCCCATCGGCCTCGCCAATCACTTCAGCCGGCATCACATTGGCGTTGCCAATAAAGTCGGCGACAAAGCTTGTGGCGGGCGTGTGATATAGGTCTTCAGGCGTTGCGATTTGTTCAATCTGACCATCACGCATGACAATGACGCGGTCTGATAATGCCAAGGCTTCAGACTGATCATGGGTGACATAAACGGCCGTCAGCGCGTTTTCATGCTGGATGCGTTTGATTTCAAATCGAACTTGATCACGCAGCTTGGCATCCAAATTCGACAAAGGTTCATCAAACAAAATCACACCGGGCTGCATCGACAAAGCGCGCCCCAATGCGACACGTTGCTGTTGGCCACCCGACAAAGCATTGGGCAACTTTCCCAACTGCTGCTCAAGCGACAACTGCACTGCGATTTGGGAAACCCGTGCCTTACGGTCCCCCGCCGGAGTACGCTGTTGACGCAAGCCAAACTCAAGATTGCCACGCACGGTCATATGCGGAAACAATGCATAAGATTGAAAACACAACGCTGTATCGCGATCTTCA
Organism: Pacificibacter marinus; assembly: GCF_900109555.1. Classification (GTDB taxonomy): domain Bacteria; phylum Pseudomonadota; class Alphaproteobacteria; order Rhodobacterales; family Rhodobacteraceae; genus Celeribacter; species Celeribacter marinus_C. The sequence continues at coordinate 40,222 of NZ_FNZV01000005.1, read as the reverse complement.
GGTGGGGTGCGCGTCACATCCTTGCCGCCAATATGGATACGCCCCTGTGTAGGCGTCAAAAACCCCGAGATCATTTTTAAAAGGGTTGTCTTGCCACATCCTGATGGCCCCAAAAGAGTAACAAATTCACCCTGTTGCACCTCAAAGGAGACCTTATTGACCGCAACAAATTGATCGAATTGCATCGTAAGGTCTTGCACGATAATTTTAGACATGAAGTCATCCCCATAAGCATTATGGGCTTATTACTCGCGAAAAGTAATAACTTCATGACAATATAAATTTAGTGCATATTTTTACCTCAGCCTGTAAATCACCGTGTTATACGGCAGTATCGAACACCAAGACTGGAAACCCATATCGATGTCTTTTCCTTTGTCGCGCAGCGCAGCCGAAATCGTTGAAATCGCTCGGCGGCATCCACAAGTGGCACGCGCTGATATCGCCAAACACACGGTCTTGTCCCAACAAAGCATTCACCGGATCACAGCTGATCTTGTCGCGCGAGAACTGTTGATCGCCCATGATCCAATCGCAGATGGACGGGGCAAGCCAAGCCCTGGCGTTTCGCTCAACGGGCGCGGCGCACATGCCACCTGTATTTCAATCAACACCGACAGTGTGATTGTGGCGACGATTGATTTTTGTGGCGCGGTTCTTGCAAGTGCAACGCTTGATGTTGACCCAGATGATCCGAACGAGGTCGTAAAAGCCAGCCATGCTGAGGCGCTAAAACAGGGGGCGTCCCTTGATTTGGATGCAAATCGTTTTGCCGGCGTCGGCGTGTCGATGCACGGATTTCGACTTAGTCGAGACGGTGCGTTCATGACACCGCCCCCGCTATCAAACTGGGTCGATTTACCTGTCACGCCATTGTTCACACCTATTTTCGGCCCGCATGTTTTCGCTGAAAACAATGCGACCTTGGGTGCCATAGCCGAGTCTTGGGTCGGGCATGGCGTGACCACTGCGACGTTCGGATATTTGTCATTCAACCATGGTTTCGGCGGAGGTATTGTGCACGAAGGCAACCCGATTTTTGGAGCCAACGGCAACGCGGGAGAGATCGGCACGATTTACTCAGCAGAAATTGAGTTAAACCGCCCACGTCTTGAAGGTTTAATTCGTGCTCTGCAAACTCATGGAAATGACATTCAAGAGATTGCTCAACTTGATGACGCCGTCCGCCGCAATTTGCCAGGACTGTCAGAATGGTTGGAAGAGGTCATGCCACAACTTGATCTGATTGTGCGTTCCTTGACCGCTATTCTTGACCCCGAAAAAATCGTTTTCGGTGGCGAGGCCCCCCGTGTTTTGCAAAAAAAGTTGCTTGAACGTTGCGCCCCGCGCAGACCCGACAGATTTGGGCGTACAGCCCCCGCGCCACTGCTTGTTCCAAGCCTTGTCAAAGGCGACCCAGCGCTGCTTGGTGCGGGTATTCAGGTCTTTCGCAAAAGAATTTTGGCCAAAGAAACATAGCTGTTTTTATTATGGCATTTGTGACCGCATCTGTATCTGCGATAGAACCTATAAAACGACGCCAAAAATGGTTTAATCTATCGTGCTGAAATCGACGTAGACCGTTGTTCCTATGCCTTCTTTCGTCTTGATATCAATTTTTCCGCCATGAAGCTCAACCAACTTTTTAGCAATGCCTAACCCCAAGCCGGAGCCTTCTTTGCTGTGTTCGTTTGAGGGATCCACCTGAGTGAATTTATCGAAAATTGTAGCCAATGCGTGGTCCGGGATGCCAATGCCATCATCTATCACGGAAATCCGCGCGACTTTACCATCTTCAAGCTTGCTGAGATCGACGACGACCACCCCACCCGTTTGTGAGAACTTTGCGCCATTTGAAATAAGATTGGTCAGAACCTGCATCAAACGGTTTGCATCCCCCATCATCATAACGGGCGTGTCGACACCCCGACACTTAAGCTGCACGCCTCGGTCCATAGCATAGGCTTTATTGGCTTCGATGGATTCCTGTACGAGCTGCGCCAAGTCCACGGGGACATGATTTATTTTCATACTTCCGTTTGTGATTTTTTCGATATCCAGAATATCGTTGATCAATCGCGCCAGCCGATCACTGTTGCGCAAGGCGATGTTTACAGTTTTTTGCAAACCCTCGGACAGGGGATCGATCGCACCCGAGGCCATCAGGCTAAGGGCGCCTTTGATGGAGGTAAGTGGCGTGCGCAACTCGTGACTAACAACGGCAATAAATTCCGTTTTGGCTTTTTCGGCGATCTGGCGTTCTGTGATGTCGCGCACGATGCCAACGAACACCCGACGATCCTCAATGTAGAGTTCTGTCACGGTCAGCTCAATTGAAAAGGTCTCGCCTGATTTGCGTCTGCCGATCTCTTCACGCCCAACCCGATCGATTGTTCGGTCGCTTTTTGACGTGTAGCGTTTCAAAAAATCAGCATGAACGTCAGGGTTTTTATTTTCCATAAGCAGTATTACATTTTGACCCAGCGCTTCGTCTTCGCTATAGCCGAAAATGCGTGTGCAGGCTGGGTTGAACCCTTCGATTTCCCCCACTTCATCAATGATAATGATACCTTCGCCGATATTCGAAATAATGGACCGCAATTTGTTTTCGCTTGCGACATGACTGTCCGTCAGTTCCTGAAACGCTTTCGCCAGCTTTCCGATCTCGCCTTTGGCTGTCGTCGGAAGATTGAGCGGCGCGGCACCGTCTTTGGAATAGATGATTTTTTCTGTTAGCTCTCTGAGAGGTTCCGTGATCATGCGCGATGCGATGTAGGCCAAAAGGATCGACAGCGCGAGAAAGAGGCCCATCAAATAGATGCTGTCACGGCGAACAATGTTTGCCCGCGTTAAAAGTTTAGCGCGGGGGGATTGCACCATAACAGTGATCGCGGCGTCTGAGTTCTCTTCACTCACCCCCACCCGCACGAAATAGGAAATAAAAGCGTCTCCGATGATGGATTTCTCGATCACATTTTCTGTCTGCACCAGATCAACCGCTAATGGCGGCGGAACGCTGTAGTGGTCATGGAATTCCAAATTCGAAATTGTCCCACCCGCTTTATATTCCAAATAATCACCAGCATTGTTGATCACATAAACGCTGTTGTCCTGAATGATATCTTCAAAGGCTTGGGACAAAAGTTTTTCGTAATCCGCGTTCAGAACCAACATGCCAAAAAGTTTGTGACCTTTCGTGTACACAGGCAGGATTGCACGAATTGTGGCCACTTTCGGGATAACGATTTTTCCGTTTTCTCTATTATAAGTGACATCAGAAAATGTGATCGCATGACCCGATTTAGTCTCATCGAGATGGCTCAGCATCATATGGGCAGCGATAATTTGAAAGTAAGGTTCCTCACCTTTTTGTTGCAACCCTTGATCGGGGGCCTGAATAATCCCCATTGGCGTTCTATTGGTGCGAACCAACTCTCGTCCGTTGTCGGGCAAACCAATGAAACGTATTTGAGTGTATTGTGGGCGCACCACCATCAACGAGGTAAACAAATCCGCAAGACGGTCCTTTTGTTTCTGCGTGAGACTGCGACCTTCAGGCGAACTTTGATCTAGGTTCTGCTGGGTTGTAATAGCCTGAATCGACGGAGAACTGGACGCCAGCAAAAGATCACTTTCCATTTGGCCATAGGCATCTTTGAACCGCAGAGCCAACAAATGGGTTTCTCCGGTCAGACTCTCAACCGCAGTATCTAATGTATTCTTGACCGTCCGGTGATAGAAAAACGTGCTGATGCTGGCTGTCGAGATAAAAACTGTGACACAGACCAAGCTAATCACTTTGGCGCGTAATGACATTGAGGGCAGCGAGGGCAAGCTCCAGATATTCATTGTGATCTTTACCATTTACTAAAAAACAAAAACGCGTTCAGAACTTTTGTAGGTACCCTGCCCATTTGTTTTAGGATCACCTTTTATTATGTGCGGTATCTTTGTGTTATACTAGGATATCTCTTGGAGCGGATTATGAAGTGCTCTAAATGCTAAATATTTCATCTAAATGACGTTATAGAACTGCCTGCGATGTTCATAGCCACCTTTCACGCTAACCTTGCGGAAGGGAATATCTCATATCATACGTGGTTTTGACCCACTTTAAGTCCGATCCTTTTCGAGCGATGCTCGCTATGAAGAAGGTGGCGAATAGCAACACTAGGGACTGCAAGTGGGACACCTGCGCACAGGCCATTTAGCAGCAAACGCGGGCGTTCAACGAAATTTCACGCGCTCTCGCATTACCCATAAAAATATATAAGTTGAACGCAACCTGTTATTTTGTAACTATTAAAAGTGCTATCTTCGAATGATTTGAAGTCGGCTTTAATTACAGCGCTTTGGTGCTTCACAACCGTAGGGCCTTCATAAGTGTTAAAGCCAATTTGGTTTGGCACGATAAATAAAGAGAAGCCGTGTTCACGTTCTTATTGCAAAGCTTTACGTCGTTGTTACTGGCTGGTGTGCTCGTTTACGTGGCACTCACCAGTGTCCGACTGAAAAACCGACGCCGCTTACAACAGGTATTTTTGGGTGTGTTTTTCGGGATTTCGGTTGTAGCACTCGGAATGTCGAACATATTGGTGGCACCATTCCCGACACCTATTGATGCCAGATCTGGACCACTCATCTTTGCGGGCTACCTTGGTGGTCCAATCGGCGCTTTAATAACCGGGCTCATGGGGGCCGCTTTCAGGGCTTGGCATGGCGGGCCACTCCCGATTTTAGGTATCTTCATGAACCTTGGTATTCCTGCTGTCGGGCTTGCTGCCAGCTATCTATGCCCCTTGCAAAAATGGCCCGATGTACAAAAGTCAGCGATTGCCTATCTGGTTATCGGGTTTTCACTGATACACATCCCCCCCTACTTATTTCTTGCCAGTGTGATTGAAACCCCCAATCCATATATAACCCTCATCCCGACCGCGTTGGGCTTTATTGCCAGCGGGTCCCTATCGATACTCATCACTTGGCAGATCATTAAATTCGCAGTGCGCTCGGCAAACCATACCAATCAAACTGCGGAAGTTGCGAACAGGCTGGATCTGGCAATACGCGCGTCCGGTGTCGGCTTGTTCGTTCAAGAAGCCGGTGACCCCGGCCCCTATTATGATGCAGGAATGATGACGATGCTGGGGCTAAACCGAGAACCCGGCATCATTCCGTATTCGGACTTAGAGCCATTGTTCCACCCGGATGATTTGAAGCGCGTCCGCAAAGAGATGCAAGACGCATGGACGGCAGGACAGCTTCGCGGCAAGTCAGACGTTCGCGCAATTCGGAAAGATGGAACATATCAGTTTATCCGCACGACATGGACAGTGGAGTTAGATGACGCTGGCAACGTCAAGCGTTTGACTGGTATTAATTCTGACCTGACAGACATCCGCAACGCAGAAAATCAAGTTCGGAATACTCAAGAACGTCTCGTATCGATTGCTGAAAATTTGCCCGGCGCATTTGTTGACTGGGATGTGACGCACTGGGACAAGCCCAATCTCCTCTACATCAGTCCAAAATGCGTGGACATTTGGGGCTACACCGATAAAGAGCTTCTTGCCGACCAAAATTTGCTCGTCCAAATGCACGACCCCAAGGATCTTGGGCATTTTCTTAAAACCATCAAAAAAGCGAAAGAGACAAAATCCCCGCTGCAATACCGCTACAAGATTACGTCACGAGACGGGGGAATTCGTTGGTTGGATTTTCATGGGAACTTCGCAATTGAAGACGACAAGACACTTGTTAAAGCGATCCTTTTAGATGCGACACGCGAAGTTCAGTATCAACAACGCGTTGAAGAGGAACGGGAAATATCACGCAGGGCGCAAAAGAACGAAAGCATCGGTCAACTGACGGGGGGCGTTGCTCATGACTTTAACAATTTGCTGGCTGTGATCCTTGGTAATCTGGAACTGCTTCGCGATAATCAAGATCCCCCCGCGCAAGAAAAAATGATAGATGCAGCGATTTCGGCTACCTTACGAGGGGCAGATCTAACCAAAAATATGTTGGCATTTGCGCGTCAGGCTCCGCTCCAACCTGTGGTTCTCGATCTCAACAACGTCGTACGCGAAGCCAAAAACTGGATGGCCCGCGCGATTCCAGCAAGTGTCGAAATTGAAACGTCGCTTCTTGCTGGGCTGTGGCAAATCGAGGTGGACCGTGCATCGCTAGAAAGCGCCTTGCTCAATTTGGCTTTGAATGCCCGCGACGCAATGAATGGGCATGGAAAACTAACGATCGAGACTGCGAACATTCAGATCGACGAGACCTATATCGACGTGCGGCACGAAGAGTTGACACCAGGGCGTTATGTTATGCTAGCCGTCAGCGATAATGGCTCGGGTATCTCAAATGATGTTATTGACCAAATTTTCAATCCCTTTTTCACGACGAAGCCACCAGGTTTGGGATCAGGCCTAGGATTGTCCATGACCATCGGATTCATGAGGCAATCGTCTGGCACTATTCAAGTTTATACCGAGATTGGCGAAGGGACGACATTCAAGCTGTATTTTCCAATTTCAAAAACAAACCCGAAACAGTCCGCCACGCCGTTGATGGATGACACAAAAGCGTTTGGGGGCGGCAAAAAAATACTGATTGCGGAAGACGAAGATGCCGTACGCGCCACGCTGATCACTATTCTTGAACGTGCAGAGTATCATGTTATGGCGACGTCATCTGGTGACGCAGCTTTTGCAGCTTTCGAGGCAAATCCCTCTTTTGATTTATTGCTGACTGATATCGTCATGCCCGGGACTCTACAGGGAACGGATCTCGCCAAGGCGTTACGAGAACGGTGGCCACACCTACCAGTCCTGTTCATGTCTGGTTATGCAAGCGAGGCAACAGTCCACGGAAACGGATTAAGGCCCGAAGATATTCGACTAATGAAACCGGTCCAACGCTCGCAACTTCTCGCGGCAGTCATAAAAGCGACCACACATACCAAAAATTAACGCTCCACATGCCAAAGATGCAGATGCGCATGGATAGAAACACGTCAGGTCAATGCGACGCTGTCAGCCATATAGCCGTTTGCATGCGAATGATGACCGCTAGGTAGGAAAAACTGCGGTTAAACCTTTCTAGTCAAAGGTCCGCTTTGGTTAGTAATGCCTTTGTTTCGATAACAAACCACTTTGCCGTGTTTATCTCAAAGGGATGGCCCTGTATCAGAGCTTGCCGACACAAGGTTACCACCCTATGGGTCAGACCATGGTGACAGGTGTTTCATATGTGGAGTTGGGACAGCGGGCCATGGGGACGCCCTATGGGAAAACGCTAGAATGGTGGCCTCCGCCCCATAGCTGAGCTGTGACAACAAACATTTCTCACTATGAAACGAATTGGATACCCAATGACTGCACCGCACTTTACGGTTCAAACCGACATGCTTGTCGTGACGTGGACAGACGGCACTATAACGCATTTTCCAACCATTTGGTTGCGCGATAACTGCCCATCTGGACTGCACCCCGAAACACATGAGCGCTTACTAGACCTCTTAGCTATCGATGAAACTCCGGTGCTGATCTCAGCCGCCCTCGACGGTGATTTCGCGGTGTTGGAATACGAAGACGCACATGTCAGCCACATGCCAATTGCTCTGATGAGCGCCCATCGTCCAGGCCGTCGCACTGATGACGCAGGGGACGTTTCAGCGCAACTTTGGCGCGCAGATTTGGGTATCTTAGGCATCCCGCGCCATATATCAGCAACAATTATGACCGACGATCAGGCATTGAACACATGGATGCGAGATACCGCCACTTTTGGACTGACAATTGTTGAACACCTGCAAGACCGCATAGACGCAGGCATTGATGTGGCTGAGCGGATCGGATTTTTACGGACTACGAATTTTGGCACCACATTCGAAGTTATCAATAAGCCAGACCCAAACAACCTTGCCTACACATCTGTCGCCTTGCCGCTCCACACAGACTTACCCAATCAAGAGGTGCCTCCCGGCTACCAGTTCCTGCATTGTTTGGCCAATGAAGCAAAAGGCGGCGGGTCGCTGTTTGCTGATGGTTTTGCCATGGCAGAAGATCTTCGCGCAGAAGATCCAGAAGCGTTTCGCCTGCTCTGCGAAACCCCCATCCCTTTCCGTTTCTCCGACCATGACGCAGATATAAAAGTCCATCGGCCCGTGATCACACTGGGTGCATTCGGCCATGTGATCGAAATCCGTTATAACGCGCATTTGGCAGGGATTTTCGACATGTCAGCCAAGATCATGCCAGCCTACTACCGCGCCTATCGTGCCTATATGGCGAAGACACGGGACCCAAAATACCGCATTAACTTTAGATTGAAAGCGGGTGAAATGGTGGTTTTTGACAATCGGCGTGTCCTTCATGGACGTGACTCGTTTGATCCCTCGACAGGTTTCCGCCATCTGCACGGATGTTACGTGGATCGCGGTGAATTCTTTTCACGCCTACGTTTGCTAGAAAAAGAGATCTCAATAGCGAAAACGTCTTAACCCAACGATCAAAAGCAACCAGACCATCCTGTCAGGGATGGTCTTTGACCCGTGTGTGGAAAACCGCCGTTCATGCGCACACAGCATCCGATAGAATGGCTCAAGCGCCGCCCCCCCCCTGATAGACTGGCAGCCGCGCGAATGACCGAGGCAAACTTAAGCGCAGAGTATGTGGCGAGGCCAAGTTTGGCGATCAAGCCCACAATCGACCAGCCTACTAATGCGCCCGCAATCAAAGACGCGACCTTGAGTGCGGCATCCGCGATGGTGTCAAATCATCCGCCAACGCCGTCAAACCACCGACAAGGCGCTGCGTCGCACTCAGCCCCGCATCCGTCTGGCCGATGTATTGCGTGAACGCATTGTTGACCCTGGTCACACCGTCCGCGATGGTCGCGTTGGTTGTGGCAAAGGCTTTTTCAACTTTTGGCTGCGCGGCCAAAATGGCCTTGAACACCTTGTCCGATGTCAGCTCGCCTTCAGGCATCAGCGTATTACGTCACTTCACGAATGGATAGGGCCACAGAAATTCCAGAAAGAGGTGCTATGATCGAACGGGACATGTTGCGCCCGATCTGATCCATTTTCTTATTTGTAGAATCCCAGCGCTTCACAATTGCGCCAGCTTGCTTGCTGGTCACACCCATGGCCTTGCGCATATTGCGCTCTTAGCCTTTGATGTCAGCCGACAGCTGCACGACTAGCTTATCAAAATCTGTCGCCATTTAAGGACCCCACATGAATTTTAAAATATTTATAACGGCTTCACTGGCAGCCATTCCATTTCCGGCTCTGGCGCTGGAGGCGAACTCACACAAGCGCGCCGCCGCGATACGGACCGCCGACGCCGCCGTAACAACCTATGTTTCTGCCTTGGCACAGTGCGAAAGCACCATGAAACAGGGGTTCGGTGGCCTTTGGATCATGCATCGAGATATCGCAATTGCATCTCTCAGGGAACTTCATCAAGACAGTGACGCCGGGCTGCAGCAGTATAACGGGATTTACCAAAGCGAGCTCGAGACCGGGAACAGCATCAGTGATCTCTCCAAATGCCCCGAAGTTCTAGAAAAGATGATGCAAGAGGTTGCCGTTGCAGAATCAAAACTGAGAGCCACGCATCACTGACAAGGTCGGTCATCACATCCGCTCGATGATCCCATCCCAAAGATCGTCTTCGGCGTCTTGGCCCAAGCCTTGCGCGGCCGCAAGCGACATCAAAGTGTCGACAAACCGCGACACCGGCGAAAGTAAAATTCAATTCCTTGATGAACACAAAGCGAAGTTCAAAAGGATATGCCCATGGGCCGAATAATCTGCATCAAATAAACCCCGAGCGACACCTTTTATGGAATGGTCCACAACAAACCGATTCCCAGGTACGTATCGTATGAGGGCGCACGACCTGTCTTCAAAGTCGAAGATATCAGCCTAGTGTTTTCAATTCAGAGTGGGGATTAAAGTGGGGTGGAGAAGCCCCACAAAACAAAAAGTATATAAAATCAATATGATACTTTATTTAAATGGTGCGGGCGGTGGGAGTCGAACCCACACGGGCATACGCCCAACAGATTTTAAGTCTGGTATGTCTACCATTCCATCACGCCCGCGACCTGCTACGTTCCAGTCGATATTGGTGTATTATCGAACCAGTTTGCAACGCTTTGTTGTTTAAGCGCTTCGGCCACAAGAGCCAAGAGGTTTTCGACACGAAGAAGCGCAAGTTTTCGGCTTTGGGCTTGACCTCAAACCATGCTGCGCCAAGGGTATGCTTATGTTTCCAATTCGTGACCACAACCCGTCCCTCCGCCCCGCCTATGTGACCTATGCGATCATGACGATAAACATCGCAGTGTTCATGGCGATGCTGCCCGCATTTGGCAATGAGACCACCATATCTGACATTTATGCCAGCTGGGCATTGGTGCCTGCACGGGTGTCCTCTGGCGAGGGGGCCTATACATTTTTTACATCGATGTTCATGCACGCTGGATTTATGCATTTAGCGGGCAACATGTTGTTTTTATGGATATTTGGCGACAATTTAGAAGATGAAATGGGACACGCAAAGTATCTGGGCTTCTACATTTTTTGTGGTGTGATCGCCGGACTTGCGCAGTATTTGGTCGGAACCAGCGCGCGCGTGCCTATGGTTGGGGCCTCTGGTGCGATTGCTGGCGTCATGGGGGGGTATTTACTTTTATACCCCAAGGCCAAGATCGACGTCCTTTTGATTTTCATTATATTTTTCAAAGTTATCCCTGTGCCGGCTTGGGTCATGCTGGGGCTGTGGTTCACCATACAAATTCTAGGTGGATTTTCAGGAACCGCACAAGGCGGCGTCGCCTATTTGGCGCATTTGGGGGGATTCGCAGCCGGGCTTATTATCATTTACCCCCGCTGGCTGGCCCTTGGTGGGCGACAGTATTGGGACAGAACATTTGGTCTGCCAGATAATCCTGTGGCCAGATACGAGTTTGTCAAAACATCTATCCCTGCTGTCAAACGACGTAGAAAACGCTGACCCACAAGAATAGACCCGTCTGAGTTTATTCAAAATTGAATCAAAATCGACAAGCTACAAACGCAAAATGCGCACCTATGTAAAAGGTGCGCATTAAAATCGTTGCCCAAATTGAGCTAAAGTCTAAGCTGAGCGAATAATCGTAGCAAACCGATCAAACAGCGCCTCATTGGCACAGATCACTTCGCCATCATCGACCATGTTGTTTGTTTTCACGATTGGCTCGACGAAACCGCCCGCTTCTTTGACCAAAAGCAAACCAGCCGCGATATCCCAAGGTTTCATGCGACGCTCCCAGTAGCCATCGAAACGACCGGCTGCAACAAATGCCAGATCAAGTGACGCAGCACCCCAGCGACGTACACCGGCACAAGCGGGCAAGATGCGAGCAAGATCACGCAAGGTGTCAGGCAAATCAGATTGACCACCATTTGGCAAACCTGTCGCAAACAATCCCTCATGAAGCTTGGTGCGACCAGAAACGCGAATACGCGTGTCGTTCATCCAAGCGCCCGCGCCTTTTTCAGCCCAGAACAATTCGCCTTTGGCTGGATCAAACACAACGCAAGATACGATTTCACCTTTGTGTTCAAGAGCGACGGACACTGCCCAATGCGGCAGACCGTGCAAAAAGTTGGTCACTCCGTCCAAGCCAGAAACGATCCAGCGGCGGGTCGGGTCAGCGCCTTCAACTTCTTTGCCGTCTTTGCCAAGCCAGCCATAAGTTGGACGCGCTTCGACCAGCATGTCGCGCATGATGGTCTCAGAGCTGATGATCGCTTTGGAAACAAAGTCCCCTGCCCCTTTTGAGGACACTTGGAGGTTCTCGACCTCACGAAAGTCTTTGACAAGAGAGCGACCAGCGGCGCGCGTGGCCTTGATCATGACGTTTTGGTTTGCACTGCCTAGCATGGGTATCCGGCTCCGAAGATGTTCAAGTGCTGCGTATACGCACAAGGGCCCGCGCTGCCAAGGGGCGCAAGGGTAGTTTTATAGGAAGTTTAGGGCAAAATCGGGCCATTAACCCCGTTGAAGTTTCACGGCCTCGGTTTTTGCGATGCGAATGACATGCGCCATATAGGGTTTCGATACATCATCATCACGCACTGCGGCGTACAAACGGCGCGTTTTCCCGCGTGCTGTCAGGGGCAAAACGGCATATTCATCGCTGTCACGAATGTCGCGCATCACCCAATCGGGCAACACCGCTACACCGCGATTGGACGCAACAAGCATCATAATCACATCGGTCAATTCAACTTGGCGCACGGCAGCAGGCGAAACACCTGCGGGCGTCAGCAGTTCTTTGAACACATCCAAACGGGCTCGGTCCATGGGATAGGTGAACAATGTCTGGTCCACAAAATCTTCGGCCTCAACATACTCACGTGTCGCCAAATGGTTTTTGCTGGAACACACAAACATCGGCGAATAATCAAACAGCGGAATATAAGTGACACCTGTGGGCACATCAGGATCCGATGAGATCACCAAATCGACATCTTCCTTTTCCAGCGCCGCCATCGCGCCAAAGGCCAGCCGCAGTCGGATATCCACATCCACATCAGGCCAAGCTTTGCGGAACTGATTAAGCACGGGCAACAACCAATCGAAACAGGCGTGGCATTCAATCGCGATATGAAGCCGCCCTTTGGTGCCGTCTTCAATCCCGCGAAACTCTGCTTCAATCGCTTCAATCCGTGGCAGCACATCTTCCGCCAAGCGCAGCAATTTCATGCCCGCAGCCGACAATTTTAACGGTTTTGAGCGACGCACGAACAATTCCACACCAGCCTGATCCTCAAGCCCTTTGACCTGATGCGACAGCGCAGACTGCGTGATATTCAAACGATCTGCCGCGCGGGCCAAGCCGCCCTCTTCAAAAATCGCTTTGATCGTGCGCAGGTGGCGGAATTCCAAATGCATATGTGAGCGCCATTCATAATAATGTTGAGAACTATGAATTTGTCTCACATGGCGCAACATGACACAAGATGTCCAACTCATCTAAGGACGATCAACATGACCAAAACGCCAAATATCTCATTCGAGTTCTTTCCACCAAAGAACATGGCGGCCACCTTTGGTCTGTTTGAAACGGTCAATGCGCTGCATGATCTCAAACCCGGCTTTGTGTCTGTGACCTACGGCGCAGGCGGCACAACGCGCACACTGACCCACGAAGCGGTTGAGTTGCTGCACAAGAAATTCGGGCTAAATGTGGCGGCGCACCTCACCTGTGTCGATGCGACCAAAGCCGAAACACTGGCCATTGCAGACGCATACCATGCGGCAGGCGTATCCGAAATCGTGGCCTTGCGCGGCGATCCCCCCAAAGGCGCGGGCGGCTTTACCCCCCACCCTGATGGCTTTGCCAACTCAATTGAATTGATCGAAGCCTTGTCTGAGACAGGTAAATTCAAACTGCGCGTGGGCGCCTATCCTGACCCACACCCAGAAGCCGCCGATGAAAATGCAGACGTAAAATTTCTCAAACGGAAATTTGATGCGGGTGCAGACAGTGCGATCACGCAGTTCTTTTTCGACCCTGATACATTTTTCCGTTTTCGGGACCGCGCTGAAGCTGCGGGCATCACTGGCAAAATTTTACCCGGTATCCTGCCGATCGGCAGCTGGAATGGTGTGAAAAAATTCGCACAAAGTTGCGGCACGCCCGTGCCCACCCATTTGGATGATCTTTATGCCAAAGCGGGCGCAGATGCCGAACAACTGTCGATCAATCTGGCCACTGACATGTGCGAAAAACTAATTGCTGGGGGCGTTGAAGATTTGCATTTCTACACGCTCAACAAACCGCATCTGTCCAAAGCGGTCTGCGAAAACTTGGGCGTGACTGGCGCGTAGTTGGCACGCAACGCCAAACCTTTGTTATAAAATACGGCAAGCGCGCTCATATTTGGGCGCGTTTAGCGTTTTACCGCGGGGTGAACCAACTCAGATGGATCATGACCCACAGTGCGCTTTCTTCGTAGCCAAAAGAATTTACCCCAACCTTTGCTCATCCCGATAGAGCGCCCGTGCGGGTCGGATAAAAACCGGCGTCGCCAGCCCTTGGGCAGGTCCAAGCCTGCTTGCTCGGCTTTGTCTAACATCCACACCAGCGTCGCGTTTGACAGCTTGCGTTCGGGATTGTGCCCCGACAACTGCCCACCCACATCACTGTGCGATCCGGGAAACCACATTTGTTGCAGCACTTGATCAGAGCGCGGATTGGTTTCAAACATCACTGGCGCATAGGCGCGGCGGCGCTCGTCATGGGCCAAAGCGTGATATGACCGCAGCGCACATTTCGGTGGCTGCAAGTCGTGAAATTCGTGAAAGACCTTGGAAAACCGCCACAGGATCGGAAAATGTAATCCGACGGCTGCCACGGTGTCCCACACGCCAAGCATGTCTATCACCACAGTTTTATGGCAATGTTTAGCGGCAAAGCTGCGTGCCAGTGGCGTATCTGGGTCTGATTGGTAGTGTCTGTAGGCAGCCGTGATGTTGCGCACAGTTGTGTCTTTGGCCCGCAAAAGACCAATTTTGTCGATAAATCCAGCAAGCGAACGTACAGCATAGGCCCCGCGAGAATACCCAAACAAGAAAATTTTATCCCCATCGCGATAGCGCGATGCCAACCCGCCATAAACCCGCATGATTTGTTCGTTGATGCCGCGCCCCTCGATGACACTCATAGTGTCACCAAAACCCTGCCACTGGATGCCAGCTTCATACCGCACCAACATATTGGTGCTTGTTTTGCCAATATCGGCGGCCTCGCAGCACAGTTTAAACGTCAGCCCTGCGTTGGTTTCAAACCCGTCATCCAACGACGAAAGGGTCCCATCCATGATAACAACATGGGTGATGGGCCCACGCCCAACAGGCGCGACAGACGTGGTGACCCGCTTTTTGAAATCCAGAAGATGCTTAAGACGGCTGAAAATACTTTGACGCGGGTGCACGTATCGGTTCCTTAACTACGGTGGAACGCTTGATGTGCAAACGGCCCCAATTCCCACATAAACTAGCGGTCAAAGGGGCCGTGTAAAGGCAATAGAATGTGAAGCTTAAAGCTTACGCGTAGATTGCCTGACGCGCGGCCTCAGGTTTGACCAAACGTTGGACTGTCTCAACTGTAATGTCACCAAAACCGTTGAAACGCGTGGCTGTTGCAAGCGAGTATGCACCCAAGCCGTAAAACACTACGTGATCTTCTTCTTCCATATCGGACGGAAAGCCCAATTCGGTTGGCAATTTGTCGGTGCTGTCACATGTCGGGCCAAACACAGTGCGTGCCACTGGGTCGCCTTGGCGGCGATTGCCGTATGGCCCGAACACTTGGATGCGGTCGATTACACCCACAAGATGCAGTTCAGACAAACCACCGTAGACACCATCGTTCAAGAACACATGCGCGTCATCGCGAATGGCTTTCACGCGTGTGACCAACGAATAGCTTTCCGCAACCAACGCACGACCTGGTTCACAGATCAGTGCAGGGCGCGCATCGCCAAAGGCGTCATCTGTGACGCGGTCAATCAATGCAAATGTCGCTGACAATTGTGGCACCACCTCGTTCAAACGGTGCGATGGGAACCCACCGCCAACGTTCAAACGATGAATGCGCACGCCAGTCACAGATGCAATTTCAGCCGCTGTAAAGATGTATGTTTCCCATGCTTTTGGATCAGTACACTGTGTGCCCGGATGGAAATTGAGCGACACATCAAAGCCAAGCTGATCGGCCAAAGTGACCAATTCGATTGCCTTTTCAACAGTCGCCCCAAATTTTGCACCAAAGTTGTAGGCCGCGCCCGCAACAGGCAATTTGAACCGCACAGCGATTTCCACACCATCCGCAGGCACCAATTCACCCAGCTTGACCAGCTCGGAATGGCTGTCGATAGAATATGATTTCACGCCCAGCGCCACGGCATGTTTGATCTCGGTCCGAGAGCGCACAGGATTGTTGTAATGCATCGCAGCATGAGGTGCGAGACGTGCGATTGTGTCCATCTCAACAGGAGAGGCCACATCAAAGCCGCTGATGCCCGCAGCGATCAGATTTTCAAGCACCTCTTCGTCTGGGTTTGCTTTGACCGCATAGGTCACAAGCCCAGGAAATCCTTGCAAGAATTCATGAGCACACGCCTGAAGCGTTTCAGGCGAAAAGAACATAACCGGATGCTCCGGCGAGTGTGTACGAAGGTAGTCTGCGGGGGATGCCCACAATGTTTTCGAAAGCCCCATCAGCGTATCTCCACCAACAGTTGCAGCCACTATCTTACCCGGGGTGTCCGGTTGGGAATGCGCTTGCGCGTTAATCCAAACCAGGTCTGGTACAAGCGTGTCCGCTGCCCTTTGATCCTGAAACAAGTAAGTGCTGTATGATGCGTAAATTCACCGAAAAAAAGAGTTGAAATGTACATATGACTCGTTAATTTGTATGGTATTGAAGTTAAAATGTGCAATAAGAGGCCCTAACCCACGGTCAGCACCGACCTTTCACGATATTTAGAGGCCAAATATGGACGATCTTGATCAAAAAATTCTCGCGGCGATGGCAACTGATTCATCCACATCGGTGTCCCGCTTGGCGCGCCGATTTAAAGTGGCACGTTCAACGGTACAGGCGCGTTTGGAAAAGTTGGAAACCAATGGCACCATCGCGGGCTACACCATCAAGCTTGGAGATGTCGCTTTGGCGCGGCGGATCAAAGCAACGGTTCTCATTTACTGCGAACCGCGCGCCACAATCGGTGTTGTCGGCAAGCTCAAATCGATTCCCGACATTGAAATGGTCGCGACCTCAACAGGGCGCGTCGATTTGATTGCACAAATTGCCTGCGCGACAACCGAAGAGATTGACCAAACATTAGATCAAATCACTGCCACCAATGGCGTTCAGGACATTGAAAGCCTTGTGCATCTCAGCGTGAAATTCGACAGATCAATCTAGATCTGCTGGGCGTATCATGCGACTGAGCGATCAATGGACCTGACTGTGTATTTTGGCGCACGCCCACTCACGGGACTGACCTCATCCCGCTCGATCGCCTCAAGCACACGCATCGCCAAAGCGATAGAGCTTTTGGGATATGCAAGTTGGTTGGTGGTGCCCACAACATAGACCTTGGACGCGGGTGCGAAGAACGCGAAACTGCCCCCCAACCCATAATGGCCATACACCGCCGACGCTTTGCGCCCCCATGTCCACGGCTCTGACAGACGGAACCGTACGGCAAGATACCGCGGAACATCAATCCGCATCACGCCAAGCCCGTAGTCAATCGGCGGGAAAATAGGCTTCCAATCATACAAGTCGCGCACGCGCGTGCGATCAAACATGTAGCCTTCAAAAAAGCTGCGTAAAAAGATCAGACAGTCATGCGATGTGGTCACCAATCCGCCATCCGCCTGAAAAGATGCCATCGCACGCGGCACAATGACTTCGCGGTCTCGCGACATGAAATTCGCAGGTCGTAAATCCGCTGGATCATTGTAAATATACGTTCCCGTGAGTCCAAGCGGCGTCGTGATCCTATCCTTGACCACTTGCGACAAACTTTTTTGCTCAATCGCCTCGATCACTTTGCCCAGAATATGAAAATTCACATCTGCATACAAAGCCTTAGGAGACTCGCCAGGTTTTGCGATTGCCCCATACGAACGGGTGCGTGAAATCACGTCATCAAATGTCCAAGAGGCATCGATGCCACTGGAAATTGTGTTTTGCAAATCTCTGGCCCGATTGCGGAAAATAAAGAAATCCCCCAAGCCTGAGGTTTGCGACATCAGATGTCGAATGGTGATAAGACCCGTATAATCAATCGTATCCTTAACATGAATTTCGACACAAAGTTTGCAACCAGGCAGATAGGTTTTAAACGGCGCTTCAAAGGCAACTTTGCCCTCATCCCGCAATTGCATCAAAATTGTCGTTACATAAAGCTTTGCCGCAGCTGTCGCAAAATAGGGCGTGCGGTCGGTCAAAGTCCCACCACTGAATTGAAACTGCGTCGCGTCAGATTGGCGATAGGCAGAAATGGTGATGCCGCTGTAAAGCGGGCTTTGCACCAAGCGCTTGATCACACGATCTACCCGTGTTGTCCGATCACCCATATTGTTATTCTCCAATAGTACCATCACGCTTAACCGTGAAAACTTAAAACCAAGTCAATACGAGCCTGCGACTGCCCAGCGTCAAAGATGCGGGCAAACGAACGGGCCAATAAACACACCAGCATGACCACGTCGAACAAACCTGCCCAGCCATACTTTCGACAATGCCCGCACACGCCAGCGCCAAGACCAAAACGTCTAAACGCCACGATTGCGCCAAAGCACCATCAATTTGTCCATTTAGGAGATATACATCAGCGGGTTTCACCCTTTCCCTTGTGCGCACTGCGGGGTACATATCGCACGAACAGGAATGACGTATTGGGCGGTTTAGCATGACCATGGACAAAATCTTTGACGCAAAAGCGGCAGAAAAGCGGATTTACAGCGACTGGGAAAAGGCAGGTGCCTTTAAAGCAGGCGCAAACAAATCCCGCGATGAAACCTTTACGATCATGCTGCCCCCCCCCAATGTGACGGGTGCTTTGCACGTCGGCCACGCGTTCAACCACACTTTGCAAGACATCATGGTGCGTTGGCACCGGATGCGCGGCTTTGACACCCTATGGCAGCCGGGCCAAGATCATGCTGGCATCGCCACGCAATTACAGGTCGAAAAGAAACTCATGGCCGATGAGGGCAAAAAGCGCTCTGATCTAGGCCGCGAAGAATTTTTATCGCGCGTGTGGGATTGGAAAAGCCAATACGGCTCGACCATCATCGAACAGATGAAACGCTTGGGCAATTCCTGCGATTGGTCGCGCAACGCATTCACCATGTCAGGCGCGCCAAATGCGCCCGCTGGTGAAGAAGGCAATTTCCACGACGCCGTGATCAAAGTCTTTGTCGAAATGCATTCCAAAGGTCTGATCTATCGTGGCAAGCGCCTGACAAACTGGGACCCACATTTCGAGACCGCGATCTCTGATTTGGAAGTTGAGAATATCGAAGTCGCGGGCCACATGTGGCACTTCAAATACAAGCTCGCGGGGGGCGACACTTACGAGTACGTCGAAAAAGACGAAGACGGCAACGAGACCCTGCGCGAGACCCGCGACTACATTTCTATCGCCACCACGCGCCCTGAAACCATGCTGGGCGATGGCGCTGTTGCTGTGCATCCAAGTGATGAACGCTACGCGCCAATCGTGGGCAAAATGGTGCATCTGCCGCTATGTGATCGCTTGATCCCCATCGTGACCGACGAATACCCTGACAAAGATTTCGGCTCCGGTGCTGTGAAAATCACTGGCGCGCATGATTTCAACGACTACCAAGTCGCGAAACGCTGCAAATTGCCTATGTACCGCCTAATGGATCGCCAAGGCGCAATGCGCGACGACGGCGATGCTTATGATGTTTGCGTTGAGCGGGCCCGCGAGATTGCCACGGGTGCAAAGGCTACTGAGATTGAAATCGACGAAATGAACCTCGTGCCAGAAAAGTACCGTGGCATGGATCGTTTTGAAGCGCGTGAAGCCGTGATTGAAGACATCACTGCTGCGGGCCTTGCGGTTATGACGACTGTCACCAAAACGGTAAAAGACGATGAAGGCGTCGAGACAGAAGTGTCCGAAGTCGTGCCTTACGTTGAAAACAAACCTGTGATGCAGCCTTTCGGCGATCGCTCCAAAGTCGTGATTGAGCCTATGCTGACAGACCAGTGGTTCGTTGACGCTGAGAAAATCGTCGAACCCGCGCTAGATGCTGTGCGGGATGGCAAAACCCAGATTATCCCCGACAGTGGGCGTAAAGTGTACAACCATTGGCTTGAGAATATCGAACCTTGGTGTATCTCGCGTCAATTGTGGTGGGGGCACCAAATTCCGGTTTGGTACATTCCGGGACAAGACGACTGGTATCCCATTTGTGCCCCTACAGAAGCGGAAGCCATCGAAAAGGCCAAACTTCAATCCGTTGACGGCACTGATTTCCGCATCGTCGCAGACATGCAAGCAGCCGCCGAAGTGCTGGCCGAACAGGTCAAGCTGATGGATACCAAGAACGAAGGCGAAATCCGTTCGTTCGAGGGCCCGATGGAAGTGCCCATGTTCCGTGACCCTGACGTTTTGGACACATGGTTCTCATCCGGCCTTTGGCCTATCGGCACGCTCGGCTGGCCTGAATGGAACGAGGACACCTCGAAATACTTCTCAACAGACGTGTTGGTCACTGGCCAAGACATTCTGTTCTTCTGGGTCGCGCGCATGATGATGATGCAATTGGCTGTGGTTGACGAAGTTCCATTCCACACCATCTATCTGCACCAGCTCGTGCGTGATGAGAAGGGCAAGAAGATGTCCAAAACCACGGGCAATGTCATCGATCCGTTGGAAATCATTGACGAATACGGCGCTGATGCGCTGCGGTTCACCAATGCGTCCATGGCGGCCATCGGTGGGGTTTTGAAACTGTCTGAGGACCGTATCAAAGGCTACCGCAACTTTGGTACCAAAATCTGGAACGCTGCACGCTTTGCTGAAATGAACCAAGTGTTCGAGGTTTATGACCCGTCCGTGATGCCAACGCCAAAAGCAACGGTGAACAAATGGATCATTGGCGAGGTTGCAAAAACCCGCGCCGAAGTCGATGCAGCGATTGAAGCGTATCGTTTCAATGATGCCGCAAACGCGCTCTACGGCTTTGTCTGGGGTAAATTCTGTGACTGGTACGTCGAACTCGCGAAACCATTGTTGTTCGCAGAAGACGAAGCCGTCTTGGCCGAAACCCGTCAAACCATGGGTTGGGCACTGGACCAAGCGCTGGTCATGTTGCACCCGTTCATGCCGTTCATCACCGAAGAATTGTGGGGCACAGTCCAAACAGATCGCGGACTTTTGGCCGTCACCGACTGGCCGACATATGGCACCGATCTGGTTGATCCTGCCGCCGACCGCGAAATGAACTGGGTGATCAATTTGATCGAAAGCATCCGGTCCTCACGCGCCGAAGTGCATGTGCCTGCGGGTCTGAAAATCCCGATGGTTCAGGTCGATTTGGACGAGGCGGGTAGAACAGCTTGGGCCAACAACGAAGCCCTGATCATGAAACTCGCGCGCATCGACAGCCTGTCTGTCGGTCCAATGCCCAAAGGCGCGATCACCATTCCAGTCGAGGGCGGCACCTTCGCACTGCCACTCGCAGGCGTGATCGACATTGCCGAAGAAAAAGCGCGGCTTGAGAAAACCATGCAAAAACTGGCCAAAGAACTGGGCGGCTTGCGTGGTCGGTTGAAAAACCCGAAATTCGCGTCTTCTGCCCCTGCCGATGTTGTGGCGGAAGCCCAAGCCAATCTGGCCGCACGCGAAGAGGAAGAGGGCAAACTCAAAGCTGCGCTCAACCGTTTGGCTGAAATCGGCTAATTTAGCGGCATAAGATTTCAAAACGGGCGCGGGGTTATTCCGCGCCCGTTTTTTAAGTATTTGAACCAAGAAAAACAACCGCCCCGCGCAACAGGCTTGCGGGGCAACTTGCATTCAGGCAGAAATTCGCAATGACAGATACACGCCTCACCCCGCTTGCCGCATCCTTGCCTTCGACCATTCCCTTTGTCGCACCAGAAAGCATGGAAGCCCTGCGCGGCGCGGCGTTTGATGCACGACTTGGTGCGAATGAGCTGTCGTTCGGCCCCTCGCCCAACGCCATCCGCGCCATGCAAGACGCTTTGAGCGGCATTTGGAAATACGGCGTGCCCGAAAATGAACCTTTGCGCAGCGCATTGGCCACACATCTTGGCGTGATGCCAGATGCCCTGACCATCGGCGAAGGCATCGACGGGCTTTTGGGCATATTGGTGCGGTTGTATGTGGGCGCGGGCGACGCAGTGGTGACATCTGATGGGTCATATCCAACGTTCAATTACCACGTCGCGGGTGTTGGCGGCGTGCTGCACAAAGTGGCGTACAAGGGCGATTTTGAAGACCCCGATGCTTTGATTGCCAAGGCGCATGACGTAAATGCGAAACTTGTGTACTTGTCCAATCCGAACAATCCCATGGGCAGCGCTCATAGCGCAGAGACAGTGCAAGCGATGATCAATGCTGTGCCCAAAGACTGCTTAATGGTGTTGGACGAAGCTTATACAGAATTCGCTCCCAAAAGCACGCAACCGCAGATCGATACATCCGACACACGCGTCATACGGTTTCATACATTTTCAAAGGCTTATGGCCTTGCTGGGGCGCGAATAGGCTACGGCATTTCGCACCCTGATATCGTCAGCGGCTTTGATAAAATTCGCAACCATTTCGGCGTCAATCGCGTGGCACAAGCAGGTGCTTTGGCTGCATTGCACGACGCTGCCTATTTGGCTGAAACGCTGCAAACAGTTGCTCAAGGACGCATTCGAATTGCACAAATCGCACAAGACAACGGGTTGACACCCCTGCCCTCTGCCGCGAATTTTGTGACGATAGACTGTGGTCAGGATGGCGACCATGCCCGCGCCCTTATGGCGGCGCTCAACGCGCGTGGCGTTTTTGTGCGTATGCCGGGCAAAGCGCCGTTGGATCGCTGTATTCGTGTGTCGGTCGGCTTGCCGCAAGAACTTGATGTGTTGGCCGAGCGCCTGCCTTTGGCACTCGGCGATATTGCATAAATCTTAGTCGCTACAACAAGCGCTTGCGTCAGTTGGCGCAAGCGTTTGCCCAGATTTACTTGCTAGGAATTTGGCAGCAGCGCGCGCCCCCCCTGCCCCATGAGGGATATCAAGCGCGATAAAAGCTGTCTCAATCGCACCGATCACGCCCAAAACCATTTGCGCGTTGAAATACCCCATGTGGCCGATACGGAAATATCCGTGCCATTCGTCGGTGTCCCAAGGGGCCATGCCCAACGGAATACCCAAAGTGATGCCCATATGTTCGGTCAACCAGTCACGCAAACGGGTGCCATCTGGCTCGTTGAGTTTGAGCGCTGTAACAGCATGTGAGCGATGCTGCGCATCTGGAACGTTCAGCACCAAATCGCCGCCTTGCGCCCACACATCAGCCGCCGCCCAATATGCGCCAGCCAAAGCTGCATGACGGGCAAAAATATTGTCCAAGCCTTCTTCAAGCATCATATCTACAGCTTTGCGCAAACCATACAGATGTTGTGTTGGCGGCGTGCCCCCGAAAAATTCATACAAATGCACAGGATTTGTACGCAAATTCCAATCCCAATACGGCGTGCGCATGTTGGCGGATTGTCCAACCTCAAGTGCCTTGTCTGACACCCAAATGAACCCCATTCCAGCAGGCGTCATCAGACCTTTTTGCGAGGCTGCGATGGCCACATCCACGCCCCAAGCATCCATTTCAAAGCGTTCACACCCCATCGAGGCAACACAATCGACCGCATAGAGCGCAGGGTGGCCTGCGGCATCGATCGCCTTGCGCACGCCATCAATATCATTGCGCAAAGACGTCGCTGTATCGACATGCGTGACGAGAACAGCTTTGATATCGTGGCCAGTATCGGCCCGAAGCGCCTGTTCGACCTGAGCAGGATCAATGGGTGATTTCTTACCAAAATCAAGTGTTTGCACTTGTGCGCCCAGCTGCGTGGCCACATCCGCCCAACCCACACCGAATTCGCCAGTCAAACACACAAGAATCTTATCCCCGCGCGAAAGTATATTGGTCAAAGCGGCTTCCCAAAGGCCATGCCCATTGGAGATATACATGCCCACATGTTGCTGCGTGCCTGCAATGGTTTTCAGGTCGGGCACCAGCCCATGCGTCAATTCCACCAGTTCGCCCGTGTAAATATTCGGGGCGGGGCGTTGCATGGCCTGAAGCACTGGATCAGGGATAACAGAAGGACCGGGAATAGCGAGATAGTGACGACCGTTGGCAAAAGACATAAGCGTATCCTAAAAATTCAAGTCTTATGGGTAGCGCTGGAAAAACGATTGGTCAATCTGACCTTTTCCCTCACCGAAAGTGATGCGATGGAAAGCCCCCAAAAGTATTATATGTGTCATAAATAATTGCCAAAGCTGTAACGTGTACATGGCCCAAATATAGCTAATCAACCCATGCTGTATTTTCTCAAATGGGGCACAATGTCAAAGACACTAAAACAGCATTTCAAAGATTTGAATTACGGACGTGTTGGCGCATTTGGAAACGATGTGTCGACACTGCGCACGCGCCGTTTGGCTTTGGTGCATTTTCAGCTGTTCGATCACGCCTTTTTGCGTGGGCTCTGGACAAACCTATCGGAAATTGCCCCCGGGGTATGGCGATCCAATCAACCCTCACCGCGCCGGATCAAAAGGTACAAAAGGATGGGCATCAAAACGATCCTGTCTTTGCGCGGTCACCCTGCGCACCCGATGAGTTTTATGCTACTTGAACAACAACGCTGCGCTGAACTTGGTATTGAATTGGTCGTTGCCAATTTGAACGCACGCAGTGTGGCCCCCAAAGAAAACTATCTCAAAGTTCTCGATCTGCTCGACACATTAAATCCGCCCTTTTTGTTTCACTGTAAATCTGGGGCAGACCGCGCAGGTTTAGTGTCGGCCTTGTACCTTTTGCATGTCAAAGGTATGAGCTTGAATGAGGCGCGCAAGCAGTTATGTTTGCGTTACATGCATCTCAAGTGCACAAAAACAGGAATTTTGGATCACCTACTGACGTGCTACGAATCTGATATCAAAGCACACGGACCAATTGCAATTCGTGACTGGTTTGAAACGCATTACGACCGCGATAAGATAGCTGCAAGCTTTAATCCGCTTTGGAAACACTCTTGACTGTGTAAGAGTTTTTCGAATTGGTGCCCGTCACACTGGGTCTGATTGATACAGGGCTAGCGCAGCGTCAAAATAGGATTCTCAATGAGCGACAAGATACAAAGACAACCCAAGTCCTCCAAAACATTGATGAGCTGGTTTTGGGGCGGATATTTGCGTCAATCCATGCCCACGTTGCTGGCTGCGTTTTGCTTTATGGCAGCAGAAGGCATGATGCTTGGGGCGCTCAGCTATCTGATCAAGCCTATGTTCGATACGATTCTGACAACGGAAAACACGTCTTCAACCGTTTGGGTGGCCTTTGCAATTTTTGGCGTCTTTGTGGTCCGCGCCCTGTCGTCTTTTGCACAACGAGTGTTAATGTCTATGGCCCAACAGCGCACATCTGCACGGGTTCAAATTGCGCTTATCAAACACGTTTTAACCCTAGATGGACCGTTTTTTCACAAATATCCCCCGGGGGTTCTGATCGAGCGCACGCGCGGGGACAGCCAACAAATCTCAAGCCTTTGGGGACAACTTTTCACCTCTCTTGGCCGTGATATCATCGGCTTGCTATCGTTGCTTGCGGTGGCGTTTTACACCGATTGGCTGTGGACACTCATCGTGCTATCGGCCGTGCCACTGTTAGTCTGGCCCATTTCACGATTACAAAAACTAGTGCGCCGCACATCTTATTCTGCGCGCGAAACGTCGTCTTTGGTCTCCAATCGGCTTGATGAAGTGTACCACGGCAGCACATCAATCAAATTGTCAGGTACAGAAGAACGTGAAACGCAGCGCTTTGGCGCAACGATCAATAACTATGTACGCACAGAATTGCGCGCCGTGCGCGGCCAAGCTGCGATGCCTGCCTTGATAGATCTGGTCGCGGGTTTTGGGTTTTGTGGCGTGCTTTATTACGGCGGCAGCGAAATTGTTGCTGGCGAAAAATCCGTTGGCGAATTTATGTCGTTTTTCACTGCCATAGGTATGCTGATTGACCCTGCAAGACGTCTTGGAATGGCCGCAGGCACGTGGCAACAAGCCATGGCACCGATTGAACGCTTGCATGAAGTTTTCATGCAAAAACCAACTATCAAAGATCCGAAAAAGCCTGTGAAACTAGCCTGCCAAGCAGCACAAGCTGACATAGCGCTCAATGACGTTGTCTTTTCGTACACCGACGCCCCTGTTTTGCGCGGCGCGTCATTCACCGCCAAAGCGGGTGAAACCACGGCATTGGTCGGGGCCTCTGGTGCCGGTAAATCCACAGTCTTCAGTCTTTTGACACGTTTGGCCGATGCGAAAAGTGGTGATTTGACCCTTGGTGGTGTTGCTTTGCACGATCTCGCCCTCAGCGATCTGCGCGGGTTGTATTCTGTCGTATCACAAGATGCTTTGTTGTTTGATGAAACCATTCGCGACAACATCACCATGGGCCAAAAGGTCAGCGACGCCGCCCTTAAGGCAGCGATGGATACGGCCCATGTCAGTGACTTTGTGAACTCTTTAGACCAAGGATTAGACACGTTAGCTGGGCCACGCGGCTCTGCTTTGTCTGGCGGCCAACGCCAGCGTGTGGCCATTGCGCGTGCTGTGTTGCGGGACCGTCCTATTTTGTTGTTGGATGAAGCCACATCAGCGCTGGATGCACAGTCTGAAAAGATCGTGCAAGAAGCGCTTGAAAAACTGTCCAAAGGCCGCACCACGTTGGTTATCGCCCACCGCCTGTCCACCATTCGCAGCGCTCATAAAATCGTTGTGATGGACAAAGGTCGCGTTGTGGATCAGGGCACGCATGAAGAGCTTTTGGAACGTGGCGGACTTTACGCAGATCTGTATCGTTTGCAGTATTCTGACGGCAAAACCATCACCGATAGTCACGGTGTAGCTGCACGGGATGCACGCCCATCAGATAGCGCGCAAGTCGCCACAGATTCGACGCCCCTTGGCGCAGCCAGCCGTTTCTTTGGTAACGTTCGGAGCCTGTTTGGACGCAAAGCGGACTAAGCGTGATACGGCCTTTGAGTTTGCGCGCTATGGCCACATCTTCCATCAAGGGCTGATCTGGGTAGCCGCCAATGTCGTCGAACAAAGCGCGCGAAATCAACAGCGCTTGGTTCCCGTATGGCAGACCAAACAAGCGTGTGCGCAGATTGGCCCACCCCGCTGTGAGCCGCGCCATGATGCCGCCGCCGCGAAATGCGAGCGAAAACACATAGGCGTTTTGCTCTATTTGCAGATGCGCCAGCGCTGCGTCAGACCAGCCTTCGGGCAACCACGTGTCAGCATGCAAAAACAACAGCAAGTCGCCCTGGGCGACTGTCGCACCACGGCTCAACTGCCCACCGCGCCCCGCCGGACCAGTTACAAATGTAGCCCCGACTTCGGCGGCCAGCGTTTTAATATCATCGTTTGACCCGCCATCCGAAATCACCAATTCGCGGACAAGCCCTGCGTTCAACCCTTCCATCACCCGCGCCAAAGTGTCGGGCAACTGCGGTGCCGCGTTCAAGGTTGGGATAATGATTGATATCGGTGCGCGCATCGTGAGGCCCCTTTGCTGTACCGCCACTGGTGTCTTTCGCAAAAACACCTATATGATCGGCGATAACAAAGGAATGATCATGACCCAAACCGCTTCGCATCGCAGTGTCATTGCACTCACTGGCCCTGACCGTATTAAATTCTTGCAAGGTTTGGTGTCCAATGATGTGAGTAAGCTGGACACAGACGCCGTCTATGCCGCGCTTTTGACCCCACAAGGCAAGTTCATGGTTGATTTCTTTGTGATTCCTGAGGGCGATACCATTTTGATTGATGTCTGCGCGGACGAAGCGCCAGCCCTGCTCAAACGTCTGACCATGTATAAAATGCGTTCAAATGCTGCGCTTGAAATGACGGATCGCACCGTGTCGCGTGGCCTCGGCGATGCTTCGACTGGCGCCTACGCCGATCCGCGTCATGCGGCTTTGGGCTGGCGGGCCTACGATGGACGCCCCTCTGAGGATGTCGATTGGGATGCGATTCGTGTCGCGCACTGCATCCCAGAAACGGGGATCGAGCTGACACCTGACACCTATCTACTTGAGGCTGGTTTTGAGCGCCTAAACGGCGTTGATTTTCGCAAAGGTTGCTATGTCGGTCAAGAGATTACCGCGCGGATGAAACACAAAACAGAGCTGCGCAAAGGGCTTGCCACCGTTGAAATCGATGGCAACGCCCCTGTCGGCACCCCGCTGTTGACTGAAGATGGCAAAGAGGCCGGTACGCTGTTCACCCAAAGCGGCAATCACGCCATTGCGCACCTGCGCTTTGATCGGGCGCGCGGCCTTATGACAGCAGGTGACGCTAAGGTGACGTGGGCCGGATAAACGCCGCTCTTTGTGCTTCACACGCCGCATGACAATGGCAGTCAGGCGTGTGATCATTCACCAATCCCATAGACTGCATAAACGCGTACATCGTTGTTGGGCCAACGAATTTCCAGCCACGTTTTTTGAGATCTTTCGACAAAGCAACTGACGACGGCGATGTCGCAGCAGGATATTCAAGCTCGGACAGTTCTTGCACACTTGGCTCAAACCCCCAGATATACGCCGCCAAAGTGCCCTCAGTCTCAAGCATCTCAATCGCCCGTTTCGCGTTGTTGATCGTGGCATTGATTTTGCCGCGATGACGAATGATACCAGCATCTTGCACCAGCCGTTCAACGTCGTCTTCGGTATACATGGCGATCTTATGGAAATCGAAATCATCGAAAGCGGCGCGAAAATTCTCGCGTTTGGCCAATATCGTCCGCCAACTCAAACCCGATTGAAAGCCCTCTAAACACAGCTTTTCAAACAGGCGTTGATCGTTGCCTTGCACAAAGCCCCACTCCGTATCGTGATAGACTTGATAAAATGGATAGTCAGGCGCGCCATGCGCCCAGTTGCAGCGGATCGTGCCATCGGAACTTTGTGTGGAATGGGACATGGGGTCTCCTGTCATCTTTGGACCACTAAACAAAAAAGGCCGCCCAAAGGCGACCTTTAAAACCATCAGCGGCTTAATTTAAGCGCGCTCTGAATATTCCATGGATTCTGTGTTGACGATGATGTCTTCGTCTTGCCCCACAAAAGGTGGCACCATGACTTTGACGCCGTTGTCCAAAATCGCTGGCTTGAATGAATTCGCAGCTGTCTGACCTTTGACCACAGGCTCGGTTTCAACCACTTTGCATTTCACTTTTTGCGGCACAGTCACGTTGAGCGCTTCAACATCGTGATATTCAATCACAACGGTCATGCCATCTT
Source organism: Pacificibacter marinus (assembly GCF_900109555.1). Classification (GTDB taxonomy): domain Bacteria; phylum Pseudomonadota; class Alphaproteobacteria; order Rhodobacterales; family Rhodobacteraceae; genus Celeribacter; species Celeribacter marinus_C. The sequence goes on along the minus strand of NZ_FNZV01000005.1, from coordinate 11,036 downwards.
GCAAAAACGGACGACGATCGCCCAGCAAATCCGCAGGCAATTCCACCTGTTCGTACGTCTCAGTGTCCATGAACACCAACATGCCATCATTTTCATACAAAAACTGCTGGTCTTTTTGCTCAAGACGCACCCGTTCTACTTTATCGGCTGAGCGGAACCGTTCATTCAACTTGCGACCATCGCGCAAGTTTTTCATTTCCACTTGAGCAAAGGCGCCGCCTTTACCTGGCTTGACGTGATCGACTTTGACAGCGACCCACAAACCATTCTCATGTTCAAGAGTGTTTCCTGGACGGATTTCGTTACCGTTGATTTTTGGCATGTGCACACCCGCGCTAAAGGTTGAATTTTACTTATGCCACCCTATATCTGGACAGTCTTGACGGCGCAAGGCGCGGATATGGGATCTAACAATGCACAACCTATGCACTAAGCGCATAACAGACATGCAAAACGACTGTATCCGAATCAGAACGAACATGTCATAAGGCACCTTACGCCGAAAAGACAAGACCAATAAAACAAGGACAAACCATGGCTGATTTCGTTGATGGCTCCGCATTCAATTACGAACAAGGCCAACGTGCCCGCAAACTTTTTGCTGCCGTTGTACTTGCTGCGTTGGATGACGCGATTGCTGATAACAAGAAATACGGCAATGGCCCTGAACAGATCGCCCGTTGGGCACGGTCTCGTGACGGGCGCGAAGTTTTGTCATGCTCTGGCATCGACCCCAACGAGCGGGTTGTGTCTGGCTTGATGGACTTTGTATCTAAGGGTATCCGCACATCTGTTGCGTTGTCCCGCGAGGAAAGTGAACGCCGCAACGCTCAACAAGCTGAAGCTGCGTAACTCCTTAAAGAAACTGCCATTTCTTACTAAAGACGCGCCATGGGAAACCTGGCGCGTCTTTCGTTTTACGGCAGGCCTGCGTTGCGTCATACTCGCCTTACCTGATTGGAGGCATTTCATGACAGACACCAAACGCGGCGGTAAAATCGATATTTCAGCGATCCCTGCGAAAATCGGCACGCTCTATCCCCCACCTTTTCATAAAAACACCAAAGCGCGTGAAAAACGTGCCTTGGGCGATGCTGTGGGGCTTGATCAATTCGGCGTCAATATCACGCGGCTCGCACCAGGCACATGGTCTGCCATGCCCCATTGGCACGAGAAAGAAGATGAATTCGTCTATATTATAGAGGGGCATCCAACGCTCATTTACGGCAACTCCGAAGAACCGCTCGCCCCCGGAGATTGCGCAGGTTTCAAGGCTGGCGTCGATATCGCGCATTGTTTACAGAACCGGACTGATAAAGATGTTGTGATCTTAGAAGTCGGATCACGGGTCACAGGCGAACGCGCCCTTTATCCCGGTCTGGATTTAATAGCCGATATGGAGGCGCAATCCTTTTATAAACATTTGGATGGCACGCCCTATACTGACATCAAACGTCGTGGGCCAAACGACGATTGATCCCACTTTCAGCCGCTCTCAATTCACAGTAGAACACATCAAACGCATAAGGGCAGCTATGACAAAAGCGATCATGATCCAAGGCGCCGGCAGCAATGTCGGTAAATCCATGTTGGTCGCAGGCATCGCACGTGCGCTGACCCAACGCGGCTACACAGTCGCGCCGTTCAAACCGCAGAACATGTCCAACAATGCAGCCGTCACATCAGACGGCGGCGAAATAGGCCGCGCGCAGGCGTTACAAGCGCGGGCCTGTGGTCTGAAACCCCACACCGATATGAACCCCGTTTTGCTCAAGCCTGAAAGCGACGTTGGCGCGCAGGTCGTTGTGCATGGCAAACGAGTCGCGACGATGAAAGCCCGCGACTATGGCAAGATGAAATCAACACTTATGCCTGCCGTCTTACAAAGCTTTCAAAGACTTGCCGCAAATGTAGACTTTATCATCATTGAGGGCGCTGGCAGCCCCGCTGAGATCAACTTACGCCACGGTGACATCGCAAACATGGGCTTTGCCGAGGCTGCAAATGTGCCAGTAATTTTGATTGGTGATATAGATCGTGGCGGCGTTATCGCGCAAATCGTCGGCACCCACACTGTGTTACCACCTCAGGATCGTGACCGGATCAAAGCCTTTGCCGTGAATAAATTTCGTGGCGACGTCAGCCTGTTCAGCGATGGAGCCAAAGCCATTGTGGATCACACGGGTTGGACTGATTTAGGCACAATCCCGTGGTTTTCCGAGGCGCATAAACTGCCTGCCGAAGACATTATGGACATCGCGTCAAGCGGCACAGGCCATATCAAAATCGCCGTGCCGCGCCTGTCGCGTATTGCTAATTTCGACGACCTTGATCCTTTGGCCAGCGAGCCAAATGTCACAATTGAAATTGTCGAAGCAGGCCACCCCCTGCCCGCAGATGCCACGCTTATCTTGCTGCCCGGCACGAAATCCACCATCGCTGATCTAGCCTATCTGCGCGCCCAAGGATGGGACATCGACATCATGTCTCATGTGCGTCGTGGCGGGCATGTTCTGGGGATTTGCGGAGGATATCAGATGCTTGGCACTTGGATAGATGATCTAGACGGTCTGGAAGGCATCGCGGGGCGCCATGCGGGCCTTGGTCTATTAGACGTGACAACCGAGATGACCGACGACAAACGCTTGGCCGAAATCACCGCGACAGATACCGCGACGGGCACAACCTTCAACGCCTATGAAATTCATATTGGCCAAACAAACGGACCAGATTGTGAACAGGCCTGGCTTGAGGTCGAAGGACGTCTTGAGGGCGCACAATCCGCATCTAAGCGCATCAAAGGATGCTATTTGCACGGGCTGTTTGCCTCGGATGCGTTCCGTCACGGCTATCTGGCGCAGTTTGGGTTAACCGACAGGTTGGATGACTTTGAATACGACATAGACAAAACACTTGATGCACTAGCGATGCACATGGAATCGCATATCGATATCAATCAGTTAATCGCATTGGCGGGTGACGTTTAATCAGTCGAATTCACGCAAGGTCATCGCACGCCGCACTTCGCGGCGCACCAAACGGCGCACGTTAGCCGTGATGCGTTCGCCCAAAGCGCCTTGCAATTCTTGACGAATGACATCGGTCACCATGTCGCGCAACGTGTCTTCATCAAGCAACTCGTCACTTGAATAACCTGCAAGCGGCAAGTCATCGTCAACAGGCCCCTGTAGGGCATCGTCCTGCGTTTCAGGCACTGGTATGTTGGTGTTATGATCGGCCTGAACCGTGCGATCCAGCGTACGATGCAAATCATCTGAAACGTGTGTCTCGGCCTTTACTGCATCCTCAAACACAGTGGTTGGCGTTGCAGTGTGACCTATACTACCTGCTGGCGCAGGCTGAATATGAGGAGCAAGCTCTGCACTGCGAAAATTCAAAACGCGCGCGCCAGACTGGGCAAAAGCCTGTGAAACCCCATGCGCTGCAGCATCGTCGAAATCGTCAGATCCATCGGAATCCCAATCTTGAACCTGCGATTCAACTGCGCTTTCAAGTTCTGCAATACGCTGCTCAAGCGACAGTTTGGCCGCATGATCTGCAGCCTGTGCATTTGGAATATCATCGAATTCCGAAGGCCACTTTTGGCTCTGCACATCCAGTTTGGCATCTATCGTAAACGGTGCCGCCTTGGTCGCGTCTCTATCGTTCTCTTGCTCCGACGACGCTGCGATTTTGGCGTTCATCGTCTCAAAAAGTGCATCAGCAGTCCCAGCACCATCAGACTGCGTTTTTACCGGTTTTTGCACTGTGTCCCCAACAGGAGCGTCTTTTGCAACTTGCGTTTTCAGCATGAACGGCGCCGCAGTCGGTGCTGGCTTTGCTTGGGGATCGCTTTGTTCCACGAAAACAGACGCATCGCTGCGGCCCTCGACAACACGCAAATCTGGCGACAAAACCAAACGATCAGGCACGCGTTCGGGTGTTTTCTGACGCAGCTTTGGATCATACGTTTCTGACACCAACCTGCGGATTGACGCAAGCACGTCATCCGCGCCCATATTTGTCATTGGATCAGACATTCCGATTCCCTTAAAATTCTACTGTCAATGGTAGACAGCTTCGCCTCGACACACAACAAATAGAAAATCCGCCCAGAGCCTCTGAGCGGATTTAATGCCAAATTGTGACACCGATTTAGTTGCGGCCAAGCGCCTGCAAGACACGATCAAGCTTATCGCCTTCAGGGCTAACAAAGCGCGTTGGCGCTGTTTTCACTGCGTTGTAATAGGCTGCAGGATCATAGACAGGCACATTGAGTTTCAAGTGATCTACAGTCAAAAGCCCCATCGCGCTGAGCAATGAGAAAACGGCGCTTTCATTATCGATGCGCGCCTGAATGGCAGATACTTGTGCATCAAGCAAATCTTGCTCCGCTTCCAAAACATCAAGCGTTGTGGAGGCACCAAGTTCGGCTTCTTCTTTCACACCTTGATAGGCCACACGCTGGGCGGTCACCGATGCGGCGGTTGCTTCAGATGATGCACGAGTCACAGTCAACATAGACCACGCGGTGCGCACGCCTTGCTCGATCTGGCGCGCAGTTGTGTGCAAATTCGCCCGTGCAGCATCGCGGTTGGCCATTGCTGTGCGAATAGAGGAAGAAAGCTGTCCGCCCGCATAGATTGTCCCACTTGCAGTCAAACCAAAGGCATCCGTCTCGTCCCCTTCGCTGATCTTATGCGATGCACTGGCGGAAACAGTTGGCAAAAGACCGCGCTCTGCAATCTCGACAGCGAGATCAAGTGCCGCAATGCGGTGTTGCAGCGCTTTAATCGCTGGGTGCCCACTGGTTGCAATGCGCACAGCTTCGTCTGCGGAGCGTGCTGGGTTTTTAACGGTGGGGGGGCTGGATAATTTTGACGGGTAATTGCCGATAGCCACTTTATAGCTTTCACGTGACGCGGTCACTTGACCTTGCGCTGCGGCAAGCTGCGCGCGGGCTGTGGCCAATTGGGCCTCAACTTGGCTAACCGCAGTGCGTGTGATTTCACCGACTTCAAAGCGGTCTTTGGCGGCGCGCAAGTTTTGCTGCATCAACCGCACAGAGTTTTGGCGCAAATTGGACTGCGCTTCATTGTAACGCACATCCATATAGGCAGATACGGCATCTCCAAGCACGTCTTGTTCAATAGAAACCAAAGAGGCACGTGTCGCCAAAACGGTTTCTTTTGCCGCATCCACGTTAAGTTTGTTACGGCCAAAAGTGAACACAGTCATGCTGGCAGAAAACGTCAACGCGTTCGTCCACTCTTCGGTGGTCGACGAATACCCACTGCTGGCACTGTACCCAAGCGATGGTCGCATCCCAGCCAAAGCCGATGCCACGCCTTCGTCTGTTGCGCGCAGGTTGGCACGGTTTTGTTCAAGTAAGCCGGAACTTTTATACGCAGATGCCAGTGCATCACCCAAAGTTTCGGCCGAAAGCGCCAAAGGTGTAATCGCTGTTCCAAGAGCCAAAAGACTCGCTGTAATGGTTCGTTTTATGCCAAAGGTTATTCGCATTTGCCTGCCTTAATTTATTTGAACGCTGTGGCAGTTTTAACCCCAAGCGTTATCCCAACGTCACAGCGCGAATGCACGCTCCGCTTCAAAACCAGGAAGCACAGGCGCCGTCGCGTTGAACGCCATGCGCCACGTGAACTTCCCTTTTATCTTGTACCCCATACGCACAATTCCAAGACTTCCATCAAGGAAAATTGCACAAATGCGTCCACCATCTTTAACTTGGTCTAAAATTGCAGCAGGAATGTCTTCTACTGCTCCTTGCAAAACGATTGCATCATACGGCCCGTGCTGCGGTGCGCCAGCAGCCAAAGCGGCCACTTCGACAACAACATTATCAGCACCGGCATCAGACAATGCAGCTGCGGCATCGGACGCCCAAGCCTCGTTGCTTTCAACAGCAATCACAGCTTGCGCCATGCGCGCAATCACGGCAGACGAATATCCAAGGCCAACACCGATATCGAGCACCAATTCGTCGTTTTGGATGTCGAGAATATCAAGCATTTTGGCAAGCACACGCGGATCCAAAACAACGCGGCGGTCGCCAAGGACAACATGTTCCCCAACATAAGCCGCCTCGCGCTGTGCTGCTGGCACAAAGTTTTCGCGCGCCACTGTCAGCATCGCTTCAATGATTGGGAATTTGGTCACATCAGAGGGGCGCACCTGCGTGTCGACCATCATGGTGCGAAGTTTTGCAAAATCTGTCATGAGCTGAACTCTTTCGTTCACATAGGAATCTTTGCGTTAGTGCCATATCGCGCGGCTTTCGGCAACATGCGAATAGATACATTTGGCGTCTTGCACCCCCCACAGCCTTGGTATAAACCCCGCTCAACCACAACGAGGCGAGTTGGCGGAGTGGTTACGCAGCGGATTGCAAATCCGTGTACATGAGTTCGATTCTCATACTCGCCTCCATTTACTTTCAATGACTTAGAAGGCTTTGAGCCTAGCAATGATTTAAAGTCTAAACAAATGTCTAAACATTCTGTTTTTGTTCCGTTCTCTTTTGCTGTGCCTGTTGTGCTCGATATTTCTGGCGAACTTGTTTGGTGTAGTGACTCACCATCGCAGAACTTTGCCCTGTAACGGCAGCAATGAGATCATCATCACATCCCGCCTCTAGCAATTCGCAGGCAGCGTTATAGCGCCAGCTGTGAATATCGTAGTCGAGCGCATTGAGCGCCTCTCTAACTTTTCGAACAGCTTGCGATGCGCCGCTATAGGACCAGCGGTTTGTGCCCTTTTCATTAGTGAGCAGAAATACCGAATGGCGACTTGCAGCATCCAGTGCAACTTGAAGCTCTGGCAGAATAGGAACCCAAAGCTCTTTATTGGTTTTATTTTGCTTAACGAAAACTGATCCATCTTGAATATCTGACCAACGCATCTCCAGTACATCGCCAATGCGCTGTCCTGTCCCTACGCACAATTCCATGACCAAACGCTCACGCCCACCAAGTGGACAGCTCGCCCTGTAGACCTCTAGCAATTCTTGAGGCCACGGGCTGCGCTCGGTTTTCTTTGTTTTAATTTCGGGCACGCCTTTTGCAGGGTTTGCTTCACGCCAACCTAAATCAACGCAATGCTCCATTAATATACGCAGGACGCGTAAGGAGTAGTTGGCGAAATAAGCTTTTTCTGCGTTGGAATCGCGTAAACGAATAACGTCTTTACGCTGCATTTTGGCAGGGTTGGCATCTGCCATGATCGAAATGAAGAACTCTAGATACTTGTCGTAATCCAATGCCGTGCGCAGCTTGAGGTTCTTATAGCGAGGAGACTTAATGTAGCTCGCAACCAATGCTTTGAAGGTCCGCGACGTTACCACTTTTGGCTTCACCATTCCCGCAAGAATATCGGAGTATTCCTGCCAGAATTCAGGTGAGCCAAACTCATGCTTGAACTTTAAGGAAGGCCAGCCGCGCCTCTGGAAATAGAGGCCATTGCGTTGCCGATATACATGTTTTGGAAGCTCACGTTTTGCCATGGCGCATATTTACTCTCTCAAATTCATCGACTGTAGGAAGTTCAACCAAGACCAATTCGATCTTTTTTCCGTCAACTGTGACACGCCCAACTGATTTTCCAGCGCGCTCAAAGGCGTTTAGTAAGCGTAGTGCTTTTTGTTCAATCGTAGTCTGTGCCATCTGGGTTTACCTTACAGGTTCCTTTGTCCAAGTTCGCTCGCGCATCCATTCGGCTGAATGTGCACTAGCGCCCATGCAATCTAACTTGGGACAAAGATAGCCAGAGGCGGATTCCCTGACAATTAAATGCTAAGATTTAGCTAATATTTCAATCAGGGGGTGTCATTAACCGTATACAAGGGAACGTGCTTTGTTCTCCTCATTTCGGGGTATTTTTTTAAAAAAAAGAAACGATGGGAAAAATAACTTGACGCAATATCTTCGCATTTGATGGCTGAAATGTTTCAGTTTTGGGGTGTCAGTAAGTGTATACAGGAACAAGGGGGTGTATAGGACGCCCCGACCCTCCTCCGATAGTTGAGGTCTACGGAGGATCAGAGCTGTGTTGCGCGCGGTTTGCGTTGAGGCGCTTTGTGGTCAAGTGTCGTGAAAAATGGACTGGCAACTTTCAGACGCCCACTAGGGCGAGCTCAGCTAGGACGTCAAGGGAGAAGCCCACTGGTGCAATTTAAAAGGGCGTCTAGACGCCTTATGCTAACACGGAAGTCTAAGGGCGGAAAGCGGAAGTACGCTGCAGCCATGCTTGTCTAGGGCTAATTTTTATGAAGCGGACATTAGATGCCACGCTGAACACGGAGTTTCATTGTTTAGGTTCACTTGAAATAATCAGTTACTCTAGCTATATCAGAACTAACTCGACCTTCGGGGATCGGGGCAGGTTCGAATCCTGCTGTTGCGCTAGTTCTTGTCGTTCTTTTGGCCGTTTTTCATTTGGGAAACACCTATTTGAAGGAGAATGCCATGGACAAAAAGACTGAAGACTCAAAAACGAAGTTCTGCAAAACAAAGCGACTACTGACGAAACCAACTGCGATTGTTACCCATTTTTTTGATACTGTTTGGGCGGCAGGAGTTAGTGTAGCAGCGGCGATGGCGTTCTCCACCTCGATCCATTGGCGTAAGGCGCTTTGTGCGCCTTACGCACCCTAACTGAACCGGCTCCAAGAGGGAGCTCCAAAAAATTCACCAACACCATCTTGATATTGTGGAGTCGCATACCCATAGTATAAGGTAGTCCATTGTCTCGATGGCGTCCGACGTGAAGCTGGCCCTGTCCATGCGGATCGCGCGTCACGGTGACATCGCCGAAGTGGCATTTGCTGCCAAGGTGTCTGTAGTCTCGGAATATCAGAGCGCAGTGGATGACCTGAGCCTGACCGTTGCTCTTGAAGCTGTGAGTGTCCTAAGTTTTGGCCCCCAAGCAGCAGATAAGCATTCTACGCGGCGGGCCGGGCCGGGGCGGAAAGCGCTTGACAGCGTCCAAAAACCTTTAAGGTGGAAGGCGGAGAAATGTGTGAAATTGCCCCGAAAAACCGGCTCTTTGGAGCTGGCTAACCGGCATGTGCGCTTGCGTACTTGCCGCAGCGTCCATTGTCTCGATGGCGTCCGACGTGAAGCTGGCCCTGTCCATGCGGATCGCGCGTCACGGTGACATCGCCGAAGTGGCATTTGCTGCCAAGGTGTCTGTAGTCTCGGAATATCAGAGCGCAGTGGATGAGTGCCTATCAACGGTCGGGTGTGCATGCACGGGGGACCGAACCGGAGAATATCTATGGGCAAGCTGTGTGACAGGGTTCGAACCGAAAGTAACATGTTCGCCGCATGGCGACATGTAAAGCGCAGCGCATTGAATTCTGCTAACGGAGAAATTCGTGGTGCAGCAGCGGAATTTGAACATCAACACCAGCGGCATATTCGTCGCAGTATTGACCAGCTGCGCACTGGTAAATTCCAGTTCGATGAAGTTCTTGGCGTTCTCGCTGACCAAAAAAGCCGCGAGAAGGTTGGGAAAGACCCTCGCCCAATTGCCATTGCGACGCTCAAAAACAGAATTGTACAACGAGCCATTCTACAGGTGCTTCAGCCAAGGTCAGCCCGTGATGTCCGTGATATAGACACGCGACACCAAACGGTAAGAGACCCTGCCTTGGGTAAAATCAATGACGTCAATACCTCAGCTTTTGGAGTTGGAGGTCTAATCAAACCATATGGCGGCGTCGGACCGGCAATAGATCTGATAATGGGAGCGATGAATAACGGTGCCAAGCACTATTATAGATCGGATATCAAAGCATTCTTTACGGACATTCCAGTCGACCCAGTTATCAAATTCGTTCGCGACGAAACGAAAGACGATGCTCTTTCTGACCTGTTTGCGAAAGGTCTAGAAGTCCATTTGGCAAACTCAGAGGAACTCAAGGGTTACGCATCTTTGTTTCCATCGAACGGGCATGGGGTCGCTCAGGGTTCGTCGTTATCAGCATTTGCTGGAAATATTTTACTCTTCGATATGGACCACGAAATCAATCAACTAAATGTGGCGGCTGTTCGCTACATCGACGACATTATTATCGTGTCTGAAACCGCCTCTGAGCTTAGCAAAGCCATAGATTTGGCGAAAAGCCATCTGGGTCGGCTTGGCTTCAGGCTTTACCAACCCTCGAAAGGCTCTGACAAAGCGGCAACCGGAGATTGTTCGCAGTCATTCGGTTTCTTGGGTTGCACGCTGCAGCCCAACAGATGTGTTCCGAGTTCGCAATCAATTCAGCGGCTGAAAGACGATGTAAATGAAACACTTTCAATGTCACATCGCGCGATCAAAGCCTTCGCTCAAGAAGGTAAGAATCTCGACCCAAAGCTTGCTTCAAGCGCGACTTTGGACGGATTGGGGAGGAAGATTTACGGCTGGCAAAAATCATATGCATTCTGCACCGATGCAAAACCGTTCGCCGATTTGGATACCTATATTTCAAAGCGGGCCAGTGAATTTGGAAACGCCGTGAGGCGCCTCACTGACAAAATGTCAGATGAACAAAAGGCACGTGTCGGCGGACTACCATCAACGGAACAAATGTTTCGTCAAGGAATTGCGAAGTCAGAAAAATAGGAAATTTGGGGACCGCAGTGTCCGGTTTGACGCGCTGCATTGCCGCATCCCGGACCACTGGCCAATGTCGGCTAATGGGATGTACCGGCTGCTTCACCCAGCAGGTTAGACTGAGCTTAGTTTCACCTGCATATAGGAGAAGTAGCATGGCGAAGATTGAATTTGATGAACTGATGTCTGTTGGCATCGATATTGGTAAAGACACATTTCATTTGGTGGGTTTCGACCCGGCAGGACAGCGTGTCCTGCGCAAGCAGATAAAGCGGCTAGCGTTGGTCGCGACTTTTGAACAGCTGCCGCGCTGTATCGTGGGTATGGAGGCTTGCCTCAGCGCCCATTTTGTCAGCCGCACCTTGCGCAAGATGGGTTTTGAGCCTCGGATCATCCCTGCGATTTACGTTAAGCCGTTC